>NZ_AUAN01000005.1 GCF_000428745.1 Veillonella magna DSM 19857
GAATTTTTGGTTGGTTTCATATTTGAAACCCGCACTCTGGCTATGTTCATTTCTTACGAAATGATTACCTTTACATTGTTCAGTTTTCAAAGATCTTTTAGCAAGTTCATATCGCTATGTCCTTGCGACTTTTAAAAGTATATCAGAGTTACTTTTTCTTGTCAACTCTTTTTTTACTTCTTGTTAAGTCATTTCGTTATCAACCACTGTCTTAGTGGTGACGACTTTGATAATTATAGGGCATAACCAACAGACTGTCAACAGTAAATTTAATTTTTTATTATTTTATTTTCAGCTCTGCTCTAATAGCCTCTCTTAAATACCGCTTTAACTTTATCACTTAATGACCTCTTTAGCAGCATCTCTTAGTTACGACTTTGACAATATCTTTTAATCATAACTTTAACAGTATCCCTCACCACTACTTCTGTTACCGCTACAGATTAGAACAGCCTTTATGTCATTCCAACAAAAAAGCGACCTTCTCTACTACGAAGATCGCTTTTCATTAATTACGTTAGACTTTTATTAATTCCCTTAGACTTTTATTATGTACTTTAAAATTTTATTATGTACTTTAGATTTTTATTATGTACTTTAGATCTTTATTATCTACGTTAGGCTTTTCTTGTTTACGTTAGGCTTTTCTTGTTTACATTAGACTTTTCTTAACTGACCTCGTCGCACGACGAAATGGTAGAGCAAAAATCCAACGACAGCCACCATCGTATTTAGCCAATACATTCCATTAAAACCTATATGAGCAATTACACTGCTCAGTACAGCGGATCCCAAACCAACACCTATATCCATGGAAAGAAAATAGGTGGCCGTAGCTGCCCCTGCCCGGTGGGACGGAGCCACTTCTACCCCAAGCGTTTGAAATGCCGGTGCAATAGCTCCGTAGCCTAAGCCTAAAACGGGGGCAGATGCAATGACACTCCATGCTGACTCCGATACACTCAACACGCAAAGCCCTGCCAAGAAAACTGCATATCCCGGATAAATTAACCATGCCGAACCGTAACGATCGTATACGCGCCCCACTATCGGTCTGGTAATCACAATGATAGCCGCAAAAATAACAAAGAAGTAGCTGGCCATCGAGCCGACGCCCATAGCTGTCAACATAATGGGCACAAACACTAAAATTCCCGAGTAGGTAAAGCTCATAAATAGGCCCATCAAAGCCCAAGGCAATGTCTTTCGTTCTAAAAATCGATCGACAGACCATCCTTTACTACTTACTTCACGAGCCGCGGCGAGTTGCGGTGGTAATGGCTTCCGATTAGCTGCATAAAATCCTACACCACCGATGATAGCCACTGCAATAAATAACGCCTGTGTTCCCCAAGCATCCAAGACAAGTAAACCGAAGAACGGTCCAATGACCATGGCGATGTTTACAAACATGGCAAAGTAACCTACACCTTCGCCTTTGCGATGCTTTGGCAAAACCAATACCGCCACAGCCGCTACAGCCGTTGTGCCTATAGCAAACAACATGCCTTGCAAAAAGCGATAGCCAAATAAATAATTCACTGATGGCGCATAGTTGAATGCCGCAGTAATCAGAAAGAATAAACCTGTGGATGCTAGCAGCATAACTTTCTTATTCAATCCATCAATCAACTCACCGGCAAAGGGACGACACAAAATGCAGCCAATCTGAAAACATGTCATGGCCAGTCCCGCATCAAATGCCGATCCACCGTAAGACATCGTTATGACTATTGGTAACGCAGCAATCATAATGTATTGAACCACATAGAACACACCACTACTAATGCCATATCCCAGAAATTCCGGCGTCCATAATTTTTCTTTATTCTTTTCATCCATAACCAAGTATGTCTCCTCACCTTTCCCATCAAGCTATGCTCCGCCTTCTATTCATACGCCTCACAACTATAAATGAAAAACGTGCTGCACCGAAGTGCAACACGTCAGTCCTACCACCACATATATCATTTGCTTTACATGACAACATATATCACAACATACGTCACTCCTGAATTATTGCAACATACATCGCACTATGAATAGATTGCGAGCTAAAACTACCACACGATTGCTTAAAAGCGATGGTGCTATTATACCCTTTTTGCGCTTTTATAGCAACAAACTACCGATCAGTTAATGTTCCATTTCTTCGCCAGTGCTGCATATGTGCCATCAGCTTTAATATCTTCTACTGCCTTCTTTACTTTTTCGTAAAGCTCTTTATCCTCTTTATTAAAACCAAATCCCATCGTTTGTTTAGTTATCGGTTCTTCTACTAATTTAGCATTACTGTCTTGCGTCGTCGCCAAGTAATACTTAGCAACAGGAATGGCCGTTAAGGCTGCATCCGCTCCGCCTTGCTTTAACTCCAACAGGGCATCCGAATTATGATCAAACTCACGAATCTCTCCGACACCTTCAATCTTATGAGCTGCTACCGAACCGGTCGTCCCCATTTGAACGGCTACCTTTTTCCCCCTCAAGTCGTTCACGTTCTTTACATCATTAATATTTTTAGCCACTAGGATACCCAGCCCCGATTCATAGTAAGGAACAAAATTTAATTTTTCCTGTCGTTCCGGCGTAATAACCATACCTGATGCAATCATATTAATCTGTCCCGTTTGAATGGCCGGAATCAAACCATCAAAAGGAATGTTATTGATTTCCACCTTCATTCCCAACCGTTTGCCGATTTCTCTGGCCATATCCATATCGAAGCCTACGTATTTCTTTTCACCGCTTTCTTCTTTTATAAATTCAAACGGTACATACGTTGGATTAACGCCTACCTTCAGTACCTGTGGCGTTGCTCCGTCTCCGGCAGTTGCCTCCTTTGTAGTGCTGCCACCGCAGCCGCTAACCAAAACCGCCCCGGCTACTAATGCAGCCCCTAATGCTGTTACTATGTATTTCTTCCAATTTGCCATCACACGCTACCTCTTTTCCCTTTCTATTGGCATGACTTGTCGCCTGCACTCAATGTCTTATCACGCGTATGATTATACTTCTTAATGAATATTTAGTCAACATTTAATGCATAAGAATTTATCTTCATTTTATTTTTTACAAAAAAAATATCCCCCTCCTTGCGGAGAGGGATATATAGTTTTATGCTTTTTTAGCCACTTGGTTACGCGCATCCTTGCGATTACGGCTCTTCCAAATAGACCATAACGAGGTTGCTACACAAATGGATGAATATGCACCGCTGACAAAACCAACAATCATGCAAAGCGCAAAATTCTTCGTCGTATCACCACCGAAGAAATACAACGAACAACAAGCAAACAATACCGTTGTCAATGTATAACAGCTACGATGAATACTCTGCGCAATACTTGCATTCGCCAAATCGGCAAACGTATCCGTACGCTTATGGGTATGCGTATTTTCGCGAATACGGTCGAAAATAACAACGGATTCATTCATGGAATAACCGATGACTGTCAGAATAGCTGCCAAGAATGAAGAGTCGATTTCCAAATGGAAGAAGGAGAACACCCCTAATACCATGATCAGATCGTGGAAAATAGCTGCCAACGAGGACAAGGCTACCTTGTATTCAAAGCGATACGAAATATATGCAGCCAATGCCAAGAATGCCACCGCCAAGTTAATCAATGCATGTTCCGTAACTTCCGAACCGATAACGGCCCCTACGGATTCCACACGTTTAACTTCGTTCGGTGCTACATTGGCATTCAGACTGTCAACAATGGCCTTGCTTTCATTTGCATCCAAATTACGGGTACGAATGATAATATCGTTCCCCTCGGTAGCACTAGCTTCGCCGGATAACTGAATCACCGCATTTTCCAATCCGAATTGTTTCAAATCATCCCGGACCTGAGAGACCTGTACGTTGCGATCAAATTGAACTTCTACAATGGTGCCGCCGGTAAAGTCGATGCCCAAATTAAAACCATTCATAAACATGGACACAATACTGATAACTACTAACAGCGAGGAAATAGAAAACCACCAACGATGATGTTTAATAACGTCAAAGCGCATTATTTTCTACCTCCTTTCGTAGTTTTAGGTGCCTTAGCCATCTCCATGGTAACACTGGGAGAAATGTTAGCACCATACCAGAACGGACGATTGGTAATGCGACATTCGATAAGCATTCTAAGCAGGGTACGACTCATGGTAATCGCCGTAAACATACTTACGATAACCCCTAATGCCAATGTGATAGCAAAGCCTTTCACCGGACCGGAGCCCAACAAAATCAAAATTACCGCAGTAATCATAACCGAGGTATTCGCATCAAAAATCGTGGAGAACGCACGTTTAAAGCCGGATTCCATAGACATGCGCAATGTCTTGCCTTCCAGCACTTCTTCTTTGAAACGTTCGAAAATAAGGATGTTCGCATCAACGGCAACCCCCATAGACAGGATAATCCCCGCTATGCCCGGCAGCGTCAATGTCGCGTTGAGTACCAGCGGCCCTAAGATCAATAGTAGTATCAGTACATACACCAATAGGGCCATTGTCGCCACGAACCCCGATAAGCGATACAGGATAAGCATAAATGCCACAATGAGCGCAATCCCTACGGAGAATGCCAATACGGATTTATCCTTGGAGTCCTGCCCCAAGGTCGGACCTACGGTACGAACTTCCATCACTTTAACTTTTACAGGCAATGCACCGGAACGGAGCAAGATCGCCAGGTTCTTCGCTTCGTCCAATGTACGGCTGCCGGTAATAACGGCTTTGCCCCCTGTAATCGGTTCGTTAACCGTCGGGTTGGTAAGCAAATCACCGTCAAGATAAATAGCAATATGGCGACCTACGTTTTCTTCCGTCAAGCGGGCGAACTTTTTAGCCCCTTCGTCGGTAAATTCAATACCGACCATATAGTTTTTATTCTGCCCAATCTGTTCCTTTGCATCTTTTAAGTCATTACCGGTAAGGCGCACTTCGCCTTCTTCGTTTTTAAATTCCATAACCGCCGTTTTACCGATTGTCTTAATGGCTTGGTCAGGATCTTTTACCCCCGGCAACTCAATAATAATACGTTTTTTACCTTCTCGTTGAATAATCGGTTCGGTCAAGCCCATTTCGTTAATACGACGACTGAGGATTTGAATAACGCGTTCTACCGCATCATCCGTCACCTTATTATCGCCGGATTCTTCGGCTTCCAAGACAATATGAGTACCGCCCTGCAAGTCCAGGCCTTGTTTAATGGAATTAGCCAAGGGACTAATAAAATAAATAAAGACCGCTAATATAATACCGATGGCAGCGAGAAATTTAACAACTGCCTTGCTGTTCAAACAAAATTCCCCCTTCTACGCTAAAACCATTACGGCTCGCGACAGATAGTTCTTATATTGGTAATCAATGCATCAACCGGACAATCATGTGCTTCCATAGGGATCGCATCCGCTAACACCTGCATATCCCAGCAAACGCCTACACAACGTGCCTTGGTCGCCTTCGCCAAGAACCGATCGTAATAACCGGCCCCCATTCCCATGCGACCGCCCTTTTCATCAAATGCCACACCGGGCACTAGAATAAGGTCCAAGTCCTCAGGGGCACACATCGTATAGCCCGGACGCGGAATGCGAATATTCAACACACCACGCTCCACATCATCTAACGACTGCAAATGGGCCGCTACCATGTCCGTACTCGTTACGCATACCGGTACATAGACTTCTTTTCCGGCTGCAATTGCCCGTTCAATCACCGTATCAAGGTTTGCCTCTTTCGGCATGGCTAAGTACGCCATAATTCGTGTAGCCTTGTGAAAATACGAAGAAGCAGTAATACGTTCACCTAAGTCAACGGCCCACTGCTTGCATTCTTCTTCGGACAAGGCTTGGCGCCTTGCTTTCATCGCAAGGCGCAATCCTTTTTTATCCATTTATTTGTCATCCTTACCAAGTACACGAGCAACACTGGATCGAGCCACTTTGATCTCTACCTTTTCGGCAATCTGAAGTGTCAACGAATCCTCATGCAACGTATTGATGGTTCCGTAGATACCACCGATGGTCACTACCTTCTGCCCCTTCTTCAGGCTGTTTAGAAGATTGTTGCGCTCTTTCTGCTGTTTCTTCTGCGGGCGGTATAACAAGAAGTAGAAGATAACCACCATCAACAAAATGGGCCAGCCGGCCTGAAACAACTGATTCAAGTCTTCCATGTAATTCACCTCCGTTACATACTGTTATCTTTCAGCGTTAGCTACGACTACTTTTTGTAGTTCGCCCAAAATTCCTCACGGAATGCCGGGAATCGATCCTCTAAAATAGCCTGCCGCATCTCGCGCATGAAATTCAATAAGAAATACAAATTATGATATGACACCAAGCGGAACGCTAAAATTTCCTCCGCCTTGTACAAGTGTCGAATATACGCACGCGAATAATTACGACACGCA
Organism: Veillonella magna DSM 19857; assembly: GCF_000428745.1. GTDB lineage: Bacteria > Bacillota > Negativicutes > Veillonellales > Veillonellaceae > Veillonella_A > Veillonella_A magna. The sequence goes on from NZ_AUAN01000005.1 coordinate 6,413, forward strand.
TAACATTGGCAACCGTCTTCAATCGGGCCCCAATCATGCGCATACGTCGCATTTTTCACCGTCACTCGCCCTTGGTGGGTCATAGCCATACCATTGCGAGCCACCCGTGTCGGGAATACACAGTCAAACATATCAATGCCGCGAGCCACACCTTCTACCAAACAATCCGGTGTGCCTACCCCCATCAGATACCGCGCTTTGCCGGTAGGTAATAACGGCGTCGTATGCTCGAGTATGTCGTACATCAAATCATGCGGCTCCCCTACCGATAAACCGCCTACGCTATAGCCATCGAAATCCATAGCAACCAGCTCTTTGGCGCTGCGCTCACGCAACTCTTTATACATACCGCCTTGGACAATACCGAACATACCCTGCGTCGGCGAGGTGTGTGCCTCTTTGCAGCGCTCCGCCCAACGCGTCGTGCGCGCCGTGGAGCGATCCGCGTAGGCATAATCCGCCGGATACGGAATGCATTCATCAAAAGCCATCGCAATATCGGAGCCTAACTGCTCCTGAACACGCGTAGCAATTTCCGGCGACAGGAACTTCTTGGAGCCGTCAATATGAGAACGGAAGGCTACCCCTTCCTCTGTAATTTTTCGCAAATCGCCCAAGCTGAATACCTGAAAGCCACCGCTGTCCGTCAATATGCCACCATCCCAATTCATAAAGCGATGCAGGCCACCGGCTTCCTCCACCAAATCGGATCCGGGACGCAAAAACAGATGATAGGTGTTGCTCAAAATAATCTGAGCTCCCATCTCTTTTAATTCTTCCGGAGCCATGGTCTTAACCGTTGCTTGTGTGCCTACGGGCATGAACATCGGTGTTGTAAACGTACCGTGCGGTGTATGCAATAAGCCGGCACGCGCCCCCGTGTGGGGACATTCTTTCTGTAACTCGTAGGTTATAACCACTCGCTACCTCCTATCAAAACTAACCCTTTTCAGGTTATTATATCATGAATCGCCGCACTTAGCGAATAAACATAGCATCGCCAAAGCTAAAGAAGCGATACCGTTCTTTTACGGCTTCTTTGTAAGCGGCCAAGCAATGCTCCCGTCCTGCCAAGGCACTGATAAGCATCAACAGCGTGGATTGCGGCAAATGGAAATTTGTAATAAGAGCATCTACCATCTTGTATTGATAACCGGGATAAATAAAGATTTGCGTCCAGTCATGACCGGCCTTCAGTTCTCCATCTACCGTAGCCGATTCCAAGGTACGCACCGACGTCGTCCCTACCGCAACGATGCGTTTACCGGCGCGCCGTGCTTCGTTAATGATATCCGCCGTTTCTTGTGTAACCACATAGTACTCACTGTGCATCTGATGATCTTCAATTACCTCTGCCGATACCGGACGGAATGTTCCCAGACCTACATGAAGAGTAACAAAGGCCAGCGTAACACCTTTTGCCTTTAATCGTTCCAATAATTCCGGTGTGAAATGAAGCCCTGCCGTAGGCGCTGCTGCCGATCCTTTTTCACGGGCGTATACCGTCTGATACCGATTTTGGTCCTCCAGCTTTTCATGAATATACGGAGGTAACGGCATTTCTCCAATGTCCTGAATGATATCATCAAACACACCGTCTACGGTAAAGCGAATGATGCGCCCGCCAAAATCGGTCTTATCTATAACAGTACCGCTGAGTTTCTCATTAAAGACGATTTCTTGACCGATAGGGCATTTCTTTCCCGGCTTTACCAAACACTCCCATGTATTTTCACCGCAAGGGGTCAACAGTAATACTTCCACTTTGCCGCCGCTTTCTTTGCGGTGACCGTACAAGCGTGCCGGTATCACCTTTGTATCATTGAACACTAATACATCATTAGATCCCAATTCATCGATAATATCATAAAAATGCGCCTTATGTCCCACTTCACCGGTGACCTTATCAAGCGTCATAAGCCGTGATGTATCACGCGGTTCCACCGGATGCTGTGCAATTAATTCTTCCGGTAATTCATAATCAAATTCTGTCACTTTCATATTACGTCATCTCACTTCTAGTATTGTTTATCAAAAGTAATGCCCTCATAGTAATGTCCCAATATGGTTTTGTAATACTCCTTGGCATTACCGGCTTTTTGAGCCATCGCCGCGGCACCCCACTGGGACATGCCTAAGCCGTGTCCCCAGCCATACCCGCGGATAAAGACAATATCATTGGCTTTTTTAAATCGATGATATGCCTTTGGTTTTTTTAAGCTGTCCGCCGTGGCCGGCGGTCTTACATTTACATAAAAATCAAATAGCGTGGATTTAAGCCCGAGCAGCTTCATCAAGCTGTCGCCGGAAATCGTAAGGGTTCGCTTACTGCCAACGAAGACGGCCGATTTAATTCGTCCCGATACACCGCGATCGCTTTCGTTCATAGGCCGCTTTCGCAGCGGACTCAGTTTAATTTCCTTTAAGGTTCCCACATCTTTACCGGCTGCACGAAGCTTGCTTTCCAATTGCGCTCTGCTTAATCGCACCGTCCATGCCGAGGTGTCACTATTGTGCGCATAATCTTTGACGCCTTTTAAATACGGCTCGTGACCGCCCCATACATGTACACTGTCTTCGGTGTAGCCACCGCCGTCAGCGTGGAACAATGCTTGAATGGGCGCGCCGCCATAGGTCATGACAATGCCCCGCGTAGCATCTACGGCTGCCGTAGTAGCTGCAAACTCCGCACCTTTTCCACCATACACTTGATGAGCTACCGTCGGCTCCAAATCATAGCTGTCACCTTTGGTAGCAGCCATCGTATACATAGCGTACGTACGCGCTGCTACGGCCTGTGCCTTCAAAGCTTCTGCCGGCCAAGTAGGCACGGCTTCCTTCGGCACTACGCCATAAATATAATGCTCCATAGGAACTTCATTAACAAGACGCATGCTACTGCCGACTACGGACACGACCAACTTGCCACGGTACCACGTGCCGTTCACATTCACTGCCGCCTGACTGTCCCCCAGCGAAGAAACCGCCGGTTCAATATACGCTACGCGCCCCATCTTTTTACCGTTAATCGCCACCTGTCCGCCGGTCAGTGAAATGGTAACCGACACCGGCTTCTTCAACTCCTTACGATATGTATGCGTTTCATCAAAGACCCGTATACCTGCAGGACTACTCAAAGGAAAGGCGCCTGCCCGCGAACCGATTAGAACGCGCACCGCCGGTCCCAACTCACGGGGAACAGTGGCCGGTGCCTCCTTGCCTCGCCTCGACTCCTTAGCCGTATCATTCTTCGTAACTGCCGCGGTTTTACTGTCAGTCTTTCTTTCCGCGGATGATATAACCGTACTCTTTGTTACATTTTCTTTAGACGAAGATACAGTACTTACTTCTTTCGTCACCGAAATAACCGCTGCCTGCGCCGGACCAATAGCGATTGCACTTAGCATACAACCCATAAGAAGTCCGGCTATACGTTGCTTACCTGTCATCGTTCCTCCTTGTGGGGATTTACGATTCCCAAATGATCATACGCCGCTTGCGTAGCAATTCGACCGCGGGACGTACGTGCCAAAAATCCCAACTGCATTAAGTACGGTTCATACACATCTTCAATCGTTTCACGTTCCTCGCTGACAGAAGCAGCAATCGTATCAATGCCCACCGGACCACCGTTAAATTTCTCAATAATAGAACGCAGTACACGCCGATCGATACGATCAAGTCCTACTGCATCCACATCTAGCCGGCCCAGGGCTTCATCGGCAATCTCTCGCGTAATAATGCCGTCGCCGATAACCTGCGCCACATCGCGCACTCGCTTTAGCAAACGATTGGCAATACGCGGCGTTCCGCGAGAACGCCGTGCGATTTCAGAAGCTCCTTCCGGCTCAATACCGATGTTTAGTATTTCCGCTGCTCGCGTAACGATAAATTCCAACTCGGCTTGCTTATAGTATTCCAATCGACTGATAACACCAAAACGATCACGCAACGGTCCCGCTAGCGCTCCGGCCTTCGTCGTAGCGCCTACCAAGGTAAACCGCGGCAAGTCAATGCGAACCGAACGGGCACTGGGTCCCTTGCCGATAATAATATCCAACGCGTAATCTTCCATTGCCGAATATAACACTTCTTCCACACTGCGAGAAAGGCGATGAATTTCGTCAATAAACAATACGTCTCGGTCATCCAGGTTAGTCAACAGCGCCGCCAAATCACCGGCGCGCTCAATGGCCGGCCCCGAAGTGATTCTAAAATTAACACCTAACTCATTGGCAATAATACCGGCCAATGTAGTTTTTCCCAGTCCCGGCGGTCCATACAAAAGCACGTGATCCAATGCCTCTTCACGTTGTTTTGCCGCTTGGATGAAAATAGATAAATTTTCTTTCGCCTTTTGTTGACCTATATACTCCTTGAAGTAGCGCGGACGCAAACTGTATTGCCAGGTATCTTCGTCGCGCTCATCATTTGAAACTAAGCGTACTTCTTCGTCCATGCTTACCTACCTTTCCCCAATGAAGATAACACGGCACGCAATAATTGTGATACATCCTTCGTACCGTCATCTAACCGTTCAATCTCCGGTGCTACTTCTTGTTCTGTGTAGCCCAGCGAAAGCAGAGCCGCCAATGTTTCACCGGCTACGCCCGTTGCTCTTTGGGCAACGGCAGTCGGAGTTACTTCATCGGATGCGCTTACACTGCCTAACTTATTGATTTTATCCTTTAACTCGAGTACCAATCGCTCTGCCGATTTTTTCCCAATGCCCGGCAACTTTGTTAGCGCCTTGACGTCACCATTATAAATAGCCAACATGATTGACTCCGCCGGCATGCCCGACAACATTCCCAAGCCTACTTTGGGCCCGATGCCGGATACTGAAATAAGCAATAAAAACAAATCGTATTCAGCCATTGAAGCAAATCCATACAGCTGTATCGCATCTTCTCGAACACTCATGTACGTGTATAACGTAACCTCTTCGCCTTCCGACAATGCATCCCTTGTGGATGCAGCCACATACACACGATAACCTACGCCGTGTACATCAACATAACAGCTGTCTCCAAACAGATGGGTTATCACACCCTTAACATATCCAATCATACGCGCTCACCTATTGTATTCATTCCATTCGTTATAGTGTTTGTCCTACTCAGCGCTTATAGCTGTATCCGCCGCTTTAACCGATCGCGATGAGAACTGTGCGCTGTGCAAATAGCGACTGCCAATGCATCCGCCGTATCGTCAGGCTTAATTTTTTCACGAATCCCTAAAATATTCATCGTCATATAAGTAACCTGATCCTTCGTTGCCTTGCCATAACCTACAACGGCCTGCTTAATCTGTAACGGCGTATACTCGTAAATCGGTATATCCTGCTGATGTGCAGCTAACAAAATAACACCGCGTGCCTGCCCTACCGTAATGGCTGTTGTTACATTGCGGTTGAAGAACAGCTCTTCCACGCCAAACTTGTCCGGCTTATACTCTTCTAAAATATCACTCAGCTGATTAAACAATATTTCAAGACGAGCCGCATCGCTATCCTTAGGCTCCGTCGTAATTGCTCCATAGGCCACCGGTCGCAGGCGACTACCTTCCACATCGATAATGCCATATCCACAAATTGCCGTTCCCGGATCAATTCCAATAATTCGCACCGTGCCCTCCTTTAGCTACTTAAAAATTTCATACTGTTTATTATAGCATTCTTTACTGATCATATGCCAGTATTCACGTAAATCCCTGCCGCAGCTATGCAGTACCGGATAATAACCGACCATGTTCATCATAAAATTTGATTATTGTCGTTCTTATATTTCTTTGACAACCTCACTACCCTTAGGTATAATGAGCCAGTCACATTTTATTCCTATTCTTTTAAAAGGATTTATTAGTGTTTTGTTACACTGAATTGAGAGAGAGTTTTACATTGAGAAAAAGAGGTGTCTTATGAGAAAATCAGAGTCCTATGCGGCACTTGTTATTGCCGCTGCTGCCTTATTTTTTGGGGAATGGTTATTAGGCAGCCAAGAATTATATGTTCGTTTGCTAATCGGTATTGGACTGGGCTACGCCCTATCTCGCGGGTATATCGGTTTTGCCGGCAGTGTCAATCGCGCCTATACTACGGGGTCAACGCGCTTGATGCGTATATTAATGTTCATGTTCTTTATTTCTGCACTTATGTCAGTGGCTGTCCTTTACGGTCATGATGCTACTAGCTTCGACCTTTGGGTGAATCCCATTAATACAGGCTTACTAATCGGTGGTCTGCTCTTTGGCTTTGGCATGGTCTTCTCCGGCTGCTGTGCCAGTGGGGTACTGGTTAATATGGTTGAACTGTTACCTCAAGCTATCATCACCCTTTTCTTCTTTGGCATGGGTGTATTCATCGGATTTCCCGTACAGCAAACTGCATCTTGGATCAACGAATCATGGTTATCTACACCTACCGGCACCGCCTTGGGCACCAAAGGTGTTTATTTTCCGGACTTGTTTCCCAATGATGGACTGAACGGTTATTTGGGCGCCATACTACTGACTGCCGTGCTTTGTTTCCTCGTCATTGGCGTATCCTACCTTTACGAAAACAAACGTAAGAAATCATCTACCTATCGCTTACAATTTTTAGAGCACATGCAGGTCGATTACATGCAACGCGATTTGACAAAAGATATCGACATTACCCATGTACCGCAGCTATTTACCCGCGATACCTTTGAACGGCTGTTCGTCAATCCTTGGTCCATGCGTACCGGCGCTATGGTTATCGCTTCCATCTTCGTTATCCTCATGGGCGTAACCAAAGCAGGTTGGGGTGCTTCGACACCATACGGTATTTGGTTTGGAAAATTACTTATCACCCTCGGTGTTGGTACTGAACACATTGTCGCTTTTACCGGAATGAAAGCAGCCCCGTTTGTAAATCCCTTCTTCAGCCACCCCATTACTGTGCAAAATATAGGAATCATCCTTGGTGCATTGCTATACATACTCTGCTGCGGTCAATTCATCAACTCTATGAAAGCCAGTCTGCATATTTCCGGTAAACAAATTGCCTTCTTTGCATTGGGTGGATTTTGCATGGGTATCGGCACTCGCTTTGCCAACGGCTGCAATGTAGGGGCGTTGTTTACCCCTATTGCCAACTTCTCGTTATCCGGCTGGATTTTCTTTATCTTTCTCGTAGCCGGTGCTATCATAGGTAACAAGGTAGCCGAGAAGGCCAGATTATAATGAAAGCTTAATCGTAATGAAAGGAGGCCGTCCTATGAGCCAGACAACATTTCCTGTTATCTTCGCCGGACACGGTAGTCCCATGATGGCACTGGAAACCACGGATGTAACCCGAGCCTTTTCTCGTTTGGGAGAACAAATTTTAAAGGAGTACGGCACACCCAAAGCAATACTTATGATATCTGCCCATTGGTTCACACACGGCACGTATATCCAAAGCGCTGCCGTTCCAAAACAAATTTATGATATGTACGGCTTTCCCCATGAGCTATACGAAGTCAAATATCCTGTAAAAGGCTCCGCCTCGTTGACCAATGCAGTACTAAACCTCTTGGGCAAGGATGTATCCATCAACGATGCATGGGGTATCGATCACGGTGCTTGGACCGTCTTACTGCATATGTTCCCGGACGCTTCTATACCGGTTGTGCAATTATCCGTAAATCACGACCTCTCTCCTCAAGCGAGTTATGAGCTCGGTCAAAAGCTGATGTCCTTGCGTGAGTCAGGCTATCTCATCATGGGAAGCGGCAATACCGTACACAACCTGCGTGAAGCCGATTGGAGCAATCCCGGTGGCACCGCAGCAACTCACCGATTTAACGACTACATCATCGATGCTGTCACATCCGGTCATTATGAACCGGTCATAGGTTATACTGCACATCGCGACGCATCGTATGCTGTTCCTACGCCGGATCATTTTCTCCCTCTACTCTATTGCTTGGGAGCCGCCGGTACGGATAACGCAGTAGCTTTTAATACCACCTGTAATTTAGGCAGCATTGCCATGACAGGGTTCACCTTTGGGATGTAACTGAAACACATAACTTAGAGGACTACTTGTGCCTTGGCAGACAAGTCTTGCAAATGACCTGTCTCCATCATGAGTAGCCCTCTTTCTTTTTGCCAAAGGAATTAACAGGACACAGTTTTACTTCTTGAAACTCTGCATTTTTTAATTTATTCTCTTTGGGTTGTTCAAGGATAGCTTCGCTACCTTTCTTTGTACTTTCTTTAGAGATGTTTAGTTTAGTTTTATTTAGTTTAAGTATGCGTTCGGCTAGGCGTTCGGCTAGGCGTTCGGGTGGGCGTTCGGGTAGACGTTCACCTAAGCAGTCTCTTTGACCTTCGGTTTTCGGCATACTTTGACCTGTGTTATCCATATTACCTTGCTGTTCACTTTGGCATTCATGAGTCAGTCCATGTTGTAGATTATTTTCTACGCGCATAAGAAGAATTTCTTCATCAATGTCTCCTTCGGCCTCTTTACCTTCAGCATCTTTATCTTCAATATCTTTACCTGCAACCAAATTAACTACGCCCATACTATTAATTTCTTCACTATCAATATCTTCACTATCAATATCTTCGCTATCACTTATATCCACAGCAATCGCAGCACTGTTACCTGATAAAAAGCTGGTCACAATCCCTTCCTCTTTCATGGAAATCATTTCATAGACTGTCGCTTTCTTACCCGGACGTACACTGTATCGAATGCGCCCCGCTTTCTGTAAATCAATCCGCGCTCGTTTCACTGATGACTCGGTCAATCTCGTACTTGTCATCAGCATTGACATGGGAACAGAAAATTGTTTCTTCCAAGAACATGTATTGTTATAATGCATCAACACATACCAGAGTAATTGCGCCGATGAAGATACTTCCGGATGCAATGTAATCCAAACATTAAATGCGTTCATTTCTTCGATGTAATTCATGAGTCGTACCTCCCTAAAATCGCTCGAGGAAAATTACCCCCTCACTTATAACAGGCAAAAACGACCCCTTTTTTAAACATAATTTCCCATACTTTTTTATCATACTATCATTTTATTTTCACAACCAAGCTAATAAACCCTGTATACATCGGCACCGAACGCTTTTTTCAGTTGGAAATAAAAATTACAAAAAATCTGTTCGCATCGCTCCAATCGATGGATATGTGCAAACAAAAGCAATTAACACTATCGAACACTCATTTAATAAAACCAAATATTTAATTAATGACATAAAAATCAAAGATTTCTGTATATAGATATCGTAGAATACTTTCATTTTTATTTTTCGCACACAATAGAATCCTCTCGATATGATGTAGAGTTTATAAAAATATTTTATAGTTATTGAAATTAAATATCATTTAAAATATAATAAAAACAACCTATGGGATATGTTTATTAGGGAGGATATGTATGAAAAGAAAATTAGTCAGAAAAATCACAGGTTTAGCATTAACACTTGGTATTACAGTATCTATCGGAGCTGCAGTATCTGCACACGGCGTCTATTTTGCCGATCGTCTGGACACACCGACCTTAGTTCTTGGCGAAGGGCCATATGATAACGCCTATCAACCATCTATGGTAACAGCTCTCGACGGCTACAGTGTTACCGGTGCGCCGATGACAGTAGATGTAAAAAAACATGCATCCAATATTACAATTCAAAAATCGGATACCCTGGGACGTACAGTCACCTTCTTTGATTATGGTCACTTTACGAAGGACGCTTCCGGTACGATGCATGCCTTTAAAACGTTCGCCGAAGTACCTAATGCCGTAAAAACAACGCACGCCATCAAGTACAATATTCATTACTGGCAACCGGAAACAATACCTACTGCCATTGACAATGTGCCCATTCAAATTATTCCTTCCGTCAATCCTTTGACATTGCGCAAAGGAGATACGTTTACCATCCAAGTCCTTAAGGACGGAAAACCCTATAGCCATGCACCTCTTATCGGCGATGTGATTAATGATCTTACCAATGAAAGCGAGGCCGATGAACATGGTCGTGCTACACTAACCGTGCAGGCGAACGGTCTAAATGTCATCGGTGTTGAAGTTGCACTTCCTACTGATAATCCCCATACGCAAAATAAATATTTCTCGTCATTATCCTTTATTATCGATCCCGAATAGTAAAAAGCATCCTACGATATCTCTTTAAACCTCAATCCAATAAAGGCATACTTAAATAAAGAGGGCGATTCATACCATACGCATGTCATTCGACAGAATTGACTGCTGAGGCATGAGTCGCCCTCTTTTCCCTCTTATTTGGAGAGAAGACACTATCATACTACTATGATAGTGATGCAATGATGATACACAACATATATGTGCATCACTTTATATTATATGCGGCGCGCAAATTCTTTTGCCAACGCAATGTCGTTGGCATCGGGATGAGTAGCGCCTTCTTTATGTCTTTCATCACGCTCTTTACTTTGTCCGTGTGGATGTCCTTTAGGAAATTTCTTATACATCAAAGCAATGACTTTAGGATCCACCTTTCCCTGACAAACGAAGGTATCGATTGGGGTTTGTCCTTCCGGTAACAATGAAATCGCCGCAGACATAGTGTCTTTTGCATGTTTCATCATCGGCGGCACACCACAGGTCATAAACAGTGCCACTTTGTCATTGTGAATTCTGGTGAGCACGGTTTGTGCCAATGCATCGGCTTGCAGTTGATTCGCCCAAAATCCCAAACATACCACGTCATATCCGGATAAATCCTCGGGAGCATCCTGCACTCGTACACAAGGTGTTCCCTGCGGCAATTCATCGGCAATCGCTTCTGCTACTTGCTTTGTATTTCCCGTCACCGAAGAATATATAACAATGTAGGTCAAATTCTTTTTTGTATCCATCCGTTACCTCCTCAGCAGTATAAACTAGCTATTTTGTTTAACTCATTTAACTCATTTAACTTATTTAACTTATTTAACTTATTTAAATCACTTAACTTATTTAAATTACTTATCTTACTTAACTCATTTAACTTATAGTACCCATCTGATGTAATATTGCTTATCTTACTTATCATGCCTAGCTTGCTTATCATACGTATCTAACTCATCTAACGTATTTTACGTATCCTGCGCATCTTACTATTTCAGTATAAGAAAAATGCCCCGGCACGACTGGTGCCAGGGTAACATATACTATATGTATCACTTCATATCAATCCAAAGGAATAAAGAGAAAGCGTACCGGCAAGTTAGAGGCACCGGCCGGTATAAACCGGAGAACAATGGGTTCACCGGGTGTAAACGTGTCTAAATACATGGTATCGTAAATCGTACCATGCCCAATATATTCATCATAGGTACCGGGTACTTGATAAATTTTATTGTGTGTACCGCTTACAATTTGTACCGACCCTGCATAGGCACCCCCTAAGGGATTAAAATATACAGCAAAGCGTTTATCGCCGGCAGTGGGAATCGTCACGTCATAGGATACGCCGTAATTTCCTTTATCCGTCATCGCTTTGTTATTCGTTAACTCGTCTACCCCTTTAATAAACGCGTCCTCACGATCGTTGCCGATAGTTATCGCCGAAGCACCCAAGGAGCTATTATACGGTGTTTCGGATTGCATGTACCGCATCACACCGTGAAAGGTACCGCGCAGCTCTACGTCATCCATAGGCTGTACCGGTGCAATATACGAGTAGCCCAATGGACCTGATCCCTTGTTGAGCATCAATACCTTCGCCTGAATCGGTTCGGATGAGGTAAAGTCCACTATACCCGATATTAACTGATCCTTTTTTACCGGTATATTCGACAACTCTTCAAAGAGCAGCTTACGGCTATGCGAAGGCAACAGCCAGTTTTCTTCCTTAGCTATGCGCAATCCTTTCCCCAACTGCGGTGGCATGTTGGCATCAATGGCCTTTAGCTTTTCTGCCAACTGTTTCTTTTTATATTTTTTATCCGCCGCAGCTAATGCGCGTTCCGCGTCAGCTTCCTGTGAAGCTTGCCACAGCACCAATTCATTGAAGGATAATTCCCGCCCGACTTTAAAATATGCATCGCTCGGTTCCGTAACCAGCTTGCGCTTCACCGTTATACGACTATCCGTGTTGCCATTATTTTCTAACACAATAGCTACTTGCTTATCTTGATCTGCTTCATTAACATGATAAAAGTACACGCGGCTCTTTCCTTGCAGCGTGCCTGCTGCCAAAACACCATCCGACGATACGTACTCGGGGCTGTCCGACAAGAGCAATGTTCCCTCTTCTTTAATAACCTTCACCGGAACAGTCCCAAACTGATAGTTATCAATATTGATACGCTGGCTGGGAAGTACATTTGAGACACTGATTGTCGTATCGTTCCGCTGTCCCAAGAGTTTGATTTTTCGTTCCGGCACCGCTGTATCGCTATGCTTTGTTTCATTGGTTGCTATCTTTACAGACTTTTGTTTTTCCGGCTGTGTCACCGCGTTGTCTACCTTCGCCGGTGTATCGTTTGTATTCGGATTCACTGTGTCCGATTCGCCGGTTTCCTTATGCACCGTGTAATAAATTGTTTTGCCATCATCCGACGGAACTCCATCTGCCTGTACCGGAGAGGCTCCACCTATCCAGGTCCCTAGGGCCAAACAGGCTGCCATCACGGCGCTTACGTGCTTTTTCTTTTTCATTGTTGTCTTACCTTCTTTTAGTTATCTACTTCATGAACCTCGTTAAAACCTTTCAACGGGGCGCTCCGCATTATGCGAAGCGCCCCGTTTCTTGTAAGGTTCTCTTCTATTATACCTCATCCAGTCCATGAGGTTCATAATCTAATGCAATTTTTTCTAATTTTCGCAATCGATGGCCAACGCCTGACTTACTGAGACCGCTGCCCAAAATATCTGCCAGCTCCTGCAAACTGGCATCGGGATTTTCACGGCGTACCAACGCCACCTCATACAGCTTCGGCTTCAATTCCTCTAGCGGTTGGTGCCGCTCGATGATACGGATGCTTTCCAACTGACGTACCGCCGCATTCACTGTTTTTTGTAAATTTGCTGTTTCACAGTTGACCTGTCTGTTAATTTGATTGCGCACCGTCTTCATAATACGGACGTTCTCAAATTCCATCAACGCCGACGTGGCTCCCATAATCTGCAAGCACGAGGTAACCGAGTCACCTTCCTTAAGGTAAACAACGTATTCCTCTTTGCGCTCTGTTACCCGCGCCGTAATGCGGAACATGTGTAATACATGCACAATAGCTTCGGCAAATTCACGATTGCCGGTCATAAATTCCAGATGGTAATCGCTTTCCGGTTTGTTAACGGAACCACCGCCCAAAAAAGCGCCACGCAAAAAAGCACGCCGTGCTTCCATCGTATCAAGCCAGTCATCGGTAATCGACGCCGTCACCGGCCACAGCGCCATGTCTTCCAATGCAATTCTCCCTGCTTCCGTAGGCTCAACGGTTAGAGTGTACACATTTTTTTTGCGCAGATTCAGTCCTCGCCGTATCAGTACTGAGGTATGCAGCGAATATTGAGAGCGTAAAATTCCCAGTACACGCCGCGCTACCGCATTATTGGCTGTCGCCAAGCGTATACCTACGCGCCCGTGCATGCCTAGAAGCAAGGAGCCGCCCATGCGTAATAAGCAGGAGGCTTCTATCTTTGCCGATAAAGGCGTTTCATTTTGGTACTGACATAATTCGTTTTTCACATCCTCTGCAAATGACATAGGGGCCTCCTTTCTTATTTAATGATCATTTCGCTTCAAATAGTATTCTAAAATATGTGGTTCAATATCTGTTTGCAATGCATACACTATGTCCATAACCACCTTGCCCAAGCGTTCGGAGTCGTGTACCGGTCGACCGCTGTCATCCATCAAGCTGGCCCGAATGGTGCGCACACCTAAGGCAGCCAGCTCGTCGGCATTAACCAACACCGGTTCGGAGCCCGTTTCCCGATAGGCCTCTACGGAGTCACCTTCCGGATATGTGTCATTCACAAGTATGGTGTCGATAAGAGATGCACCGCCCTGTGCCTGTAACGCCCGTACATGATCGGCTGCCGTATAGCCATCCGTTTCGCCGGGCTGGGTCATCACATTACAAATATACAGCTTAGCCGCCTTGCTGGCTTGTATATGTTCTGCAATTTTATCAATCAACAGATTTGGCATAATGCTCGTGTATAAACTCCCCGGGCCCAAGATGATAGCATCAGCTTCGTCAATAGCCTGTAGTGCCGCCCCTTCCGGCTTCGGCAAGGCCGGTTCCGTAAAGACGCGCTTTATTGGCTTACCGGCATGTGGAATATGACTTTCACCGGCCACAATCGTGCCGTCTTCCATCTCAGCCATAAGGCGTATGTTTTCCGTCGAAGCCGGGATAACCCGTCCACGTACTTTTAAAATTTTACTGGACGCTTCCAATGCCTTATCGATGTCCGCGTCCAATACCTGCGTCAACGCAGTAAGAAATAAGTTACCGAAGCTGTGACCCGCTAAATCTCCTTCACCACCGAAGCGATAGCGGAACAGCTTTTCCATGAGTCCTTCTTTATCTGCCAGAGCAACTAAGCAGTTGCGTAAGTCGCCGGGCGCAATCATTTTAAAGTCTTCCCGCAAACGACCGGACGAACCGCCGTCATCCGCTACCGTAACGATGGCCGTCAGATTCGCCGTGCGCCGTTTTAATCCGCGCAATAGGGTAGACAGACCCGTACCACCGCCGATAACCACAATTTTCGGTCCCTGTCCGAGACGAATATTTTGGAAAATATAATCGCTAACCTTCTCGGAATCCGCCGGGATAACGGCGCGAATGATGGTTTTAATCACCCGCCGCGTTCCCATAATCATAAAGAGTATTCCCAATATGATGGCAATAAACCCGATGGTAGCTACTACCGTGTAATTATACGAACCCGTCGTTTCAAAAATGAGCTGTAAAAACACGTCTTCAAAATAGGCCAGCCATTGATAATTAAGCATCAGGGCCACACCGAGGATCAATAATCCCACACCGGTAGAAAACAAAAACAACCAGCGCTTTATATTCAGTCCCGGTGCCAGCCACCGAAAGAACCGCGTTCGCATGTTATTTCGCCCCTTCCGAGGATTCCGCCGTAAATTCGTGAGGATTGAAATCCTCTTCTACATTATTCTTCATCATATCCCGATGTTCTACGCTAACCCGATAGCCCAGCTCCTGTATATGTGTGTACAAGGCTTCCGCCATCGCCACACTGCGATGCATACCGCCCGTACAGCCAACGGCAATCACAAATTGGCTTTTTCCTTCCTTTTCGTAATTAGGAAGCAAGAAATCCATCGTCTTGAAATAATGATTTTTAAATTCCGTTGTTATGTCAAAGGAATGAATGTAATTGTTTACCTCCGGTACGCGCCCCGTTTTGTGACGGAACTCGGGAATGTAGTAGGGATTCGGCAAAAAGCGTACATCCCATACCATATCCGCATCCAGCGGTATGCCGTATTTAAAACCGAAGCTGACTACAGTCACCGCAAGGCGCCGATCCGGATTATCTCCTTCCGCAAAGCGCTGACGCAGATAGCTTTTTAAATTATTCGTCTTCATGTCTGTCGTGTCGATAATATAATCCGCACGATGACGAATGCTATCCAGCATACGACGTTCTTCTTTGAGACCCGTAGTAATGCGGCCGTTCGGAGCCAACGGATGACTGCGGCGCGACTCCTTATAGCGACGGATTAACGCTTCGTCCGTTGCTTCCATGAATACGATCTCATAAGGCACCTGCATCTCTTTCAACGATTTCAGTGCATCCGATAAGGATTCAAAAAACTCACCGCCTCGAATATCCACCACTAAGGCCACATGGTTAATTCGTTCACCTGCTTGGCGACATAAATCGCTGAACTTGGGAATCAAAACAGGTGGGATGTTATCGACACAAAAATAACCCATGTCCTCCAATGCCTGCATGACCTGTGTCTTGCCGGCACCGGACATGCCCGTCACTATGATCAACCTAAAATTGTTCTCCATGATGTTCTCCTCCCTACGCTTCATTTCGGCCCAGCACGTGAGTAGCCACCCAGTGCGCTACGCCATCATCTTCGTTACTTCGGCACACCTCATCGGCTACCGCTTTAACCATTTCTTCCGCATTAGCTACCGCAATGGCATGACCGGCTTCCTTAAGCATGGAAATATCGTTCTCCGAATTACCGAAGGCTACCATCGCTTCCACGGGGACGCCTAATCGCTGCGCCATAAAGTGAAGTGCTTCCCCTTTGGAAGTCTGCGGCGGATTGAGTTCCAAGAAATGCCGCTTGCTACGCACAATGGCCAGCTCACTGCCCATAGCTTCATGCAGCGTGCGACTGATAGTATCAATCACTGCCGGTTCTTCAATGATAAGCAGCTTATTCGGTTCCCCGTCAAGCTCATATAAGGCATCGCCGATATACACTGCCGTAGCCCCGGTTGCTTTTTCATAGCTTTTTGAAAATTCCGTTTCATGATGTACATAGAGCACATCATCCACATAGGCCTGAATGTACCAGCCTCGTTCTTTTGCCATAGCAAGTACTTTGCGCGCCGTAGCAAGGGGAATTGTTTTCTCATACAGCTTGCGTCCCGATTCAATACACTGTACTAAGCCACCGGAATACAGTACCATCGGTACATCACCGATACCAAGCGCCTTGCCGACGGGCTCTGCCGTCTGATACATGCGCCCTGTAGCAATCAGCACCTCAATACCTTCGGCCTGCGCTGCTTTTAATATGTCCTTTGTATATGCCGACACCGTATTGTCGTCGCGCAATAAGGTATCGTCTAAATCTATCGCCAATAGGCGAATACCTGTCGTCATCTATGTCCACCTACTCCATCCTACGAAGCAACTGCTGCATCTTGTAACAGTACACTGTCTCATTTCGCATCGTAACAATGACACAACTTATACACGTTACATTGTAACCGCTAAACAGTTCCTGTACTTTGCCTATTACATTGTAACAATGCAATGGCTCGTACGCATAACATTGTAATAATGCAACGATCTATACTGCTCCGTTATTATATAATTTACTATGTTTAAGTATATCACATTTCCCTTGCTTCAATGCAGCGAAAAGAAGGAATTTATTTATCCATCTAAGCTTGCTGTCAAACAGTATTACACTACGGGAGGTTATTATGACATACCACAAAAAAGCAGCCCTTTATATCCGTGTCTCTCATGAAGAACAGGCTATGAAGGGCTACTCCTTACAGGCGCAGGAGAATAGACTCCTTGCGTATGCTGCCTTTAAAGGCTATGAAGTTGTCGATGTATATAAAGATGAAGGCGTATCCGCCCGTCATCGTCCCGGCCATCGCCGCGAGTTTGCACGCATGATGCACGATGTTACTGCCGGTCGTATTGAAATCATAGTGTTTATAAAACTGGATCGCTGGTTTCGCAATGTATCTGACTATTATTCCTATCAGTCCATTCTCGATGCGCATCACGTAGAATGGGAAACCACCGAAGAAGATTACAACACAAGTACGGCCCAAGGACGTTTATATTTAAATATCAAGCTGTCCATCGCTCAAAATGAGTCGGACACCACTGCCGAGCGTATACGTTTTGTGTTCGCCGATAAAATCAAACGCCGTGAGGCGATTTCCGGCAAGCTCCCCTTAGGGTATGCCATTGAAAATAAACGCATCGTCCCCAATCAGCATGCTGCGGTGGTGCGCGATATCTTTCATCATTATCTGGCGGTAAAATCCATACGTGCCACCATGCATTATCTCTATAATCGCTACCATATCAAACGCACGTATCCGGCAATGGTCAAACTGCTGCGCAACGAAAAATATACAGGCCTTGCTTACGGTGATCCGCAGTACCTACCTCCTTTAATTTCGCAAGAGACCTTTTCTGCCGTACAGCACCTACTTGAGGAACAACGACGCTTTCATCAAACGCCGCATCGCCTTTATCTCTTTACGGGGCTCCTTCACTGCCCGCACTGCGGGAAGCGACTCGTTGGCTTAACCCGTCATTACAAAACACGGCAGTACATCTATTACCATTGTCCGTCACCGACCGGGTCGCCCATTGCATCGCACAGCTTTCGCCTAAAAGAAGCGGAGCTGGAGGAAAAGCTTTTAATCGCCTTACCCTGCGTCATGGAGCGTCTTACCAAACGCGACTCCATCAGCTCAGCTTTCACCTTTTACCTCAGCTGTCATCATTTGTATCCGCACTGGCATTATACCGAGCGCCGCCATTATTGGCAAACGTTATTGCGCAGTATACACTTTGATGAAGTCGGCGATCCGGTAATTACTTTATGCGAAGAGGTGTAATTACAGGCTGCCACATCAGCCGCTAATACGAGCCATAAGCCATTCTACTTTCTTTGCCAACTCTTCGTTTTGTTTACGCAACGCCGCATTTTCATCGGCCAGACTATTCACCGATTGCTGCATCGCTTGTAGGGTACTACCGTAATCCATCATCTGCTTATCTGTTGTTTCATTCATCGCCATCTGCGCTGCATTTGCTTTCCGAAGATGATCGATTTCATCATAGAGACGTGCCATTTCTGCCTTCACCGGTTCCGGTGCATAGCGAAGGAAGTAGCCTTTGCGATCGCCTTGTTCACCTAAACGAATGCTGATGCCCGCATTCCACATCACCCCATTACCGCTATAGGCTAATCCACCGTGATACATAACATCCTCATTGTCATGATGCGCCACACCAAGCGCCACGCCTTGGCTTCCTTTATAGCCACCTATGCCGGCCATAATCTGTGTTTTTTCATCCGGATTGTATCCCAATGGTTTAAGCGCTGCCATAGCGGCACTTAATGCGCCCACATCGGCGATTTCCTTTGTTAAGTGATGCTCTACCTGACTGATTTGTTGCACTACACTGCCTTGTGCTTGACGCAGCTGTCCTACTGTTACCGCATCACTCATAGCCACCCCGTCTGCTACATTAGCGATCCGTGTGCCCCCTGCATCAAGACCATTTTCGGTAACCTTCACAGTGGTTGCTCCGTTAGTAAAGCGAATGTCCTTGCCTACGGAAATAGCCGTAGCCTCATTGCCCGTACCATGAGATAAAGTGGTTTCCGTTTCATTAAATGAAAGCTTGCCATCATGGCCACCTACAAAATTCATATTGGTCAATTCTTTGGCAAGGGTATATTTCACTTCGCCCCTATCTCCGGTAGAAGCTATTATGTTACCGTCGCCTTTAAACGTAAATCCTTCCTGAAGAGTAACCGATTTAGCCGCCGTATCTCCGTCAGCTTGATACGAAATAGATGTCGCCGTACCATTTTCAATATTGGTAATGCCCAATTTTTCCTTCCACTTCGTTACATCATTTGCTTCTAGATTACTAGCATCTGTCTTTGCATACTCAGATAACGTAGTATCCAATTCCTCTTTATCCACATATGTATTCTCTAGTTTTTCATTCGTTACATAATTGTCTAACTGGTCATTCGTTACATAATTATCTAAATCAACGTTGACCTTCCATATGGTTTGACCGTTCTCTTCTCTCGAAGCTACCACTGTATTCATTCCATTTTCTAACTTTATAGGCTTTGTATTCGTTATCTTGCCATCAATATCCTTTACTTGATTTTGCAACGCATTTAGTTGTCCCATATTGACTGCGTCTGATATATGCTCTATACCTGGCCTACCGGGGGCTAAGCCGGTAATATGTGTATTTCCTACATTGAGACCGTCCGAGTTCACAATAATTGTTGTACCACCATGTCCTAAGCTGATACCGTTACTACCAAAGGTAAGCGTACCATTATTACCGGCAATGGATGTCATATTGGTTAACGTTGTATTTAAATGATATGTTACTATCCCATTATCTTCAATCGTAGCCGTCGTGTTTATACCATTGGTAAAGTCTAATCCCTTTGTTAGACCTACCTTCTTTTTATCAGCGTCTTGCTTACCACCATTTGCTTTATATGTAAGTTCTCCCATGGTACTTACATCCGGCAATGTGACATCAACAGTATACGTTGTCTTACCGGTATTTTTATCCACATTAGGAGTAACCGTAACATCATTTTTACCTTCCACAATGATTGCTTCTTGTGCCAGATTCCTGACAACCAGCTTGCCTGCATCGGTAATATTATCTAATGAGGTTGTTGCTCGTCCCGATAGCTGAGACATATTTACTGCATCTAACGGTTGATCGCTTCTACCGGCAGCAACATTGGTAATGTGCTTATTTCCTACATTAAGACCGTCCGAGTTCACAATAATTGTTGTACCACCATGTCCTAGGCTAATACCATTACTACCAAAGGTGATTGTACCATTATTGCCGGCAATGGATGTCATATTGGTTAATGTAGGTTTCACATCAAAGGTAACGACACCGTTTTCCTCAACAGTAGCTGTTGTATTGGTACCACCGGTAAAGTTAAATCCCTCAGTAAAGGTTACCGATTTTTTCTCCACTACATTGCTTGCACTGTTATCATCGGGCGTGTTAGTACCATCACCGGATACATGATCTCCGTCTGTAGCTGTTCCAATACCGGTATTTCCATTCGTTGGATTTGTTGCCGTATACATAATTGAACTAGGAATATCCGGAATAGTAGGAATCTCTATGCTATCTACCATATCCGCCACACGTTTCAGCTGTGCTACGTTTACGGCATCCGTATCATTCGTGCCTGCGGCTACGCCGGTAATCTGACGGGTAAGACCCAGTTCTTCATTGCCGATACTGAGCGCCGCAAGTTGAGCTTCCCAAGTACCGGTCTTTTCTCCCCATTCTTTCTGGGCATCAATATAAGAATTATACGTAACACTTTCCATATTCTTATAGAAATCATACATGCGCTTATCTTTCCGTGGATTGAAGGTGCGGAGCTGCCGTTTCAGTTCATATTCCTTTACTTTATCTGCATTGGCAAGCCATGCTTTTTTCGCATTTTCTACTTTCGTCCTGCCATTCTCATAATCTGCATCAGACATGTCTTTTACAATGGTGTCAGTCGCCACGTTTCCTTTAGCGAGAGGATCATAGCCCCGCACACCTTTATCTCTTGTAGTTGCTGCATAGGAACCAAGAGCGATACCGTCGGAACGGTCTGCATTCGCCTTATTCCCTACGACGAGGGCATCCCGGATACCTGCATTTTCTGTATGAACCGTGTATTCATTGAGTGCATTAGGTGCAAGACCGTCGGTCGTTCTGCTTCCGATAGAGGAGCCCTGTCCAAAGATGATGCTGTCCACGCCGGTATTGATGGTATGGGCACCGACGGAATAGGAGCGAGTGCCTACGACCTGATTGAAATAGCCCATGGCACTACTGTAATTGCTGAGTCCCATATTAGCAATCCCTATGGTGACGCTCATATCTCCGGTAGTCTTAGGGTGGTCACTTGCCGAAACATCGATGGTTCCAAACTGCTTGCCATTTCCAGGATTATCCTTGAAGAGCCGGTTGTTCTGTGAACCGATAATGACACTTCCCATGGCCCCATAATTGTCCCCATTTTCCTCATCATTGATGGAGTCGTTGTTTTCCAAATCCCGATATCCGTAAATGGACGTACTGCTGTAATTCCGCATACCCATGACAGTCGCATGATCGCCATTGTGTATAATATTGCCATATCCAAGAGCGGAAGATTCCCGTACGACGGTTTTCTCACCATAGGTAAGTGCTTTACCTACATCATTGTACGCACCGATCGCAAGAGAGCCAAAACCGGTGCCGGTAATCGCATTAGTAATCCCTACATTGACGCCTGTATTCTGATAAGTCTTGTTGTTAT
This sequence comes from Veillonella magna DSM 19857, assembly GCF_000428745.1. GTDB lineage: Bacteria > Bacillota > Negativicutes > Veillonellales > Veillonellaceae > Veillonella_A > Veillonella_A magna. Next base: position 28,220 of record NZ_AUAN01000005.1, read on the forward strand.
TACCAAGAGTCACAGATTCATGAGCTTCTGTAGTTGTCTTTAAAAAGGAATCGTACTCCCCGACTGTATTGTTCCTGCCAAACACGGTGGATTTTTCGGATCCTGCCTTGACTGTATTCTTTATACCTACGACGATAGCAGTCTGGACGTTGGCATCATTGGAAATACCAAGTGCCAGCGCTTCCTTTCCGGATGTGTTGGATACACCAAGGGAAATGGAATTCCAGTGCTCTGTTGTATTTCCATAACCAATGGCTACCGCACTGGACTTAGCATCCACAGCAGTGGTTCCATTAGCATCGCCTTTTTTTATAGTATTGTTATTCCCGATAGCCACTGCATTCTGACGGGCAGTAGTACTGCCATAACCGATAGCAATGGAAGTGTTTCCTTCAGCTTTTGCATTTTTTCCAATCGCAATGGCATGCTCACCGACAGCCCCATCACCGGTCAGGTTGGTATTGACCTTATCTTCTGTATCCGTATCTGTGGAATTCACGCCATAGTACTTCGTATGCACCTTATACGTGGTGTCATTCTTCTCTGCAATGGTATTCTCACCATTTGACAGTCTTATCTCCTCAGGAATATCCAGGTCATTTACCATATCCGCCACACGTTTCAGCTGCGCTACGTTTACAGCATCCGTATCATTCGTACCTGCGGCTACGCCGGTAATCTGACGGGTAAGCCCTTCTTCTTCATTACCGATACTGAGTGCCGCAAGCTGTCCTTCCCAGACGCCTGCGACCTTGCCCATTTCAACCTTTTTGCCGAAATAAGCCTTGCGAGCTTCCATTTCGGCAGTTTCCTGTGCATCATATTGACTGCGCCATTCCTGTAATTCTTCCGGACTGCTGTACTGCTGGGACTGGATTTTAAGGCGAAGGTCATGAAGTTTATCCACTTCCCCTTCCCAAGTTGTACGAAGGCTAGCAAGATCCGTCTTTGCCTGATTATACGCCTCTTTCGTCATAGTACCTGTAAAGAGTGTCTCATCAGTCATAGCCACTCCCGTGGTAGGATCATAGCCCCGCATACCTGAATCGCGACTGGTAATGGCCCAAGAACCAAGGGCTACGGAATCAGAGAGATTCGCCAAGCTGTGATTTCCCACGACCATGGCATTCCTTATATTCTGCGGATTATTAGGCTGGTAATGACTCAGCTGAGCCTCGGCAATGGTAGAATCATGTCCCATGATGAAGCTATCAATGCCTGTATTAATATTGGTGGCACCGAATGCATAAGAACGACTTCCCGTGACCTGGTTCCCATAGCCATAGGTACCGCCGTTATCGGCGAGCATAAGGTTTGCTACCCCCATGGTCGTGCTGAGGATACCGGTGGAAGCGGGCTGCTGATTGTCGGTCATCGTAATTCCACTGATGGTAAAAGGATTAGAGAAAAGATAATTGTTTTGATTTCCTACGATGATACTGCCATAGCCCATGCCAAAGTTTTGGAATCCCACAACAACGCCTCGTATGACATTGGCCTGGTTATAAGCACCGAATACAGAGTTTTGCTTACCAAAGGCCTGATTATTGACACCGACAGCCGTGATATAGGTCTCGCTGGGGACATTATCTCCGCCGGCAATGTTGCCATAGCCCAGTGCTACATCGGCCTGTCCGTTAGCCTTATTTCTGTAACCCACAGCGGTAGAACTTGTTCCCATTGCTAGATTCATTCCGCCAATGGCGTTGGCGGAATCCCCAGGCGTTGCATTCTTAACGCCTAAGGCAACAGAACTTTTGCCACTATCATACACTTTCCATTCACCACTGATATTGGTATAGTTATTCCAATTCCCTACGGCAACAGCCATCTTATTGGTTGCATAGTTTGTACGTCCTACGGCCAACGCTTCTTCTCCGGACGCCGTATTGACGCTGCCAAAAGCCGAAGCATTCTTGCCATCTTCTTTAACGGTGTTATTAATCCCTAAGGTGGTAGACCGTTCCCCTTTGGATTTGTTCATGATTCCAATGGCTGTTGAATTAACTCCACTGGGATCTTCTTTACTGAAACCGCTTGACTTGTCGTTATTGTTCATTAGCCCAAAGACAACATTATTTCCCTTAGAAGCATAGTTTTGATGGCCAACAACGGTTGAATAACTTGCTTCACTTCCTACCTTGTTATATCTTCCGAAGGCCATCCCGTACTCGCTTTCAATGGTATTGCTGGCACCAACTCCCATGCCATAACTTGACTTTATCGTATTCCCCAGACCCAAAGCCAGGAAGTCCGTCCCTTCCGCCTGTGTATTGCCATCGATTCCTACAAGGTTGCCTCTACCAAAGACCGTGGCACCACTAGCATACACATTATTATAGGTACCAAATACATACCCGTTATAAGAGTATAGCCGGTTATTTTCCCCAACAACGAAACCGGATGTGACCTTCCGTCCATCCAGATCAAGGCCCAAGGTATTCCTGGAGCCATAGATATGAAGCGAAGGATCGGACACATTGCCAAAATCCTTTTCTGCCGAATTGTTATTGGGAGCATCCCCGCCATACCATACAGCTTCCTTGTAATAGTTGATGCGGTTCTTACTGCCCGAGATATTTATACCATTTCCTGCATTGCGGATAATGTTCTTATCCCCTGTGATATTAACATAGCCACTACCCGCATCCTTGATACGCTTCACATCATTTTCGCGGCCCAAAATCAGGGAATCTTCCCCATCGATGGTATTTCGCCCGCCGAATATATACATATCGCTTTCGCCATAAGACCAACCGAAACCGGCCACGCTATTGGTCTTGATCGTATTTTCATGACCAATTATGGCAGAAGTGCGAAGAAAGGTATCGGTATCTTTTTTTAATAGCTCCTTGTTGTTGGCATCAAACGTATTGTCATAGCCCATGAGGATGACCTTATCCTGGAAGGGAACTGGGTCGTTTATGGCAGTAATGTCTTTTGTCGTATCGATGGTGCCGTCTGCATTCACCCTGCCGTAAAGGCTGTTAACGTATTTGATGGTTCCCAGCGTCAGGATTTCACTACCTGCAGTCTTTGCTGTTCCGATGGTAATGGAATTAGTTCCATTGTTTGATTTATCAGTTCCTCTTGATGCGGTAACCGCACCGTTTCCAATGGCAATACCATTAGGCCCATCGGCTCTGGCATCTTGACCGATGGCTATAGAATTACTGCCTTTGGCACCGGGATCTTCGGCTGTATTTCCGCTGCTGGTTCCCTTGACATTCACATAGTCCATCTTTTCCGCTGTTGTTACTGTATCTGCTGTCGTTACATGATCTGCTGTAGCTACGTCCGATGCGGCTGCACTAGTTGCTATTCCACCGGCCGTTAAAACAACACAAAGCAGTGATGCCAAACGCTTCTTTGACACCACTGCTTTGCTAGTTTGCTTCTGCCAAGTACCGGCGATCTCCGATACAACAATAAACATACTTTTTGTTTTACTCCACACTACTTTAAACGCTCTGTTCATACAAATCCCTCCGTATGATGCATCAACACTCTGCTCGCAAATGCGTTACGTCCCTATCTTCTCTATACTACTCCTTCTCTCATTGTGTTGTTTACCACCTCTTCCCTCTCTTCTTTCGGTTGAATACCTATGATTTAATTTTATGACATCTATCTCTTTATGTAATTATATCATATTAATAATTCTATATCGATACTAAAATATCTATCTTGATTAAAGTATATTAATATAGATGCCAAAAAAGTCTTACCCTCTCTCTGATGCAAGAGAAGGCAAGACTTTTTAACAGTATGCTGTATAAAACAAAATATTTACTTTTACCCGGAATGATACTATAACTACCCTAATAGTGCATCCTCTATATGCTATATTTATTGTTCGTCCAAAAGTATATATCTTCTATCCTTCTAAACCGGCTCGTTTCAATCGCAACGAATTTGATACTACCGTTACCGAACTAAATGCCATTGCCGTACCGGCTACGATAGGTGTCAACATCCCTACAGCAGCCAGCGGAATACCGATACAGTTAAAAATAAGCGCCCAGAACAAATTCTGTTTAATATTTCCCATGGTTTTACGACTCAGCGTTACAGCTTCTGCCAACGTGGTTAAGTCATTGCGCACCAATACAATATCTGCTGCTTCGATGGCAATATCCGTTCCCTTGCCGATGGCAAAGCCAATATCTGCCGTAGCCAATGCCGGTGCGTCATTAATACCATCACCAACCATACCTACGGACATACCTTTGGATTGTAGCTCGGCTACCTTTGCCGCTTTATCCTGGGGCAATACCTCTGCCATCACATGAGTAATTCCGGCCTTATTAGCAATGTACTCCGCCGTGCGACGATTATCGCCGGTAATCATCCACACCTCAATTCCCTGTGACTGTAAGCGCTGCACTACATTCTTTGCTTCCGGACGGAGTTCATCGGCTACAGCCCACATAGCATGTACCGTACCATCCACTGCCATCAGTGATACCGAAGCACCTTTTGCTTCTTCCGCTTGTACACGCTGTGTTAATTCATCATTACTATAACCACATTCAACAAACCAACGATTGTGTCCGATTTCTACTGTATGTCCGTCAATGCGGCCACGGATCCCGTGCCCCGGTAGTTCTTCAAAGTCTGTTACTTCCGGCAAAATACCATTCGCTCCTAAGAATTCCTTTCCGGACTCCGATAACGCTTTGGCAATAGGGTGTATTGTCTTAGACTCCAGTGCCGTCATGTACGATATGTTCACGGCTTCATCACCATTAATCGTAGCTGCTGCGGTGACGCGCAAATTACCTTGTGTTAAGGTACCTGTTTTATCTAATACAATGGCTTGTAAAGAGCCCGTTTTTTCTAAAAACTCGGCACCTTTGATTAAAATTCCATGTTCTGCACCTAAGCCCGAACCTACCATAATGGATGTTGGTGTAGCCAAGCCCAATGCACAAGGGCAAGCAATGACAAGTACCGCCGTACCGTGCATAATCGCTACACCCCAAGTGGCATCAAAGCCAACATACCACACCAATGCAGTTAGCACCGCCAAGCTAATAACTACGGGAACAAAGTACGCAGCCACTACGTCGGCAATACGCTGAATGGATGCTTTAGAGGTCTGCGCTGCGGCCACTACTTTTATAATCTGTGACAACATCGTATCGGCACCGATTTTTTCTGCTTCCATCGTGAATGTACCCGTTGCATTCACTGTGGCTCCGATAACCTTGCTGCCCTGTTCTTTTTCTACAGGCAAGCTTTCACCGGTCAACATTGATTCATCTACTGCCGAGCTACCGGTAAGAACAGTGCCGTCTACCGGTATCTTTTCGCCGGCACGTACCTCAATTATATCTCCGACGACAATGTCCTTTGTAGGGACGTCCGTAAAGACACCGTCGCGCTGTACATGAGCCATAGCCGGCTGCAGTTTGATTAGTTTTTCCAGAGCATCCGACGTATGTCCCTTGGCGACTTCTTCCAAAACTTTCCCTAAAAGAATAAATGTAATAAGCCATGCCGATGTTTCAAAGTATAAATTGTGATTGCCCATAAGCATGTTATAAATGCTGAACACATAGGCTACAGTCGTCCCCAGTGCCACCAATACATCCATCGTTAAGGAACCGCTTTTGATAGCGCTCCAGGCACCTTTATAAAAGACGAGTCCCGGACCGAATTGCGCTATGGTCGCCAGTACAAACTCTACTGTCGCCGGTAGCATGGGCCAACTAAACACATAATGACCAATCATGCTCATCATCATAGGGATGGCCATGGCCGCTGCCAAAATCATCCGATACAACTGTGGTTTAATGTCTACCTTCTTCATTTCCATTGTATCTGCTTCAGACAGCTCCGCCCCAAAGCCAATACCGGTAATCGCTGCCACCACATCATCTGCGGTCAGCGTACTGTCTGCCGTATAAGTAACGGATCCTTTGCGCGTTAACAAATTAACCTTTACATCTGCCACACCGGGCAAGCGTGACACCACTCGTTCTACGCGTGCCACACAGGCAGCACAGTGCATACCTGTAATATCAAATTCTTCCTGCTTTCCACTCATCATACCACCTCATCTTATTACTTATGTAGTGCGCGATACACACCCATTAATTCAGTAATGGCGTCATCCTCTTTACCATTTTTAATTGCTTCCACCACGCAGGAACGCGAATGGCTTTCGAGCATAATCATGCCCACCTGATACAGACCGGCCCGTGCAGCCCCTATTTGCTGCAGTACATCCACGCAATAGCGGTGTTCGTTAATCATGCGTTCGATTCCTTCGATTTGCCCTCGAATACGACGCAGTCTACGACTTAATTTTTCTATTTCCATATCTGTTAACATATTTTCTCCTTCTTTCCTAGTAACTTCTATTTGCTATCATTGCTTTTACATCACCAAATACCCCCTAGGGGTATTTATTTCCTACCTATATGCTATACCTTATATCATAAATCGTCAACATAGGGGTATTGTGCAAATACAATAGATTACGTATCATAATAAAAAGAGACTACATACCATATGACTTGTCTTTGTATTCATATAAAGGCGAAACAGTATTTTGTTGTTCCTCATTCTTTAAAGGGGGTATCCTACATTGCCAAAAAAGAAAAAAAATCCGATCGGTACAACAGCCGCTACCGTTCAATCGAATACAAGTTCACAAGCCTCACTCGATCAAACCGCTGATACGCGCCAAGCATCGATTCCTGTCAGCTACACCACTATTGCCGACGAGTGTCGTATTGAGTATATCATTGAAAAATCACGCTTTATCGCTACCGCAGCACCATGTACAACTGAAGAGGAAATACAAGCTTTTTTTACTCGCATCACTAAAGAGTTTTGGGATGCCACTCATAACTGCACAGCCTATGTATTGGGACCTCGTCAAGAGCAACAGCGCTCTTCCGATAACGGTGAGCCCTCCGGCACTGCGGGAAAACCAATCTTAGAGGTTTTAAAAAAGACGGGAATCACCGATACTGCCATTGTGGTCACTCGCTATTTCGGTGGTATTAAGCTCGGTGCCGGTGGTTTAATTCGTGCATATTCGCACAGCGCCGCCGAAGCTCTTCACCAGGCACCGAAAGAATTACATGCTCCTCGAACATGTATCACCATACGTATTGATTATTCATTATTTGGTGGGGTAGAACGTTATTTGCAAGAAGGTAAGTATAGCTACGAAGTTAAATTTGACGAATCTGTGACGGTAATCCTCTTTGCCGAGCCGGAAGAAGTATCACAACTTGAGACTAAGCTGACTGACATATGCAACGGTCGACTCACTTGGGATATAGGGGATACCATCATGGTAGCTATTCCTGTAAAAGCATAATCCCTTTCTCACTTTTCATCTAAATACTAGGATATAAATGGAAAAAACGGCTTTCTCAAAAGAGAAAGCCGCTTTTTCCGGACATGGATGCTTTTATGCTCGCACTGAACGAAGATGTATTTCGGGTCCTGCAACCGAAACATATCTGTCGTGATTTCAGGCTAACATAAAATCACTCTATTACTACGATCAAATCGGAGAACACAATACTATTTAATTTACTAGTCACCGCCACAAAGCAATGGTAATTCATCAACTAAATTACTAAGCTCTGCACAGCCCACGACTAGCTTACGATGACAGTATACTCCCCTCGAATGCAAAATGGAAATAAAAAAAAGTTATAGTAACAGCCGTTTTTTGGCTTTTATTTTTGCACTTTGTATTCATTGTATTTTAATTAATAAATTCAGAATTTTTATAGATTTTATATTTTTTTGTCATTTTTTTGACGATACGCATGTCTATGGGCCTATATCCCCCTCACTGCTGTTAAACCGGACTTCTTTAGCTATAGCAAGGATAACATTTTATGCCATACCTTTGCTATCTAATAAATTAATAAATGCCGGAAATTTTTTCCAAAAAATTTTTAATCGTGATAAAAGTCCCATAATCACCTTTTTTACCGCCTTTTTTCGCTTCTTTTACATACAGAATGTAAGCTATAGAAAATACAAAGTGCAATCGATAAAATTTGTATAAAAAACCGTATGTATATAGACTTTTCCTTTAATACAAGCTACAATAATAATTATAGTACGCCCATACTATAGTTATTCATGACAATCTACCATGCCAGTTATTTACGTGCAGGAGGATTATCATGGACACATCGTATTATCACAATTTTGTAACCCTTGTTAACACCGGCAATATGACACGCGCTGCCAATCGCCTGCATCTGACGCAGCCTGCATTGAGTAAGCAGTTGCGCTATTTAGAGGCTGAGTTTGGCACACCGCTTCTTCACATCAGACGCGGTCAGCGTGGATCGAGTTTTCAACTTACAGAGGCCGGTCATATTTTTTATGAAAAGGCTAAGCAGCTTTGTGCTATTGAAATTGCAGCCTATTCAGATATCGAGGGACTCGTGCATAACGCAATCATTTAATGGAGCAGTAGCGGTATCTCTTTTACTATAGACCGATACCATTATCCTTACTGTCAATGATGTAGTATGCGTATTGCTCAGTACTATGTGATAGCCTACTAAAAAAGATAGTCAATATGAAGAACAGCTCTTCATACTGACTATCTTTTTTATTTCACTGCTTATTTTGTTGTACTAATTAATTGCAACCACTTTAACTTCTGATTTCAGACTGTATGACCTTTAGTTTATTGGGTACTATGTAATTTTTATCGTGCCTCTCTTTGCCGACACACATATACGCGATATGTTATACGAAGTAGTATCAATCGATTATTTGTGAATTACCTTATAGCTATCAGCCATCATTTTACGCATTTCGTCTGTCATCGGATATGCCAAATGAGCTTCGTCTTGATATTTTTTAGTATCCTTTGCTACCTTCGTTACCTGTACCTTTTTTTCTTCCATTGTGTCTTCAAACGTTGTCATGATTGTTCTCTCCTTTATTAATTACCACACTAACCATACGTTATTACCATCATTATTTTTACTTCTTGTATTGCTTTCAGTCGACCTTGCTAAGGGCTGTTCCCTTAGTTCGATGATAGTATAATACGGATAATTTCGGTTGTTAAGCAAATAAAAAAGATGCTCAGTTATCACTTTTATTTCTATATACTTATATTCTATAGACAATACCATGTAGTGCATAAACCCAGCAATAATCACGAAAAACGTCCGTCATTTTATATTTTTTATACAAAAATTTTTATAGGCAACTAAGGTTTCTATAGAGTACAGACCACAGCTCCACATTCTACAGAAAATAGTTTGACGTTTTACTGTTGCATGCCTATATATAGCATGTAGATAGCATATAGATAGCAAAAAAGAGAGACGATCAACATCCTATCCCGCAAATTAATTCTATGCTCTAATTCGCAGAATAGATCGTTCATTACGTCCCTCTTTTTCATTTACTGCATGCTCACATCACTAATGCAGTATATGCTCGCATAAATTATTTTTTTCACCTATCTATGCAAGCATACAATCTGTATATGCATGTTTGCACTGATTATTTACGTTCCTTAGCTTCTTTAACAATATCTTCTAAGAATTGTTTCCAAGCTACGGTACCTACTTCACCTTCACCACGTTTACGAACAGCAACGGTTGCTTCCTGTTCTTCTTTATCACCGACTACGAGCATGTACGGTACCTTTTCCATCTGTGCTTGACGAATCTTATAGCCGATTTTTTCATTACGATCATCAACTTCTACACGTACATACGCTTTCTTGAAAGCAGCCTTCAATTCGTTAGCATAGTCTACATGCTTTTCACTAATCGGCAAGATTTTAACTTGTACCGGTGCGAGCCAAGTTGGGAATGCACCTGCATAATGTTCGATAAGGATACCGATAAAGCGTTCCAAAGATCCAAAGCAAGCACGATGAATCATGATCGGACGATGCTTCTGGCCATCTTCACCAACGTATTCCATGTTGAAACGTTCCGGCAAGTTCATATCCAGCTGAATCGTACCGCATTGCCAAGTACGTCCCAACGAATCTTTGATGTGGAAGTCAAGCTTCGGCCCGTAGAAAGCGCCATCCCCTTCATTAATCTGATACGGAATGCCTTTTTCTTCAATGGCTTCACGAAGTGCATTAGTAGCGGCTTCCCAAATGGAATCATCCCCCATTGCATTATCCGGCTTCGTACTCAATTCAACACGATAGGTCAAGCCGAACTGACTGTAAATACGGTCGAACAGTTCAATAACCTTAATTAATTCTGTTTTAATCTGTGACGGCAACATAAATACGTGCGCATCATCCTGCGTAAAGCTACGTACGCGGAAGAGTCCGTGCAAGGCGCCGCTCAATTCATGACGATGAACAAGACCGAGCTCTGCCATACGTATTGGGAAATCACGATACGAATGCATTTCATTCTGATATACCAGGATACCGCCCGGGCAGTTCATTGGTTTAATTGCATAATCTTCACCATCGATTTCAGTAGTGTACATATTTTCACGATAATGGAACCAATGACCTGACTGTTCCCATAACTGACGATTTAAAATAATCGGTGTACGTACTTCTTCATAATCAAAATCATGATGTACTTCACGCCAGAAGTTTTCTAGTTCATTGCGCACTGCCATGCCCTTCGGTAAGAAGAATGGGAAGCCCGGTCCCTGTTCTTTAATAACAAAGAGACCTAATTCCTTACCCAATTTACGATGGTCGCGGCGAGCTGCTTCTTCCAAAAGATGTAAGTACTCTTCCAGCTGTTCCTTCTTTTCAAAGGCCGTTCCGTAAATACGCTGTAACATTTTATTTTTTTCGTCACCGCGCCAATAAGCACCGGCCAAGCTCTGCAACTTAAAGGCCTTCACTTTACCGGTAGAGGCAACATGAGGACCGGCACAAAGATCAACGAACTCACCTTGACGATACAAAGAAATTTCTGCATCAGCCGGTAAATCATTAATCAATTCTACCTTGTAGTCTTCATTCTTTTCTTTAAATAAAGCCAAGGCTGCGTCGCGGCTGACAACTTCTTTTTCGATAGGGAAATTTTCTTTGACGATGCGATTCATTTCTGCTTCGATTTTCGGCAAATCTTCCGGAACCAAAACATGTTCCATATCGATATCATAATAGAAGCCGTTTTCGATAGCCGGACCAATTGCCAACTTAGCTTTCGGCCAAATGCGTTTAATAGCTTGCGCCATCACATGAGATGCACTATGACGAAGCGTATCTTTACCACCCTGTTCTTCAAAAGTTAAAAAGCTAACATGCGAACCATCTTTTACGACTTCACGCAAATCAGTCAATTCACCATCTACATCTGCTGCCAATACTTTCTTTGCCAAGCTGTTAGACAACTGCTTTACAGCTTCTCCCAATGTAGTTCCGGCCGCATACGCCTTGTTACTACCGTCCGGTAAAATAATGTTTACTTCAGCCATTGTAATTCCTCCTTAGGTATGAGCGGCGGCGGGAACGCCGATCACAAATCAAGTATAAAAAAAGGACCTCCATCCACTCAAGGGACGAAGGTCTCGCGGTTCCACCCTAGTTAATCGCCAAGCGATTCACTTTACGGACGATAACGGGCCCAACGGATTTTCTTACCTCTTATCTGCACGGTCAATCGCGCCGTTAGCAAACAAGCCTTCGGAAAATCGGTTTGAAGGGGGTAATGTCTACGGTCACGGAAGACGCTCACAGCCAAGGCATCTCTCTCTGTACCATGATTGACGTAACCATCATGTCCTTCGCTTTACCTTTCTCTTTGTATGACCATACTCTATCACTTTCTAATCATACTGTCAATATATATTTTGCAAAATTTAATTTTACAATCTTATTACCTGTATCGTATTAGCATACGAGTTGTATCCGCATCACACGATTATAGTAATTATAAGAAATTGTACACTGTTACTGCGATTCCAATTACTGCTACTGTCACCGGTTATTATAGCCAATATAAGCTGTACAGTGGCTACAATGTATTTGGATCCACAAAGGTTAACCCGATATCTAAGGAACTAAGAACCTCTTTTACCGTATCACGCGTATCTTCCGTACTTCTCACTACACAAAGTCCTTCGCTACGATTAACTGTAGTCATAACGCCAAGATACTCATAACCTTCCAATATACGATTCACATAATTCGTGTGTGCCGGATTAATTGTAAAGTATACATACGAATCTTCGTGATGTATCGCTTCCATGTCTATCGCCTCGCCTATTGATTTTTACACTTACGACGCATCATGGAATAGGTTTCCAGCGGCGTATCAATATATAAGCGCACTTTCATTTGCGGATGCGGCGCTACTGTGATTTCTTCACCGTTTTCATCAGTCATTTTAGTAATCACATGATGTACCAATGCGCCGTGCGGCTGACAAAATTCAACTTCATCGCCGACCTTAAAGTTATTACGCTGCTCCATATAGGCAAAGCCTTCTTCGGTATTGTACCCTTCCACTAACCCAATAAAATCATGGGTCTGCGTATTGCTTGACTTACCGTAATTTTGTGCCGTTTCATCCGGCTTTTCTACCGAGAACCCCTCCGTGTACGGTCGATGGGAAATTTTTTCTAATTCTTCCATCCATTCATCACGCACATACCACTCCTTGCCTTCTTTTAAATATGTATCAATGGCTTCCCGATACACTTTGGTAACGGTGGCTACGTAATGCACACTCTTCATACGTCCTTCGATTTTTAAACTATCCACTCCGGCTTCATATAGCTCTGGAATATGTTTTAACAGGCACAAATCCTTAGAGTTAAAAATGTACGTACCGTGTTGATCTTCTTCAATCGGATAGTACTCGCCGGGACGATTGGATTCTACCAAAGAATATTTCCAACGACATGCCTGTGCACACTGACCTCGATTGGCATCGCGAGTAGTGGTAAAGTAATTACTCAACAAACAACGTCCGGAATAGGAAATGCACATCGCACCATGAATAAAGGCTTCAATTTCAATATCCGCGGATTCGCGCATCGTCTTGATATCCTTAATGCTTACCTCACGAGCCACTACAACACGGGCTGCCCCTTGTTCCTTCCAGAATTCTGTCGTCAAATAGTTTGTCGTATTCGCCTGCGTACTTACATGAAGTTCCAATCCTGGAGCTACTCGTTTCGCCAATAGGAAAATTCCTAAGTCTGCTACAATAATGGCATCCACATGAATACTTTCCAAATATTGCAAATATTCCTCCAGGCCTACCAGATCTTCATTATGAGGGATAATATTACAGGTCACATAAATTTTCTTACCATGGGCATGTACAAATTCAACGGCTTCCTTCAACTCTTCATTATTAAAATTAGCACTGCCCGCACGTAGGCCGAACGCCTGTCCTGCACAATATACGGCATCGGCACCGTAGCGGATAGCCATTTTTAACTTATCCATATTCCCTGCCGGAGATAACAATTCAATCGGTCTGCTCATTACTATATCCTTTCCATATACTTACACTCATTCCATCCCCCAAGGGATATATTGTTGTATTAAAAAGCTCTTTATTTTCTACATAGTCCAAATAATCACGTAGTCGTTTAACGATGGTTTTATAGCGATGCGGCGCTGCTTTTTCTCCTCGTACACATCCGCGAAACAGTACATTATCCGCCAAAACAACCGCCTGCGGGGCCAACTTTGGTAAAATAATCTCAAGTTGTCTCAAGTACTGTCCTTTCGGGCCATCCAAGAACACCATATCAAAATGACCTTCTACTTGATACAATACCTCATTGGCATCACCCTTTAGTAAAGTTATATTGTCTTGATATACTGATTTCCCCACGTAATAGCGAGCCATTTCATGGCGAACTTCATCAAGCTCAATGGATACTACTTCTCCGTCCTTGGCTGCATGCTGCGCTAACAAAAGCGTAGAATAGCCGATAGCCGTACCTACTTCCAATATGCGATGCGGCTGATACAAATCAATTAGCTCTTCAAATAAATGTACTTCCGACTCGCGTAAAATCGGCACCTTATTGATGACCGCATAAATACGTTGTTCATTTAAGATTTCCTTAATTTCCATAAATTTTTTCCACTGCCTTTAGATGTTCTTCATAGGTTTTAGAGAAAATATGATGTCCCTCAGCATCGGCTACGAAGAATAAGTATTCCGTAGGCGGTGCATATAGTACGGCTTCCATAGATTTTTTACCGGGATTAGCAATCGGTCCCGGCGGTAATCCTTTATTGATATACGTATTATAGGGACTAGGAATTTTTGTGTCTTCCACCGATAATAACGGCTTCGGATAGCCTAAAATATATTGGATGCTTGCGCACGACTGCAACGGCATACCTACCGCTAGGCGACGCTTAAACACAGCCGCAATAATTGGTCGATCTTCATCGAATTTAGCTTCCTTTTCTACCAATGAGGCCAAGGTGATAAATTCAAATATCGTCATATGCTGCGCTTCGATTTCCTTACGCATAGCTGGCGTGAGCTGTGTATTCATCTCTTTTGCCATCATCGCTAAGATATCCTTTGCCGTACTTTTCACCGGAATCTCGTAGGTGCTGGGGAATAAAAAGCCTTCCACACGGTAATCTACTTTTTCCGGCCCATACATGTACATATAAGGAACATAGGTCTTTGCTTCCGCTAAAAAGTTTTCCTTATGCACCAACCCATCACGTGCTAATTCATCGGCGATTTGCTGTATCGTAAAACCTTCCGGAATGGTCACCTTTACGGTTTGTAGATGACCTTTTTGTAACAGCCCTATAATCTCATACAAGCTGGCATTATCCGGTAATTGGTAATAGCCATGTTGTAATTTATCCATGGTCCCTGTCACTCTAAGAGCTACACGAAATAGTAGCGAAGACCGAACCAACTGTTTTTCGTACAGCACATCACCGATTTCACTGCCTGTCATATCTTTTTCGACGACTACTACCACCAACTCTGGGTGCTTAGTAAATCGATTAGGTAAAAAGTAGAGAACACTGGCCAGAGATGCTATCAGCATGACTATGATAATAAGCAACGGAAGTATCCTCTTTTTTACGGTAGTACTCATGCGCCGCAAACTCCTTTTAACGTAAAATTTGAACACTTTATTATAGCAAATATAGTCGCATAAGTCACGAAAAGGGGCCTTTCGGCCCCTCTTCTCTCATACTATTCAATCTTTCAAATGCATCACTTGAAAAACATGTATTTCAATATACTGTTACTGCATTTCTTCGTAAAGCTGTACTACTGCTTCGTATTCATCTTCCGTCGGAGCTACGTACACATCTTCGCCGTCTTCACGATCAATGCGCGCTATAATAACGGTCGGTTCCTCATGACATTTGCAGCCCGGCTCACATTCTTCCGGCGGCAATGATACGAGTACGGCAAAGTTCTTACCGTCATGTGCAATCACTACTTCTTCTTCGTAATAGGTTTCGTTACCTTCACCATCATCCACTACAACGACCGATACTTCACCTTCATAACCCTGTTCTATCATTGTACACCTCCTATAATGTATGTTGTCGTCTATCCAAATAACCTTGCAAAATTACCACAGCCGCCATTTTATCAATCACTGCCTTGCGTTTACGACGACTTACATCGGCTGCAATCAACGATCGTTCAGCCATAACCGTAGATAAGCGTTCGTCCCAATAGGTAATGGGCAACGTTGTCACCTCTTTTAGGCGTTCTACAAATTCTTCCGTCTTTTCTGCACGCTCACCTTTGGTGCCGTTCATATTCCGCGGCATCCCCACTACAATTTCTTCTACCTCGTAGTCGTTAATGAGCTGCAATAAACGTTCAAAATCCTTAGCCCATGATGTGCGACGAATAGTTTCTACGCCTTGCGCCGTCATATACAACGCATCACTGCAGGCCACACCGATAGTGCGACTGCCTACGTCTAATGCCATAATCCGCATATTATAACCTTTTTGCCTTTACGTATTCTCTTACCAACTCTTCAATCAGTTCATCTCGTTCCAACAGACGAATGGTACTACGAGCATTGTTGTAATTCGTTATATACGTCGGGTCACCGGAAATAAGGTATCCGGCTATTTGGTTAATCGGATTATAGCCTTTTTCCTGCAAAGAATGATACACACTATCCAAGACCTCTGCGGCGGTCAGCGTTTCATCCACTTTGTTAAATACCATTGTTTCATCAGATACACTCATCCGAAATCCCTCCTTTTATAGCAAAGTACTCTTCGCTTACAACTATTGTACCATATTTACGATGGCTTGTTTACCTACAGCCAATGCTTCGGACAATGCTTCCGGTTTCTTACCGCCGGCTTGTGCCATATCAGGACGTCCGCCACCGTTACCGCCGGCAGCCTGCGCCGTCTGTTTTACAATATTACCTGCATGGATTCCCTGTTTAACTGCACCTTTCGTAGCCATGCAAACAAAGTTAACTTTTCCTTCACCGGCCATACCGAGCAATACCACACCGGAGCCAATATGATCGCGTACCATATCGGCAATATTGCGAAGCTCTTCCATATCGTTAGCTTTTACTTCAGCTACCACACCGGTTAAACCATTAACATCGAATTTACCGGCTAAGACATCATTCATACTACCGCTGGCCAATTCTTTTCGTGCTGCTGCCAATTCGTGTTCGAGATTTTTAGTTTCATCCAACAACTGCTGTACACGCTGCACTAACGCTTCCGGTTTTGCTTTAACCATAGTTGCCAATGTAGCTAATTTTTCCTGATCATCCTGTGCTAATTTGAGAGCAGCTGCCCCCGTTACAGCTTCAATACGGCGCACACCGGAGCCGATGCCTCCTTCGGAAACAATACGGAAGCTACCAATAACCGCCGTATTAGGTACATGCGAACCACCGCACAATTCAATGCTAAAGTCCGGCACCGTAACAACGCGTACACGGTCACCATATTTTTCGCCGAACAAAGCCATTGCCCCTAAAGCCTTCGCTTCATCCATTCCCATTTCCTGGATAGTAAGGTTCTGTGCCTTTAGTATTTCTTCATTTACTAAACGAGTGATTTCTTTCATTTCATCATCGCTTACCGGTGAGAAATGAGTAAAGTCAAAGCGTAAACGATCTGGCATTACCAGGGAACCGGCCTGATTAACATGGTCGCCCAATACGCGTTTCAACGCTGCATGCAACAAGTGCGTTGCCGTGTGATTGCGCGCCATGGAAAGACGTCGAGCTGTATCTACTTCGAAGGTGACGTCATCACCGACAGCCACACTGCCTTCTACAACAGTAGCAATGTGATACGTCGTACCTTCCGGTAATTTTTTAGTATTGTGCACTTCCAATTTACCCATAGGGCCTACGATATATCCCGTATCACCTAACTGTCCGCCGCCTTCGGCATGGAATGGTGTAGTGAGAACGATTACGGTTACTTCTTCACCGTCTTCCGCACGATCAACGCGGTTAGCGCCACGGCCGATCATGAGAATTTCCGAAGCTTTTGCATCTTCATCAGCGGTTAACGTTTCGTTAGCCAAGAAGGTGATATCCGGTGTAGCTACTTTGGCATCCACATCTTCACGTGCTGCGCGAGCACGGGCACGCTGTTCGGCCATAGCTTTTTCAAAGCCCTCCATATCAATAGACAATCCAGATTCACCGGCAATTTCTTCCGTCAGTTCCCAAGGGAATCCATAGGTATCATACAATTTGAATACGTCAGCACCGCCGATAACCGTTGCTTCATTCTTCTTCAACTCATCCACTAGTGCCGTCAACATGGCCAAACCTTGTTCCAGCGTTTGATTGAAGCGTTCCTCTTCATTAGCCACAACACGCTTAATGAAGGATTTCTTTTCTACTAAATCCTTTAAGCCCGGTCCCAGAATATCCACAACCACATCGATAAGTTCCGTCAAGAACAGTCCCTTGATTCCCAACAAACGGCCATGACGTACAGCACGACGCAAAATACGACGCAATACATAACCACGACCTTCATTGGATGGTAATACACCATCACCGATAAGCACGGCAATAGCGCGAATATGGTCACCGATAACCTTCAAGGATACATCGGTATTAGCATCTGTATGATACGTTACCTTCGCCATTTGTGCGGCGCGTTCAATAATAGGGAAGATTAAATCTGTTTCAAAATTACTTTCTTTATTCTGTAATACGGAAGCCAATCGTTCTAGGCCGGCACCGGTATCGATATTTTTCTTTTCCAACGGTTCATAGGTGCCTTCCGCCGTACGGTTGAACTGTGTAAATACCAGATTCCAAATTTCCAGATAACGGTCACAGTCACATCCCGGTGCACAATCGGGACTACCACAACCGCGTTCTTCACCTAAGTCATAGAAGATTTCGCTGTCCGGTCCGCACGGTCCTTCACCGATTTCCCAGAAGTTGTCTTCCAAACGACTGATATGGCTGTCCGGTAATCCGACTTCTTTATGCCATACATCATATGCTTCTTGGTCATCCGGATACACAGTTACATATAAACGATTCTTATCGAGCTTAATCACTTCTGTCAAGAATTCCCAAGCCCAATGAATGGCATCCTTTTTGAAGTAATCGCCAAAGGAAAAGTTACCCAACATTTCGAAGAATGTATGATGACGTGCCGTGCGTCCAACATTTTCAATATCACCGGTACGAATACATTTTTGGCAGGTCGTCACGCGTGTGCGCGGCGGCACTAATTTACCCGTAAAAAACGGCTTTAACGGAGCCATACCCGCACCGATTAAGAGCAGCGACGGATCATTCTCCGGAATCAACGGATAGCTATCTAATTTTAAATGTCCCTTACTTTCAAAAAACTGCAAGTATGCTTGCCGCAGTTCATTACCTTTCATGAGTCCCAGCCTCCTAGTAAATTTTTACTCTTCATTATACCGCATATCTTCTCTATTTGTATAGCAACGAACCGATGAAGGTAATCGCATACAACGCAATAGCTGTCATTACAATGGTACCACCCGGCGCAATATCGCCGAAGAAAGCAATCAAAAGACCACCCACCACCGATATCAGCGAATACGCCACCGCCAATGCCATAGTAGTTTTAAAGCCCTTGCGCCAAAGATGAGCCGTTGCCACCGGTACTATCATCAAAGCACTGATGAGCAAGATTCCCACAACCGTCATGCCCATGACGATAACCAAGGCTGTTAATATAGAAAACAGCATATTGATACGGCCTACATTGACACCGGCCGTGACTGCAACTTCTTCGTCAAAGGATGTCAATAATAGGCGCGAATAAATTTGACTAATAATACCAATCACAACTAAAGCTACCACACCAATGGATATAATATCTGCTTCGCTAACTGTCAGAATGCTACCAAACAAAAAGTTCAGCAATCCCGTACTGGGCATCTTTGTAATTGTCGAAAAAATAACAGCCAATGCCAAACCGGCATAAAAGAACAATGCTAAAATCATATCCGTGTATTGATTCTGACGTCGTCGTATAAGCTCGATTCCCACGGCAGCGGCCACTGTCAAACCGGCGGCTCCCAACGGTGGATACCAATTAAGTAATGAAGCCCCAGTAACACCGGCAAAAGCAATATGGCCTAATCCATCACCTAACAATGATTGCCTTTTAATAACAATAAACATGCCGATTAACGGGCACATAACAGCGACAATAACACCTGCCAGTAACGCCCGTTGCATAAAGGAATATGCCAATAAATCCATCTTACCCTCCTATATGCCAAGACAATGCCGTTCCCATATGACTTTCCAAGAATCCTTGGCAGTCCCCTTGGTAACATACATGGCGATCCACGCAAATCACCTCATCTGCCACCTTGGCGGCTTCCGTAATATCGTGGGTAACCATAATAATAGTCAAGCCCTGTCGGCACAAAGACCGCAACAGTTCAAAAATATGAGCACTAGCCTTCATATCAACACCGCTGGTAGGTTCATCTAATAATAAATACTTAGAATGGCGTGCTAATGCCTGCGCAATCATGACTCGTTGTTGCTGACCGCCTGACAACTCTCCTATACGGCGATCGCGCAACTCCCACATACCTACCTTGTGAAGTGCATCCTCTATCCGCTGCTGTCGTTCATGGCGCGATACATAGGCTTGTACCAATAAGCCCAATCCTACAATTTCATATACCGTCGCCGGAAATTGTGAGGCATTTTTATTGTAAATTTGCGGTACCAAGTGAATGAGTCCCTGCCGCTGTGCCTCGCCAACACTCCGTCCGTCAATAGTCACTTTCCCTTCTTCCGGTGAAAGCAATCCGGCAACAAGTCGTAGCAATGTTGTCTTACCGGCTCCGTTAGGTCCTACTACGATAGTAAATGTTCCTGCCGGTATCACTAATGATAAATCTTGTACGATATCTTCTTGCTCATAGGAAAAGTACACCTTTTCCAAGCGAATCTCACCCATATCATCTCTCCTGACAAAACTCTGTATATATTATTTATGATTACCATACAGTATCAAAAAGGAGGCTTACGCCTCCTTTCTAATTCCGTATATATTGTCTATCTATGACCAATGCATAGTTATAGCCTGACTACATAACACGCTTAGCGCCAATGTAGCGACTTCCCCAATATCCACCGGATAAATCGGCAATGGCTACGCCTCGACTGCTAGTAGCACTGATAAAGCGTCCGTTACCGATATAAATACCGGAGTGAGATACACCTGGTTCATAGGTTTCAAAGAATACCAAGTCACCGGGTTGTAAATGCTGTTTATCTACAGCTTTCCCCACATTATACTGTTCATCAGCCATGCGCGGTAGGTTAATACCGGCTTTTGCAAATACATAACGCGTGTAACCGGAACAATCAAATCCTTGCGGTGTCGTTCCCCCAAATACATAAGGAACACCTTTATATTGTTCGGCTACGGCCAGCAATGATTTCACTTCCTTTGACATTGTTGTCGTCGCTGCAAACTTAAAGTCTTCATCTACGGGATCACGATGAATGCCGCTAAATAAACTGTCGTCAGCACTGCCTTTGCGTACTGCCTTTTTGCCCACTCCTTGCTTGCTGCTCGCAGCTCGCTTTGCCGCTGCCGCACGGCTGTCTGCCATTTCCTTATCCAGTTTGGCTTTAGCCATTCGGGTAATCTTACCTACCCGACTCTCGTTAAACGGCTTACCCATAATAGCCTTATAGGTATCCGGTCCGGTAATCCCGTCTACTTCCATATGATGATCTCGTTGAAACAGGCGGACCGCCCATTTAGTATTGGCATCGTATTCACCGTTAACACGTGCCTTATACCCGTAGGTAACCAGCTTTTTTTGGAGATCTACTATATCGCCGCCCTTATCGCCGTATTTATAGCCCGCTGCCTGTGCAACAGCTGTACTACCTACCAGCAAAGCCGCCATTAGCATCACTCGTATTGCTTTATAACTGCGTCTCATGTATGGTCCTCGCTATTTTTACAAACTATACTCTACTTTTTCTCATCACCCGCATCAAAGTGAAAACTATCTTTCACCCAATATAACGGGCGATGCTTAACTTCTTCAAACACGCGTCCTACATATTCACCGATAATGCCGATGCATATAAGCTGTACACCACCGAGAAAGAAAATTGCTACTCCCAGCGTAGCCCAGCCACTGACTGCGTCGTCCGTAAAGAAATGAACAAATAAAATATGTAAAATCATAAGCAGACTCAAGAGCCCGCACAATAAGCCGATATAAAACGACATGCGCAACGGCACATTCGAAAAGGCCGCTATTCCGTCCAATGCAAAATGAAGCATCTTCCGTACACTGAACTTAGACTTCCCCGCAAATCGAGGTGGTGCTACAAAATGTACCTCCGCCTGTTTAAATCCTAAATCGCCGACTATACCACGTAGAAATCGCCCATGTTCACGGAATTTAAGAAGAGTGGCTAACGCTCTGCGATTCATTAATCTAAAATCAGAGCCACCCTCCACGATAGGCACATTCGCCATCAAATTCATTAGTTTATAGTAGTATTTAGACGTAAATGCCTTCGCCCAACTGGCATCTTCCGTAGAATCTCGTATAGTGCGTACCACATCGTAGCCTTCTTCCCAATGCCGTACCAGCTCGGGGATCAGTGCCGGCGGATGCTGCATATCACCGTCCATAGTTATAATCGCATCCCCTTTGGCATGATCAAGGCCACAGGTTAATGCTAATTGATGTCCAAAATTACGTGCTAACAAATACACGCGCACCGAAGCATCTTCTTCAGCGATATGATGTAACATAACAGCCGAATTATCAGAAGACCCATCATCCACAAAAATAATTTCATGTTCATACGGCAAAGTTGCCAATACGTCCTTAACAGATGAGTAAAACTTCTTTATATTATCCTCTTCATTATATACAGGAACTACTATCGATAAAAGCATGTCATTCCTCCATCGTCTATCCGATACTCTATTTTACAATACTAAGAGGAAAATTACCAGTTAAAAAAATCGTCCCCCTTTCGGGAGACGATTTGCTATTACAGTGCGGCTGCTTCTATCCACTCTTGCAGTTCGCTTTCAGCTTCTTCCATATCTTCTTCATAGGCACCGCACAGCGATGGATACCGCGCCACCTCAACCGTATAGACGATGGCTTCGTCACGTCCGTTGCGGAACGTGCCTACCCAAATACCGGAAAATCGCGTTTCATACCATTCCACCGGTTGATCCGTTTCGGAAAAGGTAATCGTTATATGACCACGACCTAATGTTTCCAATACTTCTACTTGTTCTTCCTGTGTCAATCCCGTATTTTCAATATAAAGAGTATATGTTTCACCGGATTCACGTAATGTTTTTAATGCTAATTTGAGCTCTCCCAAAATAGTTGCTACATTACTGTAATTCTCAATCATCTTTTTTCTTCACCTCCACGCCCCAGTTCATTAACACGGCTATAATCCGCTGTTTCATATCCGGCATAGCCTGCTGAACAAGCGGTGTCGGTTCCAATCCAATATCAAGACTCATCGGCTCTACCCCGATAACCACCGCATCATCCAGAGGATCTTCCTGGAGAGCGCGAATCCGCAAGATATCCTGCATGCCAACTTCATGTACGGAAATGTGCTCCGTAAAGTATGTTTCTGTTTCTTGGTGTAAAAACTCATACACTGTTCCCGGGGCCTCGCCACCTTGCACCGCATCTACCAGTAACAATTTTTTCATACCGCGCATATAGCTAAGGAGCTCCATTCCCATCGTGCCGCCGTCAACAATATTAATTTCCGGCGTAAACGTATAGTCTTGGCGCATTTCATTTACTACGTGCACACCAACGCCTTCATCACTAAGAAGTATGTTGCCTACCCCCAAGAGGGTAATACTATTTTCTGTCGCCATACAAATCCTCTATATCTTCCGGATCATCCGGGTAAAACTTCATGCCCGATACCATACTGGATACTTCGCCAGACTCTTCCATAACATCTTCTCGGAATGCCAAGTACACGTGCATAACGGTAAAGAGTAAGAAAGCCCACGCAATATAGTGATGGATAATGTGGATTTCATATTCCGTAAACAGCATGTTCAAAGGATTGAAAATTAAAGCCAACCAACTGTCCGGTCGAATCTGCGAGTACATGGCCAGACCTGTTGCAATTTCCAACACGAATAAAATATAGATAATGAAATAACTGGTACGTGCCAATGAATTGCGGAGTACCCGGTGTTCACGTTGTTGCGGCAGCATCAAGTAATGTGTTGTAGTCTGCCATAAGCCACGCCAATACCGACGTTTATTGAAACGAGGCAACAAGCGGTCTCCACGATAGCGAATAGCTCCGTAGATACGGAACACAAAGGAAAAAATTAAGATAAATGCCGCTGTAAAATGAATACGGCGTATCATTTCCATAGAAAACCAGCTATTAATTGCCTCTGCCGGTTCCCGTCCTGTAAAGTTAATAAATCCCGGGTCACCAATATATAACCCGCTCCAAAATAGAGCCGTTACACTAAGTACCATAGTCCAATGGAAAATCCTAAGCCATAGGCTAAACACACGGTAAGGCTTTTTCTGTCGTTGCAGCATATACATCCCTCCTCGTTATTTGCACAAGGCATCCGTATTCACAGAAACGATTTCCTCACCTTTTTTGTTATAGAGATGTGTCGAACAAGCTAGGCATGGGTCGAAGGAGTGAATTCCCTTTAAAATTTCCAACGGCTTATCCGCAATTTTCACCTTCGTATCAATCATGTTAGATTCATAGGCACCGTGTTCGTTTGCTATAGTCTTTGGACATGCATTCCAAGTTGTCGGCACAATACACTGATAGTTATCAATCTTACCGTCTTTGATAACGCACCAATGACCGAGGCCACCACGCGGAGCATCTAATACGCCAACACCTTTAGCTTCCTTCGGCCATGTATTCGGATCGAATTTTTCCGTATTAGCTACTACTGTATCGCCGCCTTTAATATTACTTACAAGCTTGTCAAAGAAATACTGGCTCAGCGAAGCTGCTACTTGTGCATCCAATGCACGGCATGCGGTACGACCTACGGTACTGCACATCCACACATGAGCCGGTACGCCGATTACGGAAGATACTGCATCAACCTGTTTTACCATTAGCGCTTCTGCCCATGTCGGATTTTTGATGATGCCTTGTTTTACCTTAGTATACACTACGATATATTTAGCCAACGGGCCTACTTCGCAAGCCTTGCCCTGGAAAGTTGGCGATTTAATCCAGGAATACTTTTTGGTTTCATCCAAAAATTCCCAATGTTCTTTAGTTCCTGTCTTAGGACCGGTATAGTTTGGCTTTGTAATCCCTTCCGACGGATGTAATGACTTAGTACCGTCAGGATAGTTGTACCACGAGTGTTCTACTTCTTCCGTCAAGAATTGCGGATCCATCAAGTCTTTACCTTCCAAATTGGTAAAAACAGCTTTGTCCACGCCTTGTTCAAAGTTTTCAACAACGCCGTTAGCACGTACCATAGCCTTTTTAAAATAATCGCCATTACTGATGCCGCTATATGGTTCATCAGGATAACCGCCATACGCCAATACGCGTTTTTTGGACAAGCCCCCACCATCTACCATGCCGGCTTTTACATACATGTGACCGATAGCCAATACGTCCGGCAAATAGTAATAATCTACTAAATCATGTGCCATAGAAATGGATTCATCTACTACAGCCAAGCGAGCCGTGTTGATAGGTGCGTTCATATCATCCATAGAGATAGAACACGGCATACCACCTACGATATAGTGCGGATGCGGATTTTTACCGCCGAAAACAACATGCGGGGTTACAATATCACGCTGGCGATCCAACACAGCTAAGTAATGAGCTACACCCATAAGATGTACTTCCGGAGGCAACAATTTATAATCCGGGTGATCCCACCACTGCGCTGCAAAAATCCCAAGTTGACCACTATCAACAATCTTCTTAATCTTTGCCTGTACAGCTGCATAGTACGTAGCATTTCCCTTAGGGAATTCCTTAGGATATGCCGATGTTTTAGATTGTACATCAGCCGGTTCCAAACCACTGATGTTGTAGGTTTTTAAAACAGTTTCCTGTAAAGCTGCCGTCTTTGCCGGATCCGCCTGCAGTGCTTCCAAAGGGCTTACCCAGTCTAACGCATGCAAATGGTAAAAGTGAACGATATGGTCGTGCACATCCAAACAGCTATGCATAATATTGCGAATATAGTTAGCATTTTTAGGAATCTGAATTCCCAATGCATCTTCTACAGAACGCAATGATGCTAATGCGTGAGTCGATGTACATACACCACAAATACGCTGTACAAATGCCCATACATCACGAGGATCACGGTCCTTGGCAACCAGCTCGATACCACGCCAAGCCGTGCCGCTGGACAAGGCATCTTGCACCTGGCCGGTAGCCTCATCTACAGATACTTCTACGCGCAAATGACCTTCAATACGCGTTACGGGGTCAACGACTACACGTTTCATTACTGATTACCTCCTTCGTCATCCGTCGGCGCAGACTTCTGTGCCTCTTTCTTAGCCGCCATTTCAGCTTCTAATTTCTTTTCTTCCTGAATGCTGTCATATTTATGTTTAGCCAACGTTATACCACCGTGAGCTACCACGGCGCCAAAAGCGGTGAAACCAGCAATTGTTCCCAGTGTATCGGCATTCGTAATCGTATTAGCCGTGTGTACCTGAGGTAAGCGTTGATAGAAATTGTCGTTATCCCAGAAGCCGCGTTCGCTACAACCGATGCAACCATGACCGGACTGAATCGGATACGACAAGCCATTCCACCATCGTAGGTTACCGCAAGAGTTATATGTTACTGGACCGCGGCATCCCATCTTGTACAAGCACCAACCTGCCTTAGCGCCTTCATCATCAAAGCGTTCTACAAACAACCCAGAGTCAAAGAACGGACGGCGATAGCATGTATCATGAATACGATTGCCATAAAATTGTTTTGGCCGACCTTCTACATCAAGCGGCGGAATTTCACCAAACAATGCGTAATGCATAATAACACCGGTCATAACTTCCGGAATCGGAGGACAGCCCGGTACCTTAATTATTTTCTTACCGGATACCACCGAAGATACAGAAACAGTATTGGTTGGATTAGGCTTTGCCGCCTGTATACCGCCCCACGCTGCACAAGATCCGTACTCGATAATAAAAGCAGCTCCTTCGGCACATTCTTTAAGAACATCCACAAACGGACGACCTGCTACCATACAATAAGTACCATTGTCATCCAAAGGTACACCGCCTTCTACGGCCAATACATATTTACCCCGTTTTGTCTTAAGAATATCATGCAAATGATGTTCGAACGGCTCACCCGCAGCAGCTGCCAATGTATCAGTGTATTCTAAAGCAATCATGTTTAAAATAACATCCGATGCAAAAGGCGAAGTGGATCGAATAAAAGATTCATCACAGCCTGTACATTCATGACCGTGCAACCAAATTACCGTCGGCAACTCTTTAGCTTCTGCCGCTTCTACTACACGATTCAAGAAGGTTGGCGGCATACCCAAAATCGCGGTCAATGCTACACACGATTTCATAAATGTACGACGACTTAATTTTCTTTCCCGGAATAAATTCCAAAGGCTATTGGTCTTTTCTTTCACAGGTAGACCTCCTCTTTGTCACTCAACAACACGTTTGCCGGCTCGAAGCCTTTATACCCACCGCAGTGTCTATAAAGGGTCCGATGCTATATTTCCACAGAGTAGTTAACCACAATATAGAAAAATACTCCGTAAAAACCACTATAATTCTCTTTGGATTATATTAATTTTATTAAGCAATAACTTGCAACTCGTATCAACAACAGTATTGTTATCTACTTAGTCGTTGTCTACTTAATGGAATTAATAATGGATACAATCGTATCTGCCGGTTTATAGCCAACGATGCGATCAACTTCTTTACCCTTACGGAACGCAATCATAGTCGGTACCCCTTGTACTTCGTGTTTAAGGGCTAACTCCTTCAATTCATCTACATCTACTTTGACCACGTTCAACTCATTTTCCATGCTTTCTGCTAACTTTTCAATTTCCGGGGCCATCAACTTACACGGCGCACACCATGTGGCCTCGAAATCGACTAACACAAGACGATCATCTACGTTGAGACACTCATTAAAGGCCTCTGCCGTATGAACAACTTCCAATGCCATAATTATCCTCCCATGGTACCTACATACCTAATACTACATATAACTTTATTATCAACTTCATAATTCTTGGATAAAACTTTTATCCATCATAAGTATATCATTTTTAACGTCTGATTTTTATCAATTTTTATTGATAAACTTAAAAATATTGCTTTACCAAAAAATTTGGTGCACATATAAAACAAAACCGCTCCGAGGAGCGGTTTTGAGCAAGCAATCAATAAGCCGAGTTCTGTTCTGCAAAGCAGTGGCGATTATCTTTCTAGACATATAGTTACCTATATGCTCAAGCGGCACAACCCGAAAGGTAGGCGGGCCACCCTTAACCCTTTCCTATTCGGCCTTGCTCCGGATGGGGTTTACCGAGCCGATACATTACTGCATCGCTGGTGCGCTCTTACCGACACCGTTCCACCCTTACCGCATACGCGGCGGTTTACTTTTCTGTGGCACTATTCCCTATGGTCACCCACGCCGGACGTTATCCGGCATCCTGCCCTATGGAGCTCGGACTTTCCTCGAACCAACGGCTCGCAATCGCCTTTCATACTTGCTGTTCCTAAGTCTACCATACATGGATAGACTGGTCAATTATATTTAAAAGAAAAAGTCTTTTTGTCCGTTAAAGACTGTTACCGGTACAGATTTTTCCGCTTCTGCCAAATTGATATTAATTTGTGCCGCCAACAATGCAGCCGCACCTTCTTCGGTGCCAAAATGACCTGCATCTATTACGGTGATTCCCATTTCCTTAGCCAACTGCATATCGTGATATTTTACATCTCCCGTTATATAAACGTCAGCGCCGGCCGATGCCGCTGCTCCGATAAACTCTGCCCCACTGCCCGTACAGAGTGCAACACGACTGACAGTTTCTTTTCTTGCTCCACCGAAACGTGGTTGACTACGGGCAAAAGCAATGTTAACCAAAGATGCAAAATCATCCCATGACAGGGTATCCGCCAGTGTTCCTATGCGTCCGATACTATGCACCGTGGTTGGTTCAACCAATTCGTATACATCGTAAGCAACTTCTTCATACGGATGCGCCGCTTTCATAGCAGCAATTATCTCCTGCAAACAATTCTGAGGGGCAATCGTTTCCAAACGAACTTCCTCAACAGCTGTCATTTCATTAATACGACCGATAAATGGGCTCGTTCCTGCATGAGGCTTGAAGGTTCCCACACCGTTAGCGCCAAATGTACAATGGCTATATCCTCCGATGTAACCGGCACCGGCATCCCCCATAGCCAGGCGAACCTCTTCTACATGCGTTGTCGGTACAAAGCAAACAATTTTATACATCATGTCTTGTCCTGTCTTCGACAATCCCTTTACATCCATCAAACCGATTTTGGCCGCGGCTAAATCATTTAATCCACCCCGTGCCACATCAAGATTGGTATGCGCACTGTACACAGCTATGCCATGCATAATAAGATCAGCAATCATTCGCCCCTTTGTTGTACTGTAATCAATGTGTTTCAAGCCTTTAAAAAATAATGGATGATGACTGACAATCATGTTTGCCTTTGCTTTAATAGTAGCCTGTACCGCCTCCGGTGTTACATCCAATGTTGTCAAAATTCCGGTAACCTTCTCTTCACAATCACCGATCTGTAATCCCGGATTATCCCAGGATTCGGCTAAATGTAATGGAGCTAACGCCTCAACAGCACATTGTATATCTTTTACACGTACATCAGTATTCATAACATCTCCTCCAATTCTTCCAGCTCGCCAGCAACAACCACCATCTTTTGTGCACTTTCAGCACTTTCTGCTCCGCTTCTTAACGCGCGAAGAACGCGCTGTCGTCTAGTAATTAAATACGATACATATGCTTTCCACAGCGGATCACCCAAAGCTCCTGCTAAGCCACCGACTTCCCACTGTACCGATGCCAAAGGCACTTCTGCATAATACGATGATGCAAATTGATTTTTTTCTACAAGCCACACATCATAAAAGTGTCGCCCTTCATATACTAATCGCTCGTCAGTAATACCATAGCCTGCCTTAGCCAACCATTGTCGAAGCTCTCTACGGCCATTCTGTGGCTGCAATACATAATACGGCAATAACTCCGGTCCACTTTCGATAATATTCTTCATCAAAAAACCTCCCATGCCACACATGATGGCTCCGTCTATTTCCCCTTTCTCTGTAACGGTTAATCCATTTCCTAAGCGACATTCGACGCGCATCGTCATATTTTGTTCTTCCACATAGGCCTGCGCCGATTGCAATGGTCCTTCATTTACATCGATAGCAATTACGCGATGTGCTTTTTCCATTTCCACTAACGCTACTGCTAAATATCCATGGTCAGTACCTACATCAGCTATTGTTCTACTCATCGGAGTAATAGCCAATGCCGTTTCCAACCGTTTTGTCAATTTCATGACTTCCTCCTCGTATAAAAAAACCTCCTGAAGCTGTATCCGCTTCAGGAGGTTCGTAAGTGTATGCTTGGTGGGCCCACCTGGGATCGAACCAGGGACCGACCGGTTATGAGCCGGTTGCTCTACCCCTGAGCTATAGGCCCATAGGGAAATACTTACGTATTTCGTACCCATATATTATAGCCAATAGATGGGACTTTCGTCAAGCATAAGCAACCTACACATTATAAGAAGTCTTTAATTTTGTCACGTTTCCCTCGGTTACGCAGTTTTGTCAGTGCTTTGCCTTCGATCTGACGAATTCGTTCACGAGTAACATTAAAATGCTGTCCTACTTCTTCCAATGTACGTGGCTTACCATCTTTTAGTCCAAAGCGAAGAATCAACACCTGCTGCTCTCTTTCCGTCAAACAAGTAAATACTTCTTGAATCTGCTCGCGCAACAAAATATAACTGGCCGCATCATCCGGCGCAATTGCATCTTGGTCTTCGATAAAATCACCTAAATGCGAATCTTCTTCTTCCCCAATCGGCGTTTCTAACGATACTGGTTCCTGCGCAATCTTCTGTATTTCACGAACGCGTTCTACACTGATTCCCATACCTTCGGCAATTTCTTCCGGTAGAGGTTCTCTGCCTTTATCCTGTAATAATTGACGAGAAATGCGAATCAACTTATTAATCGTTTCTACCATGTGAACCGGAATACGAATCGTACGTGCCTGATCTGCAATGGCACGGGTAATCGCTTGACGAATCCACCACGTAGCATAGGTAGAAAATTTATACCCTTTGGTGTAATCAAACTTATCAACGGCTTTAATCAAGCCTAAGTTTCCTTCTTGAATCAAATCAAGAAATAGCATACCACGACCGACATAGCGCTTGGCAATACTAACGACCAATCGTAAGTTTGCATCGATCAACTTCTGTTTAGCTTTTTCTCCGGCTTTCATTTCTTTATAAGAAGCGTCCTCCTTGGCACCGGCTTCAATTTGCTGAGCCAAGAGAATTTCTTCATCTGCCGACAACAGTGGTACTCGTCCGATTTCCTTTAAATACATGCGCACGGGATCGTCAATATTAACGCCTTCCGGAATGCTCAAATCAAGACTTACTTCCTTGGCTTCACGTACATCATCGCTTTCATCATCTTCGTCAATAATATCATCTTGCGAGTTTACTGTGTCGTCATCAGTAATAACATCTATGTTACTTTTTTGCAAAATTTCATACATATCATCCAGCTGCTCTGCTGTTAGTTCTACTTCTTCATGAAGAGCATCTGTAATTTCCTTACTCGTCAACGACCCATTTTTTCTACCTTTAGCCAACAATTGCTCTATTATTTCCTCTAATCGGGATTTTGTTTTCTTAGATACACTCTTAGCCACAGCGCTCTTCCTTTCCTTTCGTATCATTACGACCACTCATTAATTAATGCTTGTATCTCCTGACACCGTCTTAACTCTTCCACAAACTTTGAATCGCCAGCTCTACTCAGTTGGTCCGCCAGTACACTATGTGCCTTGTACTGCTCACGCAATGAACGAAGGCGAACAGCTCGTATATATACATCAAGCTTACTTTCCTCATAGGCATCATCACCGATTACCATCAACCGAGACAATTCATTTGTCTCCTCTTCATCAAATACAGACTCCAATGCGGTGAATGTCCAGGCTTCTCCCGAAGCACTTAGCATTGCCATTTTATCCAGCATAGACCTATGAACCGACATCGTAATATCCTCTTTCGGTAAATATGCCATCACTCGTTCATAAGCCGCCTTACTTCCGACTGTCATTGCCATTAGCGCATCCTCTTCCGACGATGACGCTTCCACAGTTACATTAGGAGCTGCTTCTTTTTCTAATGTTACATTCCCTTTCGCCAAAAATTGTCTAAAATGACGAAATACACTAGATGTATCCATCCATAAGGGCAAAGCCAAAGCACGTAAATAACCCTCTCTCTGCACTTGGTTACTGGTTGCCGCAATAAAAGGGAATACCTCTTCTAATACAGCCTGCTTTCCCTGTATATCTGTACTATCATAACGTATCAGCGCATCATTTAGTAAAAACTCGAAAGGCTTCACCGCCTTATCAACCAATGCTAAGAAGGCTTCCGGTCCATGATTGCGCACATAGTCATCTGGATCTTTGCCATCCGGCATGGCCACAACACGTACTTTAAACTCTGTATTTTGCAATAATTCAATAGCTCGCCGTGCCGCTTTTTGTCCGGCACCATCCATATCATAGGCCAGCACAACCTCATCCGCCTGCCTCAACAGTAGTCTCCCGTGGTCTTTGGTATACGCTGTTCCCAGCGAAGCCACCACATTAGTAACACCACGATTATGAGCACTGATAACATCCATGTAACCTTCAACTAAAATAGCCTGTCGTTTTTCACGGATAGCACGATATGCTTTATCAAAAGCAAATAATAAATGCCCTTTATTGAAAATAACATTTTCCGGTGAGTTTAAATATTTAGGCGTACTGTCATCGAGCACCCGTCCACCAAAGCCGACTACTCTTCCTTTGCCATCACAAATGGGAAACATGACACGATTTCGGAAATAGTCATATACACGGCCATTATTCCCTTGCCTACAAAGCCCCGTCTCTACCAGAAGACCGGGGGAAATTCCGCGTTCCGTAAAAGCACGATACAACCGATCCCAACTATCCGGAGCAAAGCCTAACTGAAACCGTGCAATAGTCTCATCTGATAACCCACGGTTTCGTAGATACGCAAGACCAGTCTTTCCCATTTCTGTTTTTGTCAAACAATTATGAAAGAATGTAGTTGCTAATTGATTTACTTCATATAACTCTTGCCGATGCGCATTGCGCTTTCTTTCTTCAGCACTCAGTTCCGCCGTTGGCAAGGGAATATTGGCTCTTGCTGCCAGCCGTTCTAAAGCCTCTGGAAAGGTGAGATTTTCGTATCGCATTAGAAAGTTTATGGCATTTCCGGAAGCGTGACATCCAAAGCAATAAAAAAAGCCCTTTTCCGGAGTCACACTGAAGGAGGGCGTCTTCTCATTATGAAACGGGCAACAGCCCCAGTAGTTTTTTCCCTTCTTCTTCAATGCCACATGCTCAGAAATGACCGCCACTATATCATTCGCTTCCTTAATACGCTCTATTAAGTCATTGTCAAAATGTCTGCTCATTTCCTCACATCCTATCTATAACTCACATTATATTAGTTCTACAAAAAATACAGATTCTCCTTTTTTTCACAACAACTTTCCCCTTTGAATTTAACCAATCCGTTTCTTTTGTAGCATTGACATATATTACAATTCCATACGTTTCCTTGAAATCCTTCTTTTTCTTTATGATTTTTCTTTATCTGTTCTATGCCTTTCATTTACTTGGCAGCCGTATCTATCTTTTGCCTATATTAACAATCTGTTTCTGCTAATCTCCTTCCCTTATACAAATCGTAACTCATAAAAATCATACAAGCTTCTCCACCTCACATAGCTTATTCTCCCGAACGTAAAGAAGACTGCGTCCTCATCTTTTATGCGATGAAAACGCAGTCCTTACTTCATTGATTATTATTTTGCGTAATCCACAACACGGGTTTCACGAATAATAACTACTTTAATCTGTCCCGGATATTCAAGCTCAGCTTCAATTCGTTTAACGATATTACGAACAAGTAATGTAGCTTCTGCTTCATCAACCTTATCCGGCTTTACCATCACACGAATTTCACGGCCCGCCTGAATAGCAAAACATTTTTCAACACCATCAAAGGACTCGGCAATTTCCTCTAACTTAGTTAAGCGCTTCAAATAATTTTCCAATGTTTCGCGACGTGCTCCTGGACGTGCTGCCGAAATAGCATCGGCCGCAGCCACCAGCACTGCTTCTACGGATTTAAATTCTTCATCACCATGATGGGCACCAATACAATTTTGTACAGCTGCACTTTCATGGTATTTCTTAGCCACATCTATACCGATCTGTACATGTGAGCCCTCCATGTCATGATCCAAGGCTTTTCCCAAGTCATGAAGTAATCCACCACGTTTAGCCAAAGCTACATCGCAACCTAATTCGGCTGCCATCATCCCGGCTAAGTGAGATACTTCTATGGAGTGCTTAAGTACATTTTGACCGTAGCTGGTACGGTATTTCAAGCGACCCAAAATCCGGATAATTTCAGGATGCAAGCCATGTACATCGGCTTCAAAGGTTGCCTGTTCACCGGCATCCTTAATCGTCTGATCTACTTCCTTACGCGCCTTGCCAACCATCTCTTCAATGCGCGCCGGATGAATACGTCCGTCAACAATTAATTTCTCCAACGCAATACGTGCCACTTCGCGTCGAATCGGATCAAAGCCCGATAAAATAACCGCCTCCGGTGTATCATCAATAATTAAATCAATCCCTGTAAGCGTTTCTAATGCACGAATATTACGCCCCTCACGGCCGATAATACGACCCTTCATTTCATCGTTAGGAAGTGCCACTACAGAAACCGTGGATTCCGCTACATGATCGGCAGCACATCGTTGGATAGCACCGGCAATAATTTCGCGGGCATTCTTTTCCGCGTCCTCTTTAGCCTGCTGTTCCAATTCTTTAACCATAACAGCCGTTTCATGTTTAATTTCCTGCTCTACGTTTGAGAGCAACATGTTTTTTGCTTCTTCAAATGTCATACCGGAAATTCGTTCCAGCTCTGCCATCTGCTTATCGTAAAGACCTTGAATCTTTTCACGATATGCATTAGCTTCATGTTCCTTGCGCTGCAAGGTTTCTTCTTTTTTCTCCAAGGTGTCGAGTTTCTTATCCAAGTGCTCTTCCTTTTGGAGAATACGGCGTTCCATACGTTGTAATTCTACTCGGCGATCACGCTGTTCTTTTTCTACATCTGCGCGAAGCTTGTGAATCTCTTCCTTAGCTTCCAACAAAGCTTCTTTTTTCTTGGATTCAGCCATACGTTCACCGTCAGCGATGATACGTGATGCCTCCACCTCTGCTTGATTTAATTTACCTTCCGCAATATTTTTACGCAGAAAATAACCAACGCCAAGACCGATGAGTACCATTACAACTGCAATAATACTGTACTCTAAAATCGTTCTCACCTCCTCTATACAAAAGTGAGAAGCCGATATATATCGGCTTCTCCCGGTTTGCCGTCTATCTACCATCAATTGTTATAGCCTATTAAGGCTACTTTAATTGTATTCTGTACACCTTGAGATGTCAAGGTCTGGCACATATACGGTCTTTATTCACTTTATATAGAATCATATATTCTATTCCATATGTCGCATGTCATTTATACCATTATACAGTTCTACTTGTATCTGCTTCATACATTGCCACAATCTCTCGAATCGTATGCATGGAAAAACCACGGTTATGCAATACTTTCATCATCTTATATTGTATCGCTTGGCGACTAGCCGCATCAATCGGTGCAGTATCATACTCTTCTGATGCTCTATCCGCATCTACGTTAGTATCATCTATATACACATATGACTCATCTTCAAAGGGCCATAAGCCTTTTTGCTGTAAAATCCGTCTAGCTGCCACCGTTTCATCGTATGAAGAAAAAGCCGAACCGATGGAAAGTCCACGTTGCTGCATTTTTTGCCGAATATAAACAGCGCTGTATTTCTCAGCTTCCATATATAAACGCAATGCTTCTTTCGAAAGTCGCTCATCATCCAAGTAGCCTAATTCTATTAATCGTTGTTCGACACGCTCTATTAATTCTCCCGAAACCTTCTTTTGCCGTAATTTTTGTCGCAATTCCATACAACTTAAAAAGCGAGCACTTAAAAACCGCATGGCTTGATCCATAGCCGCTTCATAGGTATCAATTGCTTTTCTTTTAAATCCCATAAACTATCACACACTATCACTGAAGTACATCTTATTCGTCTTCGTGCGCTTCTTCACCAACAACATCAAATGTCTCCGGTTCTGCCATTAATGTATCTCGGATAATGGTATCGATTTCTTTAGCAATCTCCTTATGTTCGCGTAAGTAGTCTTTAGCCGCTTCCTTGCCTTGTCCCATACGTTCATCATTGTAAGAATACCACGCACCGGACTTTTTTATTATATCCATAGACACACCAATGTCGATTAATGTACCTTCATAAGAAACGCCTGTGCCATACATCAAGTCAAATTCTGCTGTCTTGAACGGAGGTGCCACCTTATTTTTTACTACCTTGACCTTGGTACGACTACCTACATTTTCATTATTCTGCTTAATTACTTCACCTTTTCGTACATCCAAACGAATGGTCGAATAGAATTTTAATGCTCTACCGCCTGTAGTCGTCTCCGGATTGCCGAACATGATACCTACCTTTTCACGCAATTGATTGATAAAAATAACTACGGCTCTTGATTTGCTAATAATCCCTGTCAATTTGCGCAGTGCCTTACTCATTAACCGAGCCTGAAGACCTACATGAGCGTCCCCCATTTCGCCTTCAATTTCGGCTTTAGGCACCAAAGCTGCTACGGAATCGACAACAATCATATCAACCGCACCACTGCGCACTAATGATTCAGTAATTTCCAATGCCTGTTCACCACAGTCAGGCTGTGATACAAGTAAATTATTAATATCCACACCTAAGTTACGTGCATATACCGGATCTAATGCATGTTCCGCATCAATAAATGCCGCTATACCGCCCGCTTTTTGTGCTTCTGCAATAGCGTGTAGTGCCACTGTTGTTTTGCCGGATGATTCAGGACCGTATATTTCTATTACGCGTCCACGAGGAAATCCCCCAACACCAACAGCTAAATCAATAGCCAAACACCCTGAGGAAATAACCTCAATATTCATACGATCGACCACATCGCCAAGGCGCATGATAGCTCCTTTACCATAATCTTTTTCTATCTTTTTTAACGCATTATCTAACGCCTGTTCTCTGCCGTCCATACTCATTTCCTTTCTTCTTGCATATACACAAGTAAACAATGTAATGCATATTCTGCTGCACTTTGTCTAATACTTTCTCTGTTACCAATAAAATCATTGCGAAAAGCTCTTGTACCATTTGGTCCAGAAACGCCAAACCAAACAAGGCCTACCGGTTTTTCAGCTGTACCTCCTCCGGGTCCGGCAATACCGGTTGTCGAAATACCATAGGTAGTGCCCACACTCCGTCGGGTTCCTTCAGCCATAGCCTTAGCTACTTGCTCACTAACTGCGCCATATTCAACGAGCATTTCTTCTGGAACCTCCAATAACCGCGCTTTCACATCATTGCTATACGATAAAATGCCGCCCATAAAGTAAGCACTACTCCCAGGTAAATTTGTTAAACGTTTACCCACCAAACCGGCTGTACAAGATTCTGCTGTAGCTACAGTTCCCTGTCTTACAAGCAATGCTGTTGCCACAGTTTCTTCAATATTATCAGTCAAACTTCTACGCCGATTGGTGGGAATGCGCTCTTCAATATATTTCTTCCACGGTGCCAATAGCAGCTCTGCTGCAGTTTTGCTCTCACCACGCGCGGTTATGCGAAGTTCTATATAGCCATTCTTTATTAAAAACGCAATTGTAGGATTAGACTGTGACTTTACTAAATCCATAAACATATTCTCAAGCGCCAACTCACGGTAGCCATATACCGCGTAACGCTCCGATAAGACAACACCCTGATTACCAAAATGCTGCTGTAAGTACGGCACTACCGCCTCGGTATACACAGCCTTCATTTCTGCCGGCGGCCCTGGTAGTAAAATAAAAGTTGTTTCCGTTGCTTCATCATAATAAGCAATTCCCGGAGCCACACCACAACTATTGTGGAGAATTGTACTATCCGGCAATGCCATCATTTCTCGCTCACTGGCCGGAGGAACTTCACGCTTACGCTTCTTAAAAAATTCCTCCACCTCACAGCGCGCCATTTCATTTTTCACCAATTCACTACCGACTGCTATAGCCAGTGAATCTCTGGTTATATCTCCCTGTGTGGGACCCAATCCGCCGGTACTAACTACAATGTCGGCACGCCCGGCCGCCGTAATAAAACTGTCACACATACGTTGACTGTTATCACCAATTGTCGTCTGATGTGTCACCGAATATCCCAAACGATTGAACTCGCGGGCCAACCAGGCTGCATTGGTATTAATCGTATCTCCCAATAACAGCTCGGAGCCCGTGGATATTAGTTCTACTATCATTTTTCTACCTCACAAATAACATCGTAAGCAAACCCTTGTACTACTGTAACAGGTACAATATCACCTTCTGACAAACCTTCTGCATTTTCAATATACATATTGCCATCCACGTCAGGAGCTTGTACCTCTAAGCGCCCTTTGGCTAATAAAGTACCATCCTCATTTTCTTCCATACTTTCGATAATGCCTTGATGGTGTGTTCCTTCTAAATCTCGATTATTCTCTTCTGATATAGCCGCCTGGATAGCCATTAACGTATGGTATCGCTCTTCTTTAACTTCCTCCGGTACTTGATCTTCCATAGCTCCGGCCGGAGTTCCCTCTTCACGAGAATATGTGAAAACGCCCATATTATCAAAACGCACTGTTTTTACAAAATCACACAGCTCTTTAAATTCTTCATCCGTTTCTCCCGGGAACCCAACAATAATTGACGTACGCAATGTTACATGATTTGCTTTCGCACGAACATTCGTTAACAAGCGCTCAATATCAGCTCTGGAATCCTTGCGATTCATACGTTTCAATATACGATCATTGATATGTTGCAATGGTAAGTCAATATAATTACAGATTTTCGGTTCATTAACAATAACATCTAGCAACTCATCGGTAAAATATTTGGGATACAAATATAACAAACGATACCACTGAATGCCATCTATTTTAACTAGCTCTTTCAGTAACTCTGTCAACATCGGCGTACCATTATTCAAATCAGCGCCATAACTCGTTGTATCTTGAGCAATTAAATTAATTTCCTTCACGCCCATATCAGCCAATTTAGTAACTTCTTCTACAATCGACTCTATACTACGGCTACGATAGCGCCCACGCACTTTTGGGATAATACAAAAGGTACATCCGTTATTGCAGCCTTCCGATATTTTTACATAGGCACTGTAGGTCGGTGTTGTTTGCATACGAGGCATACGCTCGTTATAAATATTGGTAATTGAATCCATAATACATGCTCGATTACCATCCTCTACCGCATGCAAGGCCTCCATAATCCGGTGCCAGGATCCGGTACCGATAAGTGCATCAATTTCAGGAATTTCTCGGAATAATTCTTCTTGGTACTGCTGACTTAAACATCCGGCTACCACTAATGCCTTGCAGGAGCCAAACTTTTTGTACTCCGCCATTTCCAATATAGTATTTACGGATTCTTCTTTCGCTTTTTCAATGAAGGTACACGTATTAACGATGATTACTGATGCTTCTGATAAATCATCCACAATTTGATATCCATTATCTTTTAATACACCTAGCATCACCTCGGTATCTACTAAATTTTTAGCACAGCCTAAACTCACATAGCCTAATTTTTTGTTCATCTGTTAATTACCCTTTCTAAATCGCACTTGACTAATCCAATCATTTAGCAAACGTTTCTTGCCTTCTTCTGTATAATCGCCTTTAGTTTCTAACAGCACTGCCTCACGACCTAACGAATCCGTCAAATGTGTCACCTCCGGATTAGTAAATCCGAAATACATGTCATTACTCTGAAGGAATTGTGCCGTCTGTTTAGAAAGCAGCCACTTAATAAAACGCTCACTTTCTTCTTTATTTTTTGTACTCTTTAACACAGCAGTTCCCGTTAAATAATATGGAGTACCGTCTAATGGAAAAATTACTTTCAACGGATACTTGTGCTCTTCATATTGATGTGCATCGGAATAATTCCCGATGCCTATGTCGGTTTCCCCTAATGCAGCTAATCGCACCGGAGTTGTTAAGAACTTAGCATACTGGACTACATGAGGTTTTAGCTCCATAAAATACTGTAGACCTTCTGCTTCACCGCGCGTTTCTATGAATCCATATAAAATATTGGCAGCGCCTCGGGCCGCTACAAAATCAGTCATGACTACCGTCCAGTCACCGGGCATAGCCAAGGAGTGCCATGTATTAATATAACGCCCTTCGCCATTGTAAAACTGAATATTTTGTACAAATACAACCGGATCATACCATGTTCCAACCCACAGCCCATCCGGCTGTTTAAATCGATTAGATATTTCATCAATTCCTTCGCTTAGAACCGGTATAAACTGTCCATACTTTTCACCAATATGTAGATTATCCCGTGATGTCAATACAATATCTCCGGTACGGTCGGCTTCCGATAACGTCATACGTACTGCCATCTGTTCCTCCGTAAGCGGTAGCACATGCACACGTACATGATACAAAAGCTCATATTGCTGTGTCAGAAGCTTTGTCAATGTGTTAGGAAGGTCACTGTACATAGTAAGCTCCGCACGTATAGGTATGGCCGTTCTCTCTTGTTGTCTACTGTTTTCTATATAGGCGCCTATACCAAGAATGCTGAGTACAAAGATAATTAACAGGCCAATTAGCCAATATCTTCGCATTCATCTCCTCTCCCTTCCACTAATTACACACGGCCTTTATAAAACCCTTCTTTTTTTCGTCTGTTTTCTTTTTTACCTATACCTATATGATGTAGGTCATTTTTCTTTTCTCTCCCCACCCGATTTTTCAATCGCTGTGATGCTGGAGACGCACTATCGAATGCAGTAGCTTCTCGTCTAGCTTTTTTCATTCGTTTATGACTGCTCTTATTCGTATTTCTATGGCGATACTCCTTAATAGGACGCGGCGGAATTAAACACTTTTCCCCGAATCCAATAAGATCTTGACGCCCGGCTATTAGGAGTGCTTCCTTAACCAAGTTATAGTTATCAGGATTTTTATACTGCATTAAAGCTCTCTGCATGGCCTTTTCTCTTGCTTTTTTTGCAACATAAACCAATTCTCCCGTGAGAGGATTAATTCCTGTATAATACATTGCCGTTGACAAGCTACCCGGTGTAGGAATAAAGTCTTGTACTTGTTCCGGAGTCATATGCTGATCGCGCAAAAACTCAGCCAATTCAATAGCATCATCCAATGTACATCCCGGATGAGAACTCATAAAATAAGGGACCAAATACTGCTTCAGCCCTAATTGATGATTCGCTTTTTCAAAGGCTTCCTTAAACTTTAAAAAGCACGCTTTATCAGCCTTTCCCATAATAGAAGTCACTTTATCAGCGACATGCTCTGGAGCTACTTTAAGCTGTCCGCTCACATGATATTGACATAATTCCTTAATAAAATCCATGTTATTATCCGCTAGTACGTAATCGTAACGCAATCCGGATCGGATAAACACCTTTTTTACGCCCTTTAGAGCTCGTAGCTTACGAAGTAATGCTGTATAGTCATCATGGCTGGTATCTAAATTAGGACACACCTTCGGAGCTGCACATGTTTTTCCTTTGCATGCGCCATAAGTAGCTTGCTTCTTACATGCTAAATGTCGAAAATTTGCTGTAGGCCCTCCTACATCATGGATATATCCCTTAAATGAATCCATAGAAATCATACGTTTAGCTTCTGCCAACAATGATTCATGGCTACGGTTCTGTATTATGCGCCCTTGATGACTAGTAATGGCACAAAAGGAGCAACTACCAAAACACCCCCTCTGGCTGACCAGACTAAATTGCACCTCATGCAATGCCGGTACTCCCCCTTGTTCATCATAACGTGGATGCCAACGGCGCGCATAAGGCAAACTATAAATTTCATCCATTTCAGCCTGGCTTAACGGCATAGCTGGACTGTTTTGTACTACATAACGATCACCATGTGCCTGCACTACGGTACGACCATAATACGGATCCTGCTCATCATACTGTAATTTAAACGCTTCCGCAAAAGTATGTTTGCTTGCTATTACCGCTTCGTAGGAAGGACATTGTACTGCCCCATCAGGTATTTGCTTAGCCATATATGTAATGCCTTTAATATTAGGTAGAGATTCTTCAAATCGTCCTTTGTCCAGCGCCTCTGCTAATGCCACGATTTGCTTCTCTCCCATACCGTAAATCAATGCATCTGCCTTACTGTCTACCAATATAGAACGTCGCACGGTATCCGACCAATAATCATAGTGGGCAAACCGTCGTAAACTAGCTTCGATACCGCCAATAATTACCGGTACACCTTTAAATGCCTCCCGCATACGATTAGCATACACCAATGTGGCCCGTTCGGGACGATGCCCTTCTTCGCCGCCCGGCGAATAATCATCATTGTGTCGAATTCGTTTGGCCGCCGTAAATTTATTTAACATCGAGTCCAAGTTTCCGGCCGTCACCAATGAGGCCAAGCGCGGCCTTCCTAAAACTTTAAATGCATTAACATCATGCCAATCCGGTTGAGCAATAATACCAACACGGTAGCCTTTATGCTCCAGCAAACGTCCAATAACGGAGCCGGCGAAAGAAGGATGGTCCACATACGCATCACCGGTAACCAAAACAAAATCCAACTCTTCCCAACCTCGTTGCTTCATTTCTTCCGATGTAGTAATCAAAAATTCATTCATCATACTGTTATGTACCTTTCTACGGCGTACTTTGTTCTAAAAAATAAACAGCCAAAATAAAAAGATTATTACCAGCACGGCAATAACTGCCACTGTAATTCTTTCTTGTGCCATAACCTTTTTACGCCGTTCCCTTCGCGTTGTGTATGGCAAGCGTTGCGGTGTAGGCTTTATCATTTCTGGCTTATGCTCGACATCTTCATGTGCTCTTAATTTACGTGGTTGCATACGACGCAAAGGAACACCTATCGTTTCACCGATAGAAGCCTTGTACCCATCAACCAATCGCTGTTTATCCAATCCGAGAAACTCAGCATAATTACTAATAAAGCCCTTCACATACACAGCTCCGGGAATAACTCCGTAATTATCTTGCTCCAGTGCTTCCAAATAAGCAGCTTTAATATGCAGCACCTCTTCCGCATCATGCAATGTGAGACCCCTTCGATGACGTTCACGCTGTAATTCTTCTCCGATGGATGCCACTGTAATTCCTCCTATGTATTATCATTTGTATTCGAAAAATATAACTGTTTTACTTGCTCACGGGACATAAGAATATCTCGTGCTTTGCTACCATTATTGGGACCGATGATTTTCATATCTTCCATCGTATCCACTAAACGTGCCGCTCGCGTGTATCCTATACGAAAACGCCGTTGCAACATGGAAACCGATGCTTGTCCTGAATCCATAACCAAGTCTACCGCCCGTTCCAAGTATTCATCGCGCGGCTCTTCCTCTTTTTCTTCTTCCGTTGTCGCTACAGCTTCTTCCTCTGCCGCTGTTACAGATTCATCATATTCCGGTTCATCTTGTGTCTTTACAAAATTTACTAGACTTTCAACTTCATCATCAGAAATGAAGGCTCCTTGAATTCGTATCGGTTTATTAGCTCCTATAGGATGGAAAAGCATATCACCTTTCCCTAATAATTTTTCGGCTCCTGCCATATCAAGGATAGTTCGAGAATCAATCTGTGTCGCTACTGCAAAAGAAATTCGACTTGGCACATTTGCCTTAATTGTACCTGTTATTACATTAACCGATGGACGCTGCGTAGCCAACACCATATGAATCCCTGCAGCTCGTGCTTTTGCCGCTAACCGATTAATCGATTCTTCCACATCCGGCGCTGTAAGCATTAAGTCTGCCATTTCATCGATAATAATTAAAATAAATGGCATTGCCGTATCAGGGTGTTGCTCGTTATAGCTGTCTATGTTACGTAAGCCCACCGTAGCCAACGTACGGTAGCGTGCCTCCATCTCACGAACTGCCCAACGTAATACAGCGGCTGCTTTCTTCATATCCGTCACAACCGGCACCATCAAATGAGGGATACCGTTATAATTCGACAGCTCTACCATTTTAGGATCCACCAAAATTAACTTTACTTCTTCCGGTTTACGACTGAATAAAATGCTGGCAATCAATGTATTTACGCAAACCGATTTACCTGAGCCCGTCGAACCTGCAACCAACAAATGTGGCATTTTTGCCAAATTAGTTATGATAGCCTTACCTGCAATATCTTTCCCCAAGCCCACAGGAATACCACCTTTGGCCTTTTTAAAGTCGTCAGATTCCAACACATCTCGTAAATGTACTGGAGAAACGGTTCGATTCGGCACTTCAATGCCTACTGCCGATTTACCGGGAATAGGTGCTTCAATACGAATATCTGTAGCCGCTAGGCTTAGCTTCAAGTCATCGGTAAGATTTAAAATTTTGCTCACCTTTGTCCCCGGTGCCGGCTCCAGTTCATAGCGCGTTACCGTCGGCCCCTTCGTGGCATTAACAACACGAGCCGTTACACCGAAGCTTTTTAAAGTAGATTCCAAAGTAGTTACATTCTGGTTGATTTCCTCTGCCGATACTTCACTGGGTTTACCTTTAGATAACATTTCCAGCGAAGGAAAGCGATATAAGCGCTCCGGACGCCGAGGGCGTTGTTCCCCTTCCGTAGATACAGCCACAGCAGCAATATCCGCATCAGTACTTTCCATAGTCGGTACTAACGTCGATGTATTCTCTGCAGCATTCCGAACAGATGTATCTGGAAGCATTGGCGACACCCCACCTGCCATAGCTTGGGTC
Source organism: Veillonella magna DSM 19857 (assembly GCF_000428745.1). GTDB lineage: Bacteria > Bacillota > Negativicutes > Veillonellales > Veillonellaceae > Veillonella_A > Veillonella_A magna. The sequence goes on from NZ_AUAN01000005.1 coordinate 73,009, forward strand.
TGACTCTCAGCGTGGAGGTCCATTTTATTTTCGCAGTCTTCCGTATCTTCTAATCGGTTTTGATCAACTTCTATCCCATCATTAGCCGTAACAGTCTCTTCTTCCGCGCTTACTTGTAAGTCGTATTTCTCATGCTCTGCAGTGTGTTCTTCTTCTTGTTCTACTATTGCAGTCTCCCAAGGCATACGCTCTATCTCAGCAGAGCTAATTATTCCATCACTATCGGAATCAAACTCTCTATCGCCATTGGAATAGAGATTATTCTTACTACTATTCTCCTTATGCTGCTCTTCTTCTGCCCGAGCCAGTTCTAGCGCTGCTTTCTCTTTGGCATCCGATGATGTTTGTGAGGCGGCTAAAATAGCCTCGGCTGCCGCACTTCGACCAAAACGTGTATCTTCAACTTGATTATATACTGCATGCTGAGACTTGCGTTGCTCATTCCACTCTTCAAAACGCTCTTTCACCACTTGTGCCGTTTCACCGGCCATACCGATAGCCTTATCTAACCCAACCTCTGTATGTTCTTTAGCCTTATGAAGACCCTTTCGTAAAGATAATCGTGTAATAAGAAGTAAGCAGCTTATCAATAGAATAACTGTCAACAATAGGCTACCCACGTCACCTACCAAAGACCTCAACATAGCAGCTAATGCGCCACCAATAATGCCACCCTTAGTAGTCAATACATCCGTATCCAGTTCATGGCCTGCATCAACCGACACTAAAGGAACTATTGTAACAAGCAAAAGGAATAAGGATGAAAAAAGAATTCCTCGCCGTGTTATTCTCAAACCATTTTCCGAATATAACATGCGCCATCCCATATACCCAAAAAAGAGCACCGGAATCATAGCGCCAAGACCAAAGGCATACATAAAGACCTTTGACATAAACTCACCTACGGTTCCCATGGGATATCCTATAATGCCTAACAGTATAATAATGGCAAACACCATTACCAATAATCCTTTAATCTCCTTACGCAGGGTAAAACCTTTTCCGGATGCTGCCTTTACCTTTGTCGCCGTGGCCGTATTCGATGTTGCTTTACGTACGACGCGTTTGCGTTGTGTGCTATCGCCGGCCATCTTTGCAGTTGTCTTAGCCTTTCCGGCCGTTGTCCTTTTTTTCCGTTCTGCCATCTATACAGTACACTCCTATTACGTTAATCTATAATCTCTTCAACAATCCATTATAGCACATAACCAATGAATATACCTATACTCCATCATATTTTTTCGCCTGTACGTTCGCACCAATTTGAAAGTATTTCTTTTTCTTTTCCCCGTCGTATTCCCTTATAATATACAGTCCCTACTAATTCATTCGGTAAATATTGTTGCTTTACATACCCATTCGGATAATTATGTGCATACTTATATTCGGTCCCGTGTCCTAATTTAGATGCACCACTGTAATGCGTATCTCGTAAATGCAACGGAACTTCTCCATTTACTTGATGCCGCACTGCCGCAATAGCACTATCGATTGCCAAGTAAGCGCTGTTACTTTTAGGAGCTAACGCTACATATAAAGCCGCTTCCGATAAAATGATGCGTGCTTCTGGAAACCCCACCAAATGTGATGCCTGTGCCGCTGCATTCGCCACCACCAAAGCATTCGGATCGGCCAAGCCTACATCTTCTGCTGCGCATATAACGATACGCCTTGCAATAAAATTAGGATCTTCGCCGGCTTCTATCATTTTTGCCAAGTAATAACTGGTTGCTTGTGGATCGGAACCGCGCATGCTCTTAATGAACGCTGAAATTGTGTCGTAATGGTTATCCCCTTTTTTATCATAGCTGTATATGCGTCGACCGATAACCTGCTCCAATACCGTTCCATTAATAGTACCGCCATCTTCAATCATAGCCGCCGCTTGTTCTAAGATATTGAGAGCCATACGGGCATCTCCATTGACAAAAATTCCTATTTCTTCCAATAAGTCTTCCTCAGCCTTTAATTTTCGATGGCCCAGCCCTATATCAGCATCTGTCAATGCCCTTTTTAGTATGTTGGCGACTGCTTTTGGCGACAACGCTTGTAAAGTAAGCAATCGCAGACGGGACAGCAACGGACGATTCACTTCAAAAAATGGATTTTCTGTAGTTGCACCGATTAAAATAATCGTACCATCCTCAACACATGGTAAGAGTACATCCTGTTGACTTTTATTAAAGCGATGAATTTCATCTAAGAATAATATTGTTCGTTGCTGAAAGGCACGAACGTGTTTACGTGCCTCTTCAATGACATTACGCAATTCACCTGTACCCGTATTAGTAGCATTCAATGAAACGAAACGACTATGTGTCATTTCTGCAATAATCCGAGCTAATGTCGTCTTACCCGTACCCGATGGCCCGTAAAGAAGTAATGACGGTATCGTATCCTTCTCAATCATAGCCCGCAAAAAACTGCCCTTTCCTACCACCTTTTCTTGACCGTAAAAATGGTCCAGTGATGTAGGTCTCATACGTACCGCCAGAGGTTCAAAACTATGTGTTTCCAGCGATGCAAATAAATTGTCCATTGCCATATCTTGATCACCTCTCTCAAATTATCATTCGTCGCTTTATCCTTTTGTAAATGGTCATTCTATTAAATTATACACAAAAAAGGTCGCTTATGGCGACCTTATAAAGTACATATAAAAAGAGCCCCACCATGCCGTATATGTACCGCGTTTTGATCCTGCAAGGGCAGGTGGGTGCCCTCCTCATAACATTGCTGTCCTTCACAGGCGTAGCGCCGATACAAGAGTCCAGGCTCCCTAAGTTAATATGTTGGCTCAAAACTGCGATACCACACGCACACAGCAGGGATATCTTTGTTATTATATTAACAGAATAATCCAGTATTTTCAAGGCTTTTCACAAATGAAGTAATACTCATTTGATATTGTGTAGGTCTTGACAATTACAAATTGTTCTTTTCAACACCCCGCCCCGTGAACTGTACATCTCAACAAGACACCTTAATTATACTAGCTTTTCTTTTGTTGTATCCGTCTTAATGTGAAGCTCACGCAATTGCTTTGGTGCTACTTCGGACGGAGCTTGGCTCATGAGGTCAGAAGCACTTTGTGTTTTCGGGAAAGCAATTACATCACGAATAGATTGTCGTTTTGCCATGAGCATAACAAGGCGATCCAACCCAAATGCGCAGCCACCGTGCGGAGGTGCACCAAACTGGAAGGCATCCAGCATAAAGCCAAACTTCTGGCGACTTTCTTCCTCAGATAACCCAATGGCTTTAAATACGCGTTCCTGTACATCCGACTGATAAATACGGATACTACCGCCACCGATTTCGACACCGTTCAATACCATATCGTAAGCGATTGCTTTCACATCACCCGGTGCTGTTTCTAATTTATCCATATCTTCTTCGCGCGGAGAAGTAAACGGATGGTGCATAGCCACATAACGTTTTTCTTCTTCACTGTATTCGAACATTGGGAAGTCCGTTACCCAAGTGAATGCCAACTTATCTTCGTCAATAAGATTCATGCGGCGTCCCATTTCTAATCGAAGTTCGCCTAATGCTTTGGCTACTACGGCAGGTTTATCGGCAATCATAAGTACCAAATCACCGGGCTGTGCATTCATGGCTTTACCAATGGCACGAATCGTATCCTCACCGAGGAATTTCATAATCTGGGATTTAATAGAGCCGTCTTCATTAAAGCATGCCCAGGCCAATCCCTTAGCACCATACTGTCCTACGTAATCAACCAACGCATCCAATTCACGGCGCGGAATACCGGCATCTCCCGGAACTACGATTCCCTTAACGACACCACCATTGTCAATAACACTGCGGAATACCTTAAATTCTGTATCCTTCACTAATTCTGTTACATTCGTAAATTCCATACCGAATCGTAAATCCGGCTTATCGGAACCGTATTTATCCATGGCTTCATCCCAGGTAATACGATGCATCGGTGTCACCACATCTACGTTCATGGCTTCTTTAAAGACATGTTTTACCAAACCTTCCAATAGAGCCAAAATTTGTTCCTGATCAACAAAGCTCATTTCCAAATCCAGCTGTGTGAATTCCGGCTGACGGTCAGCTCGCAAATCTTCGTCACGGAAACAGCGAACAATTTGGAAGTATTTTTCATAACCGGCCACCATTAAAATTTGTTTAAAAATTTGAGGAGACTGCGGCAACGCATAAAAAGTTCCCGGATTCACACGAGACGGTACTAAGTAATCGCGCGCCCCTTCCGGTGTACTTTTCGTTAACATCGGCGTTTCAATTTCAAGGAAATCTCGAGAATCCAAATAATCGCGCATAGCCTTGGTCACACGGTGACGCAACATTAAATTACGTTGCATTTCTGGACGACGTAAATCCAAATAGCGATACTTCAAACGAATATTTTCATCAACATCTACATTATCCTGAATGTAGAACGGCGGTGTCTTAGAGCTATTCAAGACACGAAGTTCTTCGCAGTACATTTCATAGGCACCGGTAGCCAAATTCGGATTTACTGCATCTGCATCACGCTTAGTGATAGTACCGCGTACACAAAGCACATACTCATTGCGCACATCTTCTGCTTTATGGAACGATTCCATATTGTGATCCGGAGAAGCTACAATCTGTACAACCCCGGAACGGTCGCGCAAATCGATAAAGATAAGCCCGCCATGATCGCGACGTCGTTCTACCCAACCGCAAAGAACAACCTCTTTACCTACCTGTTCTTCGCTGATGGTACCACAACCATGGGTACGGTGCAAACCTTTCATTGTTTCCATTATTGTCATCCTTTCACTAGTGAAGTTACCCGATCTACTATCGCATCGATAGCTACGGTTTCTTGCTCGCCATTTTCCATATCACGAAGGATAGCTTCACGACGAGCCAATTCGTCATCACCCACTATAATAACATATTTTGCATTAATTTTGTTAGCATGTTTTAATTGGCTTTTCATACTTTTTGCTTCACCACTGGTTTCCGCAATAATATAACGTTCACGAAGTTCTTTCACCAATGTAAAGCCTGCTACCTTGGCGGCATCTCCAAGAGAAACCACGAATACCGATGGTTCCTGTACCTCTTCCGGCAACAACCCTTGTTTTTCCAAAGCTAATAACAGTCGTTCCATTCCCATGGCAAAGCCAACTGCCGGTGTATGAGGCCCATCTAATTCCTCTACTAAACCATCGTAACGACCGCCACCGGCCACTGCACTTTGTGACCCCAACGGTGCATACTGCACTTCAAAGGCTGTTTTGGTATAATAATCCAAACCGCGCACCAAACGAGGATTCACATTATAGTTAATCCCGGCTGCTGTTAAATATTGTTTTAATTCTTCAAAATGATCATGACACTCGTCACAAAGATTTTCATGAATTTCCGGAACACCTATCGTTAATGCCTTACAACTTTCATTCTTACAGTCCAAAATGCGCAACGGATTTTTATAGAGACGCGATTTACAGTCATCACAAAGCTGATCTTTCTTCGGTTCAAAGAAAGCTATGAGCTTATCACGATATGCCGGACGACAATTCGGGCATCCTACCGAATTAACCTCTACACTTAAATCTTTCAAACCAAAATCCCTAAAGAGTTGCAAGACTAACATAATAACTTCTGCATCTGCCATCGGCGCCTGTGTTCCCAACACCTCTACGCCAAACTGATGAAATTGACGATAACGTCCTGCCTGCGGTTTATCATGACGGAACATAGGCCCGATATAGAACCATTTTGTTAATGCTTCTTGACCGTAAATTTTATTTTCCAGGTATGCACGCACTGCTGATGCGGTATTTTCCGGACGCAATGTATAGGTTTGCTCCTTTTTGTCACCCGTGGGGAATGAATACATTTCCTTTTGCACTACATCGGTAGTCTCACCGATACCACGCAAAAATAAACCTGTTTCCTCAAACATAGGTGTGCGAATTTCCTGAAAGCCATATGTCTTACAAAGTTTACGAATACGACCTTCGATATAATGCCAGTTTGCTATTGTGCTGGGCAAAATATCCTGTGTTCCTCTCGGTTTTTGAATTGCCATCGTTCCTCAAGCCTCCCAAAATTGTTCACATCGCTCTCGGCGTTTTGCCAACAGCGTATCCAATGTATCAATATAAACCGACACATCCTTCGGCGTATGCAATTGCAGTTGACGGAATTCCGGTGCGCGCATCCATTTCGATGAGCTCCCCGGTCCGACGGCTACAATTGTCTGCCGCTCTTCCATAATACGAATATTATATTCGCAGGCATAACCAGGCAGAGTATAGCCTATATTTTCCATCTGCCCCGTCATATATTTCTGTCTGTATAGATAATACGGCACATAGCCTATCTTACGCAAGTATTCTCCTGCATAAGAAACCATTTCCTCTACCTGCTCTTCTTCAGGTAGTAACGCCGTTTCCCTCATATCATAGAGAGGACTGCCTTTTTTTAATGCCAATGTATGAATTGTAACATTTTCCGGCATAGTACGACAAATGAATTTCATATTTTCCTGCATATCCGACATTGTCTGTTGTGGTAATCCAGCAATAAAGTCCATATTGATTGCCAAAGAGGTATGCTCTCGTACATAGTCATATAAATCAACCACAGCCCCAGCTGTGTGGGCGCGACCGACAGCCTTTAATATATGATCCTGCATACTTTGCGGATTAATACTCATGCGATTCACACCATGTCGAAGCATCGTATCTATTTTTTCCGGCGTTACCGAGTCAGGGCGACCAGCCTCCACTGTAAATTCCTTTCCTTCCATGCGTAACATAGCCAAAGCCTCTACGACCTTCTCAAATGCTTCATGATTTAAACTGGTCGGAGTTCCGCCCCCCATATATAAGCTGTCCACGCTTAGGTTAAATTCTCTTTGCAAAGCCGCCAGTTGTGAAGCATCCTGAACAAATGCTTGCACGAATTCATCCAATCTATTGTATTGCTGTACAAGTCCAAACGGAAAAGAGCAATATGTGCAATGGCTCTCGCAAAAAGGAATTCCACCATACACGCTGATGCGTCGATTGCTTTCTTCATCGACTGCCACCCATGGTCGTTGCAACTCTGTAATCGACTGTAATATAGACAACTTCTCCAGGCTTATGTCATATCTATCCCTCAGTATTTGTGCCGCTACCCCCGCTTTACCTGTCTCATCCCACAATTTGTGAAAAAGCTTGGTTGGACGTACGCCGACTAAACTACCCCACTTTCCCACGCGGATAAACCCTTGGGCTTCGCGTAAATAATACAACACATCACGTCCAATAATACGCCGCCCCTCAGCTGTAGCCTCCGAGGAAAAACGCTTTGTCTGTTGATTCGGTCCAACTATGCAAAGTGTGTAGAAACCATTTTCTTCCGAACCCGTTAGACGCCATGCTACCTCCTCACCGTGAGTAGCAACAAACAGTCCGGCACCAGCACAATTATGAGCTACTACCGATCCTAGCGGTAACGGCCCTTCGTAATGATACTTATTGTGCATTGCGCGCTTCTTCTTCCTCTTTCATTTTTTCCTGACATTCACCACAGTAACCATACACTTTGAGCTGATGGTCAATAGTACGGAAGTTTAATTTTTTTGCGATAATAGATTCCAAGGTTTCCAGCATATCGTCTTCAAATTCTTTGACACAACCACATTTCACGCAGATTAAGTGATGATGGAAATGAGAGAATTCTTCATCATTCAACTCGTAACGATTACGACCATCTCCAAAATCAAGACGCTTTAACAAATCCAATTCCGTAAATAAATCCAATGTTCTATAAATTGTAGCCAAGCCGATATCCGGTGCTACTGCTTTTACCAGTACATATACATCTTCTGCACTGAGATGCTTTTCTTCTGCATCAATGAATGCCTGTAAAATGGTTTGTCGCTGCGTGGTTAATTTATATTTCTTGTCTTTAATACGTTCTTTTAATTTTTCTAATGTTGTGTTCATAACGCTCCATCCTTTTTGTAATACTGATTAAAATACCAAAGTTTATTGATAACAATTTGTAATATAGCGGTAATAGGAACCGCCGTCATCATGCCGATAATACCGTATAGATATCCTCCGATAAAAATAACTGTAATAATTACCAAAGGATGTAGTTTAATGACACGGCCCATAATCTTCGGCATAATAATTTGTCCATCAATTAATTGAATTACCATATAAGTAATCATAACTTGTAAAGCTAATGTACCACTACTCAAAGCTGCTAGAATAATAGCCGGCAATGCCGCCGCAATAGGCCCTATAATGGGAATCCATTCAGCTATACCGGCTAACAATGCCAAAACTAAAGGATACGGTAAATCAAAAATGTACGCCACCACAGAAATAATACAAAACATATTAGTCGCCAGTACCAATTGCCCTCGCAAATAGCCACCCATCGTATGATGTACTTGATTGACAATCTCATCCAAATGTGAAGCTATCGGTTCTGAAAAGATAGAAACCATACGTTGTTTCAATATACGCCCATCCTTCAGTAAGTAAAAAGTCATGATGGGCACTAGTAACAGCTGTAATAATGTCGTTGCCAACGATACGATAGCAAAAATCCCACGCTGAGCTAGGTCAACGCTATAATTTCCTATTTTATTCAGCGTACTCCCAATGAGCCCGTTTATCTCCGGCGGTAACACCAGCGCATATTGCGCTTGTGTTTCTTTCCATACATGAAGAAGCTGATTAATAAGTACCGGCAAATTATTTAACAGCTTTGTAAATTCTACCAAAAAGGGGACAATAATATATTGAATAATAACTACTGTCGCCAACGCTACCAATAAGAAAGCCGGCAAAATGGCTAGACTCCGTGGAAACCATTTCAACCCCACTCTTTTCCGCGTATAATCTTGAATACCATTGACTACCGGCAAAAGAATTACAGTAAGTACTAACGCCAGTAGCAACGGTAAGGTCACTGGCGTAACCCAGATAAGCAATGCTACACCAGCGACCAGCAATAGCAAGCGTAACCAGTATTGGGTCGATCGCTGTACCATAGTTTCACCACCTATCGCACGAAAGGATTATATTCTTTCTCATGTGCTATCGTTGTTTCCGGACCATGCCCCGGGTATACGACCGTTTCTTCCGGTAGGGGAAATAGCTTCTCACTGACAGCTGCCACCAAATCATCAAACGATCCACCGGGAAAATCTGTACGCCCCACAGACTCCCTAAAGAGAGTATCTCCGGCCAATAAAACTCCTTCCCCGTAATAGCACACGCCACCCGGTGTATGTCCCGGCGTTTCAATTACTCGAAAAGATAAACTACCACAAGAAAGAATATCGCTCTCCTTGACATGACGAACTTCACCATGCGCTTCTACAGTACTACCACTATACACACTCAGATTCAATCGACTGTCCGTCAAAAAGGGTTCATCCTTTTTATGCACATAAATCGGACAATGATAGGTATCCACTATCGGCTGTATGCCACCGATATGATCACTATGTCCGTGCGTTAGAACCACACCTAAAGGATTTAATTTTTTTTCTTGCAGTACCTCTACTACATGTTCACCGTCCGAACCCGGATCAACTACCAAACATTGATTGCTTTGTTCATCCACAACAATATAGCAATTCGTGCCCAACATTCCCAAGGGCATTCTATAAAGCTTCATACACATTACCTCATGCACAGCATTAAAATAATTTCTTACTATCTAACAAAATAGTAACCGGCCCATCATTAACTAAGGCAACTTGCATATGGGTCTGAAATTTGCCGGTATCTACCTTGACACCCAATGCCTGACAGGCTTCTACAAACTCTTCGTATAACGCATTCGCTCTGTCCGGTGAAGCTGCCCCTTCAAAGCCCGGGCGTCGTCCCTTACGCACATCACCATATAAGGTAAACTGTGAGACGACTAATAATGAACCGCCGATATCACGAAGAGATAAATTCATTTTTTCATTTTCGTCTTCAAAAATCCTGAGATTACATACCTTCTCTGCCAGATACGCCACATCTTTGCTGTTATCCTCTTTTCCTACACCGAGCAGAACTACCAGTCCTTGCTCGATAGCTCCAGTAACATCACCTTCCACCGTTACCCTGGCATCAGTAACACGCTGTATAACTGCCCGCATTACGCACCTCCGTTATTGGCACGCTGTACCGTGTATACATCACGAATACGCCGCACTTTTGTCATTACAAAATCAAGCTGTGACAAGTCTCTAATTTCTATAATCATTGAGATATGTGCATTCTTTGTATCGTCTACTTTAGCATTAATATTGACAATGTTGATTTTCATCTCCGACAAAGTAGCCATGATTTCCATAAGCATACCGCCGCGATCATAGGCCATAATATCGATAGCCACCTGGAAATTATCACTTGTTGCCCCATCCCAAGAAACCTCGATCATGCGCTCCACATCTTCCGAAGTATGACCAATATTCGGACAATCCGCGCGATGGACGGAAACACCGCGCCCTCGCGTAATATAACCAATAATTTCATCGCCCGGCACCGGATTACAGCAACGCGCCATTCGAACCATTACATCAGCTTCGCCTTTGACCAAAATCCCATTGCTACTTTTCTTACGCACCGGTTCATGGCTCTTCAATTTTTCGAGCATAGCCATCGTATCTTTACGATTATCTTCTTTTGCCTGATCTCGTTTATACATATCAATCAAGCGAAGTAATACGGAGTTAACCGGCACGCCGCCATAACCTACGGCTGATAACAGTTCCGTTTCGCTACCCGCATTTAATGATTTAGCGATTTGCTCCATACGTCCCGACTTGTTGAGCGCTTTCCAATCATAGTTAAGACGCTTTGCCTCTTTTTCTAACAACTCGCGTCCTTTGACGATATTCTCTTCTCGGTTTTCCTTTTTAAACCAATTACGGATTTTGCTCTTACTTTCCGTAGAACCTACAATATTCAACCAATCTAAGCTCGGCTTACCGTTTTTCGACGTAATGATATCTACAATGTCGCCATTTTGCAAAGTATAATCCAAAGATACAATTTTACCATTTACCTTTGCCCCTACACATTGATGTCCCACATCGGTATGAATACGGTAGGCAAAGTCTAACGGTACGGCCCCCTTGGGAAGCTTCATCACATCGCCGCGCGGTGTAAATACGAAAACTTCGCCGGAGAACACGTCTAATTTAAGAGCATTCACTAATTCCTTCGGGTTGCTGGCATCCTGCCATTCCAATACTTGGCGAAGCCACCCTACTTTTTGATCAAAATCCTTGTCGCCACCTTTATTACCTTCTTTGTAACGCCAATGTGCCGCTACACCATACTCGGATACACGATGCATTTCCCAAGTTCGAATTTGTATTTCGACGGAGTGTCCCATCGTGCCTATAACTGTGGTATGCAACGACTGATACATATTTGACTTCGGCATAGCAATATAATCTTTAAAACGATATGGCAACGGCTTCCATAAACTATGGGCAATCCCCAACACGGCATAGCAATCGGGAATTGTATCAACGATAACACGCACCGCATATAAATCATAAATCTGCGATAAATCACGGTTATCCTTCTTCATTTTTTTGTAGATACTATAAAAATGCTTTGGGCGCCCTTTTACATCTGCCTTAATATGCGCTTCTTCCAAAGCCTTTTTTAACTGTACCATCGTATCATTAACGATTTCTTCTCTGGCTTTGCGTTTTTCTTTCATCTGCTCAACCAGATCATAGTACTTGTCCGGTTCCAAGTAACGGAATGATAAATCCTCTAACTCCCATTTAATATTGAAAATCCCTAAACGATGGGCCAATGGTGCAAAGATTTCCAGCGTTTCCTTAGCAATGCGTTTTTGTTTATCACTGCGCATATGCTTCAGCGTGCGCATGTTATGTAATCTATCACCCAATTTTATAACAACAACACGCACATCCTTAGCCATCGCCAATATCATCTTACGGTAATTTTCCAGCTGTTGATCTTCTTTTGTCTGATATTGGAACTGATTTAACTTCGTCACGCCATCAACCAAAAATGCTACATCCTTACCGAACATCTCTTCGATTTGCTCTAACGTGTATTCCGTATCCTCTACCACATCATGCAGTAAAGCCGCAATAACTGTAGTCGCATCAATCTGTAGATGCGCCAAAATAGTAGCGACTGCCAACGGATGCAGAATGTACGGCTCCCCGGAGGCACGCTTCTGAGGCGCATGTGCTTTATCAGCTAATCGAAACGCCTCCATAATGCGTTCACAATCGGCATCATCCAAATAGGATTTCACGATATCCATTAAACGCCCCAAGGCTTCTTCTTTATTAAAGGTGCTGTTCTCAACCAGTACCTTGCCTTCTTCATTTTCTGCCATATAACACACCTCCTACGAGCTATACTTCAAGAATGTTAATGAAGTAATTAACTCTAGCTTTTCTTTTATATGACACCAACGGTACAGCATCATACCATCCGGTGATGTTTCTTCTTTTAATATGCCTAACTCTTTAAATACATCCAAAGACAAAATAGCCTCTCGATCCGACTGATTGGCCGGATGATGGTGAATTACCTCATTTTCAACAATATATCGCGGCGCGGTAGCACTGCGAAATACTGATTTAACCACCAGATACATCTCACGCAAACCATTTTCTGTCAAACGAGCTCTTTGTCTTTCCATCGGAGATATATCTTGTATGACCAACTGAGGAGAAATCCTGCCTTGCCATTCATTCTTTTGTAACGTAACTGCCATTTTAACCGTTTGATTAGGGAATATCTCGCGATGATATGCTTCCCCCTGCCATGCGATGGCATCTAAAGGAGCCCCTTCAGTGTCCAATAAAATCTTACAATGATTTTTTTGCTGCCCCATTAAATACACATCACGAACGGTAACTTTAGGCAGTGCAAATACAGGCGTACTGTTTCCCATACCGTACGGCTCCAACGTTTCGATTTGATCAACCAGTTCTACGGTAATTTCCTCTGTTTCCAACAATGCATCAATATCGACAATCGGCACATAATCTTCACTGCTAAGATGCTCTTCACAATACGCTGTCAATCGTTCCCGCAATGCCGGAATATTTTCTACGGCAATACTAAAACCTGCCGCCTGTCTATGTCCGCCAAACTGTATTAATAAATCCTCTGCTGATTTTAGTGCCTCATAGATATTACAGTTTTCAATACTGCGACATGATCCTTTGCCAACACCATCATGAACACTTATAACCAATGTGGGCCGATAAAATTCCTCTACCAATCGTGAAGCCACAATGCCGATAACTCCGGGATGCCATTCCTCACCGGCAACAACAATAACCTTATCAGCACTCTCACCTTGATTAAGTACATCTCTATGCGCTTCCTCGTAGATACTGCGTTCGATCATCTGCCGTTCTGTATTTGTAGCCTGTAACTCCTCTGCAATGGCCACCGCTGCCTGTGGATCTGTCGTTGTTAACAGCTCAACGGCTCGCGTAGCATGTGTCACGCGCCCGGCTGCATTAAGTCTCGGAGCTAAAGTAAATCCGATATGCCCGGCATTAAGCTTTCGTCCCTCCAAGCCAGCTACCTTGATAAGCGCTTCAATACCTAAGTTGGGAGATTCTTCCATCTTGCGAAGTCCTTCTCTAACAATAATACGATTCTCACCTACCAGCGGAACCACATCGGCTATTGTCCCCAATGCCACGATATCCAAATCTTCCCGATAACTCAATCCTGTCCTCCGGTGCCAGATCGCTTGGCATAATTTGAATGCCACTCCAACTCCGGATAGGTTCTTGTCCTCGTACATGCACCCCGGTTGTTTCGGATTGACCACGGCAGCAGCCCGTGGTATTTGATCCGGCGCATTATGATGGTCAGTTATAATCATCTGTAAACGCTGGCGGACACCTTCCACAATATCATAAGAACTGATTCCACAATCCACTGTAACTACCAGTCCAACACCGCGTTCTATAATATGTTCTAATGCTTCCTCATTTAGACCATATCCTTCACTTTGTCGTTCAGGAATATAGTAGGTAACATCTGCTTCGCAGCGTTTCAAAAAACGATACAGCAACGATGTGGCTGTAATACCATCCACATCATAATCTCCATAAACAACAATAGGAACCTTGTTCGTTATAGCCTCTTCTATAGTGGCTACTGCTTTTTCCATCCCCTTGAGTCCAAACGGATCCGGCAACTCATCCATGGTCCCTCTTAAAAATGCTGCCGCGTCCTTTACAGACCCTAAACCTCTATTTACCAGTAACTTTGCCACCACCGGGTACACACCGATTTCTCGTACTAAGCGTTCTTCCTCTGCCGTATCACCGGTAGCGATTCGCCACCGCCTCTCTTTACTCTGCTTCATATATCTCACTGCCTCATCTATTTCGAATCCTCGAAACTACTTTTTTCTTCGCTAGTCTATTATCATTATCAATATAGGTACATTATACACCATTCAACTTCCTAATAAAAGCCCATATTTTCGTATTCCATCATTACTTCACCAGATAATAAAAAATGAGTGGTTATCATTTAGAATCACCACTCATTTTCTATTCATTGGTATATATTCTGTTATATTGCCAGAACTAACTGTATTATTTTATAACAGCTCCTGCACTATCATTAGTTGGTGCGTTCTCCGGAATTGGCCATTACATATTTTTATATCTTTTCCAACCATCTATTAAAAACGGAAATCGCGTTCCCCATCTTCCATTTGTGCAATGTAATTACGGGCTGTTTCCTTAACCTTTTCATTCTTAATAGATGCTAGTTGCTTATCAATTACGCGTTGCCCCACTTCGGTTGTTTCGTCTGTTGCATAGTCTAACAGATATTCCTTCAACGTCATCAACGCATTAGGCTGACAACAATTGGAAATCTGACCACTTTTAGCCAATGCCATGAAGCGATCACCTGTACGCCCTGCTCGATAACAAGCCGTACAGAAGCTTGGTACATAACCAAGGCCTAATAACCATTCGACAATTTCATCCAAGGAACGACGGTCACTGGTATCAAACTGTGCCGAGTTATCATCAGGCAACTCTTCTTCTGCATAACCACCTACACTAGTACGGGAGCCTCCGCTGATTTGAGAAATACCCAATGCCAAACCACGTTCACGCATGCGCTTACTTTCGCGAGTAGACATAATCATACCCGTGTACGGTGTAGATACGCGAATCAAAGCTACAATCTTTTCAAAAATATCATCCGGCACAGCATTGCTGAAATCATCCACATCAATATCATCAGCCGGACAAATGCGCGGTACGCTAATTGTATGCGGGCCTACACCGAAAACAGCTTCCAAATGTTCCGCATGCATTAGTAAGCCGACAAAATCGTAACGATAATGTTCAAGGCCATACAACACGCCAATACCTACATCATCAATACCACCCTGCATGGCGCGGTCCATAGCTTCCGTATGGTAAGCATAATTACTCTTAGGACCATGAGGATGAAGCATTTCATAATTTTCTTTATTATAGGTTTCTTGGAATAATGTATACGTACCGATGCCTACTTCATGAAGCTTCTTATAATCTTCTACTTCGCAAGCGGCAATGTTTACATTTACGCGACGAATTTCGCCATTTTTATTTTTAATACTATAAATAGTTTTAATACAATCCAAGATATATTCAAGCGGATTATTAATCGGATCTTCACCGGCTTCGATAACAATGCGTTTATGCCCCATAGCTTCCAAAGCCATAACTTCTTCCCGTACCTGCTCCTGCGTCAATTTTTTGCGGGAAATGTGGCGATTCTTTGCATGGTAAGGACAGTATACACAACCATTAACGCAGTAATTAGACAAATACAACGGCGCAAAAAGAACAATACGGTCACCATAAATTTTCTGCTTAATTTCTTTCGCCAAAGCAAACAGCTTTTCCTTGTACTCAGGCAACGGGCATTCTAGCAATACAGCTGCTTCACGGTGATTCAATCCCTTGTAAGTAGCTGCCTTAGCCAAAATTTGATCTAAAAGCTCTCTGTTCTCTTTATTAGCTTCCGCATAAGCTAAGGTATCTAAAATTTCTTCATGATTAATAAATTCCTCTGCTTTGGAGGAGCGAACATCATACATACGTATCTCCTTTACTCTCGGTGCATACAACCCGATATTCAGCCACCTACCTGTTAATGCCATTAGCAGCTTACATACCGATTACCTCCCCAATGATTCTCACCGGGGTATTATAATTATGCATAAAACTTATATCATACCCATTTCACCGGATATGTACTAAGTATACCTCATTTAGATGATTTTGTGAATGACCGTAGCTACAATTACACGCAAAAAGAGCCGAAGACCTTGGCCTTCGGCTCCAGTGTATATGCTTTTACGCTTCTACAGGGTAAACGCTTACTTTACGGTTATAACGACCTGCACGTTCAAAGGCAACCTTGCCCGGAACCAATGCAAACAACGTGTCGTCCTTACCGATACCAACGTTGGTACCCGGATGGAAATGAGTTCCGCGCTGACGAACGATGATGTTACCGCTCTTAACGATAGAACCATCATGGCATTTCACACCAAGACGTTTGGATTCGCTATCGCGACCATTACGTGTACTGGATACACCTTTCTTATGCGCAAACAACTGCAAATCAAAAGTAAACATTGTGTTCACCTCCTACGTTTCACTAATCTTTACAAATTCACTATACTGACGACTGATTTCAGAAAGCCCGAGAATCATTGTCTCCAATATAGCTTGTCCGCTTTCCGTTATAAGACCGGAAAGCTCAATCCGGCACTGACCTTCGCCGTTCGAATAGTGTCCCTTCTGTTTCGCTACTTGCTCAAGTCCGACAATAGCCGTACAAGACAAGGCTGATACAGCAGCACACACTATGTCATAGCCCGCTACATCATACCCGGCATGACCGGAAATTTGACAGGCCCGGACGAGGCCTTCCGCATCACGATCAACTACAATCGAAATCATAGCTTATGCCTGGATGGAGTCAATGCGAACTTTAGTGAACGGCTGACGATGACCCTGGCGACGACGATAATTAGATTTAGCTTTGTATTTGAAAACCAAAATCTTTTTAGCCTTACCATGTTCAAGTACAGTACCTGTAACCTTTGCACCGTCCACAAGCGGAGCGCCTACTTTAACATCACCGTCGTTAACAACAGTTAATACTTCGTCAAACGTTACGGTTGCTTCAGCAGCAGCTTCCAATTTTTCAATGGTAATAACATCGCCTTCTGCAACGCGATACTGTTTACCACCGGTTTTAATGATTGCGTACATTGTGACACCTCCTTGTTTTCGAACTCGCTGAATACGGTACCCGACGTGGAGTCGGAATTTACTACCCCTCCATGCGGCTGCAATAGCTTAGGCGTACCCAAACTACGACTTAATAAATATAGCAAAAAAGGACGGTTCTGTCAAGAATCGTCCTTTAAATAATTCCCAAATGCTGCAATAAAATCTTAGTACCAATAAGAACCAATACGATCCCTCCAATAATCTCTGCTCGTCCACGCAATAGCTTTGCCAGTTGATGTCCCAGATAAATACCAACTAATGAAATACCAAAGGTAATAATTCCTATAATACCGGATGCCCAGAGTACATTGACCGACAAAAAGGCCAATGTAATACCTATCGCTAATGCATCAATGCTGGTAGCCAATGCTAACATCAGCATTTCCTTCCAGTCCATGAAAAGACATATATCATCATCAGCATCCTTATGATAGGCCTCGCGAATCATATTTATACCAAGATACCCAAGGAGTGCAAAAATAATCCAATGATCGTATTCACTGATAATATCGGCTAATTGTGCACCTACCAACCAACCTATAATAGGCATTCCCATCTGAAAAAGCCCAAATAAGAAAGGTAATACTACCTTCTTATATTGTTCCTTAGGTCCGATACAAGGCGCTTTGGCTACCGATACCGCAAAAGCATCCATGGCCAATCCCACCGCCAACAATACAATTTCAAAGCCACTCATTACTCTTCTTCACTCCAAGCTATATACTTATATCTATAATCTTGACACTATCATATGCCTTCTATGGTACCTTGCCTAAACTTATTACTACACCAGGTATCTCCCGATAGCAGAATACTGCTATTCATTTACGGCCAATAGAGAATATGCTTCTCGATGCAATACGGCATCACATTCAACACGTATATCACGCTGCAGTTCTTGGCGCAACTCTTTCAAAACACCTTTTGTAAAACATGCGCCTACTTCAGGATGTACTGTAATCATAATATCAGTCTTAAGTCGTCCCGAACGAGATAACTGACGAAGGCGTCGCAAAATCTGTAAATAGACCGTCTGCGCAGATAAGACCGTGCCACTGCCACCACAGTGGGAGCACGTATCAAATAACAAGCTCTGTAATCCTTGTCGCTCCCGCTTGCGTGTCATTTCCACCAGTCCCAGTGATGTAATACCACAAACCACAGTTTTAACGCGATCATAGCGCACCTGCTTAGTCAGATAGGCTATCAATGCTTCACGTTGCTCTTTTTTAGGCATATCTATAAAGTCACATAAGATGATACCGCCAATATCGCGCAAACGCAACTGTCGACAAATCGCATCGGCTGCTTCCATATTGACAATCCGCGCTGTTTCACCGGGATTTCCGCCGGTAAAATGTCCTGAGTTAACATCAATAACAGTCAAGGCCTCCGTATAATCAATTTGTAAAAATCCACCGGATGGCAACTCTACGCGATTACTTACCAATGCCTCGATTTGGGTATCTATTTCGTAATGCTTAAAAATGTCCTCTTTGCTTTCCACATAACGGATTACAACATTGCTCATAGCCGCCATATTACGGCATAATTCTCCTAAACGTTGAACTACCGCCTCATCATCTGCTACAATTTCCGTGTCACCACGCCCTACGTAATCGCGCAACAACCGTAACCATACATCGGCATCACTGTAAATCTCCGTTCCATTTTTTGCCACTGCAAAACGCCGCTGCAATTGTTCCCATGTTTGCCATAAGAATTCCATATCGGCTGCAATATCCTCTTCCTTTGCATCGGCTGCGGCCGTTCGCAATATGAAGCCACAGCCTCTTGCCAAATACGGTGCTGCCATAGACTCAAGGGCCTGTCGTCGTGCAGTATCGGTAATTTTTTTAGAAATATGAATGCCCTTTGAGTAAGGAAGTAGTACCATGAAGCGACCGGCCAAACTAATATCCGCACTAACACGTATTCCTTTGCCGCGCATCTCTTCCTTTACCGCTTGCACCATAATAACCTGTCCCACGAAGAGCTTGCCCATTTCTCGTGTTTGCTTACCATGCTTTAAGTTTAAATATGCATTTTGCCCACGACCGATGTCAACAAAAGCGGATGCCATACCGGGCAATACATTGCGCACGACACCTTTATAGATATGATTAACCGTGTGTGTTGCTTCCGGACGCTCATATAATATATCGGTTAATACCCCCGCTTCATCGGTAATGGCGATGCGACTTTCTTCAGGCATCGTAGTAATTATGATTCGCTTCATACTACACCTCCTTTCCTATCATAACTGGTTATACCACATCTAACGGGGATTTTCGTTCACCGTTTTCTTCCACCAAGATAGCTTTACGATGAATAGTATACGCATCCGTCAAAGGCCATCCGTATCGATCACGACCTAGCAACCATACCTCACCGGGCTTAATCGTCCCTTCCGGATAAATACCAATTCCCATAGTCAATGTAACCCGGTTGCCGTTGACCGCTGCCGTAATAGGCTCTTTTACGAAATGTTTCACATCGATAAGTCGCATTTTTTTAGGCGTTACTTTTTCATAACTAATTTCCGTTGCTTCATTAAAAGGAACCAGCAACGACTTCCAATCAGCTTTATCTTCAACCGGCCCCGTCACTTCATAAACGGCATAATTACAGATAGCCATCATTTTTCGAACCTTATTCGGCATTTCGCAGCCATCAATGACTTCCAATCCCGGAGGAGCCACACGATTCAGACGCGCTATAACTGCGTCTACCGGTGTGTCTTCCAATATATCAAGATCTGCGTATTCGCAGGTAGCCGTAATCCCTAATGCCAACGCCGAGGAAAAGCTAATTTTCATATGAGGATTAAAACCTTCTGAATATGCCATGGCTATACCGGCCCGTCGGATTGTGCGTTCTACAGCTTGCGCATAGTCCAAATGCGATAAAAATCGCAATTGCTCCCCCTTTTTAAATGCCAAACGTAACTTTTTCAACGCGTCCACCCTCCTTATAATCAATAATAGCTGTGTCCAATTCAGGGCATACATTACAGCCATTGCAAGGTAACCGTCGGCAGTCGCGAGTTAAATCGGCCCGCACGGCACGCTCCCACTCTTGTTTAAGATAATTTTTACTTACCGTATCATCTAAGTGATCCCACGGCAAAGGTTCATCAAAATCACGATTGCGCCGCGCATAGTAATCCGGATCAATACCTGTATTTTTAAAAGCTTCCAGCCATGTATCAATAGAGAAGTATTCCGTCCAGCCATCAAACTTACAGCCCAGCCTCCATGCTTCAATAAGTGTTTTAGCCAAACGACGATCGCCGCGAGCAAACACCGCTTCCATATAACCGGTAGCCCCGTCATGATAATGATAAGAAATATTGCGATTATTAATGAGCGTCTTTAAATACTGTTGCTTACGATGAATTTCCTCCACTGCCTGTTGACCGTACCACTGATAGGGGGAATGACTTTTAGGTACAAAGAAGGATACACTAACTGTAACCTTACCGTTGCGTTTGCCTGTAATTTCGCGATGTAAATCCAACACTTTATAGGCTAAATCGGCAATTCCGGCTACATCCTCATCGGTTTCCGTTGGCAATCCCATCATAAAATACAGTTTCACCGTATGCCATCCCGATTTAAAAGCATTCGTACAAGCTGCTATAAGGTCTTCTTCACTGACACCTTTATTGATTACGTCACGCATGCGCTGCGAACCAGCCTCCGGCGCAAAGGTAAGACCGCTCTTACGCACTTGCTGTACTTTTTTTGCAATATCAATAGAAAATGCATCGATACGAAGTGACGGCAGACTAACGCTGACCTGCTTGTCTTTAAATTCCTCCATAAGCATATCTACCAACTCGGGAAGCTTTGAGTAATCCGCTGAGCTAAGCGACATCAAAGATATTTCGTTATATCCTGTATTGGCAATAATGTCTTTAGCCAACTGTACCAATCGTTCCGGGGTGCGTTCGCGCACCGGTCGGTACAACATGCCGGCTTGACAGAAACGACATCCTCGTGTGCAACCGCGGAACAATTCCAATACGGCTCTATCATGAACAACATCTAAAAAAGGAACCACGGGTTTCGTTGGATAAAAACTATGTTCCATATCTTCAATAATACGCTTTTTGATTACCTCCGGTGCTTCTTCAGCCAAGCGTTTCATTCCCTTGAAATCACCGGCTGCGGTATATTCCGGCTTATACAAAGCAGGAACATACGTGCCCGGAATCAGAGCCGCTTTACGTAAAAATGCTTCCTTACCACCGGGAAAACCGGCCGCTTTTTCAGCCTTGTATAAATCGACAAATTCATTAAGCCATTCTTCCGATTCACCAATAGACACAATGTCAAAAAAGTCAGCTATCGGTTCGATATTATAGGCGCAAGGGCCACCTGCCAACAGCAAGGGAAAACTAAGATCGCGATCTTTTGCGTAAAAAGGAATCCCTGCCAAGTCCAACATATTCAAAATATTGGTATAACTCATTTCATATTGCAAAGTGAATCCCAATAAATCAAAATCCTTAGCCGGAGTCTTTGTTTCCAGTGAAAACAGAGGAATATGACGTTTTCGCATTTCTTCCTCCATATCTACCCATGGAGCAAATACACGTTCTGCCGCTACATCGGCACGTTCATTCAATAAAGAATATAAAATTTTAATTCCCAGATGACTCATGCTTACTTCATATACATCGGGAAATGCCAACGCCATCGTCACATCTACTTCATCATGATTTTTAACGATACTGTTCCATTCTCCGCCGGTATAACGAGCCGGCTTGCTTACATGCTGTAACCACGCCGCATCTAATTGAATCATATAGCCTCCTATACAGTCTTATCATTTATCTCAATAATAATGCCTCATTTAAGTTCTACGCTTAACCCCATGAAAAATTACTATGTAATTTCTCACAATACCAATTAAAACATCAGTTGTTTGCGATGCATAGCTATGTTTAATAAAAGTCCTACACTAAGCATATTCGTTGTCAACGCACTGACTCCATAGCTAATAAACGGTAGTGGAATTCCCGTTACAGGCATAATACCGGTAGTCATCCCCACGTTTACCAATACCTGGAATACAAGCATGGAACCTATCCCCGTAGCCAACAACATGCCGAATGTATCATTAGCACTTTTAGCAATGGCTATGCTGCGATAGATTAATACACACAATAGTACCAAAACAATAAAGCATCCTACAAATCCCAGTTCCTCACCAATTACCGAAAAAATGAAGTCCGTATGATTTTCCGGCAGAAAGTTTAGCTGGCTTTGCGTACCTTCAAACAAACCTTTCCCCAGTATCATACCTGAACCAATTGCTATTTTCGATTGAATAATATGATATCCGGCACCGAAAGGATCAATATTAGGATTTAAGAATACCAGTATACGTTGTTTTTGGTATTCTTTCAATACAAACCACC
Organism: Veillonella magna DSM 19857; assembly: GCF_000428745.1. Taxonomy (GTDB): domain Bacteria; phylum Bacillota; class Negativicutes; order Veillonellales; family Veillonellaceae; genus Veillonella_A; species Veillonella_A magna. Next base: position 95,763 of record NZ_AUAN01000005.1, read on the forward strand.
CTAGCGGAGCCAGTACTACCGCTACGCCAACAATAATCTGAACCAATCGCATGCGAATGCCGCCTACGAAAAGCATACCGAAAAGAATGGCCAGATATACCAATGATGTTCCTAAGTCCGGCTGTTTAAATACCAGAAGGGCGGGAATACCCACAAATATAACAATAGGTACCAGTGACTTAAAGGTATTTAACTTTTGTACATGCTTCGTCATCATGGAAGCCATACTAATTATCATCAATAATTTCGTAAACTCCGATGGTTGAATCGTAATCGGTCCAATCTGAATCCATCGCTGAGCCCCTAATGCCGAGGTGCCTACAAGCATAACCGCTACCAACAAAAGTAGGGTAATCGCATATAAGGGCTTTCCCCACGACGCTAATCGTCTATAGTCAAACCACTGCATAGCTACAACGATGATAGCATTTATACAAAAAAAGCTAAATTGCTTCGTAACCAATCCCGAAAGAGTGATGCCGTCCTTATTTACATGGGTCGCACTTCCTATAATAACAATTCCCGTACCGATAAGCCCGAGAGTACATAGTACTACAGTCCAGTCCCACTCCCTCCATATTCGTCGCCACATATATCCTCCTATCGACGTAAGCGCCGCCATCGGCTATCGCGCTGACGCACAAGTAACCTTGGCTGCTCTTTCTGTCGTTTATTTTCTTCAAATTTCTTTTGTTCTGCCGACATCACTGATGCATATTGCGTAAATATTGTTGTATCATCCCACGCATTACCGCTTTGACAAAAATCACACAAAGGTGTAAGCAGATTATCAAACGTATCAGCTATAGGATTGTATAATTTACCCGCTTGCCCTTGTTGCCATACCGCTTCACTATAAGGTAATACGGCTCCCAGCATTTCCGCCGACAACGAATACCAAGCCTCTTCTATATCCGCTACCGACATATGCGGATTAATTCTGTTAAATACCAGCGCATAGTCAAGCTGTCTCTGTTCTCGACATACCTGCATCACGCGTTGCGCATTACGTAGCGCCACCCATACCGGTTCCGTAACGATTACCAGTCGCTGGGCTACACGCAAAATTGCATCATTACCGCGACCGATACCGGCCGGTGCATCTACAATCACATAATCGTATTGTTTCGCCATTTTTTTCAATAACCGGCCGTAACCTTTACGGCCTACGTCCTCCCAACGCACGCCTTGACTGGCTGGTAAAAAATCAAGCCCTTCCGAGACAGATACAATAGCATCTTCCGCTCGGCATCTCTTTTTCCACACGTCCAGCGCATCATAGAGAATTTCGTTTTCCTTACCGATAACGAGATCCAAATCTCGTAGTCCCAAGTCACCGTCAGTAATCAAAATCTTTTTTCCACGACGTGCCAATGCACCGCCTAACCCGGCTGTTAACGTCGTCTTACCAACGCCACCCTTGCCGGATACCATCGCAATAATGAGTCCCATAGCATGTCCTTTCTATCGCATTTGTGGACCTGTAATGGCCGGCTCCGAGGCTTTAATCACCTCTGTAGCTTTAGTATTACCATCATCTGCCTTTGTCTGCGATTTCTGTCCTACATGGAAATATTCTTCTAAGACAGCTCTAACAATAGGTCCTGCCGAACCGGCACCAAAGCTGCCCTGTTCAACCAATGCCACCACAACAATACGCGGTTTATCGTAAGGCGCATAGGCAACAAACCAGCCATGATCGCGCCCTGTAGCGTTTTCTGCGGTCCCCGTTTTACCGGCTACAGCAATCGGCAAATCTTTAAAGAGAGACCCTGCAGTACCACCTTCAGCCGTTACGTCACGTAAGGCGTTACGAATAAGATCCATAACGCTTTTTGATACCTGCAAGACCCCTATCTTTTTAGGTCCGAATATTTCTTCCGGCGTGCCGTCACTGTTATCGATACGACTGACAACGTACGGTTGATATCGAATGCCGCCGTTAGCTACTTCAGACATAACCATAGCCATTTGAATCGGTGTTACCAACGTAAACGACTGACCTATTGCAGCATCAAAGGTTTCCCCTAAATACCAATCTTGATCAAACACCTTGCGTTTGTATTCCGGACTGGCTATATTACCAGCAGCTTCACCGAATAACTTGATGCCCGTCTTTTCTCCCAAACCAAATAAGCGTGCAAACTTATCAAGATTTTCAATACCTACACGATTGCCCATTTCGTAGAAATATACATTATCCGACTTAGCCAAAGCAGTATTGAAATCAAGCCAGCCCAATGCTTCGCCTTCTGCATTTCGTTTATCAATAAGCCAATGGCGCCCGCTGTCAAAAATCATTTCATCCGGCGTTACCTTTTTTAATTCTAAGGCCGCAGCTCCGGTAATAATCTTAAACGGCGAGCCAGGCGGGTATTCACCGGAGACCACCTTATTATCAAAGGGGTGATTCATATCCGTGTTTAATTGTTTCCATTGTGCCGAGGTAATACCGCGTGCAAACCAGTTAGGATTAAATTCCGGTGCACTCACCATAGCCAAAATAGCCCCCGTATTGGGATCCATAGCCACTACGGCAGCTCCTTTGGCCGGTATGCCTTGTGAACGCAAGGAAGCCAGCTGATCGGCTACGGCTTTTTCGGCAGCCTTCTGCAACGGTAAGTCGATGGTCAAATGAATATCGCGTCCCGGTACCGTATTTTGCCGTCCGACTTCGGCTACGGGACGGCCCGCTGCATCTACTTCTACTTGCTTACCACCGTCAATCCCGCGCAATACATTATCATACATCCGCTCTAAGCCGGCTCGTCCTAAAATGGTACCCGGCCCGACTCTTGTATTAGGATCTTTTTCACGAATATCAGCTAACTCTTCTTCGCCTACTTCTCCGACATACCCAAAAAGCTGGGAGGCCATTGTATCATAAGGATAATAGCGAAGCGGTTCTACATCAATAGATACCCCCGGCAATTCATGACTGCGTTCTGCAATTTTTGTGACTGTATCCATGGTAATATCGTTAGCCAAGCGAATCGGCTCATATCCGCCTTCATGAGCTTTTACTTTTTCTTTAATCGCTTCCGGTTTCATGCCCAAAATACCGGCCAATCGCTGCAGCTCACTGTCATCAATTTCTTTATCGGTAGGCATAATGGATACGGTATATGCAGGCCGCGAGCCCACCAATATTTGACCGTTTCGATCATACATAATCCCTCGTGCTGCCGTCACCGATAGCATGCGCAACCGATTTCCTTCCGCCTTTGAGTGGTAGTATTCCCCTTCGACGATTTGCAAATAAAATAAACGCGTTACCAATATCACAAAAATGGCAATCACAATATACATGAGGGCATCAAAGCGGCCCTTTTTTCTTTTTTTATAGAGTGCCTCCAGCACTTTGCTGCCCTCCGTTTCTACCAAATATACTCATCATCTTTTTCAAAATTCCAAATCAATTCATGCAGCCCTATGCCGATAAGGCCATTAAGCCAAACAACCGGCCAAACAAAGTGCCAAGCATATATCAGCACATCAACGGATTCCCGTGCCATCAGCAGCATGCCTATACGAACTGCCGCATCCAGCAATGTACCTCCTAAAACCCAGAAAAAAGTGACGTACCATTGTTCTTCGTATACAGAGTGAGACCACATGCTAAGAACATATGCTACCACAAGATAGGGAAACAAGTGTAATCCAAATAAATTGCTGATTAAAATATCGTGAACCAAACCACCGATAACAGCTACGGTTATACCTGCACGACGCCCTTTCAAAAGGGCCACCACAATAATCCAAGTCAATATGAGATTGGGCATCCACGCTTGCTTAAAGAGCAGCGGTAATAACTCGCTCTGCAGGAAACATGTGATAATCCCAACGCAAATCAAGGCAGCTGTTCTCATTGCGACATCGCTCCTTTAACACCCTGTACTTGGTCACGTTGTGTCTGTGGTACCAATTTGGGTTCCAATGCCGGTTTTACCGGATCCCCTTCGCGAGATCGTAAAATAACAAATACCTCTTCTATATTACGGAAATTAGCAGACGGCTGTACTATAGCATTTTTTACAAAACCTTCCGCATCATTTTCAATGCGCACTACATGGCCAACCAAGAGTCCCTTCGGATAAATACCACCATAACCGGATGTAATCAGAGCATCCCCATCAAGTACATCACCGTCACGCGCTACATCAACAAGCCGCGGTTCATCCGGATGGTTACCATTCCCTTTAATAACGGAAGCGACTCTTGATTCCGGACGCTGCACGATAACCCCGATTGCAGTTCTCGGGTCCAACATAGTCTGTACCCGCGCCGAATGCTCATATACATCACTTACAAATCCAACAACCCCACCGGGTACTACCACAGCCATATTAACGGCAATGCCTTCTGCTTCGCCGCGATCAATAGTAAACGTATTCGTCCACGTTCCGATATCTCGCGTCATAACCATAGCCGGCACCATATCAAACTGCGGATGCGTAGTTCTGAAATTTAGCAATTGCCGCAAACGAATATTTTCTGCCACACGTTCGTCATAGTCGGTAGCTCGTTGTTGTAGCTGTGCATTATCCGCTTCCAAGGCTTCTATTTTTTTAGTTGCCGCAATCGCATTATCAATAACAGTAATTCCGGTATGTACACCGTCCAATACACGGGACGCCCCGTAGGCAAAAGGTGTTGTTACTTTTTCAAGCGGCACCGTCACATAGGGAATAATCGTACGATGTTTCCAACCATATCCTAAGAGTGCCAATATTATACAGCATATCACGACGAATACCGTCAGTTTACGATCTGAAGAAAACATCAGGCACGCCCCTTCCTATTTTTTGACGCAATAATAAATCGATCCATACGTTCAAACTCCTGCGATGCCTTACCTAAGCCGACAGCGACTGTAAAGCCCGGCTGCTGTGGCACCCATACCGGCACACCCAATTCGTGACTGAAGTAGTCTGCCAGTCCATCCATATCGGCAACGGCTCCGGTTAACAAAACACCATGCTCCATGATATCAGCCAACAATTCCGGCGGAGTAACTTCCATCACTCGCTTCACTTCATCGGCCATTCTCTTCAAGGGGTCTTGCAGTACTTGGTACACTTCTGTTTTACGCACCATGATACGTTTCGTTAAACCATTGGACATATCGCGACCGGTAAAAGTCAATTCCGCTTCCTCTTCCGGCATCTTTGCTGTTCCTAATTCAAGCTTGATTGCTTCTATGGTTTCTTCGGCAACCATAACGGCAAAGCATTCCTTAATATATTGTAGAATCGCCTCATTTAAATCATTACCACCGATACGTGCCGAAGAGGCTACCACTTTACCACCCAATGACAATACACCGATGTCTGTTGTACCGCCACCGATATCGACAACCATATTACCCTGCGCTTCGAATACCGGTAACTTGCATCCTAATGCAGAAGCCACCGGTGTTTCGATTAAATAGGCCTCTCTCGCTCCGGCCTGGATAATAGCATCGGTCATGGCTCGTTTTTCTACATCGGTAATGCCACATGGCACAGCCATAATAACACGTGCCCGACTTACCAAACGAGAAGCTTTGTGCATAAAATGGCGCAACATAGTAAGCATAACACGATAATCTACAATAAATCCATCTTTAAGAGGACGCAGCTCCTCCAGCATATCCGGCGTGCGAAGTAATAATCGTTCTGCATCGGCTCCGACAGCCACAATAAATTCTTGTTTAGTATCGGTGGCTACCACCGATGGTTCGGAAAGCACGACCCCGCGTCCCTGTACGTATACGTGGGTATTAACGCTTCCCATATCTATCCCTAAATCTCTTTCAAGAGATGAAAATAAGCGAATCATCGTAAATCTCCTTGTGTTAGTCTATCTTTAAATGATAGCACAAAACACTCATTATGATAAGAAAAAATTAGGCTATAACAGTCCTTCTTTTGCCAAGCTTACATACTCTCCATCACCAATTATAATATGATCCAACACGGGTATCCCCATAATCTGTCCCGCCTTTTCAAACTCTTTTGTAATACGCACATCCTGAGGACTAGCCGTTGCCTCTCCGGATGGATGATTATGAATCAAAATGATAGAAGCTGCATTAGCTCGCACCGCGCCGCGAAATACACTACGCTGCTCTGCATAGCTTGCTGTCAAACCGCCGGTAGAAATGGTTTCAACCGCAATAAGTTTATTTTTACAGGTCAAATAGGCAACGCATACATGCTCACTAGGTTCGTGGCGCAATTGCTCCATTACGTAATCGGCCACTGCTTCCGGAGAGCTGAAATCGCTATATTCTTGTTTTGCATGCAGGGCTGTTAACCGTCTGCCCAGCTCAATAGCCGCACAAAGAGTAACGGCTTTATCTCGACCAATTCCTTTTATTTGGCACAACTCCTCCACGGAAATGGTTTGTAATCCCGTTTCCCCTTCCGGTAACGAAGCTACTATATCATGGGCTATATCAATCGCCGACTTTCCACGATGACCGGTGCGTAGCAGTATTGCTATCAACTCTTCCGTTGTCATCACGGCTGCTCCATGTGCAAAAAATTTTTCTCGCGGCCGTTGAAAAGGTCGTAACTCCTGTATGCGTAACATTACTCATTCATCCCTTTATCTTCACTTATATTTCTTAACTTCCTTGCCACCATTTCAACAGGCAAGCCCACAACATTCGTATACGAACCCTCTATCCGTTCCACAAAGAGCGCCCCTTTTCCTTGAATGCCATATGCACCGGCTTTGTCCATAGGCTCACCGGTTGTAATGTAAGCATCAATATCATCATCACTCAATGTGTAGAAGTGCACCTTAGTTTCACAATGAAATGTATGAATGCATTGGCCATAGCGTATACAAACGCCGGTTATTACACTGTGCACCTTGCCAGACAACAAGTGCAGCATACGTCTCGCGTTTTCTTCGTCTTCCGGTTTTCCCAGTACACGATTACCGTAAGCAACAATGGTATCGGCGCCGATAACAGGTTGCAGGATTCCATCAACAGAAGCTGCCATGGCCTTTCCTTCTGCCTGTCTTTCGACCAATTCAACTGGACTTCCATAGCATTGATTGGTTTCTTCATACGTACTTGTTACTACTTCAAAAGGAATCCCTACTTGCTCTAATAATTCCCGACGCCGCGGTGAAGATGATGCTAACCATACCTTGCCTATTTTCATATTCATTCTTCCTTCCTCTATCTATTATCTATTTACATTACATGTCTATACTTCCTATGACTTCGTAACATGCCAATTCATCGACCGACTATCTTTTATCCTTGTCGCAACCGTAGCCATAACTGATAAACACGCAGCATTCCCATGAACGCTGCGTGCAATATACTTCTATACAGTTTTATCGTGCCGATGTTGTCTTGACTTGCTCACCGGCTGTGTCGGAAATTTCCGTTTCAATACTCATCCCTTTGGTAACATCATCATTTTGTTCATTAGACTGCGCCATAATTTGTGCGTAGTATGTCTCTACATTCTCTCCATGCTTATGCGCATCCTCGCGAACATAGGCATAAAACACTACATCTTCCTGAGGAACGCACACACGGTTCGGTACAAATTCGTTAAGCTTCTCAAAGAAGGACTCGTCTGCCTTTAACAAAATACGACCGTGCTTGATTTTATTTCCGGCTTCCACGGCATACGCCAACGCCCATACAGGTCTTGGGTCCATAGAGGATAGCTTGCGGAATTTATATCTAAACTTAAGTCCCCCCATTAATTGTTGTTTAAAAGCATATACACCATCAATCATGGCATACGGAATCGTCATAGACTTTTTACCAAACAGCCCTTGCTCAATAATAATCAGACTATCTTCCGTCAATACATATTCATAACGACCAAAAGCTTGTGTCCAAACAACAATGCCTAAGAAAACTCCGACAAAATATAAATCAATGGCTAACTTCCCGGCTTCCATTGACACATAGGTAGCGTATCCTAAAATAAGCGCTACAAAAGCTAACAGCAACAATACCAATCGCAATCCGCTACGCGAACGCTTAGACTTTTCTCGATAGACTACCGTCATAACAATCTCTCCATCCGTAAAAAATTATTACGTCTTTTATTATAACTAAAATCAACCGGATTTACTACTAAAAAGACCGCCTCGGCAAAAGAATTTGTTTTCACAAATATACCGAAGCGGTCCCTACGAAATAGATGATTCTCTATTCTCTAGTATAAAGTTAATTACCAGTTTTTCATCACAAGGCTAGCCGTAATACGTTTCGTATCGCGAGCAATCATGATTTCTTCGTTTGTCGGAACTACGAAAATCTTAACCTTGGAGCCTTCTGCACTGATTTCAGCTTCTTCACCGCGAATGTTATTGCGATCACGGTCAAGACGCGTGCCCAAGTATTCCAAACCATTGCAGATTGCATCGCGGTTGCCAATACCGTTTTCACCGATACCGGCCGTAAATACGATAGCATCAACGCCGCCCATAACAGCTGCATAGGCACCGATAGTCGCACGTACTTTGTAATGGAACATATCCAACGCGAGCTGCGCACGTTTATTGCCTTCCTGTGCAGCTTCTTCGATTACGCGGAAGTCATTGGATACGCCGGAAATTCCGAGCACACCGGATTTTTTATTCATGATGGCATCAATTTCATGATAAGTCATATCCCATTTGTCCATCAAGAACGGTACAATTGCCGGGTCGATATCACCGCAACGAGTACCCATGATCAAACCGGACAACGGAGTAAAGCCCATAGATGTGTCGATGGAGCGACCGCCTTTAATAGCAGTAACACTGGAACCGTTACCCAAGTGGCAAGAAATAATGCGAAGATCGCTCATATGCTTGCCCATAAGTTCAGCTACACGCTGGGACACATATTTATGGCTAGTACCATGGAAGCCATAACGACGAACACCGAGTTCAGTGTAAGCTTCGTACGGAAGACCATACAAGAATGCTTCCGCCGGCATAGTCTGATGGAAAGCAGTATCGAATACAGCTACCTGCGGAACCTTAGGCATAATGCTCTGGCAAGCTTCAATACCTTGAATGTTTGGCGGATTATGAAGCGGTGCAATCTTAGCACATTCTTCCAATGCATCCATAACAGCCGGTGTAATCAATACGGAGTCAGCAAATTTTTCAGCCCCGTGTACTACACGATGACCTACCGCATCAATTTCATCCATGGAAGAAATTACCCCAAATTCAGGATCTACCAAGATGTCTAATAAAATGGTTAATGCCTTTTTGTGGTCCAAAATCGGTTCTACGCGTTCCAATTTTTCTGCATCCGGACGTTTATGCGTAAAAATTGCATCCTCCGCACCGATTTTTTCGAACTGGCCTTTAGCCATTACATGTTCGTTGTCCATGTCAATAAGCTGGTACTTCAAAGAAGAACTACCACAGTTTACTACTAGAACGTTCATTACTTAACCCTCTTTCTTGATAATTTGAATCTTGCCCTCAACGAGTTTTAATGCCTCAGCTCCGACTGTGCTATCGGCTGCATATTGATAGGCTATATTCCACAGTACCCCGTTGCTGATAAAGGTATACTGCAAGAAACGTATCTGTTTATTTTTTACCGTATATAATCCGGTAGATTCTACAGCGGGAACACCATCTAATGTAATTGCTGTATTTTCCCATTGCAAGGAGTCGCCAAAATAATGTTTATACTCATGATCGCGACTATACTCAGCTCGTGCCAATGGTGTTGGCAACGGTTTACCCGGTGCCGCCGTCATCGCTTTTATCGTCGTTATGAAATTGGCATCTCCATTCTGATACACAGTAATAGGATAACCATCATCAGTTATGGTAGGATTTGCTAACTTTCCTAAGTCAAAGGGAGTTGGTACAATAATCTCCGAAACACCTACATTGACTACTTTATTACCAAAGCTGTAGGTATCCAGCGCAGTGGTAGTACCACACCCACTGACAACAAACATGAGCATCAGCCCTAATAATCCCATTAGAATTCGTCTCATACATTACCCCTACTTTACTTACATGTACTCAATCATTATATCACTCTCTTCGACACCTTGCATTACTCTTTTTCGATATAGTTGCTATCAGTTTTCAGCATGCTGGTCAATTTACATTTTACCACAATTATGCTATCTATTATAATACAAGTTGAAAGTTATCTTCTAAGGGAGGTTTTATCATGAACACCATAGGCATTGTCGCCGAATACAATCCATTGCACATGGGCCATGCCTACCAACTTTCGTACTTGGCCGAACGGTGGCCCCAAGCATTACGCATTGTAGTCATGAGCGGTTCCTTTGTACAACGCGGTATGCCGGCCTTCTTTAGTAAGTACGATCGTGCGTACTGGGCCTTATTAGCCGGAGCCGACATGGTCATCGAGTTGCCATCACTCTTTGCATTGGGAAGTGCAGAAATTTTTTCCGCCGGTGCTATGCGACTATTAGCTGCGCTGGGAGTTGATGCCTTTTGCTTTGGTTCAGAGGTGACCAATCTTGACATGCTTACCTCTATTGCGGAAGCAGCCAACAATGCCAGCGTAAACGAAAGAATTCGCGAGCTCCTCAAGTCGGGACATTTTTACGGGGCCGCACTAAGACAAGCTTTGCTTGAAATTGTGCCTCATGCCGATGAGGCACTGAACCATCCCAATGCCACCTTAGGGATAGAATATTTACGTGCCATCGACACCTATGGACTTTCACTACTTCCCATTGTCATCGAACGGCAAAGTGACTATAATAGCACCTCTCTTACCGAATCACTTCCCTCAGCTTCAGCACTTCGCAACTATTTACAAGCAAACCCCAGTACAGCCTCACTCGCCTGCTATTTTCCGGAGGACGTATTACCCTCAGTAGAAAACGCCTTATCGCTCGGTCGTTATGTAAACATGCAACGTTACTATGATATGGTTCATTGGCAAAGTCGTATCTTATCAACAGCAGAATTGTCCCAGCTAACAGACTTTGGGGAAGGTTTAGAAAATGCATGGAAAAAGGGGGCTTCACTGCCCTCTTGGTTCCTGGCGCGCCATCAACTTAAGTCAAAGCGATATTCCTTTTCTCGCCTAGATCGCATGGCTGCCTACACTGTGTTACGTCGCTCTGCAGCATTACAAAAAAAAGCTCATCAACACGGACCTCTTTACGCTCGTCTCTTAGGATTTACCGGGGCTGCCCGTGATTGGTTACGCGGTAATGACAGTACTCTTCCCCTCATTCAAAAGTGGGCACCTTTTGTTCGCCACAGTACGGGGTTAGTTAAGGATTATGTATTGGCAGATATGCTTGCTACCGATATACAACATGCTTGTTTCACAGCCGAAGCTATGCGATTAGGCGATACCGACTATCGCTTTACACCACATTATCTAGCCTAGTAATCTAACATCTATAATCTAATAACGATTACATAAAAACGCGGCACAGTTTCAATATACTGCGCCGCGTTTTTGTATTACATTACGCTACTTTTTTATTACACTACTCTTTTTATTATACTACTCTTTTTATTATACTACTCGTCTTATTATAGCGCTTCTCTTATTGGATGATAACACTATCAAGCCCATCCTGTTCTTGCATAAACACCTTAACAATTTCCGTATGCGAAGTAGGTACATTTTTGCCCACAAAATCTGCGCGAATCGGTAACTCACGATGCCCACGATCAACTAAAACTGCCAACTGTATCGCCCTCGGCCGTCCTGCTTCCATTAATGCATTAAGTGCCGATCGAATAGTGCGTCCCGTATATAAAACATCATCCACCAAGATAACTAATTTATCGGTAGTATCCAATTCGAAGGGCATTCCATTCTTGGGCCTTGTATCCCTATCATCACGGTACATTGCTACATTCATCGGCTCCACAGCAACATCGACCCCTTCGATAGCTCTAATTTCTCGTTGTAATCGTTGTGCTAAATAAACACCGCGACTTTCAATACCAATAAGCAATGCATCATGCAATCCTTTATTTTTTTCTAATATCTCATGGCTAATTCGTCGAATGGCGCGCATCATCGCTGCTTCATCCATTAAAATACGCTTCTCTTCCATGGCCGTTCCTCCTATTAATCTAATCGTTTTATCCTACTATGGCTGAGATAAAACGATAGCAACCTTAATGATTATGTTCCTTCGCATACGCGATGCAATCCAAGAAGTCCTTCGGAAGTGGAGCTTCAAAATGCATAGGCTCACCACTAATGGGATGTATGATATCCAGCGTCCTAGAGTGCAATGCCTGCCCCTCTATAGGGAAATCCATCTTTCTGTATCCGTAAAAAGGATCATTGACTACAGGATGACCAATATGTGCAAAGTGTACACGAATTTGATGAGTACGTCCTGTTTCCAACACGCATTCAACTAGTGTATGTTTACCATAACGCTCCAATACAGTGAAATGAGTAACCGCCTCTTTACTGTTCTCAAAAACAACTGCCATTTTCATACGGTCCTTTGGATGACGTCCTATGGGAGCCTTGATAACACCCTTCTCTTCCACAATATTTCCCTGCACCAATGCATAATACGTGCGTTTTGCAGTATGAGCCTTCACTTGCTCCGCTAACCCTAAATGCGCCTGATTCGTCTTTGCTGCCATCATCACGCCGGAAGTATCTTTATCCAGTCGATGAACGATTCCCGGTCGTATCTCACCATTAATGCCCGATAAATCGTCACAATGATAGAGTAGCGCATTCACCAATGTTCCCGAATAATTTCCTACTGCCGGATGAACTACCATGCCACGTGCTTTATTTATGATAATAATATCATGGTCCTCATAAAGAATATCTAATGGTATCGCTTCGGGCAATACTTCGGTTGATTCTGGTTCCGGAATAGTAACCATTATTTCCATGCCTTCTGTTAAGCGTAAGTTTGGTTTTGCTTTTTTAGGATGCACTTCTACATGGCCGTCCTTAATTAATTGCTGTATATAACTGCGCGATCCTTCTAACTGTTCTGTCAAAAACACGTCCAACCTCTGATTTTCTTGGTCTGCTGTTATAACAAATTTCTGCTCTTCCATTATTTCCTCCATCACGCTGTACATCTATATACTACTGTTGTAAGTTTTTATGTTGTATGCCTATCCACATTTAATATATCTATTCGCATTTAATTTACCTATTCGCATTTAATTTACCTATTCACTTTTAATATATCTATTCACTTCTATCATTCCATAACGCATACATAATACAGGCTACCCCAATACATATCGCTATATCCGCTACATTAAAAATAGGCCAAACTCTAAAGTCAAAAAAATCAACAACCCCTACATTAGAAATTCGATCCCATGCATTACCAATAGCACCACCCACTAGTAAACCGACACCAGCTTGCAATGATTTGCTTCCTTCTCGAATCTGTTTGCGCCAATAAACAACAGCAATCACCAATACAACTGCTACACCAACAAACATGACCTGCTGGTTTAAGAACAAACCAAATGCTGCCCCCCTGTTTATAATATATGTAAGATGAAAAATATTAGGTATAATAGGAATGGATTCACCTAAACTCATATGACTTTGAACCAGTTGCTTGGTAATCCCATCAACTAATATAACAATGGCTTCTATAACATACACAATACCTGGCATGTATTCAATCCTTTCTAAGCATATACACCGCAAATGAAAAGCTCCCATCCTACCAAAATGCCAGCTTCTCTACACATCACATGCTTATATTGTACCTTAAATATAAGCAACAAAAAAGCCCTCCACATGGAGGGCTTTGGCATCCTTAATTATTCTGCCGGATGAATTGTACCAACCGGGCAAACGGATTCGCAAGAACCGCAGTCGATGCAAGTTTCGTTAATTTCGTATTTAGTTTCGCCTTCGCTAATAGCGCCTACCGGGCACACGGAAGCACAGGAACCACATTTAATACATTCATCGCCAATAATTCTCATTGTTGGACACCTCCAAAAATAGTTATAGATAACAGCTTAATTATCATCTGTCGTAAGGAACTTACCTTAACTTTATGTTCTCATTATTACATGAAATTCATTGCTTGTCAAACTTTTGGATAAAGATTTTCTATTAATTTTACGCATCCAGTTAGTAGCTTTCGTCATAGTAAATAACTGGATTTCTATTATTTGATAATTTTTATCATAAATATTTTTAACCCTTACAATATAATGAGCCGCTTCATTATAATTCTCATTTAAAGCATTTAAATTTAGTGTGTTTTATTGCATATCATTATCATTTACCAGGTAAATATAACGGCAATCTTTTAATACACAATAACTCACTCTTTATTAATCATCGGTATTACTAATACAACTCCCCAATGCATAGAAACATATAAAAAGAAAGTCCCCTCTCGGAGACTCTCTTTTTCGCCCACAACAAGTATTCTACCGACCAGTCCTTATTAGAAGAACGGCCATACCATCGGAATAACAATGATACTTACAATGAAGCATACTATGATAAGTGGAATACCTGCTTTTACATAATCCATAAAGCTGTATTCGCCAGGGCCCAATACCAATGTATTCGGAGGGGTACCTACCGGTGTAGCAAATGCACAAGATGCGGCAACCGCAACTGCCATCATAACTGCATATGGGCTGGCACCCATACCTTTTGCAATAGCAATTGCAATCGGTGCTAACAATGCACTTGATGCCGTATTGGACATAAACTGAGTTAAGATACAAGACAATAAGAACAAAATTGCTGTAGCCATATACGGACTAGGATCACTACCCATTAATCCAACAACAAGATCAGCAATCATTTTACCAGCACCAGATTTATCCATAGCTGTTGCTACCGGCATCATGCCAGCAAACAAGAAAATCGTTACCCAGTCAATAGAAGTGTACGCCTGTTTTTCTTTTAAGCAACCAGTCAATACACAAAGGATTGCCCCGATTACAGCCGCAATATGAAGAGGCATAATATTAGCAGCCATTACAACAACAACACCTGCTAAGATAAGACCTGCATACAACTGTTTTCTCGGATCATTGGATACTTCATCAACTTCCTGTTCTACTTCTACATCACCGCTGATAATATGCTTCGGTAAAAAACGTTTACCGATTAACATCATAAATGCGATAGTAGCTACAGTCAAAGGAACGCCAATCCAAGCAAATTCGAAGAAACCAAACTGCTGTAACCCGGCGGCCTTCAATGCACCGTTTGCGATAATATTTGGAGGCGTACCAACCATTGTGATAATACCACCGATACCTGCAGCAAATGCCATTGGCATTAACTGACGGGATGCTGGGATTTTCGCAACAGAGCAAATACCAACGACTACCGGTAATAAGGCTGCTGCTGTACCAGTGTTGGATAAGACAGATGACATAACTGCCGTTACCAACATTACAGCAAACATCAACGAGTTTTCATT
Organism: Veillonella magna DSM 19857; assembly: GCF_000428745.1. Taxonomy (GTDB): domain Bacteria; phylum Bacillota; class Negativicutes; order Veillonellales; family Veillonellaceae; genus Veillonella_A; species Veillonella_A magna. Next base: position 111,158 of record NZ_AUAN01000005.1, read on the forward strand.
CGTACCGGCACGCTTTACAACAGCTATACCAATTTTTTGAGCCAAACCGGTATAAAACAATGCGCCACCAACAACGAACATGCCTGCAAACAATACAACCGTACTGTCTGACAAGCCACTAAATACAGCTTTTGGGGAGATTACACCCAAAAGACCTAACGCAATCGCACCGCTCAAAGAGGTGATTGCCAACGGAACTAATTCCGTCACGAAGAAAATTGCCATTACGCCTAATACTATTAGGGTCTGTACTGCGGGATCCATAAAATCATCTCCTATGCCATAACATAATGAATCCTGTCTATGCTCGGCCCTATGTGTGCTGTGTAAGAATCAAATATAATAATATCGATAGGCTTTTATATAGCCCCCACTAACCAACTACACAGTCCTATAACACCAAACATAATTAAAGTAGTCAGGTAGCCTTCCCATGTCACAGGACGCCCAAAGCGAAGTACTTCACCCATAGGGCCCCGTTTGGTAAAGAAGGATTCCTTTTTGCGCTTTCTAAACCAGCGAGCCTTCCGTTCCGGTCCAATCAGAAGCGCAGTGGCCAAGAATACAATGAACGCAATACCAAGACAAATAAATACTCTTTCCAGATCACTCATGAAACACTCACCTCAAGCTGTGAAAACAATAGATCTACACGGCCTAATCTGCCCGATATCATGCTCATTGCCCAATCAAACTACATAGATATACTCATTTAAAAAATATATGCTATGTGGAAAGGAAAGGGTTCAGTGGGCGCCGAACCCTCCTTCCAACATTGATCAGCGAGACATCATTGCAAGCATAGTACCTGCAGCAACTGCTGTACCAATTACACCAGCTACGTTCGGACCCATTGCATGCATTAATAAGAAGTTTGATGGATTTGCTTTCGCACCAACAACCTGTGATACACGGGCTGCCATCGGCACGGCAGATACACCTGCTGAACCGATAAGTGGATTTGTTTTACCACCATCAAGCATACACATCAATTTACCAAACAATACACCGCCGGCAGTACCGCCAATAAAAGCTACCAAGCCCAAAGCGATAATAAGCAATGTATCGAAGTTCAGGAAACTGTCAGCACTCATCGTTAAACCAGTACCGGTTGCCAAGAAAATGGTTACAATATTGATAAGTGCATTTTCAGATGTATCCGCCAAACGAGCAGTTACACCAGATTCACGGAACAAGTTACCTAACATCAACATACCCAACAAAGAGGTAATTGGAGGTAACAAGAGCGAAATGAAGATAGTTGAAGCAATTGGAAATACAATCTTTTCAAAGCGAGATACTTCGCGAAGCTGTTCCATTACAATTTCTCTATCTTTTTGCGTCGTGAAAAGTTTCATGATAGGTGGCTGAATCAACGGTACCAACGACATATACGAATATGCGGCAACAGCAATCGCACCCAGTAATTCCGGTGCCAGCTTTGAAGCCAGATAAATAGATGTCGGACCATCAGCACCACCAATAATGCCAATCGCTGCTGCTTGCTGTTCCGTAAAGCCAAGTAACATAGCGCCAGCTAATGCAACAAACACACCAATCTGTGCTGCAGCACCTAATAACAACGTCTTCGGGTTAGCGAGCAACGGACCAAAGTCGGTCATGGCCCCTACACCCAAGAAAATTAACGGTGGGAAAATTTCATATTTAATCCCTGCGCCAATAAGCGCCATAACCCCCTCTTCAAAACCATTGCGCGGCAGGTTAGCAAGAATACAACCGAAGGCAATCGGACCCAAGAGTAAAGGTTCAAAGTTTTTTGCAAATGCCATGTACATTAACAAGCACCCAACGGCGATCATTACTGCATGGCCCCATGTGAAGACGATTAAACCACTGTCTGTCCAAACAGAGTTCAATGCGACCATAAAAGCATCCATGAACGTTCCTCCTCGATTCTAATAAACTAATATAATGTTGTGTTAGTCAATTAGCCGAGAACAACCAATACGTCGCCGGTTGCAACAGTCTGATTAGCTGCTACGCGAACTTCAGAAACAGTACCATCCTGCGGAGCGTAAATTTCGTTCTGCATTTTCATAGCTTCAAGAACTAAAAGAAGATCACCTTTCTTAACAGCTGCGCCAGCGCTTACTGCAACAGAAAGAATTTTACCCGGCATTGGGCATTTAACAGTTGCTGCACCTGCCGGTACCGGAGCTGCTGCTGCAGCCGGAGCCGGTGCTGGAGCTGCCTTAGGAGCCGGAGCTGCTGCCGGAGCCGGTGCTGCTTTAGGAGCTGCTGCCGGAGCAGCGCCGCCTACTTCGTTAACTTCAACTTCATATACGGTGCCATTTACTGTAACATTGAATTTTTTCATTTTTGAATCCTCCTAAATAAACCTTGTGTTTATCGTGTTTGTTTGTGCTCTACCCAGTATTAGAATCGGCCTCTTAAGCGACCTTCAAATCTCCATCCGCGACTGATTACGGGACGAATGCTAGCAATCTGATTTTCAGAATAGCCCATAGCCGCAATAGCGCCAACAATAACAGCTACTACCTCCTGATTCAAGGAAGCAGCACCTGCATTCTTCGAGTTATTCGAAGTTGCAGTTTTAGTCATTGGAATACCTCCTAATCTCGTACGTATTACGTCCTTCCGGTAAGTCGTCCGTCGAGCTTCCAACTATTACTAATTGCTGGTCTAATAGATGCAATTCGGTCAGACGAATATCCCATTGCACAGATAGCGGCAGTGATAACTGCTACGATTTCTTCGTCGTTAGACGTTGCAACAGGCTGTTCAACCGATTTGGTCGATTCCGTAGCCGGGGCAGGCACAACCGTTTCAGCTTTTACCGGTTTTTTTTTGGTCGGGTCGATAATATATATCAACTTCATTAGAAAACCTAGGCAAATCAGGACGCCGAAAACAACGGTCATATTTATGGCCATTACCAGCCAAGGATTCGTAGTAACTACATGTCCTTCCATGCTCTCCACCCTTTCTTATAATGATAAGTCGTCATAAGCAATATATGCTTTGAACTTGCATATTATACCATATTATAATGGAATATTGCCATGTTTCTTAGGCGGACGAGCTTCGCGTTTGCTTGCAAGCATTGCTAACGCGTTAATAACAGCCGGACGAGTCTGTTTTGGTTCAATAACTACGTCTACGAAGCCACGTTCAGCAGCTTTATACGGAGTTGCGAATTCTTCAACATACTTAGCTGTTTTTTCTTCTTTATCTTCGTCCTTCTTGAAGATAATATTAGCTGCACCTGCCGGTCCCATAACTGCAATTTCAGAAGTTGGCCATGCATAAACCTGATCAGCACCAAGGTCTTGAGAACACATAGCAAGGTAGGAACCGCCGTAAGCTTTACGAGTAATAACAGTAATCTTAGGTACAGTTGCTTCGGAATATGCGTAAAGCATTTTAGCACCATGACGAATGATGCCGCCCCATTCCTGATTAGTACCCGGTAAGAAACCAGGAACGTCAACAAAGTTAACAATAGGGATGTTAAATGCATCACAGAAACGGATAAAGCGTGAAGATTTATCAGAAGCATTGATGTCAAGGCAACCAGCCATTACACGCGGTTGGTTAGCAATGATACCTACGCTCTGTCCATCAAAACGAGCGAAGCAAGTAATGATGTTCTGTGCATAGAACGGCTGAACTTCATAGTATTCACCATTATCTACGCACGCACGAATTACATCAAACATATCATAAGGCATGTTGCTGTTGTCCGGAAGCAAGCTGTTAAGAGCTTCATCTTCGCGAGTCGGATCATCACCAGTTTCAACAATCGGAGCATCTTCCAAGTTATTGCTCGGTAAGAAGCTTAACAGATAACGAATCTGAGCCAAGCAATCATCTTCATTTTCAGCAGCAAAGTGAGCTACACCAGATACACTGTTATGTGCCATTGCACCACCCAAATCTTCAGCTGTTACTTCTTCGGCGGTTACGGATTTAATAACTGCCGGACCAGTAATAAACATCTGGGATGTATTCTTAACCATGTAGATAAAGTCAGTTAATGCCGGAGAATAAACAGCACCACCTGCACATGGTCCCATAATTACAGAAATCTGCGGAATAACACCTGATGCACAAGTATTTTCAAAGAAAATTTTACCATAGCCAGCAAGTGCATCAACTGCTTCTTGAATACGTGCCCCGCCGGAATCATTAATACCGATAATAGGAGCACCCATTTTCATTGCCAAGCGCTGTACTTTAACAATTTTGGCAGCATGCATTTCGCCAAGAGAACCACCTTCTACAGTGAAATCCTGCGCAAAAGCATATACCAAACGACCGTCGACTGTACCGTAACCGGTTACAACGCCTTCGCCAGGAAGTTCTTTCTTTTCCTGACCGAAGTTAACGCAACGATGTTTTACAAACTGATCAAGTTCAACAAAGCTATTTTCATCAAATAACTTCAGCAAACGTTCGCGTGCAGTCATTTTACCTTTAGCATGCTGTTTTTCAATGCGCTTTTCACCGCCGCCCAATTTTACGACAGCAAGTTTTTTGTGCAATAATTCAATTTTTTCCTGAACTGTTGCCATTACTACACCTCCATGAATGTCATGTTTATGAAAAGATTTTATTTCATGCGCTGACAAAGTTCAAGAAGAACCCCGCCGGTAGCTTTAGGATGTACGAAAGCAATGGAGGAGCCGCCTGCACCATAACGAGGTTTTTCGTCAATCATGCGAATTCCCTTAGCCATCAAGTCAGCAATAGCAGCTTCAATATTATCTACGCGGAGAGCTACGTGCTGAATGCCGTTACGGCCGCCATTTTTTTCGATGAACTTGCCAATAGGTCCATCCGGAGTTGTAGTTTCCAAGAATTCTAATTCAGCATCGCCACAAGGGAAAAAGCTTACTTTTACTTTTTGTTCTTCTACAACTTCATCTTCCGGAAGATGTTCCATACCCAATGCATTTTTATAAAATTCCTTGGTTTCTGCTAAGTCAGTAACACCAATACCGATATGGTCTACTTGTAATACTTTGAATGCCATAGTTAAAATCTCCTTTACTTCAACGGTAAACCTACAATCCTTATGACTATGCCTTCAAAACTTGTTGCATAACGGTACTTACTACCGTATACGGATCGCTTTCTTTTTGATTTACCGCTTCAACTTGCCTATTGAATTCATCACCGACAACAATATTATCCGCAATATAACGGCCAATTTGTTCGTTAATCATAGCAATAATTTCGTCTCGCGTACGTTCTTGACGACGCGTTGCGAGTTCACCGCTATCTTCTAAAAATTCAAAATGCTCGTCTAATGCTTCTACCAACTCATCTACACCAACATCTTTGGATGCGATGGTACGTTTAATTGGCGGACGCCATGCTAGTTCACGGGAATCTAAATCGAGCATCATTTCGATTTCGACATTAAGCTTATCGCAACCGTCACGATCTGCCTTATTAATAGCAAACACATCGCCGATTTCTAAGATACCGGCTTTAATAGCTTGAATATCATCACCCAATCCAGGAACAAGTACAACCAGAGTACTATCTGCATTTTTTACAATATCAACCTCTGACTGACCTACGCCGACTGTTTCAATGATAACAAGATCCATGCCGAATGCATCCATCAGCTTAACAACATCGGATGTCTTCTTAGAAAGACCACCCAAGCTACCACGAGTTCCCATCGAACGAATAAATACATTCTCATTAAGAGTCAAATCATTCATTCGAATGCGGTCCCCCAAGATAGCACCACCGGAAAACGGACTGGTCGGGTCAACTGCTACGATACCGATTTTTTTACCTTGTGCTAAATATTGTTTAACAATTTTATCTGTCAAGGTACTTTTGCCGGCACCCGGAGCACCGGTAATACCTAGGATACGGGCATTACCCGTTTTAGGATAAATCGCCTTCATAATGTCTACAGCGTTGTCATACTCGCTTTCGACTGCAGTGATGGCACGAGCCAAGGCCAGTCGGGAACCGTTTAAGAGTTCTTTGACTAAATCCATTGGTTACACCGCCTTACTTATTAATGGATGGGCCCGGATGACTGTATCCGAGCCCTCCCGATACACTGTTACAATTTATCGATGTACTTGATTATTTCACGTTAGCTTTGATGAAATCAATTACATCGCTGGTCGGAGTGCCAGGTGTAAATACAGCTGCTACACCTGCTTCTTTCAAACCAGGAATATCAGCGTCAGGAATAACCCCGCCGCCTACTACCAATACATCGCCCATACCTTTTTCTTTCAAAAGGTTAACGATTTTAGGGAACAAAGTGTTATGAGCACCAGAAAGAAGGCTCAATGCTACAACATTAACGTCTTCGGACAAAGCTGCTTCAACAATCTGTTCCGGAGTCTGACGAAGACCGGTATAAATAACTTCAAAACCAGCATCGCGAAGTGCGCGAGCTACAACTTTAGCACCGCGGTCATGACCGTCAAGACCCGGTTTAGCTACTAATACTCTAATACGTTTTTCTGCCATGATATATTACCTCCGATTTAAGCTAAATGCCTCTGATTACAGTGTGGAATGAGCCTGGTATTCGCCGAATACATCGCGTAATACGTTGCAGATTTCACCCAAAGTAGCATACGTGCGAACTGCATCAAGAATCAACGGCATAAGATTTACACTTTCATCAGCAGCGCCAGCTTTCAGTGCAGCCAATGCTTTTTCTACTGCAGCGTTATCGCGTTCTTCACGAACTTTCTGAGTTTTCTTAGCCTGGTTTACACCTACGGAAGCGTCTACACGAAGAAGACCTTCAACCGGTTTTTCTTCAACCTGGAATTTGTTAACGCCAACGATTGTGCGAAGACCGGATTCAACTTCCATCTGCCATTTATATGCAGATTCCTGAATTTCCTTCTGAATGTAACCTTTTTCGATAGCTACTACAGCGCCGCCCATTTCGTCAATCTTACGAATGTATTCAGCAGCTTCGTCATAGATAGCATTAGTCATAGCTTCTACATAGTAGGAACCACCTAACGGGTCAACTACGTCTGCCAAACCGGATTCGTAAGCTACGATCTGCTGAGTACGAAGAGCAATCTGTACGGAAGCTTCAGTCGGAAGAGCCAAGGCTTCATCACGGGAGTTAGTATGTAAGGACTGAGTACCGCCCATTACTGCTGCTGCAGTCTGTAATGCAACACGAACGATGTTGTTATCAACCTGCTGCGCAGTAAGCATAGAACCTGCTGTCTGAGTGTGTACACGGAGCATCATGGATTTAGCCTTCTTAGCGCCAAAACGTTCTTTCATGATATGTGCCCACAAACGACGGGATGCACGGAATTTAGCAACTTCTTCAAGAACGTTGTTATGGGCATTCCAGAAGAAGGAAAGACGACCAGCAAATGCGTCAACGTCAAGGCCTGCTTTTAATGCAGCTTCTACATAAGCAATACCGTCGGCAATCGTAAATGCGATTTCCTGAGCAGCCGTGGAACCAGCTTCACGAATATGGTAACCAGAGATGGAGATAGTGTTCCATTTCGGTACATTCTGAGAGCAGTATTCAAAGATATTAGTAATCAAACGCATAGACGGTTTCGGCGGGAAGATATAAGTACCGCGAGCCGCATATTCTTTCAAAATATCGTTCTGGATAGTCCCTTTCAAAGCGGAAGCCGGAACACCCTGCTTTTCAGCAACAGCAATGTACATAGCAAGAAGTACAGATGCCGGAGCATTAATCGTCATGGAAGTAGAAACTTTACCAAGATCGATACCGTCGAAAAGAATTTCCATATCTTTTAAGGAGTCGATAGCAACGCCTACCTTACCAACTTCGCCTTCTGCCATAGCATCGTCGGAGTCGTAACCAATCTGAGTAGGAAGGTCAAATGCGCAACTAAGACCGGTAGCACCGGATTCGATAAGGTAACGATAACGTTTGTTAGATTCTTCAGCAGTAGCAAAGCCTGCGTACATACGCATCGTCCAGAAGCGACCGCGATACATCGTAGGCTGTACGCCACGAGTATATGGATATTCGCCAGGGAAGCTAAGATCTTTTTCATAATCAAAGCCATCAATATCGAGCGGAGTGTAAACTCTGTTATATTTCAGATTTTTACGTTCCGGGAATTTTGCACATACTTTTTCACAAGCTGCTTCATACTCAGCAAGTTTGGCTTTCAAGTTTTCATTAGCCATGGTTTTCATCATCCTCCTAAAAGTAAACTTACTTTTTCATGCTACCAGTTTCCTGGAAGCGTTTATGCCAAGAAAGGGCTTCATCCAACAAAATTGGTGTATGGGCGTGTTTTGTTGCAACAATAGCTCTTTCGAGGTAGTCTTCTAACATAGGTTTATAATCCGGATGAGCGCAATTCTTGATAATCAAGCGAGCGCGTTCAATTGGAGCTAAACCTCTTACATCGGCAATGCCTTGTTCGGTACAGAATACCAAAACATCATGTTCCGTATGGTCAATATGCGAACAGAACGGAACTATGGAACTAATAGCGCCACCCTTAGCTACAGAGTTTGTACAGAAGATGGAGATATAAGCATTACGTGCGAAGTCGCCGGAACCACCAATACCATTCATCATCTTGCTCCCCATAATATGAGTGGAGTTTACATTACCGAATATATCAAATTCGATGGCCGTGTTCATAGCGATTACGCCCAAACGACGCGCCAATCCAGGGTTATTGGAAATTTCCTGTGGACGAAGAATAATCTTCTTGCTGTATTCATCCACATTATCATAGAAGCGTTTCAAACCATCCGGAAACGGAGACAATGCTGTGCCGGAGCAAACTTCAACTTTACCAGCATCGATTAAGTCAAACATACCATCCTGAATAACTTCCGTATAAATGGACAAGTTAGTGAACGGACCTTTTGCTAATCCACTGATAACAGCATTTGCTACAGAACCTACACCGGATTGTAACGGCAACAAATTCTTTGGTAAACGACCATGTTTAATTTCGTTTTCAAAGAATTCAATAAGATGCAAGCTCATTGCTTTTGCATCATCATCAATCGGTGCCAATGGGCGAGTCGTATCCGGTACATCACACGGAACGATAGCTACAATCTTTTCCGGATCGCAAGGAATATACGGAGTACCGATGCGGTTACCAGCTGCGAAAATCGGAATTGGCTGACGATGCGGCGGATCCAAAGGTTCATAAATATCATGCATGCCTACCAAAGAAAGAGGCTGACTTACATTGACTTCTACAATAACCTTCTTTGCCTGACTAACAAATGTGGGAGTATTACCTACCGATGTTGTCGGAACAATACCGCCATCTTCACGAATACATGCCGCTTCCACAATTGCTACATCGCAATCTCCGTAGAATCCGTAGCGTACCTGCTGTGCCATATGGCTCAAATGCATGTCTACATAGCGCACCTTTTCAGCATTTAATGCTTTACGCATGTCGGAGTTTGTCTGGTACGGGAAACGACGACGAATACCGTTTACACGAACCAAAGCACCATCCGCTTCATCGCCTACAGAAGCACCAGTCCAAAGATCAATTTGGAACGGATCAGATTCCATACGTTTTGCCAACGCAACCGGAACTGCCTTTGGATAACCCGAAGGAGTAAACCCGCTAATACCAACTTTGTCTCCAGGATTGATCAACTGAGCTGCTTCTTCCGCCGTTTTAATTTTGGCTTGGAGAGCGCCGCCCTGTACACGATCGAGGATGTTAATCATTATTACCATCTCCTTTAAAAGTTTGAACGACAATCTTCTACTTTCTCATTCCAACACTTAATAGTATTCGACAAAAGTTTGAAAACTCCTCTTTTTTGCTTTAATTATTTTCAAGCTTGTCACTATATCTAATATGTTCGAAATAGCTAAAGTATGTCTTTCTTAATGTATATCTCTTCAGAGATATATCTCAAACCATGGCTTATGATAGGAGAATTTGCGTCTATTGTCAACCCATATTCCGAATACGCATTTCTATCAAAATAAAAATGGGTACCATGCAGACAACGCATGATACCCATCAAATTTTATAATATATAACACAAACTATTTTAACATCATGTTTAACATGTTCGATAAAGAAATTATAAAAAATTTATTTATACTTCTTATTTGTCCTTCTTATTTTCACAGGGCTATTATCTACTGAATATCATTGTTACGTTCTTTTATTACCGCAGCCACCCATCCAAGTAATTGCCAAAAAATAATAGATACCTGATGACTGAATAAATCGTGATCAAATACACCACTTACGGTAATTCCTACCAACACAGCACCAATGCCATACGCTGCGATATGATGCAGAGCTTCCGGAGACATCCCACGAGCTTTAATCGCATGTATATAAATAGCACCAAAATAAAATAATGCTCCCGGAATACCTATTTCCGCCAGTACATTTAAAAACATATTGTGTGCGTGATAAATAATCGTATGCGTATCTTGAATAAAATAATTATAGTCAGGATATACAAACCAGAACGCATCCCATCCGATTCCCAGCAACGGATGATCATAAATCATGTAGGTAGTACTATCCCATAGTGCCCAACGCAATACTACCGATGTATCCTCACCACTGAATAGGGACCACAGTCGCGACGCTACTTCGCCGTGATAAAAGAAAAGAACCCATGGTATCGCCAAAAGAAGAAGCAATAATCTTCGATTGATTCGTATTCCCCAGTAAAGTACGACAAATGCCATACTAAGCCATATACCGCGCGAATAGGTAAGAAGCATACATACCGACATCAACACCAAAGCCGGAATCATCCAAAAAATTAGAGTCCAACGCCTATCATGCCATGCTTGTAAAAGTCCTGTTCCTGCCAGAGATATAGCAATTAAGAGATATTCACCTAATAAATTTGGGTTTTGCAAGGTGGAAAACATACGTCGTTTTAACCCTGGAAAATGTGCTGCATCTACCCACTGATCCATGAGAGTCATCTTCATCATTGTATATTGATAGGCCCCATATAGACACACGACAACAGCCGATATGACAAAAAGCCGTAAAAAGGTGCGCCACTGCGACGATGAGCGCATATAATGATACGTAAGAAAATAAATGCCACCATACATGCCTACGTTGTATAGCCAACTATACAGGGTAAATAACGGCCTTATAGAATTATACGTAGCCAGTAAACTCCATACCAGAAACCCTATAACCAACCACTGGAAGGTCATCGTCGGCCGTATGGAGCGATGATAGTGTATAACATCTACGCAAGCCAGTAATAAAGCACCTACTACCAATATATCGCCTAGCAACGGCTGTAAGGGCATACAAAAAACGACCCCATATAAAAGATACCTAATTAGTTTTGGTAAGCGTTCCTCCCACGTACCTGACAAGAATTCGTTCATAAGTGTCCTTCCTATCAACCTTACGTTGCATTATCAGAGCGTACCCAATTAATGCTTCTGCCGATGTGCCAGCCATTCTGAGGCTTCCCCCAGTATATACAGCGATCCAGCAACTACAATAATATCACCTTCATGGCTCTGCTCCATAGCAGCCTCCAGGCCGGCAGATACCGATGTAAATGCTCGTGCATGACATGGCATCTTTCGCGCTAACTCTTCCGGCTCCGAGCTTCGCGGCGTAGGTGCCGGTACTGTATATACTTCATCATGTGGACCTACAAGGCCACCTACAATCGCACCCATATCTTTATCCGCCAGAATAGCCATTACAATACGTTTTGGCGTTTCCTTAAAAAGCTCTCGATAAGTCATAGAAAAAGCCTCAGCACCGTTTGCATTATGCGCGCCATCAAATATAATCGTTCGTCCCTCAACAGAGCTAATTTCAAAACGTCCGGGCCACTTAGTTCGCGCTAACCCTTCACGCATCGTCTCGTCACTGATACGTTTCTCCGTCTTCATTAGAATGCGAATCACCATCGTCGCACAGGCTAAATTAACAGACTGGTGTATACCGGCTAATCCAGTGAACAATAAAGATTTTTCTCCTTTTTTATCCTGCCAAGTGATCATTTGCCCTTGCCTGCTTGCACTGCGGCTTTCAATGGTAAAATCCCGATTGAACACATATAGTGGTGATTTCATTTCCTTTGCTTTTGCTTCTATAACATCCAAAGCACCACCTTGAGCAGCGGTTACTGTAGGCACGCCTTTCTTTATGATACCAGCTTTATGTGTAGCAATTTCTTCTACAGTGGTACCACAATATTGTTGATGATCCACGGTTACATTCGTAATGACCGCTACTTCCGGTACGATAACATTCGTTGAGTCCAAAAGCCCGCCCAAGCCTACCTCAATCACCGCATATTCTACTTCCTGTTCCTTGAAGAAAAGGAAGGCGGCAGCTGTTAAAATTTCAAATTGTGTAGGGCTTTCCACGCCTTGTGCCAGCACTGTTTCCACAGCTTGTGCTACTTTACCGATAACAGCACCAAAAGCATCTTCCGTGATATGACGGTTGTTGACACAAAACCGCTCTGTATAGCTCACCAGATGAGGCGATGTATATCGCCCCGTCCGTATACCACTGGTAACAAGAACCGTATCAACAAAGGATGTCACCGAACCTTTACCATTCGTCCCTGTTACGTGAATCGTCTTATATGCTTTTTCCGGATGACCTAATACATCCAAAAGTGCTTCTATGCGTTCTAATCCCGGTTTAATACCGAAAGAAGAACACCCCTCCAAATACGTCAATGCCTCTTCGTAGGTCATGACTACCTCCTATAACGTCTTCAGGAATTCTTCTCGTTCCTTTAGAGCCTGTTGCTTTTGTTTATATTCAGCCAATTTGGCCTGTTCCTTAGCAACTACTTCGGCCGGGGCCTTAGCTAAGAAACCTTGATTTGATAATTTACCTTCTAAACGTGCAATTTCCTTTTGTACTGTTGCTTGTTCCTTCGCCAGACGCACACGTTCCTTATCCGCATCAATAAGATCCTTCAAAAGTAAGTATACTTCTAACCCATTGACAACCGTTACCGTTGCATTTTGCGGTTTTTCATCTGTGGAAGATAAAAGTGTTACCTTATCGGCCCAACCAAGAGTTTCAAAATAGTCACTATGTGATTTGATTACATCCGTCAAACTATCATCGGTAATAGACAAAATAACTTCACTTCGCTTACCCATCGGCACATTCATTTCTGCACGCATGTTACGAATGCCTTTGATGGCATCCATCATAACTTCCATGTGGGCAGCTGCCTGTGCATAGCCGGCAAACGGCAACGCTGTCGGCCACGGTGCCACTACGATACTTTCCCCTTCATGAGGCAAATGTTGCCAGATATGTTCTGTCACAAACGGCATAAACGGATGTAATAATTCCAACATATGACGTAAAATAGTTACCAGTACATACTGCGCTGTTTGGCGATCACGTCCGCCCTCTTTATTGTACAAGCGCGGTTTTGCCAGCTCAATGTACCAATCACAGTAGCTATTCCAGATAAAGTCATATACCGCAGCAGCCGCTTCGCCAAGTTCAAACTTATCAAGATTAGCTGTAATACGTTCTACTGCGTTGTTGTACGATTCAATAATCCAACGGTCTGCCAACGTCAAATCATCTTCACTCGGCACAAAGGATTCGTCATAACCATCTAGGTTCATTATAACAAACTTAGCTGCATTCCAAATCTTATTGGCAAAGTTGCGATTTGCCTCTACCCGTTCCATGTAGAAACGCATATCGTTGCCCGGCGTATTCCCGGTTACCAACGTAAAACGCAACGCATCGGCACCGTATTCGGAAATAACATCCAACGGATTAATACCGTTGCCCAAGGACTTACTCATTTTACGACCTTGGCTATCACGTACCAAGCCGTGAATAAACACATGCTTGAACGGAATTTCATCCATGAATTCCAAGGCAGAGAAAATCATACGGGCCACCCAGAAAAAGATGATATCATACCCCGTTACCAACACACTTGTAGGATACCAATGCTTCAATTCAGCCGTCGATTCCGGCCATCCCATTGTCGCAAAAGGCCATAAGCCCGAGCTAAACCAGGTATCCAGCACGTCCGGATCTTGCGTTACATGACCGCCGCAATGTGGACAAACCGTAATATCTTCACGAGAAACCGTCACTTCACCGCACTCATCGCAATACCAAGCCGGGATACGGTGTCCCCACCATAGTTGACGAGAAATACACCAATCTCGAATATTTTCCAACCAATTTGTATATGTTTTGGTAAAACGTTCCGGTACAAATTCAATATTGCCATCTTGTACTGTTTTAAGGGCCGGCTTAGCCAATGGTTCCATTTTTACAAACCATTGCTTGGATACTAGCGGTTCTACAATAGTATCGCAACGCGAACAATGACCTACACTATGATCATGTTCTTCTATTTTTACCAGTAACCCCATGTCCTGCAATTCATTCACTACTTGCTTGCGTGCTTCTTCACGAGTCAACCCGCTGAATTTACCGGCACCATCATTCATAGTGCCATCCAAATTCATAACCACAATGGATTCCAAATTGTGGCGCTGTCCCATTTCAAAGTCATTCGGGTCATGAGCAGGTGTGATTTTAACGCACCCCGTACCAAAAGCCGGATCTACATAACTATCGGCAATAACCGGTATTTCTCGTTCTACAAATGGCAATACCAATGTCTTACCAATCAATGCATTATATCGTTCATCCTCCGGATTAACAGCTACCGCTACGTCACCGAACATTGTTTCCGGTCGTGTCGTGGCTACTGTCACGAAGACGCCGTCTTCGCCTTTTACCGGATAATTAATAAACCACAAATGACCCTTTTCATCAGCATGTTCTACTTCAATATCGCTAAGAGCCGTATGGCAACTTGGGCACCAATTGGTAATACGTTCACCGCGATAAATTAATCCTTTTTCATAGAGACGAACGAATACTTCCCGTACCGCTTTATAATAACCATCATCAAGGGTAAATCGTTCACGCGACCAATCACAGGACGCCCCTAAGCTACGAATCTGTTTAACAATAGTATTACCGTATTCATGCTTCCACTCCCAAACGCGCTTTATAAATTCATCGCGTCCCAAATCATAACGGCTTTTTCCTTCTTTTTCTAATACGTTTTTTTCTACCTTTACCTGTGTCGCAATGCCGGCATGGTCCGTTCCAGGCATCCATAATACATTGTACCCTTGCATACGCTTAAATCGGATCAAAATATCCTGCAACGTATTATCCAGCGCATGCCCCATATGTAATTGACCCGTTACATTCGGCGGAGGCAATACAATGCTAAACGGTTTCTTAGCCGGATCTACCTCTTCATGGAAATAATTTTTCTTTTCCCAAAACGAATACCAAGATTGTTCAATCTCGGCAGGATTATATGCTTCTAAATTCTTGTACTCAGTCATACCTGTCCTCCAGTATATAAAAAAGCCCTTCGTCCTACTAGGACGAAAGGGCTTGACTTCCGCGGTACCACCTAACTTATTGTCCAAATAAGGACAATCACTCATTCGCCGTAACGGGGCTTTCCGGAAATAACTACACACCGCCAAACGCAGCTTCCCTATTTCAGCTTCGAGGCTACCCTTCTTGCCGTTCGCACGTCGCTCTCACCTACCGACGCTCTCTGCAGCGTAGTGCAAAAATTTTTCCTCTTCATCGCCTATTCCATATTTCTATGCTAAATCATAGCAAAAAAACGGTAGCTCTGTCAATTTCAGACACTACCGTTTTCCGTAACTATGACACTACATACAGATAATAGTTAATAGTGATGTTTATATTATTTCTTCATAACCCGAGATACAATCCACAAGCTAACCTCATATAAAAGTATCATAGGTAAGGCAATCATCGTTTGTGAAAACATATCAGGCGTCGGCGAAATAGCCGCACCGATAACAAAAGATAAGAAAATAAAAATCTTTCGCTTTTTCTTCAGCATTGCCGATGTGACCATATTCATCTTTGCCAAAATAATCATGATAATAGGCAACTCAAAAATAATACCGAAGGGTAAAATGAACGCAATAACAAAATCTACGTACTGCCCTATGGAAAACATCGGTTGCAGTTCATCAGTAGAAAAGCCGATAAAAAAAGCCACCGCTGCAGGCAATACGAGAAAATACGAAAAAACGATGCCTATCAAAAACAGAATAATAGCAAAAGGCAAAAACCAATTAGTCAAACGACGTTCTTTTGTACTGAGAGCAGGCTTTACAAATGCCCATACTTGGTACAGCCAAATAGGGGAAGCCCCTATAAGTCCGCCAACCAAGGCCACCTTCATATACGTAAAAAACGCTTCCGTCGGTCGCATATAGTAAAGTTTACCCGCCGGTGCAATCAATAGCTGTAGCAAATCATCCACGTAATAGTATGCAATCCCAAAAGCTATTACGATGCAAACTACAGAGATAATAATTCGCCGACGCAGCTCAGATAAATGACCGACTAATGACATAGCCCCTGCTTCGGCCATCATCTTTGCTTCCGACTCCGTATATACCTCTTTATTCTCTTCGTCAGCCATACCGTTTTTTAAGGCAGCCTGACGATTTCGCTGTTCAATCACACTGTTCAACGACGGTTTTCGCTTCGGATCGTTAAAATCTCGTACCCGAAATGCTTCCATAGCTATACCTTTCTGTGTGCTAACGACATCAATACGCCCCGCAATATCTCCTTGCCTGCAAAAGCCGGTAATGCCGTCAATGCATCCTGTGCCTCTTTAACATATGTCGCATTGAGTTTTTCCGCCTCTGTTACACCGCCTTCTTTGGCGATATAAGACATAAATTCCATTACATCGCCACCGGTTTCTATGCGTCGCAGTTCACCCTCAATATACGCCTTGTTATCCTCGCGCACTATAGCTAATAAGGGATATGTGAGTATGCCTTCCCGTAAATCTTTTCCCACCGGTTTACCGGCTGTTGCTTCCGTGGCCTGATAATCTAAGATATCATCAGTAATCTGAAAGGACATGCCTAGCGCATGGCCAAATCGTTTAAGTAGTACAATATCTTCCGAATTCCAATGCCCCAATATGCCGCCCAGTTCCAAGCACGCTTCAATGAAATCAGCTGTCTTTTTCTGCGTCTTGATTAAATAACGTTCTACGTCTTGATTAACGCGGAATACATCTTCCATCTGCAAAAATTCGCCTTCTACCAGCGCCGAAATGACAAAGGAAAAAATCTTCAAGCATTCAACAGAACCAATCCGAGCCACAACATCAAAGGCTTTTGCGAATAGATAGTCACCGCTTAAAATAGCTACCTTATTTCCTTTACTGCAATGAATGGCTTCGTGACCGCGACGCATAGCCGCTTGGTCTAATACATCATCATGGATTAACGTAGCCAGATGTAACATCTCCACTGCTGCTGCCACAGCTACGCGTTGGTCTTGATTAGAATGCCCTGCCAATGCAATAAGCAAGCACAGCTGTGCCCGTAATCGTTTCCCTCCCGACAAAGCCAAGGGCCTTATTAGACTATTAAAATCCTCAGAACCGGTATGTAACGCATCGGCCAAATATGCCTCAACTAACTGCAGTTCGCCGGCTATTATTCGTTTTAGGTTGTCATTTACCGATTCGTTCATTCCTCTTCCCCCACAATAACTGTATTAATACGCTGTAACAATAATTCCCGACCTGTGTGATTCAAAGAGCTGTACGCAATGGGTGCCGTTTTTGTCGGAAACAATTCTTTAATACGTCGCATATTGCGCTGTCGCTCGCTGCTCTTTAACTTATCTACCTTGGTCACTACAATTTGCAATGGAACCCCGGACTCCGTGAGCCATTTAAACGCCTCTTGATCAATGGGGAGCTCTGGATGGCGACCATCAATTAATAAACAAAGTAGCATAAGCCTATCGGAGTGTAATATATAGTCTGCGATAAACGATGACCAAATATCACGATTCCCCTTATCCGTTTTAGCGAAACCATATCCAGGTAAATCCACCAGAAACCAATGATACCTTAATTCTTCCGTATCGCTAATATCTTCCTTCGATGTAATGGAAAAGAAATTAATTGTTCTCGTCTTCCCCGGTTGCCCACTAACCAAAGCAAGCCCTCGGTGATTACACAAGGAATTTATCAATGATGATTTTCCTACATTAGAGCGCCCCAAAAAAGCAATTTCTACGGTATCACCTTCCGGGTATTGATCTGCCCGTACAGCCGAAGCCGTATAGGCAGAAGCTATAATACGCGGCCCCTTCGGCTCTTTTCGAGTATACTGCGGTGCCGGACCTCGCTTTACCTGTTTCTTTCGCTGTTTCATTTTGCAAACGCCTTTGCTAACACATCATCCATAGTTTTAACAGTAGTAATTTTTAAGCCTTTTTTTACAGACTCCGGTAACTCGGCTACGTCCTTTTGATTACCATAAGGAATCAAAACTTCTTTAATTCCGTGGCGCAACGCGGCCAACAGCTTTTCTTTCAAACCGCCGATAGGCAACACACGGCCACGAATCGTAATTTCTCCGGTCATAGCCAAATCGGACCGCACCTTTTTATCTGTCAAAGCCGACACAACCGCTAACGTCATGGTAATACCTGCAGACGGTCCATCCTTCGGTGTAGCCCCTTCCGGTAAATGCACGTGAATATCCGTATTCTTATAAAATTCCTTTGGCAATGCCAAATGTTCTGCATTATGACGAATATAAGCCATAGCTGCCTGACCGGATTCCTGCATTACCTTCCCTAAACTGCCTGTTAGGCTAAGCTTACCGGTTCCTTCCATCGTGGTAGCTTCGCAAGGTAAAACTACGCCACCTACAGAAGTCCATGCCAATCCGCATACCAAACCGACTTGCGACTCTTTTTCTCGCTCCTGCTCCGTAAAAATAGGCGCACCCAAATAATGCGGTACATTTTTTACTGTCACGCGAGGTGCCTTGCCATCGCCTTCTACGACTTCATAAGCAACTTTGCGCAACACTTTAGCAATCGTTTTTTCCAAAGTACGGACACCGGCTTCTCTGGTGTATTCGCTAATCACCTTACGCAGTACCGCATCGGACAGCTTCACATTATGACCATCCAAACCATTGCGCTTGATTTGCTTAGGTACTAAATACCGTTTAGCAATTTCTAGTTTTTCTTCTTCCATATAACTGGAAAGCTCAATAATTTCCATGCGATCCAAAAGCGGTCCCGGTATATTTCCGGCTACATTAGCCGTAGTAATCCAGAATACTTCGGAGAAATCAAAAGGCAATTCAATAAAATGATCGCTGAAGGTTTTATTTTGTTCCGGATCAAGCAACTCCAATAACGCCGATGACGGATCACCCTTATAATCAGATGCTAATTTATCAATTTCATCCAGCAAAAATACAGGATTCTTCGTTCCCGCATTTTTCATTCCCTGAATCATGCGTCCCGGTAACGCTCCTACATACGTACGTCGATGTCCTCTGATTTCTGCTTCATCACGCACACCACCTAGGGAAGCACGCACGAATTTACGGTTCATTGCTTTTGCAATAGACGTTGCCAACGATGTTTTACCAACCCCCGGCGGTCCCACCAAGCAAAGAATAGAACCACCTTGCGAGCCACTTAACTTGCGAACCGCTAAGAATTCAAGAATGCGTTCCTTAATCTTCTCCAACCCATAATGATCCTGATTGAGGATTTTTGCAGCCTCATTAATATCCAATCGATCTTCCGATTCTTTATCCCACGGCAATGCCAATACCCAATCTAGGTAATTCCGTAAAATAGTTGATTCCGGCATCATCTGCGGCATGCGGCTATAGCGAGCAATTTCCTTTTCAATACGTTCTCTGATGTCATCGGATACCTTGAGTTTACTCAACTGTTCGCGTAGTTCATTTGCCTCCTCATCGGGATCTACCTTATCACCCAATTCATCATGAATGGCTCTAATTTTTTCGCGCAAAAAGTATTCTTTCTGCTGCATTTCCATTTGTTGACGAACCTGATGATTAATTTCCTCCTCCAAATGAGAAATTTCCAACTCTGTATTGAGTACAGCAATGATTTTGTGAAGACGTTCCTTAACACCCAAAACATCCAAAAGCTGCTGCTTTTTAAATAAGGGTACCGGCAGCACCGATGCAATTTGATCTGCCAATATATTCGGATTCTGAATATTCATTATACGAGTAACTACTTCTTCCGATACAGACTTCGTTTCATCTGTCCACTGCAGAAATTTAGATTGAGCAAAACGGCGATACGCTTCTAATTCTACCATGTTCTCACCGATAGGCTTAAGTTCAGTAAAGGTTGCACTGTTGTATCCATCTATTAATTCGATACTATCTATAGCAATGCGGTGTATTCCCTCTACCAAAATACGAATAATCCCCCCCGGCAAACGTAGCATTTGTTTTATTTTAGCCAGTGTACCCACGGTAGCGATTTCGCTTTGCACAGGATCTTCGACATTCTCATCCAGCTGGGCAACCACAGCTATTAGGCGATCATCCGCCATTGCCTTTTCCACAGCTTTGATAGATTTATCACGCCCAATATCAAGTTGGGCGGTAACCTTAGGATATACTACCATACCACGCAGTGGTATCATCGGTAATATTGTCTGTGACTCGCTCATAGGGCCTCCTTTTCTATATCTATTTAAAAAGAAACTCATTCCATACTGAAATGAGTTTCTTAAACTTAGAATATCTTCTCGTTTTTTATGGCCGACTCATTTTTTGAGTATGGGCTGTGCTTCACCCTTAACGGCTTCGCGCGTAATAACACAACCGGTAATGTCTGGTGTAGAAGGTACATCATACATAACCCGTTTCATTACTTTTTCAATAATTGACCGTAACCCGCGAGCCCCGGTATTTCGTTTCAGTGCTTCCGCTGCAATTTCTTCTAACGCATCAGCCTCAAAGGTCAATGTTACATGATCCAGCTCCAGCATCTTTTCATACTGTTTTGTTAACGCATTTTTAGGTTCCGTTAAAATTCGAATTAACCCTTCTTTATCAAGTGGATCAAGCGTTACCGTTACCGGTAATCGACCTATGAACTCCGGAATCAAACCAAATTTTTGTAAATCTTCCGGCACTACTTCTTTAAGAATGGAGGCTACGTCTCGTTCCTCCTGCTTTTGAATGTCTGCTCCGAAGCCAAGTGTTTTCTTTGCGGTTCGCTTAGAAATCACTTTATCAAGACCATCAAAGGCACCGCCACAAATAAATAGAATGTTAGTAGTGTCAATCTGAATAAGTTCTTGATGTGGATGCTTACGACCACCCTGAGGCGGCACGGACGCAACTGTGCCTTCCAAAATTTTCAGCAATGCCTGCTGAACTCCTTCACCTGATACATCGCGTGTAATAGATGGGTTTTCTGATTTACGGGCAATTTTATCAATTTCATCAATATAAATAATACCTCGTTCGGCTTTCTCCACATCATAATCCGCTGCTTGTATCAGCTTCAAGAGTATATTTTCAACGTCCTCGCCAACGTAACCGGCCTCTGTAAGACTGGTCGCATCGGCAATGGCAAACGGCACTTCAAGCATTTTTGCCAATGTTTGTGCCAACAATGTTTTACCGCTCCCGGTCGGACCGATAAAAAGGACGTTAGCCTTTTGCAATTCAATATCATCAACCATGTTTCCCATCTGGAGTCGTTTATAGTGATTATACACTGCCACGGCCAATGAAATCTTAGCTTCATCCTGACCAATAACATACTGATCAAGGTATTCCTTTATTTCGTGTGGCGTCGGAACGTGTTCCAGCGTGAAGCCGCCATCATCCTGCATGCCCAATTCTTCATCAATAATGTGCTGACATACTTCCACACATTCATCGCAAATATATACATTGGGGCCTGCTACCAACTTGCGCACTTCTTCACCAGTACGTCCGCAAAAGCTACAACGTAATGTCTCTTTTTCGTCCTTCTTCAACTCTTGTCCTCCCGATTACTTATTACTCGGCAAAGGTCTCGTCAATACTTCGTCAATCAAACCGTATTTTACTGCATCCGCCGCACTCATAAAGTTATCGCGGTCCGTATCGCGTGCTACCACATCGATAGGCTGACCGCTATGGGATGCCAAAATACCGTTCAATTCTTCACGCATACGCAAAATTTCGCGTGCATGAATTTCGATTTCAGAGGCCTGCCCCTGAACACCACCGAGCGGCTGATGAATCATTACGCGTGCATGCGGCAAAGCATATCGCTTGCCCTTGGCGCCGGCTGTTAACAAAACAGCACCCATGCTCGCTGCCGATCCCACACAAATGGTAGATACATCCGGCTTAATATACTGCATCGTATCATAAATAGCCATACCGGCAGTTACTACACCACCGGGGCTGTTAATGTACAAATGGATGTCCTTATCCGGATCTTCCGCTTCCAAGAACAGAAGCTGTGCAATAACCAAGTTAGCCACATCATCATTGATGGGACCGCCCAGAAACACGATTCTGTCCTTTAACAAACGGGAGTAAATATCGTAGGAACGCTCACCGCGTCCATTCTGTTCAACTACAATTGGTACATACATGATTCACACCTCATTGTCCATGTACCTATAGCGACAGAGAAATTATTTTTCTTCCTCTTTAGCTTCTTCGCTCTTAGCCGTTTCTGCACCCTTAGCATGTTCGATGATGAAACGTGCTGCTTTTTTGCGAGCTACGGAGCTTGCCAACATAGATACACGGCCTTCTTTTGCAATAATATTCCAAACTTCCTTCGGATCTGCACCGAAGTTCTGTGCCATCGTGAAGATTTCCATATTCATGTCTTCAGTTGTAACCTGAATATTTTCTTCTTTAGCAATAGCTTCCAATACTAAATCGGCACGCACGTTTTCCGCTGCGTTTGCCTTGTATTCTTCCTTCAAAGCTTCTAATGTTTTGTTGGAGAATTTCAGGTAGTCGTCGAGTTTCAAACCGCGGCTTTCCATATTCATAGCCAATTCCTGAATCATCTGTTCAACGCGATCGTCAACCATGATTTCCGGAATATCTACTGTTGCATTTTTAACAGCCTGTTCAATCAATGCAGCATTGTATGCATCGATAGCACGGCCCGTTGCATCTTCTTCCATTTTTTTGCGAAGATCTGCTTTTAATTCTTCAATGGTATCGTAGGAGCTTGCTTCCTTAGCAAATTCGTCGTTAAGTTCCGGCAATTCCTTGCGTTTAATGTCATGTACATGTACCTTAAACACAGCTTCCTTACCAGCCAATTCCTTAACAAAATAATCTTCCGGGAACGTTACTTTAACGTCAACGTCATCACCAGCTACATGACCAATGAGCTGATCTTCAAAGCCAGGGATAAAGTTACCGGAACCGATCTGAAGCGGATAGGATTTACCTTCACCACCGTCAAACGGTTTACCATCAATGGAACCGGCAAAGTCGATTACTGCGAAATCATCTTTCTGAAGCTTAGCATCTTTATCGGCTACAACCATTTTAGCCTGCTGATTGCGGATGTTATCCAACTGTTCCTGAATCTGTTCATCGGTAACGGTAGCATCCTGTTTTTCAGCTTCGAGACCCTTGTATTCGCCCAAAGTTACTTCCGGACGTTTAGTAAGAGTCGCTTTAAATACAAGATCTTTACCTTCTTCAAAGGTTACACGTTCAATCTCAGGTTCGCTAACCGGAACAATTTCCTGTTCGCGCAATGCTTCATTATATGCACGACCTGCCAATAGTTCAAAAGCTTCTTCCAAAATAGCATCCTTACCGAAATTCATTTCCAAAATACGGCGCGGTGCTTTGCCTTTACGGAAGCCCGGAATATTAACCTGACCGGCAATGCGTTTTACTGCCTGAGCAATGCCCTTTGTCACTTCTTTAGCCGGAACCTCAATAGTAAGTGTTACCTTGTGCTGATCAACAGGATTTACAGTTACGTTCATGAAAATATGTCCTCCTTAAGGGTTACTACCCAAATTTATTTTTGAGATTTAATATTGCATTCCTAATCTTATCATAAAATTGCATGCATTGCAATTAATTCACTTACGCTTCTCCATTGACAAGTAAAATTACAATACATATTAAACAAAAACGAGGAATACGGTCTCATATGATAAAATCAGATTTCAAAAAACACCTTTATCAAAAGAGATCCGTATTCCTCATAAGCAAAATTATACTACAAGATATCCGTTACAACTAATCCTGCAACAGCAGCTAACTATTTTACCTAAAGACACATTCAGTCCGTACAATGCTGCAAAACTATTTTTGTAGTAATTGCTGTAACATGGCTTTCAAGTTTTCTACTTCTTCTTGTAATTTACTATTTGTTTCACTCAATGATTTGTTCGCCTTTTCTAATGAGTTCAAACGATTGGCTAGTTCTTTACTATTCACATTATTTAGCGACCTATTACTACCAGCCCCTATAGCAAAACCAATACCTCCGGATAATCCCCATCTACCTGTACTATCATATGTTGTAGCTACTTTGTAAGTAATATCTCGATTATTATTAATACCGGATATACCCAGTGCTACAGCAGATTCACCACCATAAGAACCTACTCCTGCCGAAATCATAATATTTCCATTCTCTAAACTTGAAATCTGTGGCATTCCAGCAGAGGCTAACGCACTAGCGGTACCTGCATTAGCTTGATGAGATAATTCAGTTAAATAGCGATTTAATTCTCTATTGTTTGTATAGTTTTTCTCTAAGTACTCTTCCACTGTTTGGCCCGATACAGCCTTCATATCCGTATTCGTACCAGTGCCAATCGTACCGTTTGGACTTACTTCGCTGATAATTGTCGTTTTTAACTCGCTCAACTTATTGTTAATATATGTTTTATTGGCTAAATCCTTTTCATTAATTAATTTATCCACATCTACATTGACAGTGGGCGTTGTATTCTTATCAAGAGCGCCACTAGATCCATTCACACCGCTATTATCACTACCTGTACCACCATTTCCACTAATATTTTTTTCATCATCTACTACCTTAAGGTATTCATTGAATCTCACACTGTCATTTAAACCAATCGCCCTCTTATTACCATCCTTATCTTCCACATAAAATAGCGTATTATTTCCGTCCCAAGTCAGTTGACCGCCTTTATTCTGAATAGTAATATTACCAATCACAATCTTATCAGAAAAATTGCCCTCTTTAGCAATTATCATATCTGTATTAACCGTTTTGAAAGTAGGCATTTTTGAAATAGCAATACGCAATGTGTCTCCGTCCGCTTTCGTCATCACATTATTTGTATCAAAATCAGCCCATTCAGGTGCTACAATCTTACCATTTTCATTCGAGGACTCATCCACCCCTTTAATAATTAATTTAATACCATCTTTTTGATTTAATGTTTGATTGCTCGTAAACGAGCCATTATTCCCACCTATCTTAATGGTATTACTCAAGGCACCATTATTTCCCGTAATCGTCTCAATGGCACTGTCTAATTGTCTCTTATTAACGGCATCAGTAGCGTCTGTTCCA
>NZ_AUAN01000006.1 GCF_000428745.1 Veillonella magna DSM 19857
TACACAGCTGGGGAAAATGTAACGATAGATAATGACGGAAAAATTTCAGCGAAGGATACAACGTACACCGCCGGTAGTAACCTTGAGTTAACTAATAAAACTGAATTTTCACTTGTCCCTGAATTGACAAATATTGAATCTATCAAGGGCAAGGACAACACAAAGGGAGAATTGCAATTTACTACTGAAGGTGCTAAGCTATCTCATCAAACCAACTCCATACAGGTGGGAAACGAGATAAAGGCTACTGCCGGTAACAATACCCTTGTGCTTGGCGATGCCATAGAAGCTACATCCGGAAATAACTCGTTATCCGTTGGCAATACCATTAAGGCCACCGTTGGCACTAACTCGCTGACTGTTGGCAACACCATAGAAGCTAAGGCCGGACAGAATTTGTTCGCTCTTAGCGACAACGATTTAACAGCTGCCGTTGGACAGGCACACATGACGATAGATAAAGAAAAGTGGGAAACAGTCTTTAACGATGCGACATCTACAGTCATGAAAGATACATCGATAACAACTACAGCGGGCAAATCTACGTTGGCATTGAGTGATACCACCTCAACCTTGACGGTAGGCAACAAAGACACAGGTTCCACAGCCATGAGTCAGACAACGGATACAGTAGCTTGGACGGTAACGGGCAAAGCTGCGGATGGCAAGCCGGCACCTACGGCAACCGTATCGATTACGGCAGAAGGGCTTGACGTAGGTAAGACAATCATTCATAATCTTGCGGATGGCAAAGCTCCGACTGATGCGGCTACCGTTGGGCAATTAACAACGGCGAAAGAAGAATTTAACACGCACTTCACGAAGCTTGACGGTGATGTGACTAACCTCGGTAACCGTGTGACTACGGTAGAAGGTGATGTGGTTAATCTGCAAAATTCCATAAACGGTATGAACACGCGCATCACCAAACTCGACCGCCGCGTAGACAAAGTCGGTGCCGGAGCAGCGGCATTGGCGGCACTTCATCCGCTTGACTTCGACCCGGACAATAAATGGGATATTGCCGGTGGCTATGGTCATTATGCCGGACAGTCAGCGATGGCTCTCGGCGCATACTACCGCCCGAATGAAGATGTGATGTTCAGTATCGGCGGCGCCTTTGGCAATGGTGAAGATATGATTAACGCCGGTGTGAGTGTGAAGGTTGGTTCCGGTGAAAGCAAGACGACAACTTCGAAAGCAGCCATGGCGAAGAAGATTAATGAATTGCAACAAGTGGTTACTACACAGCATCAGCAGCTGGAAGAACAGAAAGCAAATATGGCAAAGCAAGATGCCAAGATAGCTGCGCAAGAAAATGAAATTCAAGAATTGAAAGCAATGATGCAACAAATATTAGCTAAGTAGCCGTCATCGGTTAATTGTTCCGAGAGTCCGGTAGTACCGCTAGGTGGGTAGGTCTTGCGAATACCCACTGCGCAGTACTGCCGGACTCTCTTGTTATAACCGATGGCGGGTATTAGCAAATGGGGGAAAGAGAAGAGGGAGCTTCCTATCTCGACAGTCAGGTCTGACGAATGACATGTCTGCGATAGAAATCTCCCTTTTTCTTTTCATTGGTGCTACAATAAGCATAAATGGACAGTTTCTACTTTTAGAGAAGGTGAAACAATATATGAGTGTCTAGCGTTATGTGTGGACGGCAAGAGGAAAGTTTATGGTAAGGAGAGATGACTATGAAATGTAAATGCCTAGGAAGGTATGCAACGTGGGTATGTCGTGCGGTGTTGGCAGGCAGTTTGTTGATGGCCCCGATGGTGACTGAAAATTTTGTGACAGCGTCTAATGCATCGACAAGTGTAACGACGGCGGATGAAGCGGATGCGATTGTAAAAGAAGCGAAAGCCATCGTAGCACAGCCGGAAACATTTTATACATTGTATGTAGGTATGCCGAATTCAGATTTTCGGGCAAATTTTTCTAACTTACCCGGTTGGAAAGTAGGGTATTACGATAACTACAAAGACCCATGGATAACGAAGAAAACTGCTAGCTGGGAGTATAAAAGAACATTGCCGTTGGGAAAGCGAATGATTAATCAAGACGTTTATATTAAGCAACTTTATAATGGCTCGGTATATAGAGTGGCCGTTATATTTTCTGGATTGGATAAGGGAACAGGGGCTAAGATATATAAGGAAATGTATAATGTGCTCAAGAATCGATATCCTTCGTTTGAAACATCCATTCCTTATGGTCTAATAGTTCGTCGCGATTATACGCCTACTATCCAAGTAAGCTCTGGCGTACATTTGCAGCTATTGTATTATAAAAATTTTAAGGAACCGAATAACTATGAAGTGGCTTATATAATCGATGGAGGTCAAGCGTACAACCTGTACTAATTTTACTCATCCTCCCTAGCCGATGAAACAAGAGGGGTGTCCATGTCGTAGGTACGTCATTCGCAAGACCTGACTACCGAGGCATGGACACCCCTCTTGTTACTTTATATGTTCTTCTTTTTCTTTTCATGCTATAATAAAGCACATCATACGCGGTTTTCCGCTGATTTAGAATGAATGATGTAGTACGTATAACAAATAGAGTGAATCGATACCGGGCGAGATTAACTGACACCGGATTAGAGTGAATCGACATTGCGTTAGCGTTAACCAATACCGGCTCAAGGTTAACCGGCGCCGTGAATAGCATGTATCGGCACGGGAATAGAACCGGCTGCTACCCGAAATCCGATGGGCATTATGAACAGCGTTAACCGGTACGGTCGATGACGATGTTAATCGGTAGTGTCGATGACGACGATAAAAGTGAGAGAGCTGCGCAGCAGCAAGGAGGCAATATGAAGTATACAAAGATGCATGGACTGGGCAACGATTTTATTTTCTTTACGGATCCGAACGGCGCGGATACGGATTATACGGAATTGGCTAAGCGCCTGTGCCATCGCCAGACGGGCATCGGCGGTGACGGCATTATCGTGGTGGTGCCGTCCAACGTGGCCGATACGCGGATGCGCATTATCAACGCCGACGGCAGTGAAGCGGAAATGTGCGGCAACGGCATTCGTTGCTTTGCGAAATATGTGTATGAACGGGGCATTGTGACAAAAGAAAAGTTTACCATTGAAACGTTGGCCGGTATTATGGAGCCGACGCTGACGGTGGAAGACGGCAAGGTTACCTTGGTTACGGTAAACATGGGTAAGCCTTCCTTTAACGCGGCGGATATTCCCATGGACATCAAGGCGGACAAGGTGCTCAACTATGATGTGGATGTAGACGGCGTGACATATAAAGTAAGCTCCGTGCTCATGGGCGTACCGCATACGGAAGTGTTCGTAGACGATGTGACGAAAGTGCCGCTGACTACGCTAGGGCCGAAGCTGGAACGGCATCCGCTGTTTCCGCGGGGAACGAATGTAAACTTTGTGGAAGTGGTAGACGACAGCCATATTAAGGTGCGCACTTGGGAACGAGGCGCCGGAGCTACGCTGGCGTGCGGTACCGGTTGCTGCGCTTCTGCGGTAATGGCGCACGAAAACGGCTTGACCGGTCGTGAAGTGGATGTGGCCGTGTATCTCGGCACCTTGCACATCAGCTACAGCGAAGACGGCACCGTATTTATGACGGGACCTGCAGCGGAAGTATTCGAAACGGAATTGGCATAACATAGGCAGTACGAACGTATCGGACGTGGCACAACATGTCGGCACGAGTGTGTCGGGATTGCATTAGGCAGGCACTCGTCGGAACTGGCATAACGCAGCGATACGCACGTATGGGATGAGGAAATTACTAGGGAGATATGTATGAAACTACAAGGGATTTCAGGAGCCCGCGGCATCGGCGCCGGCACGGTATATGTATATACGCAGGAAGAGATTTGCATTGATCGCACTCCCATTGAGGAAGCGGCGGTAGCGGAGGAATTACACAAACTGGACGACGCCATGCAGACGACCATTGATCAGCTGACCGAGGTAAAAGCTAAGGCGGCGGCCACGATGGGTGATGCGGAGGCGGCTATCTTCGAAGCACACATTATGATTGCGCAGGACCCGTCGCTGTTGACATCGATTCGGCAGGCAGTGGAAAGTGAACACAAATCCGCGGCGGAAGCTACGGAAGGCGTAATTGAAAGCTTTGCGGCCATGTTCTCTGCTATGGACGATCCGTACATGCGCGAACGCGGTGCCGATATTCGTGACATCGGAGACCGTTTGCTCCGCAACATATTGGGCATGACACCGCGCGGCTTGGCACATTTGTCGGGACAGATTATTTTAGTGGCCGATGATTTGACCCCGTCCGATACAGCGTCCTTGGATGCTACCGTAGTGCAGGGTATTGTAACGGCCAGCGGCGGGCCTACCAGTCATGCCGCCATTATGGCGCGCACCTTGGCGATTCCCGCGGTTATGGGCGTTGGCGACAGCAGCGCACTTCGCACCGGCGAGCAGGCGGTTGTTAACGGCACGGACGGCATTGTGCTGACGGAGCTTAGCGATGATGAATTTGCGCGGTACCAAGAAGAAGGCGCACGGTATCGCCGGGTACTGCAAACGATGAAAGAATCGGCGAACCTGCCGGCGAAGACGAAGGACGGTCATGACGTGCTTCTCTTCGGCAATATCGGCAAAGCTGATGATGCGGCTAAGGCGCGGGAGCTGGGCGCCGAAGGGATCGGCCTGTTCCGAACGGAATTTTTATATATGGAGCGCGACGAATTGCCAAATGAAGAGGTGCAGTACGAAGCCTATAAGGCGTGCGCCGAAGCGATGGACGGACGCCCCGTCATCATTCGCACCATGGACATCGGCGGCGACAAAGAACTAAAATGCTTGGCCTTGCCAAAGGAAATGAATCCCTTCCTCGGGTATCGGGCCATCCGCATTTGCCTGTCCGAACCGGATATGTTTAAGACGCAGCTGAAAGCATTGCTTCGTGCCGGCGTGCATGGTCAGGTGCACATTATGTATCCCATGATTTCTTCGCTGGATGAAGTGCGCCGTGCCAATGCGCTGTTACAGGAAGCAAAGGACGAGCTTGCGGCGGCAGGCGTCGCTTTCAACGGAGACACACCGGTGGGCATCATGGTGGAAACTCCGGCAGCGGCGATGATTGCGGACATCTTGGCAAAGGAAGTTGACTTTTTCAGCATCGGTACCAATGATTTATGCCAGTATACCTTGGCGGTGGATCGCATGAACGAGCGCATCGGGCAGCTGTATGAACCGCTTCACCCGGCAGTGCTGCGGCTCATCAAACAAGTCATCGACGCATCGCATAAGGAAGGCAAGCTTACCGGCATGTGCGGAGAGATGGCCGGTGATCCGATGGCAACGATGATTTTATTGGGACTGGGGCTGGATGAATTCAGCATGAGTGCTACGGCCATTCCCATGATTAAGGCGGTGCTTCGGTCGGTGACCGTAGACGAGTGTCGCCACATGGCGGCAAAGGCATTGACCTTGGGAAGTGCCAAGGAAATTGCGGCGTACGTAACGCGCATAATGACGGAAAAAGGCATTGAACTGTAAATTGGTCATTACGTAAGCGATACTTGTTTGGTATAATAGATAGAGAAAAATGTATGACTCCGTCATACAACAGCAAGTAATGCGCACGGCAGTAGAGGCTGTGCCGATGTGGATAGCGACGCTAGTGGGTAATAGCGTCGGGGAGCAGGAAGAGGAAGGTGTGCACAATGATTCAAGAACATGTAACTATTACGAACGAATCGGGACTACATGCCCGTCCGGCGACGCTGTTTACGCAGCTGGCCGCAAAATTTCAGTCGAAAATTACCTTGGCTAACGGTGCCAAACAGGCCGATGCCAAATCGATTTTGACCGTGTTAACCTTGGGTGCCACGAAGGGAACGGAACTGGTGGTCACCGTTGACGGTGCAGATGAAGCCGAAGCCATGGCGGCGGTTAAAGAATTTTTGACAACGCATAAAGATTAATGGATGATATCCCGTGATTCTATCGCTAGGAAGCTCGTGCGTGGCTAGAGCGTTCTACGCGATAGAGTCACGGGATTTTTTTAAAGAAGAAGAGATACGGTATGAGCTTGTTTTCTTACTAGCGCAAAGAGGGAAGGAGAGGTAGCGTATGATGTCATTAGTAGAAATAATTGCTGATTGTTTTATGTTAGCATCGTATGTAGCATTGCCCGTGTATGTACTTTATCTTGCGTTTCGTCTTTGGAAGCACCGTTCGTTACGGCGGCGTGATATACTGATAGGTATTATCGTGACTGTGTGTACTGTATTTGTGCGCTATGAAATGGAAGAGCCTATAGAACCGCTGCCCAATAGTATTCCGGTGGAGCAGGTGGCTTCGTTACCGGAGAAGGAAATCGTTCGTGTAATACTAACGCAGGAATTAGAGTATTACAAAAGTAAGCGTCTTTTGACAAGCAAGAAAATATTTGATTACCGCATTCATGATATAACCTATCCTTTTGGAAAGGCTGAACTGGCGAAAAAATATCCCGGGTGTTATGACGTATCCCTATCCGTAAAGACCTTTGAATTCGGATGGATACCGGGGAGCGGAACAAGGGATGGGCTTTGGATTCGAAAAGGGATAAGTTATGGTCTGAAAAAAAGTGGAGACCGCTACCTATTGGAACAAGTAGGATCTCCTTGATATATAAAAAGTTGTATTCCGTAATGTATGCCATGCGTCAGCTCTGGCTTCTCTCCTCTGCGAAGGAATACAAAATAGCCTCCGTATTCTGTAATAAAGAGTCATGCACTCCTCCTCTTCGCCGAAGAAAAATAGTGCCTTATTGATTAGAGGATAAAAGAAAAATGAGTGACCCTCTTATGAAGAACGCCATGCGCTAGCCCTGGCTTCAAGTAAGAGGGTCACTCATTTACCATGTTGATTAATAAGGCACTATTCTTTCTTTAAACCTACATCTTCATAGAATGCGCTGTCCGCTTCTCTGGAGGTAATCATCCCTTGCGCGGCCATCAGGGTGAGGACGGTGCGCTGCCGTTCCTTGGCGGCGGTAAAGTTTTCTTTCGGATTATAATAGGACGGTGCCTGCGGCAGACCGGCCAGCATCGCTGCCTGTGCTAAAGAAAGTTTGTCCGGCGTGGTGCCGAAATAACCGGCGGCAGCTGCTTCCAGCCCGTAATAATTATTGCCGTAATAAATGGAATTAAGATACATGGTGAGGATTTGATCCTTCGTGTAATAATACTCCATCAAATACGCCAGCAACACTTCCTCTATCTTGCGCGACATAATGCGCTTGGAAGAGAGAAAGAGATTTTTGACGAGCTGCTGCGTAATGGTGCTGCCTCCTTCCACGGTGTGACCGGCGACCATGTTGATATAAAAGGCGCGGGAAATGCCAAAAATGTCGATGGCACCGTGATCGTAAAAGCGTTTATCCTCCGTTGCTACTAAGGCCTCTTTCATAATGGGGGCGATTTCATCGGCTTTTACGCGGCGGTCCGCCGGGACGCGAGCATTCAAGGCTGTGCGCACGGCCTCTTTGAACGCAAAGAGACGGCGAATACGCTCGGTTCTGCTCAAGCTGTCTTCCGAAGTTTCAATATGTTGTTCCAATCGTGTCTGTGGGGTACGCTGCGCAGTCTTGTCCGCTTCCGGTTCATAACCGGCAAACCAATACAGGCCGGCGGCCAAGGCGGCAAGTACCACTAAAATTTTCAGTAATAGTTTCATGCATCTATCATACCACAGGGAGACAAACTAGGATATAGCAATTACCTTTCCTAGGTGGGAAAGAATACGCAAAAGAAATTAACAGGTAGAAAAAATTGACACACGGAAGAAATTAATGGGAAAGAAATGAATAAGAGGAAGAAATCAATGCGCGAAAGAAATTATGCGGTAGGCAAGAAAAGCCATAGTGTCGGCAGAAGGCAAGTCGGAGAAATAGCGGGAACCAATCCCGTACAGGTAAGAAAAGTCAGAGTATCGGCAGAAGGTAACACCGGGACACCAACCTATGCGATATTTGCAACGTGAAAGATAGTGTCTTGTCATTTGTGGACTGACCCAGTACAATAAAACTATAGAAAAATATAGATATGTGAGTGTCACAATACGACGAAGAACATATCGTCTATGCGTGAATATATAGGAGGAGTTTTTATGGCAGCAGGTAAAATCGTAAGTGTATCGTATTGGCCGGCTCCGTTGGCATATTTTGAGGACCTACCGAAATCGAAGGCTACGTATAAAGAGCTTACTGCCGCTATGAAGGAAGCTGCCATACATATTAGGGACAGCCATCCGCAAACCATCGTTATCCTAAGTCGGTATCGCTACACCTTGCGCGATGCTATTGGGTACAGTCCGCAGCCGCGATTGCGCGGCGCCTTGCAGCCATCCGGCGGAGCGCCGATTACCTTGGGCATGGAAACGGACGATTTTTTTAATCATGTCATGCTGCGCTTGGGAGAACGCATGGGCATTCCGTTGGTCAGTATTTTGGATCATATGCCGACGATTTCCACGGATGATTACTTCCTTCATCATACGGCAGCAATTCCTCTCCATTTCTTAGGTGAAGAAGGTCTGGGCAATAAGCAAATCGTGCGCCTTACCATGGGTCGGCTCAGCTATGAAGAATTATACACCTTCGGTCGTTTGATGCAGATGGCGGCGCAGCAATCGGGACGGCGCATTGCCGTAGTAGGCAGTGCCAATTTATTGCCGGCACGCTTGGTCAATCAAGAGGATGTAAGCGTAGATAAAAATATTGCCCTTATGAATGCGTTGGCCGATTGTCGTCCGCAGGCATTGCATGAGCTGGGCTATCCCGTCGAGGATGAATATGCATTCAGAACTGCCGCCTTTGTCTTGGGCGCGGTAAGCGGTCTCAAGGCAGCGGTACAAACGCATCATTACAGCACTATATCGGGACAGAGCTACGGTCTTGTACAATATGCGATTCCGTAGTGCGCCGTACACAGCATACAGGTATTGAAAAAAAATACCTGTATTTTTTTACAAAAAAGCTTGCATTATTATACAACGATGTGTATAATAAACTACGAAATAAGAAATCACCATCCCCGAGCGAATACGGGATGACAGACAGTAGAGAAAAGATAAGCAGAGGTGTTACACATGAGTAAGGTAAACAAAGGTGAAGTCAATAAAGTCGTATTAGCGTATTCCGGCGGATTGGACACATCCGTTATTATTCCTTGGTTAAAAGAAAACTATGGCTGCGAAGTCGTAGCCGTATGCTGCAACTTGGGACAGCCGGAAGACTATGCAGCGGTGGAAAAGAAAGCTATCGCTTCCGGTGCGGTGAAGGCGTACATCGTTGATTGCCGCGAAGAATTCGTCAGCGATTACATTTGGCCCACCGTAAAAGCCGGTGCCGTATACGAAGGAAAATATTTATTGGGCACCTCCTTTGCTCGTCCGCTCATTGCTAAAAAATTAGTGGAAATCGCTAAGGCCGAAGGAGCCGATGCGATTGCCCACGGTGCTACCGGTAAAGGCAATGACCAGGTACGTTTCGAATTATCCATCAAAGCCTTGTCGCCGAATACAAAGATCATTGCGCCATGGCGTGAATGGGAACTGAAATCC
This sequence comes from Veillonella magna DSM 19857, assembly GCF_000428745.1. Classification (GTDB taxonomy): domain Bacteria; phylum Bacillota; class Negativicutes; order Veillonellales; family Veillonellaceae; genus Veillonella_A; species Veillonella_A magna. Next base: position 9,578 of record NZ_AUAN01000006.1, read on the forward strand.
CGTGAAGATTGCATGGCCTATGCGGCTAAGCATAACATTCCCGTAGTGGCGACTAAAAAGCATCCGTACAGCATGGACCAGAACGTATGGCACTTATCCCATGAAGGCGGCGATTTGGAAGATCCGGCAAACGCACCGAAAAGCGATGTATACTTGGTAAGCAAATCTCCGGAAGAAGCACCGGATGTACCGACGACGGTAGAGATTACGTTCACCGAAGGGGTACCGACAGCAGTGAACGGCAAGACCGGCACGCCGCTGGAATTGCTTAACACCTTAAATGAAATCGGTGCCGCCAACGGTATCGGCATTGTAGATATTGTAGAAAATCGGTTGGTAGGCATGAAGTCCCGTGGGGTGTATGAAAATCCGGGCGGAGCCATCATCATGTATGCCCATCGTGAAATGGAATACCTGTGCCTCGACAGAGCCACCTTCCACTATAAAGAATTGGTGGCTAACAAATACGCGGAACTCGTGTACGACGGCATGTGGTTTGCACCGCTTATGACAGCCTTGCAGGCGTTCGTGGATGCCACGCAGAAAACGGTAACCGGCACGGTAACCTTGAAGCTCTATAAAGGCAACATCATCAGCGCCGGAGCAACGTCGCCGTATTCCTTGTACAATCAGGAATTCGTTACCTTCGAAGAAGACGATGTATACGATCAGGCCGATGCGGAAGGGTTCATCAACCTCTTCGGCTTGCCGCTGACGATCAATGCGTTGATGAAAGAAAAGGCAGGTTTATAATGGCAAAATTATGGGGTGGCCGGTTTACGAAGGGCACCGATAAAGCGGTGGAGGACTTTACGTCCTCCATTGGCTTTGATGCGCGGATGTACGCGGAGGACATTGCTGGCAGCAAGGCACATGCCACGATGCTGGCCAAGCAGGGCATTATTTCCGAAGCGGATGCAAAGGCTATCGTAGACGGGCTGACAGAAATAGAACAGGCTATCGAAGCCGGTACGTTTGAGTTTTCCGTAGCTCTCGAAGACATTCATATGAATATTGAAAAGCGTCTTACCGATGCTATCGGCGAAGCCGGCGGACGCCTTCACACCGGACGAAGCCGTAATGATCAATGCGCCGTGGATCTTCACATGTATGTGCGCAAGGCCGTGGTGCATATCGGTGAACTGATTACGGATTTGCGCAAAGCTATTTTGGAAGTGGCCGAAGCGAACAAGGATGTTATTATGCCGGGGTATACACATTTGCAGCGGGCGCAGCCGGTGCTTTTCAGCCATCACCTGATGGCGTACTTTTCCATGTTGGGCCGCGATGCGAAACGGTTGGCGCTGATTTACGATTACGCGGACACCATGCCGCTTGGCGCGGGAGCGTTGGCAGGGACGACGTATCCCATCGATCAAAGCTATACGCAGGAGCTGTTGCACTTCGGAAAGATATACGAAAACAGCATGGATGCGGTAAGTGATCGCGATTATGTGTTGGAGTTTCTTCATCTGGCGTCCATGGTTATGATGCACCTTAGCCGGTTAAGCGAAGAATTAATTCTTTGGTCCAGTACGGAATTTGGCTTCATCGAATTGGACGATGCCCATTGCACAGGGTCGAGCATTATGCCGCAGAAGAAAAATCCTGACGTGTGTGAATTGGTGCGCGGTAAGACCGGTCGGATTTACGGTCACCTGTTGGGACTGTTGACGACGATGAAAGGCTTGCCTCTTACCTATAACAAGGATATGCAGGAGGATAAGGAAGGCATCTTTGATGCGGAGGATACCCTTCACTTTGCCTTGTCCATTAACGCTGCTATGCTGCGGGCGATGAAAGTAAACGGTACGCGGATGCGGGCTGTGCTGCAAGATGATTTTTCCAATGCCACCGACATGGCAGATTATTTGGCGAAGAAAGGCGTGCCCTTCCGTGAAGCCCATGCCATTGTAGGTGCGGCGGTGCAGCACTGCATTGAAAAGGGCTGTGTGCTGGCAGATTTGTCGGTAGATGATTTCAAAGCGATTTCACCCATCTTTGAAGACGATATTTTGGATGCCATTACCATCGAAGCCTGTGTGGCGGGACGCAGCAATTATAGCGGCACCGCACCGGCGAATGTGATGCGGCAGATCGAAAACGGGAAGAATGCGGTACGGGCCGAGGAAGCGCAGCTTGCTTCCTGGGCGAGAGAGATACAATTATAAATAGAATGGTTTTATAAAAGCAATGATGATGTGCTGGGCGGTCAGGTCTGACGAATTCCCGCTACGCACATCATCATTGCTTTCTTGCATTCTACAGTAGTTGTAAACTCTCGGCAGGGAGCAAAGCTGGAAGGGGGAGTGTCTTGCGAATTCCTCTCCCTCTCCCAACATAAAAATAGTAGTGTAATAAAAATAGACAAGAGAAAAAGAGAGCGGCTACCGTGCGCAGAAGGAATTCACCTGCCCGCGCTCCCAATATAAACAATAAAGGCATTGGCAAACGCAGTAGAAGAGAACAATGAAATCGCCCCTGTGCGTAGAGGAAATTCGTAAGACATGACCTCATAGCATAGGGGCGATTTCATGTATTGCTTACAAATTTTTACCAACGCCTTTATTTTTATGTTATAATTCCTATAGAAGTTTTGCGTATACTCTATATGTTTTTCGATTATACGCAAGACGATAAGTAGGAATAAGAGTGATCATACTACAATCGATCACTCACTAGAATGGAGATAGTATGACTCTAGTAGGAGTTTGGATCAATGGGCTAGCCATTGTGGCGGCCGGTGTATTGGGCAGTCGTTGTAAGCGCGGCTTGCCGGAGCGAATCAAAGAACGACTGATGGCGGCGTTAGCGCTGTGCTTGTTATATATTGGCATTGGCGGTATCAATGCGGATATGAATTTAATGGTGCTGACGATTTCCGTCACTGCCGGGGCGCTTATCGGCGAATGGCTGGAAATCGAGTATCGCATGGGCGAAGCCTGTCGCTGGTTGCAGCGCATGGGGCGCCGTGTATTCGGCCAACAAGAGACCGGCGACGATACGGACGGATTCGTGGTGAGCACGCTCATCGTTTGCGCCGGAGCCATGTCGATTGTCGGCGGCATTGAAAGTGGGACACAAGGCACGTACACGACATACTTGGTGAAATCCTGTATGGACTTTGTGGTTATTTTTATGTTGGCCTCTACGAAGGGAAGCAGCTGCGCCTTAGCGGGGATTTCCGTATTTGTCTATCAGCTGCTCATTACCGTATCGGCCGGTTATATTGCGCAGATTGTAACGCCGGCCATCATTACTGAAATGGCAGAAATCGGAGCGCTGCTTATTCTGGCGATTGCCATGAACCTGTTACATATTACAAAGCTCAGTGTGGGCAATTTAATCGTGGCTCCGTACATTCCCATTGTGCTGTACTTGCTGCATATGTGGCAGTCATAGCAGCGGGGACGCCGTAAAAGAATACGAATTCAAGAATATATGAATTCTAAAGAGTACGAATAAGAGAAATAAGAGGAGGCATGGCTATGAATTACGAGAAGTTATATATTGACGGTGCTTGGGTGGACGCGCACGGCACGGGACGCATTGACGTAGAAAACCCGGCGACCATGCAAGTCATCGCCAAAGTACCAGCCGGTGATAGCGAAGATGTGGCACGCGCGGCGGAAGCAGCCAAGCGGGCCTTTCCGTTGTGGGCAGCCACGCCGATGGAAGAACGCATTCGCTATATGAAGGACATGCTGGTGCAGTTCGAAGGCTTGCGAGATACCTTTGTGGATACCATCGTCAGCGAATTGGGATCGCCGGTGACATTTACCGAATCCGTACAGGTGGACTACCAATATACCCGAACCCGTTCCTTCATAGAATTGGCAGAGACCTTACCGTTGGTAGAGAAATTGCCGAACTCTACGGTGTATCGCGATCCGGTGGGCGTCGTAGCGTGCATCACCCCGTGGAATTATCCGTTGGGACAGATTGTGCAGAAGGTAATGCCGGCCATTTTGACGGGCAACACGGTGGTGTTAAAACCGAGTCAGCACACACCGCTGACGGCGTATTGGCTGGTGGAAGCGTTCCATCGCGCCGGCTTCCCGAACGGTGTGATCAACATGGTCACCGGTCGTGGTGGCGAAGTGGGCAATGCTATGTGCGACGATCCGCACATTGATATGGTATCCTTCACGGGATCCACCGCAGCGGGGCGCACCGTTTCGCAACGGGCCTTGGGCGGCTTGAAACGCATCAGTATGGAACTGGGCGGTAAATCACCGTGCGTGATTTTACCCGGTGCCGATTATGAAGCAGCCATCCGCGCTTGCTTTAACACGATTTTCTTTAATGCCGGACAAACCTGTACGGCGCAGTCGCGCCTGTTGATTCCTCGCCAGTCCAAGGCGGCGTTGGAAGCGTTGATGCTGGAAATCATCGGTGAATACACCGTAGGCGATCCGACGAATCGCAGCTCCGGCATTGGTACGGTAGCATCCAAACAGCAGTTTACGACGATTTCCGAATACATTGCCAAGGGCAAGGAAGAAGGGGCGGTGCTCCTTTACGGTAACGAACCGGTAGCACCGGACCGCGGCTATTACGTGGATCCGGTCATTTTCACCAATGTAACGAACGACATGACCATAGCCCGCGAAGAAATCTTCGGGCCTGTACTGTGCGTCATCCCTTACGATTCCGTAGAAGAGGCGGTGCGCATTGCCAACGATACGCCGTACGGTCTCAGCGGTGCCGTGTGGGGCATGAAGGACGAAGCCATTGCGGTGGCTCGTCACATTCGCACGGGCAATGTATTTATCAATGACGGACCGCGCGATGTGGAAGCGCCTTTCGGCGGATTTAAATCCAGTGGTATCGGCCGTGAAGGCGGGCGGGATGGATTGCTGGAATTTACGGAACCACAGGCCCTGTTCGATAACGGACATTAATGGAACCCGGTACATGGGTACCTATTCGTAAGGCGTAACCGGCGTCGATCGGTACGCTACCGGTGAAGGATACCATGTAGCTGACGGGTAAGCTATCGGCGAAGGGTAACGTGTAGCATCCGTGAAGTAAACCGTGTAACCATTGTTACATAGATAAATTTTATAGGGGATATATGCAATAATTTTCATTGTCAATATCCCCTTTTGTCATATAAAATATATGGTGAAGTCATAGTAACGACTGTCTAACGGGAGGTAGTGTTGGGGCAGCCAGGTGAGAAAGGATGTGACAAGTATGCGTGAATACCGTTGTGATACGGAACGAATTAAACGAATGTACAAGGATATCGCGGTGGCCGTAAGCGAAGCGATTCAGTACAAAGATATTAATGTATATGACAAGATTCAGCTTGTCGTGATTGATGATGTAGTAACGGATTGGTACGGGCCGGATGCGTTTACCGGCAAGAGACCGGTGCCGCCGGCGGACAGCTTGGCACGAGAATTTTACAAAGCGCGTTACGAATATGAAAAGCGTTTCTTTGAAGAGTCCAGCACATCGCATGCCGTGTCCTTAGCGTTGTTAAAGGGAACGGTAGAGGCGACGGAGCAGGATATGTTGTCCCATGTGCTGACGGATTCGGAAGCAGCGCGGCTGTGGGGCGTAGGTCTTACGGCGGTCATTCGCGCGTGCCAATCGGGCAAGGGCGATGAGCATAGCTTCCGCCCGACGGAATGCCGCGACAGCATGGGCACATGGCTCGTTACGGAAGCGGCGATGAATCGCGTGTTCGGTAAACGGCGCTCCGTGTATGATGGTGAACGACCGTACCTGACGGACATGGCCGTGGAAGAAGCGGGCGCGTTGCTTCGCCGGTTGTCGCCGGACGAATACATGCCGCTCTTGAAGAAGGCGTGCGACGATTTGGAAAACGGCAAGGAAAAACAGCTCGTTGACGATCTGGCGGCGCTGGGTGCCATCACCGGGGTGGCGTTACAAACGGTAACGTACTTGCGGGATAATTTTGAAGCGAACAGTAAATTATTCTGGGATTTCCTGGAAGTATTGGTAACCGCTGATGAAACGCGGCGTGCCGAAGGCGCTATGTGGGACGGCGTTTCCTTGCAGCTGTTGCGCGTGGCTCCGACGGTGACGACACCGACGACGGATAACGAATTACTGGACGCGTACGACGAAGCCGTTCTTGATGAACATGGCTTCCGGGCAGAAGTGAAAGAACGCCAAGGACAACACTATGATGACGGTAAGGTGGATGAACAAGGACTTACCGACGATATCAGCTACGAAGAATTGATGTCGAAGGTCGTAGACAGTGACTTGAGTGATTTAATCAAAAAATAATTTTAATAAGGGGAAAGGCCTGTATAGGGCACTAGGAAGCCTGCTGACGCAAAGGCGTTCTACGTGCCCTATACAGGCCTTTCTTTCTATGTACAAACATTTTTTGAGTAAATCATACAAGAGGGGGAGGGGAGAGAGTGCTGACGCAACGATATACCACATGTATGCATTATCCGTATACGTCCGCATCGTTTTCTAGTTGAAATTTTTATGAAGATATGAAAAAATGTATTCATAAAAAACTTACTTAAAAACTTAATAAAATATTTAAGTGGGTAGTAAGTATCGTAGAGAGTATTGTCGGTACCGTAGATAGTATGGTAGCCATGAAAGGAAGTTGTCAGTATGTCAGAGTTGCGGTGGAATCCGTTGTTAAGGACCTGGACGATGGTGGCGTCGAATCGCAAGCATCGCCCGACGATGCCGAAGGATTGGTGTCCCTTTTGCCCCGGCGAAGGAAAGAAGGTGCCGGAGCATTTTACCGTGTATGCCTACGATAATGACTTTCCCGCACTGACCACATCGCCGGATGTTCCCTATGCGGATAGCACGGGATTTTATACGAGCGCGGAGAATTACGGCAAGTGCGAAGTGATATTATATTCGCCGGAGCACACGGCGAAGTTTTACGAGCTGTCCATTGATCACATTGACGAATTGCTGGCGCTTATCAGCGAGCGCTGCGACGCATTGGCGGCGGACGAACGCATTAAATATGTGTATCCCTTTGAAAATAAAGGCGAAGCCGTCGGGGTAACCATGCCGCATCCGCACGGGCAGCTGTACGGGTATCCCTTCGTGCCGCAAAAGCTTGAAGTCGAATTGGCATCGGCGAAGGCGTATCACGCCGACCATGATGGACATTGCTTGTTCTGCGACATGAACCATGCGGAGCTGACCGCCAAGGAACGCATCGTCGCGGAGAATGACAGCTTCCTTGGGTACATTCCGTTTTTCACGGATTATCCGTACGGCGTATTCATTGTGGCTAAGCGGCACATGGGCTATCTTAGCGAATGCACGGCAAAGGAACGCCGGGATCTGGCGGAGATGCTTAAATATCTGACAAAGGCCTTTGATGCCTTGTTCGATGCACCGTTCCCATACATGATGGTCTATCATCAACGACCGGTGAACAGTGCGGCTTATGCGGATTCCGACGAGTACTTTCATTTTCATATCGAGTTCTATCCGCCTTTCAGAGAGGCAAATAAAATTAAGTATTACGCGTCCTCGGAAATGGGGGCGTGGGCAGCGGCCAACACCAGTGCGGTGGAAGAAACGGCACCGGTGCTGAAGCGGCTGTACACACAGGCAAAAGAGGGAGAGTAGTCATGACGAAAGATGAATTGACAGCACGATTTGTGGCACAGTTTGGTGAAAGTACGGAGCCGGTGCGCTGTTATTTTGCACCGGGGCGCGTCAACATTATCGGCGAGCATCAGGATTATAACGGAGGTCACGTGTTCCCGGCGGCGTTGACCGTAGGCATTTGGGGTGCCATGCGGGTGCGTTCGGATAAGAAGGTGCGCCTTTTTTCGGAGAACATGGACACCACGGTAGAGGTGGATTTGTCGGTGCCTCTTCGCTATGAAGCCGAGAGGGATTGGGCGAACTATCCGCTGGGCATCATCGACTATGTACAGCGCGATGGGCACGACATGCCGGGGATGGATCTCTACTTTGTAGGCAACCTGCCGGCCGGAGCCGGTCTATCCTCGTCGGCGTGCATTCTCGATTTGACGGGATACATGCTATGGGATTATCTGGGCGTGCCGCTGGATATGACGAAGCTGGCGGAGATGGCGCAGCAAGTAGAATATAATTTTGTCGGCGTCAAGGTGGGCATTATGGATCAGTTCGCCATCAGTCAAGGCAAGGCAGGCCATGGGGTGCTGCTGGATTGCACGACAATGAATTATGAATTGGTCCCGCTTAATTGGGGCGACTACCGGTTGATCATTATGAACACCAATAAAAAGCGGGGCCTGGTGGATTCAAAATTTAACGAACGCAAAGGCGAATGCGATGCGGCGCTGGCGGAGATTCAAAAGCACTATCCACTGACGGCGTTGTCCTTGGCGAAGGAAAGCGATTTGGAGTACATTGCGGACGAGGTACTGCGGCGCAGAGCCCGTCATGCCTTGACGGAGAACCTACGAGTGCTGCGCTTTATGGACGCATTGCGCGCCGGTGATATTAACGAAATCGCAGACATTTTAACGGCATCGCACACGTCGCTGCAACAGGATTATGAAGTCAGCGGTAAGGAGTTGGACACGATTGTGACCATTGCACGGCAGCAACCGGGCTGCTTGGCATCGCGTATGACCGGTGCCGGATTTGGGGGCTGTGCCATTGCACTGGTAGAAACGGCGCAGGTAGATGCTTTCAAGGAAGCGGTGACCACAGCCTATACAAAGGCCATCGGAACGGAGCCCAGTATGTATGAAGCGGAAATTGGTGACGGCGTACACGCGCTGTCCTAGAAAGGTCGGGGTAGGATGCCGAGGCAGCAGTTGAACAATGATGAAATTATACTGAACTATATACGGCGCAACGGGCCGGTATCGAAGGCAAGCATTGCGCGCAATACGGGCATTACAGCGCCGACGGTGACGAATATCTGTAATGCATTGATGGAGAAAGATCTGATTTACATGGATCGCGAGGAGCGATCGCCCGTAGGCAGACCGTCCATGCTGCTGCGCTTTAACGAGCACACGGAAACGATGATGGTCATCCACATCCGTACCTATGCGTTGCTGTTTTACGTGGTCACCGCAGGCGGCACCATTTTACATCGCCGTCAGCAGTCTAGTATCGGCATGGGGCGCGATGAAATTATGAACAGCATTTATCGGGAAGTGGCGGTTACCTTGGAGAGCTCCCGCTTTACCATCAGCTGTTTGGGTCTCGTCATGCGCGGTCCCGTCGATTCGGTGAAGGGCATTTCCGTGTACTCGCCACATGCGAAATGGAACAATGTGCCCTTTAAATATATGTTGGAAGAACGCTTTCACTTGCCCGTGTTCCTGGACAATGATGTGCGCTGCTTGTCTACCGGCGAATATTATTACGGCAGCGGCAAGGGCATTGAAAGCTTGGTGGTGCTAAAGTTTAGCTACGGTCTTGGGTCGGCCCTGTTGTATCAAGGCTCCTTGTTCCGCGGCTTTAACGAAAGCGCCGGTGAAATCGGTCACACCATCGTGCCCTGTGACAACGGTCAGCGGTATACGACGCTGGAGGAAGTGGCGTCGGAAACGGCCATTCGCAATTATGTGTTGCAGCAAATCAAAGCCGGACGTCCTTGTGCGGTGGCGGATTCGCCGGAGGTCAATCGCGATGCCTTTCGCATTGAGCCGATTTACGAGGCAGCGGTCAAAGGCGATGCGGTGTGTTTGGAAGCATTGCAACGGGTGGGCAACTACCTGGGGGCGACGCTGGCCAACATCAGCAATCTCATCAATCCGGAGCGGATTGTGCTGAGTAGTGCCCTCGGTGAAGCGGTGACGATTATGGAACCAATCCTGCGGGATATGATCGAGAAGCACGTGTATAAATCGCGCCCGGTGGATGTGGTGTATTCCGGTAACGGCGTGTATTACACCTTGCTGGGCATGGTAGACATCATGGGTGCCGAACGGGCCGCTACGGCATGGCTCGTCTGATAGGGTAGAAGCGCCGACATAGTATACGGTATGGCGAAGAATAGATTCTACGGTTTCTTTTTAAAGGAGGAGTTTCTTGTGAAAAAGTCATGGAAAGCAGCAATGTTAGCCACCTTGGCGGTAGGCACGTTTGTACTGGGCGGCTGCGGCGGCAGTGGTAGCGGCAGCGGCGAATTACCGCAAATCGGTGTAGCCATCTACAAATTCGACGACACCTTTATGAGCGGTGTGCGCGCTCGCATCGACGCCGACGCGAAAGGCAAGGCAAAGGTAGACATTGTGGACAGCCAGAACTCGCAGCCGACGCAGAACGAAAAGATTGACCTTTTCATCAACAAAAAGTACAAGGCCATCGGTGTTAACGTAGTGGATCGCACCGCGGCAGGCGTACTCATCGACAAGGCGAAGAACGCTAACATTCCCATGGTATTCATGAACCGCGAACCGCTGAAGGAAGATATGGCGAAGTGGGATAAGGTATACTATGTAGGCGCTAAAGCGGAACAAAGCGGCGAAATGCAGGGCAAGATCCTGTCGGATTATTTCAAAAAGCATCCGGAAGCCTATAAGAGCGGCGACAAGGTGATGCACTATGTAATGATCACCGGCGAGCCGGGCCATCAGGATGCGGTGCTTCGCAGCCAGCACGTTATCGAATCCTTGAAGAAGGAAGGCATACAGGTGCAGGAATTGGCACAGGACACCGGCATGTGGGATCGCGTAAAGGGTCAGGAAAAGATGGCTGCCTTCCTCAGTCGTTTCGGCGACAAGATTGATGCGGTTATCTGCAACAACGACGACATGGCCTTAGGGGCCATCGAAGCCTTGAAGGCAGCCGGTTACTTCCAAAACGGTAAGTACATTCCGGTTGTCGGCGTAGATGCGACGGCACCGGCGGTGCAGGCACTAAAAGACGGCACCTTGCTCGGTACGGTACTGAACAACGCCAAGAAACAAGGCGATGCAGTATTCAATCTGTCCTTAGTCCTCGCTAAAGGCGAAACGCCGACGAAGGACAATGTAGGCTTTGACATCGTTGACGGTAAGTACATTTGGGTACCCTACGAAATCGTAACGAAGGACAATGCAGATAAGATTTTAGGCGATAAATAATCGCCGGCGGCTTCATGGCAGGAGGCAGTTTGCTTCCTGCCCATGAGGTACAGACCTGCCGTTAAGGCAATAGTAGAAAGGGAGAACCAAGCATGAGTGAGTATATTTTGGAGATGCAGCACATCACAAAAACCTTTCCCGGTGTGAAAGCACTGAATGATGTATCTCTCAAACTCCGCCCGGGTACCGTGCATGCCCTGATGGGTGAAAACGGCGCCGGGAAATCGACATTGATGAAGTGCCTTTTTGGTATTTATACACAAGACGAAGGGACCATCGTTTTGAACGGTGAGCCCGTGACTATCTCCGATTCGCGGACGGCGCTGGACATGGGCATCTCCATGATTCATCAGGAGCTGTACCCGGTATTGCAGCGCAATGTAATGGAAAATTTATGGCTCGGACGCTTTCCGGTAAAGCGCTTCGGCCCGTTATCCTTTGTGGATCATAAAAAGATGAAGGAAGATACGATGAAGCTATTCGAGGAAATCGACGTGGACATCGACCCGGAGGAACTGGCCGGTCATCTGTCGGTATCGAAGCTGCAAAGTATCGAGATTGCCAAAGCCGTGTCTCACAAGGCGCGGATTATCGTTATGGATGAACCCACCTCGTCGCTGACCAGCGATGAAGTAGAGCACCTGTTCAAGATCATTAACAATCTGAAAGCCAAAGGTGTGGCCATCATCTATATTTCTCATAAAATGGAAGAAATCCTCCGCATAGCCGATGAAGTGACGATTATGCGCGACGGTAACTATATAGGTACCTGGCCGTCTGAAGAATTGACGACGGACTTAATTATTAAACGCATGGTAGGCCGTGAAATGACGCAGCTGTTCCCGGAGAAAACGAATACCCCCGGCGAGGAGCTGCTCCGCGCGGAAGGGCTGACATCGGTGCGGGAGAACTCCTTTAAGGATGTGAGCTTTACCTTGCGCAAAGGGGAAATTCTCGGCGTCGGCGGCCTCGTAGGGGCGCAGCGCACAGAGGTCATCGAAGCCTTGTTCGGCCTGCGCCATTTAGCGAAGGGAAAGATTTTCTTACACGGCAAGGAGATTACCATCAAAAGCCCGCGGGATGCGAAGAAGCATCGCATTGCCCTTCTTACGGAAGAACGACGGGCCACGGGTATTTTCCCCATGCTGAACATCGTGGACAACAATACGATGGCATCCATGAAAAAATACCGCAACAAGGCGGGGCTCCTTAACGATCGGCTTCGCGAGCTGGATACGAAGGACGGCGTGTCGTCGCTGCGCATCAAAACGCCGGATACGCATACGCGCATTCAATCCTTGTCCGGCGGCAATCAGCAGAAGGTGTTGATTTCGCGGTGGCTGAACACGGAGCCGGATATTTTACTGTTAGATGAACCTACGCGCGGTATTGATGTAGGGGCTAAGTACGAAATTTACACGATTATCAATCGATTGGCCAGCGAAGGGAAAAGCGTGATTATGATTTCCTCGGAAATGGCGGAGCTCCTCGGCATGAGCGATCGCATCATGGTCATGAGTAACGGCCTGATGGAAGGCATTATCGATGCGTCGGAAGCTACCGAGGAACGCATCATGGAGCTGGCTACAGCCGGTCTGGTATAGGAGGGTTAGCATGAACGGCAAAAGTATAAGTAAGTTTATGACGCAAAACGCGATTTATATCGTACTTGTCGTCCTCGTTGCGGCTATTTCCATATATAGCCCGAATTTCTTGTCCTTCACCAGTATGAGGGATATTTTGATTCAGTCGTCACCGCGTGTGATCATTGCCTTGGGATCGGCGATGATTTTGATTACCGCCGGCTGTGACCTGTCCGCCGGTCGCGTCGTAGGGCTTACGGCAGTGGTCTCCGCATCGCTGTCGCAGATGCCGAACTATCCGCATCCGTTCTTTGAACAGGTGCCGGACTTACCGCTGATTTTACCGATTCTGATTGCCATCGGCGTCGGCGCTTTGGTAGGACTCGTGTCCGGTCTTATCGTGGCGTATTTAAAAATTGTTCCTTTCATCGCCACCTTGGGCACCATGGTTATGACTTATGGCGTATGTTCGTTGTACTTTGACATGCCGCCCAATAATTCGCAGCCTATCGGCGGTCTTCGTCCGGAATTTACCGCCATCGGTACGGGCGCTATCGACCTCGGTGTTATTTCCATACCGTACATCGTCATTATCGCCGCAGTGATCGCCCTCATTATGTATGTGGTGTATAACAAGACGGTGCTGGGGAAAAACATGTTCGCCATCGGCGGCAATCCGCAGGCGGCGGTGGTATCCGGGATTAACGTAGCCACCACGCTCATCTGCATTTATGTGTTGGCCGGAGCCTTGTACGGCGTTGGCGGTATTTTGGAAGCAGCGCGCACCGGCGGTGCCACCAATAACTACGGTAACATGTACGAGCTCGATGCCATCGCCGCAGCCGTTGTAGGCGGCGTATCCGTTACCGGTGGTATCGGTACCGTGCCTGGGATCATCGCAGGCGTGCTTATTTTTACGGTAATCAACTACGGTCTTACCTTCGTGGGGATGGGGCCGTATTGGCAGCTTATTATTAAAGGGCTGATTATCGTAGTGGCGGTAGCGTTTGACGTGCGTAAGTATTTGGCGCGCAAGTAAAATAAATATAGTAAGAAGACAACAGCCGACATGGTGTGCTAGGAAGCCTGCTGACGCAAAGGCATTCTATGCACACCATGTCGGCTGTTTTGTTTAGGCTAATTTATTCCGTTGCGCGCCGTCTACTTGCGCGCGGTAAATGCGGGGAAGGGGAAGCCTGCTGACGCAAAGGCGTTCTACACACACTGTGCCATCTTTTTTTATACCATTTACTTGCAGCCGACAAAGGGAGAGAGGGAGGCTGCTGCGCGCCGTCTGCTTATGCACGGCAAATGCGGGAAGGGGGAGAGAGGGGAAGTCTGCTGACGCAAAGGCGAATAAAGGAAAAGCATCCAGCGATAGTTTTACTATCGGGTCTTGTAAAGAAGATCCGGGGTAGCTATCGTTGGGTGCTTTTTTGTGTGAACGAGTGATGGATGCATGACAGAGGAAGGTGTAACGAGTGTATGGCACATGAAGGTGTAACGAGTGTATGGTACACGGCGTTGTAATGGATGTATGGTGCATGAAATATCGATGAATATTTTGCCAATAAAAATAAAATGATGCGTAGCAAAAGAATGTTTTAAAAGAGCATCTTAAAAAATATTTCAAAAAAATAAATTTTTTTTGAAAATGTGTTTACAAGTTTACATCTGCTGGATGGTAATAAGTGAGGGGGAGAGGACCTAATTCATTTAGAGGAGGTATTTGTCCATGAATTTCATTGAGGAATTTAAAAAATTTGAGAATTGGTTGTTGGTGCATCCCAATGTATCGCCGTCAGCTAGGCTGGTTTGGCATTCGCTGCTTCATTACAACAATCTGTGCGGGTGGAAAGAGGAATTTGACTTATCCATGTCCGCCTTGCAGCTGAGCACGGGGCTTTCAGCGCCGACCATTCGCAAAGCCAGAGAGCAGTTACGCCTCATGGGGCGCATTGCGTATAGAAAGGGAAGTATGGACCACTCGGCAGTATATCGGCTCAGCCCGCTGGCCAGCTTTGGGGCCGCGTCGTCGGCGAAGGAACGGGCGATGGATGAGACTGCGGGGAAGGACGATTCTGAAAGAACTACCCAAAGGGCGCATGAAAGATCCAAGGAAAGCTCCAAGGAAAGCTCCAATGAAAGAACCGCTGAAGGAACCAATAAGGAAGCCGATACAAGAACCGATGAAAGAGCTTGCGAAAGCGTGAGCGAAACGAAGGACGAAAGACCTAAGGAAACGGCCATGGAAAGTACCATGGAAAGCACCATAGAAAGCCCTATGGAAAGCACCATGGAAAGTACTACGGAAAGCACCATGGAAAGCCCCATGGAAAGCCCTATGGAAAGAACGGAGGAAAAAAGTGACGCAACTTTTTTAGCTAAACCTAAACAAGACAATACAAGACAATCTATCTCTAAAGAAAGTGTAAAGAAAGGTAGCGATGGTGTTCTTGGACAACCAACAGAACAACCAACGAATGAAGATGCTGTCGTTGAACAACCAACGAATAGAGAAGCTACGGTTGAACAGCCGACGAAAGTAACCTCTGTTGAGCCATTGGTTAACGAGAACAGCAAGCAACCAACGGACAAGAGTAGCAAGCAATCAACCGACAAGAGCAGTACGCAATCCGCTGACGAGGACAAGCCCTTTGTGCCGCCAACGATAGAGATGGTGCGGGACTACTGCAAGGAGAAGGGCTATCATGTGGATCCGGAGATTTTCATGGCCTATTACGATTCCAAAGGCTGGGTAGTCGGCAAGGGGCCGATGAAGAGCTGGACTCGTGCCGTGGCGTACTGGGAACATTTGGACAAGAAGCGAGCCGCGGAAGCCAAGGAGCGGCAACGTCGCTATCGCCAACATAGCTATGGCACAAAGACGGACAGCTATCGAACGAACGGACAAGGGCAGACCTCTTCGTCTGCGCCGGTGCGCAAATATCATTACGAGTAAGACGAATGGCAAGCAGCGAAGCCATCAAATACATGACGTCGGCAAAGCGATACGGCGAATGACCGACAGTGAAGTCATACGGCGAATGACCGATAGTGAAGTCATACGGCAGACGGCGGTCAATACAGAAGTACCACCGAAGGAATGTCGGCACATAGGTACGGTAATGACGGTTAGCGAAGATTAGCGAAGAGAAAACCAAAGGAACGCTAACCGGTGGAAATGAAATCAACGGAGATGAAACCAATGAAGATAGAACCGATGCAACATATTTTGACAACGGCAGGTGCCATGGGTACGGGGGCGATGCCCGACGATAAGGGAATGGCGGATATATTTGCGAACGCGAAGAAGCGTATTGAAGAAGCCTTGGCCCGTGAGCATGTGGTACTGGACGAAGCGGTGGCGAAGAACGACAACTACTTTTTGCGCCTTTTGGAATTTGCGGAAAGCAACGAGCATTGTACCTTTCACTGTCCGGGGCGCACGCACTGTGACAGCGCCATTAAGGGCTACACCGCGCGGATGGATGCTCATGGCTACATTTCGTATTGCAAGTGCAAGGCCGGCGATACGTATTGGGATATTTTTTCCACGTCCCAAACGAAGGCCTCCCATATTCCTGCGTTGTACCGACAGATGACACTGGCCAATTACAAGGAAACGGAGGACAACAAAAAGGCCCTGCGCTATGCGAAGGAGCTGTTGGCACAAGGCACGGCGGGGAAAGGGCTCTTCTTAACGGGCACTACGGGGACCGGAAAAACGCACTTGGCGGTGGCTACCTTGCAGGCGTGGATCGAGAACGGGCACAGCGGAGCCTTTTGCACGGTGCCGCTGTTGGTGGATCAGTTACGGGCGTGTATGGACGGAAACGACGGAAAGTCGGTGTATATGGATCGCTTGGCACGGGTGGATTTGTTGGTGCTTGACGACTTCGGCGCGGAGTACAGCACGGACTGGGTGCGGTCGCAGATGTGGCTCATCATCAATGCGCGCTATGCGGAGCATAAGCCGTTTATCATCACTTCCAATTTGCGACTGGAAGACATAGAAGCCGGTGGCGGTGTCCAGGGACAGCGCATTTGCAGCCGCATTGCCGGGCATTGTCATGTGTTGGAGCTGGGCGGTGCGGACAGACGGGTGACACCGTTGTTTTAGGTGAGGCCGACGGTCGTCTGTCGATGGCGATGATTGCCTTGGTCAATCGCTAAGGTAATCATTGCCGGTCAATCGTTAAGGTAATCACCACCGGCCAATCGCTAAGGTAATCATTGCCGATAGCTGGAGGATTACCATTGATTGGTGATTACAACATTCATCATGATTTAATTGCGATTATGCTATAAAATGACATGTATGCATTGATGAAAAAAATAAATTATGAAAAAAATAATTTTTTTTGAAAATGCGTTTACAAGTTTACATCTGCTGGATGGTAATAAGTGAGGGGGAGAGAGCAAAAAAAAAGAAGAGCCCGTCGGTGGGGGAAAAAGAAGGGCCAATCTGTCGGCGGAAACGACGATGCAATCAGTCGAAAGAACGACGATTCAATCCGTCGGCAGAAAGACAATCCGGTCAGTCGGTAACAAGGAGATGATGCTGTGAAGTCAAATCACGGAAACGTGTTGCATAGTAATGTTGTAAGTTTGGATAGGAGCGTTAGCGAAGACAATGAAATCATCTGACAAAAAAGAAATGAATGTGCAGTTTGTTATTAATACGCAGGAAGAAGAAGCTACATGGGATGCGGCCACGACACGGGACAGTGACATTCCGTGGGGCGCGGATACGCTATGGGCGTATGTTAGCGTACAAGATGGGGCTATACCGGCCGTTGAGAATCTATGCAACACCCATAATCGCTGGGAAGCCATTGATAAACGAGATAATCGCTTGGTAGCGCTGGCGCAAGCCGGTGATACGGACGCCATGGCAGAGCTGTTTAGATTGTACGCGCCGATGATTGCCAAATACGACAACGACAGGCATCTGGCCGGACATGGACTGGATGTGATTGATATATTATGGATTGCTCTGGTAAGGGCGATTTATACCTATGATTTGGACGGTAACATCCCCTTTACCTGTCACCTGAACAATAAACTTTCCTTTTCGGAAATCGGCGCGGCCCGCGATCTTTACCGCTTATGGAAGCGGGAGAGGTTCTTTCCGAACGGGGAGATTACGGAGGCCATCGCGTCCTTTGACAACGAGGCCTTTGATGTGATTGAGGCGGAAACGACTGTATTGCGGCGGTTGCAATATGAAAAGGTGGACAGCATTGTGGAGCAATTACCTGAGAAGGATAAGAAGATTATTCTCGGCATTTATTTTGAAGGACTGTCCATGACAGAGCTGGCCCATCGCATGGGAATCAGTCGTCAGGCAGTGAGCCAACACCATGCGCGGTGTAAGAAAAAGCTTCGCTATTTATTGCTGGAAACGAAACTTTTTTAAAATAGGCGTTTACAAGTTTACATCTGCCGGATGGTAATAAGTGAGGGGGTGATGACAAAACGAAAACGGCTCAGCGTTGGTTACGAAAAGGAGATGGTCAGGGGGCGTTATAAAGGGAACCGGTCAGGGCCGTTTACAAAAGGAACGGTCAAAGGCCGCTTGCCAAAGGGAACGTATACGACGTTGCGTACGGAAAGGAGGTGAGTGCCGATGAAGTGGTTACGGAATATCGGTCACAGAAGGAGGTAGGCAGTGATAATCGGTACGGCCCGGCGAGGCCGTTTACGTACGTTTAGAATTGTGAGTAGTGTAAAGGTACGGCAAGGACAATGCCAATGACGATGCTGATGCCAATGACGATAGCAATGGTAATGCCGATAACGATGGCAATGTCAGAGTAATGCCGTACAGGGATGAAAAGGAGATTATACATATGATTAGTACACACCATAAAATTACCGACGTGATTAAAATGAATTTTACCGACGAAACGACGAAGATGTCTTTAAGCGTGCCTATCAGCGCACCTAAGGAAGGTCTTACCTTAGAAGAGGTGGACGAAGTGGGTCGCTTTATTGCCATGGGCGGCTTTTTTGTCGATGCGGCCGGTCATGTGGCGACTCGTTATATTTGTGCCCACAAAGAGCATACGACGGTAGAGGAAATGAAATAATCCACGGGATTATCGTTGGCGTTACATTCTGTGAGAGAAAACGGGTGATACTATGACAATAAAAGAGTGGGTTAAGCTGCTGGTGGAAGTAGTAGCCACCGTGGTTTTGAAAAAATTATAGTTTGTATGTGGTTGAATCGTGTGTAATACAGGATAAGGAGCGATACGTATGAGTGAAGATATGTTGCGTATGATGGATGAAAACGAAGAAGCAAAAGCCAGTGAAGCGAAAGCGGTCGAAGACGGCGGAGTCGAAGCGAACGAAGCCGAAGCAGGTGAAGCAAAAGCAGCCGAAGTTAGCGAAGACGAAGCAGGTGAAGCAAAAGTAGCCGAAGTTAGCGAAGACGAAGCCAACGAAATCACCCGTGTGATGGCCGGCGGTGCACCTACGGAACCTGCGGCGGCAGACAGCGGTGCCACCGAAGACGGCGTACACGGCGAAGGTGATGAAGGCGTGCATGCCGATGCGGACAGCGATGGCGCGGCGCTTGATGATCTCGATGATGGCAATGAAGACGAAGAAGAACGCGGCCCGATTTGGGATGCCATGGTGCAGACAACGAAGCTGCAGCTGCGCTTGAATGAAGACATTGCAGGAGCCACCAAGGTCAAGCTTTACCTTCAACGGCATTGTGCCGAATAAGACCGATGACGAATTGAATGTGCTCAGCGATAAGCTGGCGTCGTTGTTTGCCTATCCGTCCGTAGGCTTTGTGCGTATTGATACGAAGACCTATAAGCCGGGTAACCCGTTGCTGTAACAATCAGGCCATCCGTTGTTGTAACCAGTGGAGGCACGTATGGCTGCACCAAGCCGAGTCACGTATGGCGACACGCCATACGTGCCCTGCTGTATGATCACAGTGCCGATGACTGTCGGGCCGTTGTGCCCGGCAGTATCGGTTACCGTGTTTTATTTAATTTTGTTTAATTTAAGTTAATACCTCTCGATGCATAACACATAAAAGGCGATGCCCTGTACTGCAGCGATCCTATTCGATGAATCCGACGCTGGGAGATGGGGCGTCGCCTTTTTTGTATTGGTATATAACGGTGTCCTAGAAAATCCTTGCCATTGTATATTTTAAGAAGTATTCCGTGATGAAATTAGACAGCTAGCAAATTTAGAGGTCGTTGATTTCATATTGTGAATTATACATATAAAAAAAAGTTATAATAACGAAACGTTATTAGTTTTAGAGTAGAATTTATGATACAAAATAGGAGAAGTTGAATGATGAGATATATTTTCTAGTTGTGTATATACGATGTATTCTTGGATATATAAGATCTATGGGGTATATCGAATGAGTGTATGTGTAGAGGACGTAAGTTTATTTGTTGGGCATTGATTAGGTAGAGGTAAAGTAAGCATATGGGAAAAAAACGAATATCTGTAGGAACATTTATAGCAATGGTGTTAGGCACGGGTTGTTTGGGAATAAGTAGTGTACAGGCCATGAATGAAACTGCTGATGGATATAATGAGTACGCATTAAATCCGGTAGTGGTAACGGCGACAAAGTCTGAGCAACAATGGATGCAGGTTCCTCAAGATGTGCAAGTCGTATCAGGAAAGGATATTAAGGAGCGTAATATTAAAACAGTAGCTGAAGCAATTCAATACTTGCCTGGGGTGTATATGAACCAAAAGGCGGTAGGCGATGTACAGATACAGGGATTTGAGGGTTCTAATGTATTAGTTATGTTAGATGGAGTCGCTGTTAATAATACGTATGATGGAACCACGAACTGGGCAATGCTTCCTATCGGCACCATCAAGAAAATTGAGTTGGTTAAGGGTGCAGGCTCATCTTTGTGGGGCGGTCATGCTGTAGGGGCGGTTATTAACATTACTACCCAGGATACGGCTCCGACTGAAAAAGGACATGCCAATATATCTGGACGCTTGGGTTATGGCTCTCATAATACCTGGAATAGAGAACTGGCGATTGATGGCCGGATCAATGATAAGGTGACGGCAGGAATCAGTTATGCAAAACGAAGTACATCGGGATATCCTGGGTATTACTATACAGCAAAGGCTAGCAAGGGAAAAGGAGCTATTGCCCTAGATAATGAACTGCCTAAAACATCAGATGGAAAGTATATATTGGGTGGTCGAGGTAAAAAGGAATGGACTACAGAAAATATAGGTGCTTGGATTAAGTACCAATTAGATGAGAGTAAGAGCGTTAAATATACATATCAGCATATGGATTACAGCTACCGGTATAAGGGTCCCTTTAGCTATGCGATACATGATGGCAAAGAGATTTTTTCCGGTAAACTTCGTGTAGATCCAACACATACTGTAAATAGCCAAATTAGTACATACTTAGGATATGATGGTCAGACAGCATCAGATATGCATCATTTGTCTTACGGAGACATAAAGAATAAGCTTAATATATCTTTAGGTTATGTAGATACCTATGCTAATGGCTTTAGTTCGGCTGATAAAAAGGCAACTACGATTAGTTGGGATGGAGCCGGTGAATTTTCTAGTTATCCCGGCAAAGCGTATGACGCGGACATTAATAAAGTATGGGACTTAGGTAGGCATAGCTTGACGGTGGGCTTTAATTACAGGCAAGAATCATTTGATCAAGAAAGAAGTACATTACTGCATTGGCGCGACCATGATTCGCGTGATATGAATGTGGGCAAGGATGGTGTATTTGCGGCATTTGGCGGAAAATCTAAAAATACGGCCTTGTATGTACAGGATGAATACGATATTAATGATGATTGGACTGTGTATGCTGGAGCTAGATGGGATTATTATAAAAAATTAGACGGCTATGCACATTACTATGATAATAAACATAAAAGTAATGATTTTGGAGGCGAGTCGTTTAGTGAAGTTAGCCCTAAGGTAGCTGTTCAGTATAACCTTGATGATACTTCTTCAATATATGCTTCGTACGGTCACTCCTTCAATCCGCCTACATTATACAAGGTATATCGCTATGGTGGTGGAGGTATGGGGGATGTTATTCCTAATCCGGGACTCAAACCGGAAACATCAGATACATTTGAATTGGGATATAAGAAAATCATTGGTACTAAAACAGCTTTGACAGCTACTTATTTTAATGTACACACCGATGATACAATTCAATATGTAACTCATTATGATGGAGCGGATACAACAAAGGCGTTGTTCAAGCGCTATGAAAACGTAGGCAAGTCTAAGAAAAATGGGATTGAGTTGGCTGTACAACATGCTTTTAATGATAAATGGTCGGGGTATTTGAATTATACATGGCAAGAGGCAAAAATAACCGGTAAATCAATAACTGATACAAACTTTACTGACGATACTACAGTGAGAGACTATACAGTTCCTAAACATATATTGCACAGCGGCGTGCAGTATAAAGTAGGAAAATTAGCTACTGTTTTAGATATGCAGTATATCAGTGATAGGCAGGCTCCAGATAAGGTAACCGGCGAATATGGATCGGAAGATTCCTATGTACTGTTCAATATGGCGATGAATTATAAATTAAATGAAGTATTGGGTATACAGTTTGCCGTTAATAATATATTTGATCGGCAGTTTTATAACTCAGAAGCTACAGATGGGCGTAGCTACCATTTGAATTTGGATTTTAAATTTTAGTTACTTTGTTCTACGGCAGAACAAAGGGAGGGGCAGTCGACGTTGACGTATGAGCGAAGACTGCTCTTTTTGTATTAGATATAGAGGTGACGTGATCATGGATTTTGGTATTTTAGTAAAGGGTGGCATCGTTATGATTCCTTTGTTGGCGTGCTCCCTGGTTTCGATGGCAATCTTATTTGAACGCATGTATTTTTATAAAAAGTGCCACACGGATATATCTACATTGCGGAAGGCTATGACTCAGTATATACCACAAAAGAACTGGACGGCATTACAAGGTAGTTGCGATATGGTGGGAGGTAAAGCAGCTGAGATGGTAGGAGAGGCCCTTCTCCATGATAAGGCTATTGATGTACAGGAAAAGTTTGTAGATATGAAAGGAGCGGCTATTGCCGGCGAGTTACAAAACTACTTGAGCTACTTGTCGACTATTGTTACCTTGGCACCGCTG
This sequence comes from Veillonella magna DSM 19857, assembly GCF_000428745.1. GTDB lineage: Bacteria > Bacillota > Negativicutes > Veillonellales > Veillonellaceae > Veillonella_A > Veillonella_A magna. The sequence goes on from NZ_AUAN01000006.1 coordinate 32,389, forward strand.
ATGGGATTATTAGGTACTGTGACCGGTATGATTAGTTCATTTAACGTACTGGCAACAGCAGAGGGGCAACCGTTTGCGATTACGGGGGGTGTCAGTGAGGCATTAATTGCTACGGCTACAGGTTTATGTGTAGCCATTATTGCATTGGTTATTCATACGTATCTCAAGCAACGACAAAATAGCTTGCTCGATGAGATTGAAGAAGTGGGAGCGTTATATATATTAACGCTGGTAGGTGATCGACATGAAGCTTAGACCGCGGCGAGACAATGAATCTCCACAACTGATGATTATTCCAATGATTGATATTATTTTTTTCTTATTGGTGTTTTTTATGATGAGCATGCTATCCATGGTAGTACAAAAATCAATTCCTGTAGTGTTACCAGTTACGCAATCAGCAAAGCTTGATGTAGAGCGTAAGGTTCCAGTAACAGTGACTGCAGATGGTCATGTATATGTGGAACAAGAGGGGATGAACTTGGATGTATTCGTTCGTCGCATGCAACTGGAAAAGACTCGAAATGAGAAGGTTATTATCATATTAAGGGCAGATAAGAATGTGTCTTATGGTGCAGTTGTAGCGGTACTGGATACATTGAAAAAGGTAGGACTTAAAAATGTGTCGATTGCCACAGAACAGTAAAAGGAGGAGCCGATTATGTGTGAACGCAAGCGATGGCAACGAGCGTACATAGCATCCTTAGCGGTAAATACGATATTAATCGGGTGTGGAGCATGGTATTTAACTATAGCCCATGAAGTGGTGATGCCCTCTTCGGAACCGATAGAAGTAACTATAACCGATGCGGGGGGAGGAGGCTCCTTGGAAAGTAATGGAAAGAATGCAGTTGGTCCAGCTATTTCTGTGCCTAGATCAAGTAAAGTAGTAATTCCACCGACGCCCACCTCTCTGTCAGAAGCAGAGGCTATGGTGCAAGAGTCGGTAAAAACCGTAGAAATGAATACTTCTACTCACATGTCGGTAGGAGATTTTAATGAGAGCGCTGTTGGCAATGGAGGAGAAGATGGCACAGGGGGATCTGGTGCAGGTGCCGGTGTAGGTAGTGGTATAGGCAACGGTGATGGTAATGGTGGTGGCACCGGTGACGGTAACGGACCGGGTAGTGGCGGCTCCAGCGACGGGGGTGGGGAAGACAGTGATGACTCGGTACATGATGTTGGTAGTTTGATGCCACTACATACAGTGGCCCCGATATATCCTGAACGTCTTCGAAAGCGAGGTATAAGCGGGCAGACTGTAGTTTGCCGCTTAGTAGTAGAACGAGATGGTTCCGTCAGTTCGGTATCTGTGATTAGTAGCTCTGGATATGGTGCTATGGATAGAGCTGCGGTTAATGCATTATATCAATGGACGTTTTCACCGGTGATTATTGGAGGACACGCGGTTCGTGTGACAGCGGTGCAGCCGGTTACGTTCCGGTTGCAGTGAGGATGATGAGATGATAGTTATCCGGCGAAGATATTTTTATTATGTTGTTTTAGGGTTGTCTGCTTTGGCTTTTTTTATATGTGTGATGGGGTGTGGACTGAACATACAACCAAAATTAACGGAGCCTACGCGTATTCTTATTGATGATCAGGGCTGTCGGGTGGAAGTACCAGAACATCCACAGCGGATTCTATCAATGACATCAGCATTTGATACGATTTTACTGGACATTGTGTCACCTCAGCGCATAGTGGCGATAGGATCGTTGGCTACCTATGAAGACTACTCTTTGTCGTGGCAAAAAGCGAGGCAGGTACCTATTGTATTGCGGGAATATAATTTAGAACGCATAGTGGCATTGCACCCGGATGTTGTTATTGTACCGGATTATTATAGCAAAGATACAGTAGATGGGCTGCGGGGTGCAGGTATTCCTACTGTAGTTATTCATACGGACACAACAGTAGAGTATGTACCACAGCTTATTCAGCGTTTAGCAGATGTTGTTAATGAGCCAAAACAGGGAAAAAAATTAGTTGATATTATCAATCAAGATTTAGATATCGTGAAAAAGAAAGCAGATAGAATTGCTAGGGATGATGAACGTTCTGCTATTTTCTTATCTACGATGAGTGGCTATACGGGCACAGGCAGTCTGTTTGATCATATGTGTACATATATGCATATTAAACACCCTCCATCAGAGTTACATTATCCTTCAAGGATACCGTTTACGGATGAACGCATTGTTGAGATGAATCCTGATTTTGTATTTGTGCCGGTGTATCGAGAAAAAGACTATCGCATGGTGAAACAGTTTTACGAGGATCCGGCGTATTCTGGGATGAAGGCAGTTCGAGATAAGCGAGTGCTTCCCATGAAGTCAGCATATCTGTATACGGGGAATCAATATATAGGTAAGGTTATGTTAACTATAATGAATGTTGTTTATCCAGAGCTATAGTTTGTAATGGATGAAGAAAGGTGAGATATGATGCACCAATTACAGAAAGTGTATGGATACGGGTTAGGTCTTGTCATAGCATTTGTAATATTATTTGTCGTATCTATTCACATGGGAACAATTACGATACCTATAAATGGAGCCATTGACGAAATTACGCGTGCTATAGGGTTCGTCAATGGAATCGGTGCACCACTTGACGATAATCAAAGAGCTGTTTTTTGGTTTATCAGGTTACCACGTTTACTGGTGGGTGTCTTGGTGGGCAGTGCTTTAGCGACAGCTGGAGCGGTTATGCAAGGTGTATTCGCTAATCCGCTTGCCGATCCCGGTGTTGTTGGCGTTTCATCAGGGGCTTCTTTAGGTGCCGTGATTGCCATTGCATTAGGGCTTACATCCGTGAGTATGTTTTATATGCCTTTGTTTGCGTTCGGAGGAGCCTTTGGTGCCGTTGTATTAATTGTAGGTCTTGCCATGAGGGATAATAAAGTGCAACCGATTACGTTACTATTATCCGGTGTAGCGGTAAGTTTATTTTTAGGGGCATTAACATCAGGACTACTGACATTTATGAATGAATACCGTTTACGGGAATTTCTGTTTTGGATGGTGGGAGGTCTCGATTATCGACGATGGGAGCATGTGGTCATTGCCATCGGTCCGATTATAGTAGGTATCAGCGTATTATTTATGCTGGCACGACACTTAAATGTATTAGTGTTAGGTGATGTAGAGGCAAGGGCACTGGGACAATCAGTAATGTTCTATCGCTTACTATTCCTTAGTATTGCTTCCGTAATCACGGCTACCGCAGTATGCGTCAGCGGCTTTGTTGGCTTTGTCGGTTTGGTGGTTCCTCATATTATGCGTATTCTGGTAGGTCCCGATCACCGAAGTCTACTACCACTGTCCGCACTGGCAGGAGCGGTATTCCTAGTCTTTTGCGATACGTTGGGGCGTGTTATATTAACACCTATCGAAATTCGATTAGGTATTATGACGGCGCTGGTAGGAGCTCCGTATTTCTTGTTTTTATTGCGTAGATTGCGGGCAGAAGGAGGCATTTAATATGACTGTCATGGAAGCGAAGAACGTGTCTGTGTCTGTGCAGGATAGGAGTATTCTTACAAAGTGTTCGCTCACCGTTGGCAGAGGTGAATTTATTGGCATTATAGGACCTAACGGATCAGGAAAAACGACGTTTTTAAAGTCGTTACGGGGCATCCAACCCATTAGCCAAGGACAGATTTTTTTGTATGACCATCTATTGACTCAAATGACAGATAAAACTATCGCACGGCAAGTGGCATACATGCAACAATCGGTAAAAGTGGGCTTTGGTTATAGCGTGAAGGATATTGTCATGACGGCGCGGTATCCGTATATAGCATGGTGGCAAAATAGTACATCAAAAGATAGCCAAATAGTAGAAGAGGCTATGCGGTATACCGGGGTATGGGAGTTGAGAGAAAAGAATATACAAGCTATTAGTGGCGGTGAAAGGCAACGTGTTTTTTTGGCTAAGGCGTTAGCACAGGATACAGATATTTTATTATTGGATGAACCGACAGCTGCACTTGATATTGGCTATGCAGACGATATGTTTCGACATTGTCAAGAATTATGCCATGCAGGTAAGACTATCGTTATAGTAGTCCATGATTTGGAAATGGCTGCCAAATTTTGTAGTCGCCTAGTTTTATTTGCTAATGGTCAGATTGTGGCAGATGGGGAACCGCACATAGTTATGAATGCAAAAAATTTGGGAAAGGCATTCCATATTTCGTCTACTGTTTATGAGGATGCGCTATTCAGACAAAGGAGAATTTATGTATATCCGTATGGTGTACGCATAAGACAGTCGCAACATTTACGCCCGGGGGTACAAATTCCAGAAGAAGCATCCACTATGATTCTTAATGAGTGAGTTATACGTATGGAAGGAGTGGTTACCATGAAAAAGATATATCCTTTTTCAGCAATAGTAGGGCAAGAGGTGATGAAAGAAGCATTGCTGCTTAATGCAATTTCTCCAGAAGTAGGCGGTGTGCTGATAAAAGGGGAAAAAGGGACGGCGAAATCAACGGCAGTGCGCGCCTTAGCCGATATATTGCCTCCCTTATCTGATGCAGAAGAGACATGTATGAAAGTTGTTGAACTTCCTGTTAATGCTACGGAAGATCGAGTGGTAGGGACGATTAATTTAGAGCAAATCTTACAAAAAGGGGAAAAACAATTTGAGCCAGGACTTTTGGCAGAGGCCCATAATAATATTTTGTATGTAGATGAGATTAATTTGTTGGATGATCATGTAGTTGATGTATTGCTGGATGCAGCCGCTATGGGGATTAATACAGTAGAGAGAGAGGGGATTAGCTATTCTCATCCGGCAAGATTTGTGCTAGTAGGGACGATGAATCCGGAAGAAGGCGAGATTCGCCCTCAATTATTAGATCGAATTGGTTTATCTGTAGATGTATATGGAGAAAGAGAGAGTCATAAACGCGTGGAGGTTATTAAGCGACGATTGGCATATGAAGCCAATCCAGATGCGTTCTGCGAGTCATATGAAGCAGAACAGCAGGAATTACGTCATCGTGTTATATTAGCTCGTAAGCGTTTACAGGAGATTTCTGTTACTGATGAGTTATTAGAAGCGATTACGACAATTTCTATTACGCTCAATGTTGATGGACACCGACCAGATATTACCATGTTACATACGGTGCGGGCGATGGCTGCATGGGAGGGTAATGCTGTGGTAACAGAAGAACAATTACTAAGAGCGGCAAGATTAGTGATGCCGCATAGAATGCGACGTAAGCCTTTTGAGGAAACAACGATTGATTGGCAATATGTTGCGGAAGTATTGCAAAGAAAGCAGTAACCTTATGAAAAGAGAAAGAATAGATATTGCGCTAGAAATGGCATACATACATCCTGGTATTGGGAGCATATTGCTTATAGGACCTACCGGCTGCGGTAAGAGCCACAGAATACGGGCTTTTTTTCAGGAACAAGGGATACCTTTGGTAACGATTCCTATTTATGCAACACAGGAGACTTTGTGCGATCATCTTGATATAAAAGAAACATTGCAAAAAGGTACGCTACACACGGAGGAGGGACTGCTTTCCAAAGGCAGAGGAGGAGTTATATATATTGATGATGTTGATCATCTTTCTTGTGAGCAGTGGCGATGTATTAGACAACAGCAATACAGTAAAGAGAAAGGTTTGCCGATATTTACATTGGTTGGGACAATAAATACAAGTGAAAATGAAATAGATAGGGCCTTTATCAATGAGTTCGATTTGATTGTAGTTATGTGTAATCCTACGAAGGAAGAGCGTATTACAGTTTTAAGGGATCTAGCAAGAGCGAGTAAACAGTTAGAGCGACAAGAAATGGTTAAGACCTGTGTTACGGATATTCAGTTACCACAAAAAGAGGCAGCATATAGAGAAAAAATGGCGAGTCGATGTCTCAATATCAGGCTAGACGATTCGATGAGACAGCTTATTGCTGAGTACTGCACGGCCAATGGCATAGTTGGTAATGTTAAAGAGATTTGTATAGGAAGGGCAGCGTCAGCGATTGCGGTGCTAGATAATAAGGAATATGTATTACCAAGTCACATTGAAACAGCTATACGCTATACAATCTTTACAGCAGGGAACAGAGACTCTCCGTCAGGAAATACTAATATGGATAATGTAGATCACAAAGATGAAGGTAAGAAAGATGGTCAAGAAAAACACGAGAGACCACAGAATAATATAGTGCCACCAAGGGAAAATAAGACAGTAACAGATCGAGAGAGCAATGTGAAGGGGCAATGGCCGACAATACAATTAAAGGATCAAGGCACAGAGGACACGATAGTTTCTGGTAAAGATAATGAAAGTAAACAAGACGGTTCGTGCAATCAAATAAAAATGACTATGCAAAAGCAATCTGATGGCACGGCAAGGGGCAATAATCAGTTAAAAAAAGATAAAGAGAAAGTTATACCGACCCCAGAAAATTATAATGCATTAGCTTTTGCCGTAAAAAAACGGATGGACTCCTTTTGTCGATCGGGCGCGGGGAGACAGATGACGACGCATAGTAAGAGCGGTAGGGGGCGTTATATTCGAGCTGTTAAATCAAAAGGGGATAGTAGGGATATAGCATTAGAAGCGACAGTACGTGCAGCGGCTCTTAGACAGGGCGGACGCAGAGAAGGTCCTATGGCTATAGTGATTCATAAGGAAGATATATATGTGAAGTTGAGAGAAACACGGGTAGGTAGACATATATTATTTGTTGTAGATACCAGTGGTTCTATGGGGGCGAAAGAACGTATGGAAGCGGTGAAAGGTACGATTGCCGCTCTGTTGCAGGATGCATATGAAAAGCGAGATGTGGTGGGGGTTATTAGTTTTCGACGGATGAAAGGCGAGGTGATACTCCCCTTCACGCGGAGTGTAGTACTAGCTCGACAAAGAATGGAACAATTGTCAACGGGTGGTCGTACTCCATTAGCAGAAGGCATTCGGATGGCGAGTAATACATTGCAACAGTTAATGAGAAAACAGCCGATGGCTCGTCCTTTGGTGGTGTTTGTAACGGATGGTCGTGCTACATATGGTAGTACGGATAATCCGGTAGAAGAAGCCTATCAAGCGGGACGCCAGCTAGCAATGTTACAGGTAGATGGGATTATCTTAAATACGGAACAGGGACCGATAACTGTAGGTATTGCCAAACCATTGGCTGAAATTATGGGAGCTGCATACTATCATTTGGATTGTTTAAAAGATATTCATATTATAGGGGCTATTGCAGCAGCTAGATAGATTGAGTAAAGGGGGATTGTCTATGATAAAGAAAATACTGTTTATTACTAGTAAAAATAGGCAATATGAATGTGCATTACAAGGCATTTCGTCAATCAGGAACTCCCTGGAGGTTGATTTGACTGTGAAGTTTATGCGACGTGACGCTGTGTTTGATGAGCAGTGGAGAAAAGCACTAGTCAATAGTGATTGCGTATGCATTACCCATGCTGGTACGGGGGTGGATACTCCTTTTTTAGAGGATGCGGAAAAATGGTTACGACAGTATCATCCTATGTATATCATGGTATTGGATACAGGAGGGCAAAAAAAAGAGAATCCCAAGAAAGGCATTGGACAGCAAGAGGAAGATGAGATTTTGCTATATTTAGCACATTTTAGTCAAGAAAATTATGGAGGTCTTGTTTCCTATTTGTTATCTTTGACAGGCAGCATGTGTGAGGTTGTTCGCCCAAAACTAATACCTTGGTATGGTATTGTTGGTATTAATGGTGAAGTATATGAATCTTATGGAGCTTATCGGCAGTCATATCCTGAGAAATCAAAGAACTGCATTGGTATCTTATTCTATCGCGAAGAGTGGATAGAAGGAACTCTAGAGTATCAAAGAGCATTGATAGAATGCATCCAACAAAAGGGTTGGGACGCTGTGCTGTTTTTTTCTTTCTATGGACGCAATGAAAAGACGGGGCAAACGTCGTTAAAGGAATCTATGGATGCCTTGTTTGGTCCCAACCAGTGCCCTTTGTCAGCGATTATCAATACGTGTAAATTTTCTTCTATTGGTTTGAAAGGCGTATTACCTGAAGAATTAATTGCCTATGATATCCCTTGGTTTACGGGCACGGTTTCTTATGGAAGTGAAGTATCGTGGCAGGAACGGAGTGAGGGCTTGCCGGCACAGGAAATCACTATGTCGTTAGCCATGCCAGAGATGGATGGATGTATTCATGGAGGGTTAGTAGCGACAAAGGAACAAGGAGAGGAAGGATTTCATAACTATCACCCCATACGAGAAAGAGTAGAGGCTGTTGTAGAGCGAGTGTATCATTGGGTAAGGTTACGGAACATTCCCAATAAGGATAAGCGCGTAGCTATTATTTTCCATAATTATCCGCCAACGAATGCTACAATCGGTTCGGCAGCGGGGTTAGATACTCCGGAATCTGGAAGACAAATTTTACAGGCTATGTATGAAGCAGGGTACACAATAGACTATGTACCGGCTACTGGACAGGATATTATCGAACGAGTAGTTGCTCATGCGACCAATGATAAAGAGTGGCAAAGCGAGGATAAGCTAGAACTAGCGGAGGGGAAACTAACGCCTAGTAATTACAGCATATTCTATACAGCGTGCCCTCCTAAGGTGCAACAACAAATGGAGATGCAATGGGGCAAGGCACCGGGAAATGTTTATGTACATCAAGGTGACATGATTGTACCGGGCTTTTCTAACGGAAATATATGGATTATGTTACAGCCTCCACGTGGGTTTAGTGAGAATCCCAGTGCGCTATATCATGATCCGTTGTGCCCGCCCACACATCAGTATGAAGGCGTATATCATTGGCTGCGGTATGTGTGGAAAGCAGATGCTGTTATTCATGTAGGAACACATGGCTCTTTAGAATGGTTACCAGGAAAAGGAACGGCGCTTAGTGATGGATGTTATCCAGAAATGGCCATTGATTATTTGCCCAATATATATCCGTACTGGACGACCATTGTTGGCGAAGGATTACAAGCAAAGCGCAGAAGTGCAGCATGCTTAATCGGCCATTTATCTCCACCTATGACGCGGGCCGGTTTATACAGTGAGTACGCAGAATTAGAACGGATGATAGATGAATATGAGGATTATCACCGCCACGGTGATATGTTTGCATGTGATCAAGTATATTGTTTACTGGAGAAGAAGGCATATAAGTGTCATCTTCTTGATAAAGGTGGTGAGATTCATGAAAAAGAAAAAACTATACAAGTATTACACGAAAAGCTTACAGATCTAAAGTTCATGCAAATACGCTGTGGTTTACATGTACTGGGACAAGTACCTAATGGCAAGAAGAAAGTTGCTTATCTTATTGAGTTGCTCAGAACGTCCAACCCGGGAGCGCCTTCATTGGTACAGTGTCTACAGTCGATAGATAGCAACGAGGATTGTTGGCAAGCTGCAGAAGAAATGATAGAAGCTGTTCTTGATGAGAGAAGAGGACAAGAGGCTTGGCAGATGACTCCGAGGATGAAGTACTTTTGGCAACGGACGCAAGAGAAGGATAGGAAGGCATTATACCGGATAGTGCGTTCAATACGAGAGTGCTATGTACCGGCTTTAGCGCAGACGGGTAATGAAATTGCACATATAATACATGCACTTGATGGTGGATACATACCAGTAGGCCCAGGTGGGGCTATATTTGGAGGTAGAGCAGATGTGCTACCTACAGGACGTAACTTTTTTGGCGTAGATGAACGTGCTTTGCCAACGAAGACTGCATATACAATCGGAATGAAATTGGCAGATGAACTAATTATGTCTTTCATCAAGAAAGAAGGTAAGTATCCAGAAGAGGTAGGGATTGTACTTTGGGCAGATAACACAGCACGGAATTATGGTCAATGTGTAGCTCAATTTTTATACTTATTAGGGGTGCGGCCCGTATGGCAGGATGGAGGTGGTCGCGTTATTGGTCTTGAGGTTATTCCCTTAGAAGAGTTGAAGCGTCCAAGGATTGATGTTACTGGACGTATTAGTGGTTTGATGCGCGATATGATGCCTACGACTATTCAGTGGTTAGATAAAGCCGTTCTTTTGGTAGCTGATAGGGAGGAATCTTGGGATGAAAATTATATAAGAAAACACATACAAGCCGATATGAATTGGCTTATTGAACAAGGCGAGGCAAAGGAAGATGCCCGTATAAAGTCAAGCTGGCGTATTTTCGGTGATCCTCCAGGAGCTTATGGCGCAGGCGTTAACCAAGTGATTGATAATAAGAATTGGGAAACCCTTGATGATTTAGCAAGGGTATACACGACTTGGAGTAGTTATAGCTATAGCACGCAAAAATCGTTACCGCAGGACAAGCGACTTTTTGAACGTCGGATGGCAACAATTGATGTCACGGTAAAAAATGAAGATAATCGAGAGGTAAGTTTGCTGAGTACAGATGATTTTAGTTCCTATCATGGTGGAATGATTGCGGCGGTGAAACATTATAGTGGAAAGGTGCCGATGTCATTTGTTGGTGATACATCTAATATAGATCAACCTGTGGTGCGACAATTAAAAGATGAAATAGAAAGGACATTTCGGGGGGAAGCAGTGAATCCTAAATTTATTAAAGGAATGATGGAGCATGGGTATAAGGGGGCTGCTGATATGGCAGGCTATGTAGCTCATACTTTTGCTTGGGATGCCACGGCAGGAATTGTTGATGACTGGATATATGAAGAATATGCTACATCTTACGTACTGGATCACAGTGTAAGAGAGTGGATGCAAGAAGTGAATCCTTGGGCAGTGCAACGGATGGTAAATACGCTGTTAGAGGCCATTAAAAGGGGACTGTGGCAGGCTATGGAAGAAATGGAAAATCAATTAGCATCTATTTTTTTATCGGTAGATGGTGATTTAGAAGAACGTAGTGAGTCGTGAGCAAATTATGCGAAACATTATAAAGCAAAAATTAGTAAGAGGGGGAGAGGTGAGAAGTGGGAAGGTAATGTATTGGTAGTAAGGCTTGGCAATAGTGAATATATTGGGTATGGAGGTAGTACAATGAAAGCAAAAACGTGGTTATATGGAATGGTGATGGCAACATTAATAGTACCTGTAGGAAGTAGTAGTGCATCAACTGATAATTCAGTAGCGTATACATTAAATCCGTATACAGTGACGGCACAACGTACAAAACGGGCTGATTTAGATACACCTAGTGCAACAACTGTATTGACTCAGGAGCAACTCAAGGCAACAGGCGCATCAACGGTATTTGACGCACTTTCTTTTGTTACTGGAATTACAGATTTTTCATATGGCCCAGGTGGCATGGATTATGGGGCGATGGATAGTCGTGTAAATATACGAGGCATTGAACGTGGTACATTAATTCTCGTAAATGGGGCACCTATTAATTTGAATGGTAAAAACTCTGTCAGTGGACTTAACTTAGATGAGGTAGAACAAGTTGAGGTAGTGCGTGGAGCTGCATCAACTCTGTATGGTGCAGAAGCTATGGGAGGTGTAATTAATATTACAACTAAGTCTGCAGATGAATCTAAGAATATAGCAAAAGTATATGGAGGAAATCACGGAAAAAAAGGATATGATGTGACTCTTAGCAATGAGAAGGTACGTATAAATGTGTCTAAAGATTTTGCTGGACGTATTAATCAAGTGAGTCCGGTGCGGTTGGATAGAGCCTACTATAATAGCTTAGGTAAAAGTGATCAGCTCTCACTATCTGCTAATGTACAATTGGATGATCGCTGGAATTTTAATTACATGCGATCGGAAAGTAATAGTCAATATGAACAGACGAATACATCAGATAATTGGTTAATACGAAAACAGAAAACACCGACGTATGCGTATAATGATAAACGCAATAATGCGGTATTGACATATGATGTTAATGACGTGAAGGGGATTATCTTCTACAATGACCGTCTCTTGTACGGACAAACTAAGGATTATCGTAAGTATAAAAATTATAGCTTTTATGACAATGATAGCAATTATACGGCGAGAAAAATTGGAGGAGATATACAAAAGACATGGCATCTAAGGAATAATAGAGATACATTTGTAGGGGGATTTATGGTAAGCCGTGATACCTATGAGGGTACTTCTAAGGCTAATAAGGATGTGCAGGCAGGACGTAATACCCTGGCGGCATATGGCAGTTATAGTTATAAAATTTCTCCGCGTTGGACAACAACAATAGGTGCCAGATATCAGGTGATTAACGATCCAGTAAAGGATCAACATGTATTTATGCCCCAGTGGCAGACCCTATATGCATTGGATAGTACGACCTCTATTTATACAAATATTGGTAAATCATTTACTATGCCAGCCCTTTCAGATAGTATGGCTAAGAATAAGCAAGGGAAATATATTGCCGTAAGTGGGAAAAATCTAAAACCTGAAGAAGGATGGAATTATGAAATTGGACTGAAAAAAATATATGACAAGAGCTCTTTGCGGATAGCTTTGTATCATATGAAGTTTGATAATTTATTTGCTTGGGCCCCAGACGACACAGGTAAGAAGACGATTCGTATTAATGGCGGTGAATTCAAAAATACTGGGATAGAAGTAGAGTATCGTCAACATATCAATACAAAATGGCAATGGGGTAGTGGCGTGTCTTATTCAAATCCACAACAACAAGATTATGTTAAGGGAGCGTGGGAACTGGCATATCCTAAGATTCAAGCAAATGCATTCCTTACATATACCAATAATAAATGGAGTGGTGGAACATCCATTAATTGGTTGACCAAGCGACTGGAAAATAGAGATGGACGCACAAATCCTGATCTTATTCGCTGGAATGGATATATTGAGTATGAAGTAACGAAGGATAGTAAAATACGATTAGATGTAGAAAATATATTGAATAGGCATAATGTAATAACCAATGGTAGTTATGAATATTGGGATTACCCGCGCAGTTACCGAATTACGTATACTCAGAGTTGGTAAAGGTGAGAGTGAAGTACAAATAAAATATTCTCGCTAGATGAAGTGGATGGTAGATCTAATGTTTTAGCCATTTACAGTAAGTTAAATGAAATATGCTAATAGGTGACTGTTAGCCTTACACGTCATTTTTGGAACGAGTCACGATAAAAGACAGCCGCTATAGCGGTCTATATTCGCTATAGTAAGGATAGATCTTGCATAGACGTTGCGAGGAACCATGGTGCTGCATCGGCAGCCACCATGTGATGTATGAAGACGCGTATACAGTAGAAAGGATGCTAACTATGAATACATTACGACTACTCTATCCGGAATGGCAAGCCGGAGATAAGAAAGGCTATTATTTAGGGGCGCAACTATTGGCAACGTTAGCACCGGGTGGTGATCACCAGCGCACGCGGCAGGTGCCGGTGATGATGCCTACGGGAACACGCTATGGTGTGGGCTAATCTTATGCATCGAGGTGACTCCCTGGTACAATCGACGGTAAAACACCCGTTTACGGCAGAGGATATTTTGTACGTAGGCCTCTAGCCGTTGACGCAAGAGGAAGTACCGCGCATGAAGGAGTTAGGGATTGCCTATACCATTCAAGGGGTGGAATTACTATCCAATGATGTGATTGGGCAGTGGATAACGGCACATGGGTTTACTGCGTTGGCAGTCCATTGGGATTTAGATGTATTGCATCCGGACAGCTTTCATTCTTTATATTTCAATGAACCGGGCGTTCCTCGGTTTACGGGATCATCCCATGGTATTTATAGCCTAGAGCAAATTACGAGTATGTTGCGATCTGTACAAGATATGGCGGATATCGTAGGCTTTACAGTGGCCGAGTATCTGCCGTGGGATGCCATTCAATTGCGCCAATCGCTGGGACTGCTGTCTATTTTTAGTGAGTAGCCTGAGATGTAGTGTTGCAAGATAGAGAAAGGCTAGGAGTAGTGATACAGGGTGTTGAGTGGTAAGGTAGGGTACGGTATGGAATGAAAATGTATGGTACAATAGGCGTAACATCAGAGAGGTATTAATAGGAGATTGAAATGAATGCCAAAAAATATTTGCTTCGGGCTGCGTATGAGCTGTGTTGCCTGCGACCTATTGAACGGATTACGCTAAAAGAAATTTGTGAGAACGCCGAGGTCAGTAAGCAGACGGTCTATCGGTATTACAGAGATAAATACGAATTGGTAAATGAGCTGTATCGACAGCTAACACAAGAGCATATTATAGACGTTAATGCGGTCATGACGATGGATGACTGGAAGCAGATGTATCTTGCACAATTTCGTGTGTTCCGAAACCATTTGGATGTAGTTCGGCATCTATACAGCTCTAGGGAAACAGGCTGCACCCTTCAGTACGAGATAGAAAGCACGATTCGCTTTGACCGAGGATTGCTAGCCAAAAAAGGGGCGGACCTTACTGATCCTAGAATTCAATTTGCCATTGAAGCCAAGGATGTGGGCGGTACGTATATGATGAGAGATTGGATTTTGGGGGGAATGCAAGTAGAGGATGATGAAATGGTTGAACGGTTTCGATGTATTATTCCGCACATTCTGGTTTCTTACTATGAAACATAGTGTAGCGATTGCCCGGCGGTACATAGAACTATAGAGAGTGTCGGCACAGTAACATAGCTTTTAATCTTTCAACATAGGGCAGAAATTGTCTTGACTTGGAGTTTACTTCACGTAGTAGAATGAAACACACAGTAATAGTTGTATGAAGTAGCGAAAAGGAGAGAGCCTATGAACGAACGAAAGACATGGCAACGCTGGGTCGTATATGTTCTTGGCATGGTAGTTGTCGTCGCCGCATTGGGCGGCTTGGCGCTGCAAACGACATGGGGGCAGGTGTTGGCGGCGAAGGCCGGTAAGTACACGTGCGTGTTGGCTGCCTATGTGCCTATCGGTGACGGCGAGATCCGCTTTACCCGTCAGCTCATTACGGCGGACAGCAGCACATCGCGGACGATTATGTGGGAGTCCGTGAAGCCGGAAGCAAGTCCTGTGGTGGAGTATCGCCTGAAGGACGGGGCAGTGGCAAAGCAAACAGAAGCAAAGCAAACAGCGACAAAGCAAACAGCAACGAAGCAAACAGCAGCGGCGAAGTCACAAGAAAGCGATTCGGAAATAAAATGCGTTACGGCAACGGAGTCCGTGCTTACCGATGATGAAGTGACGCGGTATTTGTACACTGCCACTATTACGGGATTGACGCCGCGTACGACCTATGAGTATCGGGTAGGTTATGAAAATAAACGGGGCGATTGGCATCCTCTAACGACAGCCGGCAGTGGGGCTAACAAAGTAGCGACCACAGATGATGCGGCGAATACGTCAGCAACGACGGGTGATGCAAACGCGGCAGAAAGTGAAAATTTTACTGCGCTTATCTTTCCCGACTCCCAATCGGCAGATTACCGCGGCTGGGACGCGCTGGCAAAGGAAGCGTACAAGCGCAATCCGACGGCAGCGTTCTTTATTAACATGGGTGACCTCGTGGACAACGGCGAAGACGCGTCGCAATGGGATGCATGGTTTACGGCGGTGGAGCCGATGATTGAAGACATTCCCTTTGTCGGCGTTATGGGGAACCACGAAACATATAACCTGCAGTGGCAGGTGCGGGAGCCTAAGGCGTACCTGAGCTTGTTCGACTTTCCCGCCGTACCTCAAAGAGAAGATAACAACCGCTACTATTCCTTTGATTATAACGATGTGCATTTCGTGGTGCTGGATACGCAGCTGGCGGAGCGCCCCGAAGCAGAGCGCGAACAGGCGCTGGCCAGGGAAGAGGCTTGGCTTCGCCACGACTTGTTAGCGACGAAGGCCCGTTGGAAGGTGGTGCTCATGCACAAGGATACGCTGCGCTATCCGAACACTAAACGGCCGGACACTGTGCCGGGCATAACCGATATGGGCTATGCGTTCATGCCTATCTTTGATGCGTATCATGTGGATGTGGTGGTGTCGGCGCATTATCACATGTATCGGCGGCGCGGTCACATTAAGGATTTTAAGCGCGATGAAAGCGGGCCCTTGTACATCATCAGCGGTGTAGCCGGTGACGTGCGCTACGCTACATTGTGGAAGTCGCACCCCTTGGACACCTTCGTGTCACCCTATCCGGCGGAGGCCAATTATATTGTGCTGACGAAGACGGATGATCGATTGACATTTGAAGCATTCTTGGCCAATGGAACGAAGTTTGATGAGGTGCAAGTCAATAAACAATAGATACTGTGTGAAAGCACCGCATATAGGTTTCGAAAGTCAGGTCTTACGAATGACGTTTCTCGACCTATATGCGGTGCTTTCGTTTCGTCCTATTGTATTGGCTTGCACATCACAAAGGGGAAAGGGGAGAGAGCTAGGTCTGGCGAATAGCGTTACAGGGCCTATATGAAACGCTTCTTTTTTGCCGTCGTAGTTTATTGGCTTGCATATCACAAAGGGAAGGGGAAAGTCAGGTCTGGCGAATGACGTTTCTCGACCTATATGTGGTGCTTTCGTTATATCCTGTTGTATTGGCGTGTGTTATCATGTGTACAAACGGACGGACACGGATGAGCAAGGGGGACCGTATCCGCTATTATACATGCGGAAGAAGTAGCGGCATATAGAGAGAAGTAGTAATTGCATGCACAGAGAAGTAGCAACGGCAAGCATAGAGAAGCAGTAATGGCATGCATAAAGTAGCAGTATTGGCATATAAAAAATAATAGCGAATTCCAGTTTCATACTACTTTCATAGAACTCTCATTGCTTTTTCATGTGTGAGACATATACTTTCGTCATAACATAACGTGAGTTTATAGATGGGAAAGGTAAGGATGACTATGAAACGGGAAGGTCTACAGCAAAGAATACAATCAATAAAGGCTTGGTTAGTATCGCCGACGTATAAAACATGGCGGCGCCGTGCACTGGCCGGCGTGGTAACGGTGGTAGTACTTGGCGGTGTCGGTGTTGGCAGTGCGCATTATTATGAGGGACAGCAAAAGGCAAAGCTGGAAGCGGCTCGCAGTGAAATGATTCGCAGCGATGCGGAGGCCCATCACGTAACATTGCTTGATGAGGCGGCGATTCGCAGTATTACGGCTAAAGCGGTGAATGTCGATGAAGAGCAACTGGCTTTTGAACGAGTGCGCTTAGCACAATTCAAACCGGATAAAGAAGGCCATAACATGAAGCATCGCAATGATACGAAGCATGATGAAGAGGGCAAACGCGGGACTATGAAAGATGGCGACTACAAAGATCGCGACCATAGAGACCGTGACTACAAAAACCGCGACCATAAAGGAGGTCATTCTTGGGATGTGGCACCCATACCGGACGGTTTGCGCGGCCATTATGCCGACATGACACCGGCACAAAATGGTGAAGGGGCTATGCCGCCGGTACAGGCCGATGGACATGTCGATAGTAACGGCACTATGCCTTCGGCAGGCAAGGAAGCAGCCGCTGCTTCACCGACTGCGGTGCCTCAAGGTAATCCGTCAAGCAAAGCGATGACCAAGGATATGACGAAGATGGATGGCTATATTCATCCTGTCTACAAGGTACGAGCTGCCCACGATGGTGTAGTGTATAAGCTGGTCATTGATGCGGTGGATGGGCATGTGATTGCTAAGGATGTTGACTCGGCAAGTCCTTTTGATGTGTTGTAATGTGAAAATACATAGTGACTAGGTAGCTGACAGTGTTGCTGCTAGTTTATTCCATATAAAATAATAGCCTGTATATCGCAACGGGTCACGGAGTGTAGATGACCGGTGCGATATACAGGCTTGTTTTATAGATTAGTTCTTCAGTATGTCCCCCAAACAGTTGGCTACATAGTCCAGGTCTGCTTCGCTGTGTGCGGCGGTGACGGTCAGGCGCAAGCGACTTTTACCGGCCGGTACGCTAGGCGGTCTGATCGGGGTGAGGATGATGCCGCGGTCGCGTAGCTGGTCGGCGATACGGAGGGCTTTGTCCGCTTCACCAATCATGATAGGAAAGATAGGGGACTCGGTGTGTACGGTGATGCCGTTTTTGGCCAGCGCTTCTTTCATGTACGCTTCGTTACTATGCAGCTGCGGTACCGGCGATTCGGGGCCGGTGATGATTTCCACGGCCGCTAGGGCAGCTGCGATATCGGCAGGGGTTAAGGCCGTAGAAAAGATAAAGCTCCGCGCTTTGTTAATGATCGTATCGATGAGAAGCCGTTTACCGCATACGAAGCCGCCTTCCGAGGCCAAGGCTTTACTGAGCGTACCCATCTGAATATCTACGGAGTCGGTAAGTCCGAAGTAGTGAGCGCTGCCGCGGCCATCGCCGAGTACGCCGGTGGCGTGAGCATCGTCCGTCATTAACAGGGCATTGTGACGGCGGGCCAGGAAGGCCAATTCTTCCAGGGGCGCGATGTCGCCGTCCATGCTGAACACGCTGTCGGTGACGATGAGGCGGATGCCTGTGGTAGGTGCTTTTAGAAGCAGTTCTTTCAGAGCTACCATGTCCTTATGCGGATACACACAAACGGTGGCCCCGCTGAGACGACACCCGTCGATAATGCTGGCGTGGTTCAGTTCGTCGCTGAAAATCGTATCGCCTTTGCCGACCAAGGCGCTGATGGTGCCCACATTGGCCATGTAGCCGGTGTTGAATATAAGGGCGCTGTCGGTGCCTTTTAATTCTGAAAGGATCCATTCCAATGCAGTGAAAAGCGGAAAGGCACCCGAGGTAAGACGGGATCCGCCGGAGCCGGTGCCGTACATGTCGATAGCTTTTTGAGCGGCCGCTTTTACTTCCGGATGATGGGTAAGCCCCAAATAATTGTTGGATGCCATCATAATGTGATGCAGCGGAGCGGGGAAGGTGGTAGGTCCTCGCTGGGCTCGTTCTTCTACGATGTCGAGGGGAACGACGTGCGTAGCATCCACGGGAAGGTACGACGGACATTGACGACGCAGATGGGCTGCTTCTAAGTCAACCATCTGCTGATAATAACGTTCAAAGGGTTTCATAAAGCTCTCCTTGTAATGAAACTGTTGGCGGATTAACGAGAGTTACCGTCGTTTCTAAATACTTTTTAATGGCCGCAATATCGGCGGTGGCATCCACGAAGAACAAGCGACCGCCCAAGGGGGAGCCTACGGGTTTCATGTGGTGCAGGCGATGATAGGTGCTCCCGTAGGACACATAGCCGGTGGTGTAGTCAGGGTCGTCGGAGATGCACAGTTCACCGACAACGCTCGGGGCGGATAGTACCTTGGACGCCAGTACCAAGGCTTCTTCCAAATGAACGCCGCTGTATCCGGCCGCGTTTAGGGCCGTGATGGCTGCTGTTTCGTCGGCAAAGCTCATGCGACTCACGCGCACTCCGCGCTGTCCCCACGGATCGAGACGCTGGCCGGTGCGCATATCCACTAGCATAGCACCGCGCATGGATTCTGGCAAGGATACCAGCTGTGATACGGCACGTCTGAAAGCTACCGGCGTAATTGCCGTGTGCGTAGTCAAAAGGGCTTCCGCCTGTCGGTGCGAGGAGAGAATACGGGGCAGCGTAGTAAGACCGTTGCCTTCAGCGGTCGTATCTGCGGGTTCGTGATTAGTGGGCGATGCCGCCGCTTCATGCGTGGTTGTCGGCGCGTTTACTTCATGATTGGTTGTCTGCGCAGCAGTTTCCCCGTTGGTCGGTTGCGCCGCTGCTTCATGGTTGGTTGTTGGCCCCTCTCCTGTATGCCCGTCTGTCTGTTCGTCGGCAATGGTCAGGCAAGGAATGCGATGAATGGCTTCGTCCGGAATGGCATCGATGGTGATGCGAATGAAATCGGCACAGCCTTTACTGTGCGTAAGAGCGCGATGCACCAACTCGGAAGAAATCTGTTCCAGTTCTTCCTTGGTAACCAGCCGTTCGGCTCCGGAAATGTGATGACCGCCTTGTTCGTGAGGACCGCCTTCGGCAGCGCGCATGCGAATACTGTATAACATATGTGAGGGAAGTTTGTCGTGTAAACTTCCTGCCTCCTTTATGGATGTAACTGTAAGAGAATAGGAAAGAAAGCACGCAGACTATAGGCACTGCGTGATGTACGTAGCTTATACCGATGGCTACGCATGGGTTAGCTACATAAGAGATAGCTACTACATAAGAGATAGCTACTACATAAGACAGGTGCTTTCAGCCGAGCATGGCACGATGGGGGCCGTAGGATGTGGCCGCCTGCAAAATGCGACGCAGCAAGGTCGTTACGAACGGAGCGGCACAGGCCGTAAAGAGATAGCCCGGTATGGCGGCGGTTACCATGGCGAACACGAGGTCGCCGAAGAGCGGATACAAGCTGAGCCGTGCCAAGGCAGAGGCGATGGGCCCGGCCAGAATGATGCTCAGCCAATGGCGGCGCCCCGCATAGAGAAAGAGCCCGACCCATAAGCGAAACTGTAGGGCAATGGCTACATGTAACAGCGTTTGCGTACCCAACAGCAAGGAGATCACACTGGCCAAACAGCCGGCGATGATGTAGCGTTTAAACCCGAAAACGGCGCAAATGGCCACGGCTAGCGGTGCGGATAGTTGAAAGTCCACGCCGGGAATGACATTGGGAATTTTGATGGCCCCCGTTACGGCAATAAAGGCGGTGAGCAACGCTAGTTGACATAGCGAAACCGGTGAAAACAAGGAAACCTCCGATGATTGATGATGTGACATTCTGCATCCCTACCCTTTCAAGAAATTGTAAACAACAAAAATATAAACACGTTTACATTGATATGAGATTATTATAGCTGAAAGGAGAGATGGGGTAAACTCAAAGCGTATTACTGGGAATAAATTAGGCAGCTTATATAGGTATCGCAAGTCAGGTCTGACGAATGACGTTGCTCAACCTATATAAGCTGCCTTTGGTTGGAAGAAGAGAGAAAATGACGTTTCTCAACCTCTATACGGATCTTTATATGCAGTTACATTTCCCAGCGGGGAGAGGAGAAAGGGGTTTCTTAATTTATGTGAATATTATAATTTCGGCAAAATAAAGTGAATCCACGGCATACCGATGACGATGAAAATCAGCAAGTAGATGATGCCGAAGATAGCACCGAGCTTCCAGAACTCCGGCCCTTTTACATAGCCACTGGCAAACCATACCGGACTATGACCGGTGCCGTAAGGCGTAAGGATGCCCATGATGCCCATAGGAAGTAATAAAGCTAACATAATTTCAGCAGGGTTACCG
This sequence comes from Veillonella magna DSM 19857, assembly GCF_000428745.1. Lineage (GTDB taxonomy): Bacteria > Bacillota > Negativicutes > Veillonellales > Veillonellaceae > Veillonella_A > Veillonella_A magna. The sequence continues at coordinate 53,596 of NZ_AUAN01000006.1, forward strand.
CCGGCTACATGCGTGGCCAATACGGTGAAGAGTCCCACCATAGCTGTTACATAGGCTGTACCGGAAGCAAAAAAGTAACGCAATACACAAAAGGCAATGAGTAGGCCTAAGGTAGCCATTGTCGTATCTAGATGTGTTAGGTAACCACCGGCTACGTTGGCTAACCATGTTAGGAAGCCTACATTTTTTAATCCTGCTGCCATAGGTACTAATGTGGCAAACCAAGTAAGTACATTCCAGGCCGGTTTATTAGCTAAGAAGTCAGACCAGCTGATAATGCGAAACAGTACCATTAGGATGATGACAATCAGTGCCGTTGTGGTGGGATTAACACCAAAGAAGGACGAGCCTATCCATAATACCAAGGCTAATAAAGAGATGAGTGCCATGGCGATTTCATTTCGACTCATAGTGCCCAGCTTGGTGAATTCTTCGCGGGCCCATGCGGCAATTTCGGGTGATCCTTTTACTTCCGGCGGGCAAAGGAAGTAGGTAAGCAACGGTGTTATAAGAAATAACAAAAAGCCTACGGGGGCAACGGCGATGAACCAGCCGGTCCAACTAACGAGAGTTACTCCGGACTTGGCGGCGAGTTCTACTGCCAGCGGATTAGGGGCTTGCCCTGTTAAAAAGAGAGTACTGGATACACAGGTGGTAGCTAAGCTGAGCCATGTTAAATAGGCACCGATGCGCTTTGGGTTTTTATCCGGGTAGCTATCAAACATGGGACAGATACCGGATACGATCGGATAAATTGTGCCACCGCTGCGAGCGGCATTACTGGGAATAAACGGGGCTAAAATTAAGTCGGTAATAGCGATAGCATAACCGAGACCAAGAGAGGACTTGCCCAAATGCTTTACTAAAAATAAAGCAATTCGTTTGCCGAGACCGCTGTTTTGGTAGCCGATACCAATCATAAAGGCCGCGAAAATGAGCCACACGATGGAGTTGGAGAAGCCGCTTAGCCCCCAGCCGATAGCTTGTGCCGAAGTAGTGGGAACAATGGAACCGTTTTTTTCAACGACAGGCATACCTACTCTGAACAGTACGGATAGAGTGATAGCGATAAGACCAATAAATGCCGGAGGCATAGGTTCTAGAATTAAACCGATAACAAGACCGGCAAAGATGCTGACAAATATCCAAGCGCTGCTGCTCAAGCCGGCCGGTGCACCAATGAGAAATACCAATAGGCCGACGATGATAGGTGCCGCATATTTCCATAGAGGCGTGTTAACTTTGTTTGACATACATACATCCTTCCTTATACATATATACTACCTATGTAATACCTAGACGGTAACAGTACACTACCGGTACTGCTGTGTTACTATACGCGTATAGGCGTGTTTGAAACGTTATTATTATATATAAAGAGTGACGGTACTACAAATGAATAGTCGGCATAATGGATATGGGCATACTAAATAATCGCCATAGTTGTATTTACGCGCAGCGGATTATCGGACGGTTAGTCCTTCCCCGATGCGCCGAGCCACGTCTTCGACGATGGCCGGGGCTGTCGCTAAGTTAAAACGGGCAAAGCCCTGATAGTTGGGGGCAAACCATTCGCCAAAGTCTACGGCAACACCGCAGGTGTCTTGCAGAAATGCCTTCGTCGCTTCCGGTGCCAGGTAAGCGCGGAAATCCACCCAACAAAGGTAAGTGCCTTCCAGGGGCGTGATGATGAGTTCCGGCGCCTCTTCCTTTAACCGTCGGGAGAAGGTGACGGCGTTTTGACGAATGACATTAATCAATGCATCCAGCCAATCGTCGCCGTATGTATAAGCCGCTTCGGTTGCCGTAATGGACAGGGCGTTCGGCTCGATTTGTCCCAAGGTTTTCATGTAAGCCATGTACTGTTTGCGCACGTTTTCGTTGGGAATGAATAGGTGCGAGTGTAAAAGCGACGCTAGGTTAAAGGATTTTGAAGCGGAGTTGACTACGATAATCCGATCTTGGTACTTGCCGTTAGCAACGCGCAGTGCCGGTGTAATGGGACGGGAACCGGGAATGATATCCTGGTGAATTTCATCGCTGATGATTGGCACGTCATACTCGTTGCAAAGCACAAATAAACGGGTCAGTTCGTCTTCACTCCACACGCGGCTTACCGGATTGTGGGGGTTGCAGAGAATGAACATGCGCACACGGCCGGAGCGAAGCTTTGTTTCCACATCGGTGAAGTCAATGGAATAGCGCCCGCTTTCATCGGCAACGAGATCGCTGGTATACAACGTGCGACCGGTATCGTTGATGGCATAGTGGAAAGGATAATAGACAGGCGTGAGAATCAGCACGCCGTCACCGGGTTTGGTCAAGGCATTGATTAAACTGTACAAGGCGTTGACGACGCCGGAAGAAAAGCGGAACCACTCGCGCTTTAGCGTATAGCCGTGGCGCCGTTTATGCCAACCGATGACGGCATCGTAATAGCTGTCGGGAATCAACGTGTAACCATACACGCCGTGAGCCACGCGTTCCTCTAACGCGGCAGTAATGGCAGGACAGGTTTTAAATTCCATGTCCGCTACCCACATGGCGGTTAAGTCGGCATTGCCGAATTTCTTTTCCAAGGCATCCCATTTTAAACTGTTGGTGTGACGCCGTGATACGAGATACTGTGTTAAAAACTGAGTGGTGTCCATAGTGCGCTCCTTTCATGATGAAGCAACTTAATAATAGGTGTTAGTCATAGTAACTTAGAGATAGGTATTAGTCATGGTGCCATATGTGTTGCCGCTTCGTTTGGTTATACTGATGAAGACGTTAATAGCTGTTAACGCTGTCACATGCATGGGCGTGTGTCCGTATAGGGGTAGTATAGCACGGTTTCGATGTAGACGTAGTATGGTGTGGTTGCTATATGCGTAGTGTGGCGTGTTTGCTATATACGTAATTGGTGTATTTGTTATATGTGCAGTATATAGCGTGTTATATATATGTAGTATGCAGTGTGTTTAATATATGCGTAATGTAACGAGTTTAATAGATGTATAATATAGTGCGTTTAATACGTGTGTAATGCAATAAGAAAATTAAAAAAGTTATGTACATAAAATATCGATAGAGTGGAGTAAAGAAAATTGTTAAAAGACTTAACATTTTATGTATTTTGTGTTATAGTAACCGTGTTAAGCATTTAATTATGTGACTAGTTATCCTTTTGACTCTCGAAAAAAGGACGGTGGGGACCGTCCTTTTTTTCTTGCTTATTTTTTGCGCTTTCTTGCTAACTATTCGCTGTAGATAGTGACAGCGATGGCAATCATTAAAGAAAGAACTTCGTATGTGCTCATGGGATCACCACCTTTAGTGATGAACCCAACCTCGTCAGCTATCTCAATACAAGTATAACAGAGTAATCATTGATAGTCTTACCATTTTATAGATCGTGTGTTATACTATTAGCAGGTAGTGACAGCGATGGCAACAATGAGCGGGGCGAGCAAGGGCACCCAAATTACAGATGTAACTAGCTCAAAGAGAGATTAAAAAGGACGGTGGCAGCCGTCCTTTTTTCCTTGCTTATTTTTTGTGTTTTCTTACTAACCATTCGCTGTAGGTAGCAACAGCGATGGCAATCATGAGAGAAGAGAAAATTTGACTCTCCCCTTATAGATAGCGTATAATGAACGTATGAAAAGAGATAGCTGACGAGTGGATGCGTCGGGCTCATCTCTCGAAATTAAAAATTTAGATTGATGAAAGGGCCCGACGTTCCTACAGTGTTGGGTCTTTTATCATTTTAGGATAAAAGCCACAAGCATAGCAAAGGCAATCATTAAAGAAAGAACTTCGTATGTGCTCATGGGATCACCGCCTTTAGTGATGAAGCCAACCTCGTCAGCTATCCTAATACAAGTATATCATATTTCGTACAAAGAGACTGAAAAACGAATTATATGTGTGAAAGAATTTTATAAAATGGTTAATGAAAAAGTCGGAATACAATGATGATGTCCATCGTTGTGCTCCGGCTTTTTTACTGTGCATAAATTACTTTACCAGGTGATCCCCCGATAAATTTTCCCTGACAAAAAAGGATTTTTGTCATTGCACTTTGAATATATACAATATGTGATTTATGAAATTTGATGTTATTTCGATACTTCCTTTGCTAGAATGAAACCAAATGTAGCCAAATAGACATAAGGAGTGACAAACATGAGCCAAGAACGTTTTGATGCGATTGTGGTAGGCGGCGGTATGGCCGGTGCCTCGGCAGCCTATCGTTTGGCCAAGGCCGGCATTCGTGTGCTGATCGTTGAACGCGGCAATTATGCAGGGGCCAAGAACGTAACCGGCGGACGCATTTACACGCATTCGCTGGAGCAGCTTATCCCTGATTTTAGAAAGCGTGCCCCCTTGGAACGAAAAGTAACGCAGGAACGCATTTCTATTTTAGAAGGCGGTAAGTCGACAACCATAGAATATAACGGCGGTGCAGAGCATCCCGATGAAGAGTCCTATGTGGTACTGCGCAGCGTGTTTGATAAGTGGCTGGCAGATGAAGCGGCTAACGCCGGTGCGATGGTGGTCAACCGCATTCAGGTGGACAGCTTGCTTATGCAGGGTGATCGCGTAGTAGGCGTGCGTTGCGGTAATGATGAAGCCTATGCCAATGTAGTGATTCTGGCAGACGGAGTTAACTCGTTGTTGGCAGAGCGCGCCGGTTTGCGTGCGCCCCTACGCCCGGCAGAGGTGGCGGTCAGTGCCAAAGAAGTATATACCTTTAACAAGGGTGTCATCGAGGAACGATTCGGGTTGGCCGCGGATGAAGGGGCCTCCTGGCTTTTCATGGGAGATATTACGCATGGCCTTATGGGCGGCGGCTTTCTATACACCAATAAAAACAGCGTGTCCATCGGCATTGTGGTCAGCTTGGAGCACATCGGCGAAGCGGATGCGACGATTGAAGATATGATGAATGAATTCATGGCGTATCCTACGGTGGCGCGTCTTCTTAAAGGTGGCAAGCTGGTAGAACGCAGCGGTCACATGGTGCCGGAAGCCGGGTACCAAGCGGTATCTACTCTCAGCGGTGACGGGTTTATCATCGTCGGAGATGCCGCCGGTTTCTGTGTGAACATGGGCTACACCGTACGCGGTATGGACTTTGCCATCGCGTCCGGCATGTATGCGGCGGATGCGGTGATTAAGGCACATAAGCTAGGCGATTTTTCCGCCGGTGCCATGCGCTATTACGATCTCAAGGTGGAGGACAGCTTCATCGGCAAGGATTTGAAACAATATCGCCGCTTGCCGGACTTCCTCAACAATCCGCGTATTTTTACAGCCTACCCGGCCATGGTCAACGGCATTATGCAGGATGTCTTTACGGTGAACGGTAAAGGGGCATCGCCGTTGGTACCTAAGCTGTTAAAACGTGCGAACAAGGCCGGCTTGGTGGGCCTTGCCATGGATGCGCTGAAAGGAGGTCGTGCCCTATGAAATTGGAAGAAAAGTTAGGCGTCAATAAATATTATGTCAACGAAGGTCATCCGCATATTGAAATCATCCACGACTATCCGGACATGGCAGAAAAAATGAAGCTCGTCAATGCTTGCCCCGCCGGTTTGTATACCTTGCAGGACGATGGCACGCTGGCCTTTGATTATGCAGGCTGTTTGGAATGCGGTACGTGTCGCGTACTTTGCGGCAACACGATTATAAAGAAATGGGAATACCCGGATGATACGAAGGGCATTGAGTTTCGTCAAGGCTAACGGAGGACCGAAGTATGGAGTTATTGGTTTGCATTAAACAAGTACCGGATACATCGGAAATCAAACTGGATCCGGAAACAAATACATTGATTCGCACGGGGTTGCCCAGTATTGTGAACCCCTTTGATTTGAATGCGCTGGAAGCGGCATTGGAGGTAAAGGATGCCAATCCGGGGGCGCGCATTACGGTGATTACCATGGGACCGCCGCAGGCGCAGATTGCTTTGCGCGAGTGCTTGTCCATGGGGGCCGATGAAGCGTATTTGATTACGGACCGTGCTTTTGCGGGAGCGGATACGCTGGCCACCAGTTATACCATTGCTTGTGCGATAAAAAAATTACAACAGGATCAAGGGCATCCGTTCGACATTATTTTCTGCGGCAAGCAGGCGATCGACGGGGATACGGCACAGGTGGGCCCGCAGATTGCGGAAGAGCTGGGCATTCCGCAAGTGACCTATGTGTGCGGTATCGAGGTAACCGGCGATACGGTGAAAACGAAGCGTGAACATGAAGCGGGCTTTGAGGTGTTGGAAACGACCATGCCTTTGTTGGTGACGGCGGTGAAGTCTTTGAATATTCCGCGGTATCCGCAGCTCATCTATTCCATTCGCGCCAATCGCTATGACATCGGCATGCTTACCGTCAAGGATCTTGATGTGGATCCGAAGCGCCTGGGCTTACAAGGATCGCCGACGCGGGTGCGCAAGGTATACCAACCGCCGCTTCGCGCCGCCGGTACCGTATGGCAGGAGCCGCCGCAGGAAGCGGTAGGTAAGCTTATCGATGCGTTGGTGGCTAAGGAAGTTCTTTAAGGCGAGGAGGAATCACGATGTTTGAAGAGTACAAAGGTGTGTATGTGATTGCCGACTGCTTTGAAGGGCAGGTACGCGGCGTCACCTACGAACTAATAGGACAGGCACGCTTGATTGCGGATCAGCTTGGGGAAAAGGTACATACATTGGTGTTGGGAGAGGCCGTGGCGGCTACCGCCCCGAGTATGATTGCGCACGGCAGCGATGTGGTGCATGTGTTTGAGCATCCCTTGCTCGGACGGTATACGACGGACGGCTACACGAAGGTAATTACCGACTTTTTTGCCGCCCATAAACCGAATGTTATTCTTATCGGGGCGACTAATGACGGTCGCGATTTGGCGCCGCGCATTTCCGGGCGTATGAAGAACGGCGTTGTAGCAGACTGTACTATTTTAACGGTAGATACAAAGGATGGGTTGGTAGAATGGACACGGCCGGCTTTGGGCGGTAATATTCTGGCGGAAATTATTTGTCCGGAGCATCGGCCGCAAATGGGTTCGGTGCGACCGAATGTATTTAAAAAGCCGGAGCCTGATGAAACAAGGCAAGGCGAGATTTGCAAGGAACCGGTGCAGCTGGCGGACGGGGATATTCGCAATCGCTTTGTGGAGATGATTCATATCGACAAGGGCGATGTGAATATTGAAGACGCGGAGATTGTCGTTGCCGGCGGACGGGGCATGGGCAATCAGGCGAACTTTGCCAAATTGCAGGAGCTGGCCGATGTGTTGGGAGGCGTCGTAGGTGTCACCAGACCTATTGTAGAAAAGGGCTGGTTTGACCTTAGCCGCCAAATCGGACAAACCGGTAAGACCATTGCGCCGAAGCTGTACCTGGCCTTTGGTATTTCCGGTGCCATTCAGCACACCGCAGGTATCACCGGCGCGGAGGTCATCGTGGCGGTCAACAATGATCCAGAGGCTCCGATTTTCAAAGTGTGTGATTACGGTATCGTAGGCGATGCGTTGCAGGTAATTGACGAAATGATTAGGCAGTGTAAGCGAATTAAGGCGAACGGCGGCGATGCCGCTGTGGCATTTGCCCAAACGCAGCAAGTACCATCGGCCGATGAAGCATAATTACATAGAAAAAGGGTAGGCGAACATCGTCTGCCCTTTTGTTGCCTGGTAGCTTGTCTGTCTTTTGATCGCCTAGTGGCTTGTCTGTTTTTTGTTGTCTGGCAGTTTGTTTGTCTTTTGGTTGATTGGCAGCTTGTTTGTCTTTTTGTTGACTGTTATCTTTCTATGAGCCTAGCATACTCCTATGGTATAATTAACATAAATATGTGTGATGTGGAGGTCTACAATGAAACGAATGGTATCTATGCTGACGCAGGAAGTCGTACCGGCTTTTGGGTGTACCGAGCCGATTGCTTTGGCTTTTACGGCGGCCAAGGCAGTGGAGGAGTTGGGTACATTTCCAGATGCACTGGTGGTGTCCTGCAGCGGTAATATTATAAAGAATGCAAAAAGCGTGGTCATTCCTAATTCCGAGGGTCGCCGAGGCATTTACTACAGCCTGATTCTAGGGGCACTGGTCGGCAATGCCCAGCGGGAACTGGAAGTATTGGAAGCGTTGACGCCGTCGGATATTGAAAAGGCGGATGAGCTGATGAACAGCGACTTTTGCAAGGTAACGTTGGCGGAAAACGTAGAGAATTTGTTTATTGATGTAACGGCGATAAAAGGCGATCATCGTACTCGTGTGGTCGTTCAAAATAAGCATACGCATATTACGCATATCGAAAAGGACGGTGTTACCGTTTTCGATGAGCCGTTAGCAGCGACGCAGGCTGCCGATGAGCTGTTGACCTTTGACGATTGCTACACGTTTGCGGAGACCGCCGATTTGTCGGAGGTACAGGATCGCCTGTTACAACAGTTTACCTATAACATGGCCATTGCCGAAGAGGGGATGACCCATGATTACGGTGCGAACATAGGCAAGCTGATCATGGAAGAGGCGACCAGCTTGCGAGATAAAGCAAGAGCTTATGCAGCGGCCGGGTCCGATGCGCGCATGGGCGGTTGCAGTATGCCGGTTATGATTAACTGCGGCAGCGGTAATCAGGGGATTACGATTTCCGTGCCGATTTGGGTGTATGCGGAGGAACACAACATTCCTATGGAATGGCGCATTAAAGCCTTGGCGTTGGCAAACCTGTTGGCCCTTTACATTAAGCAGGGCATCGGCCGACTCAGTGCGTATTGTGCCGTAGTCAGTGCTGCTTCCGCAGGGGCGGCCGGTGTGGCCTATCTCATGGGCGAGCCGAAAGCGGTGGTGGAAGCTACGCTGTCGAATGCGCTAGCCGGTACATCCGGCGTAGTATGCGATGGAGCCAAGCCGTCATGTGCCATGAAAATTGCCTTGTCCGTCGGCAATGCGCTGTTGGCATATAAAATGGCGCGCACCGATAATAACTTTAAGTCCGGTGAAGGCCTGGTGAAAGGCACGGTGGATCGCACGGTAGCCACCATTGGCGATGTAGCCAGAGTGGGCATGAAGGAAACGGACATCGTCATTTTAGAATCTATGCTGGAAAAATAAGGCTGACACAGTAATGACTAAGAAATGAATTGTTGAGAAAGCAATTACTAAGAAGCGAATTGCTAAGAAAGTAATTACTAAGAAGTGAATTGCTAAGAAAGTAATTACTGCGAAAGCAACTACTGAGAAATGAATTAAGGAGGGAACCATCATGGGAAGAAATGTATTTATTACGGGAGCTACTTCGGGTATTGGTCGTGAAACGGCCATCGCTTTTGCAAAGAACGGCGACAATTTGCTGCTTTGCGCCCGTCGCAAGGATAAATTGGACGAAATGAAGCAGGGTCTGGAAGATTTGTACAAGGTAGATGTTACCGTCTTTGAATTGGATGTGACGGATCGTGCGGCCGTAGCGGAAAAGGTACCGGCGATGATTGAAAGCATCGGTCATGTAGATATTCTGGTGAACAACGCCGGTTTGGCACAGGGACTTGATGCCTTTGAAGACAGCTCCATCGACGACATGGAAACCATGATCGATACCAATGTGAAAGGTCTCCTTTACGTATCCCGCACGGTATTGCCGTACATGTTAAAACGCAATATCGGTCACATCATTAACCTTGGCTCTACTGCCGGTATTTATGCCTACGCCAAAGGCGCCGTATATTGTGCAACCAAGGCCGCCGTTAAAACCTTGAGTGACGGTATTCGCATCGATACCATTGAAAGCGATATTAAGGTGACTACGATTCAGCCGGGCATTGTGGAAACGCCGTTTAGCGAAGTGCGCTTCCATGGGGATAAAGAAAAAGCCGCCGCTGTCTATGCCGGTGTGGATGCGCTGCAGCCGGAGGACATTGCGGACATCATCCTCTTTGCCTCCAATCGCCCGCGCCGCGTGCAGATTTCCGACATTACCATCATGGCTAATCAGCAGGCTACGGGATTCATGATAGCAAAAAAATAATGTACTAAGAGCAGATACTTCTCCTTGCGGTCCGGTCTTGCGAAAAACAATACAACAAAAGCAGATGCTTTTCTTTGCGGTCCGGTCTTGCGAAGGACCACATCAGAGAAATATCTGCTCTTTTTATTGAGAAGGGAAATTTTAAGAGGGGCAGCTTGGCGTCATGATTTGACGACAAAAGAAGAAATAGATATAATGAAAACAGAAAGAGATGGCTAAGCGTTGGTACCGTTTGGCTCATCTCGAAGAAATTAAACATAACTTGAGAGATGGCCTTGTCGTTTACGTTACGTCAGGGCTATTTTCTATTTAAGGAATGAGCGGCACCGTTTGTGCCGTAGTCTATACTGATATGAAGGAGGTTCGTCTGTTTTATGAAGCAGCCCTTCGTCAGACCGGGTTCCCCGCAAGGCGTTTTAAGGAATGAGCGGCACCGTTTGTGCTGTAGTCTATACTGATATGAAGGAGGTTCGTCTGTTTTATGAAGCAGCCCTTCGTTAGACCGGGCTGCAAGTAAAATTGACGAACCTCCTTTTGGTGTTACATACGGCACAACCCGGTGCAAAAAAATTAAAAAGCCTATTGACAAGGACTTTTGTTTGTGGCACAATAACACCAACACAAAACAGAAGTTGCGATGAACAGGTTTAAAGAGCCGGTAGGTTGCCTACAGAGAGCCGTCGGGTGGTGTGAGACGGTGGAACGATCGGTGTCGACAACTCGCCTGGGAGCATCGGCGGTGAAACAAAGTAACCGACGACGGTGGTGCCGTTATAACCATAGAGGACCAACTAGGGTGGTACCGTGTTATAGTATATAACGCCCCTTATGATGCAATGCATCGTAAGGGGCTTTTTTATCGAATCAAATGGGATGACTTCGGTCAACTGATGGTAGCAATGCATTGCGCTGCGACTGGCAACTATGGGTTGCGCTGTAGCCAGCAGGTAATCGGTAACAATCGGTGGCAAGGCGGCCGGTGTTCATGCGTATGGGTAGAGGCCATGTCCCTAATGATTTGAGAGAGAAGAGATTGCTATGACGCCCCTGGAACCGTGACGAGTGCGCGGATCCGGGGGCGTTTTTTTGTTAAAAAGGAGAGACCATTATGAAAGACAAGGTAGCAGTGAAAGACGATGTAACGGTTGGTGTGGTGAGCCGGACTACCGGCCATATGACACAGAATGAAACGAGCAAAGATAAGGTGTATTTCTTCGATACCACGCTTCGCGACGGCGAACAGAGCCCGGGCGTATCCTTGCAGACGCCGGAAAAAATCGAAATTGCGCAAAGCTTGGCGCGCATGGGCGTAGATGTTATCGAAGCCGGTTTCCCGGCTGCTTCGCCGGGGGACTTCGAAGCGGTAGCCGCCATTGCCAATACGGTAAAGGGCTGCACCATTGCCGGGTTGGCCAGAGCCAACAAGGCCGACATTGAAAAAACGGCAGAAGCCTTGGCCGGAGCCGAACACAGCCGCCTGCACGTATTCATCGCTACCAGCGATATTCATTTGGAATATAAATTGAAAAAGACGAGAGAAGAAGTTATCGAAACGGTAAAGGACTGCTTGGCATTTGCAGCCGATAAATTCGATGAAATCGAGTTTTCCGCCGAAGATGCATCGCGCACCGATATGGACTATTTAAGCGAAGTTTTTTCCGTAGCCATCGAAGGGGGCGCAACCATATTGAATGTGCCGGACACGGTAGGCTATATGACGCCCATGGAATTTGCCGGAAAGATCCGCTACTTGAAAGAACATGTGCGAGGCATTGAAAAGGCCATCATCAGTGTGCATTGTCATGATGACCTGGGCATGGCCAACGCAAACACCTTGGCAGCCATCGAAGCCGGTGCCCGTCAGGTGGAATGCACGGTGAACGGTCTTGGCGAACGGGCCGGTAACGTCGGTATCGAAGAAGTGGTGATGGCATTGAAAACGCGCCGCGATATTTACGGCGTTGATGTAGACATTGATACGAAACAGTTTACCCGTGTCAGCCATTTGGTCAGTCGCCTTACCGGCATGGTGGTGCCGCCTAACAAAGCGATTGTCGGTGCCAATGCGTTTGCCCACGAATCGGGAATTCATCAGCACGGTGTGCTGAGCAATCCGACGACCTATGAAATTATGACGCCGGAAAGTGTAGGTGCCGAAAAGAGTGCCATTGTTCTCGGTAAGCATTCCGGCAAGCATGCCTTTGTCGATCATCTGGTGCGCCTGGGCTTTACCGTGGATGACAGCAAGATTCCGGATTTGTTCGCTAAGTTTAAATCCTTGGCGGACCGGAAAAAGCAAATTTTCGATGAAGATATTATCGCCTTGGTGATGGACATGATCGATCACGAAAAGGCGGTAGAGGTGGTGCATCATCATTACCATTCCGACGAACAAGGCTATGCCTATGCCGATGTGCGGCTGAAGACACCGGAAGGCATTCGCGAAGATGCTGCCGTCGGTGACGGTGCCGTTGATGCATCGCTGAAAGCAGCGGAACGAGCCCTTGGCAAACCGATCAGCTTGAAGGATTTTCAAGTGCGCGCCGTTACGTCCGGCAAGGATGCGTTGGGCGAGGTTATGCTCAAGGTAGAATACGAAGGCAAGCTGTATCACGGCCGGGCCATTCACACAGATATTATTACATCCAGCGTTAACGCATATGTGAACGCAATTAACAGTATATATTTCGCAAAGGCTATTACGACCAATGCGGAGGAGGCATAGATTATGGGAATGACAATAACGGAAAAAAATATGGCCCGCCATGCAGGGGTGGCCGAAGTGAAAGCGGGACAGATCGTGGAGTGCAAGGTGGATGCGATTCTGATGAATGACATCACCTTTCCGCCGGCGCTGAAAGAATTTAAGAAAATCGGGAAACCCGTGTTCGATAAGGAACGCATTTACTTGGTGCCGGACCACTTCACGCCGAATAAAGATATTAAGTCCGCAGAGCAGTCCAAGATCATGCGTGACTTTGTACGGGCTGAAGGGATTACGCATTACTTTGAAGTAGGTCGCATGGGGATTGAGCATGTGCTGTTACCGGAAGAAGGATTGGTAGCCCCGGGGGATATGATCATCGGCGCAGACTCGCATACCTGTACGTACGGTGCGTTGGGAGCCTTCGCTACCGGCGTGGGCTCCACCGATGCCGGTGTTGCTATGGCACGGGGCAAGACATGGTTCAAGGTGCCGGAAACGATTAAGGTGGTGCTGGACGGTAAGCCGGGCAAATGGATTACCGGTAAAGATATCGTACTGGAGCTTATCGGTCGCATCGGTGTTGACGGTGCGCGCTATAAAGCCATCGAGTATCATGGGACGGCGCTTCAATACATGTCTATGACGGATCGCTTGACCATTTGCAACATGGCCATCGAAGCCGGTGGTAAATGCGGCGTCTTCCCGTACGATGAAATCACTAAGGCGTATGTAACGGGACGAGTGAAACGGGATTTCACGCCGATTACGGCCGATCCCGATGCAGAGTACTGCGAAGAGGTTCACATTGATGTAAGCAAGCTGCAGCCGGTAGTGGCATTCCCTCATTTACCGTCCAATACGCATTACATTACGGATGTGAAGGAGCCTATCGCGATTGACCAAGTGGTCATCGGCTCTTGTACGAACGGTCGTTTTGAGGATTTACAGGCAGCGGCATCTATTTTGAAGGGGCGTAAGGTAGCCGACTTTGTGCGCTGCATTGTAGTGCCCGGCAGTCAAACCGTGTATGACGAAGCGATGAAAGCAGGCTTGATTGATACGTTCATCAAAGCAGGTTGCGCCGTATCCACGCCGACCTGCGGACCGTGCTTGGGCGGTTACATGGGAATCATGGCTGCCGGTGAACGCACGGTATCGACGACGAATCGCAATTTCCGCGGACGCATGGGTCACGTAGACAGCGAAGTATATTTGGCAAGTCCCTATGTTGCGGCAGCCAGTGCAGTGATGGGACGCTTAGCCGGTCCCGAGGAGGTACAGTAAATGGATTGTAAAGGAACGATTTGGCGCTACGGCGACAATGTAGATACAGACGTAATTATTCCGGCACGCTATTTGGCGATTGCGGATATGAAAGAATTGGCGACACATGCCATGGAAGATATTGATACCACCTTTGCGGCTAATGTAAAGGAAGGGCAGATTATGGTTGCCGGTAAAAATTTCGGTTGCGGCTCCTCGCGCGAGCATGCACCGGCGGTGATTAAAGCCAGCGGCATCAGCTGCATCGTAGCGGACAGCTTTGCGCGCATCTTTTTCCGCAATGCCATCAACATCGGGTTGCCGGTGATTGAAATCGGCGAAGCCGTGGAACATATCAAGGCGGATCATGAAATTGGCGTAGATATGGGACAAGGGATTGTATATAATTTGACGACCGGCGAAGAATATCAGGGAACGGCATTGCCGCCTTTTATTCAGGCCATTGCCAAAGCCGGCGGGCTTGTTAATTTTGCTAAGCAGCAAGACGATTAACAATTATATTTGGTCGCATTCTTCGAGGCGTTTTCGGTGGTAAATCAAATAAACCTATAAACCAAAACCCAAGGATGGACATTGTTTGTTCATCCGCCTATACAACAAAACTAATAAACCAAAACCAAAATGTATATGTTACAGTGTGACGGCATGTACCGTCACCATTGGCGAAAGCCGGTAACCAACCATACGGCAAACGCCGCGAAGATTGTAGATATAGGTAGCAATGTAGGATGGTACCATGCGATAGGGTGGCATGAATGTGTTGCCTACAGGTGTATTACAGATGCGCGATAGTATAGTAGCAAGGTAGTAGGGTAGCAGTTCACATAGGTGCTGCAGCTTTCATAAATAGCTGCGGGTATATGTGTGTACAAAGACAGCTAATAGAGTAGGCATAGCGTCCTGTCATGGAAAGCAGGGGGCGCAGCCGAGTGATAGATAGCCTATGAGAGAGATGAGGCAAAAGAAAGAGGGACGACGATGAGTAATGAAAAAGAGATAGTCATCATTGCCGGCGATGGGATCGGTGAAGAAATAACGGCCGCTGCCAGAGCCGTTACGGAGGCAGCCTTTCAAAAAGCCGGTGTGACGGCACATTGGATTGAAAAGAAAGCCGGCGGCGCAGCCATTGATGCATACGGCGAACCGTTGCCGCAGGATACCATAGAAGCCTGCCGCAAGGCAGATGCCGTTTTGTTAGGTGCCGTAGGTGGACCGAAGTGGGATGCGGTAGCACCGCATTTGCGACCGGAGCAAGCTATCTTGGGATTGCGTAAAGCGTTAGGTCTCTTTTGTAATTTGCGGCCTGTAAAAATTTATAAGGCCTTAGAGGAGTATTCTCCGTTAAAAGCGGACTTGGTAGCGGATGTGGATTTCGTTATTGTTCGCGAGTTAACCGGCGGTATTTATTTTGGTGAACGCCAGGAAGCTACCGGTGAAGGGCCGGACGAAGTAGCGTGGGATAAGGAAACGTATCACCGCTATGAAATCGAACGCATTATGGATGTGGCGGTGGAAACGGCGAAGAAGCGGCGCGGCAAAATCGCCAGCGTAGATAAAGCCAATGTGTTGGCAGCGTCTCGCTTATGGCGACGCATTGCGGAAGAAAAAGCAAAGGCGCATCCGGAGATTGCGATGGATTATTTGTATGTAGACAATACGGCGATGCAGCTGGTGGTCAATCCCGGACAATTCGATGTCATTGTCACCTCGAATTTATTCGGCGATATTTTAAGTGATGAAGGGGCCGTTATTTCCGGCTCCATCGGTTTGTTGCCGTCGGCTTCCATGGGAGAAGGCACCGCATTGTACGAACCGATTCACGGATCGGCACCGGATATTGCGGGACAAGGCATTGCCAATCCGTTGGGGACGATTCTGTCGGCAGCGATGATGTGTCGTCATTCCTTGGGATTACCGGCGGTAGCCGATGCTATCGAAAAGGCGGTAGAACAGACGTTAAACGATGGCTATCGCACCGGCGAGATTTATAAAGACGGTATGAAAAAAGTGGGGACGGTGGGCATGCGAGATGCGGTTATCGCCCGCCTCTAACCGGCTATAGCGACAATAGAAAACAGCCTGACCTATTCCTTTGAAGCCCTGCGTGGCTAAGGCGTTCTGCAGAAATAGGTCAGGCTGTTTTGTGTTATTGGATAAAGACCGGTTAGAGGGTGGCGAAACTGGGAGTGGGGGAAAAGCCCTGCGTGGCTAAGGCGTTCTTCGGAAAAGATACGACGGGCTTTAGTTGTGTGTAAAGGTGACGAGTAAATAATAATTGAATACGCCATAGAGGTAGAGGCAGTGATAATCTAAGAAAAGGGGAGGGAGCCCTACGTGGCTAAGGCGTTCTTCGGAAAAGATACGACGGGCTTTAGTTGTGTGTAAAGGTGACGAGTAAATAATAATTGAATACGCCATAGAGGTAAAGGCGGCGATAATCCGGGAGAGGGGAGGGCGCCCTGCGTGGCTAAGGCGTTCTGCAGAAATAGGTCAGGCTGTTTTGTGTTATTAGATAAAGATCGGTTAGCGGGTGGCACTAATATAGTAAATAATATAGGTGCAAACCATTTGACATATAACTATTTTTTATAATTATAAAAGTCGATATAATCATCTTTTGATTGACAGTGTTTTATTACATAACGTATTATGAATATGACATACGAATACGTGTAGAAGACATTAGGTGTCTTACGACTTAATAGGGAATTCGGTATAAGCCGAAGCGGTCCCGCCACTGTAAGCAAGAGCGAAGTTACAATGATGTCACTGCAACAGGAATTGTTGTGGGAAGGCGTAATCAGCGATGACAGCAAGCCAGGAGAACTGCCTAATGAATAATCACCGATGAAGTACCTACGAGCGATGGGGATGGCGATTGTACATAATGATGATATACAGTAATATATAAGAAATAACAGCCGTCACAGTCAGTATTGTGTCATATGATGTAAGCAAAGAAGCTAAGAAATCAGCAAAGAAGCTGCCGCACCATTGAAGCAATGCGCTCTGTGACGTTTTTGTAAATAGATACAGTGTATTAGTATTGGCTATTAATGGTATATAGCTGCGTTATGTATAGAAAAAGGCGCATATAAAAGCGGTCGCTCGGATAGGGCGGCCGTTTTTTCGTTTATATGCGTAATCCTGTTGAAAGAGGGCGTATGTCGTATTGCGTTACATTGAGTAACTGGCGAGTGGCGATAATCCGTACTGTTACATTGGGACTGTAGAAGAAAGTGGAAAGGAGCGAGATTTCAATGAGTAGGGATTTTGTATGGCGTACAGTGAGACGTACGTATCAAGGAAAGCTGAGGGCAGTGTACGAGAGAGAGGCGTATAAGCCATATGTTAGTCAGTATCGAAGACGTAAAGAACGAGGCTGGCGGCGGGTGTTTGGTGGTAAGCTCCGTTCTTTACAGGCGCGCGGCTTGCAGATATACAAGGTGAAGGTATGACGAAGGCGATTAAGTATCTTTCCTATAAAGAGTTCTTAGTATTGACAGTTCCCTTCATGATTTCTACGGCAACGCAGCCGCTATTGGGGGCAGTCAATACCGCTATTATGGGACATTTATCCGATGCGGCTTATATTGCGGCCGTCGCTTTGGGCGTCATTTTATTTAACAGTATGTATTGGCTGTTTGGTTTTTTACGTGTAGCTACGACGGGGTTTTCGGCGCAAGCCTTGGGCAAAGGTGATCGCGAGGCAGTCAGTTTAGCTCTCTACCGCCCGGCTTTGTTAGCAGCCGGAATCAGTATCTTTTGCATTCTCATATACACGGTTCTTTTCCCTACCTATGCAACATTTATGAAGGCAGAAGGACGCGTATTCTTTTTTCTAAAACAGTATTGTGATGTTTTAATCTGGGGCGCTCCCTTTGTATTGGGAAATTATGTCATACTGGGCTGGCTGATGGGACAGATGTTAGTACGTCTTACCTTATGGATGCAAATATCTATGAATGTGCTCAATATGATCTTATCTTTTGTCTTCGTGTTCTATGGTGGATGGGGTGTGGCCGGAGTTGCATGGGGCACGTTATTAGCACAGATATACGGATTCGTGGTAGGCCTCTTTATATTAGCCTGTGTAAAAGAGCGATTGGCACGGTCGGCAGTTATTATACGCCGGGTGTTTCATGGCAAGGCATTGTTACAAATTATGAAGGTCAATGGCGATCTCATGATTCGTACGGTGTGTTTGTTAACGATTAATAATCTTTTTGCTACTACGGGAAGCGCTATGGGGACAACCATACTGGCAGCTAATGCGGTATTGCTGGAAATCATTTTTATTATGGCCTATTTTTTTGATGGCATTGCTAATGGTGTTAGCGTTTTTAGCGGTCGAGCTAAAGGAGAAGGTCACCTAGGATTATGGAAAGATACTATCCGTATTGGTCTGGGGTGTGCCGGAGTGATGGTAATGATGTGGGAGCTACTATTGGTATCGGGGGGACAGGTATTGATTGAAGCGATGACCAATGTAGTGGCAGTGAAAATGGTGGCCATGGATTATCGTTGGGTACTGCAAGTGTATCCTGTTTGTGCGGCTGTGGGGCTGGTACTGTATGGTATGTATACGGGTTGCGGAGAGACGGCATGGGTGCGCAATATGATGTTAATCGCTGTTATAGTCTTTTTTATGGGTGACTGGCAGTTGACAAAATACTGGGGAAATACAGGGCTGTGGATTACATATGTAGGGACATATTTCTTAGAGTCTGTATTGTTGGTTATCTTTTTGCGTTATATACATATCTTACCTTAACGGGATGGGGAGTATGATCGGAGCGGCTAATTATATGGTAAGGTTGGTTTTGAACACGAGGAATGGAGGAAGGTTGATAGAACACATGGTAGTTAGGATAGGAAAACGACTAGTACAGTTGTTAATTACATTATTGGGAGTAACATTTATTACGTTTTCGCTGACTTATATGGCTCCGGGGGACCCGGTAGCGATGTTATTAGAAACAGGCGATACGATTATTTCGCAAGACGTAGTAGAGCAGACGCGCCATGAATTGGGGTTGGATCGACCGTTTCTTGTGCAATACGGATCATGGCTTGGTCATGCGCTTACCGGTGATTTGGGAATGTCGTATTCGGCCAAAAAACCGGTAGTCGATAAGATGGCAGAAGCGTTTCCGGGAACATTGCTATTGGCTACAACAAGTATTGTGTTGATGCTGCTCATAGCAATCCCCGCAGGGGTAATGGCTGCGGTGTATTGCAATCGTTGGCTTGATTATATATTGCGAGCGGTGTCGTTTATAGGGATTTCTATGCCTACCTTTTGGTTGGGTCTCGTATTGTTATATGTTTTTGGTTATAAATTGGGGATGGCACCCATTGCGACGGCAACGGTGTCACTTGCTAATGTCATGTTACCGGCTATTACTATGGCGTTTACGTTAGCATCCAAATATATGCGGCAGGTACGCTTAGTTGTGTTGGAGGAAATGAACAAGGAGTATGTTATTGGTGCCCGTGCACGAGGGATGACAGAACGAGCTATTTTATGGCGTCATATATTTCCCAATGCGTGTTTGCCTTTGATCACCATTTTAGGGCTCAGTTTTGGTTGGCTCCTTGGCGGTGTTGCCGTTGTCGAAATGGTATTCGCATGGCCCGGCCTTGGTAAGATGGCGGTACAGGCGATTACTATGCGTGACTATCCCTTATTACAAGGATTTGTTCTTTGGGCGGCATTAGCCTATATGAGTATTAATATGCTGATTGATGTGTCCTACTCTTTGCTGGATCCACGTTTGCGTAAGGGAGGACATAGCTAATGAAAATAATGAATGAAAAGAAACGATATTTTATAACATATTCTGTTTTGTTGGGCGTGATGATTTTAATTGCTCTCATCGGACCGTTATGTATGTCAACCGATATATACACGTCCGATTTGGGACGTGCTCTACAGGCCCCCAGTGCGGATCATTGGTTTGGTACGGACAAATTAGGGAGAGATGTATTTGCTCGTATTATACATGGTATGCAGTTGTCGTTGGGAATGTCCTTTTCCATTGTTAGTTTGATGGCTATGACGGGAACACTGGTCGGTGTGGTAGCCGGATTTTACGGCGGTAAGGTAGAAATGGTGTTGATGCGGCTTTGTGATATTATGATTTCTTTTCCGGGAATTATCTTGGCCATTGCCATTGCCGGGGTTATGGGTGGTAGCATAGGAAATGCTATTTTAGCACTTACCTTGGTAGGCTGGGCTAAATATGCTCGGATTGTCCGTAGCTTGGTATTGAAAGTGCGCGGCGAGGATTATGTCACCGCGGCACGGCTCAGTGGTGCCAGTCCGTTCGTCATTATGCGTCGACATATCTTGCCCAATACATTGCCTTTGGTATTTGTTACGGCCGGTATGGACTTAGGAACGATGATACTCGAAGTGGCCGGACTTTCTTTTCTGGGGTTCGGCGCACAGCCGCCGACACCGGAGTGGGGACGTATGCTCAACGAGGGTCGCCAATATTTGCAGATGGCACCGTGGTTAATGGTATTTCCGGGGGTAGCTATTTTGTTGGTAGTCACTGTTTTTAATTTATGGAGCGATAGCTTGCGGGATATATTAGATCCGAAGCAAACATAATAAGGATTGTAGGTAGGCATTTGGTACATAGAGGTAGTGAGTAGGAGGTAGTATATATGATGAAATATGGTATGCATAGAATGATAGGCAAGAAAAAGACATTACGCCGTTGGGTGGTAGGAGGCTTAGCCGCTCTTGCTTGTGTAGGCATGTTAGCCGGCTGCGGTGGTAGCAGGAGTGGTAACCCGGATGTATTGAAGGTAGGGGTGACCAACTTTGCGGATACTCTCGAGCCAACGGAGAATTATTTTGCTTGGGTAGTTATGCGTTATGGTATCGGTGAAGCATTAGCAAAGTTCGACAAAGAAATGAAGCCTGTACCTTGGTTGGCTAAGGAATGGTCGGTCAGCAAAGATCATATGACTTGGACATTTATTATTGATGAGAAAGCTACATTTTCGAATGGCAAGCCGGTAACGGCAGAAGCGGTGAAAGCTTCTATTGAACGGGTATTTGCCAAAAGTAATCGTGCTAACACATTTTTTACGTATGATACTATACAGGCCGATGGACAGACATTGACGATTCATACGACGACACCGGTGCCCAATATGCCCGGTTTGTTAGCGGATCCTCTGTTCCTCATCGTTGATGTACAGGCAGAAAAGGACGGTCGTAATTTTGCCAAAGAGGGCCCGATTGCAACAGGTCCTTATAGGGTGGTATCTTTCAGCCGCGATAAGGCCGTAGTAGAGGCAAACCCGAATTATTGGCAAGGTAAGGTACCTTTTAAGACGATAGAAATTCCATCCATTGATGATCCGAATACGCGAGCCATGGCCTTGCAATCCGGTGAGGTAGATATGGCAGTGAATATCGGACCCGGTGAATTGCCGATGTTTAAAGAAAATTCGGCATATAAAGTACATGAAATTGATTCGTTGCGTGTAGTGGTAGCCAGACTTAATCAACGGGGTATCTTTAAAGATCCTAATGTACGTGCAGCACTGATCAGTGCAACGGATCGCAAGAGTTATGCAGATGTATTATTAAAGGGAACGTTTAGCCCGGGGAAAGCTCCGATTCCGCCATCGCTTGACTTTGGCTTCAATGAGTTAACAGATCCTAACAGCTATAATCCGGAACGAGCAAAGCAACTGTTGGCTGAAGCAGGCTGGAAGGATACTGATGGGGACGGCATCTTAGATAAGGATGGAAAACCGCTTCATGCAGATTTTGTTATTTATAACAGCCGGGCAGAGCTGCCTATTTTTGCAGAAGGGGTACAGGCTGATGCGCGTAAGGTGGGAATGGATATTTCCATTAAAACCGTAGATTATAATCTGATTGATAAGATAGGTATTGATGGGGACTATGATTTGCTTATTTCCAATATTGTTACGGCTAACACCGGCGACCCACAGATGTTTCTTAAATGGTATTGGGGTACGAATATAAACGGTAGCAATCCACAGAATGGTTCCGGTTACAGTAACCCCACCTATGACGCTAAATTGGCTGAAATGGCAGCGTCGTTTGATCCGACTAAGCGCCGTCGGTTAGCTATTGAATTGCAGCAAATTTTGCTTGATGATAGTGCGGCTCTTTTCCTGGGATATCCGAAGACAAACATTGTCAATGCGGGATACTTGGATAATGTAGAAATGTTTCCATCCGATTATTATTGGATTACCAGCGATATTGCCTACCGTAAATAATGAGATATTGAAAGGATATATAGAGAAGTGGGACGGAGATAGAAGTGATGAAAGTGGATACTACAGTGATTAATGATAAGGGAACACGAGAAGCGTTGGGGAAACAGGTACTGCTTAGTGTCGAAGATATGGATATTACATATGGTAAAGGTGCAGCAGCTATTCGTGGTATATCCTTTACTATTAGTCCCGGTGAGGTGTTGGCTATTGTAGGCGAATCCGGTTCGGGTAAAACATCTATTATTCGTGCGTTACTGGGATGTATATCCGGTGATGGTCAGATTGCCAAGGGTACGATTACGTTTGATGGAACAGATATTACGGCGTTGACGAATGAAGAATGGCGTCGTTATCGAGGGCGTAGTATTTCGATGATCTTTCAAGACTCGGGCAATGCGTTGGATCAGATTATGCGCATTGGGAAGCAAATGGTGGAACATATATCTCGGCTTACAGGCAAAGATAAAGAAGCCGCCGAAGAAGAGGCGCGTACATTGTTAGCGCGCGTAGCGTTACCGTCGGATGTATTACATCGATATCCTTTTGAACTTAGCGGAGGGCAACGTCAACGACTGGGGATTGCTATGGCCATGACGGTAACACCAAAGCTGCTCTTAGCGGATGAACCTACTTCGGCATTAGATACGACGACACAAGCACAAATCGTGGAGGAACTGTTGCGATTGGCAAAGGACAAGGGTACGGCAATTATTATCGTTACCCATAATATGGGCGTAGCAGTGCATATGGCTGATAAAATCATGGTTATGAAAGAAGGCCGAGTAGTTGATTATGATAGGAAGGATGTCATAGTAACGGAGCCTAAGTCAGAGTATACTAAGACGTTGTTAGCTGTTGTACCTTCCCTGTACGGTAAGCGCTATATTTGATAGACCCCCTATGAATGGAAAGGAGTGAATAGGAGTATGGACAGGAATGTGATAGATTCGGACGCAATAGCGGCAGCCACGCCTCTGTTGCGAGTGGAAGGGCTGTGTAAATCATTTGCTTTGCCCGGAGGCAGTATAGTAAAGGCTTGCGATTCGATATCACTCACAGTCGATGAAGGGCAATCCCTTGGTATCGTTGGTGAATCCGGTTCGGGTAAAACTACGTTGATGAAGATGTTGATGCAGCTTATACCGGCTTCATCGGGAACGATTTACTTTCAAGGTCATGCAATTGATTGTCGTAATAAATCACAACAGTTGGAATACCATCAGCATATTCAGATGGTATTCCAAGATTCTACATCCGCCTTTAATCCTCGTATGAAGGTAGCAGATAGTTTATGTGAGCCCTTATATAATCAAGGATTGTTGAAAGGGCGTGATTCCGTAGAGGTAGCCGCTACCTATCTGGACATGGTGGAACTGTCGAAGGATATTGCCTATCGATATCCTCATGAACTCAGTGGTGGTCAACGACAGCGCATTGCTATCGCAAGAGCCTTGGTAGCTCATCCGGATATTATCATCTTTGATGAAGCTACATCAGCTCTGGATGTATCGGTACAGGATGCCATTGCGCGTTTGCTGGTAAAGCTTCAGAAAGAACATGGTTATACATATATTTTTGTTGCTCATGATATTGCTTTTGTGCGGTGCATTTGTCATAAAGTGGCTGTCATGCACAAGGGAAAGCTCGTTGATTATCTAGCTGCCGATACATTGGTTCAGTCCGACAATCCGTATACTCGTAGACTCATTCAATCTGTCTATGAAATTTAGACGCTAAGTTCCTTCTACCTTTTAACGATGCATATAAGCATTTACTACAAAAATATATTGAGGAGAAAAAGAGCATATCTGTGTTAGAAAAACGAACTACCCCTCCATCATCGAATCAAAAGTCTGATGATGGAGGGGTAGTCTTTTTATATATAGAATTAGATAAAAGACCGGTTAGAGGAGGGCGAAACCGGGAGAGGGGAGTGCGTGGCTAAGGCGTTCTTCGGAAAAGATACGGCGGGCTCTTCGTTGTGTGTAAAGGTGACGAGTAAATAATAATTGAGTACGCCATAGAGGTAGGGGGAAATAGGGGAGTTTGGGCTATGATGAAAAAGAGAGTATAATAGTTGATGTCGCGGGCAAGGCCCTATTCTCGACGAGAATGGAGGTGGTGCTTAGTGTTCGAGATTTTTACATCTTTTATCGTATCTCTTATGGCAAGCATTGTGGCCTATTATGTTTGCAAATGGTTGGAAAGATAGCCCGTGATGGTACAGCCTCGATGCATCCATACATCGTTAAATAAGAATGGGAAAACCCCTTCTCAGATTGCCGCTGAGAAGGGGTTTTTTGATGCTCGATGTTCGAGAGCACTCATTTTTACATCTTTTCGTATCTACATTGTAAATGGTATAGGTATAAAAGTCAAGGTGCCCACTGACCGGCGCAAAGGTATGTGACGGCATTTCCCAGTTTTTGTTTTAACTTTTTATAAGCTCTTTGACTGGTACAATGATTTACGTATAGGTGAGAGATAACACCACGGCGAGTTTGTGTAACAAGATAGTCTATTTCATTTTGACGCAAGAAGCCTAGATTGTATTTAGGAAACTGAATGAGGTGTAGACCGCCAATGACAATAAATGGAAGAGGACCATAGTTGTCAGCAGTGTATTCTATGGCTTTTTCTAAAATAGTGGAGATGCCTGCGTGTGAGCATCCGGTAATGAGATAGATATAAGCTCCATCTCTGATGAGGAGGCTTACTTCATAATTAAACGTGTCAAATTGCCATTTTCCGTTATTCTTTATTTTAAATGAAGCGTCCTTTCCAAAAATATTAGTAAGAAGAATGGTGTCTGTATCAATAGCCTGTGTTGTTGAAATAAAATGAAACTGTGATCTGTAGTCAGTATATAGGTTGTCTAATAATGTGGGGTGGCTGATAGGAAAGGAGAATGGCCCCAGCTTGTAGTAGCAGGATTGAAAACAATACGGTGATAGGTGTATTGGCGCGGAATCGTTTTGGGTAAGAACGTAAGGTAAACCACCGATATGGTCATAATGGGGGTGAGAAATAATAATGTGATCAATGGTATGAAGATTTATATGTAACTTACGTGAGTTATGTAGAATAGCATCGGAGGGACCAGTATCAAAGAGAAGTGTTTTGTTATTATGCTGTATTAGTAGGCTGAGTCCATGAGCTTTTCTTAACGGGTTGCATGGGATATGATGGCACATATCATCAACAAGGGGGATTATTTTCATAGGTATATACTCCTTTTAAGGATAAAGTTGTTGTAAATCTACATTAAGTAATATCGATAGAGAATGTTATATTACATAGTAGTTATATGATTAGGTAAGAATACATTATGACGGACGTTGGATGTACAGATTGCTACAGTTAGCATAAAAGCTTTCGCTAGATAAAAGTCAAAGCATCCCGTTTTTCTTTCCACCTATAGTATAATACATATATAGCGCAATGGATGACACGAATCACTCCGGGTCATTCATAGAAAATAAGTGATATAGTAAATGGGTGATGCAGCGTACTTTCAGGAGGTGCACTATGGCAGCAGTAGAAACGAAGGTAACGGGACATATTGGATATGTAATATTGAATCGGCCGGAATCGTTGAATGCGATGAACGGTGAATTGGTGGAAGGCTTTCATGCAGGGCTGACGAAACTGCTCGACGATGAGGCGGTGCGGGTTATCATCTTAACCGGTGCGGGACGGGCGTTTTGCGCCGGCGGTGATTTAGCGTATATGGAAACGCTGACGGAGGAAAGCGAACGGCAGACGTTTATTGCTCGTGTAGGCGAAATGGCACTGCGCATCAATCGGGCGGACAAGCCGGTTATTGCCATGGTCAACGGTGTTACGGCCGGTGCCGGTGTGAATATCATGCTGGCTTGTGACATGGTATGCGCCGTGGACAGTGCCAAGTTCATTCAATCCTTTGTCAATGTAGGCCTCATTCCCGATTGCGGAGGACTGTATTTCTTGCCCCGCGTCGTAGGTAAGCAGCGCGCTAAGGAGTTGATGTATACGGCACGACCGGTGAAAGCGGAGGAAGCCTTGGCATTGGGTATGGTTACCTTCCTCTATGATAGCGACACATTGGTCAGTGAAACGGAAGCGTTGGCCACACGCATCGCTGCCGGATCACCGGGAGCCATTCGCGCGATGAAGCATATGTTGGCAGAGAATACGACCTTGGAAGAAGTATTGGCGCGAGAAGCCAGAGTACAGGCACGGCGCTTGGGCGGTGATGCCTATGCGGAAGGGGTAGCCGCGTTTAAGGAAAAACGGTCACCTCGGTTTACGGACGATACTATTGATGATAAGTAAGATACATCTCCCCTCTTTGCGTTCCTACTATTTTGGTGTACAATAGGTACCGCAGTTGTGAGTGCGAGAGGAGAGATAGAAATGGCACAGAAAGAACAGTCGTGTCAGAAACAAATTACACAATTTTCGACGATGAATGCCCTATTGGGACGAGTATATGAAGGGGGATTTCCCGTACACCTCATCGAAGCGGAAGGCACGATTGGCCTAGGCTGCGGTGACTGCATGGACGGTGAAATGATTATGGATGACAGCACATCGTACATCGGACGCATTGGCTCGCCGTTTAGTCGCATGGATACAAACGAACGCGTGCCCTTTGCACAGGTGGCGCCGTTCGCGGCAGACGATAGCTTTACGGCGGCGAAGTTGGATAAGCATGCGTTAATGGAAGAAGTGCTTCGCCGTGTAGGTTCTGAAAATTATTTTATTGCCCTTCGCGTGACGGGGACCTTTACGGATATGAAGCTGCGCTTGGCACCCAAGGCAGATAAGCCGTATCCGTCTTTGGTTGAGCTTTTTGCGGGGCAGAAAGAATTTTCCGAGTCTTCTATTCGCGGTACGGTGATCGGCTTTTGGGCACCGGAAGCATACCAAGGGATTACCGTGGCAGGCTTGCACATTCACTTTATGGATGAAGCCAAACAGACCGGCGGTCATGTGCTGGATTGCACATTGGCGGAAGGAACTGTGGAGTATGAAGTGTACCAAGGGTTCGGTATCCGCTTGCCGGAGCGACAGGATTTTGCGCAGGCCTATCTCAATCATGAAGACGGCGACAGTGCTATTCGCCACGTAGAAGGCTAAAGCAAAAGTAAACCATAAAAGTAAATTGCAGAAGCAAAACGCAAAAGTAAATCGCAAAGGTAAATTGCCGAGGTAAATTGCAAAAGGCGATGCTCTCGATACGAACCGAGGGCATCGCCTTTTTGCTTAGTAAGTTTAGGTTTTAGGTTTTAGGTTATATATAGAAACGGTATGATGCTACGGCCGGGACTGCCGGAGATGGTGACAGTCTTGACCGCTTCTCAAAGAATTCTGCGAGCTTGTTTCGTCTGCAAGGCGCAGGGAGATTAGCATCGAATACCGGAATTCTTGCGTGCGTAGAACCAGTAGGTAATTACAATGGTTGCCGCCGTGAAAGCAATCAAGATATAGAAGGCAGCACTTACGCTACCGGTAGACGCATAGGACCAGCCGAAAATTTTCGGTACGAAGAAGGCACCGTAAGCACCGATGGCTGCGGTAAAGCCCGTTACCAACGAGGACTGTACGGTATCGGCGAAGATGTACGGAATCATGCGGAACGATGCGCCCGTTTCAAAGCCGGTCATGAGGAAGAGTACCAAGAAGGCACCGAAGAAAAGAGGGAAGTTATGCTGCTCTATACCGAAGAGAACGGCAATGGCAGCGACAAAAATACCGATTAAGGACAACAGCGTAATCAACGATCCGTTGTTGATTTTATCGGACAACCAACCGCCGAAGGGGCGAATGCCGGCACCGATGAAAGGTCCGAGGAACGCCGCGTAGGCGAAGGACACGATGAAGGAACCGAAGCCGCAGGTGTAAATCCATGTCATAATCCAAGTGTGTTTATTAGTGAACATGGATAGCAATGCTTTCGGACTCTGCTTGGGAATCGGTAGATTGTCCATGTACTTGGCAATGAAGAAGAGGACGGCGATGATTTGAACGATACCTACATAGCAGGCATTTTGCAAGAAAATCTTGCCGCCGTCGGACAAGGTTTGCGGTCCGCCGAAGATGGGGACGAAAATATCCATGGCAATGACAACCGGGGCTAACAGGAAGATCACCGATACGCCGAGGTTACCGATGCCGGCGTTAATGCCCAATGCCGTACCGCGACGCGACCGCGGGAAGAAATGGCCGATGTTGGACATGGACGAGGAGAAGTTGGCACCGGCAATACCGAGGAGCGCTACGTAAATCAAGAAGGTTTCATAGGATGTGGTAGGATCCTGCATAGCCTGTGCTAAGCCAAAGAGCGGTACCAGCATGATGGCCGTGGCAAAGAAGGTCCAGTTCTTGCCGCCGAAGATGCCCGGCATATATGTGTAGATAAGACGACCGGTGGCACCGATAAGGCCGGGAATGGCCGTCAAGGTAAACAGCTCTTCGTTAGTAAAGTGAAAGCCGATGGCATTCAGCTTGACCGCCACCGTTGACCACAATGTCCAAACACAGAAGGACAACGTTAAGGCAATGGTGGAAACAATTAAGTTTTGATTGGCAATTTTTTTGCCGTACGTATTCCAGAAGGCTTCGTTTTCCGGTTGCCAATGCTGCAAGATTTCGCGGCGCGATGAGGTCGCCGATAATCCTTGAAATTCGCTCATAGTGTTATTACCCCTTTACGTAATATATTGGTCGCTCCCGCAAATCCGAACAAAAGGGAACGATACGATGTTGCTACCATGGAGTATAGGAGAAAAGCCACAGGCTGTATGTGATGAAAATCACGAACGGTGAAAATATCATGAAAATAGTATGTATTTACTGAAAAAACTTGTTATAATATAAGCAGAAATTAAACGTTGTCGGCGAAGAATATACGAATACCGTTAGGCTATCGCCGCCAAAACACGAGATATTGGAGTTGGGAAGAGAGTTAATAATCAAGTGAGGATACGAATGAAAACACATTACAATGAGGTAAAGGAGTTACGGCTATTTAAGAATATCAAGGAAGAGGAATTCAATCGATTATATACATCGCTGGGCATGTATGTGAAGCGCTATAAAAAGGGCAGCTACATTGCCTTGTCCGAGGAACCGGTGCGCTGCGTTAGTATTGTACTGGAAGGGGTAGTACACATGGAAAGCGAGGACGTGTGGGGGAACCGGACGATTTTGGTATTTATGAATCGCGGCGATTTATTCGGCGAAACCTTTGCGTGCGGTACCTCGCAAGCATCGGTGGTCAACTTTTTGGCAGCCCGCGATGTGGTGGCACTGAATATTCCGTTCCAAGCGGTTATGCAATTGACGCCGGACATGGATCGCAGTCAAGTACAGCTGATGGGGAATATCTTAACGTCGATTGCCGATAAAAATGTGCGGCTTATGCAAAAGCTGGACATCGTATCGAAGCGCACCTTGCGGGAAAAGCTGCTCACCTACTTTTCCTTGATAGCACGGGCGCATGGTAGTAATGAATTCGATGTGCCGCTGGGACGGGTCGGACTCGGTGAGTATCTTTGTGCCGATCGCAGCGCATTGACCCGTGAACTGAGTCGCATGCGGGATGACGGTTTGATCGAATATGAAAAGAATCACTTCCGGTTGTTGGTAGATGCGATATAACGGGAATCACTGTAATGAATACGTAAGCTGATAACCGCAATGGATACGTAAGCGGATACTGCTGCGGATGCGTAAGGCGGTTATCACAGCGAATGGGAAAGATGGTTACCATAGCGAATGGGAACGGCGATTACCGCAACGGATACTTAATATCTACAATTTGTATAGAATTTGCGTAGTCCTTTACGATTATACATGTTACAATACTTCCTAATCACGGTAGGCTGTAGCAGACGGTATATGCGCCGCTAAAAATAAAGGAAGACGCATGGAAGAAAACCTGAAATATACAGGAAAAAATCGGTACTCCTACGGGATTGCCGATTTTTTTGTGGCGCCATGCTATGCGAAGGATCTCGGCGAAACTGTATGCATGCAGCTGAATTACATACATGGAGGTATATATTATGTCTTTTCTGACGGAACAAGTTAAGGCGGATTTATTGCGGGACATCGAATCCTTCGCGGAGACGACGGATCGCTTTTATAAAAAGGAAGTATCCATTCGAGATTACAAGGGATACTCCGGTGGCTTCGGCAGTTTTGCGGAACGAGGCGCCGGATCGGGCATGTTCCGCATGCGGTTACCGGGCGGCCGAATTCGTCATGAGCATTTGGGGTTCATCGCCGATGTAATCGAGCGATACGAATTGCCCGTTATTCACTGCACTACGGGGCAGTCACTACAGTTTCACAAGCTTGACGGTAAACGCATCGTAGCACTTTTTAAGGAATGTCATGCGAAGGGAATTTATTCGCGAGGCTGCGGCGGAAATTATATTCACAATATTACCGGGCCGGCATTAAGCGGTGTTCATCCGGCAGAGCAATTCGTGGTGGCACCGTATGTGGCGATTATGTCCGAATATATTTTGTCGCAAATTCTATATATTGATTTGCCGAATAAATTTAAGACCGCCTTTGTCGGTGATTATGAAACGGCCAGTCACGGACGGTTTAAGGACATCGGTTTCTTGGCAAAGCCGGAAGGACGCTTTGATGTATATGCGGCCGGCGGCATCGGCGCAAGGTGTTTGTGTGGGTCGTGATGTGGCACCGGAAGACATATTGTATTATATGAAAGCAATGCTGCTCATGTCTTCCGAAGAAGGGGACCGCACCAGTCATACGAAGGGACGGACGCGATTTATTTTGGCTCGCTTAGGCGAAGAGGCCTTTGTTGCACGCTATAAAGAATTCTTGGCACGGGTACAGGCAGAAGAGAACTTAGCGTTTACGTTGCCCGTAGAGCCAAAGCGGGGTATCGCAGTAGCGTCCGACGCAAACGTACAGGCTGCCTCCCATGATGCGGCGGTGCTTACGCATCCGCGCATCGGCGCGCAGAAGCAAGCCGGGCTTTATTACGTAAGCTACCATCCCGTAGGGGGCACGATTCCGCGGGAGGTATTCTTAGAACTGCTTCACTATCTTTCAAATAGTGAGGGCACGGAAATTCGCTTGACCGGTGAAGAGGGTCTGTATATTGTTAATTTGACTGCGGAGGAAGCTAAGACCGTGGCCGCTATGACGGAAGACGGTGCCCGCACGCGTTTCGAAGCGTCCGTATCCTGCATCGGATCGACGGTGTGTCAAATCGGCTTCCAGGATTCGCAAGGATTGTTGGCTACGTGCATTCGCCGGTTGCGCGAAGAAGGCCTGTCTCATGAATACTTGCCGAAGATTCATATTTCCGGTTGCCCTTCCTCATGCGGCACGCATCAGGTAGGTCACATCGGTTTCCACGGCGCAGTGAAGTTAGTGGATAAAAAGCCGGTACCCGGTTTTACTATGTTTGTAGGCGGCAGCGAAGAGCATGGTCGTGAGCGCTTCGGCAAGCAGCTGGGCGTGATGGCCGCTACGGACATTCCCGAATTTTTCGTAGCCTTGGCAAAGCTGTTGCAGGATGCTAAGCTTCCGTATGAAGCATGGATCGGCGATCATCAAGAAGAGCTGGAAGCCTTGGCGGGCAAATTCATATAATGGATGCGATGGAATATACATTGGATAAATAGGGAGCAACAAAATAGAGTTATAGGACAAAATAGAAAATAGAGTTAAAAACTATTGATGGGACGTAGGAACGTCAGTAGGCAATGTATATACAGAAAGACGCGCAAGCCGAGGCTGCGCGTCTTTCTTATAATGAAATTTCGTTGACGTATTCGATGAAGGCCCGCACATAGCTGGACAAGGTGTCATGCTTGCGATAGACCAAGTATAAATAGCGGGTAGCCACTTCGTCCGGCAAGGGAAAGGTCAACAGGCGACCTTGATCGCGATAATAATCGACGGCGGTTTCGGAAATAATGGACACGCCGAGGCCGTTGACGACAAGATTCTTGATGGCCTCCGGATCGCTGATGTGAGCGGTGAGCTTTAACTGATTGCGGTCCAAGGGCAGTGCATCAAGAACGGTGTTGGCTACATCAAGGCTACCGCTGCCTTTGCTGCGCAGGATGATATAGTTTTTTGCTAAAAGAGAAACCGCGGTGTCCACCGTCTTCGGCAGGTGACGAAAAGCTTCGCTCGGCGGGGTAATCAGTACTAATGTATCCGTCATAACCGGCGTATAGGCCAGGGCTTCATCGGGAATATGAAGTCCCGTAAAGCCCACCTGGTTATCACCGTGACGCAAATGCTCGATCACTTCATGGCTTACGCTTTGGCGAATGGTGAAAGGAATGTGCGGATAGCGCCGACAAAATTCGGGAAGGATGCGAGGCAGAAAGTAGGTGGACGGAATGGTGGAAGCTTCGATGTGAATCTCTTTGGCGTCGGCCTGTTGCCATCGCGCCATGAGATGGTCGCGGTCGCGAAGAAGCTGGCAGGCCCAATCGTACAGTTCGTAGCCGCGCGGTGTTACGCGCAAGCTTTTCGTAGTACGAATGAGTAGCGTCGTGTCCAGACTGGTTTCCAAGGCGCGCAGGTGACTGCTGATAGAGGGCTGTGAAATAAAAAGCGCTTCCGCAGCTTTGGTAAAACTGCCGTATTTTACAACGGCAACGAAGGACTCCAGTTGTTTTAACTCCATGAGAAAGACTCCTTTAGCAGATTTTTTAATACATAGTTATATGTATCATAGCATGGTCTATTGGATTTTTAAATAAAAGGTTGTACTTATCAGCAAAGTCTATTGGTCAAGGCATGCCTCTCATGGTACACTGGCGATAGTTATCAAGTAGATATACAAAGATAATTAGCAGGTAAGATAAGTAATGCGCAAGATAATTAGCGCGTAAGACAATTAATGCGTGAAGGCAATTAACGCGTAAGATAAGTAATGCGCAAAATCATTAGCGTACAGGATAATTAGTACGTGAAAGCAATTCATAGAACAAAACAGTAGTTATAGCACAAGGGTAAGGAGAGAAGCAGATATGCAGGACGCAGTAACGGTACAGCAAGACGCGAATCGCACAGAGGTCACGAGGGTTTCGTCGACATCCGCAGCATCGCCTTTCGTACAGGTGGCAGGTATCGGTGTCGATATCGGATCCACATGGGCTAAGGCGGTAGCCGTCGATGGGGCGGGAACGCATAGGATTGGCGCTCCTTTTTTTGTTGGCGGGGTGGTATCTTATATTTACACGGAACAAATATTTGCTATAATACATATATAAGTTCGATATAAAGAAAGGGGCAAGGACGATGAGCGAGGAGAGCCGTGTGTATGTAGCCATTGATTTAAAATCATTTTATGCATCCGTGGAGTGTCGAGAGCGTGGATTGTCACCGCTTTCGACGCATTTGGTGGTTGCCGATGAAGCGCGCACATCAAAGACGATTTGTCTTGCCGTGTCGCCGTCACTGAAGGCGTACGGGATTCCGGGACGACCGCGCTTGTTCGAGGTGGAACAGGCGGTGCAGCAGATTAACACGAAGCGGCGGTTATGCTTGCGACGGCAATCCTTTGTAGGTGCGTCCTGCCAAGTAGAGGTGCTGGCCCGAAATCCTCGGTTGTCGTTGGACTTTATTCGCGCAGTGCCGCGCATGGCGCTGTACATTACCTATAGTGAAGCTATTTATCGCATTTACTTGCGTTACATTGCGCCGGAGGATATTCATGTGTATTCCATTGACGAAGTGTTTATCGATGCTACGGCGTATTGCAAACTCTATGGTGTGACGGCGCGTCAATTGGTGGCGCGCTTGCTTCGCACGATTGAGAAAGAAGTGGGCATTACGGCTACGGCCGGCATTGGTACCAATTTATATTTGGCTAAAATTGCCATGGATATTGTGGCTAAGCATTTACCGGCGGACAGTGAAGGACTGCGCATTGCTACCTTGGATGAAATGAGCTATCGGCGGCTCTTGTGGAATCATACGCCGTTAACGGATTTTTGGCGCGTTGGTAAGGGCTACGCCCGTGCCCTGTCCGGGGTAGGCATTCACACCATGGGAGACATTGCGCGTTGCTCTATCGGCAAGGCGAGTCAGTGGTATAATCCATGGCTGCTTTACAAGCTGTTCGGTGTGCAAGCGGAGCTTCTCATGGATCATGCTTGGGGGCGTGAAAGTTGCACGATGGCAGATATTAAATCGTATCGCCCGAAGGGGCATAGCAAGGTGTCGGGGCAGGTACTTCATCGCCCGTACAGTACGGCGGAGGCGGCTACGGTGGTGCGCGAAATGGCGGACGAGCTGGCGTTGGATTTGGCGGAACAGAGGATGTATGCTCATACCTTGGTGCTTCATGTCGGTTACGATGTGAGTAACAGTGAGCAAGCGGCAGCGCGTATCGGTTATACGGGACCGTGGAAAACGGATAGCTACGGACGATGCAAACCGGCGTCGGTGAGAGGCACGCACCAATTCTTGATGCCTACCAACGACAGCACCTGTTTGGCCGATGCGGCGTGTGCAGTCTTTGAACGCATTGTAACGCCGGGGTTATGGGTGCGGCGGATTACGGTCGGTGCCAATGAAGGCGATACGGATCACGGAAAGAGAAAGGCAAGCGAGAACAAAGGACAGAGCCTGTGGGATTTTAGTGAGGCTGGGATGGAAATGACTACGACCGGTACGGCGGAACGCACGATGGAAAAGCGTGCGAAATTGCAGCAGGCAGTGCTTACCATTCGGCGCCGTTTCGGTAAGGACGGTATCATTAAAGGCGTAAGTCTGCAAGAGGAAGCCACCGGTCGCGATCGACATCGTCAAATCGGTGGTCATCGCGCATAGTCGATACCATGTCGTGGCGGCTTACAAGTCTTACAAGGATACGAATATGATAGCGCAGCATACCAGGAACATTGCTTGGCAGAGGATAGGCAAATGACATCAGAAAAAGTAAAGGAAAAAGAAACGGGAAGAGAAAGGAAGAAAGAAAATAAACAAGAGAAGGGAAACGAAAAGCAAGTTATCTACACGGGCTATGAGGACCTTATCGATCAAGCGGCACCGCCGCAGTATGTGCGCCCGCGCATGCAACGACAACAGCGGGCAGCCCAGTTCATGCCCTTTGCCGCCTTGGTAGGTCATGAAGAGGCGTTGGCATTAGAACGGGAAGTTACTGAAGAATGGCAGGAGCAAAGTGAAGACATACTGCATGACTTAGATGCGGTGGTCCGTGATATAGAAGCGGCCCTTAGTCGGGGGGATACGCCGGTCGTGCAAATCACTTACTTCGCACCGCATCCGCAAAAGGCCGGTGGGCATTATGCGACACAATGTCTTACAGTGAGTAAACTGGATTCGTGGCAGCGAGTCGTATATGGTTATGCAGATAATGATAGAGAAGACAGGCGGCAGATTTCTTTTGATCGGATAACATCACTGCGCATCCAATCACCATAACATAGCGCAAGTATTGCAAAGATAGCATATACTCCTCTATTGACATTGGCAGGTCACAAATTTATAATGAAGACAAAAAGACAAATACATATGAATGATTGTTCATATATTAAAATGAAATGAGAGTACATGATAATCAATACCGCTAAGTGAGTGAGCGGTAGGTGTTAGAGAGGTAACAGGTATGGAACATATTTATGTGCTAAAAAATCTTACATGTGCTAATTGTGCCGCTAAAATAGAAGATCGGATTCGCGCCTTGCCGGATGTGGAGGCAGCGGATTTTGCCATCGGAACGCAGCAACTGCGCGTGCGCGGCCGTCAGGTGGATACGCCGGTGTTTAAAGATACGGTGCAGGCAATTTGCGATGCTACGGAGGACGGCGTTGTGGTGGAGCCTTTCGTACGGACTCCGAAGGGGAGCGAAGAAGAGGAGCATCATTACGACAGCAGCTTGACAGCCATTATCATCGGTGCCATTGTCATGGCGGTGACGGGCTTTACCGATTGGATTCCGGAAACGGCGGAGCGCATTGTGCTGGTACTGACATATTTGTTATTGGGATGGCGCGTTCTGTGGGGCGCCGTTAAAAATATTGTAGGCGGACAGATTTTTGACGAAAACTTCCTCATGGCCATTGCGACAATAGGGGCTATGGCTATCGGCGAATATCCGGAAGCCGCCGGTGTTATGCTGTTCTTTCAGATTGGCAGCTATTTTGAAGAACACGCTACCGAACGCAGTCGCTCGGCTATTATGGAAGCCGTGGACATGCGGCCGGAAGAGGTACGCCTTGTCAATGCGGATGGCAGCGTAACCGTTACGGCACCGGATACAGTGCGAATCGGCGATTTGGTAGAAGTACGCGCCGGCGATCGAATTCCTTTGGACGGCACGGTAGTAGAGGGGGAAACGCGTATCGACACGGCACCGGTAACCGGTGAACCGGTACCGATCAGCGCCGGTCCCGGCACGGCCATATTGTCCGGTTGCGTTAACGAATCGGGACGCATTGTGGTGCGCGTCGATAAAGAGCTGAGCGAGTCCATGGTAACGCGCATCCTTGATGCGGTGGAACATGCGGCAGCCAGCAAGCCACGCATTGATCGGTTTATTACGCGATTCGCCCGTATCTATACGCCTATCGTGGTGGCCTTGGCCGTATTGACGGCTGTGATTCCGTCCCTTATTACGGGGCAATGGGAGTATTGGATTTATACGGCGTTAACCTTTTTGGTTATCAGCTGTCCTTGTGCGTTGGTACTTAGCGTGCCGTTGGCGTTCTTTGCCGGTATCGGCCGCGCTTCGAAGGAGGGCATTCTTTTTAAAGGCGGTGCATCCATCGAAGCGATGCGTGCCATTACTGCCGTCGCGCTGGATAAAACGGGAACGGTAACCACCGGTCGCTTTGCGGTACAATCCGTGGAAGGCACCAAGGCATGGGATGAGTTGACTGTGCTTCGTTATGCAGCGTCACTGGAAGCAAGCTCTACACATCCCATTGCGCTCAGTATTTCCGAAGAAGCAAAGGCACGTCACATACAGGCGCAGCCGGTAGAAAATCTTCAAGAACTTTCCGGTCGCGGTATGGTGGGCACTGTGGAAGGCAAACGCATCCTTCTCGGCAATCGTCGTCTTCTTGATGAAGAAGGAATTACCGGGTATCCTCAAGCGCCCTCGGCCTATGGTAGCGAAGTGCTTATGGCTGTAGACGGTAGCTATGCGGGGCGCATCAGCATTGCGGACAGTCTCAAGGAAGATACGGTGGAAGCCGTAGCCGGTTTGCGTCGCCGCGGTTTGGAAACGGTTATGCTCACCGGGGATAATTGGGAAAGCGCTAATTATATTGCCAACGAAGCAGGCATTCAAACGGTGCGGGCAGAATTATTGCCGGAGGATAAGCTGCAAGAAATGGCGCAGCTTCGCCGTGAGTTCGGTCCCGTTATGTTTGTAGGCGACGGCATTAACGATGCGCCGGTACTGGCCGGTGCCGATGTGGGCGGTGCCATGGGAACCGGTGCGGATGCGGCCATCGAAGCGGCCGATGTAGTATACATGCGTCCCGGCATCGGATCCGTGTTGAAATCGTTCAGCATTGCTTCGTCTACCTTGTCCATTGCTTGGCAAAACGTAGTGATTGCGCTGGGCATTAAAATTGCCATCATGATTCTTGGTCTCGTAGGCTATGCCAATATGTGGCTCGCCGTATTTGCGGATACCGGCGTGTCTATGATTTGTATTTTAAATTCCATTCGCATTTTGTATAAGAAAGCATAAGTAACGAAGCGTCTTGTTCGTGAATCGTCGCAGCCGTATGTGCAGCGATAAGCGGGCAAGACGCTTTTTATGTACTGGTCATGCAAGATGGCTACGGTGTACAATAGACACAAGATTAGGTAGGAAGTGTGCACGAATTATCGGCGGGATTTACTTGGCCACCAAACAGGCTGAATGCGTTGGCAATATAAGGAGGCTTTATGTCGGATAAAAAGGTATACGGTTTGATGATATTGACGACGCTCTTTTGGTCGGGCGCGTTTATTGCAGGCAAGCTGGCCATGATAGAATTCACGGCCCCTACATTGACATGCGTTCGCTTTTTAATTGCTTTGCCTTTTATTTTTTGTGTACTGAAAGTCATGGACAAGGACGCGTGGTGGCCTACGAAGCAGCAGTGGTTACCCATTCTCTTTGTGGGCACCATTGGCACCTTTGCATATCACATTTTATTTTTTCTCAGCGTAAAATACACATCTGCCGGCAATGCGGCGCTTATCGGTGCCACCATGCCCGGCGTGACAATGCTCTTGACGGTTATCGGCTTGAAGGAACGCACCAATGCGCGGCAGCTGTTGGGGATTGCCCTCGCCTTTGTCGGCGTCATTACGGTTATCACTAACGGTAACCTTGCTATGCTGCAACAATTACAGCTAAACTTCGGCGATGCCATGATGTTTTGCGCCGTGCTCAGCATTTCCCTGTACACGATTTTCAATCGGTTGTTTATGATGAAGTATACTATCAGTCCGTACAAGATGACGGCGTTCACCTTCCTCGTGTGTACGGTGGAAGCATCGCCGTGGGCGATTAGGGATGCGCTGAACGGAACACTGCAAGCAGTGACTCTCGGCGGTTGGTTGTCGGTGACCTACATGGCGGTGTTTGCATCCGTCATGGGCTATTTGTTTCAACTCATTGCGGTGCGTGAAATAGGACCGACGCGCTCGGCGGTGTTTAATAATTTAATTCCCGTATTTACGCTAACCTTGGCGGCTCTTATTTTGGGGGAACCCATCAGTCTGTATAAAGCGGTGGCAGTAGTGATTATTATCAGCGGGATTTACTTGGCTACGCAGACAAAGGTGAAAGGCTGAGCCATGGCCGGAAATATACATAACAAATGGAATAGAGACGGTGAACAGAAAACACATGTGAAGGAATGGAAATAAGCGCGGCAGGTCTAATAAACCGGCGGTTTTAGCTTGACTTAGCGGATACTCTTCGATAAGATAAAATGTGGAATTAATGTCTAGGAGGTGACCTATGCTCACGGTATATAAGCACGCAGAAGGAGAATTATTCTCGGATACAACAGTTGCGGATGCGACAAAAGGTTCATGGATCAATCTGGTGAATCCTGACCCCGATGAGCTGGCTCTCGTCAATATTATGACGGAAATTCCGACAGACGTATTAAAGACGGCGTTAGATATGGAAGAACGTTCGCACGTGGAAATTGAAGAAAACTATTTGTTTGTCGTTATCAATATTCCGGCCTTGCGCGGCACTGATAGCTATGACACGGTACCGCTGGGGATTTTCTTGACACCGGACTTCTTTATTACGGTTTGTTTGGAAGAATCGGATGTGCTCTATCCGTTTTTGAATAATCAGATAGCCACATTCTACACCTATAAGAAGACGCGCTTCCTGTTTCAGATTATGTATCGTACGGCTACGTTGTTCCTGCGTTACTTGCAACAAATCAATCGCCGCACCGATGATATTGAAATACAGCTTCGCCACACGACGAAGAACAAGGACTTTTTCCAGCTTTTGGAATTACAGAAATCCATGACGTACTTTACGTCCGCGTTAAAAACGAACGGTACCGTAATGGAACGCATTTTACGTATTCGCCGTCATGACGATGTGCGTCATGTCCTCAAGATGTATGAAGAGGACGAGGATTTGTTGGAAGATGTTATTATCGAAAACAAGCAGGCTATCGAAATGGTTGAAATGTACTCTAACATTTTGATGAACATGATGAATGCATTCAGTTCGATTATTTCCAACAATTTGAACATGGTCATGAAGCTTCTTGCGGCAGTGACGATTATCTTGGCAGTACCTACGGCGATCTTTAGCTTGTGGGGTGTCAACGTGCCGGTGCCGTTTACGGAATACGGACTGGACGGATTCCTCGATGTGTTGGGCATTGCCGGCGTGGCTACCTTGGTGGTAGGCGTGTTGCTTTGGAAGAATGATTTCTTATAAATAATAAGAAGGCAGTTATAGTTGTTTGCGGGACCGGTCTTGCGAAGGCCCGCTTCACAACTATAACTGCCTTTTTTTGCTTTATACGATGGGGCCGGTTTGGGAAAAGCCCTCTGCATAGCTATGATAGCGCATTCGTATGTAATTGTTTACTCAGGTAGATAACTGCCTTTTTGTTTTATATGAATGGGGACTGAGGAGGCGAAGGCCCGCTTCACAACTATAACTGCCTTTTTTGTTTTATACGATGGGGCCGGTTGGGAAAAAGCCTACTGCATAGCTATGACAGCGCATTCGTATGTAGTTGTTTACTCAGGTAGATAACTGTCTTTTTGTTTTATATGAATGGGGACTGGGGAGATGAAGGCCCGCTGCAAAGCTATGATGGCTTCTTTTTTGCTAAAATTATTAGAACTATTCTTGCTGAACTGAACCCAAAATGTTAGACACATTTGGGCAAGATATTAGGTACCTAACAAGGATTGAATTCTGTACTGAACAGGACTCAGTCCTTTTAGTTTGCCCTTGATCCTATAATGATTGTAATAATAGATATATTTCTCTAATTCCTTATGGAACTCCTTGAGACTCTCAAACTCTCGAAGGTATAGTAGCTCAGATTTTAGTAAGCCAAAGAAGTTCTCCGTAACTGCATTGTTCAGGCAGTTGCCCTTTCTCGACACAATACTTGTCCGGTCGCTGTATTTGTTTCAGATAGTAGTAATAGGTGCTTCTTGGGACTCCTGCTACATATAGCAGATCATGGAGCGGATACTTCCGCCCCCTCTTCATAATATTGGCGCTCCCATTTAGCTACCGCCGAAGTACTTGGAATGCAAAAGTGATGTGCTGTTTCATTTAATGACATATTGTTTGCATGCATATATTCTATAACATAAATCTTGAACTCACTACTATAACTTCCTGAAGTTTTGAACAAACCTTCCGCTCCATGGAGTTCATATCTATGAACCCATCCTTTAACTATTGAATGATGAATGCCATATTTCTTTCCAATTCTTTTAAAGCCGCCAAATTGACTTGAAAGATATTCAGAAATAATTTTGAGTCTAAACTCATTTGAATACTTTCTTTTTCTTGACATAACAAAACCCCTTTCGTTAGATTTTGTCTAACGAAAGGGGTTCAGTTCATTGCAGGGCGTTTTTTGATTCTGTATTTGTCTTATATGGTTGAATATACTGGACAGATAAATCTTACTTCAGAATATAGAGTAGGATATACATCACTTAATGGACGTTGCCAATGGGGATCTGAGTGACAACTATATGTTATTCCATAAGGACTATTTATGGAAGATATTATTCCTGAGTGGGACCATTTTGATTCGTTCGCAGACCAGAATTGTATTATATCTCCGGGCTGCACTTCAGTGCTACTCCATTTTATAATTGCTATGGGATCTAGTGACAGGCTACTGCTATTGGTCATATAGTCACAAAAGCATCCGTATCGACCCAACTAGGGGTATTAGCGATAAATCCTGGATGTGATTCTATGTAAGCTACTCCACCGTGCCATTCTGGAGTCATTGGAATACCTCCGGCATTCCAACATTGAGAGATAAAATTGGTGCAGTCATTGCTGTAATGATGGAAAAGAGGATTAAAACTATTCCAGTATTCGTGTGCGTATTCTAAGGCTTTCGATCTGTTTAGGGTTGCTATAGGCATTGTTTTACCTCCTTTGGGAATAGAAAATAAGATGAGTAAATTATTTATCGATAAATATTGATTTCATCATATTCTTATTTTATGACTATATAATGAAATGAGATGAAAAGGAGGTGAAATTATGGTGAGCATGGTTGAAACAATGGTCTTATTGATAGCTTGGATTGTAGTTCCGTTATTTGTAAGTATAGAATTATGGAGATGGAGTAGAGGAAAACGTTTACATGTGATGTGGGTTATAGTTGCGTTGGCATATGTATCGTTTTTCTCTCATGAATCGATTGAAACAGATGAAAACGTACCACATACACTTACGGTTGCAGAGGCGCAGGGGATGACTGGCGAAGAAATAGCGCGAACGATTATGATCCATCAACTGGAGTTTTACAAGAAAAAGCCGGTATTTACAGGCTACAAAATATTTGCTTATACGATAGATGGAACCGTTAAAGAGCAACCATATCCCGTAGTCACGCTGGCACCTGGGGACAAGGCTTATGTGATTAGGTTTTCCGTAATGACAATTAATAGTGAGTGGTTGGGTGGTAGCAGTGATAAATCCGGTTTATGGCTTCATAAATTAGGTGGTATCTATCGATTATATTTTGATGGAGAAAAATATATTCTAACATATGTGACTGATTAGTTAGTGTAAAAATCTTTATGGAGATTAGTGTATAAAGAAGGGCAACTCTTGATACAATGGGTTTCCTATCTTGCACTATAAAAGTGAATGCCGGTCGTATCCATTCGCTTTTTGCGTTGAGCAATGTACTATAAGAAGAACGTCAGTATATAAATGATATACCCAGTAATGCATGTAGCGATACATAAGAGATACGCACAGCGATACGCAAGAGAGACGCACAGCGATACGCAAACCGATACCATTCTTAAACAAAACAAAACTAAACTAAACAGTAGGAAAGAAAACCATCAAAGAAAGGAGGCAGGCTATACGCATCCTTTTTAGTAGAGTAATAAATGATGTGGCAGCATTGGCATACTACCGTTCAAATTGTTTGTCATATTGATTGCTAAAGTGACAGTTATAGTGAAAGTTAGTAGTAAACGGTATTTGGGTAACATGCAGAATTACTGTCGGAGTAACTATCGGACTAATTGTCAGAGTAACTGTCAGGATGACTGTCACAGTGACGGTATACCTAAACAAAACAAAACTAAATAAAAAGATAGGAAAGAAAACCATCAAAGAAAGGATGCGATGGTTGTTACCGGAGAAAAAGGAATTAGTGTTTGCCGGTACTCTTTTTTCAGAAGATAATCCGGGGGTGTCCGATCGGTACAAAGATGCATCGGGTCGTTCTGTTGATGATGTTGTAGAGGTATTGAAAGAGGCAGGCCTTTATAAAGCAGAGGTACGCACGGACGAGTAGTTACCGTGACAGTACGCATCTATAAGAAAAACGTCTTTTACAGGGGCCTTGTGCCCTATCGTATCTCGGAGAAAGGTCATGTCGCCTTCGAATAAAATAGTAGAAAGTATGATGTTTTATTTTTCTTATGCTTGGTTATACGTTAAATCGTTTTAAATCTCTTAAATTACACGATTCGTTAAAATTTTTAGATGGAACTTTATCAA
This sequence comes from Veillonella magna DSM 19857, assembly GCF_000428745.1. Classification (GTDB taxonomy): domain Bacteria; phylum Bacillota; class Negativicutes; order Veillonellales; family Veillonellaceae; genus Veillonella_A; species Veillonella_A magna. The sequence goes on from NZ_AUAN01000006.1 coordinate 97,112, forward strand.
TCTATTAGGTATCCTAAAAAGAAGTATACAGCGTACAAGCCATGTTTGAGGATTACCCTTGGTGAGGGAGAGTGTGAGGCGTTCAAAAATGGCTGATAGCCGTGATGCGCACAAGGCTTTTTGAGAAAAAAACACTATGCACGACGGGCGAATGATGTTAGAATAAGTCGTCAACAAAATACGGTGCCACATCCACGCACATCCCGCAAGGACTGGCATCGAGAGCGGTTTTGAAGAAGTTAACTTGTAGCATAGAACAACTACAAAGAAAGGGGATTGATACATGAAAACCACCGCTAAGAAAATGTCTGTATTCCAGTTGACCACGCTTGTTGCTGCTAACATGATGGGGGCCGGAATTATTATGTTACCTACTAAACTTGCCGAGGTAGGAACCATCTCTGTTTTGTCCTGGCTGATTACAGCCGTAGGCTCGTTAATTTTAGCTCATATCTTTGCGCAGTGCGGTACATTTACTACAAAGCGCGGCGGCATGGGCGGCTATTCTGAGTATATGTTTGGCAGAACCGGACATTTTATGGCTAATTACGCATATGCCATTTCTCTTGTTATCGCTAATGTAGCGATTGCGATTTCTGCTGTCGGATATGCGGCAGTGTTGTTTGATTTAACGTTGTCACCGTTACAGGTAAGCTTGGCCACGATTACATTATTGTGGTTGGCAGCGGTGCTCAATTTCGGCGGTAATGCCAAAACAGGTCGTATTTCCAATATTACCGTATGGGGAGCTATCCTGCCGGTGCTGTTCATCAGCGTAGCCGGTTGGTACTGGTTCGATCCGACAATGTACAAGTCGGTGTGGAATCCGGGTCAGCTTCCGTTCTTTGATGCGGTAAGCGAAGCCATCGCTCTTACCCTTTGGGCATTCCTTGGCTTTGAATCGGCGGCAGCCAATATGGATGCCGTAGAAAATCCTAAGAGAAATGTGCCGATTGCTACCTTCTTTGGTACATTGGCCGTAGCGGTTATTTATGTATTGTCTACAAATATTATGGCAGGTATCGTGCCGAATGCAGACCTGCTCAACTCCACGGCTCCGTTTGGGTTAGCCTTTGCGCATATGTTTAACGAAACGGTAGGTCGTATCGTGATGGCCATGATGGTTATCTCTTGCTGTGGCGCCATTCTTTGCTGGCAGTTTACCTTGGCACGCGTATTTAAAAGCTCTGCCGATGTGGGGCTGTTCCCGAAAATTTTCGCTAAGGTAAATAAAGCGGATGCACCGGTGAAGGGATTGTTCATCATTTTAGCCGTGCAGTCGTTGATGGCGTTGATGACGACAGATGCATCGCTGAATCGCCAGTTTGAAAATTTGGTAAATCTTGCGGTAATAACGAATGTGTTCCCGTACATTTTGTGTTGCTTGGCCGTGCATGTAATGCTTAAAAAGGAAGGGGCCGGCATGGCAAATCGCGTGAGCATTATGGTTCTCAGTGTGTTTGCGTTGGCATATTCCGCGTACGCGATCTACGCATGCGGTGAAGGCCCGATTATCGGCGGCGCCATAGCCATTGTGATTGGTTATATTATTTACCAGTTGGCGTTTAACGTAGTGCCGAGAGCCGTTCGTGCTAAACAGCGCCCGACGCTATAATTGAATAAAAGGTAGTGAGGTTCTCTCCATTCTGTTTAAAGCCCGGTCTTGCGAAGGGCATTCTGCACAGAACGGAGAGAACCTTTTTCTTTATCCGGCAATTATAGCAAGGGCGCGTGTAGCAAACGGCTCCGAGTAGAGATGCGAAGGACGTTCTACGCGGAACATACGGAGCTTCTTTTTTTGAATGATAGCGAAGGCTTGTGTAGCAAACAGCTCCGAGTGAAGAAGGGCATTCTGCACAGAACGGAGAGAACCTTTTTCTTTAGCTGGCAATTATAGTAAGGGTGCGTGTAGCAAACGGCTATGAGCAGGGATGCGAAGGACGTTCTACGCGGAACATACGGAGCTTCTTTTTTTGAATGATAGCGAAGGCTTGTTTAGCAAACGGTTGTCATATGTATGCTTATTAGCTATAATAATCATAGAGAAAGGGTATAGGTGATGGCTATGAAACTTATGACTACGGTAAAAGAGCTTCGCAATGTGACGCCGACGCAGTTGTTGGCAACAAATTTATGCCTTGATGGGGTGAACGGCTTGGTGCGTTGGTCACGGCGGGAAAAAAGTCGCACGCGTAAGTTGTTCGTTACGCTCAGCGTAGTGCAGCTTGTCGTATCTGTAGCATTGCTGTGGCTAGGTCGTAAGAAATAGGATGGCTCTATGAATCGGTTGGGCGGATTGATTGTGGCGGCCAGCAATCACGAGGTGAACGGCAGTGTATCGCCGCTGCTGGAGATCGGATCCATTTCGCTGATTAAGCGCATGGTATTGACCTTTCAAAAGGCCGGCGTTACGGATGTAGTGATTGTAACGGGGTACGAGTCCTTTGCCATTGAGCAGGAGCTGTGGGATTACGGCGTTATTTTTTTGAAGAATCATGAATACCTGTCTTCGGATAAGCTGGCTTCGGTAAAGTTAGGGCTTCGTTACTTGGAGGATAAGTGTGACCGCGTGTTCTTTGCTTCCGTGGCGTCGCCGTTGTTCAAGGCAATTACATTGCAGCGACTGGCCGAGGCGAACGGTGCGGCGGTGGTACCGATGAAAGACGGACAAAAGGGACATCCGATTTTATTCGATCGTAAGGGAATGGCGTTTCTGAACGCTTTCACCGGTGACGGCGGTGTGCGCGCCGCGCTGGAATCCATGCCCGATGTAGTGACGGTGCCTATGGAGGACACGGGGATTTTGCGACCTTCCGTTCCGCTGGAACACATGGCGGTGCCGTCGGAGGAAGCAGTCAACGAAGCATTGATTCATCCGTTCCTACGAATTACGCTGGAAAAGGAGAAGGCCTTTTTTACTTCTCGTGCCATGCTGCTGTTAGTGCTGATTGACGAAACGCATTCGGTGAAGAGCGCGTGCGATCATATGGCACTTTCTAAAGGCAAAGCATGGGCCATGATCAACGAGCTCGAGGCGGGCCTGGGCTATGCCGTGGTGGAACGACGCCATGGCGGTAAGCACGGCGGTAATACGGAGTTACTTCCGGCAGGCAAGGAATTTCTTGCCAAGTATCGTCGTTTCGAACAGGCTGTGCGGCGGTATGCAACGGAATCTTTTTTTACTATTTTTTCGGAGTTTAATGAAGAGTAATCGTACAATAGCAAATGTAGTTGGGTATGTAGGCGCCTGTCGGTTCAAGTTCTCCAGAAAAAGAATTTGACGGCAGGCGCACTTCTTTTATAATAAAAGTAGAAATATATGTTTAAAAATCATTTTACACATCTAATAGAGGTATAGTTATACGCATGGGAGGCTAGGCTATGGCAACGATTAGTGAATCCGTAAGAAAACGCGACCACTTGGCAAAGCTCAGTGGGACGGCGCTGTACGTAGGCGATTATCGGGACGATGACATCTTGGTAGGCAAGATGCTGCGTTCGTCAAAGGCAAAGGCGCGCGTTATCGAAGTGAAGGTACCGACGTTACCGGATGGGTATTATTACGTGGATGCCAAGGATGTGCCGGGGGATAATAATGTAAATATCATCAAGGATGACACGCCGGTGTTTGCGCGGGAAACGGTAGAGTACATCGGGGAACCGATCGGTATGTTCTGCGGTCCCGATAAGCTGGTGGTGGAACAGCTGCTAAGGGATACGGAAGTCGTTTACGAAGAATTGGAACCGGTGCTGGACATCGATACGTCCGATGTATTTTTCTTTGAATACGAATATAAGAAGGGGGATATTGCCAAGGCGTTTGCCGAAGCGGATCGCGTTATCGAAGAAACTTTTGAAACGGGGTACCAGGAACAGGTGTATTTGGAAACGCAGGCGATGATGGCCGAAGTATTGCCGGATGGCAAGGTGTATATTCACGGTTCCATGCAGTGCCCGTACTATATTAAAAATGCGGCGACCCGCGCGTTGGGCTTGCCACCGGAAAAGGTGCGCATTGCACAGGATGTAACCGGCGGCGGCTTTGGCGGCAAGGAAGCATGGCCATCGATTTTGAGTTGCCAAGTAGCCGTAGCAGCGGTGGCAACGGGTAAAAAAATTCGCTGCGTATTCGATCGTCGCGAGGATATTGAATATACGTCCAAGCGTCATCCGTCGAAGGATCGCTACCGCGTAGCCATTAAGGATGGCCGGGTGACGGCGATGGATATTGATATTACTTATAACGGCGGTGCCTATACTACATTGTCTGCCGTTGTATTGCAACGCGGTATGATTTGTGCCAACGGCGTTTACAACGTGCCGAATTTATTGGTAAAGGGTCGCGTGGCTAAGACGAACACTGTGCCGAACGGAGCGTTCCGCGGATTTGGTGCACCGCAGACATTCTTTACGGCGGAAATGATGATGACTCATGTGGCAAAGGCACTGGGCGAAGATCCGTTGGCATTTAAAGAACGTCATATGGTAGTGCAAGGTGACAGCACGTCTACCGGCGGGAAGTTCCATTTTAATGTGCCGTTGCCGGCAATGATTGCCAAGGTGGATAGCATGTGCGATTACCGCAAGAAGAAAGCTGCGTACAGTGAGCCGCAAACCGGTCGGTATCGTCGCGGCATCGGTATGTCCCTCTTCTTCCATGGGGCAGGCTTTACCGGTTCGGCGGAACGCGATTTGATCAAGGCTGTAGTGAAATTGAAAAAGACAGCCGACGGCAATGTTCATATTTTGGCATCCAATACGGATATGGGCCAAGGGCTTCGCACGACCTTTCCGAAGATTGCTGCTCACGAATTGGGCTTGCCGTTGGAACGCATTTATTATGAATATCCGGATACGGACGAAGTACCGGACTCCGGACCGACTGTAGCGTCCCGCAGCTTGATGAACGTAGGCGAGTTGATTCGCCGCGCTGCGGTTAAGCTGAAAGAGCAGTGGGTAGACGGTGAAGAACAGCTCATCGAAGAGCATTATGTACAGCCGGACTTCCTCATTCCTTTCAGCCTTGATACCTTCAGCGGCGATGCATATCCTACCTATTCTTGGGGCGTAGTGGCCATGGAAATCGAAGCGGATACGGTAAGCGGTACTACGAAAGTGTTAGGGGCTTACGGTTCTTACGATGTGGGTACGCCGATGGATTACAACATTGTATTGGGTCAGATGGAAGGCGGTACCTTGCAGAGTATCGGTTACGCTTCCATGGAACAGATGAATTACGATAACAAGGGGCGCATCCGCAATAATGCGTTCTCCGATTATATTATTCCTACGGCGATGGATGTGCCGAAGATGGATATCGACTTGTACGTGGCGGAAAGCTATCCCTTCGGTCCGTACGGTGCCAAGGGGGCCGGCGAGTTACCTTGCGTGGGTGCACCGGCAGCCTACATTGAAGCCATGGAACAGGCACTGGGGAATGATGCGATGATTCAGCATATTCCGTTCTCGGCGGAAGATGCGTTGAAGGCTATGCGAGGAGGGCAGTTATAATGGATACGAAGATACATTTCACATTAAACGGCAAGCCGGTTACGTATGACGGCAATGCATCGAATCGCTTGCTTGACGTGTTGCGCGATTATTATAAATTGACGGGCACTAAGTGCGGTTGCAAAGAAGGCGAATGCGGAGCCTGCTCCATCATTATGGATGGGGAATTGATCAACTCCTGTATGGTAGCCATGGGCCGCTGCGAAGGTGCGGACATTATGACCATTGAAGGCTTTAGCGAAACGGAACGGTTCAAGGTTATCGACAAAGCCTACGGTGCGGTATCGGCCGTGCAGTGCGGTTATTGCATTCCGGGCATGGTCATGGCAACGGAAGCATTATTGCGCAAGCATCCGCATCCGACGGAAGAAGAAATTCGGGACGGCTTATCCGGTAATTTGTGTCGATGCACCGGCTATAATGCGATTGTGCGTGCCGTCGGTATTGCTGCGAAGGAGGGGAACGGATTATGGTAAACGGATATATGGCGACTTCGCTGCGGGAAGCGCTGGAAATTAGAGCGGCCCATGATGTGGTTCCTTACGGCGGTGGCACGGACTTGATGATTGCGGCAGATACATCGCTGACGTATTTATATGTGAATCGCATTCCGGAAATGAAACAGATTGCGGTGGATGATGCGTACGTTCGCATCGGCGCTTCCTGTACGTTTACGGAAGTGTTGGCTTCGCCGTTGGTACCGCCGCTGATGAAAGCGGCCGTTGAACAAATCGGTGCGCCGGCCATTCGCAACGGTGGCACTATGGGCGGTAATATCGGTAACGGTTCCGCTAAAGCAGATTCGGTGCTCATCGAATTTGTCTTGGGTGCAAAGCTGCGTTTGGCATCGGTGCGAGGGGAACGCATCGTTCCTATCGAAGCGTTTTACAAAGGACGCAAGCAACTCGATCTTGCCAAGGATGAATTAATCGTAGAAATACTGTTGCCGAAGGATGCCGATTATGAATGGTATTACGAAAAAGTCGGTGCTCGCCGGGCGTTGGCGATTTCTCGTATTTCCTTTGCCGGTCTTCTTCGCTGTGACGGTGACGTGATTACCGATTTTGCGACGGCGTTCGGTGCCGTAGCGGGAACGGTATTGCGTTTCCCGGACGTAGAAGCTATGGTAATCGGTAAGACAAAAGCGGAAGTCAAAGCTATGCATGATGCTATTGTAGCGGCGTACGGCGATCATATTGTACCTACTGCCGGTCGCGTGTCGAAGGAATACCGCAAGGATGTATGTCTTAATTTGGTAGATGATTTCTTGACGAGCAAAGGGTTATAGAACATAGCGTTACGGCGATGGGCCAGTAGCGTTATTGCCCGGCAAAGAGTGTATCGCCATTGGCTGTGGCGCTGTAGTGAGATGTATTTGTGTATGTGGAGTGGAAAAATTAAATAGTAGTGAAAATAGCCGATTTTCGGAGTTCTCTCTGTAAAGTCGGCTATTTTTCGTGAATGGATACATGATAAATGAGCATAGCAATTTTTGAAAATGTATATCTGCAACGGACGTGTTGTGCTATAATGAACGTATCAGATGGGTATGTAGGCATGACCTGAGAGAGCATACAGCGGGGTAGTTGTGAGAAAAGAAGTAGTGAGGTAACAGCATATGAGTAGTGTATTTGATATTATCGGGCCGATTATGATCGGGCCTTCCAGTTCGCATACGGCCGGCGCGGCGCGGCTGGGAAAAATGGCGCGTTGTATTTTTGATGAACCGGTAGAGCGCGTGACGATGACGCTATATGGTTCCTTTGCAAAAACGTATAAAGGACATGGTACGGATCGGGCATTGATAGCGGGCCTTCTCGGTTTCGGCGCGGAAGATGTACGCATCAGACAAGCCTTTAAGGAAGCGGATGAAGCGGGCCTGCAGTACGAATTTGTAGAATCGGCGGAGCCGTCGGATCATCCTAATGTAGTGCTTTTCGATTTGTACGGTCATTCGGGACGACACATGTCGGTGTTGGGGCGTTCGCTTGGGGGCGGACGGATTTTGATTACTCGCATTGACGGCCTAGAAGTGGAAATTACCGGTGATGAACATACGATTATGACATTCCACACGGATAAGCCCGGTGTGATTGCGGCGGTGACGACGGCGCTTAGCTTGCAGGCGATTAATATTTCGTCGATGCGCGTGTTCCGCAAGGAAAAGCATTCCCAAGCGGTTATGCTGATCCATACGGATTCGGAAGTGAGCCGCGATGTATTGGATAGCATTAATGCGGTCAGCGGCATTGAATCGGTGATGTATTTCAAACCGCTATGATAGAGAGAGTTTATACATTTCGTGAGAGGGTATACCTATGAAATATAATTACAACAGCATTGCCGATATTGCGGCATTCAGTGAACGGGACGGGATTCCGTTCTGGCAGGTAGTACTGCGTTCGGAGGTGGAGCTTACCGAAGCCGATGAAGCGGCGGTACTGGGGGAAGCGAAGAAACGCATTGCTATTTTTAATCAATCCGTAGAGGATGGCTTGGCAGATATTCGGACAACGCCCAGCGGTATGTCCGGCGGACAGGCAAAGGCACTGTTTGACGGGCAGCCTCGCTTTCTAAGTCCGTTAGCCTATAAAGCATTGACCTATGCAATTGCGGTTAATGAAGCGAATGCGAAAATGTTTCGCATTGTAGCCTGTCCGACGGCCGGCTCCTGTGGCGTGGTGCCCGGCGTGATGCGGGCGGTGGGCGATACGTATCATCTTGATGAAGAGGCGTATGTGCGCGGCTTCTTTGCCGCTGCCGGCGTAGGCAATGTTATCACCAATGCAGCCTGTGTGGCCGGTGCGGTCGGCGGCTGTCAAGCGGAAGTGGGTTCGGCGGCAGCGATGGCAGCGGCAGCAGCGGTGGCCATGATGGAAGGTACGACGGATGAAGTGGTCGCTGCGATGGCGTTGTGTTTAAAAAATGTATTGGGCTTGGTGTGTGATCCGGTAGCCGGTTTGGTGGAAGTACCTTGCGTTAAGCGCAACGGGATTTATGCGGTTCATGCGTTAACGGCGGCAGAAATGGCTATGGCCGGTTTACGCAGTCAGATTCCGGCGGATGAGGTTATCGGTGCAATGGATCGTATCGGTCGCGCATTGCCCAGTGCGTTGCGCGAAACCAGCGAAGGCGGTTTGGCTGTAACGGAAACGGGCAAACAAATTGCCGAACGGGTTCGCAATTTGTAAAATTATAAAACTGTAAGTCTATACACGTATAAGCCAATACATTGGCAGGGTCATATAGTGTGAATCTATAAATTGTAATTCTATATGTTGTGAGTCTGCGAACTGTAAGTCTATAAATAAGGGACATGGAGTCGCTGCCTGTACGATACGCGGTATCGTAGGGGTGGCGGCCCTTTTTTATTATGTGATTTTTTATCTGAGCTGTTTCATCCGATTAAATAACATGCACCGAAAGTAATCAAGGGCAATCGAAATTTAGCGGTAGCATAATCATAGGTATGTTGGTATAATTTAAGAGTTGACAATGGTAGTAAAAAATGTGTGATACATTGCGATGATGAGGAGGTGCCCTAATGGCTCGGGACCATTATACAAAAGAGCAAACAGATGCCTTGCGCCGCGGGGCGATGCACATCATAGAAATTTTGCATACCGCAGGCTTTGAAGCGTATGTAGTCGGTGGGGCCGTGCGCGATATTCTCATGCACCGCGTGCCGCATGACTACGATATCGTTACGGCGGCCAAGCCGGATGAAGTGATAGCAATTGTAACGAAGCATGGCTATACGACGCCGGGCGTAGTAGGTAAAAGCTTTGGCGTTGTGGTGGTGACAACGCCGGAAGGCTATAACTATGAAGTGGCTACCTTTCGCAGTGAACGGTATGGGGCGGACAGTCATCGACCGGAAGAGATAACCTACGCAGATACCTTGGAAGAAGATGTTATGCGTCGTGATTTTACGGTTAACGGTCTTGCCATGGATCGCTATGGCAACATCATCGACTATGTAGGCGGTCGTCGGGATATAAAGAAACAAACCTTGCGTACCATCGGCCGGGCGGAGGAACGCTTTCAAGAAGATGCGCTGCGCATGTTCAGGGCCTGCCGCTTTGTGGGACAGCTGGATATGCTGCCGCATCGGGAGATCATCGACGGCATGGCACCGAATTTTGATCGTGTCAAAGGATTGTCGTTGGAACGGGTACGGCAGGAATTAGATCGGCTTATGCTTACACCGGCCGTGGCTAAGGGATTGGATGTAATGGTGCAATCCCGCTTGGCGGAATGCTCGTGCCGTGTTAATGATAACGGCCACGTGATGGAAGTAGACATTTTACCGGAATTATATCACTTGGTGGATCTGCCGCAGCAGCCGGAGTTCCATGCCTTCGACGGCTGGTATCATACGTTGGCAGCGGTGGCGGCAACAAGACCGGATCCGATAATTCGCTGGGGTGCCTTGCTTCATGATGTGGGCAAAGGGATGCCCGGCGTGCGTGGCTTTCACAAGGGGCGCATTACGGATCGCGGTCATGATATGTTGGGAGCCAAGATGGCAAGGAAGCTGTTGCTGCGCCTCAGATATCCGGCGGATATGGCGGAACGCGTGTCTTGGTTGGTGGCCAACCACATGCGCTTTCATTTCTTTGCGCAGCATGAAGAAGCGGATCCGTGGAAATGGATGCGCAAGGAAGCGGTAAGCGGCAAGTTCCGTCGTTCTGCCGATTTAAGGGAAGCCGTACTGCAGCAAACCGAAGTATGCTGTGCCGATGTCATCGCTTGCGGTCATCCGCATGCATCGACGGATGGCACAAAGGCGATGGGGGCATGCTTGGCGGATATTGCCGGTCGCTTGCCCATTCATACCCGGGATTTGGCATATGGTCCGGAACTACCGAAGTTGTTGGGACCGCATACCGGTGAAGTATTGAAAACCTTGCTTATGCAGGTGAGAAACGGACAGACGGAAAATACGGCGTCGGCCCTATACCATGCGGCACAACGACGTCTTGAACGATTGCAGCAGATGTAGGAGGCATCTCGATGATAGAAGCAAAGGAGCGTAAACGCGTACAAAAGAATATGCGGCGGTTTCTGTTGCTGCTGTTGCTGGCGGCATTCATCGTGGTGTGTCGTCTGCTGTCGTTGCAGGTTATCGACCGCACCGAACTGGAAAGCCGAAATTTTAATCAGGTGAAAACGAACCGTACATTGCAATCGCCGCGAGGCACCATCTTTGATCGCAACGGTCATCCGCTGGCGATGAGTATGGTAACGCGGTCGCTGTATGCGGATCCGAAAATGATTAAAGAGGATCCGGCGACCATTGCCGATGCCATTGCGCCATACGTGCGCATTAAGAAGGAAGAGATTATCGAACGCTTGCAAGAGGATACGGCGTTTGTATGGCTGGATCGCATGATGGATCCGGATAAGTCGCGCGCCGTTGCGGATGTGCTGGATAATGAGAAAATCGAAGGACTGAATTTTGTCGAAGAGAATCGTCGCTTTTATCCGAACGGCAACTTGCTGGCGCAGGTGCTGGGTTTTGTCGGCACCGACGATAAAGGTCTGGACGGGCTTGAAATGGTATTGGACAAGGAGATTAAAGGGGATCGCACCAAGGAGCTGGTGGCTACGGACAGCCGCGGCAATCCGATTTTGGGATCCATCATGTCTAAGTACATTCCCGATAAGGAACGCAGTGTTACCTTGACCATCGATACGACGGCTCAGTTTATTGCGGAGCGCGCCTTGGACAAGGCTATGAAGGAAACGAAAGCCAGCGGAGCCAGCATTATTATCATGGATCCTAAGACAGGTGAAATTATTGCTATGGCAAACCGGCCGACGTACGATCCGAACGAATATGAAAAGGGAACGGAAGAGGATTTTAAAAACCGTGCCGTTACCAATATTTACGAACCGGGGTCGACCTTTAAACCGATTATCGCTTCGGCGGCGTTAGCATCCGGTAAGTGGACGACGGAAACCGTCTTCCATGATACCGGGCATATCATGGCGTCCGGTCATGTTATGCAAAACTGGAACGGTGAAGGCTACGGCGATGTGCGCTTACTGGAAATTTTGAAGTTCTCCATCAACACCGGTATGGCGCGTATCGGCTTGACTACGGGACCGGCTATTTTGTTGGATTACATTAAGGCCTTTGGCTTCGGCAAGCAAACGGGCATCGATTTGCCCGGTGAAGGCGAAGGACTTCTCTTTACGTTGGAAAGTATGAGTGACATCGATACAGCAGCCATGTCCATCGGTCAAGGAATTGCGGTTACGCCGCTGCAGATGGTACAGGCCTTCGGTGCATTGGCTAACGGCGGACACATGGTGCAGCCGCATATCATTAAATCCATCGATAATCCGGATGGCACTGTATATGAAAAGAAGGAAACTGTTGAGGTCGGTCAGCCTATACCGGAAGGTGTGGCGAAGCAGATCGTAGCCATCTTGGAAAAAGAAGTATCCGAAGGGGGCGGCCACAAGGCGTATGTGGAAGGCTATCACTTCGGCGGTAAAACGGGAACGGCAGAAAAACTGGATCCGGAAAACGGCGGTTATTTGAAGGGCCGTTATATTGCTTCCTTTATCGGCTTTGGTCCTATTGAAGACCCTCGGTTTGTGGCGCTCATCGTTATCGACGACCCGGGCGGTACCTTCTACGGCGGTCAGATTGCGGCGCCGGTATTTAAAGATATTATGAGCCAGCTCGTGCGGTACTATCAGATTTCTCCGTCCGTATCGAAGGAGAAAAAAGGCAAGGCACCGGCGAAGGCGGAACGACCGGCAGTACAAACTAACGGTGACGGTCAAGTTGTTTTGCCGGACTTTACCGGATGGAGTACCGGTGAGGTGCGGGATTGGCTTCATGAGGCGAGACTTTCCTTTGTGCCGGAAGGCACGGGCTATGCTATTTCACAGGAACAGGTAAGCGGTGAAGCGGTAGACCCGGGGTCAGCCGTGCGCGTATACTTTAAACGGTAATACATACGAGGTTGTAAGTTAGGGATAACGGAGGTACGAGCTATGAAAGAATTGCGCGGTAAAGCCGTAGCCGATGCGCATAAGGCGGCGTTGGCAAAAAAGCTGGAAGCCTTGGCGGCTAAGCAGGTAGTCATTACATTGGGCATTTTATTGGTCGGTGATGATAAAGCGGCCCATATGTATGCGCATTTTATGGAGAAGACAGCCCGTACTATGGGCTTTGCCGTCGATCGCCGCGATTTGCCGGCAACGGCGACGCAGGCGGAAGTGGAAGCGGTGATTCGCGAATGGAATGCAGCGGACACCATATACGGTGTGTTACCGCTTATGCCGATGCCGGCGCATATCGACAGTGAATACATTGTCGATTTGCTGTCGCCGGATAAGGACTTGGACGGACTTACGACGCAGAGTATCGGTCGCGTCATCCGCGGCAAGCGAGGCTTTTGGCCATGTACGCCGCGTGCTTGCATAGCCATTCTCGATCACTATGATATTCCGGTAGCCGGTAAGGAGGTTGTCGTTGTAGGGCGAAGCCAGGTGGTAGGCAAGCCGGTGGCGTTGATGCTTCTCGATCGCAATGCGACGGTAACCATTTGTCACTCCCGCACGGCGGATTTGGCAGCGAAACTAAAACAGGCGGATATTGTCATTGCCGCCGTAGGCAAGGCACATGTTATCGACGGGACGATGATTAAACCGGGGGCAGTTGTTATTGATGTGGGCATTAATGAATTGGATGGTCACACCGTAGGCGATGTGAATTATGCATCGCTGGATGGTATTGCTTCGGCGGCTACGCCGGTACCGGGCGGTGTGGGTTCCGTGACGACAACTATTTTATTGGAAGGCTTATGCGAGGCGTATTATGCACGAAATGTCGATTGCTGAAGGCATTGTCGATATTGCCTTGGATACGATGAAGAACAATGACGGTACGGTGGTGCACGCCGTCCGTCTGCGCTTGGGCGCCATGTCCGGGGTAGAGCCGGACGCGCTTCTCTTTTGCTTTGAAGCGGTAACGAAGGGAACGGCAGCAGAAGGAGCAGAGCTTGTTATCGAGCATGTACCGTTAAAGGCAAAGTGCCTTGATTGCTTGACGGAGTTTGTCGTAGAAGGCTATCGATTTATATGTCCGGCGTGTCAAAGTACGACGGTCACTACCGTGACGGGCCGGGAATTACAGGTGTTATCCATCGATATGGATTGATGGATAACACTTTTTTCTATATGGAAAAGTGGTGGCAATGAAATTGCTCCGTGCCTTTTATAATTTGTTCATGTGTTTACCACGCAGTGATGGTATACTATAATAAAAGACATGGGATATAAACGCGAATGCGTGCTATACAGGTGAGGAGGGCTAACATGGAAGTGCAAGTGGTAACGGATGTACTCGCAAAGAATGATGCCATTGCGGATACATTGCAACGCACCTTTGCAGAAAAAGGCATTTTTGTATTCAATTTGCTCGGATCGCCGGGGGCCGGGAAGACATCGCTGTTAGAAGCGACGCTGACCGAATTGTCGAAAACATATCGATTGGCAGTTATCGAAGGCGATTTATATACAGATAAGGATGCGGATCGCATAGAACGCCTCGGCGTGCCGGTGCTGCAAATCAATACGGTCGGCGGTTGTCACTTAGATGCAGCGATGATTGAAAAGGCAGTAGCGGCCATGGATTTGGATGCGCTGGATATGATTATTATCGAGAACGTAGGCAACTTGGTATGTCCGGCGGAATTTGCCATCGGCGAAGCTATGAAGGTAACTGTGCTGTCCGTTACGGAAGGCGAAGATAAGCCACTTAAATATCCGTTGATATTCAAAGAGTCCGCTGCCGTGTTATTGAACAAGGTGGACTTGTTGCCGTACATTCCTTTCGATAAGGAAAAGGCGATTGCGGATATTCATATGTTGCATCCGCAGGCGGCGGTATTTGAAGTAAGCTGCACGGCTAAGACGGGACTTGATGCATGGATTGCTTGGCTTAGCGAGCGCATTGAAGCTCAGCGGAAAGGAGCGGCATGCAAAGAATAATAAAACAATGGTTGGCGTTGGCCTGTGTATTGGCAGTAACCGGTAGCATGTCTATGGTTGGTGCTGCCGATGAAGGCAAAGGCGACGACAGCAAAGCTGACAGTAAAGCGTTGCTGGAACGGATGGTACAGGCGTTGGTAAAGGAAGCGACCGGAGAACCGTTGCCAAAGGTAATATCGCCGACATCGACGGCAGCAGCAACGGCTAAGGCAGCCAAGCAATCGGAACCGGCGGACAAGGATAGCGGTGATACCATTGATTTAAATGCCGTAGGTACAACGTATACGGCTAAGCGATTACCACCGTTGCAGGCAGAGGAGTTTACCATTGCCGGTTTGCAAGTAGGCAAGACGGCAGGACCGCGGCAAATTCTCTTCCCCTATCAAACGGTGGAACGAAAGGGACCCTTTGTTACCTACAAAGGGGAGAACGGTGGCGATCCGAAGCAGACCACCATTGATTTAAGCAGCTATGCGGCACTTAATAAAAAAGCAGCCGATGAGGTAGCGTCGAAGGCGGATAAAACAAGTGCACGCAAGATCGAAGAGAAAACGTCTGATGTAAAAACGTCTGATGTAAAAACGTCTGATGTAAAACAATCTGATACAAAGCAGACCGATGCTAAACAAACCGGTGTAAAACAGACTGAGGCAAAACAGGTTAATGAAAAGCAGCGCGATATTGAACCGTCCGATACGGAAAAGGCGGCTGCTAAAAAGACCGGTGCAGATAAGCTTGGCGCGGATACGACTGATGCTGCTCAGGCAGTGAAAACGGAAAAGGTAACAAAGCCAACGATACCGCTTACGACGAATACGGTGACGGTATATGATGGTCTTGCCGGCGGGGCGGATGCCAATGTATTGCGTACGTCCGGGCTTACATACAACTACGCGGATGCGACGGTGACGAGCATTCACATAGAAGATTCTTTGTTCCAAACGCCGCGCCATATCGGGGTGGGCAGCACTCGCAGCGAAGTACTCTTTGCTTACGGCAGTCCGCAAGCCATGTGGCAACGCAGTGAAGACGGGGCCGTCCTCTTGGTGTACGCCGAAGATATGGCCCGCTTCCGAAACGATCAATCACATTGGCAGACGGCACATAACCGTGGCGAAGAAAAAAAGGAAATGGCTAAGAAGGAATTTAGCCCATCCGCGGAGAATGTAGCTAATAGTCGAGTGATTACCGATCCGGCTCCGACGTATCGGTATTTGGTGTTTACCGTGGCGAAGGGCAAAGTCGTAGCGGTGGATGCCGTGGACGGTCAAGTGTGGCCGCACATGATGGGCGCCACGAAGCTACGGTATTTTGTACCGAATCAACTCACCGCGGATGACTTCGTATTAGGAGGCTATACACTTAATGAACCGTTCTTGGGCGCGCAGGATGATCGATGGGAAAAGAAAGGTCGCTTGTATGGCGATGACTTTGTGAGCTATAAGAATTGGCTCGTCAGCTATGATGCACGCCACATGATTTCGCGGGTGCTCATCAGCAGCAGCGGCGGTGCCACAAGGCGAGGGATTTCCATCGGGGACACTAAATATCTCTTGCTGTATTTGTACGGTATGCCCACCAGCATGACGCCGGGCGAAGGCAAGGAACAGGCGGGGACGACGGTATATACATATAAAAATCCGATGTCGGAACACAGCTATCTGTTGTTTGTTGTAGGCAATGAAGGAGGATTTATCAAGGAAATCATCCTTTCCGATAGGCCTAATCATACATTGCGAAGAAACGTATAGATTTCACACAAGGAGGGCAACACAATGATTACTGCACAGGACATTAAAGCACGTTGGGAAGAATTGCAGGAACAGGGCGAACGTATTTTGTTCGTAGTCGGCGGTCCGGGGTCGGGCAAGAGCCGTTTGATTCGCGAGTTGGCCGAACAGGACGGCTGGAAGTACATGGAAGCCAAGGATTTGTTGGAAGAAGAATTTTTGGAAGTTGCCCATGAATTACGACCACAACGGGCGTACGACGAACTCAGTACGTCGCTGAAAGCATACGATGCTAAGGTGGCGCTCATTGACGGCGTGAATGTGTTGTTTGCTCCGATTCTGAATTTAACACCGGTGGAGTTGTTGAAAGAAATCAGCAAGGAATATCCGATTATCGTAGGGTGGCGCGGTCGCTTTGACGGCACCAAGCTTCATTTGGAACATAATAATAATCCGGAGTATTTCTCGTTTGAAGTAGAAAATCCGGATCGCATTATTGTTGTAGAATAAAGCATTATACAACAGCACTCGTATGCTATCGGACGATTCTATCTGTTAAGGTAGTTGTGATGATTACGGACAGCACCGATACTTACGCAGCATATATACTTTTATACATAGCCGCTCCTTTGGAACCGAAGGTCTATCGTTTAGACGAATGGTTTTGAAGGAGCGGTATTTTTGTAAAGATTTTGTAAAGCGCATAAGAAAAGATTGAGAATTGACGGACAAAAAGCTATAATGTAGCTATTGTACAGTTGTCGTTATGTTGAGGTGGAGCTATGGATCAAAATATAATAGCGTTTATACTGGGAATCGTTGAAGGGGCTACGGAATTTTTACCGGTGTCCAGTACGGGCCATATGATTATCGTAGGTGATTTCTTAGGATTCTCCGATGAGAAAGCCGGCGTTTTTGAAGTGTTCATTCAGCTGGGGGCCATCCTCTCGGTGTTCCTGCTGTATCGCGAAAAATTTATGACCATGCTAAAGCGGGAAAATTGGACGCGGCGCAACGGTTTGTCGTTGGTACATATTTTCTTCGGTATGCTGCCGGCTATGGTCATCGGCTTCTTCGGACATTCCTTTATTAAAAATGTTTTGTTCTCGCCGTTTACGGTTATCATTGGTTTGTTGGCGGGTAGTGTGTTCATGCTGTGCGCGGAACGGTTTCATCCGGACATACGAGTGAATCGCGTAGATCGCCTTTCGATTTGGCAGTGTTTGCAAATCGGTTTCTTCCAGGTGTTATCCTTGTGGCCGGGCTTTTCACGATCCGGCTCGACTATTGCCGGTGGCCTTTGGCTCGGTGTCAGTCGTAAAGCAGCTGCCGATTTTTCCTTTATCATGGCAGTGCCGATTATGCTCATTGCTTGTACGTACGACTTTTTAAAGATTGCCGATCAATTGGCATGGTCGGATTTTCTGATGTTCGTCATCGGTTTTGTTACGGCCTTCGTCGTAGCCTATGCTTCCATTGTATGGTTTTTGAAATTCCTTAATAAATCATCGTTAGCTTCCTTTGCGTACTATCGCATCGTCATTGCGTTGATTGCGCTGTGGTATTTTTATTTGTAAGCAGTAGCTGGGCCGGTACAAGCTATATGTGCAAGATGGCAGATTTCAAAAAAATTGTAAAACCTCTTGCGCAATATAAGAAGTTATGGTATTATTACAAAGTGTTCACGATATAGTAATGCAACAAGAAAATAATAAAAATTTTCTTGACACGATAAAATAGATTGTGTATAATAAATTACGTTGTGACGCGCTGGCGTAGCTCAATTGGCAGAGCAGCTGACTTGTAATCAGCAGGTTGTGGGTTCAATTCCTATCGCCAGCTCCATGATGTGGAGGGATTCCCGAGCGGCCAAAGGGAGCAGACTGTAAATCTGCCGTCTTCGACTTCGAAGGTTCGAATCCTTCTCCCTCCACCATTTTCATCGCGGGGTGGAGCAGTTGGTAGCTCGTCGGGCTCATAACCCGAAGGTCGCAGGTTCAAGTCCTGTCCCCGCAACCATTTTTTTATGCTTGAACTATCAAGGCTATATGCTGGTGTAGCTCAGTCGGCAGAGCGTATCCTTGGTAAGGATAAGGTCACCGGTTCAATCCCGGTCACTAGCTCCAGACATGGCGGCATAGCTCAGTTGGCTAGAGCAATCGGTTCATACCCGATGTGTCCGCGGTTCAAATCCGTGTGCCGCCACCAATTTTATTATAGATGTGAGACCGTAAGGTCTTTTTTTTATGCCTGAACGGAGTTGTTATGAGAGTGATCATACAGCTCCGTTTTTTGCTTTGGACTACATCTTTTGATGTTGTGCCGATTCTTTTTATTTTCCGGAACTTCATCTTCCTTATATAGAAACGGTGCATATACTATATGCAAAGTATGCAAGGAGGATTGCTACCTAATAGTTGCGTTGCCGCCGAATATTAGGCATAATAGGACATGTTAGGTATTTACAAGTGTCTATTTGTAATAGACTGAGAGAGGAGAACAGTATGTCTGAACAAAAAGAATTGGCCAGAGGCTTAAAAAATCGCCATGTCCAATTATTGGCCATAGGCGGAGCCATCGGTACCGGTTTGTTTTTGGGATCCGGCCGTTCCATCCACTTGGCAGGGCCGTCTATTTTATTGGCCTATATTATCACCGGCATTGTTTGCTTTTTTATGATGCGCGCTCTCGGTGAATTGCTGCTATCAAATCCGGACAATCATTCCTTTGTAGATGTGGTGTATGAATATATGGGACCGGGTATGGCTTTCGTCACGGGGTGGACCTATTGGTTTTGTTGGATTTCGTTGGCGATGGCCGATGTTACCGCTGCGGGGCTGTACATACAATATTGGATTCCCGGCGTAGAGCGATGGGTGCCCAGTTTAATTATCCTAGCCTGTTTGTTTCTTATGAATCTCATGGCAGTGAAGGTATTCGGGGAAATGGAATTTTGGTTCGCCCTTATTAAAGTTCTGGCTATACTGGGACTTATCGTCGGCGGCGGTTTCTTGATTTTTACTAATTTTGAAACGAATGCCGGCGTGGCATCTATCAGTAATTTATGGTCGTACGGCGGATGGTTCCCGAAAGGCTGGGAAGGGTTTGTACTTTCTTTTCAAATGGTAGTATTCGCTTTCACCGGCATTGAACTCGTCGGACTTACGGCGGGAGAAACGGAGAACCCGGAGAAGGTCATTCCTCAAGCCATCAACAATATCCCGCTGCGGATTATTATTTTTTATGTCGGTGCGTTGGCGGTTATTATGAGCATATATCCATGGACCACGGTAAGTCCCGATAAAAGTCCCTTTGTGCAGGTATTCGGAGCAGCCGGGATCCTTGCGGCCGCTTCGTTGGTAAACTTTATTGTTCTTACATCGGCGGCCTCGGCGTGTAACAGTGGCATCTTCAGTACCAGCCGCATGGTGTACGCGTTGGCAAAGGAAGGCAATGCGCCGCGCATTATGTTTCGCCTGCGATCCAATAAGGTGCCGATGAACGCGGTTGTCTTTTCGGCGCTGGTTATTTTTTTAGCCGTCATCTTACAGTATGTGACACCGGAAGGTGTGTTCGTGTTAATCACCAGCATCTCCACCTTTTGCTTCATCTTTATTTGGGTGGTCATCGTGCTGTGTCATTTGCGTTATCGCAAAAGTAAGGCCTATCGTGAAGGCGCACATCGCTTTCCCATGCCCTTGTATCCGTTGATGAACTATGTTATCATAGGCTTCTTTGGATTTGTGGTGATTACCTTAGCCTTTAACGCAGAAACGAGGGTAGCCCTTTTCTTCACCCCGGCATGGTTCGGATTACTGTGGTGCTTTTATAAATTGCGTATTAGTGCATAATACACCTTCTTTTCTTAGGCAATTTGTATTATAATCAAAGTATGAGAGTTTTTATTTGATGAAGGAGGCTGTTTACTTCAATGGCAAAAGCAAAATTTGAACGTACTAAACCGCATGTTAACATCGGTACCATTGGTCACGTTGACCATGGTAAAACAACTCTTACCGCAGCTATTACTAAGGTACTTGCTGAAAAAGGCCAGGCTCAGTTCCAGGACTACAGCATGATCGATAAAGCGCCGGAAGAACGTGAACGCGGTATCACGATTAATACGGCACACGTAGAATACGAAACGGACAAACGTCACTATGCACATGTTGACTGCCCGGGCCATGCCGACTATGTTAAGAACATGATCACCGGCGCTGCTCAGATGGACGGTGCTATCCTTGTTGTATCCGCAGCTGACGGCCCGATGCCGCAGACTCGCGAACACATCCTCTTGGCTCGTCAGGTTGGCGTACCGGCTATCGTTGTATTCCTCAACAAAGCCGACATGGTTGACGACGAAGAATTGTTGGAACTCGTAGAAATGGAAGTTCGCGAACTTCTTTCCTCCTATGACTTCCCTGGCGATGATGTGCCGATCATCGTAGGCTCCGCTTTGAAAGCCCTCGAAGGCGATCAGAAATATGTTGATAAGATCATCGATCTTATGAACGCTGTTGACGAATACATTCCGACTCCGGAACGTGACACCGATAAGACCTTCTTGATGCCGGTCGAAGACGTGTTCACTATTACCGGTCGTGGTACGGTTGCTACCGGCCGTGTTGAACGTGGCGAAATCAAAGTAGGCGACACTGTTGAAATCGTTGGTTTGCAGGAAAAACCGTCCCAGTCCGTTGTAACCGGTTTGGAAATGTTCCGCAAAACTTTGGATTCCGCAGTAGCCGGCGATAACGTTGGTGCTCTTCTTCG
>NZ_AUAN01000007.1 GCF_000428745.1 Veillonella magna DSM 19857
ACCCGTTGTAGTGTAAGTGATACGGTCCATCGTAGCCGATTTGTTTGTTTCGCTTACTGGTTGGCTAGGATCAACGCCGATATTTACGTCGTCGTTTAAGGATTTCGTACCACGGTCGATTGTAATCGTCGCATTGCTGCCATTCTTACCATCTAAACCGATTTTGCCGTATTCCTTATCCGTACCAGAACCATCTGTACCTTTGTCAATGGTTACAAATTCTTTTGCCTCATCGCCGGTTTTACCATTATTAACCACTACTTTACCATCAGTCGTTACACCCTTACCAGATACGATGGTTTTCGTACCATCCGTTTCATCAGCAGTAGTTACCGATGTAAGGTCTTGTAATTCCTTAGCCAATTTAATGGTTAATGTATCAGAACCATTAGATACAACGCCAATGTTGTTATCCGTTAAATTATCTGGTGTAGTTACTCCACCAACAATTTTCGCTTCTTCGCTCAATTTGCGGCCGAATGTATTCTTCACATTACCGTTTTTGCCATCCGCAGCATCGCCACTAAAGAACAATGGCGTTTCGGCTAAGTTTTTCAAATCGCCTGCATTGACAACGGTAGTCTTATCAATAGCACCCTTACCGGTACCGCCTACTTTATCAAGGTTCTTGATAAAAGTATTGTCACCTTGCGTGCCATCAACGGTTGTACCATCTTTAATGCCGTTACCTGCATCGCCACCGATGCCGGATTTAACATTATCTAATGTCATGGACGTATCCGTGCCAGCCCCTACGCCTGTATTAGGGTTCACCAAGCTAGTTTTTACATTGCTTTGGTCTACTGGATTAGGTGTTACCGCTTGTGCATCTTTATTTGGTTTACCGTCCGTAAGGTCACTGTTACTATACCATTTATTTTCGCTAGGTATGTATGTTTTATCCTTAATCGCTTCATTGGTATAGTACTTGCCATCACCACCGCGAACGAGTTCATTCCCGTCCGCATCCTTATGGGCTAGGATTTTGTCCACATGTACATTGTAAATAGTATGACCATCTTCTTCGGTGTCCGTAACGAATGCTTCGCCTGTGCCAGTTACTTCCGTTTTTGCCGCAGCCGCCACCTGTTTAAGATCCCCTACATTCACTGCATTTTTCAATACAGGGTTGTTAGCATCCGTCATGTTAAGCAATTCGTTAGGCTTAATCGTCTTACCATTATTATCCACTAAACCAGAACCAACGTTCTTGATTTGTGGAGCTACACCAGTATGACTGCCAGTATTATCCAACATAGATACATTGCTAGTTACCTTGTCAGCAGGTACTTCAACAGTCCCTGCTGGAGGCACGCCATTTACCAAGTCAGATGTTTTGTAGAATTTATCACCAATCTTAGTTAATGGGTTACCATCACTATCTACATAGGACATAGGCAAGCCATTTACATCGATGTGGAATGTATGCGTACCAGTTGTGCTGTCATCGATAGCAGATACTTTCGTATTCGCCCCATCAATGATGTTAATGGTATCACCAATCTTAACGGTGGTCGCACCAGATTTAGTTGGTTGCCCAGATGTGTTGAGTTTAAACCCTGTATCAATGATATTTTTCAAATCACCTACGTTAACGGCATTGTTCCAAACATTGCTGTCTTTCAATGCGTCACTAGGATTCTTAATATCATCAATGGTCACAGAAGTTGTACCATTTTTGAAACCAGAACCAACATTGGTAATTTGTTTATTACCACCAGTGATGCCATCTGTAGTGAGGCTAGGTGCATCGGTTTTCACCGCATTGTTATCCCCTACGAAACGAACGCCATTGCCATCTACTTTCATAGTGGACGTTGCATCGCCATCGTCAGTGGCTGTGGTATCGCTGGTGTAAGTAGTGGAATCCAAATCTTTCAGATTCTTCGCCAATTTAACGGTTAACGTATCAGTACCGTCGGAAATAACGCCGATGTTGCCGTCCGTCAATTTGTCCGCAATGGCTTTCTTACGCTGATCTGCCGTTGCACTATCCTGCAAGCCAAGGTCTACGCCGCCAAGGATTTTCATCTGCTGGCTTAACTTGCGGCCAAAGGCATTTTTATCGGCTGTCGTGCCCTTTTCGTTCACACCGTCTGCACTGTCACCGGCAAAGAAGAGTGATGTATCTGCGAGGTTTTTAAGGTCACCAGTAGTCACTACAGCGTTCTTGCTAATAGCATCATTCCCTGTGCCGCCCACTTTATTGAGGTTATCAATAAAGCTGTTGTTCCCCGGTTTGCCGTTGATAGTGCTGCCTGTCGGTGCGCCATTGTTCACTTCGCCGCCGATGGAGGAGCCTACATTGTTCACCGTCGGCGGTGCGGATCCGTCCGTTTTGCTGATTGAGCCGTCCGGATTAACGATACTGATATTCTTCGCATCGCTCGATGTTGCATTCGGTTTTAATGTACCATTATCAAACTGATCATCTTTGTAGAACTTGTCTCCTACCTTAGTCAGCTTATTGCCGTCTTTATCGGTATATACTACGGGCAATCCGTTTACATCAATATGGAATTCATGTACACCAGTGGTTGGATGGGTAATAGCAGAAACGGTTGTATTCTTGCCATCAACCACTTGGATAGTGTCATTCAACTTCACGCCAGCCGGGGCATTTTTATCTGTCACATCCTTAGAGGTAGTTAAGAAGAATCCATCGTCCAAGGTAGCCACTTCATGATTAATGGTAGAATCATTTGGACCCTTCGTGGTGTACGTAATGCGATCCATACCAGCCACGGGGTTATCGGCACCAATTTTCTTTTCACGATCATTGCCTACATTAGCCGTATCCGTAAGAGACTTCGTGCCGCGGTCGATAGTAATGGTCCCATCGGCCCCTTGTTTACCATCTACATGAATGGTACCAAAGTCTTGATCCGTCTCACCAGGTGTAGCACTCCCCTTGCCAAGGCTTACTAAATCCTTGCCACCGTCTTCTCCATTGGTAACTTTAACAGTGCCATCCGTTGTTACACCTTCATTGTTCACTGTTGTCGATACCTTTTTAGTGGTTGTAGGGCCCGCATCACCTGGTGTTACCGTTTCCGTATATACCTGCATGCCACTACTATCCATCATCGTAACAGGCGTTTCTTGACTACCATTAACTTCCTTCGTTTCGCCACGCAATTCTACGGACTTAAAGCTTGGCGTATCAATGGTGCTAATGCTAAACTCACCTGGTTTTTGTACTAATCCGATGTTCTTGCCCGCTTTAAAGGTCATTACCTTGGATGCATCTACAATATAGCCATCCTTTTTCAACTTAGCTATCCTAGCTTGGTAAGCCTCTTCTGTTTCATCCGTTTTTTTATCAGCGTCATACGCCACCGTACCATTAGAGCCGCCTACCGTACCGGCCTTAGCAATCCACCCCAATGTGTCAATATCACCAGCTACAGTAATTTGTCCATCTTCGCTAACCGTAACACTATCACCTAAGGTTTTCTTCAAACTGCCTACCAAATTGCCTAACATTTGGTTCGTCGCAAACAGCTGTGACCCATTGATGGCATCGGTAGAGTTGAGCCCAATTAAACCTGGTGCTACATTTTGAATACGCCGCGTTTCAAATACGGTATATGTTGAATTGGAAGAAGATATACTCTTTTGAATGGTATCCCACACCTTTGCCTTATCTTCCTCTGACAATGTATTATCTGCATAAATAGTGTCACGCGTTGAATCGGCTGCAAAATAACGTGTTTGTTGTTGCTCACCTAATGGAACACCATTTTTCGTAACTTGCACGGTAACATCTACCGGCACCGTAATAAGAGAGCCCACCTTGCTATGATAGTCCTTAATATCTTTAAGGCTATTAAACTGTTGTTCATAAGTAGAGCCTACACTCACTACACCAACGGTGGAATCACCACCAGCGAAATCGCTACGAACCGCTATGGGTGCACCAATTTGGGTGCCATCGTCTTGCCGTTCCAGCATGTAAATGTAGATAAAATCCTTAGTATAATCCCGCAATGCCCCCTTCGTACTGCTAAGGGATTCAGTTAATTCCATTTTTCCCGCACTGCCTACTACATCTACTTGTCCTAGGGATGTAGGACGGATTTTGCGGACATTCAAAATAAAAAAGAATGTGGAGGTAACAGACAATGGCAAAATCATTATTTGAGGAACTGGGCGGCAAATACGAAAGGCAAGGGGATTATTTGATACCGTGCTTAACTGTACCCGCCGAAGAAGAACAGGCAATAGGCATCTGGGGGCAACGGCATTTAGATTATCTAAAACAGTACCGTAAAGTTACATACACCAATCTTCTTACAAGCGGCAGGCTAAACGCCTACCTTGCCGACATCAACAGACAGGCACAGGAACGCTTTGAAAGGCTCATAGAGGGTATGAAACAGGCACAGGGCATAACGGAACAGCTAAAGGCAGAAAACGCCTTAGAATGGACAGGATGCCTCAATAACATAAGGGCTTGTGCGAGGGAGATTGTGGAAAAGGAAATTATTTTTGCATAAACAGATGATTAGTGGCAGGGGGAAATCCTGCCGCTTTTTCTG
Organism: Veillonella magna DSM 19857; assembly: GCF_000428745.1. Classification (GTDB taxonomy): domain Bacteria; phylum Bacillota; class Negativicutes; order Veillonellales; family Veillonellaceae; genus Veillonella_A; species Veillonella_A magna. Next base: position 4,542 of record NZ_AUAN01000007.1, read on the forward strand.
CTTTAGTTTGTCAGCTTGACAAATAAAGGGTTAAGGAATATAATTAGATTCAGTATTATACAAGGAGTTAATAAATATGCGGCAAGGTATTCTTAAATAAACTGTCAATTTGATAGTGGGAACAAAAAGTAGCAGTCCCGTTTCACTTTTAATATGGGGCTTAGTTTTTTGTACCCAGTTTAAGAATACTTTTATCATGTAATTTTATATGCCCGAAAACATATAAGTGTTTTGGGGCTATTGGAGTTATTTACCCAGTGATAGGAGTATTTATCACTGGGTATTTTTATGCCCTTTTTTGGGTGTTGATAGGAGGAAAATCACATGAAAATAATTAACTTAGGCATTCTGGCTCACGTTGACGCAGGAAAGACAACATTAACGGAAAGTTTATTGTATACCAGTGGTGCAATTGCAGAACCAGGGAGCGTAGATGAAGGCACAACAAGGACAGATACAATGAATTTGGAGCGTCAAAGGGGAATCACTATCCAGACAGCAGTGACATCTTTTCAGTGGGAGGATGTAAAAGTCAACATTATAGATACGCCAGGCCATATGGATTTTTTGGCGGAAGTATACCGTTCTTTATCCGTATTAGACGGAGCAGTATTATTAGTTTCTGCAAAGGATGGCATACAGGCACAGACCCGTATACTGTTTCATGCACTACAGATAATGAAGATTCCGACAATTTTTTTCATCAATAAAATTGACCAAGAGGGGATTGATTTGCCAATGGTATATCGGGAAATGAAAGCAAAGCTTTCTTCGGAAATTATAGTGAAGCAAAAGGTTGGGCAGCATCCCCATATAAATGTAACGGACAATGACGATATGGAACAGTGGGATGCGGTAATTATGGGAAACGATGAACTATTAGAGAAATATATGTCAGGGAAACCGTTTAAAATGTCAGAACTGGAACAGGAAGAAAACAGGAGATTCCAAAACGGAACGTTATTTCCCGTTTATCACGGAAGCGCTAAAAACAATCTGGGGATTCGGCAGCTTATAGAAGTAATTGCCAGTAAATTTTATTCATCAACGCCTGAAGGTCAATCTGAACTATGCGGGCAGGTTTTTAAGATTGAATATTCAGAGAAAAGGCGGCGTTTTGTTTATGTGCGTATATATAGCGGAACATTGCATTTGAGGGATGTTATTAGAATATCTGAAAAAGAGAAAATAAAAATCACAGAGATGTGTGTTCCGACAAACGGTGAATTATATTCATCCGATACAGCCTGCTCTGGTGATATTGTAATTTTACCAAATGATGTTTTGCAGCTAAACAGTATTTTGGGGAACGAAATACTGTTGCCGCAGAGAAAATTTATTGAAAATCCTCTCCCTATGCTCCAAACAACGATTGCAGTAAAGAAATCTGAACAGCGGGAAATATTGCTTGGGGCACTTACAGAAATTTCAGATTGCGACCCTCTTTTAAAATATTATGTGGATACTACAACGCATGAGATTATACTTTCTTTTTTGGGGAATGTGCAGATGGAAGTCATTTGTGCCATCCTTGAGGAAAAATATCATGTGGAGGCAGAAATAAAAGAGCCTACTGTTATATATATGGAAAGACCGCTTAGAAAAGCAGAATATACCATCCACATAGAAGTCCCGCCAAATCCTTTCTGGGCTTCTGTCGGGTTGTCCATAGAGCCGCTCCCTATTGGAAGCGGAGTGCAGTATGAAAGCAGAGTTTCACTTGGATATTTAAATCAATCGTTCCAAAATGCGGTTATGGAGGGGGTTCTTTATGGCTGCGAGCAGGGGCTGTATGGATGGAAAGTGACAGACTGTAAAATCTGTTTTGAATATGGATTGTATTATAGTCCTGTAAGTACCCCCGCAGACTTTCGGCTGCTTTCCCCTATCGTATTGGAGCAGGCTTTAAAAAAAGCAGGGACAGAACTATTAGAGCCATATCTCCACTTTGAAATTTATGCACCGCAGGAATATCTCTCACGGGCGTATCATGATGCTCCAAGGTATTGTGCAGATATTGTAAGTACTCAGATAAAGAATGACGAGGTCATTCTGAAAGGAGAAATCCCTGCTAGATGTATTCAAGAATACAGGAACGATTTAACTTATTTCACAAATGGGCAGGGAGTCTGCTTGACAGAGTTAAAAGGATACCAGCCAGCTATTGGTAAATTTATTTGCCAACCCCGCCGCCCGAATAGCCGTATAGATAAGGTTCGGCATATGTTCCACAAGTTAGCTTAACAGCTTGCAAAAGTCATATAAAATGAGATTTGAAAGGATTAGAGACTAATTATGATGAAATGCGAATGGATATTGTGTCCTGTTTGTGGGAGCAAAACCCGTAATAAAATTAGGAAGGACACTGTTTTGGAGAATTATCCCCTTTATTGTCCAAAATGCAGACAAGAAAGATTGATTAAAGTTGACAACTTGAAGATAACTGTCATCAAAGAGCCAGACGCTTAAGACGCAGAGCCGATGAAATTGTGGAACAATTCACGAATCATCGGCTCTTTTTGTTTCGTATTTGAAAGAACAAACTCACCAAATAAAAAAAACGATATTCGGGTGGGTTATTTTGTTATACCCTAAATTACCCTCTGAATTTGTTTTTAAATTTGGAGGGATTTTTTTATGTCCTTTTTTCGGGCAGTTATCTATCTGCTCATACGAAGCAAAATTTATCAATACATAGCATATCAGAGAACGGCAGGAAACCAGTTAAAAAAATTTCTGCCAGTGCAACGGTACTTCTCACCTTGAAAGTAGAAGTACAATCTCCATACAATAGAATTACTATTTCCTATAACCGTAAAGGTCACAGAGCCTTTGCGGTTTTTCTTTTGTCGATTTTTGTTGGAAAGTGCCGTAGGGCTGTTTCTGATATGCGGTGTCGTTCTCCGCCTCTCCATCTGGATTTTTTACATTTCAAAAATTCAGATGGGAGGTATTTATGGTGAAATATGCACCAAGAAAGGTATATATCAGAGAAAGTGGCGGCTATGTGGAATTATCCTACACGGAGTTCTGCCGTTGCAGGGAATCCGACCAGACCTATATGGACAAGCTGTTTATCCCCATTCAAGGCTGTCTGCTTGAAGTCGTGAGGGAGCAATACACAGACTTCTACCGTGACAAGGAACGGTGGCGTTATAGATATGGAACGCTCTAAAAACAATTACCATCTCATAGCACCACCAAAGTACACCTACAAGAAAGAGATTAACCGCATGGTAGCCGAAGCGGGGTGCAGGACAAGGAAAGACAGCGTGATGATGGTGGAAACGCTCATCACAGCTTCACCAGAATTTATGAACCAGTTACCGCCCGAAGAACAAAAAGCGTATTTCCAGACGGCTCTTGACTTCATTTCGGAGCGTGTTGGAAAGCAGAATATCCTCTCCGCTGTCGTCCATATGGACGAGAGAACGCCCCATATGCACCTCTGCTTTGTGCCGATTACGCCAGACAATAAGCTGTCAGCGAAAGCTATCTTAGGCAACCAGAAATCATTATCCGAGTGGCAGACCGCCTACCATGAGCGGATGTCCTCACGGTGGAATCAGCTTGAACGGGGGCAGTCCTCAATGGAAACCAAGCGGAAACACGTCCCCACATGGCTCTATAAATTAGGCGGCAGGCTTGATAAACAGTATGAAGAAATCGTGTCTGCCCTATCCGACATCAACGCCTTTAACGCAGGGAAGAAAAGGGATAAAGCGTTAGATTTACTCTCTGCATGGCTGCCAGACGTGGAGAAATTCTCTAAGGAAATCGGGAAACAGCAGGCGTATATCGACAGTTTGAAAGAGAGAATTGGGCAGGAATCAGACTATGCGGGGCGTATGCGTGATGAAAAGTACGAGCAGGAACTAAAGGTGCAGAAAGCGAATCAGAAGATATTTGAATTGCAGAGAACCAACGAGCAGATGGGGCGGCTGCTGTCAAAAATACCGCCCGAAGTGTTGGAAGAATTGCAGAAAAATCATAGAAGCAGAGCGAAAGAAAGGTAGATATGAGAATGAAGAAACAGGATTTTAAGGTGTTAAAGACCAAAGACTTGTACCCGTTCCCCGACAATCCGTTTCATGTGGCAGAAGATGAAACACTGTCAGAGTTAGCGGAAAGCATCAAGGAATTTGGCATTGTCACGCCGATAATCACACGCCCGAAAGAGGACGGGGACGGTTATGAAGTGATTGCAGGACAGCGGCGTGTCCGTGCTTCTGAACTTGCAGGGATAAATACCGTGCCTGCGTTTGTCCTGCCCTTAGACCGTGACCGAGCCATCATCACCCTTGTAGACAGCAATTTGCAGCGTGAGAATATCCTGCCATCGGAGCGGGCGTTTGCTTACAAGATGAAATCCGAAGCCATGAAGCGGCAGGGTTTCCGCACAGACTTAACCTCGTCACAAGTTGTGACGAAGTTGCGGACGGACGACAAGGTGGCACAGGGCTTCGGCGTGGGCAGGATGACCGTGCAGCGTTTTATCCGCCTGACGGAACTGATACCGCCGATTTTGCAGATGGTGGACGAGGGGAAAATCGCCCTCACGCCTGCGGTGGAACTGTCCTTCTTGAAGAAAGACGAGCAGGAAAACCTCTTTGCCACGATGGAGAGCGAAGAAGCAACGCCCTCACTCTCACAGGCACAGCGGATGAAACAGTTAAGCCAGAGCGGGCGGCTTGACATGGATACGATATTTGCGATTATGACGGAGGAAAAGGGCAACCAGAAAGAAACCTTGAAAATCAACACAAGCAAGCTGAAAAAATACTTTCCGAAGAACACAACGCCGAAGCAGATGGAGGAAACCATCATCAAACTTTTGGAGCGTGAGTTGCAGAGGAAACGCAACCGTGACAGCCGCTAATCTTCTTTTTTCGGGAAGTAAATACAGAGAGTTGAGGTATGGAGAATGAGAGAAATCCAGTATGAAATCGTAAAGGAAATCGCAGTATTGTCTACGGGCGACAGTGGCTACACAAAGGAAATCAATCTCATTTCATGGAATGGGAAAGAGCCGAAGTATGACATCCGCAGCTTTTCCCCGAACCGTGAAAAGTGCGGCAAGGGAATCACGCTGAACGCTGATGAAGCGGCGGCACTCCTTAAAGCATTACAGAAAGAATTAAACAGCGAGGATTAATGGTATCTGATTGGCAGGGCGGGGACATTTCCAAACTCTTCCCTGCCCTGTCTGGAAAGGAAGATTTAAGTATGGGCGAGGATAAGAAAGCAGATAAAAAGAGAAAGCGTATCGTGCCAAAAGCACCAGTGCAGATGATAATCAGCCGTGAATATGTCGGCACACAGACCGTTACAGAAGCGTTTGTCCCGATTATCTCCGAGGATATTCGGAAGAAGATTGCCGAGGGCGACACCTTCGACAATGAGGGGCTGTCCGCTTAGAATGTACGCAATGGGACATGAAAACAGATAGGACAGATACGGAGGTTTTACAGTATGGCAGGAATCAAAGAAGAAAAGAAAATCTATTTAGTCGGCATTTATTGCCGCTTATCTAAAGACGATGGTACGGATAACGAGAGTGCGAGCATTGCGACACAGAAATCCATCCTCACGGATTATGTGAAAAAGCAGGGATGGCACATAGCAAAAACGTATGTGGACGATGGTTATTCTGGTACAAATTTCCAAAGACCAAGTTTCCAGAATATGATAAAAGACATTGAAAGCGGTCTGATAAACTGCGTGATTACGAAAGATTTATCCCGTCTGGGGAGAAACTATCTTGATTGTGGGTTATATCTGGAAGTTTTCTTCCCAGAGCATAACGTGAGGTATATAGCGGTCAATGACGGCGTAGATACCTTGAATAAATCTGCTATGGACATCACGCCTTTCCGCAACATTTTAAACGAAATGTATGCCGCTGACATATCTGTTAAGATAAAATCGGCATATCGGGCGAGGTTTCAACAGGGGAAATTCATGGGAACTACCGCCCCTTATGGCTATATCAAAGACCCTGCCGACCACAACCATCTGCTGATAGATGATAAAGTGGCACATGTTGTAAAAGAGATATTCGACCTTGCATTAAAAGGGAATGGAGTTGCCAAAATTTGCAGACATCTTAATAAACAGCATATCCTACGCCCTGCCGCTTATGCGGCGGAGCGTGGCGAAATAGGCTTTGAACGTCATTTTGAGGGGAACGAGGACAAACGCTATATTTGGAGTGGGAACAGCGTGAGGAGCATTTTAAGAAGCCCGATATATGCGGGAAATCTTGTAGGCTACAAACGGATTGCCGCCAATATGAAAAGCAAGAAACGCCCCTCTAAGCTGCCCGAAGAATGGGAAGTGATACCCAATACCCATGAGGGAATAGTCACGCAGGAGGAATTTGATATTGTCCAACAGCTTATTACAAGTCGTAGGCTTCCACAGAACAAGGGAGGATTTGTAAATATTTTTGCAGGCGTTATCAAGTGTGTGGACTGCGGATGTGCTCTGCGGGCAATGAACGTACACAGGAGGAAACGCCCAGAGATTATCGACTGTGTACAGTATTCATGTAATAATTATGCAAGAAACGGAAGAAGCGAGTGTAGTGCCCACAATATAGAAGCAAGGGATTTATTCAATGCCGTTCTTGCCGACATCAACTGTTTTGCGGATATGGCAGTGAATGATGAAAAGGCGGTCAGGGCCATAGAAAAGCGGCTCACGGAAACAGACCAGAGCAGGGCGAAAGCATTAGAGAAAGAACGTAAGAAGCTGAACAAACGCCTTGCGGAACTGGACAGGCTGTTTTCCTCTCTCTACGAGGATAAGGTCATGGAGCGTATTACCGAGCGGAATTTTGAGATGATGTCGGGGAAATACCAGAAAGAGCAGCTTGAAATTGAAGCAAGGCTGAAAGAGGTGACGGAAACTCTTAATGAAAGCTACGAGAAATCACGGGGAATCCGTGACTTCCTCGCCCTTATCCGAAATTATCAAGGCTTAAAAGAACTGGATGCAACAGTTATAAACGCACTCATAGACAAGATACTTGTTTCGGAGCGTGAGAAGATGGCAGACGGAACAGTGAAGCAGGAAATCAAGATTTACTATAAATTCATCGGCTTTGTCGATGAATTACATATCATACCTACAAAACGGTGGGCAGCAATGCCCGCTAAAAATTGTACGGTGTGCGGCGTTGAATATGTCCCGGGCTCTGGTGCATCAAGGTATTGTCCTGCTTGTGCCAAGAAGATACGGAGGGAGAAATCAAACGAGAGCAAACGCAGGAGCAGAGAACAGAAAAGGATAGCATGTATGAACTGTCCGCAAAAAATGACCGACTGAGCGAGAGCGTTTGGAATCCTTTACATAGCCCGCATGATCACCTAAGAATACGGATCCTGCCGTATTATTCTCTTGGTCATTTTGGTCTGCCGCTTTAATATTAATATTATTACCGAGGCCTACGACGCGGTCATTAGCAATGCTACCGCTACTACCGATCAGGATCGAGTTATTGCCTGCGATATTGCCATAACTACCAATGAGGGTGGAATCGTGACCACTAACTGAATTATAAGTAATACTATTGGAATCTGTACTGCTTTGTGTTCCAAAACCCAAAGCTAAGGAATTAGTGCCAGTTACTTGGCTAAACGCCCCTAAGGCTACGGCATTGCCCGCTTGTACATTGGTATGCGAGCCGATTGCCATACTATTATCAAAGGATGTGTCTATTGTCCCTACGTGGGCCTTACCACCCATAGCCATCGAATTGGTACCATTTGCCAAAGTTTGACCGCCATAGGCGATGGCATCACTGGAAATCGCCTTCGCATAGTCACCTACTGCCATAGAGCGATCCCCTTGTGCCAAGATTTGACGCCCTACACCTAGGGCACCATTACCATCGACGAAGGAATACTTTGTCAAGTACGTCTTACGAAAGTCCTTTTTGGCAGTCGCTAATCTTTCTTCGGCAGCTTTCACGGCACTTTCCAATGTTGCCGTATCGCCGTTATTGGCCCCCGCCTGTAACGCTTCCTTAGCATCGTACAAGGTTTCTTCCATGTCCATGATTTTTCTCATGTCTCTAGCGTATTGGGACTTATCCTTTTCGGAAAGATCTGCCGTCATTTCCCCGGTTGCCAAACCAATGGCACTGTTCCCACGCACCTGGGTATAGGTACCAATGCCTAAGGCATTCTTACCTTCTACGATAAATCCCCCTGGATCACTGCTACCAGCACCATAGTTATTGTACTTAGGTAAAGATCCACCTTTTTCATATTTATAGTTACCTTTTCGCCCACTACTAGTTTTCGTATATGGTTTATCGCCATTAATATCATTACTAAGCACCTGTTTCAATACTTTATATTCTGGTGGCAACTCCCAATCACGACCATAATAGTCATCTCTTACATCTTCACCATTTTTAAAGCGAGAGCCATCTTCAAATTCATAGCCACTGCCTTAAGCGATAGCAATACTGCCATCGCTTAAGGACTGTACGCCACTACCAATGGCTACGCTATTACTGCCCATGGCACGGGAATAGGTACCAATAATACTCGAACGATTACCATAGGCCACATTATAGGCACCTACAATAACACTATTCCCCCCTGGGTCCTCTTCGCTATACTTAGTTTTAGATTTTGTCGTTAAGACTCCACCCTTCACCAAGTCAGGATCTGGCACCCCAACGATATTGCGACGCCCAATGGACACGCCAGAGTAACCAAATACACTCGTAGAGGTACCAATACCAATGGAGTCATTCCCTTGCGCTATATTATAAGAACCTTTATTCGTGGTTGACTGATTCCCTAATGCAATACTTCTATTGCCACTAGCCACGGTTTTAGTACCAATAGCAATGTATCCATTGCTATTATCCACCGGATAATTCGTACCCTTCTTCGGCGTTAGGTCACCTGCATGAGCATCTGCACCAATGGCAATGCTATTACTTTGTACGGCTTTACTCTGGTCACCCATCGCTATGATTCCCGTTGGGTTCTTATCACCCATAGAAGTAATTGGACTTATGTTCCCACCTACTGCATAAGTTGCTACTATCGTTTCATCCTTTGTATCCGGATCCGTTTTAACAAGTTTAATGGTACCCGTTGTTTTATCATATTTAACAGATACCAGCTCATCCGTTGAAGCCCCTTCTGCCCAGCTACTAGGGACGGCCGCGGCAGACCATACGGAAATACACATCAATGCCACCATAGCTGCACGAGATATAGACATAGTCACAGGATTGCCATCTTCATCGCTCTTATTAACACCACCCCTGACGCGCATCCACAGGCGGCGCAACCAGTTAGTATCACCAGCGGTAGTCACGGTAGTCTTGCACTTGCCACCGTGACTTTTTGCTAATTCCGACACTACTTCATATCTATGTTTATTCTTATTGTATATGACTTTATATATCTTGTTCATCCTATTACCCCCTCCCCATTAATTATATGCATTAATCAAGGATATCTCATTGCAATTACTAATACTAGTATAACTCGCTTCACTCATAACTCTTGTATCATCAGCAAGGCGGCAACGCACACCGTCCACATCAGACACTTGCGCGCCGCGTCGTACCTTCATAGTGTGTATTAACTCCATTTCACTGTCACCTATATTCTTCCTTACTAAACTACTTAATTTATATCTATACACTATAGCGTTACTTAACGCCTTATAACCATAAGATAATTCGGTATGAGCCATCGACAAACTATCACCTTGCCGATGCGGACAAACAACATCTAGCAATGCTGTCTCAAGTCAGGTGTTTCATGTGTTATAACTCCAAACGTTTTCTCTCTTTATTGTACCTATAGATACACCTCTTTGTATATGTTTCTTTGGTTTGCACCAATCAAATTTCAATCTTAGTATATCCCTCAACCCCTTTAATCATGCGAACTATACCCTACCATTTCAACATACTATTTTATTATATATTAATCCCCTATGCAATATCAATAACGATTATTAAGATTGAAATTTATATTCTATAGGTTAACTTTTTCAAGTCTCTTAACAAGACAGACTTACTGCTGTTTTTCTCGCTAACGATACACCCTGTTACGAAATGTACATAACAACAAAACAGCCCACGTATATCGGGAAACGCCATTCACTAGACCCGGCTTCAAAGCACTATCATAGATATCTTTTTCCTAAAGAATGAGAAAAGCCCCGTACACAGGTTAAACAATGTCATTTCATAGATCTGACTTGTCATACCTATATACGGAGCTTTTATTTATTGCCGAAGGTGTTGGCCAAGGAGCCCCCTCCGGGGCCCCACACCACTAGGCTCAATACATATATCGCTACCGATTAGTTAGCACCGAGGATAGCTTTCATATCAGCTTCCGGTGTAGTAATCGGGTGCAACTGGAATTTTTCAACAAGGATGTTGAGAACGTTGGAGGAGAAGAACTTCGGCAAGGTTGGTCCGATGTAAATGTTGCGGATACCCAATGCCAACAAGGTGAGGAGTACGCAAACAGCTTTCTGTTCGTACCAGGAAAGTACGAGGGTAAGCGGCAAGTCGTTAACATCGCAATCAAATGCTTTTGCCAAAGCTACGGCTACCTGGATAGCGGAGTAGGAGTCGTTACACTGACCCATGTCGAGCATACGCGGAATGCCGCCGATTTCGCCGAGGTCAAGGTCGTTGAAACGATATTTACCGCAAGCCAAGGTGAGGACTACCGTATCCTTCGGAGTCTGTTTTACGAATTCGGTGTAGTAGTTACGGCCTACCTTAGCACCGTCGCAACCGCCAACGAGGAAGAAGTGTTTAATAGCGCCGGCTTTAACAGCGTCGATAACTTTGTCGGCAATGCCAAGAACCGTACCATGACCGAAACCGGTCGTTACTTCGTGACCACCGTTGATACCGGTGAAGTGCTGTGCTTCTTTGTAGCCGCCGAGTTCGATAGCTTTTTCGATAACAGCGCTGAAATCTTTCGTGCCGTCTTCGTTAGCCGTTACGTGAGCTACATCCGGGAAGCCTACCATATCCGTAGTGAATACGTTGCTCTTGTAGGAAGCTCTTGGCGGCATCAAGCAGTTCGTCGTGAAGAGGAATGCGCCCGGTACGTTATCGAATTCGTTCTGCTGGTTCTGCCATGCAGTACCGAAGTTGCCTTTTAAGTGGGAGTATTTTTTAAGTTCCGGATATGCGTGGCACGGTAACATTTCACCGTGAGTATAGATGTCTACGCCTTTGCCTTCGGACTGTTCGAGTAACATTTTAAGGTCGTGCAAGTCGTGACCGGTTACTACGATGAACGGGCCGGGCTGTACGGTGAGAGATACCTTAGTCGGTTCCGGCGTACCATAGCTTTCCGTATTGGCTTTGTCAAGAAGAGCCATGCATTTGAGGTTGACTTCGCCGAATTCCATGAGAAGACCAAGCCATTCTTCAGCGCTGTGATCCTTAGCGAATTCAACGAGACCTTTTACGAACCAAGCGTCAACGTCCGGATCGTTGTAGGAAAGAACCGCTGCATGCCATGCATAAGCGGCCATACCGCGCATGCCGAGAAGCAAGGTGGAGCGCAAGGAAATGATATCTTCGTCGCCAACCCAAAGTGCTTCCCAATCGAAATCAGCAGCACTCGGATCGATAGCATTGCGAGCAGCTTCTACGCGATTGATGAATTCCTGTACGCGTTCTTCGTCAAAGTTAACGTTCGTTACGCACATGAACAGGCCTTGTTTTAATAATGCATATTCGGCTGCCGTTGCACCTTTCGCATCGCAAGCGCGTGCCAAACCGATCAAAGCCGCTGTCAATTCATCCTGCTTGTTAGCTACCGGTGCCGTTTTACCGCATACACCCTGAACCTTACAACCGCCCGGATTTGCCGACTGTTCACACTGGAAACAGAACATACTCATGAGAAACCTCCTTCTTCGGGACTCTCCCGAAACACTGTATATGAATTACAATTTACATAACTGCCACATCTTGGGTTTTCGTTACTTCGTCGTTTGTGACTATGCTTAAAGTATATTATAATGGTGGTATAAAATCTGTATCCGGGGCAACACTTTTACAGCCAACATAGAGTTTTTTTGATATACTTATACATATAATCATCCGTTGTTACTTAATAGGAGGTATGCGCATGACCACAGCTGTCACTGAACTACTCATTCAAAAATATATGCCTATCCTGCGCGAATCACCGTTGTTTCGCCAGCTTAGCGACGAAGAGCTGCATTTATTTCTGAACAACACCTCCTTATATATAGAGTCATATAAAAAGCAAAGCTTCATCGCCCTTACCGGCGAACCCATGGAGGGCATCGGCATCTTGCTCAGCGGCCACGCTCACTTGACGCGGGAAAACGTCATGGGGCAACGCACGATTATGACCGAATTGCACCCGTCGGATATGTTCGGCGAAGCCTTGCTCTTTACGGACAAACCTAACTGGCCGGCCACCATTCAAACCACCAAGGCCAGCGAAGTATTGTTCCTTCCCCTCAAAGCTTTCACCGGATCCTTTAAGGGTTGTGAAAGCTGTCAGCTGCAAATCGTCACTAACTTATTACATGACATGTCAGAGAAAGCATTGCAACTGACACGGAAGGTACATTATCTCAGTCTTAAAGGGATGCGCGAAAAAATCTTCGCCTACTTTATGGATATTTACAACAAGCAACACAGCACCACCTTGCAATTACCTCACAATCGTCAAGAAATGGCAGATGTCCTCAATGTATCGCGCACTGCACTGAGTCGCGAGTTAGGGCGATTGCAGGATGAAGGCATCATTCGCCTGGACGGCAAAACGGTGTCGCTGCTCAATCTGGATGATATTGCAGAGTTTGGTTTTTAATTTCTAATAGGCCCGTTGTTACGGGCTTTTCTTTTTTTCTCTAATTTGTAATTCAAATTTGAATTTGATATAATGAACGTACAAAGTATGCGGCGAGTCTGTTCTCGCCCTGTTCCGCAATAAGGAGGTCATATCCGTGATTACCTATGTACGCACTCACAAAGTGCCAACGCTTATCGGCGTCGTTATTCTCGCCATTATAGTGGGCATTCTCTACTATGTGTGGCGCCCGACCACAGGCCCGCTCACCTTGTACGGCAATGTGGATCAACGACAAGTATCGCTAAGCTTTAATGCCAGCGAACGTATTGCTTCCATGAATGTAGAGGAAGGTGCCCGCGTCAAGAAGGGCGATGTCTTGGCACAACTCGCCACCGAACCGTTGCAATTATCCATTGCTCAAACCAAGGCACAAATTGCTCAGCAGGAAGCTATCGTAACAAAGCTGCACAATGGCTCTCGTCCGGAAGAAATTAACGAAGCCGCTGCTACGGTATCCAATGCTACCGCCACCGCAGAAAATGCCCGCGTCACTTACGAACGGTTGCGTCAACTTCGCGAAAGCGGTGCCATCAGTCAACAGGAACTGGATAATGCCGAAGCGCGTTACAATGAAGCGGTCGCTAATGTAAACCGCACCGAAGCGTCGCACCAGTTAGCCGTAGCCGGACCACGCAGCGAAGATATTGCTGCGGCAGAAGCACAGCTTGCGGCACTGAAGGAACAATTAAAGATAGCGGAATACAAACTTAGCCAAGCTACCTTGATTGCTCCGGAAAACGGCACCATCCGCAATCGTCTCATGCAACCCGGCGACATGGCCGCACCGAACAAACCCGTATACTTGCTCAGCTTGGATACGACTAAATGGGTACGCGCGTACGTAAACGAAAAGGATTTGGGTCGCATTTACGAAGGCATGCCGGCCACCGTCACCATCGACAGCTTGCCCGGTCAAACCTTATCCGGCACGGTTGGATTTATTTCCGGCACCGCCGAGTTTACGCCAAAGCAGGTGCAAACCACAGAGCTTCGCACGGATTTGGTGTACGAAGTACGCATCAATGTAGAGGATCCCAACAATGTGCTGCGCCTAGGCATGCCGGCTACCGTTACTTTCGATAACAAATAACAGACTTCATATGCACAGCACCACTTCGTTCCCATTACAGGTCACTGCTCTTCTATTGAAATATTTCTGGTAAGGAGGCCCTTATGTCAGTCAGTGAAATGCCGCTCGTCACGGTACAAGAACTTCATAAATGCTTTCCCCATCCGGTAACGGGCGACACCGTTGTAGCCTTAGAAGCGCTAAACATTACTGTCGCGCCCGGCGAATTGGTGGCCCTCATCGGGCCGGACGGAGCCGGTAAGACAACGTGTATGCGCATTCTCTGCGGTCTCCTTCGTGCCGACGGCGGCCATGCCGTTATCGATGGCATCGACGTGTCCGCCGATCCGCAAGCCGTACAAAATCGCGTCGGCTACATGCCGCAGAAATTCGGTTTATACGAAGATTTATCCGTACAAGAAAATCTAAATTTATACGCGGACCTGCACGCATTGCCTGACGATGTGCGCGAGCAGCGCTTTCAACGGCTTCTCGCCATGACCGGCTTGGATCCCTTCACGGATCGACCGGCAGGCAAATTATCCGGCGGGATGAAGCAAAAGTTAGGCTTGGCCTGCACATTATTAAGTGCGCCAAAGCTGATTATTCTCGATGAACCGACGGTCGGCGTAGATCCGTTATCGCGCCGTGAGCTGTGGGATATTCTGCAACAGCTGGCACACGACGATAACCTTTCCATTCTTGTCAGCACCGCCTATATGGATGAAGCCTCGCTTTGTCATAAGGTATATATTCTTCACGAAGGAAAGCTCCTCGCCCAAGGATCACCGGAGGCGATTACAAAAAAAGCCGACGGCGCTTGTTATCTCGTAACACCACCGCCTCATGTGCCGGCCCGCTTATTGCAGGCGGCCCTCATTGACGATGCGCCGCACGTTATTGACGCAGTTCCTCAAGGTGGGGCCGTGCGTTTTATCAGCCGCACCTCCGATGTAAGCCAGCTGGCAGTGTATGCCCATTTCCCCGATTTGGTGCCGCAAGCCACACCGCCTACACTGGAGGATGCATTCATGATGATACTGAAAGAGCACAGTCAGCCGCAAGCAGAAGCATCCCATTTTGTCATTGATTATACTTCGACAGCGTCCTCCGAGGATGCTCCGGTCGATGTAGAAGTAAAGGATGTGATGCGTAAATTCGGTGACTTCATCGCTGTCAATCACGTATCCTTTTCCGTTCATCGCGGTGAAATTTTCGGACTGCTGGGGCCAAACGGAGCCGGTAAGTCTACCACCTTTCGCATGTTGTGCGGTCTCCTGCCGGCCAGCTCCGGAGCACTGTCCGTTCTCGGCTACGATTTGCGGCGTGCCCGTGCCAAGGCTCGTGCCGGACTCGGTTATGTGGCGCAAAAGTTTTCTTTGTACGGTACCTTGACGGTAGAAGAAAATTTGGAATTCTTTGCCGGGGCCTATGGTTTATCGCCTCATGCGGCTAAGGAACGCATTGAAGAAATTCTTCATCAGTTTGATCTTGATACCCATCGCTATGAACCGGCCGGTGAACTACCCGGCGGTTATAAGCAGCGTCTCTCCATGGCCGCCGCTTTACTACATAAACCGGGACTGCTCTTTCTCGATGAACCGACCAGTGGTATCGATCCCTTGGCACGCCGCATCTTTTGGCGTCAAATTACGGCGCTGGCCGCAGCCGGTACTACGGTTATCATTACCACCCACTTTATGGAAGAAGCGGAGTATTGCGACCGCATCCTCATCCAGGACCGCGGCTGCATGGTAGCCTTAGGTACACCGGCAGAGATTCGCCGACGCGCCGGCAATCCACCGTCCATGAACGAAGCGTTCATCAACATTGTCGAACAGAAACGAAACAATCCGGTAACGACTGCTGCCAACAATAGGGCAACACCACCGAAAGGAGGTTCTTCTTCATGAGCTTTCGTCGCCTACGGGCCTTAATCTATAAAGAATGCTTACAGCTTACCCGCGACCCCAGCAGCTTTTTCATCGGTCTCGTCATTCCGGCGCTGTTGATTTTCCTCATCGGCTTCGGTATGTCTATGGATGTGACGCACATTCCTACCGCTGTAGTGCTGGAGGACAGTTCGCCTACGGCGCGCTCGGTTGTCAGCTTCATGAATGAATCTCCGTATTTTTCACCGCGCTATGTTACCTCCATGCAGGAAGCTAAAGAGCTAATGGATGAACGACGGGCCGAAGCCATCCTTCGCATTCCCGGCGATTTCTCCGCTCGGCTCAGCGAGGGACGCGGCAAAGTGCAGCTCATTACCTACGGTGTGGATACTACGATTGCCAACGCCACCACTACGTATGTGCAAAACGGTATCGCCCGCTGGCAGCAATCGTATCTGTCGGGCACTGCCATTAACGGAGCACCGGCCATAGCCGGCGCATCTTCGTCAGCAACGCTCTCCGCAACGCCGCCCATCGTACCTGGCTCTGTTACCGTCGATTCTCGTCAATGGTTTAACGATGCCAACACCAGTACGTGGATGTTTATTCCCGGTTTGATCGTCATCGTTATGACCTTGGTCGGCGTATTCCTAACAGCCCTTGTCATGGCCCGCGAATGGGAACGAGGCACATTGGAATCACTTTTCGTAACGCCCATGCATGCATCGGAGATTGTCTTTGCCAAAATTATTCCTTACTTCGGCGTAGCCATGATCGGCTTTTTCATTTGCCTGTTATCGGCGCGTTACGTATACGAAGTTCCCATCGAAGGATCTATCTTCCTTATCCTTTTCGCTTCCGTAGAGTACGTGCTCGTTGCCATCGGCATGGGGCTGACTATTTCTTCGGTGCTGAAGAATCAATTTCTTTCCTGTCAGTTGGCTCTATTGGTCAGTCTATTGCCTACCATTATGCTTAGCGGCTTCATCTTTGACTTGCGCAGCGTGCCCACGGCGGTAAATGTCATCAGCCATCTCATGCCGGCTACGTACTATATGGATTTACTGAAATCCCTGTTCCTCGCCGGTAACAATCCGGTCATCATTTACAAAAACTGTGCTATCCTTGCCGGCTATGCATCCCTCTTTATCGGCTTATCATTACTGGTAACGCGCAAGCGGCTGGATTAATTTCTATCCGCAAGCACGGCTTTACATACTCGTATCTCTTACCATATTTTTAATGTAATCATATCTTATTCTACGAAAGAGGCCACACTTATGACGTCATTATCGACTACGTTTTACAAATTATTGTGCGTCATTCGCAAGGAACTCTTGGTGACGCTGAAGGATCCTAAAATCCGTTTCATTCTTCTCCTGCCCGTTATCGTACAGGGCATGCTGTTCGGCTACACGGCCAGTTTTAACCTAGACCGAGTTCCTTACGCACTGTTAGACCAAAGCCACAGCAGCTATTCAGCAGATTTTATCGCTCGTCTGGAAGGATCCGGCATTTTTCAGCGCGTCTTCACCTTGAGCTCTACTGCGCAAATCGCCCCGGCCATCGACTCCGGTGACGTCATTGCCGTCGTAACGGTAAACCAAGACTTTGCCAATCAGATTACCGCCGGTACGGCCGCACCGGTACAGGTCATCACCGACGGGCGCAACCCAACCACCTCGGGCATTGCCGCCGGATATATTTCATCTATAGCCTCTGCGTATTCCACAGAGCTTCGCGGTACTCCGCCGGCGATAGAAGTAGTCAATCGCACGTGGTACAATCCCAATCTGATTACCCGTTGGATGTTCCTTCCGTCCTTGATTCCCATGCTGGCTCTGACGCAGGTTATGATGCTGGCCGGTTTGTCGGTAGCCCGCGAACGCGAGCAAGGTACCTTCGATCAGTTGTTGGTTACGCCGCTGCAACCCTATGAAATTCTTATTGCCAAAGCGATTCCGCCGATGATCATCGGCACCATCCAAGCTACCTTGGTATTGCTGCTGACAATTTTCTGGTTCGGCATTACGCCGGTAGGCTCTATCGGCACACTGTATTTAACTATTTTTATCTTCTTGCTCAGCTCTGTCGGTGTCGGTCTGTCCGTATCGGCCATCTCCGATTCTATGCAGCAGGTCATGGTGTATTGCTTTGTTATCCTGCTCCCCATGCTACTATTATCCGGTTTGTCCACGCCGATTCAAAACATGCCGGAAGTATTGCAGTACGCCACCTATATCAATCCTATGCGCTTTGCCGTCGAGTCGGTGCGCCGCATTTATCTGGAAGGGGCCGGCCTTAATTTAATTGCCATCAACTATATTCCTATGTTGATCGTCGCCTCCATTACCCTGCCCTTGGCAGCTACGCTGTTCCGTAAAAAATTATCGTAAAACTGTATCGAGGTGTCCATGAATATAAACGAAACACAATTACAAACAAGTATCCCTCCGGAAGCCGCCAATGCATCGGTACAAAAAAAGCGCGCCTCCGCCGGACAAACACGAATACCAAAGACGCCAGCGGCCAACGGTCGCGAAGACGGACAAGCTACCAAAGCCCGCATCATCGATCACGCCGGTCGTCTCTTTGCCATCCAAGGCTATGATAAAACGACCAGCAAAGAAATCTGCACGGCTGCCCAGGTTAACAGCGCTGCCGTTAATTACCATTTCGGCAGTCGCGAAGCATTATACGAAGCCGTACTCGGCGAGGTACAGCATTATTTGATGGATTTGGCTATCCTTCGAGATATTGCGGATAGCGATGCTCCACCGGATAAACGTCTGTTATCCATTGTAGATTTTTTTCTCGCGCAAACGCTCAGCGACAGCGACTGGCACATCAAACTTTGGATTCGCGAAGTCTTATCCCCGTCACCGATGATGCATCGCGTCATCACTTCGTCGGCACTGCCAAAGTTTTCTCTCATCGGCAGCTTACTCAGCGATTACCTTGGCTATGATATGGCGGATCCGCGATTGTACGGCTGTTACATCAGCTTGCTGTCGCCGTTTGCGCTGACTGCCATCATGCAACATTCGCCGCTATTGGCCCATGCTCCCATCTCTATGAGCCGCGATACATATACAACCATGCTGCGCAATAATTTCATTTGCCAGCTTAACGCGTTTAAACATCGAGCCGACGAGGAGCAATCATAAAGTAAATCCCTATACCACGCCGGACTATGCAACATAAGATAAAACATAAAAACTCCCTCAAAATAAGACATAAAAAAACTCCCTCCAGTTACGAAGAAGCGCAAACTGATGTAAGCGTTCATCGTAAACCGGAGGGAGTATTTTATTATTACAGCCGCAGCATGTATTACCACCACAGCATCTATCACAATCACAGCATGATTACAACCACGGCGACAAATCGAATTCTTCGCCGATAGTGACTTTCACATGAGCCCGTCCCAAATACAAGCCCAAGAGGGTCAATGTCATTTTGGAAATCGGCGTGGTATCGTATACTTCGGCAAGGTTTACCAATACCGGCGAAATGCGTTCCATAATTTCCAAACTTTCCCGTCCCGTAAAAGCTGTCGGCTTGCTCTTGGCCAATGCCAATAGGCGCTGCTGAATGTCACCGTCACTGATATGTGCTAAGCGGAAGAAGCGCTGTGCCAAACCTTCATCTACTAAGGTGAGCTTGTACATAGAAGAATTAATGCTGCGCGCAATAAAGCGTTCGTCCAAGCGTTCACCGTCCAATGCCATGCTCAGCTCATCCCGAGTAAAGCCGCGGTATTTAAAAATCAGCGGATAGGAATTACTGAAGATAGCTGCGAGGCTAACCCGATCGGCAGCCTGTGCGCTACAGTGCAAGTATTCCAGTTGACGATGCATGGATTCGTCCCGCGGTACATCCGACACAAAGGGTTCGATATATTTTTCCACATAGTGGCGCAGGTTATCCATGCTATAGTTATTGGAGTTACGCGAGTACTGCAATAAAAGTGCCAAGGCCATAACCTGGAAATGACCTAAGTGAAGATGCGGTAAAATGCGAAGCGCATCAAAGGCCAACAAGTAAAGCGTGCTTGATTTCGGTTGCTGCACTACATCGCCGAAGGCTTCGATGGCTGTTTCGTACATCCACGGTGTAGGCGTTGCCACATAGGCTTTTTGCATACACATCAACGCTTCCTGTACGACAATATTTTCCAGAAGAGCCTTTACTTCTGCTTCACCGGTAATTCCCAATCGCTGCAGGGCATCGGCGGTAATGGCACGAACGCCTTCTTTAGCAGAGTCACCAAGCATCCCGAAGGATTGCATAAAGTGATGCACCGCCCAGTCTACCGCATCACCGGCAGCCGGTACATCACTGTGGGAGGCCGTCCGTTTTGCCGCCGGAGTCGTTTCTGCCGTAACTACCGGCAAGATACGCGTCGCATCGTCAGCCACTTCCGAAGCTTCCATGGTCCGCACATTAATCGGCGCAATAGGTCGCGTCATATCCGTATCGACCGGAGCCGTCGGCGTTTGTGTATGTGTCGCACCGTCTGTGTCTGCCAGGTGACGGGTCAATTCTTCCCGCGAACCGATAACTACAGTAGCATCCGTATTTACGGAGGAATTCGGCACTGTCTGTTCTGCGGCCCTATGACCCTTCACCGTATGACGGCGAGCCTGTGCGTCTGCTTCGTCATTCTTTACCTTGCTATGCTTACGCTGCTCCGCTTGCTTGCGACGCCATTCCCGTTCTTCTACCTTGGCAGCTGCCTGTTCACTGTGATGACGTGCATGCGTATCTCGGTGCGATGCCGGCATAATCTGCGTGGCTTCCATAGCTTCCTGCGTCGGTGCCTCGGCGTTGGTTTTCGCTGCTTCGCCGTTACGACGAGTCGCCGTATCCTCTGCGGTTACATTGCGCGTACGATATTGCGTACCGCCGTGCTCCGCTCGTTTTCGTTCGTAATAATCCGCATTCGCCACCGTCTCGCGAGCAGCAGGCCGTTTTACTGTCGGCTCATCCTTATCGCGGAATACTAAGTAACATACAAAGAAAAAAACAATCACTACAGCCAATACTACTAAATATGGTATATAGGCAGTCATGAAGTAACCCTCCTACCTGATTCTCAATCTATGATGAAAGCGTTATATTCTACCTGCTATGTTAGCACATATACCCCATATCGCCAATGGGGAGTTAGCGTATTCAACAAAAATCTCACAGAATACATCTGTCATAGTATACTCTCCTATCAATCTAAGCATGACTCGTCGTAGGGCTACCCAACGGTTACCTATCCATGCATGCGATGTTTCTGTGAGAAGGTATAAAAAAAGCGAGCCATCTTCCGAAGAAAATGGCTCGCTTGGTTTGGTGGACGATGACAGGATCGAACTGCCGACATCCTGCTTGTAAGGCAGGCGCTCTCCCAGCTGAGCTAATCGTCCATGCTGGTGACCCGTGGGGGAATCGAACCCCCGATACCGCCGTGAAAGGGCGGTGTCTTAACCGCTTGACCAACGGGCCACAATGGCTCCCCGAGTAGGACTCGAACCTACGACCGATCGGTTAACAGCCGATTGCTCTACCGACTGAGCTATCGAGGAATGGTACGTCAATTATTATATGATACTGCGCTGATAAATGCAAGCCCTTTTTTATAAATTACTTTATATTTTTTTACTTCTTCTAACAAAATGCTTCTCGGCCCGCTTTTAGCGGCGCATACGACGCTCGGTTTAATTGTTCCGGACTTACGGTCGTATGCGCGGTATCCTTATTGAGCACCTATATGTATCCTATATCAATGGCAAGCTTACCGACTGGCATACCGATTCTTACCGGAATTTTTAGCATGTGACGCATGATACCTACCGCTCGACGCAATGCTTCGTCACCGGCTTGATGACCGAAGATATCGTTAACCTGTTTAAAAGTATCCAGATCCAAAAAGAGTAACGCTCCGCAATCATTATTGTGTTCCAATTCTTGAGAAATGCGTTCCCAACAAAGGCACCAACAAGCCCATATAAAAAGATGCCGCCATAAACGGTTCTTTGCGCCACATAAAGGCGCTCACAATCATAGACTCTCTCAGCCACGATCGCTTCCACCGCATTTACTGTTTTAAATCATCTATCAATGGTAATTCTTCTGTATATCATTAGTATCCATATCAAAAATAAAGGAGCCACATTCTATCGTCGTTGTTACGCAATCTATACGCTCCTGTCGACGACACCTGTCGCTCCTTCATCAGACTATAGTAGCACACACAGCCCTACCTAGCCCGTTATCGCTATATGCTATCCTACTCTGCTATGGTGCAGTGCTAACTACATATATAAATCAAATTATGTATGCACCGTTTACGCATGTATCAACAATCAGCCGTTAAAGCCACGTAACTTACTAGCCGCTACCAAACGTTTTAGCGCTACCATATATGCAGCTAAGCGCGGATATACCTTGTATTCCTGTTGCATAGCCCATACTTCTTCAAAGCTGCGCTTCATATTTTTTTCCAAACGATCGTTAACTTCTTCTTCCGTCCAGTACAAACCTTCTTTGTTTTGTACCCATTCGTAATAAGAAGTAACAACGCCACCGCCATTAGTCAATACATCCGGCAAGATATCTACGCCTTTATCATAGAAATACAAGTCTGCTTCATTTGTCGTCGGCCCGTTAGCCCCTTCCAAAAGAAGCTTAGCCTTAACATCTTTCATATTATCGCCATTAATCTGGTTTTCCAAGGCAGCTAAGTATAATACATCAACATCCAATAAAAGCAGTTCTTTATTGTCGATAACTGTCATGCCCGGTTCTTCATAGCCTTCCAAGGATCGACCGTGCGTATTAGCATATTCATACGCTTTTTCTACATCGATGCCGTTTTCATTGTAGATGGATCCGTGAACATCACCGATAGCTACAATCTTACAGCCTTCACGATGCATGAGAAGTGCCCCTACACTGCCTACGTTACCAAAGCCCTGAACAGCAATCGTCACATCAGACATCTTTTTGCCCTTCTTTTCCAAATAGCTTTTCAATGTAAACATGCAACCACGACCGGTAGCTTCGTTACGTCCCAATGAGCCGCCTACTTCCAGTGGTTTACCGGTTACAACTCCGGGTGACCAAACACCTTTTAAAGTACTGAATTCATCTACAATCCATGCCATAATTTGAGGATTGGTATTTACATCCGGTGCCGGTACATCCGTATCTACTCCGATAATCGGGGCAATCTTGCGTACAAAACCGCGCGTCAGACGTTCCAGTTCGCGTTTACTTAATTTTTTCGGATCTACTTTGATACCGCCTTTACCACCGCCGTACGGTAAGTGAGCGATGGAATTCTTTATTGTCATCCAAGCAGCCAATGCACGCACTTCGTTTTCATCTGCATCGGGATGGAAACGAATGCCCCCTTTAGCTGCCCCCATAATTGTACTGTGTTGTGTACGATAGCCATTGAATACTTCAATGTGGCCGTCATCCATTTGTACCGGAATCGATACGCTCAGTTCACGTTCCGGATGGCGAATCACTTCATAATCATTACGCGTTAAGCCCAATTTCTGAGCTGCTTCGTCAAGTGTATTCAACATATTTTCATAAGGATTGTACTTTGCCATAGTCGTATCACCTCATATAGAATAACAGGTTTGCAAAACCAACCGTCTTGCTCATCTTCACTATACCACAGGGATAATTAAAAATATATCTCAAATTTCTATTTACGCATAATACGATGATTAAAAGTTATATCTAAACAATTAGATAATAACTAAAACGACCGGGTCTGTCATAGACCCGGTCGTTAGATTTCAAACTATACCATGAGAAATCAATATAGGCAAATCATTCAGTTTTATGTACTTCTATAGACTATATATCAATTAATCATCTATTGGGACTCCTTATGCCCCATAAAAATAAACTATTTTTAATCAATGGCAATATCGAGCTCTACCGGGCAATGATCGCTACCAAAAATTTGCGGATGAATCTTTGCTTCTGTAATACTATTATCCAAACGTTTGGAAGTAATAAAGTAATCAATTCTCCACCCTACATTTCTATCGCGCGCTTTTCCCATATAGGACCACCAACTATACGCATCGGTTACATCCGGATATAAATGACGGAAGGTATCCGTAAAACCTGCTGCCAATAGTTCTGTCATTTTAGATCGCTCTTCATCGGTAAAGCCTGCATTTTTGTGATTGGTCTTCGGATTTTTCAAATCGATTTCTTCATGTGCTACATTGAGGTCACCGCAAAGAATCACCGGCTTTTTCGCATCCAGCTCCAGCAAATAATTACGGAATGCATCTTCCCATGTCATTCGATACGCAAGTCGTGCCAATCCTCGCTGACTGTTCGGCGTGTAGCAGGTCACCACATAGCAATGCTCATACTCCGCCGTAATAACGCGTCCTTCCTGGTCGTGTTCTTCAATGCCGATACCATAGGTAACACTGATTGGCTCCGTTTTAGTAAAAAGTGCCGTACCGCTGTACCCCTTCTTCACCGCACTGTTCCAATACTGGTGATAACCGGGCAATTCCAATTCAATCTGGTGGGGCTGTAGTTTGGTTTCCTGCAAACAAAATACATCCGCATCAAGTTCGTTAAAGCTATCCATGAAGCCTTTCGTCACTGCTGCCCGCAGGCCGTTTACATTCCAAGAAATAAGTTTCATACATTCCTCCTCACACAATACGTACCATCATTTTGTATCACGCCGTTTCCGTGCCTCTTCGGCCCGGCGCCTACGGCGGTGCGCGTCAAGATATAAACTGGCCGCCAAAAGAATCAATGCCGCCACATTCACCACCGTAAAACCAAAGCTATACATATGATACAGAATATACGCAAACACAATAACATACAATAATTTATATAAGGTTTGCAAACGAAACCCTCCTATACATTAGTTTTAATCATCCATCGTTTCCGTGCCCGTAGCAATCACCGCATTCTCATAGCTAATCCAGTCACTAAAACTGCCAAGGTACAATGCTACGGGAATATTTAATTCATCCACGGCTAGCATTTCGATGGGTGCCGTAATACCGGAGCCACAATACAACACGGTTTTCTTGGTTGAGTTAAGAAGCGGCTTGAATATTTCCCTCAACTCCGCCTCCGGCTTTAAGCCATCCGCTGTATAAGGTAATTCATAATAAATATTAATCGCTGTCGGTATATGGCCGGCTACAGGATCTAGCGGTTCCACTTCACCGCGATAGCGTTCGGGTGCACGCACATCTACAAGAATCTTCTCCTGCGATGCGGTAAGAGCCACCACTTCCTCATGACTAACAAGCCAATTCTCACGCCACTGCGGCACAAAAGACGACGGAGCCGGATTAGGTGTCTCTGCCTGTGTCAACGGATACCCTTCCCGTTGCCAACGGCCAATGCCACCGGCCAGTACTTTTACATTTTCAATCCCGGCATAGCGTAACATCCACCACAGTCGGCCCACACCGGTCATCCAATCATCATAAATAACTACTGTAGATGTAATCGTAAGTCCCAATCGCCGCAGCGTTTCTGCAAAATTATCCTTCGTCGGTAACGGATGACGGCCACCGTGCGCTTCCACAGGTTTTGTCAAATCCCGTTCTACGTCGAGAGCTAAGGCTCCTTCGATGTGACCCGCCTCGTAAGGCCCCTTACCGCGTACATCAATAATCACAAGGTTCCCCTGCGCTTGTAATGTATGTAACTCCTTTGGTGTAATAAAATTTTTCATACATCTCAACTCCTTCTTCACAACATAATTGAATCCGCACGTCATCAAATTACATCAATGCTTCATCATACACAGCCCTCGGTCCACCGATATATTTAGGGCGCACCCGAGCCGCCGTCAAATGAGCTTCACCGATTGCCTTCACGGCTAACCGCACCGGCACGGCTACATGTTTTAAATGCATACCGATAAACGTGTCACCAATATCAAGACCTGCATCGGCCTTGATATATTCCACAACCACCGGATCCGTCATTCGACCGAAAGCCGTCGTTGCCATAGCACCGCCTGCATGTAACTGCGGTACAGCATTACAAATATACAAATCATTGCGCTCCGCCACAGAACGCTCTGTTACAATGGCTCTGTTTAAATGTTCGCAGCACTGAAAAGCCAAGGCAAAACCTTTTTCTTTAGCCACCGCAGCCAATGCTTCGTAAATAGCCACGCCAATATCCGGTCCCGATGCAGTACCAATTTTCTTACCCTGCACTTCGCTGGTAGAACAGCCAATAACCATAATTTGACCTTCCTTCAGTTTGGCTTTATCCGCTAACTCCATTGCTGCTTGCGTTATTTCTGCTTTAATTCGTGCCAACCCTTCCATGAATAGTCCCTCTTTTCTTTGCTATGTATTGCCATATCTATTGCATCGTTGCTTAAACCATGTGTAAGCTCTTTATTCAAACTAACTATTAAGTGTTTTAACAAATAATTCACCGGTTTCTCCGAACCGTCTTTCAAATTACTCGTCATCATCGGCTTCATCCAATAAATAATCCTTTGCCATCCAACGCTTAGTAGCCGTAAAGGTAATCGTTACCCATTTTTCTTCGGCTCGCCCACCGATAGCTTCATCAATTTCATTGCGAATCGCATCCAACTCCACTATGCGTTGATGCTCATAATTTTTGGGGATTAAAATATCGATTTCAATGATCTTTGTCTTCCCATAAGCCTGCACGCTGCTTACATAATCCTTAAAATGATAGCGCTCCATGAATTCATCCATAATTCGCTGAATACGATTATGCAACTCCATCGGTGCCACTCCCATAATTTGTTTCATAGAAGGCACCAAAATTTTTATAGCACTGGGAAGCATTTGTATGGACAAAGCGATAAGTACCACCGGATCCACATATCGCGCATAGATGGCCCATTCCGTTTGTTCCAATCCCCATGCAAACAGAAAGCTGATAAGAATGCCTGCCGAAAGCACCGCATCAATGGACCAACTAATGTTATCGAACTTAACCAAATTGGATTTTAACCGTTTATTCACGGCATGCACATAAAAATAATAGGCTGCGTCAGCTATGGTGAATACCAATGCGTAAATTACGATGGGCCCTGCCTTTACAATCGTCCCCGGACCCAATAAACTCATAATCCCCGTCATCAATGCATAGATAACGAAAAGCAATGTAAAGCCGCCTTCCACAATTAACACCAGTGGCTCAAATTGCCAATAGCCGAACTGAAAGCGTTTGCTTGTTTCACGGGATATGAGCTTAGATGTCATAATCATCATAATTTTTATGATAACTGCCATGAACGATACGATACCATCAAGAAGTACCGCAGCCGATCCGGTGAATACCCCCATCAACGTACCACTGATAGCCACCATGAACATGAGCAAAGCCGACTGCCACAGCAGTCGTTGTTCAATCACTTGCTTATCTATCATAGTATCACTCACCTCCCATATGCTCTATTGTACCACGTCAATGCAGCCAAGTAAAAATCGCTCTCAATCTTCGTTACGGCTATCCCCAAAATTCATAATACCCCTTACCCATTTCTCTTTTATTAAAATTATTCATAGCTTAACGTTTTATACTACTATTTATTTTCTAAACGGGCTATTATAAGAAGAGATGCCTCTTGCATTCATTCAGAACTCGGATTTCTCTACTCACTGACTACGATACCAATAAGGAGGTTCTTATGAATTTTATCATTCAAAACGGTACGATTTGTACATCCGACCGTCATTTTATCGGTGATATTGTCGTTACCGGCGATACTATAACGGCTATTACAGCACCGCAGACAGCTCAGCTCTCACATCCGGCGCATCAGATTATCGATGCTACGGGACGCTACATCGTGCCCGGCGGCATTGATCCTCACACACATTTTGACCTACAGCAATCGCCGCAGTATCGTGCTTGCGATGATTTTTATGACGGCGGAGTAGCTGCGGCTTGCGGCGGCACCACTACTATCATTGACCATATGGCCTTCGGCCCTGGCGGCTGCGATTTACATCATCAATTCAATGTATATCGACAACTGGCCGAACGTTGTCCCATTGATTACAGCTTCCACGGCGTCTTCCAACATATGTCCGAGGACATTCTTCGCGAACTGCCGTCCCTAGTGACCGAAGAAGGATTCCCTTCCTTTAAGGCTTACACGACTTACGGTTCCCCTATGTTCGACCGCGATCTTTTCCGCATACTGAAAGCAATGAAGCCCATCAACGGCTTACTCACCGTCCACGCCGAAAATGATGCCATCACCAACGAACTTCGCGACATGTTAGCACCGGATGAAATTCTACCGGCCGCTCAAGCTACCACCCGTCCCAATGAAGCCGAGTCCATTACTATCAGTACCCTACTGGGTCTTGCCAAAGCTGCCGATAATGCGCCCGTATATATTGTTCATTTATCGGCCCATGAAAGTTTGGAAGAAGTGCGCTTAGCTCGTCGTGAAGGACAACCGCATATTTACGTGGAAACGTGTCCACAATATTTACTTTTAACGGATGATAAATTCTCGGACGGCGGTCCAATGGAAGGTATCAAATACATGCTGGCTCCACCATTACGCAAAAAGCATGATAATGATGCTCTTTGGAACGGACTGGCCAACGGTGATATCCAGGTAGTGGCTACCGATCATTGTCCGTTTACCATCGAAGAAAAGCAAGCCAACGTAGCTGACTTCCGACGTTGCCCGGGCGGTGTATCCGGGGTAGAAGAACGCATGCCGCTCCTCTTCAGCGAAGGTGTACTCAAGGGACGATTAACACCGGAACGATTCGTTCAAGTCACGGCTACTAACGCTGCTCGCATCTTCGGTATTTCTCACAAAGGTGATATTAAAGAAGGCTATGATGCCGATCTTGTCATCATCAATCCTACCGACACGCACGAGTTCAATGCGCACACGTTACATACTACCTGCCACTACTCACCGTACGAAGGTATTACGGCCCATTGCTCCATTGAACGCGTATTCCTTCGCGGTACACTCATCGCCGAGCACAATGAATTCCGCGGCCAACGAGGCGGCGGTACGCTCCTTCATCGACGTCGCACCGAAGTGTAATTAATACGTGCAGTCTCTGTAAAAAATACGACAAGAGGGTTACTCATATTACAATCAGGTCATTTTTAAGACCCTAGCGATACGACATGAGTAGCCCTCTTTGTTATTTATTCCTTCAACATGTAGCCGAAAGCCTTCTTCGTTCCATCTAGCTGTTCGGTAATATACACACCTTGAATCTCCGGAGCAAATCCCGGTAACCGATTAATCCCTTCTTCCAAAGCCAGAAAATATTGTTGTGCTGTTTCCGACCACCGCTCTCCCGGCTGCACGCAAATAACACCCGGCGGATACGGCAATGCCCCTTCTAAGGCGATGCGTCCCAGCGCCTCGCTAAGCGGTACCAATTCACCCAGCCCGCGTACAAAATCTATATTCGCTTCTTGCGGGGACTTCACATACTCCGGTAAATAGTCTGCCAAGAACAATCGTTTTTGTAATTCGCTCACATTGCGGCTGCAATAAAAATCATGCATTTCTTGACACAATCGACGAATGGTATAGCCTTGATATGTATCAATATGACGGTAATACACGGACGGCAATACCTCTTGCATCGGTGCATCCGCATCAATCAGCTTCTCAAAACGAACCAACGCCGCTACCAGATTATCCATTTTCGTACGATTTTCTGCCGGTGTCAGTAGGAAAAGAATCGTATTAAGATCACACTTTTCCGGGATAATCCCGTTCTCGCGCAGATAATGAGCTAAAATCGTAGCCGGTATACCGAACTCTTCATACTCACCGGTTTCTACATGAATGCCCGGCGTAATAAGCTGAAATTTACAAGGATCTATAAAATACTGTCCTGCACCATATCCTTCGAAAGAATGCCAACGCCCATTAGGGGTAAATGCAAAATACGCTTTGTCCTCAGCCATTGCTGCTGTATTGCCATCCTGCCATGGTGCATCATGTACAACAGGAGGTATTAATGGACGCACATAACGACAATTTCGTAAAACCGATTTGCGCGCTTCGATTCCCAACTCAACACAGCGTCTCCATAACCAACGGCCTGCCTCTCCTTCATGCATTTTGGCATTTACATCGAGAGCCGCGAACAGCGGATAAAACGGTGAAGTAGATGCATGCATCATAAAGGCATTATTGACCCGTTTGTGATCCACATAACGGGCTTGCCCTTTGATATGACTGTCCTTCTTGTGAATTTGCGAGGTCTGTGAAAAACCGGCTTGCTGCTTATGTACCGATTGCGTAACAAAAATGCCCGGATCATCCGGTCCTAAGGTAAGCAGTAAAGGACTGCAATCTTTCATCATCGGAATAAACTGCTCATAACCAACCCAAGCGGAATCAAAAAGAATATAGTCACAAAGATGCCCGATTTTATCAACTACCTGACGCGCATTATAAACAACACCATCATACGTTCCCAATTGAATAACAGCTAAACGAACGGGGCGCTTGGCCTTGGCTTTTTCCGGATCCCGTTTAGCGATGAGTTCACGAATATACGCTTCCTCAAAACAACGTTCCGTAATACCGCCGATAGATCCGAAGGGATTACGTGCCGTTTCCAAATATACCGGCATCGCCCCGGCCTGCACCAAAGCTCCGTGTGAAACAGATTTATGATTATTTCTGTCATAAAGCACGATATCACCCGGCGCCAACAACGCATTAAGCACAACCTTGTTAGCCGCTGATGTACCGTTTAATACAAAATATGTTTTATCCGCATTGAAAACCTCTGCCGCATGACGCTGTGCATCATATGCCGGTCCTTCGTGAATAAGAAGATCTCCTAAAGCTACGTCCGCATTACACAAGTCACTGCGAAATACAGTTTCTCCGTAAAAATCATACAGCGCACGCCCTGCCGGGTGCTGTCTAAAAAAAGCGCCTCCTTGGTGTCCCGGACAATCAAACTGAGAATGCCCCGCCTTCACATATTGCGCTAAGGCTCTGAAAAACGGCGGCAACATCGTCGCTTCATACCGTGCAGCAGCTGCTTCTATACGATGGGCAAACAGAATTTGGTCACCGCTGTTTCCATCAATGACATGCCTAACTTTTTT
Organism: Veillonella magna DSM 19857; assembly: GCF_000428745.1. Taxonomy (GTDB): domain Bacteria; phylum Bacillota; class Negativicutes; order Veillonellales; family Veillonellaceae; genus Veillonella_A; species Veillonella_A magna. The sequence continues at coordinate 35,546 of NZ_AUAN01000007.1, forward strand.
AAGTAGCCTATCATCTATCGGCTCTTTTCCGGTAGCCAAACAAATAACGGGAATTCCATAAGCACGTACCATATCATCATCTGCCAACGCCTCTTCTTTATCGATAATCACCAATGCTGCTACAGCACTGTAATCTGCATTGATTGCATCAACGATACTACGCCGGCCCACCGTAGGTACGTAGGTGCGTGCCGCCTCCGTCATAGCAATAACTAATTGATTCACTGTAACCTCCTCATCGTCTCTCTTTTCCTATAGAACTCTATACACTATGTATCTTGCGATACCAACTTTCACTAAGTAGTATTTATTATAAACTACGGACTCCTTTTTCAACAATAACGAATACCTGCCATAACTTCCAATTGTCTAAATCACAGTTTTATGGTAGTCTAATAGCAACTGTTAATGACTATCACTCAAACGGGGATGTGACTAGCCTAACAACAGCTTGCGTATAGTTGAGAATCAAGAGAAAAAAGGAGAGATGATACGTATGAAATTAAAACGTTTATTGGCCCCTCTATTAATCGGTGTGTTAGCCCTAGGCATCGCCGGTTGCGGGCAAAGCAGTAACAATGACAAGGAAATTCGCATCGGTGCCACTGCCGGTCCGCACGCCGAAGTTGTGGAAGCCGTTGCCAAGGAAGCTGCCAAAGAGGGTATTAAAATTAAAGTCGTAGAATTTTCCGACTATATTACACCCAATAAAGCATTAGCCTCCGGCGATTTAGAATTAGACAGCTATCAACACGTGCCTTTCCTGGAAAACTTTAATAAACAAAACGGTACGGATTTAGTGCCAATCGGCAAGACTATTCTTATGCGCATGGGACTGTACAGTAATAAAATTCACAATCCCGCCGATATTCCGGATGGCGCTATCGTAGCTGTACCTAACGATCCTACCAACGGTGGTCGCGGCCTGGCACTGCTCGCCAAGGCCGGGCTGATTACATTGAAAGATGGCGTAGGCTTCAAGGCCACACCTGCCGATATTACATCCAATCCTAAACATTTAGTCATCAAAGAATTGGAAGCGGCACAATTACCGCGTAGTCTTGACGATGTAACCGTTGCCGCTATTCCGATGAACTATGTAATGAGCGCCGGCATCGATGTAGCTAAGCAGGGTATCTTCTTGGAACCGAAGGATGAACCGTTAGCCGTTATGGTACTGGCTGTACGCGCTAAAGATAAGGACAATGAAACCTACAAAAAAATTGCCGCTATTTACCATTCCGATGCAGTAAAAAAATTCATTGCCGATAAGTTCCACGGCACCATCGAACCGGCAGAATAGAGACAGGTCAAAGCGCTAAATAACAAGCCTCCTTCTTTATGTTTCGGCTAACGCTGCCATCAATACCGGAATATGACTGTGCACCACATCCTTGGCTGCCGTCAGCAATGTCACCGGTCCCGACTGTAATCGTTCAGCCACAGCATGCACAAATGCGGGCCATGCTTTGTTTTGTTCTATTTCCATACGATAAGCGGCTGCAAATTGTTCATAGCTGATATCTTTATGATGATACGCCTTTCGCAATTCTGCGGAAGGCGTTATTTCTTTGCGCCAAGCGGTGAGCTTAGCTTCTTCTTTTTTTATACCTCGCGGCCACAGGCGATCCACCAAAATACGGGCTCCATCCTCAGGTGTGGCTTTATCATAAATTCGTTTATAACTAAGTTGTCCTTTCATGAGATGACTCCTTTCGCAACGCAATGCAAGATGAAATATAAAGCAGGCCCTGCCACCAATTCATTTCGGTAGCATAAAGCCTGCGTTTTCTTTAACAGCGATATCTGTATTGTATCACCGTGCTGCTTTTTATTTTGTTGTCGTTGCACCCTCTACCGATTCATGTGCTGCCCGCACTTCTTCATCATCGGTAAACTCTTCATGTACGATAGGGCGTTTGTTCATCCCTTTGCCATAATACGCCAGAGTTAAGATGGCGATAAACAGCCAACCAATAATCAGTGACGCCCGCGTGTCTTCATTAATCCACATGCCCACCGTTACCAACGCTAAAAAGCCTAAACAAAAATAATTGGCGTATGGATATAACGGAGATTTAAAAGGATGTTTAGCCATTGCTTCCTTGCCCCAACGTTTGCGGAAATTCTTTTGCGCACCGGCGAGTACAAACCAGGATACCATAGCGGGAAATACACTGGCGCTGTATACATAAAGAAACAGCTTTGAGTCGGGAATTAAATAATTAAGTACTACGCCTAAACAGAGTACTGCCATAGTAAAATATATTCCGTTCCGCGGTACCCCCGATTGTGATAATTTGCCGAACGCCTTCGGTGCCTGTCCGTTACACGCCAAGGTGTAGAGCATGCGGCCACAGCTATAGACGCCGCTGTTACAACCGGACAGTGCTGCCGTCAACACTACGAAGTTAATAATCCCCGCCGCACTGGCAATGCCTACCCGCGTAAATGTCTGCACGAAGGGACTCCCCATCATGCCCAATTCGTTCCAAGGATAAATGCAAAGAATAATAAAAATAGCGCCTACGTAAAAAATAAGAATACGCCATACAATGTTCTTAACCGCTTTCATCAATGTTTTACGCGGCTCTTGCGCTTCACCGGCTGTAATGCCTACCAATTCCACACCTTGGAAGGCAGCCGCCACTACGCACATAGCCGCTACCATTCCATCCAAGCCGTGCGGAAAAAATCCGCCATGCTCCCACAAATTGCTTAAACCGATAGGCACGCCGTCATTACCAAAACCAAACGCAATCATCATAACGCCTACTACCAGCATGAATACGATAGTAGCTACCTTAACAAAAGCAAACCAAAACTCAAACTCTCCGTAATACTTAACGGACGCAATGTTAGCCGTCACAATAATGGCCATGGCAACCAACGCGGAAATCCAATGCGGTATATCCGGAAACCAATAACTCATATAGATTCCCACCGCGGTCAGCTCCGCCAGTCCTACGGTGGCCCACATAAACCAATAACACCACGCCGTAATAAATCCGATGTACGGTGAAATATACCGATATCCATAGGATGCAAATGATCCCGGTACCGGTTCCAAATAAAGCATTTCCCCCATAATGCGCATAATCAAAAACATTACTACACCGGCTATAGCGTAGCAAATCAGCACTGATGGGCCCGCCGTCTGAATCGTACTGGCCGATCCCATAAACAAGCCGACGCCGATTGTTCCGCCTAGTGCAATCATTTCCACGTGACGCGGCTTTAATTTTCGCTCCAACTTTTTCTCTTCCATCATCAATTCTCCTTATCGCTTGCACATTGCCCGCTCACAGACAATGTATCCCCAATTATCTGAGCACTGCCGGGAATCCGTTGGCACGCAACGTTTTTAATAATCCCTGCACATGTTCTTCATTCATTGTCTCCAGTTCCAGCGCCACATGAACATAGCCCACTTCAATATCGCGCTGGCTGCGATCATGGAAAATACTCAGGATATTAGCATTACTGTCGGACACCAATTTCGTCAACGATGCCAACACATACGGACGGTCTTCCACAACGACATCAAAATATGCCCGGCGCCATGACTGTACCAATCCATTATTAATAATGCGATCAATAATATTTACATCAATGTTACCACCACTTACCAAGGCAACTACATTTTTGCCTTCGATACCGGTAATCTTATGATTCATCAAGGCTGCTACCGGACATGCCCCGGCTCCTTCTGCAGCCGTCTTTACGCGTTCTAATAAGAAGAGGATAGCACCGGCAATCTCGCTTTCATCGACTGTCACGATATCATCTACATATTTTTTTACCAGCTCAAAGGTAACATCGCCCGGTGTGCCCACAGTAATTCCATCAGCTAAGCTTTTATGTGAAGGCACCGTTGTTAGTTTGTCATCTTCCACGGACACCTTCATAGATGGCATGCCTGCCGTCTGCACACCGACGATACGGATAGACGGTTTAATGGCCTTCGCCGCTACGGCGATACCGGAAATTAAACCGCCTCCACCGATAGGCACGACAATAACATCGGTTTCCGGTACATCTTCCAGAATTTCCAAGGCAATGGTTCCCTGCCCGGCGATAACCAGCGGATCATTAAAAGGATGACAGAAGGTCAGTCCTTTTTCTTTTTCCAATTCACAGGCTTTATCATACGCATCGCTGTAAAAATCTCCGGCTAAAACGACATCCGCTCCATAACTACGAGTAGCGTCAATTTTAGACAACGGCGCATTCGATGGCATGCAAATAGTGGCCTTTACGCCGTACTCGCTGGCTGCCAATGCCACGCCCTGCGCATGATTACCGGCGGATGAGGCCACGATGCCTCGTGCTTTTTCTGCTTCACTGAGAGAAGCTACCTTATTATATGCACCGCGTAGTTTGAAAGATCCTGTACGCTGTAAATTTTCCATCTTTAAAAATACATTGCAATGACTGCAAGTACTAACAGCGGTAGACTGCATAATTGCCGTGTGCTGCGCCACACCATTCAACCGTTCTTTGGCAGCTCTCACCATATCCAATGTTACTGTATCCATAGATACCTCCTTTGGCCGGTCGGCCTTTTACCTAACGGGAATATCCCTCTTTCTTCCGCCCTCATAACACATCTTCATCAAAGGACACATCCAACGGGCGACGTTCCACAAGATTACGATATTTATATTTAGGGTAGCCCACCATGATGGCACCTGCCACTTTTTGTCCATCCGGAATATCTAACAAATCCAGTAGCTCATCCCAGCCGTACTGAGCACAGTATTCTACAAACCCTGACCAGCAACTGCCTAAGCCAAGCGTCGGAGCAAACAGCTCTGCATAAGATAAGCAGAAATGTCCGCTGTCACGACCGCGATCAAACATTTTTTCCGACGTCACTGCCAATATCAATGTAGGAGCATCATGCAAAATAAAATCCTGCCCCCGTTTTACGCACATATCTGCACCGCGTGCATATAAACGCATACGTGCATTTTTCTTCCCCATCATGTGCATCCAATTCAATACGGCTACGCTGATTTTTTTCAGTGTCTCTTTATTCTGTATTACTCGAAACGAAATGCCCTGGCTATTGGTAGCCGTCGGTGCCATTCGTGCTACATTAAGCAAACGCACTAAATCTTCACGAGGTACCGGCAGATCCTTATACACGCGGATAGATCGGCGACGCCGTAAAAACAATTCCGCTTCATCCGGCGACAAAGTTGTCTGATTTGGCAGAACCGGCTGCTCAGCACGCGGCGTCATATCATAATCCAAAGCCATAGTCGGACATACGGCCACGCAATGACCACATTTAAGGCATCCCCCTCTGTCCGGTTGCGGTCCATTTTCCGTCATCACCAATAATCCCGTCGGGCACTCCGCCACACATATACCGCATCGAGTACAGACTTCTGTATTCACTGTAAAATTCATACGTTACGACCTCCGTCATGGCGACTCTACTTTGATTATACACTATTCGCAAACAATTCATGTCTTTTCTACATGAATATATTCTATAGTTCGCAAAATTCAAGCTATGCAGTAAGAATCACCGTTTCACATAAAAAGCACACCACCATAATTCCTTGTGATGCGCTTTTCTGTCTATTATAAACAAACATTCTTCCTATACTAATCTATCGTACCATATATTTTACGGATAGCCAATACATGTACGTTAATAAAGGTATATCATTTCCTTAAATCATGTATGCATATCTGTCGTATCACTTAACTTTCTTCTATTCTACATATATAGCACTTTGTATATATTCCAAGAGTATCCTATTTTCTCTATCCCATTATAAACTCCTATAAATTCGCATGGACAAAACCCTTTTTAGGTTATACTATAAGAATAGTTGGTTACTATGTACCGAGAGTGCATCGTGACAACTATTTGTGAGTTTTATCTATGTGTTACTCATATGTAAGGAGAAATAAAATTATTATGGAACTATTACGAACTGAGCAACTTTCCTTCACAGCCGGGAATACCCACATCCGTTATCCCGACCTTGTGGTGGAAGCGAATAAAATGACATTTCTTTCCGGCCCCAGCGGGTGCGGCAAAAGTACGCTATTTCGCTTATTAAACGGTACGCTGACCCAAACAGCCGGTCGTATTTTTTATCGCGGCACCGACACCCTCACCATGGATACCTTGGAGCTGCGTCGTCAAATTCTCTTAGTTAATCAACAAGCCTATCTTTTTGATGGCACCGTAGAAGATAATTTCCGTATTTACAATCAATACCGACATCAGCCGGTACCGGCCAAGTCAGCCATAAAGGAATACCTTTACATCGCCTCGGCTCATTTTGATCCTACTCACGAAACCGCGCGCCTATCCGGCGGTGAACGCCAACGCGTATTCAATGCAGTAATGCTATCCTTGGGTGCTGACGTCTACTTGTGGGATGAACCAAGCTCGGCTCTCGATACGATTACAGCTAATGCTTTTTTCTATCGCTTGCGTGCCTTCAATGCCGATCGCGGTATTACCTCACTGGTCATCACACATGATGATTCGCTGATTCCTACTTTTAGCGATGCCTTAATTACCTTAGATGCTCCGCGTCTTAGTAGTATATCATCGGCTACGGCTGCATCATCGACAAATCAACATGACTAATTGAGAAAGGAGTTACTTATCATGACAGAATCGCTAAGTATGCAGCTATCCGGATTTGCTTCCATCTATTTATTGCTGCTTATCGTCGGTGCTATTTTTAAAAAGTGCCACATTCAACAAACAAAATTCTTACTTCTTGCCAGCTTACAAATGACTGTACAGCTCATTATTGCCGGCTACGTATTATTATATATTTTTAAATATCCGTCACCGATTTTTACCTGTACCTACCTGGCCTTGATGATTGGCTTCGCCATTCATCGTGCCTTAAATAAAAATAAATGGCTCAACAATAAATTTAAATGGATTACCATTCTTTCCATTGTATTAAGCGGTGCTTTTATCGTTGGATTTATGATGATTGCCGTTATTCAAAAAGATATTTTCACACCACAATATATCATCCCAATCAGCGGTATGCTGGTCAGCGCTATCATGAACGGTAGCACGTTAGCCCTGAAAGCCTTTCGTGAATCCATGGACGGACAACGCAATCGTATCGAAGTACTGATGAACATCGGTACTCCGCCGCAAGAAATTGTTCATCCCTTTGTTAACCAAGCTATGGAAACTGCTTTATTACCTACCTTGAACAACATGGTAGGCATGGGTATTGTTTCTTTGCCGGGCATGATGACCGGTCAGATTCTTGCCGGTGCGTTGCCGAATGAAGCTGTACTTTATCAAATTACTATTATGATTGCAAACTCTACCGCCGTTAGCCTCGTATCCTTTGCTACGCTTTACTTTGGCTGTCGCACATTGTGGAACGATCGCTATCAAATTACTATTCCTTCAGCTAAATAAAGAAAAGACCCTTTCTCCACTAAAAAGGAAACACTATACCTCGGCAGAAATTCTTTTATACATACACTAAAAATGTATGTACAAAACCCCGTCATATATCCATAGAAGCTATCGCAACACATAGCTTTTTAGGACAATATAACGGGGTTTTATTATTACGCTTTTACAGGATCATGCTTCTACAGTTTCCTTCTTATCATTGTTAATTAACGCAGCGTCATTATAGGCATCCTTATCAAATGTACCCATGAGCTTATCCACGACAATAGCATTTGTCATGGAACCACTAACATTTAACATGGTACGGCCCATATCGACAATTGGGTCAACAGCCAACACCGGAGAAATCATCCCGAAGTACGCGCCGAGTCCCGTACCGGATAAAGATACAGAAGCAGCCATCGTCGCCGTTCCCGGAATACCGGCAATACCCAAAGAGCCGAGAGCAATAACGATAACACTCATTACATACATGGTCATATCCAACGGCACACCGGCTACATTAGAAATGTACACAATGCAAAGTGCCGGGAATACGCCGGCGCACCCCTGCATGCCGGCCGTGGTACCAAAGCTGGCTACCGTATTTGCTGTCGCCGGATTTACACCAAGCTTACCGGTCAACGCACTTACCGTAGCCGGCAAAACCCCCATACTGGAGCGAGATGTAAAGGCTAACAGCAATACAGCTTTTGCTTTACGGAAATACATAATCGGGCTCACACCAAACATCATTAGCAGTAGGGACTGAACTACGAGCATAATAGCTACCCCCACATAAATTAAGATGATGAACAGCCCCATATCAGCAATGGCCTGGAATCCTTTTTGTGCCAATGTAGATGCTAACAAAGCCAATACACCGTATGGCATAAGGCCAATAACAAAATCAGCTACCCATGAAATAACGAGATGCAATTCATTGAAAAGCTTGGTTACCATAGCAAGGCTGTCTGTACCGGTTTGTTTAATCAATCGTGCCACGCCACCGACAATAACACCGAAAACAACAACAGCGATAACATTTGTCGTAGCCATAGCATTCACCGGATTATTTGGAATTAATGCACGCAACGTATCTACAACCGGTTTAACTTCACGCATTTTAGAAGCACCGGCTTCTGCATTCATCCCGGCTCCAAGATGTGTAACAGATCCCAATACAAGACCGACAATCGCAGCGATAGCAACCATAATCAAGGCGACTGCCGCCGTAGAAGATACCAACTTTTTAAGATTAGCGCCTTGGCTCATGTTCAAAATAACATGCACGATAGAAATAAATACCAAAGGAATAACCAACATGCGAATCAAATCAATAAATCCGCCACCGATGAGTGAAAACCACTTTGTGCTTTCCTTAATGTATACAACTTTCATCGGATCATTCGGGAATCCAGCGATAATCTGTACGGCAAATCCTAACACTGCCCCTAAAATCGTACCGGTAATAACCAGTGTTCCAAAAGATGTCTTTTGCCGCTGCAAATAAAATACAAATCCCAGCAAAATTAGAAACAGAATCAAAATACCAATAGTCATCGGACTACTAATCATCAGAAACTGTTGAAAAAATGGTATATCCATACCTTTCACCTCGTATCAATAAATTCTGAATGTGACTGCCACATTATAGCACAGTTAAATTCCTATCACAACTATATAATTTTAAAGTTATTCTAGTAAACTAATGCAGATACACCGATGCTTTGCAGTCGTTTTGTTTCCACAACTTGTAGTATGCCTTATATATTCCAGTACACAAAGATACATTATAAAAAAACTCCGACAGCCTTCCCGCACCGGCAGTGTGCAGGAAAACATATCGGAGTTCTTTACCTATATTACTTTAGTATGTCCCACAATCATTATACAGGGCACACTGCATACCGATTAACGGCTATATTCTTATTCTACCAAAATGAAAGTTACATTGATAGGACCGTGAACACCAACAACACGAACCAATTCAATATCCGCTGTATTGGACGGACCGGAAATATGCACCACATTAGACGGGAAATCCGCCGGGTTTTCACGATATGCATCCGCTAAAAGTGCCATAGACTGCGTCATACGCGGTACAATGGAATCCGTACGAAGTACAGCAATATGTGTCAACGGCAAGAGGCCGATAGAACGACCGCTTTCCTGCATACTCGGCTGAATAACCGTAGCTGTTTCTGCAATCCCCAAAATCGGGAAGGTGATCCCAATTTCAGCAACCTTTGCTTCATCGATATTAGCCTGACGACCTTTTGCCGGATCCCACTGTACAAAGTGTGCAACATCTTCGCCTACAGTAGCAAAGGCATCCTTTAAGCCGTACTGTTCAACTTCTTCGGTACACGGGTAGATAACTTTCCCGCCACCTCGTTCCTGAATTTCATTCAAAATAGTGCCGGCTAAGCTGGCTTCATCAGTTACGATATATTTGGTGCCTACTTTTTCACATTCTACCTTGAACATATCAATAATCTGTTCTTGCGTCATGTCCGCATACATCTTGCCCTGTGGGCCTTTCTGATAGGCGTAGGGAGCTACATAGTTAGGGATTTCGCTGCGGCCTAACACATGAGAAATGCGGTGAAAAAATGCTTTGCGTTTTGCTTCATCCATTGTTATGTCTCCTTACTTTCTCTTCTTCGCTTCGTATTCAGCGTATACATCACGGAATTTCTTGAGTTTCAACGTGCCCATATCTTTGGCCTTCGTCCAACCACCTACTACCGGTAAGAGTTTAGTCCAGTCAGCCATAACACCGTTCTTACTCATCAGCTTCATACCGATGGCACCGAGCTTAGTACCATAGTCGAAGAGGAAGGAATTACCGAATACAGTAGCCACTGTCTTGAAGATAGCTTCTTCTGCAGCCGGGCGCAAGTGTGCCTTATCCGCAATATTAACACGATGTTTCAAAAGTAATTCGTGGAGTGGAATCTTAACCGGGCAATGTTCCCAACATTCGCCGCACAACGTAGAAGCATACGGAAGATCTCCGGCTTTTTCATAGCCTACAAGAAGCGGTGTCAATACGGCACCCATCGGCCCCGGATAAATAGAACCATATGCATGACCCGTAATATGACGATATACCGGGCAAATATTCATACAAGCACCGCAACGAATGCAGCGAAGCATAGATTCAAATTCACCGCCCAAAATATTACTGCGGCCGTTATCTACGATAATAATGTGAAGTTCTTCCGGACCATCACATTCACCCGGTTTTGCCGGGCCGGTAATCATAGAGTAGTAGTTGGAAATTTTCGCGCCAACGGAGGAGCGAACAAGCATTTCCATCATTACGTCCAAAGCGGCAAAGTCCGGTACCAATCGTTCCATACCCATAAGACAAATCATCGTCTTCGGCATAGAACTACTCATACGACCGTTACCTTCGTTACTTACAATAGTAATCGTACCGGTTTCGGCTACGGCAAAGTTACAACCGGTAAAACCGATGTCGGCACGCAAGAAACGATCACGAATACGTTTACGTACAAAACGCGTCATTTCTTCCGGATCTTCCGTACCATTGTAACCCAATTTATCATGGAATACCTGACGAATACGATTGCGTTCGAAGTGGAGAGCCGGAACTACGATGTGAGACGGCGGATTCCAGTCGGCCGTTTGAAGAATGAATTCAGCTAAGTCTGTTTCATTAACTTCTACGCCATTATTCATTAATGCTTCGTTCAAACTAATTTCTTCGGATACCATCGTCTTGCCTTTTACTACCATCTTGGCATTCTTGGCACGTACGACTTCCATTACATATTCGTTGGCTTCCTTCGCATCCGTTGCAAAATGTACATGTGCACCGGCTTTTTCAGCGTTTTCTGCAAACTGATTTAAATAGTAATCAAGATTTTTAAGCACATGGTCACGGATTTCGGCCGCTTCTTCACGGAACTCTTCCCATTCCGGAACCTGATCCACCAAGGCTTTACGTTTAGCATAGAATACGTCCTGCGCGGTCTGGATAGCTTTTACCTTAAAATCGTCGGCAAGACTTTCCTTTACGCGAGTCTTAAAGGGGCGCTGATCATATAAAATAGCCATCTTCCGTTCCTCCTAGCGACAATTTAATAGCTCTGCGATATGCATTACTTTGATGCGACGGTCAATTTCGCCGTCTTTGTACATACGATCCAACATACCTTCGATATTCATAAGGCATGCCTGGTCGCTACCGGCCACTACGTTTGCGCCGGATTCATAAATTGTCATCGCCTTTTCGCGCGTCATAACCGCAGAAATTTCAGGCTGTTTTACCGTAAAGGTACCGCCAAAACCGCAGCAACGTTCTGCACGATGCATCGGCAAATATTCGAGACCGCGAATATTTTCGAGAAGTTTCATCGGCTGTTCTTTAATCCCCATAAGACGAGTTACGTGGCAGGACTTGTGGTACGTTACTTTATCTCTGAAAGTAGCGCCTACATCGGTCACGCCCAATACATCTACGATAAACTGCGTAAATTCATAGATGTGATCGCTCAATCGAGCGGCACGAGCGAGCCATTCCGGTTCATCTTTTAAAATTTCGCGATATTCATCGCGAATGGCAAAAGCACAGGATCCGGACATGCTTACTACATAATCGGCATTTTCAAAGGTTTCAATCGTATTCTTGATTGCTGCCTTGGCTGCCTGATTGTAGCCCGAGTTGGTAAACATCTGACCACAGCATACCTGTTTCTTTGGTACCGTGATATCACAGCCTAACCGTTCCAGCACCTGTACGCCGGCCATCCCAACGTGGGGATAAAACATGTCAATCAAACATTGTGAAAATAAATGAATTTTCATTTCCTCACATCCTCAACTTTCCTACGTACTTACACTTTAATTTGATTACCCACACTTGCGTATAACATGTCTCGCAACGCTGCCAGGCAGAGAGGCTTATGTATTCGCACGGAAATCATCAATCATCACCATCATTATATAGAATATTTTTATCAAAGTCCAAAGGTTTGCAATATTGGCAAATGTCCCTCTCCATATAACAAAAACGCATACACATTTTTATATAAAGTAAATACCATTATCCTACTATCCCAGTCAACATAAGGTTTATCATTATATTCTCATTTCAATTCACTTGTTTTAAGTTATTGAAAACCAATGACATCGGCAACATATCATCAATTATTTTTATATGCCTTGATTTGTTATTACAACCTTATATTTTCACTATTCAAGCATCATCTTATCACTTAACAGATCTCTTTCCAAACACGGATAATTACCTTTTCACATGCTGTTTCCCTATCTTGTATGCATTTCGCTCACACCGTCCTTCCTTGCTGCTAATTAAGTTTTGTTGACGAATCACTCACGTCTAATTCATCCCTGCTCTTTATACTATAAATTGGTAAGATAACTGCAGCTAGAGTGTTACTGTGGTTCGTGATATAATCAGACCTGTATTATTGTTGGTTACATAATGTTGAAAGACAAACTATACACATGAGAAGGGAGTCATATCCTATGAAAAAATCAATTGTATTGCGTTATGCCGTACTGGCCTCATTAGTTCTTGGCGTAGGCCCCACTGCATCGGCCGCCTACACACCCTCATTGGCTGCTGCCGTTGCCTCTTCCGGTACCGTAAAAGCCACAGCTACTCAAAGCACGCCAAAGACTGATACGACAACTACCGCAAAAACGGATACCAAAGCCGCTGTATCACCTACTAAAGCTGCCGAAGAAGAAGTAGCTCGTATTGCGGCAAAGAATAAAAATGTGGCCACCGAAAAAGCCAAAGCTGCTGCTAAGACATTACCGTTCAGCGACATCGACGGTCATTGGGGGCAGGAAGCCATTCTTTACTTGCACAAAGAAGGCGTGCTCAATGGCTACACCGATGGCACCTTCCGCCCGAACGAAGCCGTGACAACAAACGAATTCACCAACATCTTTGCTAAATCGTTGGACATAGCTAAGAAGCGCCTTGCTAAAGCTGACAAAAAAGATTCTGCCAAAGAAAAACATATAACTGCTACTGCAGCTTCTATTACGGACGGACTCATTACGGATGAAAAAGCCGATGGTATTTCCCGTCAAAAATTCGCTATCGCTGCCGCACGCTATGCCGATGCCTTGGGCATCACCAATATTCACGGAAAAAAAGCCGTTGCATTCAAAGATGCCGATGAATTCGGAGCCGGCGGTTTGAAAGCGGCTACACAATTAGCCCAAGAAGGCTATATCAGCGAAGGCGCTGACGTAAGCTTCCGTCCTCATGACTTCATCACCCGTGCGGAAGCTGCCGCTATTTTATATCGAATTGACACCGGTAAGAACATTAATGCAAAATCCGCTACACCGGCACCAACGGTAACTGCCGTAGCCGATACGAAAGATGCAGACACCATCCTTCGTAAAGAAGCCGCCGAAGAAGGTATTAACAACGATGCCGTTGCCACTTCTGCCGAAGCACAGGACACCTTAGTGGATGCTGCTTTCAAAGAACTAAATCGCCTATATAAAACACCGGGCAATATGCAAAATCATGGTGTAATGTATTGGAAAGACAATGTACTTCACATTGCATTAAAAAGCCAGGATGATTTGGACAAATTGAATGCACGCATCGAAAAGTTAGCTGCCGATGGTAAGCCATTCCTCAAAAACGGAGTTATCACCGAGCCTACTCGTTACAGCCAAGCTGAGTATGATCGCATTACTGCTAACTTTGAGCGCTACTATGCACAGCGTCAGCCGGAAGGCAAAGTCGTATCTGCTTACCCGGATGTAGCCCATAACCAACTCATCGTCAACATTGATAAAGATTTCCCATACATGAACGATTCCATCAAAACTGCCTTTGGTAATAAGGTGCGCGTCTTCTTACTTTCCCCTACCGCCGACACGACATCGGCCAAAGCAGCTGATAAAGCCGGTAATTCATCTACTGCCGAAACCGCTCCGGCCAAGGAGGACGCATGAATCATTCACGCCATGCGATAACTGCTACATTGGCCGCTTTGCTTGTAACAAGCAGCACAACATTAGCGGCTACCGATTCATCCGCGCCGATTACAGTTGTGCGCCCGGTAGTCGCCACGGTTTCCACCGAAACAGCTAAGGATAGCGCTTCAATTCCCGCACCAATTCGTGTTGTTCGACCAAGTGAGGCTTCAAACGCCATACCGTTTAACGGTATGGTAACTTCAAAAGCAGCCACAGCAGCTGCAATTCAAGGCAATACTGCCACAACGATACCATCCACTGACAAGAAAGTTGCCACCCACGCCATACACACGACCGGTACAGAAAAATCCGATAAAGCCATGGGTTCCATCGGCCTTGATACACTGCGGGAAGCTAAGAAATATATTTTCCGCGATGTTCCCAGTACATATTGGGCCGCACAATCCATTGCTACCATGACGCAACAAAATTTAATCAGTGGCTACTCCGACGGCACCTTCCGCCCTGATAAACCGTTGACGCGAGAAGAAGCTGCTTCTCTTTTCAGCAAACTCATCAACGAACCGTCAACGGTTATGATTTCCAGTACATTCTCGGATATTACTTCCGATCGTTGGTCGGCACTGGCCATCGAAGCGGTAGCTCGTAAAAATATTATCAGTGGCTACGGCGATAATACATATCGTCCGGAACAATTCATGTCACGCCAAGAATTTGCAGTGGTAGCCGACAACTACCTACACTATTTGGGTTATGAAACACAGGATCCTACCATCTTGGACAACATTGCCTACAGCGATCAGAAATTTGTAGCCTCTTGGGCTCAAGATGCTGTGCGCGAACTTGCATCACTTCACTTCCTACATTACAATCCGCGCAATTTATTTAATCCGGAAAAATATATCACCCGTGCCGAAGCTACGGAAATTACATATCGTATGACACAAGGTGATACAGGCAAAGCCTTTAAGGACACCTTAATGAAACAAAAAACCGAAGCCGCTGCCGACGCATTAATTGTACGCACCTTTGGTAAAAATTATGATTTCCGTCAGCACGGCGTAAAATATTGGAAAGGTGACACACTTTGGGTTGCCTTTGCTAATGCGGATGATGCCAAGGAATATGGTGCCGCCATCGCCTTTGCTACTGATAAATCTGATTTACGTCACTTGCGTTTAACCACGGGACCTTTGACACAGGCTGCTATTGATGACATGCAAACCGATGCAGCCTATGCATATCACCAGGCACTAGCCGACGGTACAATTCTTGACGTCTATCCCAACACGTCTGTTAAACAGCTCGTTATTGTCGTCAACCATTTGCCGGATGCAGTGAAAAAAGATTTGTCCAAACGCTTTCCGGATGTACAGTTTATCAGCGAAGCAACTCGTGATTCACTCAGTAAGTAATATGTACTCATTAATGCCTGCTCACAAGGATAGTCACGTTCACTATCTTACGTAACATGCTTCTGACAATACATGTCGCACAGTATCAAACAAGAAAAAGGACAGTCAAAAGACTGTCCTTTTTCTTGTTTTACATCACGTGTAATTTAGCAATATTTTATTTATCGCTCAACTTTCCCATCGGCAAATACAATGTACCGGCAGCTCGCGCCGCAATGTCACCTTGCTGGAAAATTAAAAATACATTGTGATCTTCTGTAGCATAAAACTCTTTCGGCACATTGATATCACGCTGTTTATCCTTCATAATACCGCTGTTCACGGCTGTTTTGAAATCTTCCGGTGCATCCGCCAATGCCTTCTGCAATTTTTCCTTATTCACTCCGCCAAAATCACTAAGTGATACTCGTTGACCACTGGTGGTATTAAAAGTAAATGCCTTTACAGTGTTATTTCCGTTGGCTGCTTTATCTTGAATTGTGTAGCTTTTAATAAGAACACTGAACAAACCGTTGCCATTTGCTTTCACATCATATGTAATGTACAAATTGGTAGCGTTGTCATTTTTTAAATTTGTCTTAGTCAAATCCTCTTGCAAATCTTCTACATAATTACTAATGGCTTTATTAATTTTTTTCTGTACCGTTTTACTTACCGAGGTCACTTCCGGATATGTAATATCCATATGATTTCCTTTTACTGCTACCGGCGACACTCCCACTTGGAGACGCTGATAAAAATTATTCGCATTCGGCGCCATCACCATCATGCTGGCGCGCGCTTCTTTGTCACTGTTTTCTCGTACTACTTTATTTGTAGTCGGCGCTGCCGTATCTGAAATTCGCGTACTTACAATCCCCGTTGTATTAACATTCGGCGATACTTTTACGACAGGCACAGTTTCCGATGTCACGGCCGATGCATCATGAGCCATAGCACCGAAAGGCAACGCCATAACAGCTAACATTGCTAACTTCTGAGCATAACGCATATATTCCTCACTTCCTCCGATTACTACATCGGTACACACAACACATAACGATGATACTTGCTAATTATGTATATTATCGCATAAGACTATGAATTTTTCATTAAGACACCCATTATACATTTAGTTTATTCTGTCATTGTCTTTCAAGAAAAGATATTTATTTCATTTTTGCACTACAATTCTCCCTACAACAAACACATCTCTATGTATTGTACTTATTTTTAAGTACAATCTTGTATACACAATGTACTTCCTTGCTTTTTGTCCTTCTAAATAGTACAATTGTAAATAATTGGGTACGGGGTTTTTTTATTTACTGTAAGGAGGTTTTTCACAATGAAGCATGATTTTATGAGTCACGATCTTCATTTGCCGGAACTTACATTCCGCGGTATGCTTCTCGGTATTTTGATTACCGTCATCTTTACCGCATCCAATGTATACTTGGGCTTAAAAGTAGGTCTTACTTTCTCGTCCTCCATTCCGGCCGCCGTTATTTCAATGGCGATTTTACGTTTCTTTAAGGATTCCAATGTATTGGAAAACAATATGGTACAAACGCAGGCATCCGCAGCCGGTACACTATCCGCAGTTATCTTCGTATTACCCGGCCTGTTGATGCTCGGTTATTGGCAAGGATTTCCCTTTGCACAGACATTACTACTTTGTGCCTGCGGTGGTTGTTTAGGCGTGCTATTCACAATTCCGCTGCGCCGTGCTATGGTTGTTAACAGCGACTTACCGTATCCGGAAGGACGAGCTGCTGCCGAAATTCTTAAAGTTGGCAGTCAGTCGCATGATCCGTCCGCAACGACGAAGAGTTCAAGTGGGATGAAGGAAATCGTCGGTGGCGGCATTTTTGCCGGCATTATCAGCTTATGTACTAACGGCTTCCACTTCTTAGCCGGCGAAATGAGTTTTTGGTTTGCCGTAGGGCGCGGTACTACACAGTTGCCGTTTGGTTTTTCCACAGCTCTTCTTGGTGCCGGTTACCTCATCGGTATTGCCAGCGGTATCGCTATTTTAATCGGTATGATTATTGCTTGGGCCGGCTTTGTTCCGTACCTAACTAACAGCTTACCGATGGGCGATGCTAAATCGCTAAGTGCCTTTGCCATGAGCGTTTGGAAATCCAAGGTTCGTTTTATCGGTGCCGGCTGTATCGGTATTGCTGCTATTTGGACTTTGCTGACATTGACCAAGCCTATATTGGAAGGTATGAAAATTTCTTTGCAAAGCATGAAGATGAGCAACGAAGAACGTGCAACGCATCGTATGGACACCGATATGAAGCCAACCACGGTAGGACTTGTATTCGTCGCTATTATCATCGGCCTTATTGTTTGCTTCTATTCATTTGTCAGTGCTGTTGATATCAGCCCGGTTCTTATGTGGACCTTGGTAGTATGCGGTATCGTAATTTCTCTCTGTATCGGTTTCTTCGTGGCTGCTGCTTGCGGTTACATGGCCGGTCTTATCGGTACCTCTGCCAGTCCTATCTCCGGTATTGGTATTTTAGGGATTATTATCTCCTCCCTCGTTGTATTTGCTATCGCCTCCGCAAATAATTTGTTTGCTACGGAAGCAGGTACTAAATTTGCTACCGCTATGGCGCTCTTCATGACAAGCGTAGTCGTATGTATTGCCGCAATTTCCAATGATAACCTGCAGGATCTTAAAACCGGCCAACTCGTAGGCGCTACACCGTGGAAACAGCAGGTGGCTCTTCTCATTGGTTCTATCGCTGGGGCTATCGCGATTGCTCCGGTATTAAATCTTTTATATCAAGCCTATGGTTTCACCGGTGCATTACCTCGTCCGGACATGGATCCATCCGCCGCTTTATCTGCACCACAGGCTACCTTGATGACGACTATTGCTCAAGGTATTTTCAGTTCTAACCTTGATTGGAACTATATTCTTATCGGCGTTGGTGTTGGCATAATTTGTATTATCGTAAACTTAATTCTCAAAAGTACAACAGCCACACTTTCCCTACCACCACTGGCTATCGGGATGGGTATTTATTTACCGCCATCTCTTGAAATGCCAATCGTTATGGGATCTGTTATGAGTTACTTCGTAGGTAAGTACCTCGTTCAGCGTGCCAAGGAACGAAGCGGTGAATTAGCTGATGCCGATGTAGAACAATGCAATCGTCGCGGCGTACTTTTCGCTTCCGGCATGATTGTCGGCGAAAGCTTAATCGGTGTACTCATTGCTATTGTTATCGTATTATCCGTTACATCCGGCGGCAGCGAAGATCCGCTGTCTCTTGTTGGTAAAGACTTTACCAATACAGCCGAATGGTTAGGCCTCGCCGTATTTATTGCTGTTATCGCTTACTTCATTCGCTTGGTAGTATCTACTAAATTCAACAAAGAAGAAGCACTGGAAATGAAACGCGTTAGCGAAGAAAAATAATAAATAAAATAAGCCTGTATATCTCAGCGGTCAAGTGCTATAACACGACACGCCTATGATATACAGGCTATTTTTATTTGTCAGAAGAAATATAATTTACATGCAACCAGAAATTTTCCTCTATTTCTAATGTACTATGCCATCACAATCATAGTGACAAAATGTAATAATATTATTTCTGTATCGTTGCGGTAGTACCCTCCGCAGCCTCTTCATCCTGCCGGGCAGATATTTCGGTGGTTTCCTTAACAGTCGTATCAGCGTCTGTTACTATCGGTTGATTCTGCGCTGTTGACTCAGCCGGCATCATAGTTGTCATCGGTGCTGCCGGTTGTGCCTGTGCAAAATTAGTCGCAATGACCTGACCGGTAACCGCATCAAGCGACACGTCATAAACTACACCTTCATGAGTAGCCAAAGCTCTGTATATCGGGTGAAGGGCTACTTGCGATACAGGTGCTTTCACCTGAATTAAAGAAATATCCTTGAATGCAAGCTGATCCTCCGGTATATTAACAGTTTTTGCTACAATACTGCGTGCTGTCGTTTCATCCAATATGGCCATCTGCTGGTGCTTTACTTTATTTGTCGTTGCCTGCTGCAAATTAGTTGACTGTTGTTCTGCGGCTGTCTGATTCTCTGCTACCGGTTGCGCCTGTACATTTTCTGCCATTGCTTCATCGGTAGCTGTCATTGATGCACTCGGTGTTGCCGGCGATGCCTGCACATCATAAGATGCCGCACTACTGATACCAAAACCACCCATCACCGTTAATGCTAATGCTCCAGCAAAGGCTCGGCGACCCCATGTCTTGTAATGTACAGGAGATACGCTGCTCTTGATCTGTGTCATAGTTGCTTTTGTTTCTGTCTGTTTCATATACATTCCTCACCTTTCTGTTCATATCTATATACATCATACATAAGACTATACATCGTCTTTATTTACTATGTATTAAATTATATATCAACAATATGAAAATATAGTGAAGATAGTTATAATATGCATTCCACAACTACTATCGTTCCAAAAATCTAAATACGCTAATCTCTCGCGGACAATTCATACGCACCGGGAACCAATGCCCCGTCCCGTTATTGACATATCCATAATTATTACCATTGCGGTACATTCCCTTCCAATACGGTGTTCCTACTGGTACCAATGAATTACCGGCCACATTAATCTGACCACCGTGAGTATGACCACTTAAAGTAACGGGAATATTTCGTTTAAATGCATCGCCAATAAAATCCGGATGATGCGCCAATAAAACAACAAATGCTTCTTGCGGCACTCCTTCCAGAGCCGCTTCAAGATAAGATTCTCTCTGTGCCTGACTGCGCGCAAAAGAATAATCTACGCCGGCTAAATATACAGGCCATGAACCACCACTGAGTCGAAGCGATGAATTCCGAAATACACGCATTGATAAGGCCCCGAATGATTCTAAAATAAGCGGTACATTATGAAAGTACTCATGGTTCCCTAAAATATAGTCGATTCCATCAGGGATTTTAGGGAATAAGGCTTCCAATCGTTCGCATAGTCCCGGCAAAAAGTCAAGATTGTCAATTAAATCGCCGGTAATTACCAGACGATCCGGATGTTCTGCCAACACTCGCTCCGCAATCTCATCAAAATCATGCAAATCAATAAATGGTCCTATATGGACATCACTGATTTGTGCAATCCTATAGTTCTTCAAATACATCGGTAAGCTATCGAACAGCAGGTCATGATGAGTAACCACTAAATTTTGTGCACCTTCAAATGCCTTAACCGAGGCTCCGCCTATAGTAATTGCCGGAATAGCAATGGCTGCCCCCTTTAAAAATGCTCGGCGCGATGGATTTGCCACGCCATCATCTGCGATTATCGTTCCTCTCGGATCATCTGTTGCACCTGTACTTGCCATCTTTGTTGGTTTACAAAATCTGCACCACAACCATCCATAACCAACGAGAACTGCCATCAATGCCACCGCTACGGCGGCACCGATCATATATCCGTATACTTCAATCGTCCAATCGCGCCAAAAGCCATACCATTCACCATGATATAAATGGCCCTGTGCAATTTGATAATATGCCGCTCCAAAAACAGCAACAATCTCTATCCCTAAAAGGCTCCAAAACCAACGTTTTTTCTGCGGTACTCCCCATAAACGCAATGGTAAATACGCCATGCCCAACATAATCAGCAAGGTACCAATACTCACAACTGTTAAAAAGATAACTCTCATGTATGGCGTCTCCTTCCTTATTCATAGCAGAATGTTACACGCACTATGATTGACAAAAAACAGTAAGCTTACCGTGAGGCCCGGCCCAAGGCAAAGTAGCAAACTCTTCTTTGCGCAGCCAACACCATCCCTCCGGTAGCGTCGGTAACGCGTTTTTTCCTTTACCTTCACTCCGTACTTTACTGTCATCCACGACTTTATTGCTATCCGTCTCTTTTACTTCTGCTTGTATGGACTCTAATGTACCCTCATATACATCCATAATCCATCGGCGATGGGAGAATACGTGAACCAGCTCCGTTACTTTTTCTTCTTTAATTACCACAGATAGTCCCAGTGCCGCCAACTCAGACTGTATAGCAGCTACACCTTCTTCGTATACATGTCGTCGATCATAGGCATTCGGCTTTGGCAATATCGCCGATGTACGGCGTTTACCTCCGGGTTTCTTTTTTACCTCAAACGCATCATTTGTAACTATATCCGAAAATAATATCTCTTCCTTGCGTGAGATATGCTCATCATTTTTCTTTGGTTCCGGCAAGGGTGCCAACTCGACAGTAGGAAACTCCCACATAGATCGCAATAATCCCCGATTCGGGCGCCGATGCAACAAATAATATCCCTTATAGGAAAAAAGTCCCACCCAAAGTGGGATGGTAGGTACTTTTGTATTTTTTATTCGCACCGGTAAATCCTTTGCCGTACCTGCTGCCAACGCTCGGCACATATTTGCCAATGGACATACTTCACAACGCGGTACTTTCGGAATACATACAGAAGCACCAAAATCCATAAGCGCTTCATTAAAATCACCGGGGCGATCATATGGCATCGTTTCCGACACTAAAGCTTCAATCTGTTTACGCCCGGCCGTTTTTAAAATATCATCGTGAATATCATACAGACGCGCATAGACGCGTAACACATTACCGTCCACAGCCGGTTCCCGTTGATTAAACGCAATAGATAGTACTGCTCCCGCCGTATATGCGCCTACGCCGCGTAGACTTTCCATCGCTTTACGATCGCGCGGTACTTGACCGCCGTATTTATTCACGACTTCCTGTACCCCAAGTCTTAAGTTGCGCGCTCGTGAATAATAGCCCAGTCCCTGCCAAGCACGAACCACCGTATCTTCATCGGCAGCCGCTAAATCTTCCATTGTCGGAAATTGCCGCATCCACTGCTCGTAGTATGGTCGCATCGCTTCGATACGAGTTTGCTGTGACATAATTTCCGATACCCAAATACGATAAGGGTCTTTACTTTCCCGCCAAGGCAGAGCCCGCTTGTGTACGTCATACCACGCGAGTAACTGTAATGTCCACGCCGGTATATTAACTTCATTTTTATTATTCATGGGAATACCCCTCATAAATCCATTCTTTACAGAGCACTTCATCCTCTAATTCAGCAATAGTTTCTACCGGTTGTAACCACATATGCTCTACTGCTTCATTATCATCGGCAAATGTAATAACGCCTTTCAGCCGATATCCCTTAAAAAGTTCCGGCAGCCAAACTCTGTCGCCTTTCCACATAGATTCATACGGAATATCCTGTATCGCAAACCATTGTGGTTCCATTTCTTCCGACATAAGCGGCAGTCCCTCATACTGAGAAATCATATATACATAACCGATATGAGTAAGCTCCGGTGCAGCAGGAAAAACAAAATTAAAAAGCGCTACTGCCTCCAAATGATTTGGATCCGCTACCAACGATACCTCCTCAAATAATTCTCGCACCATACAATCGCGAAATATTTCACCATCTTGTACCTTACCGCCAAATCCATTATACTTATCTGCACCGAAGCCACGTCTCTTGCGCCCCAGCAATATATTTCCATTCCCATCAACGGGAAATCCTAATGTCGTTGGTTTCATTGTTCCTCCATTATTCTTCGTTACGTTATTCATTGTAATTTTATATATATTATAACAATACTGCCAAAATCTACCAACATATGATAGTATAGTATCAGTGAGGTGTATTATGAATAATCCATTACTGTTTAATATTGCCATGGGGCGTACCAAACCAGAAAATATCCGCCACAAAGACGCCGATTGTCCCTTTTGCCATCCGGAACAGTTGACGGATATTTTAGCACAGGACGGCTCCATCATATGGCTCATGAATAAATATCCCGTATTGGAACGGACTTGGCAAACAGTTATCATTGAAGGCGATGACTGTCACAGCGAATACTCGCGCTTTCCCTTGGATAAGGCCGAACACGTCTTGTCCTTTTCGTTGGAAAAATGGCAAGAAACTATGGCGCGACCGGAATTTACTTCCGTTCTGTACTTTAAAAATTACGGGCCCATGTCGGGTGGCTCCATCCGTCATCCCCACAGCCAAATCGTCGGTCTTTACGACTACGATTATCGCGAGGACATAAAAGAATATCATCTTGATGGCTGGACCGTAGGCGAAACCGATGCTTATCGTATTACTATTTCCGATAAACCCATTATCGGCTTTTTCGAATTCAACATTCAGTTCGATTCGCATTGCCATCGACGAGTACTAGCACTCCGCATTCAACAAATCTTACGATATTTGTTGGGAGATTTTTCACGGTATGCTGCGTCATACAACTTATTCTTTTACGACCTTCACACCTCGCATTACTATGTAAAAATCGTACCGCGCTATTTAACGTCACCACTGTATGTCGGTTATCGTATCAGCCAAGTAGGTAATAACGAACGCATCCACTCTATGCTGGACGAACTGCGCGCAGCCATAAAGAATTGAGTATCTGTTTGCGTCATACATAATTAGTAACATATACTCGCTGATGAAAAGGAGTTTTTTATGAAAATTTTCGCCATTGGCGATTTGCATTTATCCGGTACACCACCACAAAAACCTATGGACGTCTTCGGTGAACACTGGCATAATCATTGGGAAAAGATTCGTACCCACTGGCAACAATCCGTCACTGATGACGACATTGTATTTATCGTCGGCGACACATCGTGGGCCATGCGTCTTGACGCCGCTTTGGAAGATCTTCAATCTATCATGACCTTGCCCGGACAAAAATATATCATCCGCGGCAACCACGACTATTGGTGGACCGGTGTAAGTAAAATGACCAAAGTCACCGATGGTGGGTTGACTTTCTTACAAGGCCACGGACTTGCCGTACCGGCATCCTTAACGCCTCAATCAGCCGTGCTTCTTGCTTTTGGCGGAACCCGAGGCTATTTATGTCCTAACGATGGCGGCTTCACTCCGGACACAGACGACAGCATCTATGCCCGTGAACTGCTTCGCACGGAAGCTGCTTTAAAGGAAATGGATGCAGCTATAACAAAGCTATCGGCAACAACCGATGCTCCGCCACTACGGATATTGTTACTGCATTATCCACCGTTTAACGATAAAAATGAAGCCAGCGGATTTACAGAGCTAATGGAGCGCTATCACGTAGACCACTGTATTTTCGGACATCTCCACGACAGCCTTTCTTTTTCTCGTATTCCCGAATCGGCCGGTCACACGCGGCTCCATTTAGTATCTGCGGACTACATGAATTTTTCATTAAAACAGATTTTATAAAACAACGATTACAAAATAAATTCTATACATTAATTAATAGGAGAGACTATGAGTCGCATTCACAAAGAGCATCTACAGGCCGGCTACATTTTCGGTGATCCGACCAACGAAGAATATATTTATCTACCCGCCGGCGAGGTGGGTACTGACGCACCTATGTGCGTCATCGAGCGCGGTTCCTCCCGTGAAGATATTTCTTTAGATGAGGCAGCGCACTTAATTGATACACTTACCTTGAAAGCCTGTCAACATCCTACGTTAGGAAGACGCTCCTTTTAGAAAATAATCATACACAATTCTTCTATAAAAATATGCCGCGTAAACGACACATAGCATTCTGTCGTTTACGCGGCATATTTTATATTCCCAGGCTATGTACTATCGGCTCATACACGATATGTAAAAACCCCCAAACACCAAGCCCGCACGCAGCGCCCACCAAGGCACCGTTAATACGTATCCAGCTTAAATCATCCTCCACCTTCGACTCGATAAAATAAATAAATCGCTCCGTAGACAACCCCTTCAATACCTGTCGCACTATAACGCCAATAAGCGCATGCCCCTGGTAAAGCACATATTCTGCCAAACGATGACAAGCAGCTTCCAATTGCTTTCTAATCTGAGGACGAGAACCATAGACTTTCCATAATTCCTGTAAGGATTGCTCCAATACTGCCGCCGGAGTTTCTTTAGTAACCAGTTCATCCACATAAGGGCAAACGTAGGTGAGAATAACTTGCTCCCAATTTTCTTCCGCAATCCATTGTCGGAAGGTTTTATCAATGGTGCCTGTAACTGTGCTGTTATACGCCATAGTTTCTATCGGTATCACCCACTGTTGCATCCAAACCAACCGTTCCCGACTGCCCGGTTGCTTCCATCGTTCTAATAAACGATGTAATTCATGTAGCAAAGAAACAGCCATATCTCGCGCATTAATAATGTCTGTTGCCTCTGACAAACCAATAATAAGTGCCTTCCACAAATCATCTTTCTTCTTTTGTATTTCCTCATCAATAAGATTGGTCACCCATTGAATAACACCGGGCCTGTCTAACTGCTGTTGTAATTCATCAAGCCATTTTATAATAATTGCTTCATGTCTATTTTCTCTGCACACCGCAAGCAACCATTGTTGTAGCGGTCCGACAATCGACTGCTGCTCTAATATACTGCGCAATTTTCCACCGCCCCATTTGGCCCATTCAGCTTGCGTACGCTGCTGCCAAAGTTGTAAGAGCCCTATCTGCAGCAATGATTGTAATTGCGCTCGTCCCTTAGTTCCGGTAATATATCGATCCAATAACGGCATAAACCGTACTGTTGCCAATGCCATCTTACAACGTTCTAAGGTAAGTAATTTTGTATCCGCCAGTTGAGCAATTCCTTCAATAAGCCTATCTTTATTACGCGGAATCAATTCCGTATGATACGGTACTCCCAACGGTTTTCTGAATAAAGCCGTAACAGCAAACCAATCGGCTACGCTGCCGATAAGTGCCGACTGTACTACCCAGTACAAGGCTTCATACCAAACAGCGGTCGTATAGAATTGTCCGATAAAAACAAACGTGTATAGCACTGCCGACACCAATAATACTCTGTCGGCCCAGCGTCGTCTCACGCCTTTGGTATTCATACAAACAAACTCCTTCGTATCACTTCCGCCACCATATAAAATACTCCGCCTAACATGGCCCCTACCAACGAACCATTAATGCGAATCATCTGCAAATCATAATCCAGTTTATCCCGCACAAGAGTAGCAAGTTTTTCCGGTGCATACGCAGACATTTCTTTTACCACTGCCGTATCCACAAATCGACGCACCCGTCGTAACCACGGCACCATACTTACCAATACAACCCGTTCCACCGCTGCCAAGCGTATCTCATCTGTTAATAACGCTTCCGCATACTCTATAATTTTTATTTCCGCCATAGCCCAAAGTGACTGACTTGATGTAATCATATCTTCGGCTGTTAATTCCTCCAGCCGATTGATAACCCAATGATCCTTTTTAGACTCTATATATGCTTGCCATGTCGAGTTATGCGATAGCTCATTAACCACGCCGATAGCTTTGGCATACACATATTGTCCCAGCGGCGATGCTAAGGATTCCTGTGATGCCAAATACGCCGCACCTTTTCGCTGGATTAAATCCGTAATATGTTCCGGTGACACGCTGTCGCCTCCAAAAGCCAATGCGACCTCACGCCAAAAAGAATCTTCTGCATAACGATTCATCATAGCTGCTACTACGCTGGCAATATATGGCCGCAACCCATTGGCCTGTATCAATTGTCTAAGCAAGCGATTTATGTAAAGCCATAATACGGAAGCCGTCTGTGGCTTCAAAAGGCTCTGACAAAAATGAATTAAAAACGGAGTCACCTGCCAATGAGTGACTCCCCTCATGGCCGTCCGGCGCAGTTCTTGCCATAATGGTTCCAATTCGACTGTATCTGCCACCCGTTTGCACATACTAAACAGCATTTTCTTCCAGTGCATCCTGCCTTCATCACTCAAGAAATATACTATTATGCGCCGCACCGCATGTTCACGTTTAATAATACGATACATATGCGGCACTCGTAATAGTTCATCCACCATCATCACCCGAGCCATTTCGATAAGGCGTCCTTTGCTACGCGAAATTAATGCGGTCTTATATTTGATTCCCAACGGTCTCTCAAAAAGAGCGGTTACTGCATACCAATCGGCCAATCCCCCGATCATAGCCGCCCCGAATACATGCATCAAAAAAGCAAAAAACGGATGCGCCCGGAAAGGATATACGCCAAGAAAACCTATAGCCATTGCAATTAATAGTAAGGTAGCATACTGTCGCCTATGTTGTTTTACCATCGTTCTTCCTTCCGTCAGTAGCTGCGATTGGCATCGATACTGACTCATAGCGTTGTCATATCGCCGTCTTTGTCCGGAATCCATAAAGGCATATCCTCATACAAAGCCTTAAAATATAAAGACGGTTTCCATTTTGGACCATTGGCATGCATGGGCACGAAAAGCTGTTTCACCTTAGCCACATGTAAAAACTCAATAGGCCCCCACTCGCGGGCTGCTTCGAGACGGGCATCTACCGGAAACATAACCACATCGGCTTGCATACCACGCACCCGTTCAAATTCCTGCACTGCATAGTTCCGAGCAAATCGATTATTTTCATCAGTATCACCTAACCAATGCCACCAATTCAAATCGCCTGCG
This sequence comes from Veillonella magna DSM 19857, assembly GCF_000428745.1. Taxonomy (GTDB): domain Bacteria; phylum Bacillota; class Negativicutes; order Veillonellales; family Veillonellaceae; genus Veillonella_A; species Veillonella_A magna. The sequence goes on from NZ_AUAN01000007.1 coordinate 63,815, forward strand.
TGAAACACCGTATATTCTCCATTGTTTACTAAGAAGGAGCCACCTTCATCAGTGGAACCATACATGGTCACCATTACCTGTCCCAGTAAAACAACGTTACCTACATCCATAACCGTAGTGCGATTCTTAGGCATCCCTTCATGAGGTACATCTCGATGCACAATATATCGTGTCGTTTCACCATCATCAAAATCCAAAATAGCCGGTACATAATGATCGCCGTGCCAATGACTGACAAAAAACCAAAGTTCCCGACCCTTTTGAGCAAACCATTCTACAATACCGGCCGGATCCTTATAATAATCGAATACATATACGCGGTTGCCATCATCCCAAGCAAATCCACTGTGATTTAAATAATATAATTTCATAGCCATCCATCCTTAACCATAATGTTATTTTGATTTTATTGTGAAAGCATTGTCTTTCCTATTAATCGTCTGTCATTGCACACTTATCGATGACAGTTCACTTTTGCATTTTATGTAAACCTACTGTTTCAAATGATAATTTTATTAATTACAACTATATTATACCACTTACCTATGTAAAATAAAAACTCCGCTATATCGCGAGTACGCCATATAGCGGAGTTCTTCATGGCCCAATCTCAAAGATAATCATTGTTAAATTAGAGCCAACATATGCAATTATAATTAGTCGATGCTTTCAGCGGCAGCAATAGCAGCTACGTCAACAACATCCTGTGCGAAGCAACCGCGGGACAAGTCATGTACCGGTTTAGCCAAACCTTGAATCAATGGGCCAAGAGCCGTAGCACCGGCAAAGCGCTGTACCAACTTGTAACCAATGTTAGCCGCCTGTAAATCCGGGAAGATAAGAATATTAGCACGACCGGCTACTTTGCTATCCGGAGCTTTACGGGATGCCACGGACGGTTCAATGGAAGCATCCAACTGAAGTTCGCCATCGAAATCAAAATCAACATTGCGGCCCTTCAAGATATTAACAGCTTCTACAACTTTATCTACTTCCGGAGAAGAAGCGGATCCCTTTGTAGAGAAAGAGAGGAATGCCACGCGCGGATCGGCCATACCGGCTACTTTGCGAGCTTTTTCTACTGCAGATGTAGCAATATCGGCAAGCTGTTCGGACGTCGGGTTCGGGATAACGCCGCAGTCTGAGAATACGAGCATACCATTATCACCATACTGCTTAGCATCGGTGAACAAGAACATAGAGCTGGAAACAGTTTTAAGACCCGGTTTGGTTCCCACTACCTGCAAAGCGGCACGTAATACGTTAGCTGTCGGGCTAGCAGAGCCGGCTACCATGCCGTCAACTACGCCCAGACGAACAAGCATAGCGCCGAAGAAGAGGCAATCGCCAAGCATTGTTGCTTTTGCTTTTTCCTGAGTCATACCTTTTTTAGCGCGTAATTCAACGAAAGTATCTACCATTTCCCCAAGACGATCATACGTTTCCGGATTGATAATTTCCGCACCTTCTACGGAGAAACCGGCTTCTTTGGCAGCTGCTTTGATTTCGTCCGGATTACCTACCAATACCGGTGTTACGAAACCTTCTTTGACGATGGTCTGCGTAGCTTCCAATACACGTACATCTTTATATTCCGGCAATACAATTTTTTTGCCTAACGGTTTTACCTGTGCTTTTAAGTTCTGTACTAAATCCACGTTATCTTCCTCCTTATGATGAGCGACATTCAAAACGTTCGCTTGTAACGCCTCTATTATACCAAATATGCAAGAGAGATTAAAGGTTTATTTGTCATATCCTACATGCTTTGTCAACCATAGTCCAAGACCTAAGGCGATTACACCGAGCACGGTTAAATAAGCCACTACGCCGGGCCAGCTCCAAAATGTTAAAAATTGTCCGCCCAACGATCCAAACACGCTGGCACCAATATAATAAAAGAGCATATATAAAGCGGTAATCTCCGCCTTATCCGCCGAATCTAAACGGCCCGCCCAACTGCAAGCTGCCGAATGCGCACCGAAAAAGCCAAAGGTAAAAATGCCAATTCCCAACAACTTAATTACAATCGGCATAAATACGGATACCAATGAACCGACAAGCATACAAACCACGGACAGACAAATAACCTTGCCATTACCGATAGAATCCGACATCATCCCCATAACTGTCGATGACACGGTTCCTAACAAATACAACAAATAAACAAAACCGATGGCAGTCTGACTAAAATGGTACGGCGGAGCTAATAGTATATAGCTGATAAAATTATAAACACAGACAAAGGATCCCATAATCAGCATCGCCACCACATACACACCTACCAGATTACGGTTACTCAAAATACGGCGCCCTTCATTCCACAACCGATGCCACGGAATAGGCGGCTGGCGCACAGCTTTCGGCTTCGGCAGTAACACCCAAAACAAAATCCCTAATACAATATATAAAATTGCTTCGATAGCTAATGCATATCGCCACGACATATAATCTGTCAGAGTACTGAGAAGGATTCGCCCTACTAAACCGCCTACCGAGGTACCGCTCACATAAATACCCACTACGCCCCCAATAATGGATGGATCGAATTCTTCATTAATGTAAGCCACTGCCATTGCCGGAAATCCGGCTAACAGCATACCTTGGCACAACCGCATCAGCAGAATAAGATGAAAATACGAACTCACCGCAATAAGCACCGCCAATACCGATGATAAGAGCAAACCAATAACCATCGTCAACCGTCGTTCCAATCGATTTGCCACACCGGCAATTAATAGCATTGATGCTGCCATACCACCGGTGCCAAACGAAACGGCCAAACTCGCCGTTGTCGGCTGCAATGTAAATGTTTTAGCCAGTACAGGAATAATCGGCTGTACACAATACTCGACACCAAAGGCAATCAAGCTACCAATAAATAAAGCTATAATCGCTTTATAATACTCCGTCGTTTTACTTTGTATACGCTCCAAGCTCTCCACCTCCACGTAGGTCCTTTTTCTCTAAAAGCTATACTTTTTATTACTATCATCCTCTTAGTATACTTTTTATTCATGCGTCCTATGTTTTCTAAGTACAACTCTGCTATAATCTAATTATACTCCAAAGTACATCCTCGTGCGACGGAGATACCTATTTTTTATTGTACTTATATTTTTTAGGAGCTATTATTCAGGAGTAAAATCACTATACTCCCATGCTCGAAAGGAGATGAGATGTATGTCCTCACCATCTGAAGCAGTACCAAAACGGACAAAACTGCAAAACGGCGGTCTTATAGCCGGCTTTCTACTGCTCATCGCCATCTTGTTAATTCCTACCGCACCCACCCTAACCAGTGCGGGGCATCGTATGATTGCCATTTTATTTTTCTCCATTGTCATCTGGATGACCAGTGCCGTATCCTATCCGGTTAGCGCCACTATGATTACGGCTCTCACGGCAATGCTTCTCGGCACATCGCCGGATATGGCTAATCCCGCCAAGCTAATGGGAACAAAAAATGCCTTGTCCTTAGCTATCTCCGGTTACTCCAACACAGCTTGGGCATTAGTAGCCGCCGCTATGTTTATTTCGGTGGCCATGACCAAAACCGGTTTGGATCGGCGTATTGCTATTTCCGTTTTATCCAAAGTAGGAACTAAAGTAAGTCGCATTTATATCGGCGTTATCGCCACCGGCTTTATTCTCTCCTTCTTTGTCCCCAGTTCCACGGCTCGCTTGGCCTGCCTCATTCCGATTATTCTCGGTATCATCGAAAACCTAGGCGTTAATAAGCACAGCCGTTTCGCTTCGCTGCTCGTCATCGGAGCTGCCCAAGCCGATACGCTTTGGAACATCATGGTTCAAACCGCAGCTGCACAGAACCTCATTGCCGTAGGCTTTATTAACAGTCAGCTTCATACTCATATCAGCTGGCTCAACTGGTTATTGGCCGCAGCCCCGTTCTCCCTTATTATGGTCGTTATTTATTACTTCCTATCCTTGAAGCTGATCAAACCGGAATTCTCGGAACTCCCCGGGGGGAAAGAACAAATTCAACGCATGAAGGATGCTATGGGTCCCATGAGTTTTGATGAAAAGAAACTACTCACCATCTCCATTATTCTTCTCGGCTTCTGGGCCACCGGCGGTAAGTTGCACAGTTTCGATACATCCACAACAACCATCGTTGCTATTGCGCTTTTCTTTATGCCTGGCATTGGCATTATGGATTGGAAATTCGCTCAACCTCGTATCGGTTGGGGTTCCATCGTTATGTTCGGTGTCGGCATCAGTCTCGGTACGGCATTGTTGAAAACTAAAGCTGCACTTTGGTTGGCCGATGCTTTCATCAATGCCTTCTCCCTCGATCAGGCCGGAGCTTTGGCTCTCATCGCTATTATTGCTGCCTTTCTCATTTTAATTCATCTCGGCTTTGCATCAGCCACCGCTTTGGCAGCTGCCATGATTCCTATTGTTATTTCCATATTCCAACGTGTTGCCTTACCCGGCATTGACGCTGCGGCAGCTACAATGATTTTACAGTTCTCCGTTTGCTTTGGTTTTATCTTACCGGTTAACTCACCACAAGGGATGGTGGCCTATAGCTCGGATACCTTTGAAGTTAAAGATTTCATCAAAACCGGCGTACCAATTACCATCATCGGATATATTTTATTAGTAGTTATGGCCGCTACCTATTGGCATTGGTTGGGATATGTATAAAAACATTTAGTACTATTTACTAGGTTCTTCTATTTAATAGTTTTCATAATTTATTATAGAAAGCGTTGCTCGCAGGCACAGATAAATAAATTCCAGCATTTATTTCTTCTCTACTGTGAACAACGCTTTTCTATATTCTTTACGTATACCCAACTATTTCTAATAGCTGACTCCGTCGGTCGCACCGGTACTTTTAAATAACTTTGCACACTATCATACAAAATATCATTCTTTCCAATCCGACCTATCCATGATGAGGGATAGGGGATTTTAAACATTCCTACTTGTACGAAATTATCATAAAACATACGGAAATTATCGTTTGATGGTAGTCGCTTGCCATTCCTATCATAGATAAACTCATACTGTATTAAATCCGTCGGCAAAGATACATTGAAACCTTTGCTGCCATGAACACAGCTAAAAATATGTCTGCCTATTTAGATTCTGCTTTTTCCTTTGAAAAAATTAGAGCTGAACTTCTAAATGTGCATTCTACTTTTTATTTTCTACATGATAATTCGAGTCTAGTCGGATACTTAAAGTTAAATGAAGCTATTGAGCTTGTGAGACACCGTAATCAGATGTAAACAAACACATATAACTAACATGATGCCCCACTACAATACGTTAGTATTACCGTTATACTACCATCATAAGCTGTACATTTTCTATACGATATGCTATACTACCAGTGTTTTTCGATATAGATAATAGGAAGGGACTCATTCATGAAAGAATTTATCAAAGGCTTTAAAGAATTCGCCATGCGCGGCAACTTTATCGACCTGGCTGTCGGCGTAGTTATCGGCGCCGCTTTCGGCAAAGTTGTCTCCTCGCTCGTTAGCGATATTATTATGCCGCCTATCGGTGTACTGCTCGGAGGGATTGATTTCTCCGACTTCTTCATTACCTTAAACGGTAAACATGCAGCTACGTTGGCCGAAGCCAAAGCTGCCGGCATCCCGGTATTGGCTTACGGTAGTTTCCTGAACGCTATCGTTCAGTTCTTAATCATAGCCTTTGCTATTTACGTTGTTATTAAACAGGTAAATCGCTTATTCCCCAAACCGGCTCCGGCACCGGAATCACGCAAATGCCCGTTCTGCAAACAGGACATCGCTGATGACGCAACCCGTTGTCCGCATTGCACGTCCGTATTGGATGAAGCTGCTACAAAATAGCATATAACGAAGAAAGCGCCCCTTGCAATTTACGCAAGGGGCGATCTTTTTATATACACATCAACAAAATCAAATGAACATCTTTCATTATTTATAATGTACTACTTAATAACCAATACCGGACATTTAACATGAGCAATTACATGACTGGACACACTGCCAAGAATAAATCCCATAACTGCGCCTAATCCGCTGCTGCCCATAACAATAAGATCTGTACCGCGTTTTTCTGCCAAGTCAACAAGATACCGTTTCGGAGAGCCTACCGCATAAATCGTTTCTACATCAATATTCTTCGGCAAGCTATCTTCGATAGCACTGAGCATATCTTCTCCATGCTGACGTGCTACTTCGCGAATAGCACCTTGTACTTCATTGCCCTGTACTTCCGCACCTTGGCGATCTTCCATCGCTTTCAGAATCCGTTCACTCGCTTTCGGCAACGCTGCGTAGGAATAAGAAAACAGATTTTGTGCATCCACTACATGAACCAAGACAAGTTTGCTACCGTGAAATTGCGCCAATTCCACCGCTTTATCCAACGCACGCATTGCATTGTCAGAACCATCCATAGGAACCATAATTTCTTTATAACCAGCCATACTACGCGCCTCCTTCAAAGGACAACAAGCACACCCGTAACCTATGAAACTCTTTTCTTACCTTGATTATACGCCATCATGATTAAAAAAGCTAGTTATCTTGCATTTTAAATATAGTTTTATAATCGGCTTGTTTACCACCATTCGTTGATATACGTATTTTCTCTGGGAAATACGCTATCCAAGATCGTTACTATTTCATCAGATGCCTGCAAACGTCCTTCATATACCAAGTCCGATGCATCAAGCCGTCCCATGAGAAGAAGGCTGAGCCCGCCGATAGTTATCGTGGCTTCTGCATTGTCCGGCATCTCACTGATTTTTTCTGCACTCATACGACTGCCACCTAATGTCAAGCGATAGGTTCCCGTATTCCACGGTGCCAATGTATCGGTGAGGCCCAAAGTAATTACCTTTTTCATTTCACCTTGTCCGTTACTTTCCGCCAACGACCGTGTCGGCACCTGAGCAAACGCATCAACAACATCTACAATACGGCTCATCATAAACGGCATTGTCGCATACCCTTGCTTACCGTTGGGGTGAAAAATATATGACGTATCCTGCAGCCCTTCGTTCCATCGTATCGTTTCTCCCTGCGAGCGATGATTATAAAGGTAATTCAATAAACTTTTTTGTGCCCGCCGCGTAGTATATACCATTTCACTAACCATAATTTCCGGCTCACCCAATTTATATGCCATATAGCCTTCCACGTTTCCCTTTTCATCGTGCACATAAGCAACCTGCACACCTTCAGCAGTAAAGCTTCCCAGCAAGCGGCGCCATTCTTTTTCGCCGCGCACGGCATAGCCGCTCAGCTTTTTCGTGTATACCTCATATACCGGCGCCAGTAATGTCCACTCTTCTTCGCCGGCTAACAAACCATATGCTAATTCTTTACCCGACAAAGGTCGCAACTCTTCCAGCGGCATCGTCCGCACCCATTGATGAGCATATAAATCCCACCCATATTGCTGATAAAAAGCGGCTTTCGATGGCATAAGAATTGTTAATCCTTGGTGACGTCGACGTAACTCCGTCAGCGCCGCGCCTAGGAGCTGCCCTCCCAAACCTCCGCGCCGAGCAATAGGATGTGTCGCCACACCAACCATATAACTGACCGGTAATTCTGCACCACGCACGCATAATGCATACTGCCGCAAATGAACCGTCGTCAATACTTTTCCGTTTTCTTCACCGACAAGCGTATGTTCCGGTTCATAGTGCTTACTAAAATAATATTGAAAAAACGGATTATCTGCCGGTTCGAAACAATAGGCCCACAAGTCTTTGACTTGATCGTTTATCTTACCTATACGCTTTTCCGCCTCGGACGCCAACATATAATTCATAGCCATAACCTCCTTATACTGTGTCTGTTGTCATTACATTTTATACAAAAAGGAGTCCCCCAAAGGGACTCCTTTTTACATTGCATCGTCGCAATGGTCTTATTCTGCCGGTAACGGACAAATATCGGAATAGACGGCATCATATTTTTCCGCAAAATGATCCGGATGATAGGATTCCTTTGCCTTGCGAAGTCCCGGTAAGCCCATATCTTCTTCACGGTTGATAAACTCGTAATTAGCAAACTCATGACGAATAAATTCATTATTAATCGCCTGATACAAGCCGCGGATTGTAGGATTCGCCTTTTCGATATGAATTAAAGCAATGCGGTCATTCAACGGTTCGCCGATAGTAAAGGCCTCCACACGACCAAACAACTTAATGGCACCACCAACTAAGCCCAATTCATCCCAGTGCTCGAATAATAACTTAATGGCTTCCAATTCATCTTCAATGCCTTCTTCATGATGTGTTTCCACCCACGATTCGGCGGTAGCAATACAATCCGCAAACAAATCTTCCGTCAACGGCATATATTCGTAATTGGTGTACTGCATCCTGAATTGATTCAAATGGTTTTTCTTCTGCCGTAATTTTTTGCCGGACAAATTAATCAAGTCCTGTGATTTATAAATATATTCAAAATTGTCACGGTCCGGCGTAAATTCATAGCAATCCGGGCAAAGCTTTTGCATGCGTTCCATAATAATAGGGTTAACCCCTTTAAGCTGGAATTTTAAATTATTTTGCTTAAACCACTCTTTAGCTCGTTCTAATCCATCGACAAATTTTGCATCCTTCCCAGCAAATGGTGGCAGCAAGAACGGATCACGCTTACCGCCGCCGAGAATATAGAGAACGCCATCCTCTTCAGCCCAGCGAATACCATACGGATCCTGCCACATGTACAATGTTGTAAAACAATTATCGGATGCTTCATAATGATGCTCTGCAAAGTACGCATCAATAAGTGGTTTATCTTTTAACTCAAAACGCTTAAAGTCTAAAATAAGACTCGCCTCCTATATCTATAATTTCATGCTCTGCGCTGCGCATCGGCGCAAGCACATATATTTAAAAAATTCGGTTACGCTTAATTATACTATAGAAGTCGGTTTTGTAAAATAGATTTACAAAAATTTTGTACAATTATTTTGCGTATCATCCAAAGTAAATATATTCTCTATTGTAGTCCATTGCTATGGCAACTACAATATATCTTTACTCCATTTACTGCTCATCTCCGCATAAACTGCAAAGGAAAAGGACCGCACAAGGTACCTGCATAAAGCAGGTCCTGCCTGCGGCCCTTGCCGTTATATATACTGCGAAATCAACTATTAACAACGGTATAATAATCTTCGCCTGTGTATTTATTCTTCTTCTAATTCAGATTTAGCAATAATTGCCACCGAGGCCACCTTATCGCCCGCATCAAGGCTTTGCGTTTTTACGCCGGAAATTGCTTTGCCTTTCTTCACTGCAATATCCTTCATATCAAAGCGAATAATCTTACCTTGTTCGGAAATAAGCATAACTTCATCATGGTCGGTAACAATTTCTACAGCCACTACATCACCGGTCTTATCAGTAATGCGGAAATTCTTCGTTCCCTTGCCGCCGCGTTTCTGAAGTCCATAAGCATCTTCGTTATTGCGTTTGCCAAACCCTTCTTCACTGATAGTGAATACTTGACACGCATCACCAGAATCGGTAATCACGCCTGCGCCGACAACTTCGTCACCGCTGTTCAGTTTAATACCGCGCACCCCTTGTGCGGATCGTTTCATAAGTCGTGCATCTTCCTCGCTAAAGCGAATCGCCATACCTTTACGGGTGCCGATGAGAACATCCTGACCACCGGTAGTAATGCACACGGAAATAAGGCGATCGTCTTCACCGAGAGAAATAGCATTTAACCCGCTACGGCGAATATTCCGATATTCTTCGATGCTGGTACGTTTAACCACACCTTGCTTCGTCACCATAAAGAGATTGAGATCGTCCGACACTGTTTCAAGATCAATCATGGTCGTTACGGCTTCGCCTACATTGAGAGGCAGTACGTTGATGATGGCCGTTCCCCGTGAATTACGGCTGGATGCCTCAGGTACTTCATAACCCTTTAAGCGATACGCTCGGCCGGCCGTAGTAAAGAAGAGCAACGTATTATGCGTCCGCACGTGGAGAATCTGTACCACGTAATCATCTTCCTTCGTCTTCATGCCAACCACGCCGACACCGCCTTTATGCTGATTGCGGTATACGTTTGCATTCATGCGTTTAATATAGCCTTGGCGTGTCAAAGTAATAACCATTTCTTCGTCTGCAATGAGGTCTTCCACATCGAGCTCGGACGTATCCACAGTAATTTCACTACGCCGTTCGTCACCGTATTTGTGTTTCATGTCCGTCAACTCTTCTTTGATAATACTGCGCTGACGATCTTCGCTAGCTAAGATGGCTTTCAAATCAGCAATCAACAATTCCAACTGTTTGTATTCTTCTTCGATCTTTTCACGTTCCAAACCGGTCAAGCGGCGCAAACGCATATCGAGGATGGCTACCGCTTGTTTTTCGGTAAGACCGAATTTACTCATCAATGCATTCTTGGCAATTTCATCGGTTTCGGAAGCACGAATCGTAGCAATTACTTCATCAATATGATCGAGAGCAATGAGCAAACCTTCTAAAATATGTGCTCTTGCTTCGGCCTTATTTAATTCAAATTGCGTACGGCGTACGATAACGCCTAAGCGATGCGCAATATAATGATTCAATACTTCTTTTAACGTTAAAATTTTCGGATGGCCATCCACCAAAGCCAACATAATTACGCCAAACGTTTCCTGTAATTGCGTATGCTTGTACAATTTATTAAGCACGATATCCGGCTGGATGTCTGCGCGCAATTCAACAACGATGCGAAGCCCCTGGCGGTCGCTTTCATCACGCAACGCGGTAATGCCATCAATAACTTTGTCGCGACTCAAAGCGGCAATGGATTCGATAACGCGCGCCTTATTGACCTGGTACGGAATTTCCGTAACTACAATGCGGTGCTTGCCCTTATTCATTTCTTCGATACGGGCCCGGGCACGCATTTTAATACTGCCGCGGCCGGTGCTGTAAGCTTTCTTAATACCGTCGCGTCCTAAAATCAATGCGCCCGTCGGGAAGTCCGGTCCCTTGATGGCTTTCATCAAATCCGTTACTTCCACATCCGGATTATCGATAAGCATAATAAGACCGTCTGCCACTTCGTTTAAGTTATGAGGCGGAATATTGGTCGCCATCCCTACGGCAATCCCCGCCGAACCGTTGATGAGCAGATTCGGAATCTTAGACGGTAACACCGTCGGTTCCTGCAACGATTCATCATAGTTCGGCATAAAATCAACGGTATCTTTGTCAATATCCGCCAACATTTCCGTCGTAATTTTAGCCATGCGAACTTCCGTATAACGCATGGCTGCTGCCGAGTCACCGTCGATGGAGCCGAAGTTACCATGTCCGTCCACCAGCGGATAGCGCGTGCTGAAATCCTGCGCCAATCGTACGGTTGCATCATATACGGAGCTATCCCCGTGCGGATGGTATTTACCTAATACATCACCAACAATACGGGCGGATTTTTTATACGGTTTATTCGGGGTCATCCCCGTTTCATGCATAGCATACAAAATACGCCGATGCACCGGCTTCATGCCGTCACGCACGTCCGGTAAGGCACGCATAACGATAACGCTCATAGCGTAATCGATATAGGAGCTCTTCATCTCTTTGTCAATCTGGACGGGTAAAATCTTACCATGACTCCAGGTCGTTTCCTCCACAGTCTCACCTCATTTAACTTACATACACCGCGGTCCTCGCCGACGGCTTCTATACGTTCCATTACATATAATTTATTAGTACATTACATTATACCATTTTTTACAAATGCTTGCTACTTGCAGGAATCATTTGTTCGATTACAAGTTCCTATCATGCAATAAGCGATTCATCCGAAACTCTTCCACTATGTCCATAAATGCTTTTTCATGGATAGGATTTTGTTTCATCCCAAACAGATGGCTTTCACAATGACAATCGCTACAGCCAAAGCCCGGCACCCGCCAATCGGCTACGCCTTTTACAGCTTCTGCCAAGGGACACTCCAAATCGGCCGATGTACGCACCGGTACCGCAGCAATCATCTCGCAATGGCCACGGAAATAATCAAGGTGCCAGTGCATTTTCTTTCGCTTTCGTTTATGCCGTTCAATGCGCTTCGTCAAATTTGCTTTCGCCGAGCCGACGTACAAATAATAGCCTGCCCCAAAATGCATACAACCTTTGCTGCCAATGACAATATCCTTCGCTTCCGGTAGCCGCATAATCATAATATAATCACCCGCATCATGTACTTCCGCCGCCAATATATCCTCCGGATACTTACAAATCCGCACCACCTCCGGCATGGTAAAATCGGCGGTCCAGCGCAATGACACAGCCTTCCAATCCAAAGCGGGGGCTACACTGCGGAATGTTTCCGCAAACGCCAGGTCGGTATGATAATCCGGCAAAAACCACTGCGCCCGATCCCATTGCACTAGGAAAAGTACACCTGCTCGATACCCGTCCTTACGCAATGCTGCCAAGTGCAGTAAATGCTTGCGTCCGCGTTCGGTAATCGCATCGGGAAACATCGCCCCATCGCGACTAAACAGCGTGCAAGATTTTACTTCCAATACGAAGTGATCCCCCGCCTCGTTGATCAATAACAAGTCAAAACGGCTGTCACCGACAGTATACTCGCGACGTTCCACGCGCCATTCTTCCCAGCCGGGAATTTGCTTTTCATTGATCAGATATTCTGCGACATCATTACTGTAATTTGTATCCAACATAATGGGGACTCCATCGCGCTCAATACCGATAACGCGATACGCTGTCTTAGCACCCGGTTTTTCGTGCGGCACCACATACATGCCCACGCCCTTATAAAGAAGCTCCCACATCCGTCCCGGATTGGGTAAATGTGCAGCTACCTCATTACCGTTTAAGTCAATATATACAACAAATCGATTCGGCCTGCGCAAAAAAGTGCCGCGCAACACCGTATCATATAAAACCTTCATACATCCCCATCCTTCTCACATATAATTCTATAGGTCCTTACGAGCTATGCATTCAAAAGAATTCACCGTTATCACAATAATTCTTTCCCTCCATAGGGAAGAAAATAATACAGCAATCCTTATTTCCGTTTGCTTCCTTTAACAGCTTTGTTAAAAAGGTAGCCACGTTCCGCTTTATTTCCTCCGGGCGTTCGAACCAATACACTTCGGCAAATGTATATCCATCTACAATAGCCCCGTCAAAAATATATTCCGTAGCTTGGTGCTCAATGGTCACCCAATCACGCGGGCAATCCACAATGGATGAAATACCGTCCACAATATCCTTACTCCGTGCGATAACAGCAGCCTTATCAATTCCTCGTATTTTTAAATGCGGCATAGTGTCCTCCTTAGTAACCATCAATAATATATATTTATTATACAAGCATCGATGCCTGACTGAATAGTCGCTATTTCTCGTCACATCCGTCCATGCATCAACATCGTCAATATAATTCCTAGTCAAATCCAGGTATTTAGTATAAGATGTAGCTATAGCTACATACATTGTTTGCAATCATACCGTATACTTGTATCATACGATACACCCTCGGCGGTGTGAAACTATAATAATCCATATACCAAATAAAATATAATCTGTAATGTACCTAAACCGTACCCAAGAGAAAGGATGTAATACATATGGCTCAAGTAGCAGGTAACCTTCAACGCATTCGCAACGGTCAGCGCCGTTATGCTATCACTCCGCGCATTCCCGCCGGATTTATTCAACCACAAACATTGCAAAAATTCATTGATGTGGCCAACACTTTCCACGCTACATTAAAAATTACCGGCGCTCAGCGTATCATGATTACCAATTTAAAAGCAGAGGATGTAGACAAAGCCTGGGAAATGTTAGGCATGCAACCGGCACATTCCGTATCCAATCGCGTACGCAGCGTAAAAATTTGTCCGGGTACCACATTCTGCAAACGTGCTAAACAGGACAGCGTTCATCTCGGTATGCAACTGGAACAAAAATATATTTCCAAAGAAATGCCGTCTAAAATGAAGTTCGGTATTTCCGGTTGCCCGAATTCCTGCGCCGAATCCATTACCAAGGATATCGGTATTATCGGCACCGAGCAAGGTTGGCAAGTATATGCCGGCGGCAGTGCCGGTGCACATCCGCGCTTTGCCGATCTTATTGCCGAAGTAACGACGGAACAGGAAGTACTTGACCTCGTTGACCGCATGGTCGCATACTATAAAGAAAACGCACATATCGAACGCATGGGTGCCTTCATCGATCGCATCGGTCTTGCCACCTTCAAAGAAGCTGTCCTCGGCGATGACTATGTTCCGTCTACCGAAGATACCGCAGCGGCTCCGGCAGAACCGGTAGTTAATTTACCGGGCATGGCCAACGAAAAAGGTGCGATGCCGCTCGAAGCAGGCGAACCGATTACCGCCGATTCCATCGTGCGCGATATTATCGAAGCCTATCCGGAAACGATTCCTGCTTTGCAGGCTATCGGTATGGGGTGTCTCGGTTGTCCGTCGTCCACAGCCGAACCGCTATGGCAGGCTGCCGATATTCACGGCTTTGATGTTAATGAATTAGTAGAACGTTTGGAAACTATTCGTAAAGGAGCATAATACATGTCAGCATTTCTCGGTCACATTCACTTTTGGTTGTATAAAAAAATTCAACTTATCAATGAGAGAGAACAGTTAATTTTAAAGGAAGCGGAAAAATCCTTAGATGATCTCGCTACCGAATTGCACGACACTGCTGTTTCTATGTACGGCGAACCGATTCCGGCAGACCGTAATCTGCAGATGATTATCGACCACAGCAATATTCACGGTTGGCTTCAGAACCAAATTGAAGTGACCTCTGTACGAGAAGCGACATTTATAAAAGACTTACTCGACTGCGGCGGCGATATGGCTACCGATGCAATTCTCACTGCCTTTGTCACCCAAGGCACAGCATGCGGTACCTTGGCAAAAGAAAAGCTAGGTGATGTCCAGCATACTCCGCAGGAAGTATATCAGGCTATGCAAGATTATTATTTAAACGGCATGCCTTGCGACGGCGGTGATACTATCATCAGCGAAAGCGATAGCGAATACATTTGGGCCGGCACACATCAGAATCAGCGCGAACACTGGAAAAAAGCCGGTGTTAGCGAAGTATTTATGGCTGCTGCATATCAGGCTTGGTTCCGCGCTTTCGTAGCCGCCGCTGCACCGTATTTACAATTTGATGTTATCTTAGAAGAAAATAATGCGCCACTCTATCGTATTAGCAAAACAGTGGCCAATTAATAAGGAGGAATTTCCATGGCAGCAGGTATTGTTAAACAGGATCCGGGCCTTCTCTTTGAAGGTACTAATTTTACCATCGTAAAGAAAGCCGGTAAGGCCGGTGATGTGGTGGGCAATCACAATCATCCGGAAGCCAATATTATTTTCACCGTCGTTCAAGGCAAAGTTAAGGTCTTATTAAATCAAAGCGAGGAACACATTCTCACACCAGGCAAAGTTCTTAATTTTGACGGCGACAATCACATCCAAGCCACCTTCATTACCGATGGAGCATTCGTAGTAAATTTGATGAAAAAATAATTTATCTCAATATATAAATCTATAAATTATATCAACATATAAAAGGGAACAGATATAGGCATTGAACATCAAGTCGTATACATGACATTCAGCCTCTATCTGTTCCTTTTTTATTATGAATAGCCATTCTTATCAGCTCATGAATACCCCTCTTTTATCAGTAGCAGAGCGCACCTCGCAGCCATCATAGGAATTATTTCCACAATGGTTCTTGGTCTATATCTATTCATTTTACTATAAGAAATTATCTCCTGTTACCAACAATGGAGCATCATCAATGACTACAACTTGCTCATACCATTATTCAAACTGTATCTCAAGCTTGTATTTTAATTCGCCATACGAAACAAATTTGTTGCGTCTATTATAATAGGATGTTAAATTATTTCTTCCAACAGTTTCATTACCATCAATACATATATCAGAAAAATTTTTTATAATAATCAAGCTATGAAGCGCCTGTTACAACTAACTATTTAACAGCTAATTCACAACCATACGAATCACAGTAACTACTGCACTGAGAATAAACTATGATAACTCATTTCTCCAAGAATTGTTCTCTCGTAATACGTACTGCCTATCAGAAGAATTCGGATAGTAAAAAAGACATCCTCTATTGAACTAAACCCCTTTCGTCAGATTTTGTCCAACAAAAGGGGTTCACTTCATATGGAATGTCTTTTTTATTTGCTGATTATTTTTTCAACAAAGCAACAACGTCCTGCGTTACGTCAACGCCCTGGCTATCCGGTTCAGTGGATACAACCATGCGCGGATCAGCTACGATAAGCGGCAAGTTTTTCTGTGCACGAACGGTATCGATTTTTGCCTGAATATCTTTTTCCATCGGGGCTACGATTTTTTCGATAGCTGCATTTGCTTTCTTAGCTACCGGTACATAGCTCTTATCATATTCAGCCTGTTTAGCAGCGTCATCTTTTAAGCCCTGAATTTTCTGAGCGATTTTCTGAAGCTGCGGCTGGTATTCAGCATTTACCTTTTCAACTTGCATGTTGATTGCACCGTATCCCGGGTACGCATTGTATACCTGACTCATATTAATAACACCGATATTAGCGGCGCTGGCCATAGCTCCCACACCAACGGTGCCAAGCACTGCTAAGGTTGCGATCTTCTTCTTCAAATTCATTTCCCTAGACCCTCCTTAAAATATGTGTAGTAAAATATGTCTCAATTATAGCAAAAATACGTGTACACGGCAATACATCACGCCCTAGGTGGAATATATCGCCTCTGCTTTCACTGTCTATATCATAATAGATAATAGTGAATTACAGATGAATACACGTAATTTCGCTATACATATATGTATTTGTATATGGTCATGCCATTTTTATTTGGCATCTTCATCGTTAATGTAGATGTATTTATCTTTCTTTAACTTGGAAATAATTTCCGGCACCATGCCGATTAAGCGATCGAAGCCGCTGTAATTAGCAGACCCTTTAATGTTGAACAATTCAACGCGTTCGCCTTTAATAACCAATACAGCCGATGGTTCCATTTTAGCTCCGCCGCCACCGGCCGGTCCGCCGGCACCCAGTCCGAGCACTACATCAACGAACGGCACCAAGGTGGCATCGCCGATTTGAATCGCTTCGCCTACTACGGTTTCTACTTTGATCATGTGTTTGAATTGTTCAAAAATCGCCTCTAAATTAGCCTTGTTAAAGGTGTTTTTTGTTTCCATTATACGTTCCTCCAATCGCCGACTCTCTCTGAGTCGTCCTTACCTACATTAGGTCTTCGCTTTTTCTGCCCACGTAAGGCATATGGTTATTTTTTATGTGTCTTCTTGTAGTGTCTTGCAAATTTCAGTGCATCCATCAGGAAGCTGCGCACCGGCTTAGCCAGCACAAATAAGGTGCCGTACCAAGCAAACACGCCGGGATACATACGCCCCTTCACATCCAGACTGCCCAGGCATACGTTGTTGGAATAATCCAACTCCACTTCCTTTGTACCTTCCGGCCATAACGAATAGATGGTGGCTGCAGCAATGCCCATATCAAACGGATTCCCGTTACCAAAACGACCTTCCAATCGTACATGTCCCGGCAACGAATGATGATAGCATCGCTTGATAAACAAAAGAAGCGTTTCGTACAGCGCTACATTCTTGACATGTGGCATGAACCAACGCTTGTCAAAACCGTCATCCGCCTGTTTGCCTTCTGCCGTCTTCGACGCATCTTCTTCGACCCGTTCGGACTGCGCAGCCGTTTCGGCAGCTGCTCGCTTCGGCGCATCCAACGGTGTGCCATCCTTGTCAAAGCGCACACGTTCCGCCGGCTTTGCCGCCTCAACAGGCTTTGATGCCGTCTGCTGCACCTTAGCATCTGCCGTCGTATTAGCATCTTTCTCCGATTTTGCTTCATCCATTATGTCATCGGAGAAACCATCCGCCGTTTCCTCCTGTACACGTCGCGACAGCCATTCTTCATAATCGCGGGTAGCCCCCAACTTGGCTTGTCGTAAAATGTATACTTCCTTAAAGAACGGCTTGCCCGACTCATATGCAAAGTGAATGCGGAACACACGTCCCAACCACTGTACCTTCAACGCCGCCCGATACGGTTTGCGTGAGGACAGTTCCACCGAATATGTAATCGGACTGAACAAAATCCCTACAATCAGAATCAAAATAACCAGCAGCACGATGGCTATACCGGTCACATGCACCACCTACCTCCGATTTCTGTAACCCATCACAATACCTATTCATCTCATTTGTATGTAATTCGCCGCTTGTGCAACAAATTCCTTCTAATTTTCTATGCCCAAACGTGCGGTAACGCCTTTTGTGTAATAATGCTTACACTCCTTCATTTCCGTAACAAGATCCGCTGCCTCCATAAGCCAATCCGGTGCTCCGCGTCCCGTAAAGACAAGCTCCGTTCGAGGATTACGCGCTGCCAATAACCGTTCCGTCGCTTCTCGATCGATAAGTCCGAAAAACAGCGCCATGTTGTATTCATCCAACACGATAAGATCGTAATCGCCGGAAGCTACTGCTGCCAGGGCCCGTTCGAAGCCTTTGCGAATCAATGCCACATAGGAAGCCGGCGGCTGTCCTTTAGGGAATACCACCACATCATCACCCCATTTAGCCAGTTCCTCGTCCGACTTCATTCCTTCGGGAATGATGAAAAACGGTTTGCCTACCGTTTCCACCGTAAGGTGTTCTAACTTGGGAAGCACAGCATGTTCACTATATACCTTGGATTTCATAAATTGGAGAAACAATACATCGAGTCCGGCCCCGATAGCACGAATAGCCAAACCGATAGCCGCCGTCGTCTTACCTTTGCCGTCTCCGGTGTAAACCTGTACATACGTATCTTTCATAGGAGCCTCCTTTCCACGCTTGGTATACACCCCTATTCTATCACACTTAGCATAACATGAACATGAAAATCACAGATAAAATCGCCGTCTTTTCATTTTTTGCAAACCGATGCGCTATCATGCATAAAATGCTTTCTTTAAAACTACCTGACACCGGCGTGCCTACCTTCATCCGGCCAAGGTACGTTTCGCATAGAATGATTTTCTAACCAGCGAAGCAAAAAATCGCGAAATACCTGCGCCGCTGCCGTTAGAGGGCTATGAAGGCGGCGTACCAAATAAATCCATTGACCGTCGCTACCATTTTCGCCAAAGGGCCGCACCACAATTTGCGGTGACGAATATAAAAAAGCGCTGTAATCATAGCCAACCGCAATAGCACCGGTGCGTTCCACCAACTCGGTAATAAGTCTTTCATCAGATATCTCTGCCAATATATCTACCTTGTAACCGGCGAGAAAAACGCCGTTATCCATATGCCGCCGAAAACACGCATAGGCCCGTCCTTTCCCAATCATTAGGCGCCCGTCCAAATCCCGATAGGTTATGGCCGGCATTGCTGCCAAAGAATCTTCGCGGCGCAGCCGCACTGCATAGCGTGAATAAAACAGTTCGTCACTGACAAACGTCTCCTCCGTCACCGGTCCCGGTACAATAGCAAAATCGCAACTTTCCGTCGCCAGGGTTTGTAAAGCCTTCTCATCTGTTGTATCCACTACGCTTAACGTAATATCAGGATGGGCTTCACGAAAAGCCGTAATAAATGCTGTCCCCAGATAGGTCATTATATGATCCATTGATGCTATGGTGACTACCCGGCAGGCATCGCTTGCTAAAGAGCGCATCCGGGCAATATGTTGATATTCTTCGGCAATGCGATTTACATGAGGTAGCAGTGCATTCGCATATGGCGTAGGAATCAATCCTTGCGACGTACGTTGAAACAAGGCTTCTCCCAATTCTTCTTCCAAAGAGCGAATCATCTTACTCACACCTTGTCGCGACACATGCAATTCATCCGCTGCTCTCTGTACATTGCGATGACGGTATACAGTCATAAAATATTCAATTTGTTTTTGATTCATACAAACTCCTTTCTCATTTTCTCACAATATGTCCACCCTCAAAATACGTCACCAATTTTCCATTCTCATTACTCTAAATTTTCTACAAATTCCTTTCTCAATAAAGCCTTCTCTGTTTTTAAATCCCCCGGATCTGGTTGTCGTGTAATTTCTATTACAATCGTATAGCCATTTCCTTTATTCGTATTTTGCAACACATGATTTATAAATTAAATTGATAGTTTCATTGTACCCCAACCAATCACCAAGACGCAACTTTTTAGTTGCGATTATTCATTTTTAGTTTCTTGTGGATGAATAAATATATAAATATACTAAAAATATGATCGATGTGGTTACGTGCAACAGAAGGGCTAATTTCTTGGCAAAAAGTACTCGTCCAAAATATTGCTACCACATCCTCAAAAATGTAAAAAGATGAGGAAAGAACAGATACTATTTTCTATAACAACACGCGAGGTGACTACTATGAAATTAACACAAATTCGTAACGCAACTAATAAGCTAAGCTACAATGGAATTACCTTTCTAATCGATCCATGGCTTATGCCCAAACACCAATTCTCTTTTGTAGATATTCCGGGCCGTCCCTTCCATGTCCCCGATCCGGTAAAAGAACAATTACCTATGCCTTTTTACGATCTCCCCTTACCGGTAGCCAGTATTTTAGAAAATGTAGATGCTTATATCGTTACGCATTTACATCCAGACCACATCGATATAGCACCGGATGGTAGTGTTGGCGCACCGTTGGATAAACATCTCCCCTTATTTTGCCAAAACGAAGCAGATGCCGCCGTCTTAGCACGCTCCGGATTTACGGATATTCGCGTGCTTACACCTGCACCCACCGAATTTTCCGGCATCACTTTACACAAAACCGAGTGCCGCCACGGCACCTTTAGCCCCTGCGGCGAAGCTATGGGTGTTCTCTTTTCCCATCCCCAAGAGCCTATTTTTTATATTGCCGGCGATACGATCTGGTATGATGCAGTACAACGTACGCTTCAAACCTATATGCCCGATGTAATTGCACTGAATTGTTGTGCAGCAGAAACCGTAGAAAACGGGCGATTACTTATGAACGACGAAGATATTGAATGCGTACAAAAAACGTGTCCATCCGCAGCACTCTATCTTACTCACTTAGATACCGTGGCTCATGCTGCCATTACACGATACAGCTTGCGCGGATTATTAGCCTGTCGAGGGATAACAAACTATACAATACCACTCGACGGTGAAAGTATAATATATTAAAAAAAAGACGGTCTATGCACAATGGCATAGACCGTCTTTTTATCTCATATAACAGTATCTTATCTTACCTGCTATATTTCATACACTATTATATGTATGTATTCAAATATGATGGATACATCTCTTTTAGTGAATACAGCTTTATTGTAATACTACAGACTTATTGAATCGGCAAGAATAACAGCGGATCCACTGCGGAACCATTAACCACTACTTCGTAATGAACGTGGCTGCCCGTACTCTTACCGGTACTTCCCATAAGCGCAATCTGCTGTCCTTGGTTAACCTTCATTCCCGCATGTACCAACACAACCGATGTGTGTCCGTAACGGGTAACGAATCCGTTTCCGTGATCGATTTCCACCAAATTACCATAGCCTCCATCGGTATATCCCGCAAAGGTTACCGTACCGGCCGCCGTTGCTGCAATCGGCGTTCCGTAATCGGAAGCAATATCAAGACCTTCATGGAAGGCACCCCCGCCGTACACCGGATCCTCACGACCACCAAAGGTAGATGTAATTACGCCCTTTGCCGGCCAAATCGATGGCATGGTTGCATTCGCTGCCGTCGCATTTCCCGGAGCAAAAGCAATCTGTTGCAAATCGCGAATAGTTTGACCTGCTCCATCACGCAAAATACTACGCAACATAAACAACGATGCCATTCGCTGCTGCGCACGGTGGTCAATAGAAGATAGCTTTGCTGATAAGGCCACCACATTAGCCTTCGCCGGCATTTGATCTGCCGTCTTTACTTCGCCTCCATTAGCATTGTCTGCCCCGTGAGGCTCCGCACTATCATCGCTGTTGGCAGCTGTCGGAGTTTGACTTTCACCGCCGCCTTGTGGTACCGCGCCGCTTTCCGAGCCTTTAACCATCTGGCGAATTTCCTGATCCAGTTGATCCAAAGTCTGCATCTTCTTATCCAATATATCCGTTTTCTGTTGCAGTAATTTAAGCTGCTCCTTTTGTAATTCTGTGCGCTGTCTTAGTTGTACCAATTCCGCTTGCCGCGTAATGCCCCAAATGCCGAGGCCTAAGCAAATAACTACGACTGCCAGTAATACACCGGCAACAATATACAGCTGCTTTTTCGTCAAACGCAGACTGTAACCGTCACCGTCAGGTACAAAATAACGACGCCACAGACCGTCTAATTTCATTCCTATCCATCACTTCCTTATTTTACCACCGTACCACTTACCAGTGCTTCTTCATTAGTCTTTGCCCCCAGCGCTTCGTTAAGACTTTCCAATTCTTCCTGTGATAAGCTTACCAGACTTTTTCCTTTTACGATAGGCTTACTGAAAATACGCGATTCACTGCGTCCATAAACACTGGAAATACAAATCCCATTATTATTTCCATCCAGCAATGTCAACGCAAAGGACAAATCATTGCCGATATTTTCAAAGGCATTATACTTGATAAAGCCAATTTTCTGAAATGTATTATGCTGTGTATCACGGATGACTTGCTGCTGTTGAAATAAATCTTCCATCGTTTCCGCCGCATCGCGCAGTTCTTTTACTTCAACGGCCAACTTGCGCTCCAAGCTACTTCCGTTCTCTCCGCGCATAAAATAATCATAGCGTTTTGCCAAGCTGTTGATTTTGCTCTGCAATACCAAGCAATATAATAGCAACAGAATCGCTAACGCCGCAACGCCAATTTCGATCCAAGTATGTAATGATTCTAACATGCTAATCCTTTCCTCTTCTTCATTGTTTACGCTTATGCAATTGTTACCATCCTATCAAGGACATATCGCTCCGCCAGTAGCGCCGGTTAGCGACTACCTTTTGTCCTATCAGTGAATTATACTAATTCATCCTTAAAAGGACTCAGTGCCCTATCTAATATACCATGCAACGAAGCGATGAGCACACCATAATTAACAATTGGCACACCATCCTGCACGGCTACATCGATGCGACGCAATACTTCACGGCGCGGCAGCATGCACGCCCCGCAGTGAATGACTACATCATACGGTGATACATCTGCCGGGAAGCCACCGCCTGATGTCCATTCTAATTCCAAACCTTCATAACCGGCTGTTTTTAACCATCGCGGAATTTTTACCGTACCGATATCATCACACTGCCGATGATGTGTACAACCTTCGCTGATAAGTACGCGGGATCCGGGATGCAAATTCTTAATGGCGTTGGCGCCTTGCACAAGTTCCTTCAACTTACCTTTAAACCGCGCCATTAAAATCGAAAATGATGTCATAGGAATGCTGTCAGGCACAATCTCAGCTACCGCCTCAAAGGCCTGTGAGTCGGTGATGACCATCTTCGGCGGTTCCTTTAAGGTGTCAAGCAATGCCGCCAATTCTTCGGTTTGCACAACAAAGCTCATGCCACGATAATCAAGAATTTCACGAATCATCTGCACCTGCGGTAAAATCAGCCGCCCCTTCGGTGCTGCCGAGTCAATGGGACATACCAAGACAATCACGTCTTTCGGCTCGATTAAGCCTTCCAATAAGGTACGCGTTTCTTCATCGGTCGGCTTCATCTTGCCCAGCATATCCAATATATCACGACGCTGTTCCTTCGTCGATAAGTCAGCGCCAATGTACGGCACCTCCGCCGCTTCCAGCCGGGATGCTCCAATATACGCATCGGCACCGAAACCGCGTATTTCATTCACCACCAACAGAGTAGCTATCTTCTGTTCCTTTAACAAGGCTAGCCATTCGCGATCCGTATCATCAATAGGTGTATCCGTGCGAACAACATATACGGCCATATTCATTTTTGGTAACAGTTCACGCGTTTTCGCAATGCGCAATGCCCCCAACTCCGACGTATCATCCACACCGGCTGTATCGGTAATCACCACCGGTCCTAGCGGTAAAATTTCCATGGCTTTACTTACCGGATCTGTCGTTGTTCCCGCCACTGCCGATACTAATGCAACGGACTGACCGGTCAACATATTAATCAGCGTAGATTTACCGGCATTGCAACGTCCGAAAAATCCGATATAAATGCGGTTGGCTTTCGGTGTTTGATCCATGCCGGTGTCACTGTGAAGCACAGCTTGTACTGTTTCGGTTGTCTGTGACATCTCCTCACCTCCTATATGTGAAAGGATGTAATAGCCTCATCATCCTTATTCGTTTCTTGTTCCATATATTGTAAAATATGATCTAATTCCTCTTGGCTACGGAAAGTAACTTCAATTTTTCCCTGCACCTTCTTGCCCGCTTTAAGCTTAACCGCTACAGGCACCCCCAGGCTAATGCGCAAGCGATCCGTCAAGGCTCTTACCTCGGCGGTATTCTCTGCTTTGGTCGTTCCTTCTTTTTTCGGTCCTGCTAACAGTTGTCGCACTAACGCTTCTACTTGACGCGCTGTCATTTCATGCTCTTTAATCTGTTCCAACGCCGTGCGTTGCAGATCTTCATTTGGTAATCCCAATAACGGTCGCGCCTGTCCGATGGAAAGCTCTCCCGCAGATAATTCATTTCGTAAAAATTCCGGTAGCTGTAACAAGCGCATCATATTTGCTACATGCGAACGACTGCGTCCTAAGCGCAATGCAATATCTTCCTGTCTAAAATTAAAGGTTTCTGCCAACCGTTTATACGCAAAAGCTTCTTCGATAGGGTCTAAGTCTTGTCGTTGTAAATTTTCCACCAAAGCAATTTCCGTCATTTCCTCGGTGCTGTAATTTTTTACGATAACCGGAACTTCCTTGAGACCGGCCTCATTGGCGGCACGCCACCGCCGTTCACCGGCTACAATTTGAAAATAATCCTCTACAGGACGCACCACAATAGGCTGAATGATACCATGTGTTTTTATTGATTCGACAAGTGTTACCATTTCATCGTTAGCAAAATTTTTGCGAGGCTGATTTTTATTAGGGTGGATTAACGTCAAATCCATTAACTGTGCACCATACGTAGGAGCCGATGTGGCCACCTCTTCGGATAGCTTTCCCTTCTCGTTACCGGATATGTCGGTCCCTATATCACCTGCTAGCGGTGTTCCCACTTCGTTTGATATAGAAGTTGGCTTCGCGTCTATGCTATGATTTTGCACCGCAGCTGACACATTCATTTCTTCGGCGGATGTATGTGTCGTTTCATTTTGATCATCTATCGCCGTATGTTTTACTACCGCAGTATCTGTAATAGCCTTGCTGTTTTCTGTAGCATTACTTGCCGTAGCATTACCTATTACAGCGTTACCTGTTGCAGCATTACTTGTTACAGCATTGCTTGCTGAAGTATCTATAACGGCATCATGTCCGCTCTCATATTCTGTTGCTGTATTCTCTGCTGCATCATGTAAAGAAGGGCCCATCAATGCACTTAACCCTTTTCCTAGGCCCGAACGTTTCTTCCCGGATTTATTGTTTTTTGGCATATTTGATGACCTCCTTCGCTAAGCTTGTATATACGGCAGCACCTTTTGATCGTGGATCGTAAATAATAATCGGCTCACCGTAACTAGGGGCCTCACTAAGTCGTACATTGCGAGGAATAATTGTTTTATACACCTTCGTGCCAAAAAACTTTTTAACCTCTTCCCCTACTTGAATCGATAAATTTGTGCGGCCATCATACATCGTTAACAACACGCCTTCAATATGTAAGGACATATTCATATTTTCTTGTACCAGTTCTATGGTTTTTATTAATTGGCTAACACCTTCCAGCGCATAGAACTCACTTTGAATAGGAATCAATACACTATCTGCGGCTACTAATGCATTTAATGTCAACAGGCCCAATGATGGCGGACAGTCGATAATAATAAAATCATACTCTTTTTTTACTTGCTTTAACGCACGTTTCAAACGACTTTCCCGTTTATCCATGCTCACTAATTCAACTTCGGCACCGGCCAACTGTATTGTCGCCGGTGCTACTTTTAATTTTTTTATCATTGTTGATTCAATGATATCTGTCAACGGCACTTCATCTATTAATACATCATAAACGCATGTATCCAAACTATCTTTATCGATACCAACGCCGCTGGATGCATTCCCCTGTGGGTCCAAGTCCAACAATAATACTTTTTTTCCTGCCTCAGCCAAGCACGCACTTAAATTTACCGATGTCGTCGTCTTACCGACACCGCCTTTTTGATTTGTAATGGCTATAATTTTACCCACAGTATGTCACCCCGTTCATAATAACAAAATACACATCACATTATACCACAGCCATAGAAAAATGGTGCGTCCTAACCGCGAAATCGCTAAAAATTTTTCTTTTAACAGTCGCTTTATTTTAGTATGTTTCACGTGAAACATATCGGAAGTTCCTGCATTGTACCTTCGATGTAATATGCGCCCATTAATTATATGTGCGCATTAACTATATATGCGTATAGATGACTTAATACCCTCACTCTAATTATGCCGCACCTATTCTTTAACTCTATTTCCATATTCCTTATCTTATCGCACGAAACTATAAATTAAATGAAAATCTGCCAATCGTATGTAATAAAAGAAGAGAATGTTTCACGTGAAACATTCTCTTCTTTTTATTCGTAGGCATTATACTATGACTCACAATATTTCCATATGGTTTTCCATGCTCCGGTATATCATCCGTACTATGACTATAGTCAGTTCGTCCGAATAATTTTTTCACCTAATTATTCAAGCTCATTGTACGGTAAGCAGTTTATATATGATCTAACAAATACAGTACAACCTCCATGTCATTTAAAGGCATAATATGTACGCCCTGTGCAATGCGCCTGATTTCTTCCAAGGTTTCCACCGCAATGGTCAATCCCACTTCACGACCGCCATCTTCCATGCGACGCAAAATAGATTCTGTCAATGAAATACCCGGTACTTTTTCATGAAGATAGGTAGCCATCTTAAAACTTTTAAGAGGAATTAATCCTAAACAAACCGGTAAACCTAAGGGTGCTATTTTATCAATAAAACGCTTTGCTCGCTCCAAATCATAAATAGGCTGTGTCTGAATAAACTGCGCACCATGCTCTTTTTTTCGGCATAACTTCTCATACTCTGCATCTAAATCCTCCGCACCGGGATTTCCTGTCGTGCCGATATAAAATTCCGTAGGTGCATCCAGTTCGTGCCCCGTCATGTCATAACCGCTATTCAACGTACGTGCCACCGTCAATAGTCCCATCGAATCAAGCTCAAAAACAGCTTTTGCATCCGGATGATCTCCACGTGATGGCTCATCACCGGTTAATGTCAAAATATTATGTACTCCCAATGCAGCGGCTCCCAATAACTCAGCCTGCAAACCAAGGATATTACGATCACGGCAGGTTAAGTGGAAAATCGTATCAATGTTTTTTCTATATTTAATCAAATGTGCCAGTGCAATCGGACTCATTCGCATCTTAGCCATCGGACAATCCGCAATATTGATTCCATCCACACGGTCTGCCAACAGTCCTGCCTCATCCAATGTTTTCTGCGCCGATGCCCCCTTCGGCGGATCTAATTCTACAGTAATCGTAAATGCACCACGTGCATGTTTGCTTCGCAATTCTTCCATCAAGGCCACTCTCTTTCTCTCTTCAACTCTCTCTTCTATTGTCTAAGATTTTATCTGTGTGCTAACAATGCGCTATCACTCATCCCCCAACAACTGTTTTACCAACTGCACTGCCGTCACTCCATCCTTGGCATATGCGTCGGCACCGGCCGTATCCGCATATTCCTGTGTCAGCACCGCACCCCCTACTACAACCTTAGCAGGTACGTTTGCTTTTCGCACTGCCTCGATAGTCTCATCGATCATTGGCATGGTTGTAGTCATTAATGAACAAATACCGATAATCGGCGCTTTATATTCTTTCGCGGCATTTACAATCGCATCCGGTGATACGTCTTTTCCTAAGTCCACCACACGATACCCATTATTCTCCAATAAAGCCGCTACAATATTTTTTCCCAAATCGTGAATATCACCTTTTACCGTAGCTACAATGACCGTATCTCGTGCCATTCGCGTATCTTCCGGCAATACTTGTTTTATTGTTTGAAATGCACCTTGCATTGCTTCTGCCGCCAACATAACTTGCGGCAAAAATACCTTACCGGCACCGAATTTTTCGCCTACACGATTCATCGCCTCCGATAATCCTTGCTTTGTAATCACCAAGGGATCTATTTTCTTTGTCAAAGCCTGCGTTACCAATTCAATGACATACTCTTTTTCGCCTCGTTCTACAGCACCGCAAATAGCTTCCAGCATAACTTCCGGTGTCGCTTCCGTTATGTCCGTAAGTAACCTTTCTTTTTGATTAACAGTCTGTCCAACTGTTATAGTATTAGCCCTCGTTGTACTGGAATCTTTTTTCCCGCTTCCGCCGATAACATCTTCCGCTTCCTGACCGTACAGGCGGATAAACTCTGCCGCTGCTGTATCAAATCCCAATAAAGTACGACCTGCTACAAATGCCTTTTTTACCGTTTTATTCAAAGGATTTAAAATTGGTGCCGTCAAGCCTGCGGACAATGCCATCGTTAAAAATTGTGCATTTAAATAGGGCCGTTGCGGCAAACCAAATGAAATATTCGACAAGCCCATCACCGTTGGAAAGCCAAAAATTTCTTTATATAATCGCAGTGTCTGCAGCGTTTCCTTAGCACTGTCCGGACCGCTGGCCAAAGTCAATACCAACGGATCCAATAATAAATCCTGCGGACGCAAACCATACCGATACGCTTCCAAAGTAATTTCTTTAATCAATTCTATCCGAGCTTCCGCCGTTGCCGGTAAATCACCTTTTCCCAACGGTAAGCATAAAAGAGCTGCTCCATATCGTTTAGCCAACGGCAATACTGCTGCGAGTTGTTCCGGTTCCGCATTTACCGAATTGATCAGCGGTCGTCCCGGATACGCTTTTAAGCCGGCTTCTAATGCCTTGGCATCAAGAGTATCAATAGATAATGGCACATCGACGAGCATGGTCAATTCGCTAACGGCATGCCGCATCGCTTCGGCTTGATCAATACCGGGTACGCCCATGTTTACATCCAACACATGTGCACCGGCCGCGACTTGCGCCAATGCATCGCGCTTTACCATTGCAAAATTTCCGTCTTTAATTTCCTTAGCCAATACCTTACGTCCCGTAGGATTAATGCGTTCACCAATAATAATAGGTGCTTCCTTGTGACCTACACGAACAACCTGAGTACGACTGGTAAATGCCGTAAACGGTTCCACCGCTGTTCTACTAGACGGCCCATGGGCTATCGCCGCCTCGGCAATAGCGCGAATATGATTCGGCGTGCTACCGCAACAAGCCCCGATATACGATGCGCCTGCGTCAATTAAATCCCCTACATAAGATGCCATATCTTCCGGCGATAAAGGGAAGATTGTTTTCTTATTTACCAATACCGGCATCCCCGCATTAGGCTGTACGCTAAGAGGCAGATTGGTTACCGTTGCCATTTTCTGCAACAAAGGAATTAATTGCTCCGGTCCGAGAGAACAATTAATCCCCACTACATCAGCCCCCATCGCTTCCATTAAAATGGCCGCTGCTTCCGGTGTAGTACCGGTAATCGTTCTCCCGTCTTCACTAAAGGAGAATTGGCAAATAATTTTTACCCTGTCATCGGCACCAGCTGACGCTCTCGCATCGCGCGCTGCTAATAAGGCAGCGCGCATTTCTTGAATATCTATAATAGTTTCTATAAGAATATAATCCACACCGGCTTCAATTAAGGCATCCGCCTGTTCACGGTAGGTTTCATAAATATCATCAAATGTCATTTGCCCTAACGGAGCAATAAACGTTCCTGTCGGTCCCATAGAACCGGCTACCTGCGCCGTCGGCTTTATATCAGCGATGGCCCGCTTTGCTGCTGCCACGGCGGCATGATTAATTTCCTTAACTCGATGTGCCAAACCATAATCGGCCAGCTTTAATCGACAAGCACCGAATGTATTTGTCGTCACAATATCACTGCCGCTTGCCAAATATTCACTGTGGATAGCTTCTACAATTTCCGGTCTATACACACTCATTAATTCCGGACAGGCCCCCTCTTTCAGTCCTGCCTGTTGTAACATGGTACCCATAGCACCGTCAAAAATAAACATTGCTTACCTCTTTTCTATATTCACATGTGAATACTTTCTTATTACCGGTTATTCACACTATACCTACACCGCGTTACCAAAACAATACACGCGCCTATCATCAAGTCCTCATCAATACTGCACCATATACACTATTTCAATATATTTCATTACGGTTTCTTCCGCGACGGACAATCCCGTTGACCACATGAAGTGCATCCTCGTTTTGTTTGTAATGTAGCACCGCCGGGCATATAACCAATGATAGCTGTCACTGATTTACGGGGAAACAACATGCACGTATCGGTAACGGTAAGACCGATTTCTTCCGCTCCGATAATCGCAGCTAACGCCGGTTGTACATCCAGTGGCCAATTTCCATATCCGGGGCTAAACCGCCATGTTGTCGTATAGCCACCGGCAGTCGCCGCTTTTACAATCAAATCATTAATTTGATCTGCCACCTGCTCTACAGCAGTCGTCGCCGCCGCATCAACCAAAAGACCTACCGTATAATTACCTTCTTTAAATAGTGCTGCACTGCGCCGCTCCACACCTTCTCCAATGGTCACCCCCATCACGGCAACTCGTACTGACGAAGCCAAATGCTTACGAATGCTGCTGCCCTCAACTATGAGCGGCGGATCCGATTGAATGGTACCGGTAGCCGCATCATATGCATACTCACGATATATCCCGCGCGGTACTGCCTCCAGCTGTACTTCCAAACAAGCCTCCTTCACATACTGTTCGGGAAAATCCTCGGCTCGTTGTAAGCCGGCATACCGTCGTACTTCTTTTTCATCTATCACCGGTAAGCGTCCATTAAAAATTGCCATACCTACTCCTCTATTCCCAAGCTCTCTTCTTTACCAAATTCTTATTTCGATTACACCTAACACATTTATTTCGCTCATACCTATCACAGTTACTTTGCCAACACATACACATTGCCATTAACCGCCACTACGCTTAACTACCTATTGTTGACAAAATAAAAGCCCCTATCCACACAGATAGGGGCTGATTCCTTATCTGTCAGTAAGACTGTTGGATGTAGCACCGTGCCTTGCCGGTTGCCGGACGTCATTGGGCCAATTCCCTCGGTCTCTCTTGATAAGGTCATATGAAATTTACAGTCGATGTATATCGTTAGCAATAAGGATACCTTGAATGATGAAGAATGTCAAGAAATTTATTTCAAAAAAAACGGAGCCGCACTTAGGGAGGATGCGGCTCCGCGTGTTCGTACAACAATTGTACTCACGATTAGGTATAGGTATTTAGAGGTTTTAACAGGTAGCCATCTCCATCACTCCGGGATAAAGAGTAACGAGATGTTGAGATTTAAGTTTGTAACTCATTCTCACTTCCCTGTTGTGGTTACATTATAACACCCATATCGAAGGATTTCAATACCCAAATGCAAAAAATATTTAAATTTTTCGATTTAATCAGTCATCTTTCGAACTTTATGAATCCCATCGCGCTCTTATCAAATGTATTCTCTATTACGTAGTCACTAGGTGCCTTTTATTATATACCAGCACAGACTCCATGACGGGGCGAGCTATCTCATACATCATTGCATAGCCTCGCGCATTAGGATGTACATCGCCGGCAAAAATTCCTTTGCCTTGCCGGAGTGCTTCTTTGAGTGGTCCATAAAAATCAACATACGGAAGGTCTTGCTCTCGACAATATGCTTCCAGCTTAGTCGCATAGTCAGCCATAACTTCCTCTTCATCATCGAGTCCACCTTCTATCGGTAAGGGCAAGCCAACAATAATCGATATCCGCTTCTTCGTATCGGTTTGTATCATTTCAATCAATGATTGTAGTTTTCGCAAACAATCATCAGCAGTTCGTCCTTGTAAAATGTCATTGGTTCCACCCATTACCCATACCGCTCCAAAAGAAGACTGCGTGCGATATCGTTCCCACAAAAGTGTAATCGCCTGTAGGCTGGCACCATCCACGCCGGCATTATAACAGGTGTGCGGATATAACTTTTTCTCTAGCAATTCTACCCAACCTTGCCCGTACGGCACATCGTAGCCTCTGGTCAAGCTATCACCTAAAAAAAGTATATGCATAGCGTGTTGCCTCCTTTGTCATTACATGCTACATTCAATCGCCTGATACTATCCTATCATCCGATGGTATTCTACGGCCAACTCGAAAGTACGTTGCGACACCGCCCCTTCATAGATTGACGGCGTATGCTCAGTATGTATTTGTTATAAACAACTGCATATCTTGTTATATGGAAAGTAGCTCGATTCCTTTCCACAACAAATAGGCACCATACACAACAATAAAAGTACCGCATAACCGATTTACACAGGTCAATACCGTACTGTTAATATACGATGCAACACTGCGCACAATAGAGGCTAACCCTACAAACCACACAATGGTAGCCGTAGCAAACCCGCCTACAAAATAATCGGCTTCCGCCGGCCCTATGGAGGCGCGCACCGCTCCGAGCATCATACTTGTATCCAAGATAGCCTGCGGATTGCACCATGTAACCAAGCCCGCCATAGCGATTACTTTTGTTAAAGGAATATCTACATCGGCGCCTTCCAATTGTCCTCGCGCGCGGAGTAAAGCCACGCCCATAACAACGACCAGCGCACCTCCGCCCAATAAAAGAATCAGCTTTGCCCACGGAACCGCGTCTAATAACCAACCGATACCAAAAAACGCCGACAGTGATAAGGAAAGATCAAAGGCGGTAACAATAAGTACTGTTTGTACAATACGATATATACGCTGCGTTAACGCTGTGTTGATCAAAAAAATATTTTGCATACCGATTGGCGCCATCGATGCTAAGCCTAATAAAAAACCTTGTATATAATAATACATAGTCCACACCCCTTTCTCCTACAATACCATTCCCCACCCTCTCTGCATTCAAACCGCATACGCATCAATACACGTATGAAAAGTACCTAACATTCGTTGCCGTACCATGTATGGTACAATTCCATTTATTTTTTTACCAATGCCGGGTCTGCTACGCCGTTAGCCGCAAAAGCCGCGGCTCTATCAATGCACGTACCGCACGTACCGCAAGGTTCGTCGCCGCCTTCGTAACAGCTCCACGTCAATTCATACGGCGTGTGAAGTGTTAGGCCAACACCCACCAGCTGTGCTTTGTTCATAGATGCAAAGGGAGCTTCCACATGCACCTTGTCATACGTACCCAGCGAGATTGCCTTTGTCATAGCCGCAATAAATGCTTCGCTACAATCGGCGTAGGCATTCCCCGCCGCATCATCGGCATGAGCGCCCAAATAAATCGCCACGTCTTCATTTTCGTAAATACTCATGGCCAAACTGGCTACCGCACTGAGCATCAGCCCATTGCGAAACGGCACATAGGTAGATACCATGCCTTCACCGTTTTCTTCAATCTGCTGCGCATAGCTTTTATGTACAATTTCGTCCGTAGACGATTGCAACAGTGAACAATTGGAATATTGCAACACTGCCGCTAAATCCAATTCATAATGAGGCACATCATAATAAGCTGCGATACGCTTTGCACACCGCAGCTCCTTATCGTGCTTTTGCCCATAATATACAGATACCGTGGATACGTTTTCCCGTCCCCATTTATCGATAGCAACCGATATACAGGTCGTAGAATCAACGCCTCCACTGGATAATACAACCGCTTTCATACCTTCTCCTTTTCACAGCTTACCGCAAAGGTCTTTCCTTTATCTCCTTTGGCTTGCGTGGATATTTTTTCGGCGTCATGCCGGTCTTCTTAATATAAATAACAGCGCGCTTATCCGCCAGGGTCGGTAATGTCACCGGACGCACCTCCGCTACAGTGCCGCCCAATATAGACAGCGCCCGTTCGGCTTCCTTAATTTCCTCTTCATAGGCCGCTCCTTTAAGAGCAATTAAATAGCCGCCTTTTCGCACATAAGGAAGCGCCCATTCGGCCAACACATTAAGGCGTGCCACGGCCCGACTGGTTACTATATCATACATGTCCCGATGCTCGATACGATGCGCCATATCTTCGGCACGACCATGTAACGTCGTCACATTGGATAATCCCAATTCCACTGCTACATCCTCCAAAAAGCGGAGCCGCTTCCGAAGAGAATCAAACAAGGTAATGTGCAACTGGGAATCGTAAATCGCTAACGGAATACCCGGAAAGCCGGCACCGGTTCCCAGATCCAGCACCTTACTTTCCGGTACAAATACCACCTTATCGTAGCAGGATAGGGAATCCACCATGTGCTTTACCGCCACCTCATGCGGTTCGGTGATAGCTGTTAAATTCATATATTGATTCGTTTCAACAAGGCGTTCGTAGTACGTAGTAAAGGCAACGGCTTGTTCCTCCGTCAGCGTAATACCGAAAGCTTTCATTTGTGCTGTCACATCAGCGGTAAAGTCCATAGTTATCTCCTCACTGCTTCTATCGTATCATTATCGTCGCCGGTGTTCGGCCATCCTCATCTGTCTGCGGCCTCACGGCCATCCTCTCATATCCTCGTCAAAGATACGCCTAATCCACCGACTGCCTTATCGTTTCATCGCCGGTTACTGCTGCTTGGCTTCATCCCTTCGATATTGCTCCAACTGCACCAGCAATACGGAAATATCCGCCGGCGATACACCTGAAATACGACTGGCTTGGCCAATGGAATGAGGGCGAATCTGTGCTAACTTCTGTCGCGCTTCCAAGGAAATTCCCTTCATCGCTTCGTAATCCCACTGTGCGGGAATAATTTTTTCTTCCAGCTTACGAACCTTTTCCACTTGCTCCATTTGTTTTTTAATGTAACCTTCGTAGGTAATGGAAATATCAATTTCCTCTTCTACGTCCGGCGCATACCGAGGCAAATTAAACGCATCGGCCACCATTCCGTAGGTAAGCTCGTTGCGCTTCACCAAATCATAAGCTGTCATGCCTGTTTTTATCGGTGCTGTTCCCATCGCTTCCAGGCGAGCCTGAATTTCCTTCGTCGGGTTGACCTGCGTTGCTTTAAGGCGTGCCGTTCCTTCTTCAATACATGCCTTCTTAGCCAAGAATCGCTGGTAGCGCTCTTCTGTAACAAGACCTATGGCATAGCCTTTTTCGGTAAGACGCATATCCGCATTATCTTGACGAAGAAGCAGACGGTATTCACTGCGACTGGTCATCATGCGATACGGCTCACGAGTTCCTTTCGTAACGAGATCATCAATGAGTACGCCGATGTACGCTTCCGACCGCGACAAAATAAAAGGCGCCTTGCCTTCGAGGAACAACGCTGCATTAATACCGGCCATAAGTCCTTGCGCGGCTGCCTCTTCATACCCGGACGTACCGTTAGCCTGACCGGCGGAGTACAGTCCTTCGATATGTTTTACCTTCAATGCCGGCGTTAACTGTAACGGATTTAAGCAATCATATTCAATGGCATAGGCAGGGCGCATAATTTCTACATTTTCAAGCCCCGGAATCGTGCGCAAAAAATCATACTGCACATCAATAGGCAAGCTGGTACTCATGCCCTGCACATACATTTCATTGGTTTCGTTGCCTTCCGGCTCCACAAATAATTGGTGCCGTGATTTATCACTGAAGCGGACTACCTTGTCTTCGATAGACGGGCAATACCGCGGCCCCGTCCCTTCGATGGCACCGGTATACATAGGAGCGCGGAATAAATTGTTGCGAATAATTTCATGGGTCTTCGCATTTGTATAGGTCAACCAACATACCTGTTCGTTGCGATCCACCCACTCGGACATAAACGAAAAAGAGCGATGCATGCTATCGCCGGGCTGTTCCGTCATATTCTCCATAGATAAGGTTCGCTTATCTACGCGCGCCGGTGTCCCCGTCTTGAAACGCATTAATTCTAAGCCGTGCTTGCGCAACGAATCAGACAATACTTCCGCCGTACGCTGACCGTTCGGTCCGCCGGTATACGATAAATCGCCGGTAATAATTTTGCCCTTCAAATACGTACCGGTACACAAAATAACTGCCTTTGCCGTATATACTTCGCCCAATTCGCTGACGATGCCCGTTACCTTACCGTCTTCAACGAGAAGCTCGTTTACCATAATTTGTTTAATATTTAAATTCTCTGTATTCTCCAAGGTGTGCTTCATCAAGCGCTGATACGCACCCTTATCGGACTGTGCGCGCAACGCATGCACCGCCGGTCCCTTACCGGTATTGAGCATGCGCATCTGTATGGCCGTCGCATCGGCATTAATCGCCATTTGCCCGCCCAGCGCATCCAATTCATATACCAGATGACTTTTGCCCGGTCCCCCTACGGCAGGGTTACACGGCATAAGTGCAATATTATCTAAATTCAGTGTCGCCATCAACGTACGATGTCCCATACGCGCCGTGGCCAACGCTGCTTCACAGCCTGCATGACCACCGCCGATAACAATCACTTCATAATTGTCTACGTTATACATACTCTCTCCTATTTGCCTAAACAGAAGCGTGAAAACAGCTCATCCACCATGGACTCACGCAAGCTGTCTCCGGTAATATCGCCCAAAGTTTCCCAGGCACTGCGCATATCAGTGACAATAAAATCCACCGATAGACCCGCTTCCAAATTCTCCTTCGCTTGCGTTAATAACGCCAGCGCTGTTTCCATTAAATTAATATGACGAATGTTGCTGAGCATAGCACCGCGATCCCCTTGGACCTCGCCACCGTATACCAGATCTTTAACTACATGACCCAGCACATCCAATCCTTCACCATTAGCGGCGCTGATAGCTGCTACCGCTGCAAAAGGACCATACGGCGCAATATCCTCCGCCGTTATTGCCATAGCTATGTCGGCTTTATTAATAAACACCACCGCTGTACGGCCTTTCAATGTTTCCAAAATATCTTTTTCTTCTTCGCTAAGCGCAGTGGAGCCATCGATGACACAAACAACAATATCCGCCGCCGATACATATTCTTTCGCTCGCTCTACGCCTAACTTTTCCACGATGTCTTCCGTATCGCGAATCCCTGCCGTATCAATAAGCCGCAGAGAAATACCTTCGATTGTCATACCTTCTTCGATGGTATCGCGAGTGGTGCCGGGAATATCCGTCACGATAGCCCGATTCTCCCGAAGCAACGCATTCATCAAGCTTGATTTACCCGCATTCGGTCGTCCTACGATCGCCGTTGTAATTCCTTCCCGCACCATGCGTCCGGATTTAGCCGTAGCTAAAAGGTGCTGCATATCCGCCATAATCGGCGTTAACGAAGCGGCTACCTCTGCCGTTGTTACCTCTTCGATATCCTCTTCCGGATAATCTATGGTCACTTCCAAGCGGGCCACCATAGTAAGCAGCTCCTCTCGTAAACGGCGAATCCACGTAGCCAGTGTGCCGTCTAATTGCTCAACCGCCACACCTAACGCTGCTTCGCCGTTGGCCTCGATAATATCGATAACCGCCTCTGCCTGCGTCAAGTCAATGCGCCCGTTCAAAAAAGCCCGTTTCGTAAATTCTCCGGGCTCCGCCAATCGTGCTCCGCTACTTAGCACTAACCGCAACAGCTCACGCACTACCACCGGCCCGCCGTGACATTGAATTTCGATAACATCCTCCGCCGTATACGAATGTGGACCCTTCATAAGGAGTAACAACACTTCATCCACAGTGCGTCCCGTCTTCGGATCCACGATACGGCCATACTGAATACTGCGATTCGGTCGCTCCGTAAGCGGCACCGCTGATTTACCGGCAAACAGAGTATCCACCAATGGAAACGCCTTCGCGCCACTAACGCGAATAATGCCTACGCCGCCCACACCCGGTGCCGTTGCAATGGCGGCAATCGTATCCTCCGTAAACATAATACACCTCACTATCCGCTCATGGGCGGATTCCATCCATACAGCACCGTAGCCATCGCTGCAGTACCGACGGACACATTATATCAAAAAACGCAAAGAGAACCCGAGACAAGCTCGGGTTCCGTTGTACAGTCATTATAATCGCTGCTATGATCGCCGCGCTTAGCGCTTATAGGCGATAACCACGTGACGATACGGTTCTTCACCTTCACTGTCCGTCACAATATGAGGTTCGTTTTGTAAAGTTAAATGAATAATTTTACGCTCGAACGCATTCATCGGCTCCAACGAAATCTTTTGACGACTCCGTTTTACCTTATCGCCCAAACGGCGCGCCAGCTGTACCAGCGTATCTTCACGGCGCGAACGATAATGCTCTACGTCCACCACGATATGGCAACGTCCCTTCACATCTTTGTTCGCCACCAAATTGGTTAAATACTGAATGGCATCCAATGTCTGTCCATGCTTGCCGATCAAAATTCCCAAATCATCCCCGTGAATTTGGAATGTGATTCGTCCTTCGGTAGTCATTTTTTCAATAGCCACCGCCAGACCCATCTTGGCAAACATATCCGTCAAGAACTGCTTACCCTTATCGGCAATAGCCATCTGGTCTTCTTTGGTAAGTCCCGGTTTTTCCGGCTTTGCCGTTACCTCTTCCGATGGGCTCGTTTCTTCCGTAGCCACCGGCGTTTCATCGACGGATTCATTCACATCCGCCTCTTCTGCTACCGTGTCGGACGTATCCGCTACAGCAACGGTTTCCTCCACAACAATTTCATCGGCCTTAGCCGTTTCGGTGAGTACCGATGCTACCGTAGGCATTTCGATATCTTCAAAATATAGGCGAACAATCGCCGGCCGCCGACCGATACCTAAAAATCCCGACGACGGCTGTTCGATAACCTTTGTCTCCGTAATGCGTCTGCCTTCAGCAGTAAGCTGCGCCTCGCCCTTAGCAATGGCTTCTTCCAACGTCTTAGCCGATACCTCGATATGATCCATGCTTACGCCTCCTTAGCACCATCGTTTCTGAAGATAAAGAATTGCTGAATGAGCTGGAATATATTAGATACTACCCAGTAAATAACAAGGCCGCTAGGGAAGTTCAAGCTGATGTAGCCGATAAACAGCGGCATGAAAATAAGCATAATTTTCTGCTGACCACCCACATCCGACGTGGACGTTTGCTTACTCATCACATAGGTAGAAAGCGCACTCAACACAGGCAAAATGTAAAGCGGGTCCGTTTCGCCGAGGCTCGGAAGCCACAAAAAGCTTTCATACGTCGGATCATACGGATATCCCTGCAACGCATAGAAAATAGCAATCAAGAACGGCATCTGCACTAAAAGCGGCAAGCAACCGGACAGTGGATTAATGCCCATTGTCTTATACAAATTGGCAATTTCCATCTGTGCCCGCTTCGGGTCATTCTTATATTTGTTCTGAATTTCCTTCATCTTAGGCTGCAATACCTGCATGCCCTTCATGGACTTGATCTGCTTTACTGTAAGCGGCGCCAAAATAGCTTTAATAGCTATTGTCAAAATAATGATGGCAATCCCGTAGCTAGGGAAACCTACCATCTGCGTCAGGTTATAGCAATACCCGAGCAACGTCCGCATAAAATCAACTAACACCTGAAAAATTTCCAATCGTCTTCTCCTATTTTCGTAACCTGGCGTACCCATGGCTCCTTGCCTGTTCATACTTGGTTATGGTCTAAATTTCATCCATACAAACAGTTCGGTATTTCCACATCTGTGCTATGGCACGGGATCGTAGCCGCCCTTGTTAAAAGGGTGACAACGCAAAATGCGTCTAATCCCGAGATAGCTACCTTTAAAGGGGCCGTATTTGCGTAATGCCTCTAGGGTATACGCCGAACATGTAGGGTAAAAGCGGCAGCTTCTGGGCTTTAGCGGAGATATACAGTAGCGATATACCAGCACCAATCCGATAAGCATCGTATTCAACATATAGCTTAGGTACTTCATACCGGTCACTCTCCTTTGAAAGTCAACACCGTTTCATCTACAGAATCTTCCTATATCATGTATAAACTATCCATCAAAATATGATAGTTACAAAGGATTAAGAAACATAATTAGACGACTCAATTCTTTAACAGCTTTAACTTTCTAAACAGATTCATAATCTCCTGTTCCGCCTCCGCATAGGTGGCCTTAGCCAAATAGGCCCTACCGACGATGACGATGGCATATCCCTCACGCAGTTCATGCTGATGCAGACGATATACCTCTTTCATCAGACGCCGCGCCCGGTTGCGCTCTACTGCGCAGCCCACCTTTTTACCGGTGACAAAGCCGATGCGCGTAGGCTGCTTAGCTACGGGCATGCGATACACCACGCAAAGCTTACCTACCTCATATTTACCGTGTTTATACACGAGGCGATACTCATTGTTTTTTCTGATTCGCCGTGCTTTATCTAAACCGTTCATCATCTCACCCTATACCTGAGAATAGAAAAACTTGGCAGCAGTGCCAAGTTTTTTCTCCTGCCTAAAAGCTATTATGTTATGCGGACAATTTCTTTCTGCCCTTTGCACGTCTTCTCTTCAATACAAGACGGCCACCAATGGTCTTCATGCGTTCGCGGAAACCGTGCGTACGTTTTCTCCAAAGCGTATTCGGCTGATAAGTACGTTTCATGTGTAGAACACCTCCTCGCAATCAGTGTAGTAATTACGTATACCATAACAGCATAATTATATGTATAAAAGCCCATTCTGTCAAGGAAATAACACTGTGAACCTAATCGCTTCCCAGGGCTAACGATGCATCGAAAAGTGGCATATATAAGTCGCAGGCATGTCATTCGCCAGACCTGACTGCCGAGGCTTATATACGCCACTATAATCCTATTCGCCTAAGAAGCGCTTAGCTTCACAATAATTGACCATGCCTTCCACGACTTTTTTAGCGGCGCGCATCGCCAGCACCACCGTAGCCGGTTTATGCACTACATCACCGCCGGCAAATACGCCCTTGCGGCTCGTCATACCATACGGCATTTCACGGGTTACCACATAACCGTCCTTGTTGACCTCGATTCCGTTACCGGGTCCTACCAAACGGGAATTCGGTTTATGGCCGATGGCAATAATAATTTTATCTGCCGGAATGACACCATACTCACCGGTAGGCGTTACACTGCCATCTTCGTTCGGTGCCTGTACTTCATAACGAAGACCTTCTACCACCTTATCGCCGACGACTTCCTTCGGCGATGCGTAGAACTTAAATTCCACGTCTTCTGCCTTAGCCTCTTCGTACTCGGATTTTAGAGCCGACATATTTTCTTCGCCCCGTCGATACGCTACCGTAACCTTGGAAGCCCCTAAGCGCACACAGGTACGTGCCGCATCCATAGCCACATTACCGGCACCGATAACCACCACGCGATCACCGGCGCTGACCGGAATCGCATCCTCGCCGACACGACCATTTTGATGTAACTGTACCGCCGTTAACAATGCCATCGCCTGCAATACACCGGGCTTATCATCGCCGGGCATGGGAAGCTCCATCGGCACATGCGTACCGGTGGCAATGAAAATCGCATCATAGCCTTCTTCAAACAAAGAATCTATCGTCTTGTCAGGACCGATAACCGTATTGCATTCAAACACAACGCCCAGCCCTTTAAGGCGATTGATTTCGCGGCGCACCACTTCTTTGCTGAGGCGGAACTCCGGAATCCCGTAAAGCAAAATGCCACCGGGCTCTTCCTGCCGCTCAAAAATCGTCACCTCATAACCAAGGCGGGCCATGTCACCGGCTACCGTAAGACCGGCCGGGCCGGATCCGATAATCCCGATTTTACCTTGATCCTTAATGATCATCTTCTGCTTGCGCAAACCATGTTCACTTTCAAAATCGGCAGCAAACCGTTCTAACTTGCCGATATTAATCGGCTTATTAGCGCGATTCAAAATACAATGCCCTTCACACTGCTTTTCCCGCGGACACACGCGACCGCAAACGGCCGGTAAATTACTGCGTTCCGCAATAATATCGTTAGCCTCGCCAAAATTGCCGCGCGCAATGGCGTGGATAAAACGAGGGATTTCATTTTCAATCGGACAGCCCGTACGGCACAACGGTTTAGCACAATTAAGGCACCGCTTTGCTTCGGCCAATGCTTCTTCCAAGGTATAGTCCTTATCTATTTCCATTTGCTTCAACAATTCATCTGTCATCGGAGGACCTCCTACGTAAAACTATGCTAGAGTATCTCGGCTGAAGATCATCTATCTCTCTCCCAGTGTAGCATGATTCCCGCAAACTTTCATTGTTCCATAGACCAATTTACAGCCCTTTGCCGGACACTACTTTCTCCATACCTATAGCCTAACCGATATTATCTATGTTGTCTGTTGTTATAGCTACAAAAATAACCACGCAGCACGACGCTGCATGGTTATTGGTTTCTGGTGCGCCCAAGAGGAATCGAACCTCCGACACACAGTTTAGGAAACTGTTGCTCTATCCTACTGAGCTATGAGCGCATATCCTTATTTATTATAAACACAGACGATAGTATCGTGCAATAGGTACCTAGAAACATTATATGTTAATCATCTATATTATGCTATATTATGCCGTAATATGTAGTACTCATCTGTCGTACGAAAATCTCTTATGAAAAATAGCTTATAAAAATCAGCTTATAAAAAACAGCTGTGGATGGCTTGTTACAAGGATATACGCACAGTGAATACCTAAAGTTGTTCACAAGTTATCCACTAAACAGCCGACTTATTCACTTTTACATTCCATTTATTCACAAACTATCCACAACTTATTCACATCTTTATGTGGATAACTGCACTTGCATTGCTATCCACTAAAAAACGGTACCTTGCCTCCGTTCGTTACGAAGCAAACTACCGTTTCTACGCTATGCTATTATTCAGGAAATTTAAACTCACCGTTTACTTCTGCGGGACGACTCCAATCTACCTGCACACCGATGCGTACCCACATACGTGTCAATGCTAATTTTAAATTTTCCAAGGAATCTAACGGATGAATATCCACTGTTTCGTACGTATCAAGACCTACCGCATTTTCTACGGCCTGCGATTCCTGCAAATAGTTCTTAACCTGTTCCACGCGCTGCGCATCCGGCAATACCACATCTACCGTCTTAGCATCTTTATCATACGCGATATAACCGCGTTGGTTTACATCATACTGAATTGCATAATACGCTACATTACTCATTCTGCTAACCTCTTTCTTTTACCATTGCTGCTTACTCCCCTGTAATAGGTGTGATAGGTACGCAACTATGCTATTCTTTATACTTCTATTTAACCACAAAAGGGAGTGCTCTAGCAATGTTTAATTCTGCATAGGAACGAGTCCAACCGTCACGCAAGATATACCAAACTCTGCACTATACCTTCAATTCGTATGTGTGCACATCCAAATACCGACCGTGCTTATAGCCTACTTCATGCATGGTCCCTACAAATGTAAAGCCGAATTTTTTATGTAAGGCCATGCTTACTTCATTGGTGCCGGTGATGAGCGAAATAATTAAATGCGTCCGCTCATCGCGCCGTGCTTCCTCGATGATCGCTTCCATCAAGGCCGCACCGACTCCCTTGCCGCGCGCCGCCGGCGATACATATACGGACAATTCGACCGTCGAAGTATACGCCGCCTTAGCATTGTAGGTAGATAATGACGCATATCCCACCGTAGCTCCGTTTACTACTGCCACCAATAACGGGTGATTACAATCCGGGCGATTATGCGCCTCCAGCCACACCTTACGCTCCTCCCATGTTTTCGGTTCCGTATCAAAGGTAGCCACCCCATGTTCGATTTCATAATTGTAAATAGCGAGCAATACCGCTATATCGGCATGCGTCGCTTGTCGGATTGTAATTGCTTGCATATACATCGCCTCTCTTTCTACCACGCAACTGTTTCTCAATGATTTACTTCACGTTACAGAAAGAGCACCCTTGCCACAGCAACAGTGCTCTTGTCATCTCTATTAATTATCCCATTTGTAAATCCTATTACTCCGCCGCACGTTCATCATCGGCAGCATCCTCCACCTCTTCCGGCGGACGACGGGTAATCATGATTTTATCAATACGGGCATTGTCCATATCGACAATTTCAAAATGGTATTCGTCCCAATCGCATGCATCGGTTTCGCGAGGGATGCGCCCGAAAAGATAAGTCACAAAACCGCCGATGGTTTTGTATAAATCATCTTCTTCGCCGGGCAATTCCTTAGTAATCGAAAAGTACTCTTTTAATTCGTCAATGTTAAGCAAGCCATCGACGAGCCACGTACCATCTTCGCGCTGAATAATACGATTTTCTTCTTCTTGGCGCTCTTCTTCGCCGGACGGCATAAGACCGACGATTTCTTCCATAATATCATGAAGCGTAACAAGCCCGCTGAAGCCACCGAATTCATCAAGTACCACCGCTTCGTGAACGCCTTCCGTACGAAATAAATCAAGCAGCTTCACAAGACCGATGGATTCCGGCACCATAAGAGGACGCTTAACATTTTCTTTAACAATAGCCACCAACGACTTCGGCGACGCTTCGCCTTGTTCACGCAAAT
The DNA here is from genome assembly GCF_000428745.1 of Veillonella magna DSM 19857. GTDB lineage: Bacteria > Bacillota > Negativicutes > Veillonellales > Veillonellaceae > Veillonella_A > Veillonella_A magna. Next base: position 108,642 of record NZ_AUAN01000007.1, read on the forward strand.
AATCGCGGAACACATCGGACACCGTAATCAAGCCTTGCAGCTCATCCAGCGAATCAATCCCTACAGGCAGGCGATAATGATTGGAATTGCACAGCATGTCCTGAATATATTCGGGATCACTGTTAAGATCAATCCATTTCAGCTGTGTACGCGGTGTCATAACGTCACCGGCACTGCGATCGGCCAGACGGAAAATATTGTCTACCAAAATCGGTTCTTCTTTTTCAAATGCCCCCAACTCGACCCCTTGGGTAAGCATCTTGTTAATTTCCGATTCCGTCACCGGCGCTTCCTCTTTATCGTGCACGCCCATTAATTTTAAAAGCCCCGTTGTCGATACACTGAGCAATGCTACCAAGGGCTTGGCAATGATAGCGAACCCATGCATGGGACGAGCCATGATGATAGCTATACGCTCAGGTGCGTTCAACGCTAATCGCTTCGGCACCAGTTCGCCCACAATCAGCGACAAATACGTCGTCAATGAAACAATAATAATGGGACTCAGCGAATCTGCATACGGTGCCATAGCCGGAATGTATTCTTTCACTGCCTTAGCCATCGGCTCGGATAGCGCCGCTCCCGAATACAAACCGGTAACAATACCGATTAAGGTAATCCCGATCTGTATGGTAGAAAACATCTGATTAGGATCCTCTGCCAGCTGTATCGCCCGTTGCGCCCCTTTACTACCGCGCTCCGCACTGTCTTCCAATAATCCTTTACGCGCATTTACTATTGCCAGTTCTGTCATGGAGAATATGCCGTTTGCAATAATCAACAGCAAAATAATCAATATCTCCAGACCAACGTCACCGTCCACTCACGTATCACTCTCCTATCTGATTCAGTGGATTATACAAATGCTTTTCTTCATAGTATAGCATATATGAGGCAATAAAGAAACGCAGGGTCCGTATATAAAAGGATTGGTCGCTAGGCATCGCAAGTCAGGTCTTGCGAATGATATTGCTCAGTCCTAACGACCAATCCTTTTTCCCTCGGAACTGTGTTTCTTTTCCATATATGGCAGCAGGCCGTCAGGTCTTACGAATGACATGCCTTCGATACGTCCCTTTCCGTTTCCCCTGGAACTGTGTTTCTTTTTCCATATATGACAGCAGGCCGTCAGGTCTTGCGAATGACGTTGCTCAGTCCTAGCGACCAATCCTTTTTCCCTCGGAGCTGTGTTTCTTTTTAGTACGGTGTTCTATCTCCACACCTATGCGTTAATAACAGCCAATGCACCTGCGCATGCCGGGCAGTCGCAATATGCAGCCCCTTTGCTCTTGATGTCCAGCGCATGGATATGCAACTGCTCTGCTAATTCACTACCGAACAAAGCGATGCCGTCCGGCGAAGCAGTAAAGGCAATCAGCTGATCAACGGTAATAATATCTGCTTTCGCTTCCTTTACCAATGCCTCCCACGCAGCAGCTTCCGTATCCGTGCCTACCGTATCAAGCCATGCTTGGCCTACTTTCTTCAGCCCTTCATAACATGACTGCGCAGCTATCATAGATTGTACTGTTTGCACCATTGTATCCTGTTTCATATGATGAACTCCTCCTTTATCGGTTACATAGCGACGTCGTAGTAATCCGGCATTGCCTTATACTACTGATGTTACTATATCGTAACGACCAATAAAAGTAAAGTACATTATTTTTATAAAGTAATATGTTAGTTACTTATTAAAAGGATACATGCTATTTGTTTTCTAACAACTGCTGTACCAACGCTTTCAACTCAGCCACTTCCTGCTGCAGTTGATCATTCTTAGCGCCCAAACGCTGATTGGTTTCTGCTAATTGTTGATTCGTCGCGTCCAGTTGCTTTTGTAATTTATCATTAGCATCGGTTAGCGATTGGTTTGTTGTTTCCAATGACTGTACACGCTTCGTCAACGCCTTATTGTTGGCCAGTGCTACACGATGTTCGCCACCGGAACCAAAGGCAAAGCCGACTCCGCCGGACAAGCCCCATTTACCGGTACTGTCGTAAGAGGTAGACAAGCGATACGAAATATCTCTCGTCGTATTAACGCCGGACACGCCAATAGCTACCGCTGATTCACCGCCGTACGATCCTACCCCGGCACCAATCATAACGTTGCCGTCATTTAGGTTCGTGATCATCGGAATGCCTGCTGCCGCCAATGCACCGGCCGTACCGGCATTCGCTCGCTTCGAAATTTCGGATAGTCGTTCGCCGACTTTCTCCGTTACCTTAGCAAACTGATTCATCGTCACCGCATCCGTCGGACCTTCGCCATCCGCTAAACCGGTTAGCTTTTTGCCGCCTAAATCAAGCCCTTCTTCTGTCAATGTCAACGTCGTATGATTACCGTTGGCATCGGACGGACCAGAAATAGAAGTAATCCCTTTCAAGTCTGCCTTCAAACCATAACTGATAATACCGTTTTCACCGGACGTTACCGTAAGGTTATCATCTGACGCACGGAAATCAAAACCCTTGTCCAATGTTACCTTTTTAGAAGCTTCATCATTGCCTGCTTTATAAGCAACATGTAACGCTTCTGCCATTGTATCGCTGTTTATACCAATGGTGTAGTTATCGTGACCGTCTTTTGTGCCCTTTGTTACCGTAATCGGACCATCCGCATTTTCCGTCAATGTCGTTTTAGACGCATTTACTTTTTCAGTAATCGATGTATTAATATCTCCGGTAATTTTACCTTTAACCGTTTCCACATAATCGTATACGGCACCGCCGGTAACCACATGAGTATCGTCTTTTACAACCGAATCCGCTTTATTCAAACTCAGCGCTACACCATTGTCAGTGGCCTTTGTCGTAATGTCTTCATTGCCGGTAATAGCAAAGTTGATGCCGCCCTCTTGATTCAAATTCTGTGACGCTGTTTTGCTATTGTTATCACCGGTAAGGGTAATCGTATTATTACCAACCTTTGTCACTTCTTCAGTGATTATCTGTGTAATACCATCCTTAGCCTCTTTGATTTTACTGTCTACTTGGCCTACGGTCGCCGCATCCTTACCATCTTTCCCCTCGGCAATATTGCTGATAATTTTACCGCCAAGGTCGATACCTTTTTCGGTAATGGTAATCGTTGTGGAACTACCATCCTTTCCGGTAGGGCCGGTAATAGAGGTAATCCCTGTCAGATTCGGATTTAATCCGTACACAATCTCGCCGTCTTCATCAGAAGATACCGTTACATTCGAATCCTTGGCTTTGAAAGTAAATCCTTTGGCCAAGCTTACCGATTGCTGCGCACCCTCACCAATTCTATAACTGATATTAGTCGCTTCCGCTAATTTCTCACCGTTAAAGCCAACGGTATATACATCATGATTTGTTCCATCTGTAGATATCGTCTTAGTAACCGTGATAGCGCTCTGACCATCGGCTGCTTTCACTTCCGTTTTACTTGCCTTAGCTTTGCTATCTACTTCCGTCTTACTATACGTTTCTTCCTTGCTGTATACATTAAGTTTATTTCGCCAGCTGGTTACATTATCATCAGTAAGATTCGACGCATCCACCTTCGCAAAGTCATCGTTCAACGAGGTTTTCATTTCGTTTTCTAACTTCGTTGTATCGATGGACAACGTATAGCTGTTGCCTGTAAGATCGTCGCTTTCCGTAGCGGTTGCTGTCAAGATACCATTTGTTGCCGGATCTACAGCTACCTTCGTCTTAGCACCTGTTACTGCATTATATACAGCACTTGAGGTAACAACTTTATTTGCGTCATCACCAGTATTAGTAACAGACGCTGCCTTATTAAGGCTCAAAGCTACACCATCATTAGAGGCTGTTGTGGTAATGTCAGTATTGCCGGTAATAGCAAAGCTAATACCGCCATCTTTATTCAGCATTTGCTT
>NZ_AUAN01000008.1 GCF_000428745.1 Veillonella magna DSM 19857
AGATCCCATGTAGACGACATGGTTGATAGGCCAGATGTGGAAGAGCTGTGAGGCTTGGAGCTGACTGGTACTAATAGATCGAGGGCTTTACTTAAGAAGTAAGGAAGAGGATGTACAAAAGTACAATGACTAATGTGAAACAAATACAATAGCTTCTATGCGGTTTTCAGAGTGCAAGCTCTGACAGATTCAGTGGCGATAGCTACGAGGGTCCACCTGTTCCCATCTCGAACACAGTAGTTAAGCTCGTAAACGCCGAAAGTACTTGGCTGGAGACGGCCCGGGAGGATAGGAAGTCGCTGATTGGAAAGAAAGCGTCAACCGAAAGGTTGGCGCTTTTGTTATTTCTGTATAAAGAAAATTAAATAAGATATATGTAAGTTTAGCATAATACATAGATTAATTTTGTGTATCATGTTACAATACAAATATACCCAAAGTTTTCGATATAGGGGGCGATATATATGAGTATATATAACATCACTTTTAGTCCAACAGGTGGAACAAAACGTGTAGCGGATATATTGGCTAATGAGCTAAGTTCAGAATTTTTTGAAATTGATACGACTGACCGAACTACTGATTTTTCAGTATATAATTTTACTAAAGACGATGTTTGTATAATTTCGATGCCTTCATATAGTGGCCGTGTTCCTAAAGTAGCGGTAGAACGATTACTACAGATGCATGGTAATGGAGCGAGTGCAGTTATTGTTGCTGTTTACGGCAACAGAGATTATGAGGATACCCTTATCGAATTGCGTGATACGGCTATTCAAGCCGGATTTACTGTTGTGGCAGGTGTGGCAGCTATAGCCGAACACTCAATAATTAGAGAGTTTGCAGCAAATCGTCCGGATAAAGAAGACAAAACAGAACTACAGTCGTTTATGAAGACAATCATAGAAAAAATACATGCAGGTGTAGTACAGCAGCCTGCCATTCCCGGAAAGTATCCATATAAGGAAGGTAGTGCACGACCTTTAATTCCCTATGTTACAGAAAATTGTACAAAATGCGGCATGTGTTCCTTTGCTTGCCCGACGGGTGCTATTACCGTAGAAAATACAGATACGGTAGATAGTAGTAAATGTATTTTCTGTATGAGATGTATTAGCTTGTGTCCGCATGAAGCAAGAAAGATTGACTTTGAAGGTTATGAGGCACTGCGAGAACGAATTAGATCTATTTGTGAGGTACGAAAAAATAACGAGTTGTTTATATGAGGGTCAATCATAAACATGTGGTTAGCTCAGCAAGAATTAGAAGGGAATAGTAAACGAATAGAAGACTCTCAGATTTAATTAGTATATATGCAGCGATAAGAGCAGGGGTGAAGTGTCATCCCTGCTTTCTTGTAGAGATAATAAAGGGTGTGTTATAATCCTTTTTATATAGTAGGTATTAATTTATCTAGAATTTATAGAGCTATGTTTATGATTGAATAGAGTTGCTCGTAAGAGAGATAATTAAATACTATATGCCTAAATAATTGAAAGTCTATATTGAGGGTAGCTTTATCATTATAAGAGAGAAAAAAGGAGAGGAAATATGAATAAGTATAAAGTATTATCGAAAGAAGAATTGAAAGAACAGCTTACGCCGTTGGAATATGAGGTAACGCAAAATAAAGGAACAGAATTGCCCTTTAGTAGTCCGTTGGATCATGAATTTAGAGCAGGCATTTATGTGGATCGTACTAGTGGTGAACCGCTTTTTGCTTCAACGCATAAGTTTGATTCAGGTTGTGGCTGGCCGGCTTTTTCACAGCCTATTAGTAAGGAGTTGTTGTCGGAACATAAAGATCGAAGCCTTAATCGTATTAGAACGGAAGTAACAGCGACGTTATCTAAGGCACATTTAGGTCATGTGTTCACAGACGGCCCAAAAGAATTAGGTGGATTACGTTATTGTATCAACGGGGCGGCTTTGCGTTTTATCCCTAAGGAAGAAATGGAGAAGGCCGGATACGGAGAATATTTACCAATCGTCGAGGAGTAATGATAGTGAAGTAGTGATTGCGTCGTAACTATTGCGTCGTAATTATCACGGAATAATAAACGGGGCAATAATAGGTAGACTACAAAATAGTTATAACAAATAGTATTTCGTGTGATACCAACAGGTGTGTATATTTTTTAGCTATATGCGATGATGGGGTGACAAAATGGAAATAAGAGATATTAAGGATTCGTATCAAGGTTATGTGCAGCGATTACGACGGGAGCTTCATGAACAACCGGAGTTGAGCTATCAAGAATTTGAAACGACAAAACGGATTGCTCGTGAATTAGATGATATGGGAATTCCCTATGAAATTACAGATAGGAATATAGGTATTGTAGCGTGGATCGATGGTAACATGCCGGGGAAAACGGTAGCGTTACGAGCGGATATCGATGGATTGCCGGTACAGGAAACAAATACGTTTGATTTTGCATCAAAACAGGATGGAGTAATGCACGCATGCGGTCATGACGGACATACGGCAATTGTATTAGGAGCAGCACGAATGTTGTTGGAGGTAAAAAATAGAATTCAAGGTCGCGTGTATTTGATATTCCAACCGGCAGAGGAAGTAGGCACCGGAGCAGAGTTTATGCGTACATACGGGGATTGGTATGAAAAAACGGATTGTATTTTCGGTGGTCATGTTTGGGTTGATTTGCCGGCAGGAAAGGTGAATATTGAAGCCGGTCCACGCATGGCAGCAACCGATAAATGGACAGTAAAAATTACCGGGAAAAATGCACATGGCTCACGGCCGCATGAAGGTATTGATTCTGTTTTGGTAGCTTCCGCTATCGTTATGAATTTGCAGAGTATTGTATCTCGGAACTATAGTGCTTTGGACAGTGTAGTGCTTAGTGTTACTCGCATCACTTCCGGGAACACGTGGAATGTCGTACCGGGAGAAGCAGAATTAGAAGGGACATCCAGATACTTTCGCCGTGAAGTTCGTCCCGATATTATGGAGAAGTTTGAGCGCATTGTAAAAAATACGGCTGCTGCATATGGTGCTACGGCTACCATCGAATACCAACATGTGGCTTGGCCGCTTATTAATGAAGAAGAACCTAGTCAGGTCGGTGTGGAAGCTGTGGCGGCCGTATTGGGAGAAGATGCCTTGGCACCGATGGAGAAAATTATGGCCGGAGAAGATTTTGCAACATATCAATTAGATAAGCCTAGTAGCTTTGCATTTGTAGGTATCGCCAATCCGGAGGTTGGAGCTGTATATGCACATCACAATAATAACTTTAATATGGATGATTCTGTTTTATCCGATGCTTCGGCAGTATATGCCGAATTTGCATTGCGCTGGTTAGATAAGCATGCCAATGAAGATCCGTCGGCACAATAAAAAAGCGAGAGAATTTTTTTATTTAGGGGGGGCAATAGTAAGATGATTATACGGCCTATAGAAAAAGCGGATAATCCCGTAATGCATCAAATTATTCAGCACGTGTTGAAAAGCTACGGCTTAGATATACCCGGCACGGCCTATTTTGATCCTCAACTGGGAGCGCTGTATGAATTTTATGAACAAGAAGAGAAAGGGCAGTATTGGGTAGTAGAAGAAGACGGTCATGTTGTTGGCGGTGTTGGTGTTGCCCCTTTTGTGGGAAATCCGTCAGTTGGTGAATTACAAAAATTATACATCATGCCGGAGGCGCAAGGAAAAGGATACAGTCATGCGTTGATGAAAGTAGCAATAGCATTTGTGCGTCGGCATTTTCCGGCACTTTACCTAGAAACAACAGATATTCTCGATAGAGCCAATCAGTTATATCCAACATATGGCTTTACTCTGCTGGAATCGCCTATTGAAGGTTCAGAGCATAGTGCTATGAATCGTTGGTTCTTACTAAAATTTTAGATTCCTGTGTTATGTAGCCATGGATACCGTATTGTTCATAGTAGTTTGCTATGATTATTGTGTGATAGAAAATAAGATTACTAATTATACACTGTCAGGACAATATTCATAATTCATGCTAGATACTACGGAGGATAGTGCCGCGGTGACAACAGAGGAAAAACGCCAGCTTGAGTTGGTAACAATGAAGAAAATTATTCATATTTATTGTCGGAAGAAGCATTCACATTGTGATGGAACATTATGTGACGCTTGTAATGATGTGTGGCAGTATGCGCAGCAACGCATCAATGCGTGTCCGCATATGGCACATAAAACATTTTGCAGTACCTGCAAAACACATTGTTATGAGACAACGTACCGTGAACGCATTCGTGAAATTATGCGTTACGGCGGGCCTCGTTTATTGTTTGACTCTCCGATGATGGTATTACGTCATATGTTTATTAAATGGAAGGAGAAGCACGCTCAGTAAGAGTGGCTTCTCCTTTTCATATATGCATACTGTAATGTATAAATAGGCATAGTATGTAGCGTGATATATGTCGCAAAGCGGTTGGACGTATAGTGAAAGTGCTATATAATAAACTTATATGAATGCGTTATATTCAATGAAATATAATTACAGCGGATTGGATAGGAGCTGATGAGAGTATGTCAATGAATGAGGTACAGGACAGACCTCTGATTTTTGGAGTCATTACCGTTTCGGATACTCGCACGCCGGAAACAGATAAAGGCGGTGATACGGTGACTCGTTTGTTAGATGAAGCCGGTCATATGATTAAGGTGCGTACTATAGTAAAGGACGACTTCGATCAAATCACCGATGTTATGCGTCGATGGTTGGCTGTTGAACATTTAGATGCAATCATAACGACTGGTGGTACGGGAATTGCAAAGCGAGATGTTACTATCGAAGCCACGGCAAGTCTATTGTATAAGGAGATTCCCGGGTTCGGAGAATTATTCCGTTATTTGAGTTTTACCGAAGATATTGGAACAAAAGCAATGGCATCCAGGGCTATTGCCGGTGTGGCTGATGATGTCTTGTTATTTTCATTACCCGGATCGGTAGGTGCCGTTACCTTGGGAATGACAAAATTAATCTTGCCGGAAGTGCGTCACTTAGTCTATGAAATACACAAATAGGTATGATATAATTATTTTACATGTTACTGATTCGTTCTTTTGAATGATAACACACATATTGATATATTGGAGGAAGTTATGGCTTTCAATTTAAAAGGCAAAGAAGAGAAGTTTTTTAGTATTTTGAACAGTCACGCTCATTTATGCCATGAAGCGGGACAAGTAATGGAAAAAGCTTTTAAGGGAGAGATTGAAAAGCAAGAGGCGCTGGCGGAAATCGATCAAAAAGAACAGCGCGCGGACGAGTTAGTAAATCAGACGGTAGAGCGTCTTCGTAAGACATTTATTACACCGATGGATCGCGAAGATATTCAGCTGTTAATCGATCAATTAGATACTACGATTGATAGCATGAAGGATATCATGGACAAAATGTGTATGTACCAAGTTGGCGAGCCTACGCCGGGGGCCATCCGCTTATCGGAAATCGTGGCGAAATGTTTGAAGCATATTACGAAATCTATTTCGTATATGGGTAGCCTGAAGAAAAATTATATTAAGGTGGAAGGTCGTGCTTTGGAAGTGCTACGTCTGGAAGAAGAAGCCGATGGAGTGTACCATGAAGAAATGGCTAAGCTTTTCAGTGAATGTAAAGATCCTATCGAAATTATCAAATGGAAGGAAATCCTCAACTCCATCGAAGAAGTTATCGACGGTTGCGAAGATTTGGTTGGTACATTCCGCCGGGTAGTATTGAAGTATGCTTGATCATTGGATGGTATGGCTGGTAGTATTATTGGCGTTGGCCTTTGATTATATTAATGGATTTCATGACACGGCCAATGCAATTGCGACATCTGTATCCACAAGGGCTATCGATCCTAAAAAGGCCGTTATGATGACGGCAGTATTAAACTTTTTAGGCGCTATGGTGAGTACCGGGGTGGCCAAGACTATCGGCGGTGATTTGGTGTTATCTGCCGATTTGATTAATGCGGAAGTTATCAGTGCGGCCCTTTTTGGCGCTATCATATGGAACTTGGTTACCTGGTGGTTTGGTATTCCCAGTTCTTCTTCCCACGCATTGATTGGTGGTGTTATCGGAGCCGTTATTGTTTCGGTAGGTCACACGGCTTTAAATTACGGCGGTATCGGAAAAATTTTCTTATCCTTGGTGCTGTCACCGATTATTGCCATGGTATTCGGCTATATTGTTATGCATGTGCTATTGATGATTTTCGGCCGATTTTCTCCGATTGCGTTAAATGATCGTTTTCGTACCATGCAGCTGTTGTCGGCAACGTTGATGGCGTTCTCTCACGGTTCCAACGATGCGCAAAAGGCAATGGGGATTATTACACTGACATTGCTCAGCGGTGGTTATATTGATACCTTGGATGTACCGACGTGGGTAAAGCTGGGATGTGCGACGGCAATGGCATTGGGAACAGCAGCCGGTGGTTGGCGTATTATCTCCACAATGGGCACTAAGATTTTTAAATTGGAAACCATAAATGGTTTTGCGGCGGACTTAAATTCGGCGATTACTATTTTTACGGCTACCTTCTTACACTTGCCGGTATCGACTACGCATGTGGTTAGCGGCTCTATTATGGGGGTAGGCTCGGCGAAACGAATAAAAGCCGTTAACTGGGGCGTTGCTCGATCTATGGTATTAGCATGGTTTGTTACCATTCCTTTAAGTGCATTAGCTTCGGGTATTATCTACTTGATAATGGATGGTGTAGCAACAATTTTATAAAAGTGAGAATCGATACCAATTTATAGCAGGTATCGGTTCTTTTTTATTATGATTGAAAGTGCATAAGAGTTTGCTAATTGAGAAATAAACTATTGCAATTCATCTCTTTATACTCTATAATGAAGGTGAAATGAAGGAATGCTCGTATTTCTGAGCATTTTTTTATGCTAATAATGTATACTAATGTTGTAGTGTACGCGGGATGCGCCATGGGCATCGAAATTATGGGATACCCATGAATTTAGATTACAGGAGGAAACATATGAAACTGAACCAGGCAACCGACTATGCATTTAGAATGGTATTGCACATGTCTTTACTGCCTTATGGTACAAAAATCACAGGGGGAGAATTGGCAAAGGCTCAGAATATTCCGGACCGCTTTTTGCTCAAAATCATGCGCAATTTGATTGCCGGAAAGATTATGCAGTCCTTCCGTGGGGTCGACGGTGGTTTTGCATTGGCGAAGAAGCCAAAGGATATCACTTTATTATCTGTCATCGAAGCTGTAGAAGGGAAAACATATCTGCAGCGCTGCTTATATGATAGCGAAAGCTGCTCGCGCGGCTGTCATGGTCGTTGTTCCGTACAGAAAGCTTTTGGATCCATACAATACAACTTGGTAAAAGAGTTAGATGCTGTGGATTTTGAAACCTTGGCGAAGCGTGAACGAGAAATACATGTTCGTAATACCAGTCCATCCAAGGCCGCTCAGGCGTAGTTTAAAAGTGAGGAGGAATACACATGATGGATGCAGTACTGCTAGCTCGATGGCAATTTGCGTTAACATCGATCTACCATTGGCTGTTTGTACCATTGACACTGGGTATGACAGTCGTCGTTGCGATTATGGAAATTACCTATGTAACGACAAAGAATGAAGTGTACAAAAAGATGGCAAAGTTCTGGGGCAAACTGTTCTTGATTAACTTTGCGATGGGGGTTGTAACCGGTATCGTACAGGAATTCCATTTCGGTATGAACTGGGCAGAATATTCCCGCTTCATGGGGGATATTTTTGGGGCACCGCTAGCATTGGAAGCTTTGACGGCGTTCTTCTTGGAATCAACCTTCATGGGAGCTTGGATTTTCGGTTGGGACAAATTGTCCGCAAAGGCACATGCTATCGTAGCTGTGTTGGTCGCTATCGGTACTAATTTATCTGCATTTTGGATTTTGGTGGCCAGCAGCTTTATGCAGCATCCGGTGGGCTACGTGCTCCGCAACGGCCGTGCGGAAATGAATAGCTTTGCTGATATTCTTTCCAACGGATATGTTCCGGGACAGTACTCTCATATTTTCTTTGACGGCATTATGACAGCCGGTGTTATTATTGCATCTATCAGTGCATGGCACTTGCTCCGCAAAAATGCTACCGATTTCTACAATCGCTCCATCCGCTGGGGACTTGTGGTAACCTTGGTAGGCGGTATCTTGGCTATGGGCGCCGGTCATATGCAAGGGCAGTACGTAGCTAAAGTTCAGCCGATGAAGATGGCTGCTATGGAAGCCCTTTGGGAAACTGCTGAACCGGCACCGTTTACGGTATTTGCAGGTATTGACGAAAAAGCACAGAAGAACAGCGGTGCGCTTGAAATCCCCGGTGGCTTGAGCCTTATGATTCATAATAGCTTTACACAGGGGAAGGTAGAAGGTATTAAAGATCTTCAAAAAGCAGCGGAAGCTCAGTATGGCCCTGGCGATTATACTCCGCATGTAACGTCTGTGTTCTGGTCTTTCCGTGCTATGATTGCAGCAGGTAGCTTGATGTTCTTAGTAGCAATCATTGCTCTCTTCATGCATCAGAAAGGTAAATTGGAAAATTCCCGCGCTATGCTTAAGTGGGTATTCTGGATGCTTCCGTTACCGTATATTGCTAACTCTACCGGTTGGTATGTGGCCGAAGCAGGTCGTCAGCCGTGGTTGGTATACGGTTTACAGAAAACATTTGATGGTGCGTCTCGCACTGTTACGGCTCCGGAAATTTGGACGACAATTCTCGGCTTTACGGCCGTGTACATCTTGGTAGCCATTGCTGCTCTTTACTTAGCTGTAAAACACATTAAGAAAGGGCCGGAAGGCAATGATGCCCATGATGTGGTAGAAGTGAAAGAGGAGGCTACATTATGGAAATAATTATGCAACATTTAGATGTGGTATGGTTCATCCTCGTATGTGTACTCTTCTGTGGGTTCTTCATGTTGGAAGGCTTTGATTACGGTGTAGGTATCTTGTTGCCGATCCTCGGTAAAAGTGATACGGAACGCCGTCAGATGATTAATACGGTTGGCCCGGTTTGGGATGGAAACCAGGTTTGGATGATTACAGCCGGCGGTGCTACGTTTGCATCGTTCCCGCAGGTATATGCTACTTTGTTCAGCGGCTTTTACTTGGCATTGTTCTTGATGTTGGCAGCTTTGATTGCGCGCGGTGTTGCTTTTGAATTCCGCAGCAAAGATAAAGCACCGGCATGGCGTAAGACCTTTGACTATTGTATTTTCTTTGGTTCCTTGATACCGGCACTCTTATGGGGTGTTACGGTGGGAAACTTGATTCAAGGTACGCCGATTGATGCGCATATGAATTTCGTAGGCGGTTTCTTTGATTTGTTGAGCCCGTATACAATTCTTTGCGGTATTGCTTTCATCTTGGTATTTGTATATCATGGTGCGTTGTATACATCTATTAAAACGGTAGGTGCTATTTCTGAAAGAGCACGTGCCACGGCTTTGGTGGAAGGTGTTATTACTGCTGTAGGCGCACTTGTATTGGTAGGTGCTACTTACTATTACACTGATTTGTTTAACAGCACGTTAGCAGCAGTAGCGTTTGGCTTGGCCATCGTTTGCTTCTTGATTTCTTGGGCCTTTGCTCGTACTCGTTCTACCGGTAAAGGTTTCTTCTTTAGCTGCTTGACTGTTATCTTGGTAACCGTAGCTTACTTTGCAGGCTTGTTCCCGCGCATTATGGTATCCAGCTTGGATCCGGCGTGGAGCTTGACGATTACTAATGCAGCTTCGTCGCAGTACACTCTTACATTGATGACAATTGTTGCTCTTATCTTCGTGCCGATTGTTTTGATTTATCAGGCATGGACATACTGGACATTCCGTCATCGTATCAGCGAAAAGGATTTACATTACTAATCATCGCACTAGCAGTAAAAGGCGTGCCTTAAGGCGCGCCTTTTATTTTATATACGAATGCGTGATAGTGTAGTAAAATTAAAACATATGGTATAAGAGATATACGTTTACAGTGCTAAAGGAGGTATATTGTGTTTAACTCACTGGCACGCAAAGAATTACTATTGTATCGGACAAAATTGATTTTACTTGTTTTGTTCGCGGTACTTCAGGCAGGATCCATTATCGGTCAGGCCTGGTTCTTTGCGCGACTTATTGATGAAACTTTTTTGGCAGGTAAAGGTATTACTGAGGTTACGGAAATTATTACTTGGCTATTGGTATCCATCGGTGTACGAATGATAGCAATGTATTGCCAAGAAAAAACAGCAGGCTCGTTAGCCGCTGCTTCAAAAAAGCATTTGCGTGATATGATTTTGGATAAGCTGTTTGCTCTGGGAGCGGGGCTTCGAGAGCGTCACGGAGATGTGGTTCATTTACTGACGGACGGATTGGAAAATGTAGAGTCCTATATAGCTCGCTATATTCCGCAGATGATGTATGCTATTTTGGTTCCGTTGATGATGGCATTTGCTATTATTGATTCCGAGCCATGGGTCTCTATTATTTTATTGATTACCTTTCCTTTGATTCCTTTTTTTATGATTTTAATTGGGAAAAAAGCAGAGCAAATGAATGCTCGGCAATGGGAACGCATGAGTTTCTTAAGCGGTCATTTTTTGGATGTACTGCAAGGTTTGGTGACGTTGAAATTATTTGGCCGTGCAGTGGAGCAACGGGAGGTTATCGCCAAGCTGTCGGCGGAGTTTAGGGACTCTACACTGCGTGTATTGCGCGTAGCTTTTTTATCCGCATTGGTGCTGGAACTAATCGGTACAATCAGTACGGCATTGGTAGCCGTCTATATGGGGGTTGCCTTGCTGTACGGCGAAGTTGAATTTCTGCCGGCGTTCTTTGTGTTGCTACTGGCACCGGAATTTTATGCGCCGCTTCGTCAATTGGGGGCCGCCTTTCATACAGGAATGGCCGGCCATGTCAGCCTTGAACGTATAGAAGAATTTATGGCGTTAACATCGGATGAACCTGCCAATGGCAGCATTGTCTTGTCACAGCCGATACGACGGATTGCGCTGGAGAATGTAGGGTATCGTTACGAGCAGCGTCAGGAAAATGCGCTATGTGGTATATCTGCCGAATTACTGCCCGATAAGGTAACCATGCTGGTCGGTCAGAGCGGTGCAGGGAAAAGTACGATTGCCCAGTTAGTCATGCGTATGCTTACACCGAAAGAAGGGCGCATCATTATTAATGATACGGATTTAATGGATATAGAAAGAAATCATTGGCGTGAATCCATTGTCTATGTACCGCAAAAGCCCCATCTGTTTAAAGGAACAGTTCGTGAAAATATTTGTTTTGGTAGAGAAACGGATGAGGAAACTATGAGAGCGGCGGCACGGGCAGCCGAAGCGGATGAATTTATTGAGGCACTGCCGAATGGGTATGATACCGTGTTAGCCGAAGGTGGTCTTGGACTATCCGGAGGACAACGACAACGCATTGCCCTGGCAAGGGCTTTTCTAAAATCGGCACCGGTTCTTATTCTTGATGAGATTACAGCTCATCTTGATGTAGGAACGGAACAAAGTTTGGCACGGGCACTGCGACGATTGATGAAAGGGAAGATTGTTTTACTGATTGGACATCGGTTGGAAACTATGCGCTGGGCCGATACGCTATTGGTTATGCGCCATGGCCGTATTGAGGAGCAAGGTAGCTTCAATGAATTGCTGGCAAACAAAGGATATTTCTATGAATTGGTCAAGGCCGGCATCGGAGAGACTGCTATGCGTGACTTGCTAAGACGACCCGAAGCTAATACAACGCATGCGTTGCATATAGCAGATGGATTGCATAGCGAAGAGGCGGGCTACGTAAAAAACAAAAAATCATGTGAAGGCATAGTCCCCTCTGCGTGTGTACATAAGGAGCAAGTCGAATTGGAACCGACACAGCCGGAGGTGTTAACGACATCTTCTGCTTTATCGGTATCAGCAGCATTACGATTATTATTTACTGTGTTGGGACCGGCAAAGCATTTATTATGGTTGAGCATGGCACTGTGGTTCTTGACTGTTTTTATGAACGTTGGTTTGCTGACAACCTCATCATGGTTGATTACAACCGCGGCATTGCATCCGGAACTGGCGGCGTTGAGTATAGCTATTGTAGGCGTTCGTTTCTTTGGTATCAGCCGTGCGGTTTGTCGCTATTTGGAACGCTATGTTTCTCATCATATGGCGTTCCAAGGATTGTACGGACTGCGCGTGTGGTTGTATGAACGCATTGAACCGTTAGCTCCGGCTATATTTAGTCGATGGGGGAGCGGTGATTTACTGGGACGCATCATGGCGGATATTGAAACACTGCAGTTCTTTTATTTACGAGTTCTTATTCCTCCGGTGGGTGCGTTGCTGTTGACGATTATCGGTGTTATTTTCTTGCAACAATTTAGCTATAAGGCAGTTATGATTTTAGTGGTAGCCTTTGTTCTTACGGCTATTATCTTACCGCTTTTCGTTTATCGCCATAATCGTAGAGCCGTTGATGCGGCGCTGACCAAGCGCGGTGAAGCGAAAGAAACTGTAGTTGACGTATTGAGTGGCATGATGGATATTTTGTTATACCGTCAGGAAACGCAATTTAGTCAACGTATAAAAAAAGATTTTGCAGCGTTGCAGTCTGAACAGGAAATCATTCATCGCGGGAACAATGTCGGTGATAGTGTATTTACCGGCATTGCACAGCTAACTATGGTGGCCGGTGCGCTAGTCATGATCCCTTTGTATGGTGCATCGCCGGTGACGGGAATTTATATTGCTGTTGTAGCCATCGCGTTACAGTCGTATTTTGAAGCAACCTCGCCCATGATGGCAGCGTTTCATCACGGCAAGGAAAGCTATGCGGCGGTAAGGCGACTGCAGGCATTAGCCATGGAGCCAACCATGGCAGTTGCTGCTCCGGCGGAAAGTGACGACAAGCGTACAAAAGATGATGAAACAGATTCCATACTAGTTGATCGTGTATCTTTTGCTTATGATGCAAAGTCAATCTACCAATCACTTTCGTTACGAGTGAGGAAAGGTGAACATGTAGCTATTGTTGGACCGAGTGGTTCAGGCAAGACGACTCTGTTTTCTCTACTGGAACGATTTTATGAATACAGCGGTCGCATTTTAATACATGGACAAGATATACGGTGCATGAAGCCGGACGATGCGCGACGTGAAATAAGCGCGCTTACTCAAGATACATATCTGTTTCATGCTACCTTGGAAGATAATATACGATTAGCGAAGCCTAGTGCCGATGAGGCGGAGATAGTAGCAGCTATAGATAAAGCAGAACTGACCGACTGGGTTGCTTCGTTGCCTAACGGTTTAAAAACTATGATTGGCAGTGGAGGTGCTAATGTAAGCGGTGGCGAACGACAACGTATTGCCTTAGCGCGTTTATATTTGCGCAATACTTCTATTTGGTTGTTGGATGAACCGCTTGAAGGGTTAGATCAATTAGTTCGCAATCGATTACAACAGTCATTGCAAGAAGGGATGCAAGGTAAGACCGTATTGTATATTACTCATGATTTAAACGGACTTGAAACCATGGACCGTATTATATTTATGGAAGATGGTCGTATTACAGAAGAAGGAACCTATGCCGATCTTATGAAACAACGCGGTGCATTCTATCGATATCGACGGCTATCCATGGAACAGGTATAATCGGAAATCACTTGTAGGGTATTCCATACAACTGAAAGCTTACTACAGTAAGACAAGAATAGAACCGAGGTTCTTCGTTAGAGGAACCTCGGTTTTAAAGTTGGATAAATTGTGATATAATTGTTCTGTTAATCAGGTAATTTCACCCATAGGGGGTGTCTATGAATACAATAGTCACACGATTGTTAGAACTGGCCGAAGGAGTTACCAACAAACCGTCCGGTAAGGAAGCACCGCATCATAATGTGGCCGACTCGATACCGAATGGTGATTTGGTGAATCCTAAATGTTTATATGATCACGGCACGATTACAATCGAAGAGGATGTCATTAATCGAATTCTTCGGGCGCGCTTACGAAATCACTGGTTATTTCATTCTGTTACTTTTGAATTTGAACCGAATAATAAAGTGTACTTAGGTATTATCACAACCTTAGGCAATGTGATTAACGCGGAATTTACCATTGAAGATTTGTGGTTTGATGATTATTCTTCAGGTTTTGAAGTTAAATTAAATATGGCTGATGTAGATATGGGCGGCTTTGTATTAAATACAATCGTTCATTTATTAGGTAATTGGAGCTTGAGCCTGTTGGGAACATTTTTTAATCCCTTTATCATAGGTAATGACGGCTCAGGATTCCGTTTTGAAAAGAAAGGAATCATTCGTTTTGATTTATCTCCGGACAGTGAGATTCGTCGATTAATACCTTTCCCGGAACGACCGGCGAATAGTGAAGGTCCCATTTTGCTGACGAATGCTAAGACGCAACAGTCCGTATTACAGTTGGAATACTATGCATTCCATGAACCGGTAGAAACCTACAGCATGAAAGATATTCCGGTTAAAACAAGTTGGGTGCGTTCTATTGATATGGCAGCGGCATTGCTTTTGCCTATCGGCGTATGGATTAGTTTTGTCATACTTCATCATTATTTGCCGACAGAGACCATTGAATTTTCATTTTCGACCTATTTCTTGATTTCCTTGGGGATATTGATGATTAGTTTTATAGTTATGAATATTCCACGATACATTTATATGTATTTTGATAATCGGAAGAAGTGGCAAAGTGCGTTTGTTCATAATAATATAAAAATTCAAATGCGTAAGCTGCACCGACGAATTTTTATCCAACAAGCGGCGCTGTTAAATGACGGTCATGAAATGGATGCGAAAGGACAAGAGCGTATAAGGGATTTGCTGTTGCAAATTCGAGATAAGCGATTCTTGGCACAACGCCTGAAGATTGCCGATGAAGATCGTGATCGCAAGCAAAAGGTTAAATTTATTATTGCGTATATTGGCTGTACATTATTAGAGTGGATGTTACTCATCCATTGATAAGAAGGCTTAGATAATAAACATAGAAAAAGAAAAAAATAAAGGGCGATATTGCTTCTCTAGGTTATGAGAGCAATATCGCCTTTTGTTAGATAGACATTACGGCGTAGTAACACGACGCGCTTTGCGAGGCCATATAGCAGGCGGGCCATACTTATTAGGTCGTGATGATCCAGGAATACAAGCGAGTAGTAAATTAACTAAGATCATAATGACGCTAAAAAGAATCATGGTGGCTTTTACGGAAAAATAGGAATGGGTAAAAATAATAAAGACGCTCCAAAGAATGCCGGGCAATCCCGGTAGGGATAAATCGTGTAAACGTCGTACGTACAGGACATAAAAAAAGGGTAACAGAAGAATATGACCGGCATATATCAAAAGCCGTACGCCCCAATAAGCGGGAAGAATGACAACGCTCTCCATTAGCGATTTGGTGAATATGGAGAATAAAATCAATAACGCATAAAGTGCGAACAATCCCAATACAAACTGCAAGCGATTAAGGCGTCCGCGCAGACGTAAAATAGTTACGGAATGAGCATGTCCCCATTTTATGATGAACAGAGCGATAATGCCCAAGATAAAGGTTTGACCGATGATAAATAACACGTCCATGAGTATGAGTACGCTTCCTTTTCATTAAACTTTGTTCCTTATTATAGCATGAAAATGAACGCATATAAAATTTTAAATTTTGGTGATAAAGGCAAGTGAATTACATGAGTATATATGTTATAATTAAACAATCTCATAAGTATAACCTGAAGAATTAACGATAACTATCGAGTTTTTTTAGTGGAGTTCATTACGGAAAGATTGTACTTGTCGGGAGGGTGCAATCTGGTCGTGTGCGATAGCAGCACGTAACAGGTGGTTGGGATTGGGATAAGGAGAGAGGGCGTAAGTCCCGTGTTGTATTGATTGCGAGGGGCAAGTGACCATTGCCGTATACTGTCGGTGGCACTGATGAACACAGGCAATCATTGTGAGAGTTGTGTATGGAGGTAATATGTATGAATCAAGCAGAAAAACCGGTAGAGTTGCAGCTGCTCATTGGCTTAAATAGAGTACTCAATGATATTGATCGTCAGCTGGCTCGCGTATTGGCGAAGTACGGCTTAACAATAGGTCAGTACGGTGTATTAGAAGCGTTATATGTAAAAGGTGATTTGACGGTAGGTGAAGTGCAACGCAAAATTTTCAGTACTACCGGAACGATTCCCCTTATTATTCGAAATTTAGAAAAAAGAGGATATATAGAACGGTATACGGATGAAAAGGATCGACGTCGCTCTATGCTTCACCTGACTACGCCGTTAGGACAAGCAGTTATCGAAGAAGCTTTGCCCAGTAGTCGCCAGTTTGTTATAGAGGCGATGTCTTCATGGAGTGCCAATGATAAGGCACGCTTGTTGGATTTGTTAAAAAAATATGAATCTAGACAACAATAATTAATAGGATAAGGGGCTGTAACGAAATTGAGTTTTTTACTCGTATTTCGGTTACAGCCCCCTTTTTACGGTAGTGGTATTTTAATCGATTTCTTTAGTAAGTACTTTATTATGTCGGGTAAGTGTCTAGGTGTCTACCTTGAAAGTACGATTGGTGTGTGATACAATGGCAAGAAAAGTTATGTATAAAAGAAAGAGAGGAAAGTCCCATGAGAACTTGTACGATTACTAGAGAAGCGGCTATAGATGCTTTAAAACAATATAATAAAGAGCCCTTTCATATTCAACACGGTTTGACAGTGGAAGCAGTGATGCGTTGGTTTGCTGAAGAATTGGGACGTGCCGATGAAGTAGACTATTGGGGGATGGTAGGCTTGCTTCATGATATCGACTTTGAAATGTACCCGGAGGAACACTGCGTAAAGGCTATAGAATTATTACAGGCCGCCGGTGTAGAAGAAGATATGATTTATTCTATTTGCAGTCATGCCTATGAACTTCACAATGATTGGGAACCGAAGGATCTCATGGAAAAGGTGTTATACGGAGCCGATGAATTAACAGGGCTTATCGGTGCCGCTGCTTTGATGCGCCCTTCAAAATCGACGAAGGACATGGAATTAAAAAGTCTGAAGAAAAAATTTAAGGATAAAAAATTTGCTGCCGGTTGTTCGCGCGATGTAATTAAGCGTGGTGCGGAGATGCTCGGTTGGGAGCTTGATGAGTTATTGATAAAGACACTGCAAGCAATGCAGGCCAGTGAAGACCGTATTACCAAGGAGTGTGAACAGCATATAGGTTAATGCACCGGATGAGACAGAGACGAGAGTCCCGTAAGACCGGTGTGCTTATGTATGACAGCCACTTGATGAATTTTGTTCATTAAGTGGCTGATTGCATAGAAATATATGGCTCATTTTCTTGAATCCTATTATAATAGAATAAACCGTATAGTGTGTACATGCGGCATTTTAAGGAGGTGCGGACATGCCTCAGTGCAGTCAAAGAAATATATCCATGTGCATGGATTTATATGAACTGACTATGGCGAATGGCTATTATGCAGATCGCGATTGTTCAGAGCAAGTAGTATTCGATGTATTTTACAGAAAAAATCCCGATAAGGGAGGCTTTGCCGTATTTGCCGGGTTGGAACAGGTGGTTGAATACATAGAAAATCTTCATTTTGATGAGGAAGAAATGGAGTATCTGCGCTCGCTTGGATTATACAGTGAAGCGTTTTTAACGTATTTAAAAAACTATCGCTTTACGGGATCTGTTGATGCGGTGCCGGAAGGAACCATCGTGTATCCTCATGAACCGTTGTTGACGATTACGGCCCCTCTTATTGATGCACAGTTAGTAGAAACAGCAATATTAACAGAAATTAATCATCAATCATTGATTGCTACTAAGGCACGTCGTATAGTACGGGCTGCCAAGGGGCGCAGCGTCTCCGATTTTGGTGCTCGGCGGGCACATAATGTCGATGCAGCCGTGTATGGCGCAAGGGCAGCGTACATTGGAGGGGCGGCCAATACAGCTACCGTTCTGGCGGGAAAAATGTTTAATATTCCCGTTAGTGGAACGATGGCCCATAGCTGGGTAATGTATTATGACAGCGAATATGAAGCGTTTGCTCAGTTTTGCCGTATATATCCGGATAATGCCGTGTTGTTGGTAGATACGTATGATGTGGTTAGGTCCGGTGTTCCAAATGCGATTCAAGCGGCAAAAGAAGTATTGGAACCGATGGGCAAGCGCCTAAAAGGAGTGCGCCTAGATTCCGGTGATTTAGCGTACTTGTCGCAAAAGGTGCGGTTAATGTTAGATGAAGCCGGTTTGACGGATTGCATTATCGTAGCCTCCAACAGCCTTGATGAATATACTATCGGATCGATTCTGCGCCAAGGCGGACAGATTGACGCATTTGGTGTCGGTGAACGATTGATTACGGCAAAATCGGATCCCGTGTTTGGCGGTGTATATAAAATTGCCGGTGTCA
Organism: Veillonella magna DSM 19857; assembly: GCF_000428745.1. Taxonomy (GTDB): domain Bacteria; phylum Bacillota; class Negativicutes; order Veillonellales; family Veillonellaceae; genus Veillonella_A; species Veillonella_A magna. Next base: position 18,471 of record NZ_AUAN01000008.1, read on the forward strand.
TAAAGAACGGCGTTTGCGAACCGCGCATTAAGGTATCGGAAAGCGTAGAAAAAATTACGAATCCGGGGAAAAAGAAATTATATCGCATTTATAATGAAGCGGGGAATGCGATTGCCGATTTGATTACGTTGGCGACGGAAGCACCGCCTAATGTCAAGTCCCCGTATCGCTATGTGGATCCGCGGAAGCCTTGGAAGACGATGTATTATGAAAATTGCACGGCAAGAGAATTGCAAGTACCGGTTATCCGTGATGGTAAGCGTGTAGGTACGTTGCCTACCTTAGATGAAATACGCGATTATGTCACGCATCAGTTGGACTTTGAGATTTGGCCGGAAGAACAACGCTTCTCAAATCCGCATGTACATTATTTGGATATGAGTCCGGCCTATTATGAGATGAAGATGGATTTATTGGATGCCATGGATAAGCACTGAGAGGTAGGAGTTACAATGTTACGGGATGCAAAAAAGACAGCGGCTTCGTTATGTGAATGGATTCGTACCTATATGGCAGCAGCCGGAGAGTCGACAAAGGTTGTTATTGGTTTATCCGGCGGTAAGGATTCATCGGTGACGGCTGCGTTATGTGTAGCAGCGTTAGGCTGTGAATGTGTTATTGGTGTATTAATGCCCAACGGAGTACAAAAGGATATTGAGGATGCTAAACAAATAGCTCGTCATTTGGGAATTCGCACTGTAACAGTAAATATAGCAGAGGCAGTCAATAGTTTGCTGCATGCTGTTGCAACGGCAGAGGGCTATGATGTACTGAGCAATGGTATTTCCGACGATAGTAAAATTAACTTGCCCGCTAGAATTAGGATGGCTACATTATATGCGGTAGCACAATCGCTTCCCGGTGGAGCAAGAGTAGTAAATACCTGCAATGCATCGGAGGATTATGTTGGTTATTCCACTAAATACGGTGATGCAGCCGGTGACTTCAGCCCTCTTCAACAGTTGTTGGTCCATGAAGTACGGCAGTTGGGCGAAGTATTGGGAGTGCCGCATGACTTAGTATACAAATGCCCTTCCGATGGTTTAAGTGGATTGTCCGATGAGGATAAATTAGGATTTACCTATGCTGAGCTTGATCACTATATACTGACCGGTGAATGTGAAAGTACGGCTACGAAGGAGCGCATTGATCGGTTGCATAGGATGAATCTTCACAAGTTACAATTAATGCCGGCCTATGAACTACAGACACAGGAACGGTAATACATATAACGCATATAGCTGTCGATATATAGAAATGAAGTTGTAACTAATACATAGTAAAAGACCCTTGCATCCGGGAGGTACCCGGCTGTAAGGGTCTTATCGTTTATTCCTACCATTGTTGATTTGTCAAACGATGGAGTAAAGGCTCAAATAGAAGGCCATCGCGAAGAGAACCGATGGAATCAACGGTATAGCGTAATGCGTCGGTGGTGAAGACGGAGGCTAAGCGGGCCGCATCATATACGTCGGCACCTTTCAGAATGGCACCGCTGAGAACAGCTGTAAAAATATCACCCGAGCCGTGCGGTGTTACCGGTAGTAAAGGCGTACGAACAAAGCGAAGCAAATCGAGCTTACCATCATACACGGCCACCAAGGCATCGCTTTCGGCGGGAACGCTGGACAGAATAATATAGCGCGGCCCCATAGCGTGTAAAGCACGGCAATAGTCGGCTACGGCTTCTTGCGATAAAACATCCGTGCTATACGGTCGATCAAGAAGGAACGAGGCTTCCGTAAAATTAGGCTTTATAATCGTAGCACGACTAATCAGGGTTCTCATTTCTTCCACCATAGTTGAGGTGTATACGCTGTACAGTCGACCGTGGTCTGCCATAGCGGGGTCTACAATAATCGGCATTGACGGTGTAGCAAAGCGATCGATGGCATCGATGACCAGATGAATTTGCTCAGGCGAGGCAAGGAAGCCGCTTTGTATTCCGTCAAAGGTGATGCCATTGGCTTGCCAGCAATTCATAAACGGTGTCATGGAATCCGTAAAGTCTACCAGTTCATAGCGTGGGTACTCTAAGTGATTACATAAGACGGCTGTCGGCAAGGGGATTGCTTGGCAACCTAAAGCGGCCGCAATAGGAAGCATTACCGTTAGGGAGCAACGACCTACCGAGCTCATGTCTTGTATCGTTAGTAAATTAGGTACCGGAGATTGATTCATACTACCACATCCTGTATAACAAATATATAATAATGTAAAAATATCGCGAAGGACCTTGTGAAAATTTGAAATTTATACAAGGTATTAACCGGTATGGTTCGTATTGTACTGATAAAGTGGATGGGCGTAAATATACAGAAACAATAAAATACATAGGACAGAGTAAGCAGTAAAGAGGATGAAGCAGTGAGAAATCATAATAAACAAGCCACCATACGTTTGCATCGAAAAAGAATAGGTGACCATTGGATTTTTTTGACGGATCAAACAATTTCACCGGAGCATATCGGGCTGTGGGCCGAAGCTTTGTATAATGAATTACACATGGTGAAAGAAGGTTTGTTATTGGTTGACACTTCGCTAGTTGATGTAGGAATGTATGTACAATATCATTATCATAGAGAGGTAATACTTACCGATGTGGCGACATTGGAGACATATCCAATGGCGCAATGGCAATTACAGCAAGTATGTTTTGACCGGGTACGTGCTCTTGAACCATTACCGGCACCGCCGCATGGTTATATATCGGCATTGCATGAAGGTGGGCGCCTGGTGGTGGGGACATTAGATGGCCTGGAGTATCAATGGCGCGAGTTTATAGAGAGTGAACGGCAGGCGGTTATGATTTTGCCAATAGATTTTTACGGTGATTGGGCTCATACCAATCGATGGGTAGAGACAGTCACTTCCGGATCCATGGGAAAATGGGTATCCGGTGTGATACTGCCTTATGCTACCGTTTGTGTAGATGGTTCAATAGGTGAAGAAGAGGCAGGCGACGAAGAGGACTTGTGGGCACTTCTTACCGAGAAGTTACTTTTCGGATTAGAGAAGGCCCACCGACATGATGATACGGAGCCGATAATTTGTTATGTCACAGGCGCAGGATCGGACAATTATTTCTCTCTTCCTATAGGCAGGTGCATTACTTTTAGGGGCATTGCCAATACATTGTTGATTATGCCGAAAAACGGAGCTTTTTGACATACCGTGGAAATAAAGGTAAAATAAGAGAATAAATTGAAGAAAAGCCGTCTTGTTGAAGGCGGCTTTTCAAATACCTATACTGTGTTTGGAGAGTAAGAATGAGCGTATTAACTGTTTCTCACGTGACCCACGGATTCGGGGCTCGTCAAATTTTAGATGATGCATCGTTCCGCTTGTTAAAGGGAGAGCATGTAGGCTTGATAGGTGCCAATGGCGAGGGCAAGTCGAGCTTTTTAAATATTATTACGGGTAAGCTAATGCCGGATGAAGGAACTGTAACCTGGTCGAATAAGGTAACCGTAGGTTATCTGGATCAGCACAGTGTGCTTACGGCAGGGCAAACGATTCGCGATGTATTGCGCGATGCCTTTAAAGAGCTGTTCGCAATAGAAGAGCAGATGCAAGCTGCTTACAATGAAATGACAGACTGCGATGAAGTGCGGATGAACGAATTGCTGGAACAGACCGGTGAATGGCAAGAACTATTGGAGCAACGAGGCTTTTATGAGATCGATGCTACCATCGAAAAGACGGCGCAAGGGCTGGGCCTTGTAGATATCGGACTCGATCGCGATGTTACGGAGCTAAGCGGCGGACAGCGCACCAAGGTATTGTTAACGAAATTGCTCTTAGAACAGCCGACGATTTTATTATTGGATGAACCGACCAATTATCTTGATGCGGAACATATTCAATGGTTACAAACATATTTGCAGAATTATGAAAATGCATTTATTCTCATTTCGCATGATATGGAATTTTTAAATGCGGTGGTGAATGTAATTTACCATATTGAACAGGCCGTATTAACTCGCTATACAGGCAACTATGATCAGTTTTTAGCTGCCTACGAAGTACAGCGGCAACAAGCCATTAAAGCCTATGAAAGACAACAACAGGAAATCGAGCGCATGGAGGACTTTATTGCCCGGAATAAAGCGCGCGTTGCTACGCGAGGGATGGCTAATTCCAGAGCTAAGCGGTTGGAGAAGATGGAACTTCTGAGTAAGCCGAAAACACATATTAAACCATCCTTTGGATTTAAAGAAGGGCGTACACCGAGTCGTTATATTATTGAGGCGACAGGATTGGTGTTAGGCTATGACGAACCGTTGACACGACCTGTGGACGTAGTTATCGAGCGAGGGCAAAAGCTAGCTATTCGCGGTGTAAACGGTCTGGGGAAGACAACGCTCTTAAAAACATTGCTTGGTATGCAACCGTCAATAGAGGGCACGATTGAGCGAGGCGAATTTTTACAAATTGGTTATTTTGCTCAAGAAGATACGGCACAGAATACCAGAACAGCATTGGAATACATCTGGGATGCTTATCCGGCGATGACTAATGCGGAGGTACGCGCTGCATTAGCACGATGTGGATTGACAAACGAGCATATTACAAGTCAAATGCGTGTGTTATCCGGCGGCGAAAATGCAAAAGTACGATTATGTAAGCTGATGCAGGAATCATATAATGTATTGGTATTAGATGAACCGACGAATCATTTAGATGTGGATGCCAAGGAAGAATTAAAGGCAGCTTTACAGGCATTTAAAGGAACGGTTATTATAGTCAGCCACGAACCGGAGTTTTATGAATCATGGGTGACGGATATTTGGAATGTTGAGGACTGGACGACAAAAATAGTATAGTGTTGTGCAGCTGAAGGAATGATGTAGGAGGTCCTAGCTATGAATCGTCAGGCCGTAGAGGGTATGACTATGTTCTTGGAAGGCTTGGGTATAGATTTAACTGCAGAAGGCATGGAGAAAACGCCGGAACGAGTGGTGGCCTTGTTCGAAGAGTTGTTTCGCGGACGAATGGGGTCCAGTAGAGCTGTATGGGGGGAGATTTTTTCCACGGAATATAAAGGCTTGATAGCGGTTACCAATATACCTTATTATTCGGTATGTGAGCATCACTTAATGCCCTTTTTCGGTGTAGCTGATGTGATTTATCAGCCTCATGAAGGTTGCGTAGCGGGACTGAGTAAAATTGGTGATATCGTAGACTTATATGCGCGCAGACCGCAGTTGCAGGAACGATTGACCAGAGAAATTGCGGATTCCATTGAACGGGATTTATTGGCGGACGGAGTTATGGTACGGGTAACCGGTACACAGCTGTGTATGCTGATGAAAGGCGAATTGCAGCCGGGCACTAAGGTGACGACATTGGAAAGTCGCGGTATACTGAGTAAAACAGGAGCCTTGCGTGAAGAAGCGCTGGCCATATTGGGAGGTTCAGACTATGTTCAAACGCCGGAGTTATAAGTGGAGTGACGGAAAACAATTACAGCTGGATGATAGCACCCTTATCATGGGGATTCTTAATGGGACGCCGGATTCTTTTTCCGATGGTGGTCGGTATAATACCACGGAAGCGGCCGTGGCGCATGCTAAAGAGATGATTGCACAGGGGGCTGATGTCATCGACGTAGGTGTAGAATCTACCAGACCGGGACATACACAAATTTCCGTAGACGAAGAAATAGAACGGATGAAGGCTATCTTAGAACCGGTATTAGCTGTTTCGACGGTACCGGTATCGATAGATACGTATCGGGCCAAATCTGCGGAATATGCCTTGAGTAAAGGAGCTCATATTCTGAACGATATTTGGGGGCTTCGTTACGATCGAGATATGGCTGCAGTGGCAGCACAATACAATGTACCGGTCATTATCATGCATAATCAGAATGACACTAATTACGGAGACATTATCGAGGATATGAAGGCATTCTTTTTTGCGTCTGTAGATATTGCCCTGAAGGAAGGCATTAAGCCACAAAATATTTGGCTCGATCCGGGGATTGGTTTCGGTAAAACTGGCGCACAAAATATTGAGGTCCTGCAAAGACTCGGAGAAATTACAGCCTATGAATATCCCGTCTTGTTGGCACCCAGTCGCAAGCGATTTATTGGCACCATATTGAATGATATACCTGCGGATCAACGTGATGAAGGTACGGTAGCCGCATGTATTACGGGGATTATTCAAGGCGTGGATATGGTGCGGGTTCACAATGTGGATATGCATAAAAAGGCCTTAACCGTAGCAGATGTATTACTGCGAGGTGAGTAGTATGGATAAAATAGTTCTTAAAAATATGGGATTTTACGCGTATCATGGTAACTTGCCTTCCGAGACAACACAAGGACAACGCTTTTTTGTAGATGTTACGGTGTTGGCTGATTTGACAAAGCCGGGACAGACGGATCAGCTGGAGGATTCTATCAATTATGTAGATATCTACGATACAGTAGAACGCATTATGACGGAAACGCCGTGTAAATTACTGGAACGAGTAGGATCTCTCATTGCTGACGAGTTGTGGAATTCTAATAAAGGTATTGTAGGCTTGGCAGTTACCGTACGCAAGCCTTCTGTGCCTATTAGTGGTATGTTGGATTATGTGGAAGTGACGATTACACGAGGTCAGATTTGAGGTAGCATATGTATACATATTATATTGGTGTAGGATCAAATATAGGTGATCGCTACGGCTACTTACAAGCAGCAGTAACGGGGCTGGCTCGGCATCCGGATATATATCGTGTTCACAGATCGTCGTGGTATGATACTCCACCATGGGGGAATGTACATCAAGAGCGCTTTTTAAATGGTGTCATTAAGGTAAGCACTTCCTTACAACCGGAGGTCATGTTGGATTATTTACATACATTAGAACAAGAGGCCGGTCGTACTCGTGAAATTCATTGGGGGCCGCGCACTTTGGATCTCGACATTGTTTGGGCGGAGAAGATGGAGGAACTCTTGCAGGTCTCAACACCACTTACGTGGCATACCGATACACTTCAAGTGCCACACCCGTATTTTTGGGATCGGCTTTTTGTGTTGGAGCCTTTGTCAGAGTTGTATCCTCAACTAGCATATAACGGCGTGAATATATATGAGCGCATTAGACAATTAAAAACAGATAACTGAAAAGGACTGTAATGAAACGGTGTAAATATCATTTCATTACAGTCCTTTTTGGTAGTCAGTGACAAGAATAAATAAAGCAGTATGGGGATAACAGCTATTGTCGGATGCTATCCGATAATAGCTGTGTTATGAAAAAGAGCATGCATCACTTAGAAATTAGAACGTATCAGCTTTGGCTAAGTATTCGCGAATACGATTACAAGAAGCAGCAAAGCGCTCCTGTTCATCAGCAGTTAAGTTTAACTCTACAATGAGTTCTACCCCGTCTTTGCCCAGCATTGCCGGTACAGATGCGAAGACATTGTGCTGTCCGTACTCACCGTCCAATAGACAGGACACGGGTAGAATTTTGTGCTCATTATGAAAAATAGCGCGTATGATTTCTACCGCTGAAGAAGCAATGCCGAATTCGGTAGAGCCCTTTCCTTTGAGAACCAGGTAACCGCCATATTTCATAGCTTCAGTCATAGCATCGTGATCAAAAGAAGGAAAGCGTTCCGGCATACTGGTCTGTAAATCGATTAAAGGCTTACCGCCTACAGTCACATGTGACCATGGAACCATAGCACTGCCACCATGCTCTCCCATAGCGAATGCAGTGAGCGAACGACGATTTACTTGCAACGTTTCGGATAATAAGCGTTGAAGTCGAGCCGAATCCAAGGCAGTACCGGAAGAGATAATTTTATGCTTTGGATAATTAAGTACACGTTGTATATAAGCAGCTACGACATCAGCCGGATTAGAAATGCTGAGAATACATCCGTTGAAGCCGGATGCTTTTACTCGCGGAAGGACATCTTTCAGAATAGCTACTGTATCGCCAAGGGATTCCAGTCTATCCTTATTGGGATCGGGCAATGGTCCGGCAGAGATTACGAGAATATCACATGTACCGATGTCTTCGATATCACAGGCTTTGGCTTCTACGTGGTGCGGCAGATAACTGACGGCATCGTTTACATCGGTGGCTTGCGACAGCGCTTTTTCTTTATCAATATCCGACATGTAGAGTTCATCAACCTCACCTTGTGTAGCAAGTGCAAAGGCTACGTGAGAACCTACATGGCCGGTTCCTATAATAGCTACTTTTCGTGTTTGAACAGACATATATACCTCCTTGGTTATGATAATGAGTAAGATAACTGCTTTAAGCTATCCTATAGGGGACTGTTGAATCTGTACGCACAACATGTATGGTTGCGCACTAATAATACACTCATTATATACTATTGAAGGTAGGATTTCTATGCTATAATGAGACTGACATTTAACGGAGTGAGGTGGCCGGCATGGCACAAAAAAAACGAATCACGGCACCAGGCGCCCAAAGTCGCAGAAAGCAACGACAGGTTATACGTTACACGACGGTAGGCGCAGTTATTGTAGCTGTTATCTTTTTTTGTATCCTTATTGTACAAGGGTATGAAATGATGCAGATTTATCAAGAGCAACAACATGTACAGCAACAGCTAGAGCAATTGCAGCAACGCAACAAGGAGTTGGAAGCGGAGAAGGCAAAGCTGAGCGATCCTAAATATATTGAAAGCGTGGCTCGTGACGAATTGGGCTTAGTACGTCCCGGTGAGGTACCCTATATAAAATAAATTGACATATTGACAAGGTTTTTCGCGCCCCCTTATAATTATCGTATGTGTATAAGTATATATGACACATACGTAATTTTAACTAATTTGGGAGGGCATCGTTTAGCATGGCCATTGAAGTCGGTAGTGTTCTTGAAGGCACGGTAACGGGTATTACAAAATTTGGTGCGTTTGTAGATTTAGGTAACAAGCAAACAGGATTAGTTCATATTTCGGAAGTTGCCAATGAATATGTAGAAGATATTCATGATTTCCTTAAAGAACAGGATAAAGTAAAGGTTAAGGTTCTCGGCGTAGACGAAAAGGGCAAGGTTAGTTTATCAATTAAACAAACGCAGCCGAAGCCGGAAAAGGCAGAACGTTCGGGTAAGCGTGAATTCAAAGAGCATAAGGAATTCCACGGTCGTCGTAATGGGGATGGCGGTAAGGGAAGCTTTGAAGGTCATCACAGAGGATCCTTTGAGCGAAAAGCACATAGCAATTTATCGTTTGAAGATAAAATGAGCCGTTTTCTTAAGGACAGCGAAGAACGGTTAACAGATTTAAAACGTAATACAGAATCAAAACGCGGCGGTCGAGGCGGTCGCAGAGATTAAATCTTAAAGATGATGCGAACAGCTCGCATCATCTTTTTTCATCTACAGCACATAACAGTGTGTGGAAAGGAGTTATTATGAAAGCAGCGATTATCGATCTTGGGTCAAATTCATTTCGCTTATTATTGGGAACATATATTGATGGACAGTGGCATAATGAACCAAAACGATTGTGGACAACGCGATTAGGGAAACGCGATGCCAACGGTTATCTTACGGAAGAAGCAATACAAAAAGGCTTGGACGCTTTGCGGGACATCAAGGAAGCGGTACAGGCATATGGTGCTGAGAAGGTTAGCGGATTGGCAACAAGTGCTGTTCGTGAAGCGCCGAACGGAGAAGACTTTATGAAAGATGCCGTAAAGGTATGTCCCATGGAAGGTCGAATTTTAACCGGCGAAGAGGAAGCCTATTATGGTTTTCGTGGAGCCGTCGGTGACTATTTAGGGGATGAAAAACATTACGCTTTGATTGATGTTGGCGGCGGTAGTACAGAACTTGCGTTAGGTGATATTCATGAGGTGTATTGGCGGCGGTCGTATCCGGTGGGGGCAGTGCGCCTACAAGCAATAGCTGAGGAAGGACCTCAAGCTGTGTGGGAAGAAACACGCTTCCTGTGGGACCCTATGCCTATTGCCGGCCCTTTTGGAGAATATATTGGAATTGGCGGTACGATTACGACCTTGGCAGCGATTCATCTAAAGTTAAATGCATACAACCCGATGAAGGTACAAGGGCATCGTCTTACGCGAGAAGCAATCGAAGGCATGGTTATGGAGCTACGGTATATGACAGCAGAAGAGCGAAGCCATGTTCCCGGATTACCGGCGGGACGTGCGGATATTATCGTAGCCGGTGCAGAGATTGTTACATCGTTCATGGATGCTTACGACATTGGTTATTTAGTCGTCAGCGATCGCGACGGCATGGAAGGAATGCAAGCAGAATTGGTGGCGAACAAACATGTCTGAAAGAGCCGCTTTCGAGAAACGGGTAGCAGCCTATGTGAAGCGGCATGGCCGGTTGAATCCGCAAGCGGACATTTTGGTGGCTTGCTCGGGAGGACCTGATTCGGTGGCATTACTGTATTGGCTGGCATGGTGGCAAGCCAGTGAATCCAGCGGTCGAGGTCGCTTGGCGGTAGCTGTCGTCGATCATTCGTTGCGTCCGGAAAGTGTAGAGGAAGTAGCACTGGTGCAGGCACATGCCGATCATTTACATATACCCTGCTATACGATGCGTTTTGATGCAAAAGAGGCAGCAAAAGCAAGTGGACAATCCATTGAAACGGTAAGTCGTGAACGACGCTATGCATTTCTTTATGAGACAGCACACATTCATGGGTACACATATATAGCGACGGCACATCATCGTGATGATCAAGCGGAAAGTATTTTGGCGCATATCCTGCGTGGCAGCGGCACTAAAGGCTTGCAGGGAATGAAGGTATTGGACGGAGAATTGTGGCGTCCTTTCTTAGGTGTGACAAAGAAAGAAATCGCGACTTATGTGGCTGATAAACAACTGACGGTTGCCCATGATAAAACCAATGAATTACCCATGTATGCCAGAAATCGTTTGAGATTGGAGATCATACCGATGCTCAAACAAATAAATCCGGCTGTAACAGAGGCATTGGTGAGACTAGGCGAAGCCGCAGCCATGGATGAAGATTTTCTAAGGGCTGAGGTAGCGCGGCGTGCAACTAAGCTGGAACGGGTAGTGGAAAATGGTATTCAGGTGAATCGACAAGCGTTTCTTAAAGAATCGGCTGCGGTTCGTTATCGTTTGTGGCGCCGTTGGTTTTGGATGATTGCATCGCAGATACCTTCAGCAGCACACGCGGAGATAGTGGAGCGCATGGCACATAACGGCGGGGATAAACAATTTTCCGTGGGTCAGGTGAAGGTTAGCGTACAATATGATATAATACAAGTCGAACGACTTATTGCCAATCACGCAAAAGATGCACAAACGAAGTTGCATCGTACTGTGTGTATTGAGACCGTAGAATGCGTTACGGGGAATGGTGCTGCCTTAATGGAGCATTGCCGGACCAATACATTATTTATGGTGCCGGCAGTAATGGCTCTGGACGGCGTAGAAGTGAGAACGCGCCGAGCCGGTGATCGTATTTATATAGTGGATGCTACCGGTCAATGCAGAGGTCGGAAGAAATTAAAGGACTGGTGCATTGACAGAAAAATTCCACGGCAAGAGCGTGATACGATTATGTTCTTGGCGGCTAAGGATAGTAATACTGTATTTGGCCCGGCTACGGCAGATAGGCCCGTTTGTATACGGAGCGAAAGTGAAGCGACCTATATTATAGGCGCCTTCAAGGAGGTAGAATCATGTTAGACGTAGTGAAAGAAGTATTGATTTCTGAAGAAGAATTAAAACAACGCGTAGCGGAATTAGGAAAGCAAATTTCGGAAGATTACCGTGGTGAGGATGTTGTATTGGTATGTGTCTTGAAAGGAGCCGTTATGTTTTTCTCCGATTTAGCACGCCATATAACAGGCAATGTAACGCTTGATTTTATTTCTTGCTCCAGCTATGGAAGCAGTACGGTTAGCAGCGGTGTTGTCCGAATTTTGAAAGATTTGGATCGACCGGTGGAAGGAAAGAATGTTGTTGTCGTAGAAGATATCGTTGATACGGGAACAACGTTGCATTACTTACTTAAGAATTTAAAATCACGTAATGCGAAGAGCGTGCGCTTGGCAGCATTGCTTAATAAACCGGATCGCCGTAAAGTAGATGTACACGTGGATTACCAAGGGTTTGTAATTCCGGACTACTTTGTAGTAGGCTACGGTCTTGACTATGATGAAAAATATCGCCAGTTACCTTATGTCGGTGTCTTGAAAGAAGAAGTATATCAATAAGCGCGTGTAGACCGAGATGACTGTAATGGGCGAAGATATATTGTGTGCAAGATAAAAATGTGATACTATATTATCTAGGTGTATATTCGTACACTTAGATAATGAAATAACAGTAATAAGAATATTGAAAGGGGTAATAGATTGAGTCGATTTGTAAAGAACATGTTGCTATACTTGCTTATTATCGTAGCGGCAGTAACGGTTATTGATTCTTTCTCAGGCTCTAATACAGCGAAGTCGGAAATGAGTTATACCAGCTTCCTGCAACAGGTCTCGCAAAAGAAGGTTGAAAGTGTAACGATAACGGATAACCATGCGATTGTAGGTAAGATTAAGAATGGACCGGATTTCACTACGTATGCGCCGACGGATGCTAATCTGATTCCGCAATTGGTGCAGAATGGTGTGGAAGTAACGGCAAAACCGCCGGAACAGCCGGCGTGGTGGATGAGCATGCTCACTTCCATATTACCGATTATATTGTTAATCGGGGTATGGTTCTTCATTATGCAGCAAACCCAAGGTGGGGGCGGACGCGTAATGAACTTTGGCAAGAGTCGCGCCAAGATGCAGGGTGAAGGCAAGGTAAATGTTACCTTTAAAGACGTAGCCGGTGCAGATGAAGCAAAACAAGAGTTGGAAGAAGTTGTTGAATTTTTGCGCAATCCCGGTAAGTTTAATGCTATCGGAGCGAAAATTCCTAAAGGGGTTTTGCTTTTTGGACCTCCGGGTACCGGTAAAACCTTATTGGCCCGTGCCGTAGCCGGTGAAGCAGGCGTACCGTTTTTTAGTATCAGTGGGTCTGACTTCGTAGAAATGTTTGTCGGTGTAGGTGCTTCGCGTGTACGTGATTTGTTTAATCAAGCAAAGAAGAATGCGCCTTGCATTATCTTTATCGACGAAATTGATGCGGTAGGGCGTCAACGTGGTGCTGGCCTTGGCGGGGGACATGATGAACGTGAACAAACGTTGAATCAGTTGCTCGTAGAAATGGATGGTTTTGGTGCTAACGAAGGAATTATTACGATTGCGGCTACTAACCGACCGGATATTCTTGATCCGGCATTGCTCCGTCCGGGACGCTTTGACCGTCAGGTCACCGTAGATAAACCGGACTTACGCGGACGAGAAGCGATTTTGAAGGTGCATGCACGTAATAAACCGTTAGCCGATGATGTGGACTTGAAGGTAATTGCGAAGAAAACACCGGGCTTTACGGGAGCCGATTTAAGCAACTTGCTTAATGAAGCAGCCTTATTGGCAGCACGCCAGAACAAGAAAACAGTGACGATGGACGATCTGGAAGAAGCCAGTGAAAAGGTAAGTTATGGTCCGGAACGTCGCAGTCATATTGTAAGCGAAAAAGAACGTCGTTTGACGGCGTACCACGAATCGGGTCATGCTATTGTGGCGCATTTGTTGCCTGATGCAGATCCGGTACATAAGGTAACGATTATTCCGCGCGGTCGTGCCGGCGGCTATACCATGATGTTGCCGACGGAAGAACAAAACTACATGACGAAGTCGCAGTTGTTAGCGCGAATTCGTGTAGCGTTGGGCGGTCGCTGTGCAGAGGCCTTGGTATTGAAGGAAATCAGTAGCGGAGCCTCCGGTGATTTGCAGCAAGTAACAAATATTGTTCGCCATATGATTACCCGTCTCGGCATGAGTGATGAGCTCGGACCGATGGTTTTCGGCGAACATCAGGAACAAGTATTCCTCGGACGTAGCTTGGGTCATGAACGCAACTATGGCGAAGCGGTAGCCGAAAAGATAGATGCAGAAATGCATGCTATTGTTGCCGATGCCTATAATGATGTTATGCAGATGCTCGCTGAAAACATCGATTTCTTGCATAATATGGCCAATGCGTTGCTGGAAGAAGAAACCATTGATCACAAACAGATTGAAAATCTTTATAAGTACGGTTCTGTCCATGCACCGGAAGAAGAAAGCAAGGACGAAACAAAATCAGCATTGGAAGCGGCCGGTATCATTGTGCCGGATTCCATTCCGGCGGAACCGTCTGCTACGAATGACGAACCCAAGGCATAATGCGTTGGCATAGTGTTGAATAGAGTTAATACTAAAAAGGAAGGCTATAAAAGGCCTTCCTTTTTTATGCTTTCGCACTTGCTTTTTAACGACGCGACCTGTACAATCGTAATGTAAACTTTGGTGCTAATGAAGGAGGACTAAGATACCATGAGGGATGAGATTTTAGAATTCTTGCGGAAAAACAAGGGCAGCTTTACGTCGGGACAGAGTATGTCCGAGGCTTGTCAAGTGTCGCGTACAGCGGTGTGGAAGCATATCGAGGTGTTGCGTAGCAAGGGGTATAAAATAGAGTCCTTTACTAAGCGTGGGTATCGTTTATTGGAAGAACCGGACTTGGTGAGTCCTCTGGAAATGGAAGATATATTAACTACTGAAACGTTTGGACGAACCTATGAATATATTGAACGGACAGAGTCTACGAATCGGGAAGCACGTCGGTTGGCGGAGGAAGGAACTCCGGAGGGAACCGTGGTTATTACCGAGGAACAGGTAGCCGGACGGGGACGTTTGAATCGCGGTTGGTTTTCGCCATACGCAAAGGGGCTGTGGTTTAGCGTTGTGTTACGCCCAACCTTTCCGCCTATTGAAGCACCAAAGTGCACATTGATGGCAGCAGTGGCCTTGATCAAGGCTTTTCGTGAATTGGGACTGACGACGGCAGGGATTAAATGGCCGAATGATATTATGGTTCATGGACGTAAGCTGGTAGGAATCCTGACGGAAATGAGTGGTTCCATGGAAGCCATCGATTATATCGTGATGGGCATAGGTATTAATATAAGTTCACAATTAAAGGATTTCCCGGAAGAGTTACAATCGATAGGCACATCTTTTGCAGTGGAAGGTGTGCAGGTAGATAGACGGCATGCGTTAGATGTGATATTGCGCTGTTTGGAAACGCAGTATAAAAAGGTATGCACCGAAGGCTTTGACAGCACATTAGAGGAATGGAAACTATATAGTATTACCCTTAATAAGGATGTAACGGTAAAAGCACCGGGAGAAGATTATATTGGCCACGCTGTTGATTTAGATCGGGACGGAAACTTAATTGTAGAACGTGCAGATAATGGCCAAGTTGAACGCGTAGTAGCCGGCGATGTGTCGATTCGACCGGTATAAGAGTAATTTAGGAGGGCAAGTATGCTACTGGTGATTGATGTAGGCAATACGAATATTGTATTAGGTGTGTATGATAAGAAGAAGTTAATTGGTCATTGGCGAATCTCTACGGATAGAGTGCGCACGACGGATGAATACGGCGTGCTTATCATGAACTTATTCTTCCATGATCGCAAGGTAAATGTAAGCGATATTGATTCAATCATTATTTCTTCGGTTGTACCGCCCATGATGCCTACCCTGGAACGTGTTTGCCTACGCTATTTTAATGTGGCTCCGATTATTGTCGGTCCGGGAACTAAAACCGGTATGGCTATTAAATACGATAACCCGCGAGAAGTAGGGGCAGACCGTATTGTCAATGCAGTAGCAGCTTACGAAAAATATGGTGGGCCGTTAATCGTTATCGACTTTGGTACGGCTACCACGTATTGTGCGATCTTGGAAAACGGCGATTATATCGGAGGCGCTATCGCACCGGGAATTCAAATTTCCGCGGAAGCATTATTTCAACGAGCCGCTAAATTGCCGCGTATTGAGGTAAGAAATCCGGGGCAGGTGATTTGCCGAACCACGGTAAGTTCGATGCAATCCGGGGTACTTTTCGGTTATGTAGGTCAAGTAGAGGGTATCGTAGCCCGCATGAAAGCGGAGTTGCCTGAAGGGGTAAAAGTCATCGCTACCGGTGGCTTGGCGCATTTAATTAATGCGGAAACAAATGTAATTGATCATATTGAACCGATGTTAACTCTGGAGGGATTACGATTACTCTATGAAAAAAATAAATAATGATACTTGGTATATCGGCGATGTTGCCATTACCGGGCGTGCTGTATTGGCACCTATGGCCGGAGTCAGTGATATAGCATATCGACTACTGGCAAAGGAATATGGGGCTGCGTTAGTGTGCACGGAAATGGTAAGTGCCATGGGCATTAAGTATGAGAATGAACATACGAAGGATTTGTTGTTTATGGAAGCCGCGGAGCATCCGGTATCGATGCAGATTTTTGGTTCTGATCCGCAAGCCATCGGGTTGGCGGCAAAGACTGTGGAACGAGCCGGTGCAGATATTGTAGATATCAATATGGGCTGTCCGGTAAAAAAAATTGTTTCATCCGGCGACGGATCGGCGTTAATGAAGACACCTGATTTGGCCGTGCGCGTAGCAGAGAGTGCGGTAAAGGCGGTAACGATTCCCGTTACGGTTAAATTGAGACTGGGATGGGATGAGGCACATAAAAATGTCGTTGATATGGCTAAGCGCATGGAATCGGTGGGAGTTGCGGCTATTGCTGTGCATGGGCGCACCCGCGAGCAAATGTATAGCGGCAGTGCGGATTGGAGTTATATTAAGGCGGTGAAGGAAGCTGTGTCGGTTCCGGTGCTAGGGAACGGCGATGTGGTCGATCCTCTTTCCGCGAAGGCTATGCTGGAAGAAACCGGTTGTGATGCGGTACTGGTAGGACGCGGTGCGCAGGGAAATCCATGGATTTTTAATCGCATTAATCATTATTTAGCAACCGGTGAAATCATACAGGAGCCGTCGGCTGATGAGAAACTGACTATGTTGCTACGCCATTTCCATCTTCTGTGCCACTATAAAGGTGAAAGCTTGGCGGCTCGTGAAATCAGAACACATGCAGGTTGGTATATAAAAGGTCTGCCGGAAGCAGCGAAGTGGCGCAATCGCATTAATATGGTGCATACCGCAGAAAGCTTTGAAACGGCTATTGGCGAATATCGTCGGGATATAACGAAAAATTGACAGTCAAAGACAAAGACGGTATAATATTACCTGCAAATTACATGAAAATATGTGATTATAGAGCAAAGGTGTCATGGTATTGACACTTTTTCTTTATAACCGGATAAATTAAAGGAGAAGTACCATGGCAGAAGTTAAAGAAACACTGTTAACTGCTGAAGGCTTAGAAAAGCTTAAGCAGGAATTGGAACATTTTAAATCCGTTCGTCGTATGGAAGTAGCCGAACGTTTGAAGGCAGCTATCGCTTTAGGTGATATCAGCGAAAACTCCGAATACGATGATGCTAAAAATGAACAAGCCTTTATCGAAGGTCATATCATTGACTTGGAAAATAAAATTAATACGGCTAAGATTATTGATGAAACTACACGCCGTAATACAGTGCAGGTAGGTAGTAAGGTACGCTTGCTCGATAAGGCATACAATGAAGAAGTTGAATATGTAATTGTCGGTTCCTCCGAAGCCGATCCGTTTAACAGCCGTATTTCTAACGAATCTCCGGTCGGCAGTGCTATCATCGGTAGCAAAAAAGGTGATGAAGTAGAAGTAAGCACGCCGGATGGTCCGGTTATCTTTGAAGTATTGGAAATCAGCTAATCAGTTGGTGAGACACAGACGAGGAGGCACTGTAATGAGCGATACTAAACAAGCTTCTGCTCAGGAGCAGCTTAAGGATTTAAACGATCAGATGTTGATTCGCCGCAACAAGCTGGCACAGTATGAAGAAGACGGTATTTATCCGTTCGGTCAGCGCTTTGTTGTACAGCAGCATGCAAAGGATATTAAGGATAATTTCCGCGATTTTGAAGATCAGCCGGTTACCGTAGCCGGTCGTCTTATGACGATTCGTTCGCATGGTAAAACGGCATTCGCTAACATCCGCGATTTATCCGGAGATATCCAGGTATATTTCCGCAAGGACATTCTTGGCGAAGACGAATACAAGCATGTGAAGATGCTTGATATGGGGGATATTGTCGGTATTGAAGGTCATGTCTTCCGCACTCATATGGGAGAAATCACGGTTAAGGTAGAAAAATTAACACTCCTTTCTAAATCTCTCCGTCCGTTACCGGAAAAGTGGCATGGTCTCAAAGATACCGAATTGCGTTATCGTCAGCGTTATGTTGACCTTATCGTGAACCCGGATGTACGCGATACATTTGTAAAACGTACGAAAATTGTGGCTAAGATTCGCGAATATTTGAACAGTCATAAATTCATGGAAGTAGAAACGCCGATGATGCATGCTATTCCGGGTGGTGCAGCGGCTCGTCCGTTTATTACGCATCACAATGCTTTGGATATTGACATCTATATGCGTATCTCTCCGGAATTATATTTGAAACGCCTTATCGTAGGTGGTTTGGAACGCGTTTATGAAATTAACCGTTCCTTCCGTAACGAAGGTATTGATAATCGTCATAACCCTGAATTCACTATGATGGAATCGTACCAGGCGTATGGTAACTTTGAAGATGCCATTGCGTTGACGGAAAATATCGTAGCGTATTGTGCTAAAGAAGTATTAGGTACTACAACGATTAATTATCAGGGTACGGAAATCGATTTAACGCCGCCATGGAATCGCATTACGATGCAGGAAGGCATTAAGAAATATACCGGTGAAGATTTTGATGCTGTAGAAACCATTGAACAGGCGAGAGCCATTGCGGATCGCTTGAATGTAGAATACACACCGAATGACGGTATCGGCAAAATTATTAATCTTTGCTTCGAAGATTATGTAGAAGAAAACTTGATTCAGCCGACTATCGTATATGGTCATCCGCTGGAAATTTCCCCGTTGGCTAAACAGAATCGCGAAAAGCCGTTAACAACGGAACGCTTTGAAGCATTCATTTATGGTCGCGAGTTAGCTAATGGCTATTCGGAATTGAATGACCCGATCGATCAGAAACAACGTTTTGAAAATCAGTTGAAGGAACGCGAAGCCGGCGATGATGAAGCACATCGTATGGACGAAGACTTCGTAGCTGCTTTGGAATATGGCTTGCCGCCAACAGCCGGTCTCGGTATCGGTATTGATCGTCTCGTTATGTTCCTTACCGATTCGGCATCGATCCGTGATGTATTGCTCTTCCCGTTGATGAAACCGGAAACGGATGCATCGACGGAAACTACCGAAGACGCAGAAACAAACGAAAAAGAATAAGTAACAATAGGGAGCTGTCGTGTTAGTTGGCACGGCGGCTCTTTTTGTAGAAAAAAATTGATAACTGTGGTATGATAAGGTGTAAATAAATAAAAGGCTATGTAGATAGCTACACGGCAGCTAAGATTAGAAGATGAGGGGTTACGTATATGTTAGATTTACGATTTGTACGAGACAATCTCGACGCGGTAAAACAAAACCTTGAAAATCGTCATAATACAGGCGATTTAGACAGCTTTGCAAAATTATATGATGAACGCAAAGAGTTGATTCAGGCCGTTGAACAGTTAAAGGCGCAGCGCAATACGGTGACAGCCGAAATCAGTCGTTTAAAACGCAATAAGGAAAATGCGGATGCGCAAATCGCGGAAATGAAAAAAGTCGGCGATGAAATTGACGCATTGGATGCAAAGGTAAAGGAAACGGAAGCGGCTCTTGATAAAATTGCTTACATGCTGCCGAATATGTGCGATGCATCTGTACCGGTAGGGGCAGATGAAAACGATAATGTGGAAAATCGTCGCTGGGGAACACCCCGTGAATTTGATTTTCCAATTCAAGCGCATTGGGATTTAGGCGAAAGCTTGGATATCCTCGATTGGGAACGTGCTGCTAAGGAAAGCGGCGCGCGCTTCACTTTTTATAAGGGTGTAGGTGCTCGTTTGGAACGTGCGTTAATTAATTTTATGATTGATTTGCATGTGGATAAACAAGGCTATACAGAAATGATGACGCCGTACATGGTGACTCGTCAGACCTTAACAAATACGGGACAATTACCGAAGTTTGCGGAAGACATGTATAAGCTGGAAGGACTTGATTACTTCTTGATTCCGACAGCGGAAGTTACGTTGACTAATTTCCATAGCGGCGAAATCCTGAGCATAGAAGACTTACCGAAATACTATACTGCATTCACTGCTTGCTTCCGTGCGGAAGCAGGATCGGCCGGTCGAGATACACGCGGTTTGATTCGTCAGCATCAGTTCAATAAGGTTGAAATGGTTAAATTTGTTACACCGGAAACTTCCTATGATGAATTGGAAAAGCTAACGGATAATGCCGAAGAAGTGCTTCGCTTGTTAGAATTACCGCATCGCGTTATTACACTTTGCACCGGTGATATCGGTTTTGGTTCGGCTAAGACCTATGATGTGGAAGTATGGATGCCGGCCCAAAATTGTTACCGTGAAATCTCGTCGTGCTCTAACATGACAGACTTCCAGGCACGACGTGCAAATATCAAATTCCGCCGTGAAGCAAAAGCAAAACCGGAATTTGTACATACGTTGAATGGCTCCGGTCTTGCCGTAGGTCGTACGGTAGCTGCTATTTTGGAAAACAATCAAGAAGCCGACGGATCGGTACGCATTCCAAAAGTATTGCAACCGTATATGGGCGGTTTAGAAGTTATTAAAAAATAAAGATGTTGCAGCAAATAGTAAAGTTGCAATAAATAAAGAAATTGTAAGACATAGAGAAGTTAAAAAATAAAGAGGTGACAGTATGAAGATTTTTATCGACACCGCTAATTTTGATGAAATCAAGGCAGCCTATGAAATGGGCTTTGTTGCCGGTGTTACTACGAACCCTTCTCTCATCGTTAAAGAAAAACGTGATTTGAAGGAAGTCATCAAGCAGATTGCTGCTCTCGTAGACGGCCCTGTAAGTGCCGAAGTGATTGCTACGACAGCGCCGGAAATGATTAAAGAAGCCCATGAATTAGTAAAATTGGGTGACAATGTTGTCATTAAAGTACCGATGACGCCGGAAGGCTTGAAGGCAGTAGCGGTATTGGCCAAAGAAGGCATTAAAACAAATGTAACTTTGATTTTCTCTGCTAATCAGGCGTTGTTGGCGGCTCGTGCCGGTGCTACGTTTGTAAGCCCCTTCGTAGGTCGTATTGATGATATCAGTATGGACGGAATTACTTTAATCGAAGATATTGCAGAAATTTTCATGGTACATGATATTAAGACTGAAATCATTGCAGCCAGCGTACGTACTCCGATGCACATGACGCAGTGTGCTAAGGCAGGTGCGCATATCGCTACGGTACCTTACAAGGTACTTATGGCATCCATGAAACATCCGTTGACGGATGCCGGCTTGGCACGATTCCTAGCCGATTGGGAAGCGGCTAATAAATAAGCTGTTTCATAGTTACAATAGCCGAATCACCCGAATAACGGGCGTTGATAAGGAGGAACAACAGTGGATCGAACATTAGCATTAGAATTTGTACGAGTAACGGAAGCCGCCGCATTGCGCAGTGGTCGTTTAATGGGTCGCGGACTTAAGGATGATGCGGATCAGTTAGCAGTTGACGCTATGCGCCAAACCTTTGACACAGTGCCTATTTCCGGTACGGTCGTTATCGGAGAAGGTGAAATTGACGAAGCGCCGATGTTGTATATTGGTGAACATGTAGGTGCCGGCGGAGAAGCGGTAGATATTGCGGTAGATCCGATCGAAGGTACGAATCTGATTGCTAAAGGGCAAAATGGTGCTATTGCCGTATTGGCCATTGCGCCTAAAGGCGGTCTTCTGCATGCTCCCGATATGTACATGCAAAAGCTGTGTGTAGGTCCTAGAGCAAAAGGTGTTATTGATCTTAATGCCAGCGTAACGGAAAACCTGCGCCGTGTAGCAGAAAAAATGGAACGTGGTATTGATGACTTAACGGTTGTTATGCTCGATCGTGAACGTCATCAGGATATTATGAAGGAATGCCGTGAAGCAGGTGCCCGCATTCGCCTCATTACCGACGGCGATGTGAATCCGGCTATGGAATGTGGTCTTGAAGGATCCGGGATTCACATGGTTATCGGTACCGGCGGTGCACCGGAAGGTGTATTGGCAGCTGCTGCTTTGAAATGTACCGGTGGCGACATGCAGGCTCGCTTGTTGCCGGAAACAGACGAAGAAGTACGTCGTTGTCATGCCATGGGCATTACGGACTTGAACAAAGTATTGACCATTGATGATTTAGTACATGGCGAAGATGTTATTTTCGCAGCTACGGCTATTACGGAAGGCAATATCTTGTCCGGCATTAAATACTTTGCCGGCGGTGCTCGTACGGAATCCGTAGTTATGCGTTATCGCACCGGTACGGTTCGCTTTGTTGATACCATTCATCGGTTGGATCGTAAATTGAAATCTATGAAGGCACGCTAATTTGCAATAGCGATTGATGTAAATCCCTAAAAGGTCTGCTACCTGACATGCATTGTAGACTCACCTGTAAGGAGAGTGACAAGGCAACCGGTAGTCAGGCCTTTTTGCGATTATAGGCGGGGAATGGGGAAGCGACTTTGCTAAAATTGGCAAAGCCCCCTTGCTAGTAACGGGCCTTTAATAGTATACTAAGGAATGAGAATTTATGATGACATTAGCAGCTACGATTCCTGTTAACGTAGCGTTATGGGAGGAATATTGTTGGAAAAGCTTGTTATTCACGGTGGCAAGCCGTTGAACGGACGTATACGTGTCAGCAGTGCTAAAAATGCGGTGTTGCCTATTATTGCAGCAACGATGCTGGCTTCGACACCCAGTCGTTTATTAGAGGTTCCCCACTTAGAGGATGTGCATACGATTTGTGAAGTCATTTCATCCTTAGGTGTGAAGGTAACCGTTGATGATAAGAAACAAGAAATTATATTTGATGCGGCTACGCTGACAGCTACGGAAGCGCCGTATGAATTGGTACGACGCATGCGTGCGTCCTTTTTAGTGATGGGACCGTTATTGGCTCGTTGCGGTGAAGCGCGTATTTCCTTGCCCGGCGGCTGTGCTATCGGAAGCCGTCCGATTGATTTACATTTGAAAGCTTTCGAAGCGTTGGGGGCTACCATTGAAATGGGCGATGGCTATGTACATGCAAAGGCACCTAATGGATTAAAGGGCAATCAAATCTATTTGGATTTTCCCAGTGTAGGCGCTACGGAAAATGTAATCATGGCTGCCTCCATGGCCGAAGGCAAAACAGTGATTGAAAATGCGGCGGAAGAACCGGAAATTGTTGATTTGGTAACCTACCTTAACAGTATGGGGGCAAACATTCGCGGAGCCGGTACAAATATTATCCGCATTCAAGGCGTGCCTGAATTAAAAGGTGCGGTGCATACGGTGATTCCGGATCGCATTGAAGCCGGTACGTATTTAATTGCAGCAGCGATGGCCGGCGGTGACGTATATGTGGAAAATGCGTTGTCGGAACATTTAAAACCGGTGGTGGCTAAACTGAAAGAAGCCGGTGTGACGGTAGAAGAACACATTGACGGTATTCGTGTTATCAGTGACGGCACCTTGAAGGCCGCGGACATAAAAACATTGCCGTATCCGGGATTTCCGACAGATATGCAGGCGCAGTTTATGGCGTTGACGACCATTGCCGAAGGAACGAGTACGGTTATGGAAACGGTATTTGAAAATCGCTTTATGCACGTAGATGAACTCAAGAAGATGGGTGCACAGATTCGCATTGAAGATCGTCGAGCCATTGTGGATGGTATAAAACGACTTCACGGAGCCGAAGTGCGAGCTACAGACCTCAGAGCCGGTGCGGCACTGGTGTGTGCAGGCTTGGCAGCAGATGGTGAAACGAAGGTAACACAGTTGTCCCATATCGATCGCGGCTATGACGATTTGGTGGGAAAATTAAAAAGGTTAGGTGCTGATATTGTTCGGGTGGACGAATAAGAAAAAGCAGAAGCAAAAACAGAAACCTACAGCGGCGAGTGTACAGCAACGAAGAGAAGAACGACGAAAAAAACAAACGAAACCTATTTCCGATACATCGGTGAAACAACGACCGTTGCGGGAGCGTCGTTCGCCATCGTTCTTCGAACGGTTAGCTTTGATGACGGCCTATGATATTGGCATAGATTTGGGAACGGCCAATGTTTTGGTTTACGTGAAGGGCAAGGGCATCGTACTTGATGAGCCCAGTTACGTGGCGCGTAACACCAAGACGCATGAAGTGGTAGCCGTAGGCGAAGAAGCCCGCATTATGCTGGGGCGTACTCCCGAGGATATTGAGGTTATCCGCCCGTTGCAGGATGGTGTTATCGCCGACTACGATACAACGGAATTTATGTTGCGCTATTATATTAAAAGTATTTTACCGGCATCGATGCTGTTTAGACCGCGCATTGTTGTTTGCGTGCCGTCGGGCATTACACCGGTTGAAAAGCGTGCCGTCTTGGAGGCAGCTCTGCAGGCCGGTGCCCGTAAAACGGTACTTATAGAAGAACCGCTGGCAGCTGCCCTCGGTACGGGACTGGATAAAGCAAAATCACAAGGCGCCATGGTGGTAGATGTCGGTGGCGGTACAACGGATATTGCCGTGTTGTGCAGTACCGGTGTGGTTCTCAGTGAATCGCTGCGCGTAGGCGGTGATTTGTTTGATGCAGCCATCGTTAATCACTTGCGTCGACGCAGCAAACTATTAATCGGAACGGTGACAGCGGAAGAACTGAAAATTCAGATCGGTACCGTGGATCGCAAAGCACAGGGAAGCGAAACTCTAGTGCGCGGACGTGATACGGTTACCGGTTTGCCGAAGGCTGTCATGGTTACGTCCAAGGATGTGCAGCGTGCCTTAGAACGACCGGTACGAAAAATTATCGAAGGCATTAAGGACATGCTGGAAAAAACACCACCGGAATTAGTGGCGGAAATTATCGACCACGGAATTATTTTAACCGGCGGTGGAGCGATGATAAACGGTCTTGATCGTTTGATCACCCGCGTTACCGGTATAGCTGCCTACTTAGTAGATAACCCAAGATATTCTGTTATCCTTGGAACGGGACGAGCCCTTCGCGAAATGGGGCATTTGCAGGATACGCTGGAAGAGTTACAATAATATCCGTAAGCCCTCGGCATGTGTATCTAACATGTGCCGGTTGTTATGGTTACATGAGGTGTGGAGTCAATTGCTGACTTCACGCCTTTTTTGTTTCCTATGCTATAATAAACGAGAGAACATAATGTATATCATATAATTTTCATAGTTATCATATATACTACATAGTAGCAATATACAGACAGGAGGACATATGAAGCACTGGCGACATTGGTTATTTGGCGGTATGACAATAGCTGCTTGCTGTTGGGCTCATCTCGTAGCCGAGGCGGCAGATATTACGGCATTAACAGCCATAGACAATGTAGGACATACACGTTTGGTTATGGATATGGATGGTTTACCGGATACATATAGTACGGCGTATCACGGCGACACACATACAATGACCATACATTTACATGATACATCGAATAAGGTGACTTCTCCCATGGAACGTCGTGGACAGGGAGAAGGTGTACTCAAAGGTATTCGCTTGCAACCGGAATCCGGCGGCACGGCAATCGAGATGCAAGCAGACAGAAGTATAAAACATCATATTATTACGCTGGCCAATCCTGATCGGATGATAGTGGATTTATTTACGGATTACGATCAAAAGTTGGTTCGTCATCTTACGGACGGCGTGGCTTTGACAAAATGGCACACCAGCTCGGATGAAGGACGGGTGGAAGCAAGCGTTGTGACAGTCACGGCGGACACACCGTTTCGGTCGGAAACCGTTGTGCCGGCAAAATCATTGCAACAGGTGGCGGCCGCTAAGCCGCAGGTTGTAGTGGTGCGAGGCGATGGCCAAGCGATGACAACACCGCAGCCGGTATATATCGGGGCCAAGGCAGCGTTATCGGCAGGCAGCCAAGCGGTGACAACCGGTGCGCTAAAGGAAAACGACCTAAGACCACAGGCGGAGCTTTGCTTTACACCGGGCAGCGGCTACAGCATACATAGTGAAGAGCCGGTACTGCATGCACGAATCAATGGCATGGAATATACGATTAACGGAATCAACCGAGAACGGCATGAAAACGAACTGATTGCGTATACTGTAGATAACGGACCGTCGACGGGAACCAATCAATATGGTTTTGAAGTGGCCGTAAAAAATAACATTGTCATTGGTGCCTACAAGCAAAATGCGCCGCTGACTCCCGGCAGCATCGTACTGTCCGGACACGGCGACAAAGCAAAATTGTTGGAGTCGGTCTTGGTAGGGATGCCTTTAGTGATTACCAAGCAAGCGCCGATAGCAACGGTTGGGCCCGCCGGTTCACGATGGTATCGTGGCGGTACAGCGGTACTGGAAAACGGACGCATTATGGCGAAGGGACCGGATATACTGCAAGCGCGTACCCTGTTAGGCACAGTCGGTGACGGCAGCCTATTGGTTATGGCCGTAGACCGTCATGTCAACTCGGTAGGTGTTACGGCAGCGGAAGGGGCGGAACTGTTGCGCTCGCTGGGAGCGGTGAACGCTATGGAACTCATCGGTCAGGGCGCAGTCGATATATTCGGTGACGGCGCCTATGTACATGAATACGTTGCCAATCAGCCGACGGAATACCAAGAGGTGCTTACCGTTGGCTAAGGATAGTTTCTTCTATTGAAAAATAATTTTGTATGATATAATGAGAACAAAGGAGGAGGTATTTATGAAAAAAAGAGTACTCGCATTACTGCCGGTGGCACTTAGCTTTGCTATATTAGCCGGAAGTGCATCTGTGGCCTCCGCAGCAAATGTAAATCAAGAAACAGTATTAACCGGTAAGGTTGTTTCCGCCGTTTCCGTGGGCACGTCCGTACAGGAAGGTGACACACTGGTGACGGTACAGACAATTACAGGTCCTATGGTAGCGGCTCGTTCTAATGTAGACGGTGTAGTTACCCAGGTAAATGTAAAAGCAAATGATTCGATACAGCGCGGCCAAGTGGTTGCGGTTGTCGATGGTAAGTAGAGAGGAGATTTGAATGAAGTCATTTCGTTCAATGCGTCGGTACGGGAAAGGCGTACTGGCGCTCCTTTTTTGTTGGTCTGTAACCGCAGGTGCCGAGGCGATAGACTTTATGCCTGTGGACTCGGTGCATACCGGCATGGAAGGATATGCAAAAACAGTAGTAGACGGTGATGCCATTACCAGCTTTAATGTGAAAGTGCTGGGCGTTATGAAAGATAGAGGCCCATCCGGCGATTTGATTCTTGCCAAATTTTCCGGACCGGTGATTGATCAAACCGGCGGCATTGTTCACGGCATGAGTGGCAGTCCCGTGTATCTAGACGGTAAACTGGCCGGAGCGGTAGCCTACGGATGGGGCTTTGCCGATGGAACTATCGGCATGATTACACCGATTGCGGATATGGTATCGCTGTGGAACATTCCCTATGAAAAGCAAGTTGCCAATCCGTGGCGCGATGAACGATTAATCCCCTTAGGAACGCCGCTTATGGCGTACGGCTTTGATAAAACATCGTTAGATTATATGAAATCAAAATTGCCGGAGTACGGTTACAGCACTTACGATACGGCAGCTGCAGACGGTGACGGTGTAAAGAAACCGCTGGAAGCAGGCGGATCCGTAGCGGCCTTGCTGGTATCCGGCGATATGAAGCTGGGAGCCATCGGTACAGTTACCTATGTAGACAACGATCATATCGTGGCCTTTGGACATCCCTTCTTAAAACGCGGAAGTGTTGACTACTTCATGCACAATGCTCATATTTTTACGGTAGTA
The DNA here is from genome assembly GCF_000428745.1 of Veillonella magna DSM 19857. Lineage (GTDB taxonomy): Bacteria > Bacillota > Negativicutes > Veillonellales > Veillonellaceae > Veillonella_A > Veillonella_A magna. Next base: position 46,411 of record NZ_AUAN01000008.1, read on the forward strand.
AAAAGTGTGGACTCCGGATTTAAATTGGGGTCCATGGGAGCCGAAGTGGGATCGGTTACGGAAGACCGCGGTGCCGGCATTGCCGGTAAGGAAGGTGTCGTAGCCAAAGGGATTCCTCTTACCGTCGATGTGCGCGACCTCGACACGGGAAAATCGCGCCGGTCGGTACTGAAAGTCATTGAGGCCAACGAGATGACACCGGCCTTGGCAGCTACATCTCTGTACAGCCTTATGAACAAAACAGTAGACCGCAGCGGTGAAGGATCGGCGACGGTTAACGTGCGCATTACGCCGCGAGATGCCACCATCGAACCGTTGGAGCGTCGCAATATGTTTTACTCTTCCGAATCCATTACGCTAAAAGGTGTGGATGAGTTTTATAATCTGCTGGATGTGCTGATGAATAATCGCTTTAAGGCGTATGAAATTGCAGATATCGCCGTACAGGCGGACGTAACCAAGGATACGAAGACGGCTGTTATCGGTGATGCAACCTTATCGCCGGGCGTGGCTTCGCCGGGAGATACCATTGTGGTTAATGTAAAGCTGCAGCCATTTAGAGGCGAGCCGGTGGAAAAAGAAATTTTTTACACCATTCCCAAGGATCAGCCGCTGGGCAAGGCAACGCTGGAAGTGCGCGGCGGTGGCGTAGTGCCGCTTCCGTATTTATTGGAGAAGCAGAAATATAATTTGACGGACGAAATTATTCGTCGCTTAAAAACCTATAAAGATTTTGATGAATTCTATAATGACTTGCGCAAGACGGACACGAACAATCAGTTGGTGGTAGAAATTTTGCAGGATGGCGTCAGCATGGTTGATGACGGCAGTGATAGCAACGGCAAGAAAGCGAAGATTGAAGACATCGAAGAAACTCCGTTACCGGGCGACGTGAAAAAGCCAAAAGCCAAGACGGATGTGTCTGACGTACTGGGGGACGATAAGGAACCGCAGGAAGCAAAAGTGGACACGGAATACGTTATCCGCGGCGATGGACAATTTGTGTTACACATTATGTCCCCCGCAGACCGTGATAAAGAATTGGCCAAGCGTAAGAAGGAACATCAGAAGGATGTCATGCAGGCAGTAAAGGAAGCAGTACAGGAAGCAAAGGATAAAGAGAAAATAAAAACTGTAGCAGAAAAATAACCTAATGCGTTATTTTTCTTACGCCGTTAGTAGTATGCGATTTGAAATACTTATGAGAAAATTATACTAACGGATGAGGCAGGTTGGTTCTAATGAACTGACCTGCCTTTTTTGCATACAGAATACATGAAGAGAAGATGAAATTTATTGGTGAAGTAGGTAGTATGCCTTTAGTAATCATGATAAAATGAAATTATAAAAATGATAAAAACACATATATAGTCGTTTGTCAAAAAGGTGAAAACAATATAATAGGGGGGATCTTACGAATATAGATGGAGTAGATAGCCAACATTGGTAGCTGAATTATTATATAGGACAAAGGGGTGTCCGTTTAGTTTGCTATAATGCAATCAACAAAGAAGGGAGGCAAACCGAATGGGCGTAAGCGATGCAAAACGATATAGGTTGTTGGATATATTTTTTCGAGCTATGCGAGGTGAAGACATAGTAGTACATAGCTTAGCACAGGACTATGGTGTTACTTCGAAGAGTATTTCTCGCGACATTAGTGATATACGAAATTTTTTAGCTGAGAATCGAGATCTGGTAGATAATGTCGAATTGAAATATATGGCAAAGACAAAATCACATCGATTGGAGTTTAATAATTTTTTACTCAGCAAGGAACTTTTGGCAATCATTAAGATACTTATCGGTAGTCGTGCCTTTAGTCATACGGAGTTACTGGAAATCATTGGAAAGCTCAAGCACTTTACGACAGTAAGTGATCGTAAGTTGTTGGAAGAAATTATTCTAAAAGAAATCTTTCACTATAACGAGGTCAATCATGATTGTAAAAGTGTTATTGATACGCTGTGGCAGTTGACGCGATGTATTTATGATAAGAGGGAAATAACGATTAGCTATTATAAAATGCAGCGAGAAAAAGTGGAACGCAGGCTTAGACCGATTGCGGTGATGTTCTCGGAATATTATTTCTATCTTATCGGCTACCGATGTGATACCGAGGACTGGATGCCATTGTTTTATCGCATTGATCGTATTGTGGATATTGTGGAACATCGACAATTTTTTACATTGCCAAGAGAACGTACCTTTGATGAGGGCGAGCTACGTAATAAGATACAATTTATGTTTTCCGGAAAGCAAAGAAAAATTAAATTTTCTTATACAGGCCCTTCGGTACAAGCCATACTCGACCGCTTGGCTACGGCGCGTGTTGTTGATAAGGATGGGGATACAAGTATTATTGAAGCAGAAACTATCGGATCCGGTATCATCATGTACCTATTGGCACAGGGGACTAAGGTGAAGGCGTTAGAACCACCGGAATTTGTGGAGGAAATGAAAGAAGAGATTAGGAAGCTCAGTGCTATGTATGAGGAGGGGGAATAATGAGTGAAGAGAAGGAAAGAAAATATGATTATGAGAAGATTGGCGCAATTGTAGAAAGCTCTGAAAAGATGAAAGCTAACGATGATCTGGGGATAACAAAAGAATATTCTAAAACCAATAGAGATGTTCTTTGGGATTCTACTAAAAGGAAGAAAGAATTTAAAGAAAAAATATTTGGTGAGAAAAAAGTATATCATGACCCTTTAAGTAATAAGGTATTGCATAAAAGTCAAGCAGCTGCGCAACGAAAATACAAGATGAAAGCACCTGATGGTAAAAACAAATCAACAGCATGGGCTAGTCATACGGCGGAAACAGATCATATTAATGCCTTAAAAGATACGCATGATATAGTTAAATATAATCCATTTTTATCAGATAAAGACTTTAGAGAGGTTATGAATTCCGATAGTAATTATCGAATTCTATCAAAAAAAGATAATACATCAAAGGGGGATAAGAGTGATTGGCAGTTAATTTTTGATTCTCATTCAGATATGTCTTTAAAGTCTCGGGGGATTATGGCCAGAGAAAAAGTAAAGGCAGACGTTAGCATTGCAACACAGTTTACATTACGAACTGCAGAAAATATTGGTCAAGAGTTTAGCCATGGTGTGGTCTCGGCATTAGGGGCAAGCAAGGGCCCATTGTCTATTGCAGCAGCGAAAGAACTTAGAATGATAATGTCAGGAGAAAAAACATTGAAAGAAGGTGTAGCAGATTTCTCAAAACTTTCCGTAGAAGTAGCTGTTGTTGGTGGTGCTCAAAAAGTTGCACTTACGGGTGTGCAAGGATTGGTAAAGTTATCTGATAATCCTATAATCAATAAAATCATTGCGAATAATGGCCCTGCAAAAATTATAGCCTTGGGATATTTAGTAAAGGACTCAGCAGTTCGTTTAATTAATGGGGAGATTGGTATTAGAGAGTTTGTTCAGGAAGTAGGTGTATCAGGAACCATGGTTGCTGGAGCTATGGTAGGTAGCTCTCTGGGAGCAGAAATAGGTGCTACATTAGGAAGTATGGTCGGAACTATCTTATTGCCTGGTTTAGGAACAGTTACCGGAGGTACTATAGGAACATTGGCAGGAGAGGTGATAGGGGCAGTATTGGCTTCTGTGGTTTGTGGGGCTATATCAACAGTATATATGGCAGTTCAAGAAGCAAAAGCATACAAACATAAAGAAGCGGCTATCAGAAAAGTTGCTGATGAAGCTATGAAAGTGATGACTCAACAGAGAGAACGCTTTATTTATTTAGTAAAAGCTGATAATGAAAAATTTGATTGTACAGTGTCTAAGGGATTTTCATTGCTTATGGATGGAGTGACAGGTGAAAATACAGATTTTAATAAGGTAAATGAAGGTTTGAATGTACTTCTTAGTTTAGTAGGTGGAAAAGTATTGTTTGAGTCTATTGAGGAGTATGAACGGCGGTTAGATACTGCTTTAGAGTTATCCTTTTAAAAAAAGGGGGGGTTCTATGTTAACAGAAATATTGGTTACCGGTATGGTTATTAAAGGAATACGAGATATTAACACATCTTGTAATTTAGATGAAGAAGCAAGACAAAAATATATGAAAGCGTTTAAAAGATCAGCAGAAGCAGAAAACGCATTAGAAAAAAAGAGAGAAAAACTAGAAAAACGTTTAAAAAATGTGATTCGAAAAAAGGAAGCGATTATCGAGTATACTGTACCAGAATTTAGTGAGGTATATGGAGTTATACAAAAAGTAAATATTAAAAATACTAATAATACTAATAATAACTTGCCGATATTAACTATATCTGACATTCAAGAAATTAATAACTTAAACTCTATGAGTATATCACTCACGAAAGGAGTTTCTGATATGGCGGCTTTAGGTGAACTTCTATTATATGGAAGTGGAGCTATGGTTAAAGATTCAGAACGATATCTTTCAGCAGCTCGTAGCCAAAACAGAATGGCGAATGTAGCTTGTGAACAGGCTAAAAATATGGAGACTGTATTAGATGCCATTATTAGTCGGGCTGATCGTATTGCTAATCTATTGGTAGGATTAAATCAACTATTTACCTTGTCGATAGAAGAAGCTAAGCGGATTATAAGTAACAATGGAACAGATGTTCAGCAATATAATGACTATGATAAACATGTTCTTATGACATGTGTTAATATTGCAAAAGCGGTAGCAGACAGTATAAAAATTCCAGTATTAGATAAAAATGGGAAAGTTGCAAAAGAAGCTCTTTGTATGATTAAAACGGGAGAGGTTTATCTTAGTAAGTTAAAAGAGCTCAATCAATTTTTATAAGACTATATAGGAGGAGTATTATGCAGTATATTAAGGTAAACGAGAGATGCAATGGATGTGGGCTATGCTTTCAACTGAATATGTATATTCAAGAAAACGATGATGGTAATGCGGAGCCTATCTACGGCGTGGCAATAAAAAATGTAGATAAAGAGAGAGTGAAAAAGGTAGTGTCCTCTTGTCCGACAAAAGCACTGTTAATTGAAAATAAACAGATAACAACTAAAAAAGGTCACGAGGGTATTCGTGAAATTATTGATGATTTAAATTTATGGATAGAAAAACAAAGCGTTACTATGCTTGATAGAGGTGTATTTGGACCACCCGATAAAGAAGAGGTAGAGTCACTAGCGCGATCATTATCAAATGAATGCATGTATAGAGGTACGCGTAGGCAAACGTCAGAAAGTAAGGCAAGATCGAATGCTAAAGAATGCTTTGAACGCTATTGTTATTCAGAAAATGCTTGGCGTAATGTGGTGAGAAAAGTTTTGGTTGACTATACTGTAAAACATATGAAACCATATTATACGCGTGAAGATAGTAATGAATCAGCATATTATATATATAATATTTCAGCTAGAAAAAAACTGGGTGAGACGTATGAAGAAATTAAAAATATACTTCCGGATAATGAGTTGACAAAAGAATGGCAAGAATTTTCTTGTTATCCAGATAAATATATAGTTCAGAGTGTAGAAGACTTTAATTTTTGGAAGGGCGATGTAAGCGTAATGTCTGAAGTGAAAGGGTGGCTTTCAGATAAAAGTTATTACTTATCAGACTTAGAAGTAGATGGATATTCGGACGGAGGATTTTTTAGTCGAAAAGGAACTTATTGGGCATTCTATGGATCGGGTGTCGATGAGTTTTGTACTGATTTAGCAGATGCCATCATGTCTCTTTTTAAATATGATTTAGAACCAGAAGAAAAGGTTAACAGCCTCTTGAAAATATATGAAACACAATTTAAGAATGAGCTACAAAAAAAAGCTAAGGAATTAGAAAGATTGTTATGAATAGGTAGTTGTAATCAATTAAAAGATTATAGTGGATAGTATCTATTTTTAAAGGAGTATGAAAAATACTGAAGGAGCTACAATTAGAGTTGTGGCTCCTTTGGTATTTTCTACAGTAATCATGTGGAGCAAGGGAGAAGCGATGGATGTGAAAAATAATAAAAGAAAGTGTTAGATATTATGGAAGGGGGAGAAATTAGTAGGAATATCGACAGACTTATCCCTGTTAATATAATTTTTTTTATGACACAATTAAACTAAATATAATAAGAAGTGTTAACGAGCGACAATGAATAAGCCTTTATAAAAATAAACTTACAGGGATAATTTAATTTATTAAGGGGAGGGCTATACGTGGAAAAGGTTTGTAAATCATGTGGATATAAAAATGATGAAGATAGTAAATTTTGTGTAATGTGTGGCAAAAAATTTTCGGAAGAAGATGATTTAAAAATACATACAAATGATATGGAGAAATCCATGATAGACAACCAAGTACCTATTAGGGAGGACTGTATAGCAGTTAGTAGTGAACAAAATGAGATAACAGTGAAAGACGAATATAATCTATATGATATATTGACTAAGCGGAATGATGTTATTTATGGCATTGAATTTTTAAAGGAAGAAGCAAAAGAAGGTGTAATATCCTTTGAACAGATACTGGCGTTATGCATAGTATATGATAAATGTATGTCACTTTATCATTCAATAAGTAGAAATTTTTTGACAGAAGAAGAAAAAAATAATCTTGAGAATCAAAAGGTGTTAGTACAAACGAGATATGAAGAGGTTGCATATTATGTTTCGAGTTTGTCTTCACGAAATACGTTAAAAGCTATTGCTCGCTCTGATCATATTAATAAAAATGATGAAGATGATTTAAATATTAAGGATTGTTATATATTTCTAGATACGTTTAATCGTCTAAATTATTACCCGAAAAAAGAGAAGACTATTTTAATCCAGCGATTAAATTCTTATGTGAAATTTTTTAAAAATGAATATCTTAATATCATACGGAGTAGCTATTTTAAGCTAATATTGATTATCTGCGGCAGAGTATTACTTATGTCTTGCTTAGTGGCGTTTGTTATAAATATTTTAGATGCAAAACAAGTAGAAGGGTTCTTAATAATGTCGGGGTTTATTATGTACCTTTATGACTCTTTTAAAAGCTTTGGAGTATTAAACGGTATACGAATATTTCTAGGAGAACCTATAGAAGACAAAATTATTCTTGCAGCTCTAGGATGGAAGGAAGTGAAAATTACGAATAAAGGTGCCCATTTATTGTAGTCTTCTATAAGTAAGATATGGATTTTTAATATAATCTATTTTATTCAATATATGGTATGGAGAGTTATTCTTATAATGGTTGCTTATTATGAAAGGTGGAGGTAATTATGTGGAAAGTCATAGGGGTTATTCTGCTTTTGTTGGCAGCGGTATCCAGTTATAAAACGGATACGTATAAATTTAGTTCGGTCATGAAGGATCCACCGTTTACTATTGTTCAAAATGAGTTGCAGGAAGACTGGGCAGGGAATCAAACTGTGTATGTAGTGTTGCACAACAATACGAAAGAGAATTTAAAGAGTGTTAAGGTAACGGCAGAATTGTATGCCGAAAATGGTGCGAAGGTATCGGATCTTAACTTGTACGCTGAGAACATTAGAGTAAATCAAAATTTTGTACTGAGTCGATTGGTACTCGATAATAATGTGGAAAGTTATCGGCTCATCTCAGCAGAATATGAAAGGAAGTAAATAATTTTACCGGGACACCACTGTGTCGGCCTGCTTGTATACAATACTAATATGAACTATGTATGAATAAACAAAGTGATACAACATCATAGATTGGGGACAAGGACTATTTAGTAAGATTACCGACGTAGTTATCAATGTTGACTAACTTGATTTTATGTCACAATTAAATAGTAAAGATTAGTGAGTAGAAAGAAGGCTTGTGAAGGTGGTAAAACGTATTGACAGTAATAGTAATAAAGAAATATTATTTCGACAGATTGGGGCTAAGATCACCTATTATAGAAAGGCACAGCAGCTGACACAAGAACAATTAGCGGCACGTGTCAACGTCAGTACGAATACTATCGGACGAATCGAGCGCGGCAAGTATAATAACAATATATCGCTTTCTTTATTATTGGACATAGCCGTTGGTCTGGGCATAGAGGCGTATGTACTGTTGATGTTTACGGAAGAGGAAAAGCGTGTATGGCATGGTGGTGACTAACAGAACCGATAGAAGAATGCTGTGAGATATAGATAGCTACAACAGAATGACAGCTGTTGTAGCTTCTTTTTATATAAAAATTTTACAGGGACAGATGGATGTCCTTATAACATAGTAGAATATGAGCGAGGAGGGATTAGTATGGCAAAGTTTTGTAAACAATGTGGCGCACCGTTAGAGGTGAATCAAAAGTTTTGTAGCGAGTGCGGTTCCAAGGTGTTAACAGAAGAGCTTCAGGAGAGGTCACTGTCTAAATTTGAAACGTTTAAGAAAGGAATCCAATCCATTTCCATAATAGAGAAGTGGCAGCAGTGGCCTAAAAAGAAAAAGTGGATTGCTGTTATAGCGGTGGTAGCGGTGCTCGGCGGTGGTATTGGCGGAGGCTCCTATTATATGCATGTGAAGCAGTTGGAAGCAGAGGCAGCCTTGGCGGCACAAGAAGAAGCAGCTAAAGCAGAAGAAGCTAGGAAGGCAGAAGAGGCTAAGAAAGCCGAGGAGGCCAAAAAGGCGGAAGAAGCAAAAAAAGAACAGGAGTCAAAGCTAGCGGAAGCACAACGAATAGCAGCTACGGGAGCGCAAACACCGGCAGAGGTGCAAGTAGAACTGGGCCTTTGGGAAATTCCGGGAAAGGTAGTAGCTACTACGTTAGGGCTTAGCCCAGATGGTTACTTGGCACTACTGCAGCGAGGAAACACATATGTATATGCTTTTGTTGATCACAAGGCGCATCGTGCCGGGAAAATTAGTTTTGATTCGACCGAAGAGTTTTATGGTATACTCACAGGGCCTAGTGGTAGATCCAAACGACTTGTATTTAGATTAAGGATACACGGTGATGCGGAAGGTGCCGATAGTAAGTTAGGTACTTGGGGAGGTAATGGCGAACATGATTTTAAGGTGTGTGCTTTTTATGATAGAAACAGTGATGGCAGCCGTGTCTTGAAAAGTTATTTTAGTGCCAGAGGAGCCAATCCGGATCGATTCCATGCGTATATTAATGAGAAAAAGAATGTTGATCTGGCTCGGTTAGTTGTTTCTCAAATACGACCGCTGTTTTTAGAGGCGGATAGAAATGGAATTAAATTGTAGAAAGGAGCATATCATGGCGGTAAAGAATTTTTTAGTGACTGGATGGAGTGACGGCTATCATTTGGTAAGAAATAATAAAAGGTGGGCCATGTCATACTTGGCAATGGCACTTGTTTGGTCTGTAGTGATAGCCGTGATGTTGGTGATGCCAAGCGAAGGATGCATGGGTGTACTTCAGCAGATGATGGCAGTAGCAGATGCGTATGTAGGTGTTAGTATCATTGGCGTGATGTCCACGGCTTTTATGATAGGCATGAGTTTGTATGGCTTGATTACGTATGATGCATCTCGGTAGGCGATAGTTAGGTAAGGCAAGTTGTAGAAGCTGAGGCGAAAATATATTCCCCACTTTAGATAAACAGTGTAGAAAAAATAAGTAGATAGGATTATAATGGACAAGTATGTAAAACGATTGTAGTAGTAGGACGAAGTGAAGTAGGTAGTATAGGTATGGACAGCAATTCAAATCAGCAGCGGTTAAAGAAACGCAGGCGTGGTAAATTATCCGGTATTGACGGATTAAAAGCGATAGCGATTATTGGGGTAACGTTATTTCATATGTTGCCGCAGGATGTACCGGGCGGGTACATGGGGGTGTCGCTCTTTTTTGTCATTACCGGTTATTTATTGGCCTTTTCGGACAGCAACAGGCTAAGACAGCATGCGTATAGTATTACACAATATTTGTGGCATCGTATTCGCCGCATTTATCCGCCGCTTCTCATTATGCTGTTGGTGACGGTAGGCGTGAATGGATTGTTATTGCCCAATAGTCTTAATGGCATTCGCCCCGAATTGATGTCGATTGTATTCGGCTATAATAACTTTTGGCAAATTGCACAAGATGCCGATTATTTTACGCGGCTCATTAATGTGTCGCCGTTTACCCACTTGTGGTTTATGGGCATCGAAATGCAATATTTCATCATTTGGCCGATACTATTCGGTATATTTATATGGCTGTGTCGGCGGCTAAGCTATCGGGTAGCCATGGCCGTGTTGGCGTTTGTTGCCTTAGGATCTTCTTTGTTGATGACCATTCAGTATCATCCGGGAGATGACGTAACGCGGCTGTATTACGGAACCGATACACGGATATATGCGCTGCTCTTCGGCGCGTTTTTGGGGATACGTCGTTCCATGCACACGCAGGGGGATGAGTGGTCGCGGGTTCGGCAAGCTATTAATTCTATTGTATTTTTGGCGTTGTTGGCCGGAGTGATTGCTTGCTATGCTTTGCTGGATGGCAAAAATCCCATCGTATATCAATACATGATGTTGGCGGCTACCTTTGGCTTTGGACTGCTCATACTGCTATGCGAATATGATCGTTTAGCAGTCGCCCGCTTCCTTAATTGGCCCGCGGTCGCTTGGCTGGGGAAACGAAGCTATGGTATTTTCCTCTGGCAGTATCCGGTACTCTACTTATTCCAACAGTGTAAGGTGGCAGAGTATGTAGGCAATCCCTTTGTGTATAACGGTTGTATCATCGCACTGATTATTGCCTTGACGGTATGGTCGGATTCCGTGGTAGGCAAACTTAGCCAAGGATTTACGCTTCGATCCTTTTGCAGTTGGCTGCGCGGGGTGTCTATGCGGCTCGTTACAGCCGTAGCCTGTGTGGTGATGTGCTTTGGGGTGGTGGCTGTGTTTAGTGCATCCGATGAAAAGGCGGCAGACATGAGTGAGTTACAAGCGCGATTACAAGCCAATGCAGAAGAGCAACAGGCAGAAAATGAAAAGGCGCGGCAATTTACGGCAGAGGAACAGTCTGAGGTAGAAGCGTCGTTAACCGGTGTGTCGGCTATCGGCGACTCGGTCATGCTCGGTGCTTCGCCGGCGATGCGCAAGGTGTTGCCCGGTGTCTATATTGATGCCAAGGTATCGCGCTATGTGGGGGCCGGTCTTGATATTGCCAGAGGATTGGCGGAGCAGAATCGTTTGGGCCATGTTGTTGTTATCGGTCTTGGCACAAATGGTCCGATTACGGGTTACTACGAACATGAAACGAAGGACTTAGTCAATTACTTGGGACCGGATCGGATGATTTTCTGGGTAAACGTGTACGGACCGAAGTTAGAATGGGAAAAGCCGAATAACGAATATTTGGAACAGCTGGCGAAGGAACGCGACAATATTGTGATTGTAAATTGGCATGACCTAGCGGCCAAGCATCCGGAATGGCTCAGCGAGGATGGTATTCATCCCAATGATGAAGGGATAAAAGAATATGCTAAGCTGTTACACGATACGATGGAAAAAACATTGGCCGAGAAAAAGTTAAACGCTGATTTGCAATAGGTGTGAGGCTAAAAAAAGAGTGAGCAGAAAGTAATAGGTAACCATAGAAAAGGCTGTACGAAATGTGAGTTCATTTCGTACAGCCTTTTTATTGTTTTTGATTGACTACATATGGCTCGCACCAAATGCGATAAGAAACAAAATAAATGCAGGCAACGCCAAAGCGAGGATGGTACGACCATAGCTTAAATGACTGCTTTCTTTAAGGAAGCGAATGGCCAGGTAGGAGAACCAAATGGAAATGGGGAAGAAGGCTATAGCAAGAATGCTAAGCCCTTGGATGATGCCGGAAAGCATAGAGGCTGTGAAGGCAGATGAAGAGACTAAGGTAATGATAAAGATAACAAAGGCGCTCACGCATAATAGAATAGGAATGATGAGGTTTAACAGATTGGATAGCAATAAAAAATGAAGGAATCCGGTACGCACATTGATCGACGTGCCATTGCTGCCCATGATGGAGAGAAGCTTCCAAAGAATAAAGGCGCATAGTCGCCATAGCCAATAGCTAAGGAAGATCATGATAGGGAGACCTATGGTATTTAAAAAGAGCATAAGCAATGAGAAACCGCCCATGTCAAGAGAGCGACCCGTGAACAATGTGGTCAATGTGGCAAGCAGATTGGGAATGAGTTGTATAACGTAGTTAAGGACATACAAGAACATATCATCACGGTCCGGTTCCGTTGAGGCAAGCGCGCGAATAGTTATAAAGGGATGCGTGACGAGTTGCCAAGCAGTTTTACAATAGTGTAATGAGTCTTGAAAAATATTAGCAGCGCTCATACTCTCTCTCCTTTGTGGATTCATTAACAGTTAGAATAGGATGATTACTTGTATTTTATCATAGATGGTAATGCAGCGTAATGGAAAAAGCTATGTACGGTTAGGTTGTCGAGGAGAAAGGGAAGATGGGAAAGGCTAGCCATGGTATGAGGCGACATGATTAGGTGGATTTTGTACAAGTTTAGTCGTTACCGTTTGATAGAAGTTATGTAAGAATAAAAGTATAGTAGGTCGTATCGGGTAGGATACGTGATGTACTGAATTTTATAGTTGTAAGGGTTTGATGAAAAGGTGCAATGAAGGCAAATGTGCCTCTCATTGCACCTTTTGCTATGTGCTAGGAGGTTTATTATGGCAAAGAAATGTGTATCATGCGGAACAGACTTACCTAACGATGCAGGATTTTGTACAGAGTGTGGTGCTCAACAGCCGGAGGTAAGACTGTGCAAACAGTGCGGTGCATTGCTTGAAAAGGATGCACTGTTTTGTGGCGAGTGCGGTGCGAAGTATGAAGATCCTAACAAACAGCAAACTGAGAGACCGGTAATCAAAGCAACACCTGTTATGGAATTGAAAGAAGAGAAAAAGTGGACCACCAGTCAGATGATAAGTATTGCTGTAGGTGTCCTCGTGGTTCTTTTTTTAGCAATCGCTATCTTTAATGGTGTCGGTGAGAATAAAGGTGCGGTTAAGAAAGCTGAAGAGGCACAGGCAATATCCGTAAAAGCAGAAACTATGATTGATGATTACATTAGGGACCAGGCAAAGGCAGAAAAAGAATACAAGGATAAAAAGATAGAGTTAACAGGCAAGGTATCCTCTAAAGGACAGTATAGGAATAGCCAAGATTACTATGTAACTGTCGGACGTCGCATGGCTGCCGGTAAATCATATTATGTATTATTAAGAATTCCTTCGAAGATGGCCGGTAAGCTTAATAAGTTGCACATCGGTGATTATGTGTCAGCAGAAGGCGTATGTCAAGGGATTGTAGAACAAGAAGATCCGACAGATGTATCAATACAAATTCCGGCACAGAAAATTAATGAAAATGACTAGGAGGTACGTAAAACATGGCTAAATTTTGTAAAAACTGTGGAGCTCCTTTAGATGAGGGAATAAAGTTTTGTAAGTCCTGTGGTACAGCAGTAGCCGCTAATAGTTCAAGCGGTAACGGCGTACAGCAGGTAGGTAGCACTGAGTCTAGTAGGCAGGAAGTCGCATCATATTCGATGGCGAATACTCATAAGCAAATGGGAGCGGAGCATTCTAAGAATAAACAGTTTGTTATTATCGGAATACTTATAGCCATCCTTGTCGCGGCAGCCGGTGGTGGTTATTACTATTATCATCAGCAACAGGTGAAGATTGAACAGATGCAAGCAGAGCAGGCGGCTGCCGAGGAAGCGAAGGCTAAGAAGGAAGCTGAGGAAAAGGCCGCCAAGGAACAAAACGATAAGCAACAAGCTCAAATTACGTCGGCGTATATCCAAAAGGCGTTAAGTCAGCTTGATGCGGGTGAACGTGATTTGAAGAGCTTGGCAGATATGATCAATTCGGGCGTTTACATGACATCTACATTACTAAATGAAGAAGCCAATGTGGTATCGCGCATTGAAGGTCGTCGAGCCGATTTAAAGAAGATGACAGCACCGGCAGATTCTTCAATTGTTAATGATGTGGAAGCGTTGTATTCGATTCAAACACAGCGAGCCAACTTCATGGCAAAAGGCATACAAGGTGATACATCGCAGTATGCAGTAGGTGGCAATTACTATGATCAGTACTATGCTAAATTAGATGCGTTTAAGAAGGCGCATAATGTACAATGAGTAGATTCTTCGGACGACAAAATTTGCACTATGGACTAATGCATCGGAAAACATATAGATATGTGCGTCATGTAGTGGGAAGCGCGCTGGTAATGAGTATTTTTTTATCCGGCTGTGCGATGGTACCGGCAGAGAATGAGGAACAACCGGCAAAGAATGTCAAAACAGTAGAAACGATAACGGCTCGAACTGCCTCTGGTAATGCCTCAAGTATTCCGGCATGGCATGAGGATGCGAAGAAGGCAATAGGTCAAATCCTTGGGGATGAAGTAAGTAAATATGGTATATACGCTTTTTATCCTACTGCGGACACAGTTCCTTTGATTATACAGTCGCGTCCCATGCGGTCGGCTAGTATGATTAAGGTTTTTATTATGGGAAAGGCCATGCAAGAGGTGGAACGAGGACGGTTGTCTCTTGATGAAATGATTACTTTGAAAGCGAACGATAAGGTAGGGGGAGCCGGCATAATTGCCGGTTGGGCTGACGGAACAGATATACCGGTAAGGGAGTTACTTAGGTTGATGATTACGGAAAGTGACAATACAGCAACCAATCTAATGATTGATCGTTTAGGTATGGAGGCCATTAATGAGTATATCCGTCAAGAAGGCTATGGTGAAACTAAACTGCAACGCAAAATGATGGATACAGCGGCGGCAGAAGCAGGACGCGAAAATATAACATCACCTGCGGACCTTGGACATTTCTTTACGCGTATGTGGAAAGGCGAAGGAATGACAGCGGGAACAAGGGAACAAATGCTGACTTGGCTATATGAACAGACGGATACGGAATGTTTGCCACAGGCATTTCCTCAAGGAAAGATTGCTCATAAAACGGGGGAGTTAGTAGGGCTCTATGATGATGGCGGAATTGTTGTTCGGGAAGGAACTCCTTTGGTGATATGCATTATGAATGATGATATTGATAGTCGAGGGGGGGCTATACGTGATATGCAAAAAATAGCTAGAGTCATTGGTGCAAATGGTTCATCAAAAAAATAAATGTAGTACCAACACTTTCGTTATATGGAAAATAGCCGTTCATAACGCCATCGCTCAACCGATTTCCCCTATGAGCTACAGACTCAGAGCGAACGCATAGCGAAACTATGATGGAAAGAACGGTGGAAAGTGCGATGGAAAGAACGATGGAAAGCATGATGGAAAGAATGAGAGAAAAAACGAATACGTATCCGAACTACAGACCGGGTGACGGTAAAGAGTAGCGTAAATAATTTTCCTTCAACCGAGCCACACACCGAGCGCATTCCTAAACAAAACAATACAAGACTATCTCTAAAGAAATTCTGTAAAGAAAGGTAAGACGGATAGCGTTGATCAACGAAAAGAAATGATTGTTAAGTAAAATTGCTTGACAGTCTTTCTTGTCTTTGCTAGAATAAAGTGTAAAGTTTTTTAGCTTGACAGTAAAGAGAAGTGAGGTGACCTTATGGAAGACAGAATTACAGTAAGCCTGTTACTCGATTTCTATGGGGCACTCTTGACGAAACGGCAACGTGAGTGCTTGGTGTTACATCATGAAGATGATATGTCACTCGGTGAAATCGCCGAGGAGCTGGGGATTTCACGGCAGGCTGTTCACGATAATATGCAGCGGGCGATGCAACTGTTGGAAGGGTATGAAGATACGCTTCACATGGTAGCACAGTATACAAGGCGGGAAGCAGTCATCGCTGAGTTTCGCAGTGAATTGGCAAAGCCGATTCTTTCGAAGGATCGCCTAAGCGCATTAGTAGCACAGATGGAGGGATAACATGGCTTTTGAAAGCTTAACGGATAAACTGCAGGAAGCCTTTAAATCCTTGAAGAGTAAAGGAAAAATTTCCGAAGATGATGTTAACCGGGCTCTTCGCCAGGTGCGTACAGCCTTGCTGGAAGCGGACGTTAACTTTAAGGTCGCTAAGGACTTTATCGCTCGCATCAAGGAGAAAGCACTGGGTGAAGAAGTATTCGGTTCGTTAAACCCGGTTCAAACGGTTGTAAAAATCGTTAATGATGAGTTGACTGAGTTATTGGGTGGTACGCAAAGTCGTATTATGATTGCCTCCAAGCCTCCGACAATTATTATGCTTGTCGGTTTGCAAGGGGCCGGTAAGACGACAACGGCCGGCAAGCTCGCCGTATATCTTCGCAAACAAGGTAAGCATCCTATGTTGGTAGCCGCCGACGTATATCGTCCGGCAGCTATTAAGCAATTACAGGTAGTGGGGGCACAAATCGATGTGCCGGTGTTTGCCAAGGAAGAGGCCGGTGCGAATCCGGTGGATATTGCGAAGGAAGCGATTGAAGCTAGCACGCATATGCTCAAGGATATTGTCATCATCGATACGGCCGGTCGCTTGGCCATTGACGAAGAGTTGATGAACGAGCTCGTTAATATTAAAGGCGCTGTACATCCGCATGAAATCTTGTTGGTTGTGGACTCCATGATTGGTCAGGATGCGGTGACGACAGCGGAAACCTTTAATGAAAAGCTGGGCCTGGATGGTGTCATCCTTACTAAGCTTGACGGGGATGCGCGCGGTGGTGCCGCACTTTCCATCAAGGCTGTGACGGGGACACCGATTAAGTTCACCGGTACTAGTGAAAAGATGGACGGTCTCGAAGTATTTTATCCGGACCGAATGGCATCGCGCATTCTTGATTTAGGTGACTTCAAGTCATTGCTCGAAAGTGTACAGGGTGCCATTGATGAGGAAGAGGCAAAGGAAATGGCCAAGAAGATGGCCAAGAATAACTTTACCTTAGATGATTTCCTCAGCCAAATGCAGCAGGTTCGTAAGCTTGGTCCGTTGCAAAACATTCTTGGCTTGTTGCCGGGGATGGGCAAGATTAAGGATCAGCTTAAGGATATAGATATGGATAGCAAGGAAATTCGCCGTATCGAAGCCATCATCAAATCCATGACGAAGGCGGAACGGACGAATCCGAATATCCTCAACGGTTCACGTCGCAAACGCATTGCCGAAGGTTCCGGTATGCGGGTGCAGGATGTAAATCGTTTGTTGAAACAATTCGAGGAAGCTCGAAAGATGATGAAGAAAATGCAGTCTATGCGCAAAGGTAAGCGCGGTATGTTACCGAAGCTGCCGTTTATGGGCTAGTCTATAGATGGAAATCCTGATAAGGAGGTGAAATAGTAATGTTAAAAATTCGTTTGACTCGTTTAGGTGCTAAAAAAGCTCCTTTCTATCGTATCGTTGTGGCTGACTCCCGCGCTCCGCGTGAAGGTCGTCCGGTTGATACCATCGGTCAGTACGACGCCACTAAAAATCCGGCTATCGTAAACATCGACGAAGAAAAAGCGTTGACTTGGTTGGGTAAAGGTGCACAGCCGACTGACACGGTTCGCTCCCTTTTCAAACAGCACGGTGTAATGCAGAAATTCGCTGAAGCTAAGAAGTAATTCGGAGAGAGGCATACTATGATGAAAGAATTAATTACATTAATTGCGAAGTCATTGGTTAAGCAGCCTGAAGCCGTTTCTGTTACCATGACCGTCAAGGGTAACGTGGAGGTCTATGAAATCCATGTAGCTCCTGAGGATATGGGCAAAGTGATAGGAAAACAGGGCCGAATTGCTAAGGCAATTCGCTCTGTTGCCAAAGCGGCGGCTATTAAAGAAAATAAGAAAATATCCGTGGATATTGTCTGAAGGGTGTGGAAAACATGGAAGAAATGACAGTACGCGTACCGGTGACGATTAAGTCTAAGGTAACGGAAAGTCTGAAGGCAAAGCTGATCGCCGATCTTCAGCAGCGTCTTGACATGGTTGAACAAGATTTACAGCAAATCGAGTTCCAAGCAAAACGCTTGTTAAGTGAGCAAGCCAAAATTGATGCACAGGGATTAATCCAGTTGCGTCAGCAGATTGAAGAAGAAAAGCAAAAGCGCATGAACTTCAAGGCAGAAGTAGCAGCTAAATTGAAGGATGCGCAGGCGCTTGAAATCGGATCCGAAATTGCACAGGGAACGATGGAGCAGACAGTGACCATTAAGGTTGGCGACAATCTTGATGCGTTGATGGGCTCTGAAATTTTGTTGGAAGACGGCAAAATTATTGCGTTCCGTCAGTAAGTGATGGAGACGAAAGAATTCATTACCATAGGCACTATTGTAGCCCCGCACGGTGTGCGGGGTGATCTTCGTATAGTGCCCCAAACCGATTTTCCCGATCGGTTTTTAACGATGGATGCCTGCTACATAGATGGTAAGGAATACCATATCGCATCTGCTCGTTTTCATAAACAATTTGTGTTGGCAACGTTTAAGGAAGTACCCGACCGCAATGCAGCCGAGCTGTTGGCACGCAAGGAAATCAAGGTGCCGCGCGAAGAATTAATGCCGTTACCGGAAGGGCGGTATTATATTTTCGAGATTGAAGGACTGCGCGTAGAAGATACGGACGGGAACTACCTCGGCGAAGTGAAAGAAGTACTTCAGCCGGGTGCCAACGATGTATATGTGGTGGCCAAGGAAGGGGTTCCGGATGTATTATTACCGGCGCTGAAGGACGTTGTTCTTTCTATTGATTTGGAAAAGCAGCTGATGATAGTCGATCCGCCCGAATGGATATAAGCCATGAAGATAGATATTATCTCATTATTTCCGGAGTTTTTCTCCGCTTTTTTTGATCACTCCATTATCAAGCGGGCTATTGCGGCCAATCGCCTGACTATGTCCGTTACAAATCCTCGTGATTTTGCTCACAATAAGCATAATCAGGTAGATGACACGATGTATGGCGGTGGTGCCGGTATGCTTATGATGGCACCGCCTATTTTTGAAGCTGTCGAGTCGGTGACGCAGGAAGAAGAGGTACGGACGCAGGAAGAAAATGTACGGCGTCGCGTGATTTTCTTGGGGCCGGCGGGGGTACCGTTTACTCAGGAAAAGGCGCGCGAGTTGGCCACCTATGATCAACTTATCCTGGTATGCGGTCACTACGAAGGCGTGGATTATCGCGTAGAAGAGCACTTGGTGGATGAAACGATTTCCATCGGTGATTATGTGTTGACCGGCGGCGAATTGCCGGCTATGGTAGTAGCCGATGCGGTGGCGCGTATGATACCCGGTGTGTTGGGCGCGGCTTCCGGAGCGGTGGAAGATTCGTTCTATCGTCCGATTTTAGAAGGGCCGCAGTATACGAAACCACAGGTGTATCGAGACTGGGAGGTACCGGAGGTACTTCGCAGCGGTCATCATAAACATATTGCCGATTGGCGTTTGCAAGAAGCAGTGAAGCGAACCATTGCCTGTCGACCGGATTTGTTGGCCCGTGCTATGTCGATGGAGGAGCTGGCAGCGTTACAAGCGGTTCTTGGCGATAAGGAAAAAGCGGAACGCTTGGTTCGGCTATTGCGCGAGAATGCGAAAACGGCAGAGAGGCTGCAGCTCGGCGAAGAGGCAGTACGCCTGATGTTGTCGCCTGCGGATGGCAGTGATGAGGAAGGCATAAAAAAAGGTTGAGGCTGTGTGGAGCATGGTTATCCATGTAGCCTCAACTTGTTTTTGACAGAAACAGGGGTAAGGATATGGCAAATTTATATATTGGGTTAGTGCATTATCCTATTTATAACAAGCACTATGAGGTTATCACTACGGCCATTACAAATTATGATATACATGACATTGCCCGTGCGGCGACAACCTATGAAGTAAAAAAATATTTTGTAGTTCACAATATTCCGGCGCAGCGCGAATTGGCTAAGACGATTATGTCTCATTGGCAGACGGGATTTGGCAGCACCTATAATCCGGATCGAAAGGATGCCTTTGCCGGGGTGGAATTAGTATCGTCCATTCGCAGTGCCGTGGAACAGGTGGAAACAGCAGAAGGGGTAAAGCCACTTATCGTGACTACCGACGCACGGACCTATGAGAATACGGTAAGTTATGCATGGATGCGGGAAACGCTTGAAAAAGGCGACCGCCCTGTGTTAGTATTATTTGGTACCGGTTATGGTATGACGAAAGAAACCATGCAGGAGTTTGATTATATTTTAGAGCCTATTTACGGTCCCGGCGAATACAATCATTTGTCGGTACGCAGTGCGGTATCCATTATTTTGGATCGGTTGCGCGGCGAGGCTTGGTGGGCTAAGAAGTAGGAGGTAACGTATGTCCGGACATTCAAAATGGGCAAACATTAAGCACAAAAAGGGCAAAACCGATGCGCTGAAAGCAAAGATTACGACGAAAATCAGCCGTGAAATTACGGTAGCAGCTCGTATGGGCGGTGGTGACCCGGTAGGTAATATGCGTCTTAAATTAGCATTGCAGAAGGCGCGTGAAAATAATATTCCTAAGGACAATATCCAGCGTGCTATCGCCAAAGGTGTAGGCGCAACGGATATGGATAGCTATGAAGAAATTACCTATGAAGGATATGGCCCCGGCGGTGCGGCGCTTACGGTTGAATGTTTGACGGATAATCGCAATCGTACGGCAGCGGATGTGCGTCACGCATTTTCCAAAAACGGCGGTAACATGGGTGAAACCGGTTGTGTTGCTTGGATGTTCCAGCGCAAAGGTGTATTCGTTATCGATGCGGAAGGTCATGACGAAGAAGAGTTGACTCTCTTGGCATTGGAAGCCGGCGCGGAAGATTTGAAAACAGAAGAAGACTCCTTTGTCATTTATACAGCTCCGGAAGATTACGATGCCGTTGAAAGTGCATTGGCCGAAGCAAATATTGAAACGGAAGTAAGCAAGATTACTATGGTACCTGACAGCAATGTGTCGCTTGAAGGCGAAGCGGCCGAAAAGATGCAGCGCTTGTTGGATGCTTTGGATGAGCTTGATGATGTGCAGGATGTATATCACAATGCAGAGCTTCCGGAAGAAGAGGAATAACATACAAAAAGCGGTGATGCTGATGGGCATCACCGCTTTTTTATTATTATTTTTTGGGGGAAGAGTCATCCTTCGCTGCATCAAACGCAGTGAGTGATGACGTGTGCAGTAATTTTCCGATACTGACATTGTTGCTACTAGAATTGTGAGAGAACAAGGCTTTGTAGCCACCTAAGATAAAACGCAATAATACCATTTGGATTTTATAATAGTCGTCACCATCGGCCCAACATAATTTTTGATTTACAGCGAAGCTGCCGTTGACGATGTACCAAAAAAGAATGTGCGCCTTCTCTTCGTCTAAATCACTGCTGTTGACGATGACCTCGGTAATGGCATCGCGTTGCGATTTATAAATTGCTTCAATGATGTACGGCGAGAGCAATGGCTCCTTGAGCAACGAGTGATACTTATCGATGTGAATGAGTCGATGACACGGTGGTAACACTTCGATGTGATCCCTTAATAGATTGACGTCATTTTTCTCGATAATCGATTCTAAGTTTTGAAGACTCTCCGTTAATGGAATGGTGTTACTGCTGAGTATATTAATGATGTCCTGTAAAATGTCATCGACCAATTTAAAAATATCACAATAGTGATAATAAAATGTGGTTCGCGTGATGTGCGCTTCCGAGCAGATGTTGGTTACCCGTATCTTAGAAAAAGACATGGTGGACAGTAATTTCAAAAATGTATCCTTTATTGTTTCGCGGGTCAGTGCCGACTGTAATAAACGACGATCTTCTTTTTCTGTATCCATGAACAGACTCCCCTTTAAAACTACTACTACTTTATCCATTATGTCATAGTGTAGACTTAAAAAGTACGGACAAAATTCTAAAAATGTAAGACAATATGATATTTTGTATATGAAAAAATGCTAATACTATAGTAGTCTGATAGAAGAGAGAGTTTGTCTTTTTGTATTGGGCGTAGTAAATTTTTAGTATTTATAAAAAATTTCATTAAGTATTCAGTTAAGATGGTGTACAATAGAAGCGAATAATAAAATTAACCGGTATAGGGGTAGCGTAAGAAGGGCCGGTAAGGCCAGTGAATTACTTGTGGTACTGGTGACAAGGGGTGTAGTTTTGTGGTAAAATCAAACGTAGCAATTATAGGAAGGGGGCGTGAATTTGTTAGAGAGTATCGGTCGCTTTGTTATTCATAGTTTGGAACAATGTGGCGAAGCGGTCATTTTGATTGGGCAAACATTTCGTCAGTTGCGTCACGTGAATTGGTGGCACGTCATCAGACAAATGGCTCATCTTGGTGTAGACTCCCTGCCTATCATTGGGTTGACGTTGTTATTTGCCGGTGCGGTAATGACGTTGCAAATTACGGACATATTGATTCGGTATGGTGCGCAAGGTACCGTCGGTGGTATCATGGCCATTGCTATGGGACGTGAACTGGGACCTGTCTTGGTCGGCGTTGTCTTGGCCGGACGCGTCGGTGCAGCCATTACGGCGGAGCTGGGAACGATGCGCGTCACGGAACAGATTGATGCGTTAAAAGTTATGGCGGTGAATCCTATCGGTTATCTGGTAGTTCCCCGCGTTATTGCATGTATGATCATGGTTCCTATCTTGGCGTTTTACGGTGTTATCATTGGCATCGGCGGCGGCTATTTCGTAGCTACCATGGTGAAGGGACTGGCCGGTATGACGTATACCGACTCTATTCAAATCTTTGCGGTTATGAGTGACCTCACCTATGGCCTTATTAAAGCCAGCGTGTTCGGTGCGGTAATTGCTTTGGTAGGTTCTTATAAAGGGATGTATACCAAGATGGGAGCTGCCGCTGTCGGCAATGCGACAACAAGCTCGGTAGTGACCAGCATTATATTAGTGTTTGTATTAAATTATTTCTTATCCTTATTATTGTATTAATATATAAGCGTTTACATACGCTTTTATATACGTATTCTAGCTAAACTTTCATGTAAGAATTTTATGTACTAAGCTTTCATGTAAGCATTTTATGTACGCTTTTACATGAGCTGCTTATATAGGCTTTTATGTATGTAGTTTGGTAGTGCCTAACGAGGTTCCTACCTCGGGTAATGACTGCTATGGACTTGGAATGACGGGTTAATAATGAGATAGAAGAGTGAATTTGGTAATGAACATCAACGGTGTTAGCCGTAATGATGTAAGCGTGTAACATATGCGAGGGTGGAGCAACGAATGATACGATTGGAAGATGTGGTGGTTGCCTATGATGAGCGCGTCATACTGGACAAGGTTAATCTAACCATTAATGACGGCGAAACATTGGCAGTGCTTGGCGGAAGCGGTGCCGGGAAAAGTACCATCTTGAAGCTAATTATCGGATTGCAGCGACCTAATGCGGGACATATTTGGGTGGATGATGTGGATATTACTACCTTGACGGAGGACGAGTTTAATCGGGTACGACAAAAGATGGGGATGGTATTCCAGTACTCCGCTTTGTTCGACTCGATGTCAGTCGGCGAAAATGTAGCATTTGGTTTACGACAACATACAGATGCCTCCGAAGCGGATATACAGGCAGCTGTAAAAGAAAAATTAGCTTTAGTCGGTTTACCGGGCACAGAGGCATACATGCCTAATGAGCTGTCCGGCGGGATGAAAAAGCGAATTAGCTTGGCAAGGGCTATTGCACAAAATCCTACCATCGTTTTGTACGATGAACCCACATCGGGGCTGGATCCGATTACATCCGGCACGATTAGTCGTTTAATACGCAGTATGCAGGCTCACTTGCATTGCACCTCTATTGTAGTTACCCATGATATGGAGTCGGCGTTTTATGTAGCCGATCGAGTAGCTCTTCTTCATCAGGGCCATTTCGTGGAGGTGGCACCGACGGAAGAATTTAAACAGTCGAAGAATCCGTTGGTACAGCAATTCATCCATGGTCTTGATATGGTAACGGAAGAAGATGTAGGGGGATTTGTGAAATGAAGTGGACAACAGAAGCTAAGGTGGGGCTGTTTACAGTTATCGGTATCGTCTTGTTTGCTATGTGCATCATTTTTTTGGGACGTATCGAATTGTTCCAGCCGCCGCAAATGCATATTACCGGTGAGTTTAAGTCGGTAAACGGACTCAAGCCGGGCAATCAAGTTAAGTATTCCGGTGTGTCCATCGGGCGCATCAAGGACATGACCGTAACGGATACAGGTGTTACGGTAGCGATGGAGATAAAAGAAGATACCAAGATTCCGGAGGACTCACAGTTTTCCTTAGCCAATGACGGAATTTTAGGCGATAAGTACATACAGGTAACACCGGGGAAATCGCAAACCTATCTTAAGGACGGCGCGACGGTGACCGGTGAAGGTGACAGCGCCATTGACAAGACCATGCAGCAAGCATCGGAGTTGATGAAGGAAGCCAATAAAACGTTGGCCTCCATCAATGCCGTAATCGGTGATAAACAGACGCAAACATCATTGCGCAATATGCTTCGCACCACCGAGGTGATTGCCAATAATACGGCAGCCCTCACGGGACAAATGAATGCGATGCTGTCGGATAATCGCGGCAATGTCAATGAAATGGCGGCGAATATGGTTAAAATTACCAATGATATGGCATCCATTACGAACCAATTCGATTCGTCCATGAAGCAGTTTAACAGTGACGGACAGGCCGGTAATGATATGCGGGCCATCTTGACGAATTTAAAACAAACGACGGAAAGCATTCAGCATATGGCCGGTTCGATGGAAGGTGTTGTAACGGATCCGCAAAGCGCGGCAGATATTAAAGCCACCTTACATAATACGGCTCAGCTATCGACGAAGTTGAATCGGCTCACCGGCGGCGATGTGGTGGATACCGCCACGGGGGAGTCTAAATCCGGAGGCTCGTCTTCGGGAAAAAAGTTCGGACTCCAGGCGCAGACGGGTCTGGAAATGCTCTACAATAATCAAACCGATCGATACAGCCCCAACTTTGAATTTCGTCTCCGTGCCGGTCAATCGGCAGTTAGCTTAGGCGGCACGCATATTGGTGACGGTGGTAATTTAGAACTTACCTATGGTAAGTTTTTGATGGATAAGTGGTTGTTGCGCGGTTGCCTTTTCGATGGCGATGTAGGCATTGGCGTTGATTATGGCTACGGCTCACCGTTTATGATTTCTTTAGCAGCTATGGATCCGAACGATCAAAGGTATCGGATTCGTGGCGAATTTGAACTTTTTGATGATACCTATGCAGTTGCTCAGTTTGTTCGACCGTATAGCGCCGAAAACGGAGGAAACTATTTTGGCATAAAGCGTGTGTTTTAGATAATGGAGGTAATAATCTATGAATACAAAAGCACTTTCCATGGCAGTGGTGCTTTCTCTGGCAACTACCGGCGTATTTGCGGCCGATCAGGCAAAGGACAGTACATTGGCATCCTATCAGGCCAAGGCATTAGCAACGGCGCAGCAGACAGTGGCTGCTAAAATAGCCGATGATGCAGCGATTCCCACACAGGTATCGCTTAACTTGCCGCGCACCATTGATTTGGCATTGCAGAATAACCACAGTGTAAAATCGGCACAGTGGACCTATGAAGCGGCTAAGGCCGGTGTGAGTCAGGCGGCCGCGGCTAAGAACCCGAGTGTTGGGTATGAGTATAATGCTAAAAGATCGAGTGTAAATGGGCAAAATGCGTTACAAAATGGTGCTAGTAAATCCTTTGGCAATCAATTTGCTGTAACGGTTCCTATCTACAGCGCAGCACGTGATGCGGCAGTGGAAGCGGCTCGCTATACCCGTGAAGGTAAAGGTGCTGCCTTGGAAGCACAATATCAAACATCTAAATTGCAGGCAGCTAAGGACTATTACGGATTAATTATGAATCGTAATAAGGTAGATATTGCACAGCAGTCGGTGCGTGATTATGATGCACATTTAACGAATGTTAATCAGCAGTATGCGGTAGGCATTGTAGCTAAGTCTGACGTATTGGCATCGAAGACGTCCTTGGCAGAAGCGCAGACGAACTTGGTAAGTGCAAAAAATGCCGCTGATATTGCGGAATCGACATTGAATAAATACATTGGCTTGCCGGTAGCTACCAAGGTGGAAACGGCCGACAGAGAACTGGGGTATGCGCCGTACAATGTGACATTGGAACAGGCTCGTGCCTATGCGATGCTGCATCGTGCAGAATTGGTAGAAGCCGCTATGGCTGTTAAACAGGCAGAAGAAAATGTAAACAAGGCTAGGGCCGGTCATTTGCCGTCGGTAGATGGGTCCTTATCGAAATCTTGGGGCGGCGATAGCTGGAGTGGTACCGGTGATAGCAACAGCTGGACAATCGGTGCCGGTGTGACATGGAGTATCTGGGACGGCGGTGCTACGAACGAAAGTATCAAAGTACAGAAAGCAAATCTGGAAGCGGCCAAGGAGGCTAATTTAGAACAGATTGATGCTGTCGCTTTACAGGTTCATCAGGCCTACCTTGATATGAAGGCAGCGGAACAGACCATTAACAGTACGCGCGTAGCTGTTGAACAAGGTCAGGAAAACTTCCGTATTGCTACCCTTCGTTATCGTGCCGGCGTGGGCATCAACCTTGATGTACTCGATGCAGAAACGAAGCTTAGCACGGCGCGCAATAATTACGTCGATGCATTGTACAATTATAATATTGCAGTAGCAACCTTGGAACAGGCGATGGGTGTACCGGTAGATACGCCTATCGGTGGTGGTGCTGCTATCGTAGCAAACAGTAATGCGCCACAAGAGTTGGCTAACATGGTAACAAATGAGACTAAGTAGTATGAGATAATAAGCGAATTCACTAGCGGTCTCCTCCCGTCAAGAGCATAGACTCCAGAGGAGGAGACCTTTTTTTATAGTAAGTGAGGTTAGCGGATGAGCAAGAAAAAACGAATCAGCTTGGCCCTGTTGGCAGCCGCCGCACTGACTATCGGAGGCGGTCAGCTACTGAGGCCGGTAGGTGAAACGTATTTAAAGCCGATGATAGAAGAACAATTAAATACAGCTATTAATGGTACGGCGACATATGATTCGTTGGCTATCCAATGGAATGGTACGGTGAAGCTTACCGGTGTTGAAGTAAAGGACAGGAAGCAACAGTCGATTGTGCAGGTACCGTCAATCACTGTGTCCGTATCACCTTGGAAGGCCGTTTCTATGCTTTGGACCGGAGCACCGGCCGCATCGCTTATCAGTGATGTTACGGTAGCTGATGCTAAGCTGCGCATCGTTCAAGAAAGTGAAACGGAATGGAACATCTTGTCGTTAATTCGCTCGGACAAGGAAAGCTCTTCTATGGATTACAGAGGAACGGTGACGGTTAAAAACAGTGAAGTGGATTTACGGCTGGCCAATGGTCGCGAGCTTCCTATTAAAGAGATTAATGGTGCCGTCGATTTTGGTGAGTATCCGACAATGAAGGCCGGGATCAGTGCTGTTGCGGATGGACAAAAAGTAAATTTACGAGGCTCCTACACAGCAAATGAAGCGGCTGACTTCTCGTTGTACATCGATGCACCGAGCATTGCGCTTTCTTATGTAAATGATGTGTTGCCCGCTTCCTTACAAGGCAAGCTTACAGACGGGAAGGCCACCGATATAGCAGCTACCGTACGTCGTGAAGACGGTGTGTATCGCTACAGCGGTGGGCTTACCATTAAGGATGTGGCTATTGATTACGATAGCTATCGACTACGCAATGGTAATGCGCGGATTATGCTTGATGGCAATACCGTCACGATTGCCAACGGTAGGATGGCCGTTAATGATCAGCAGTTGTTTGCCAACGGGGTCATTACGCTGGAGGGTAATACGCCTCATTTTAATTTGCGTGTACAAGGACATGAGCTTGATGTGGCAGCCTTGGCCGATATAGGTGTCACCGGTCGTGTCGGCGGCGAGGTATATGTGCGAGGAACAACGGAAGCACCTGACATATACGGGCGCATAACAGGACGAAATATCGGTTACGATGGATATACGATTACCGAAGCCGGTGCAGATGTTTCGTATAAGGATGGCTTAGTTAAGGCCGAAGAATTTGATGCGGATATCAATGATGGGCATATTACCGGACAGGCGTTATATGATACGACGGATACAAGTTTTGAAGTGCGCGCCAATGCAGTGGCATTGCCGATAGGTATACTCGGTGATATAATCGGACAACCGGTGTATGGCACTGTGTCAGGCGGCGTGTATGCGAAAGGGCAACATACGGATATTACCGCTATGAAGGCTACCTTGCACGGCGAACACGTCGGAACGGGAGAATTGCAATTTGATACGGCCGATGTGCAGCTATCAGGCGGGCAAGGGAATTACATCATTACCTATGCCAATGCTACCTTAGGTGAAGGGGCACTGACTGCTTACGGTACAATTAACGGTAGGGAGCTTACTATTCACGCTAATGGATCAGAATTGCCATTAGCCGCCTTGTCCGGCTATGTGGGTAAGCCTCTGAAAGGGCGCGTTGGCGTATATGCGGACATTACCGGCACGATGGATAATCCTACGGCGCACGGGCATATGGCCGTGCATGATATTTCCGCGGCCGGCATGGACTTTAGCAGTGCCTATGCAGTATTCGATTTGGAAAATCAGCGAGTAACAGTATCGCCTATAGCGCTACAAACTTCGGACGGCGGTGCTTACGTAGGTAATGGCTACGTTGATTTAACCGGTGACAAAGCAATGGACATGATCGTGGAAACGAAAAAGACACGCATCGAAAAAGTAGCCAAGGCAGTAACGGATGTACCTGTTACGGGATGGGTGACGGCGAAAACCCACATAACGGGGACAATGGCTTCGCCTGTGGTGCGCGGCTATGTTCATGCTTGGGACGGATCGATATACGGAAAGCTCTTTACGGATATAAAATTTGCTTACGGTTACGGCCCGCAAGGCGTGCGCATTCATCGCTTTAATGCATCTGCTTACGGTGCTACCATTACCGGTGAAGGCACGGTAAAGGGCAATGCCTTGGATTTTAATTTCCTCGGCGAAACCATTTGGCTGGAACCGTGGTTAAAAGAGTATGCTGATGTACGTGGATACATGACGGCAGAAGGTCATATCGGCGGTACGCTGCAGCATCCGGTATTTCAAGGAAATATAGGTGCCGAACAGGTGGCTATTAACGGCACGCCGGTGACGAATGTGCATGGCGCTATTTATGCGGATCCGACGGTAGTGAATTTTAACGAGGTATCGTTGGATGCCGGTGATGGCGGTCACTTTATGGTTAAAGGCGGCATGTCACTTACCGGCGAGCATCGTCTCTTTGGCTATGCAACGGTAGAAAACAGTAACATTGCCGATTTAGCCAAGCTGATGAAGGCGCCCCTACATAAGACGACGGGATTCTTGCATGGCCGCGTAGATTTTGGCGGTACGATTAAGAATCCGGATATTACCGTCAAAGGATCGGTCAAGGATATTACCGTAGCGGATACGGTGCTGGGAACAGCGGATTTGGATCTATCATTGCAAGATCGTCAGGTAGCCATTAATACGCTTCGCATTCCGGTGCTCAACGGCGTGTTGGCAGCACAGGGCAAAGCCAATCTTGACGGCGAGGCAGATATACAAATTGCCGCAAGCAATGTGCCAATCGAAGCGGTAACACCGGTGACGGGCCAAGCTATTCCTTTGCAAGGTAATTTAAATTTCATTGCTAACGTAACCGGTGAAACGCGAAATCCTAAAGTGGAATTGTCGACGGATGTAACCAATGCTGTCATTAACGGGGTAACCGTAGATCGGACGTATGCATTGGCGACGATGGAAAATAAGACAATTCATATTCAGCAGTTGGTAGGACAGCGCGGCGAATATAAGGTTCGGTTAAGCGGGGATGTACCGCTGGCTGCCTTTTATACATCCGGCTATTTACCGCCGGGTGACAGTAATGCCATGAATCTTACCTTGGATATGAGCGAAGCGGATTTAGCGGTTTTACCGATGATGAGCTCCGCCATCAGTGAAGGGGTAGGCCCTATCAAAGGAAAGCTGGCTATAACCGGTAGCTATGAACAGCCGGAAGTAAAAGGTTCGATCGGTGTGAAGGATGGCTTGGTGCGCATCAAAGGTGTGAAGAAACCGTTGGAAGCGATTAATGCCGTTCTGCGATTTAACGGTCATGCAGCGGAGCTTACGGGATCGGCCACCATGGGTAAAGGATTTATGGGGTTATCCGGTGAATTGGCTTGGCAAGGGACTTCGATTAATCACTACTATGGCTTGGCACAGTTTAATGGTCTGGACGTAGAGTACGGTTATTTCAAAGGACCTTTGAATGGTGAAATCGGCATTACCGAAGCTAATGGTATGCCTACCGTTATGGGGCATGTAGATTTAGAAAATACGACCATGGCCATTCCGTTGGATTTAACTTCCAGTGAAGGCGGCAATCCATTTGGTTTGGATGTCACCATCAATGTGGGTAAACAGGTACAGCTCTATTCGTCGGGGCTCTACGATTTGCGCATCGGCGGTGGTGCTCATATCGGTGGAACGACGGCGTCACCGGATATTGATGGCAGCTTTGAAGTTATCAACGGCACCGTGAAATATTTGAATAATCGATTTAATATCATGGAAGGCAAAGCAACATTTATTCCGGGTAGCTTCTTGCCGAATTTACAGGTGAAGGCATTCGCCAATGTACAGAACTACCGTATTCTGTTACAGGTAGAAGGTCCGGCTACGGAAATGAAGTTGAAATTAGCATCGGAACCGCGCCTGGAAGAACGACAAATTATTTCTCTCTTAACATTTGGTTACAGCGGCGGCAACAACAGTAGTATTAATTCCGATGATGCCAATGCATTGCTTGCAGCCGGTCTTCGATCGGTGGCGCTGGGCTATGTGGAAGGCGCCGTGCGCAATACCTTGGGATTGGATTTAGTTAATATCACTACCGGTTCATTAGATCCTAACGAGCCGACGAATAAGGAAACAAACGGATATTACAATATAGAAATCGGCAAGTATTTATTGCCTAATGTAATGGTAACGGTTAGTCGCGGCATTAATAACGATTTGACATCGTATGGTATACGATACGATATTAATCGTAGCTTTAGCTTGAACGGCTGGCATAATAGTAATTCGCACTCCTATTTTGGCGGAGCATGGCGATATGAATTCTAACGGAGGATGGTAATGTGCTCAGTGACTATATGAGAGAACTGGAAAAAATAAAATTACTGACTCCGGAAGAGGAGCATGAGCTTTGGCGGCGGTATCATGAAGAGGGCGATGAAGAGGCGCGGATGAGTATCATCGAACATTACCAACCATTGGTATTTCGCGAGGCCATGGAGTATCGTCATATGGTGGCGGATGTAATGGACTGTGTACAGGAAGGTACGGTAGGTTTGATGGAGGCCATAGAGCGGTATGATGTGACGAAGGGTGTTGCGTTTTCGCTCTATGCGGTGCACCGCATACGAGGGCGCATTGTGGATTTTCTTCGCAAAGAAGGTCGTTCCGGTGTTGTACTCGGCGGGTCGCCGGATGAAGAGGAATATTGGTGGGAACGCCTTCCCGATGAGGGACCTTCTACGGAAGCAACCGTTGAGGAGCGCGCCTACCAAGGCCTTGTTACGGAAGCGCTGGCCAAGCTTCCCGCGCAAGAACGTCGTGTCATGGAAGAAATTTACATAGCGGACAGAGCCGTAGGAGAGGTTGCCGGAGATATGGAGACCAGTCATAGTTATATTTACCGCCTTCATCGGCAAGGAATAAAACGATTGCGCGGTATATTATCTCGCACACGAAAAGCATGGCGTGAATAATCGGCGAAAATAGGTGAAATTAAAAGAAATACTTAATGTAATGTGTATCATATGCTATAATGATAAAGATTTAATACTAAATTCGTTGTTCAAAAAAGGAGAGCTTCCTACGATTGTATAAGCATGAAGGGAGGCACCTATGAAGAGTACTGAAAGACCTATTGAAAAACGAATTCACACGGCTAAGTCGTGGCTTGATAAGGCTGAACGGTCATATGCGGATGATTCTTCCATGAAGGGTGAATTGCAGCTGATGTTGGCTAAAGCAGAGTTGCAGCATTTAAGTGAGAAGAAACGATCACCGTACATGCGTTTATCGAAATGGAGCATAGCAGTCGGTGTGTGCTTACTCATCATAGGAGGCACCTGGACGATACGATTCGTTGAATCGGAGACAGCGGCGGAATCTAAACCGCCGACAGCATCGACAGTGACTGAACAAAGGTCGCCGGTTGTTGTGGAGAAACCGATACAAAAGGAGGTTGAAGACAAGGGTACTGCAACCGATGAGAAAGCAGTACACTCTTCCGTAGAACAAGCGGTTCAGGAAAAAACAGCGCGCAATGATGTGGTAGCCGAACCGGTGCAACCGGTTGTAGTGAATGATTCATTGCCGCAGAGGACGGAACGTGCTCAGACCGTGAGTACGGCACAAATTAAGCAAGCTATCCGCGAAGGTGAACGAAGCTTGCGCGGTAAATAACCAATAAAACGACATTTAGTTTGGGAGGATGGAGAATGAAACGAAGCAGAGCCTACAAGAAATTTTTAGCGGTCGCTGTATTGACGGCCATGGGCAGTACGAGCGTATGGGCTGCCGATGCACAAACGCAAACGAATGCAGTGCCGGATTTGACCACGCAAAATACAGCGGTTAGCGAAGCGCAGGCCCAGCAGACAAAAGAAATGACGCCGAAGGAAAAAGCGGCGGCCGAACGTGATGCACAAGCGGCAGAAGCGATTGCGCGTGCACGCGGCGGTATAGAAGAAGCGGCTAAGGCCGATGAGAAAGCAGCTACCCAAAAACGATTGGATAACTCCTCCTTGGCAACTAAAGATAAGGCCGTATTGACGGTAGCTAAGGGCGAAGGCGCCAAATTGGAAGAACAGCAGGCAGCCGGTGTACAAACGGAAATTGCTACACCGGAAGCCAGATACTATTCGGCAGTACAGGACAGTGACATTGCCCCATTCGTAGGACAGACCGTATCGGGTATTGCTATCGAAGGCATTCCGGCAGAAGCGCAGGAACAATATAGCCAGGTATTGGTGACAAAAATCGGTGACACTTTGACGGCAGACGGCGTTAAAGCGGATATTGCGGCTATCGGTGGTACCGGCGTATTTTCCGAAGTAAATCCGGTGTTTACGAAGGTGCCGGAAGGCGTGAAGGTTGCTTATAAGGTAACGGTGAACCCGGTAATTAAGAAGATTAATTTTGAAGGTAACACGGTGTACTCCACGGAATCTTTGGTGGACTATCTTCATGTACAGCCCGGAACCGTATTGAATACGGTAGCCGTCGGTGAACGCATTCAAGGGATTAACGCGGCTTACCAGCGCGATGGCTATATGTTGGCACGGGTAAAGGATATTGCTGTTGCTGAAGATGGTACGTTGACGGTGTATATTACGGAAGGTATTGTTGACGACATTACGGTTCACGGTAATAAAAAGACGAAGGATTATGTAATTCTTCGTGAAATGAATCAGAAGAAAGGTCAGCCGTTTAATAAATTCCTCGTACGTCGTTCGGTAGAAAAAGTATACAACTTAGGCTTCTTCGATGATGTTAACGTACGCCTTTTGGAAGGTAAAACGCCGGATAGTGTTGTTATTGAAGTCGATGTGCTAGAACATAAGACGGGGACGATTACTTTGGGTGCCGGTTATTCCGATTCCGATGGTCTGATTGGTATCGTCGAACTCGGTGAAGATAATCTGCGCGGTACCGGTGATAAGATTAAGGTACACTGGGAAATCGGTGGTACGGCGAAGTATAAAAACTATTCCGTATCGTATTTGCGTCCGTGGATTGATGATAAAGCCACTTCGTTGGGCGTAAGTATTTTTGACCGCGAAGACTCTTACACAGATTATGATGCCCATGGTAATGATGTGTCGGAATATGTAAAGGGACAGAAAGGGTTTAATGTTTCCTTAGGTCGCCAAACCGGTGAGTATACCCGTGATTATGTAACTATGGAAACCCGCAAAGATGAATGGATTTCTGAAGATGGTGAGATGAGCGGATTTAACTATTCGAAGGGTGAAGGTCATTGGCAGGTAGGTGGAGATAGCGGCGATAACCCAAGAGATTTTGTAAAGGATAATTACATTGATAACAACTTCGGTCGTACCAACAGTATCGCATGGCAGAAGACCTACGACTCCCGCGATAATGTATACGATCCGACGCGTGGTAGACGAATCTCCTCCACTATTCAGTGGGCAGGTCACGGTCTTGGCGGTGACTTTGACTTCTACAAATTTACCGGTGAATATCGTAGCTACAAAAAAGTGGGCAGCAAACAGGTATTGGCATTCCGCGCTCGCGTAGGTTGGGCGCAAGGGGATGTGCCGTATAGCATGCTGTACACATTAGGTGGTGCTGATAGCCTTCGTGGATATGAAGATGATCAGTTCCGCGGCAAGAAGATGTACAGCGCTAGCTTGGAATACCGCTTCCCGATTTGGAATAAAGTATCCGGCGTAGTATTCACCGATGTGGGTGATGCTTGGGATGCACCGCATGTAACCTGGTATGATGATGATAAATCGTTTAATGCTTCGGTGGGTGCCGGTATTCGCGTAACTACACCTATCGGACCGATTCGTCTCGACTATGGTATCGGTAAGGATGATAAAAAATTCCATTTTAGCTTTGGTGGACAATTCTAAGTATGAAAATAAAGGCATTATGTATAGGAGTGGCGGCTATGTGTATAGCCGCCATACCCACGTACACGATGGCCGAAACTATACATCGCGTTCATGTTACTATAGAACCGGCGGGAGGCAGTATACCCTCCGGGGTCATGAAGCGTATGCAAGCAGGAATTCAAGCGGCGGCCGAACATATTTATGTGGGGAAAGATAGCCATGTGATTACGTCTCAGTCAGAGTCATACCGGCAAATTACAACAGACATTGTGGATCGCATATTGTACGGATATAATGTGCGGCAGCTGACCGTGGCACCCGGGTCGACAACAGAGTTACATTTGAGTCTTGCTCCGTATGGAAATACGGTTACGTCGGTTACAACGACCGTCGAATATGGTACGCTTTCATCGGAAGCGAGGCAGCTGGTGAAGCGTGATATGGATGGTATTGATGCGCGGGCTGAGCAATTATTACTCGGCTTGCCGTTGGATTCGCTGGACTGGGCATCGACAGTGGCGCAGCAGACAATACGTGATGAATTAGCCGGTCGATTACCGGAATTTGCCGTGCAAACGGTAGTACATCCCGGTGTAGAGACGCAGGTAACGATATATGTGATTCCGCAAGGGGCGGCCGTGCGGAAAGGTCATGCTGAAGTTGTGTCAAATACATTGCCGGCGGCGGTGTTTTGGTCTACTAAGCGTGAATTTGATCAATATGCGGAAGCGATGGTAGGTATGCCGGTAGCATTTGTTGCCCGTCATGTACCGGATATAAACGAAGAGCTGCAGATGAAATTAAATCGTAGTCGGGCAGTGACAAAGTTCGGTATTTCCATGGCGCCAAAGGTGCAGGCTGGCGAGGATGTAACGGTAGTAATCACTGCCGACTCATCGCGGTATATTGCTCGCGGTGAAGCCTATCTCGATGCGGGCAGAAGTGAGAAAAATGTAGGGCTTCGCCTATATGCCGGTGTGCGACAAGGCAAAGGCAGTTGGTATGTGGAGGCCGACTTTTATCCGGAGGATTATAGTTGGGACATCTTCCCTTCATATAAATATGCTATAACTGAGGACACAGCTCTTACGTATCAGTATAATATAAGTGATAGTGCGGGCCGTTTGCGTTTGGATCAAGCGCTGGGCGGACGTTGGAACGCGCGTCTGCAACACGATTTTAAGCCGAATCGCAATGAGCTGGGCGTGTCCTATGATGTGCACAGCTATTTAACGCTTGAATACGTATGGGCAGAGCATGATAATTGGCTTCGTGTTATCGGCCGTATATAACAAAGAAAGAAGGTAGTTTTCCTATGATGCGTTTAATTAACAACAAGAAAAATGTAAAAATTGTTTCCTTTTTGGTAGCCTTGATTTTCGTGCTTGGCGTTGGTGCCCTGGCATATACGCAAATGGCTACACCTTCAATGGCAGCTGATACCAGCAATATTGGTGTTGTGGATACGTCGCGTCTGTTGAACGGCAATTCTCCGGTAGTCGCAGAAGCTACCAAACAGATGGATGCATATAAGCAAGAACTAAATACGCAATTCCAAAAAGAATCGGCCAATATGGATGATCAGCAAAAAGCAAAATTAGCATCTGAATATCAGGGCAAAATGCAGAATAAAATGATGGAATTGCAAAAAGGTATTCAGGCTAAGGTGTCCGATGCGGCTAAATCGGTAGGCGATGCTAAGGGCCTTACCGTGGTTATGGATAAGAACAGCGTATTGTATGGTGGTGTAGATATTACGGAACAGGTGCAGAAAAAACTAGAAAGCAGCTCCGGTAATGCATCCGATACTACCGACAAGAGTGATGCGAAATAATAGACTGACCACATACAGCAATCGTGAGTAACAGGCCTACGGCCGGGTAGGAGATAGTATGAACTTAAAACAACGATGGTTGCTGTTGGGACTGGTAGTGGTATTGGCTTTAGTGGCGGCCATGGCTATTTACGGCTTTTTAGGAAAAAAGCAAGTAAATGATGCAAAGCCGGTGGTTGTCGGTGTAGTTAAGCTGGATAAGGTGGTCCCGCTGCATCCTTCTTATGCGCAGTATGAAGCGTTAAAAAATGAATACAGTAAAATCGAAGCGGAATACAAAGCGCAACAGCAGGGGCTGACCGATAAAGCACAGGAGCAAGCGTTGGTATTGCGAAATATTGGAAGCGATCAAGCGCTGACCGACTCTTTGAATACTGAATTGGCAGCAAAAATTGCGGCCAAACAGGAAGCGCTTAATATGAAGCTGGCACACAAACGACGTGAGCTTTTGGAAGCGTACCAAAAGGAAATGAAGGTAGCGCCCAATGAAGTTGATTTGCGGATTGTTAATTTGCAGCTGGAATTGACAACATTAACAAAAGCGCCGACGGTGAATGAGGAGCAAGCAGCGGCGCAAGATGCGGCGATTGCCGCCAAACAGGCGGAGCTCGATCGATTGTTGGCGGAGCGAAAGATAGCACCTAACGCAGCGATTAACGAGTTGGAGGCGCGAGTGAATGCGGCCCTCAAGCCACTTCATGATGAAGGGCAACAAGAATTGGAAGCGTACGCAAAGTCACTGCATGAAGAGTTGGCAAAGCGTCGTCAATCTATGATTCAAGAAAAAGCCGATGCCTATATGCAGCAGAATGCATTGCCCGATCCGGTGGCTTGGAATACAGAATGGCAAACTCGTTTGGATAGACAAAAGGAAGCTGTAGATGCGATGCATGAGGCGATTCTGGAAGATATCAGAACTCGGGCGGCGGTAGTAGCCGAGTCACGTGGATTAACACTGGTAGTCACAAATGAGGTTAGCAATATTAAAGGCGTAGATATTACGGATGCGATTATTGCATCCTATG
Organism: Veillonella magna DSM 19857; assembly: GCF_000428745.1. Classification (GTDB taxonomy): domain Bacteria; phylum Bacillota; class Negativicutes; order Veillonellales; family Veillonellaceae; genus Veillonella_A; species Veillonella_A magna. Next base: position 83,924 of record NZ_AUAN01000008.1, read on the forward strand.
AATAAAAGGAGTAAGACAGAATGACACAACGAACGAAACGAATGTTAGCTACAGCTATGATGGTACTTTCTTTAGGATTGGTAGCCGGATGCGGAGCACAGGAACAAATCGGCTATGTAGATATGCAGACATTGATGACACAAAGTCAGAAAGGTCATGATACGGAAGCTAAAATCAAAGCGAAGTATGAAGAAATTTCACAGCGCTTGGCACAGGCACAGCAGTCTCAGTCGGCAGAAGAATTTGCCCAGACACAGATGAAGGCTAAACAGGAATTTGATATTTACCAGCAGGCTATGGGTAAGGAGTTCCGTACGTTTGTGGATAGTAATTTAAATGCCTTAGCAAAAGAAAAAGGCATGACCGCAGTCATGGAAAAGGGTGTAATTATGAGCGGTGGCACTGACTTGACCAATGAATTGTTGGAAAAAATGGGTAAAGTAAAGACTGACGATGGACAGAAGGCAGACGGCGATGCTCAGAAACAAGCAGATAGCAATGGGCAAAGTGGTAATGCAGATAATGCGCAGAAATAATAAGCAGTAGAATCGAAGGGAGACTTTCAGGGTGAAATACACGGTAGAAGAACTGGCAAAGGCGGTTCACGGATCCGTCATCGGTGATGGATCTAAGGTGATTGAAGAGACGCGCAGCCTGGATCAAGGCGCGCCGCAGGCGATTTCTTTCGCCATTGGAGAGTATTGTGAATTTGTACCACAGGCAAAGTCCGGGGCTGTTATAGTAGAGGCGCCTGTTGAAGGTGCTCCGATGCCGCTTATCGTGGTGGAAAATGCCAAGGTAGCTTTTGCACAGATTTTGGAGATGTTTCACCCGCCGGTAGTTTTTCCAAAGGGGATTCACGAAACGGCTATTATCGGCAAAAATGTTACCATTGGCGAAAATGTAAGCATCGGGCCTTATTGTGTAGTCTATGATAATGCGATTATTGGCGATAATGTGGTATTGCATCCGTATGTGTATATCGGTCACAACACGCGCATCGGAGATGATACGGTCATTTATGCAGGGGCTATCGTACACGAAAACTGCGTCATCGGTAAACGTGTAGTACTGCGTGCAAAAGCGGTTATCGGTGGTGAAGGCTTCGGCTTTGCTACGGAGAATGGTGTCCATACACATATTCCGCAGGTAGGCAATGTAATTTTGGAAGACGATGTGGAAGTAGGATCTTGCTCATGTATCGATAATGCAACGATGGGATCTACCTTGGTGCGTCGCGGTACGAAGATAGATAACTTGGTGCACTTAGGCCACAATGTTGAAATCGGTGAAGATTGCTTCTTGATTGCCCAAGTTGGTATTGCAGGCAGCACGAAGTGCGGTAATCATGTTATTTTTGCGGGGCAAACCGGCTGTACCGGGCATATCACGATTGGTGATAATGTAACCTTTGCCGGCAAGACCGGTATTATCGGCAATGTACCGTCTGACGGATTGTATGCAGGGTACCCGATGAGACCGCATAAGGAATGGCTTAAGATTGAAGCATATCAATCGAGATTGCCGGATATGGCAAAAACGGTTAAAAAACTGGAAAAAGAAGTGGCACGCTTAAAGGAGCAATTGGAGGGTAAGTAACTGACATATGTATAGGTTTATGAAGCTTTTCAGTGCATTCATATGTATGTTGCCGCATAGCTTGCAGTACGCTATCGGCAGTATAATTGGCGAGCTTGCTTGGCTGCTGCTGCCGCCGAAGCGTCGTCGGTTGGCTATCGGTCAGATATTATTCTGTAAAATCACGGAGGATCCGGCAGAGGCCAAACGCATTGCCAAGAAGAGTACAACTCGTTTTGGTCGCATGATGATCGATGTTTTGCGCTACCCGGAAATCAAAGACGGCGCATACAAAGATATGTTTGAAATGGTGGGCCGCGAATATTTGGACGATGCAAAGGCAGACGGTCGCGGTGCTGTGTTGATGGCGATTCACAGTGGTAACTGGGAACTTTTAGGTGGTATTTTAGCATCCGAAGGGTATCCGTTGATCTCTGTAGCGATGAAGCAAAATGGCGATGCGGATCGTTTCATTAATGAATACAGAGAGCTTATGCATCAGCATGTTACCTATAAAACGGGTGTGCGTGAAATGGTTCGGGAACTTCAAAAGGGAAGTATGATTGGCTTGATCATGGACCAGGACCCGGGAGATAAAGGCATCTTAGTACCGTTCTTTGGCTATGAAACATTGACACCGGTCGGTCCGGCTGTGATGGGGCGTATGAAAGATGTGCCGATCATTCCGGTGATGATTCATTACGACGAATACAAGAAGAAACATATTATTACCGTTTCGGCACCGTTTTATGCGGAGCATACAGACGATAAAAAAAGAGATACCGCAGTGACGCTGACAAAATTAAATGAATGGATTGAAGATTACATACGTCGCTATCCGGAAGATTGGTTCTGGCTTCACAATCGATGGAAGTGGACGCGCCGGTATTATGCGGACTCCATTGAGGTTCCTCCGGATTCAATGAAATGATAGAGAACGGATGATAGCGTTTCCGTTTAACATGTAAAAATATATCGCAGTTCTTAGGGTATAAAAGATAGGCCCTGAGGGCTGCGATATTTTTTTCTTGTACAAGACTATGTATATGAGATATAATAGAGAACGAATTATCACATGGATATGAATTCGGAGAAAGGAGGACCCTGATGATACTGCAACAAAAAACCTTGTGCAAGGAGATTCAGTATAAGGGGACCGGCCTTCACAGTGGCCAACCGGTAACGATGACATTAAAGCCGGCTGAAGCCAATACGGGGATAGTGTTTGTGCGAACGGATTTACCGGGTGCTCCCTGCGTAAAAGCAGTAGCAGAGAACGTAACAAATACTATGCGAGCAACAACGCTGGAAAACGGCGATGCCAAAGTAGTAACTGTGGAGCATTTGTTAGCTGCCTTTTATGGGCTGGAAATAGATAATTGTTATGTTGAACTCGATTCACCGGAACCACCGGTCGGTGATGGCAGTGCAGAAGTTTTTGTAGGTCTGATGAAGGACGCCGGCATCAAAACATTGGATGCAGAGCGAACCTTATATCATGTGAAACAGTCACATGCCGTATATGACGGTGATAAATTTATTGCCATTATGCCTTACGATGGATTGCGCGTTACGTTTACGTCTATTAATCCGCATCCTTTATTGGGAACGCAACAGGCAGATTTTACGGTGACGCCGGATGTATTTGATACGGAGATTGCATCGGCGCGAACCATCGGTTTTGTTAAAGAAATCGAACAACTGCAGGCGATGGGATTGGCAAAGGGCGGCAATACGGATAATGTATTGGTATATGATGATGAAACTTGCTTGTCCGTGCCACGATTTGATGATGAATTAGTGCGCCATAAAATTCTTGATATCTTGGGGGACTTATTTTTACTGGGACCTATCACTGGTCATATTATTGCTGTAAAGTCTAGTCATGCGCTGAATTCGGCGTTAGCACATAAAATACTGGATGAAATGAAGGAGGACTAATACAATGATTCTGACTGTTGAAGATATTATGGAGATTTTGCCGCATCGTTACCCTATGTTATTGGTGGATCGCATCATTGAATTGGAACCGATGAAACGCGCTGTAGGTATTAAGAACGCAACCTTTAACGAACTGTTTTTCCAAGGTCATTTTCCGGGCAATCCGGTTATGCCCGGTGTATTGCTTACGGAAGCGATTGCACAGGTAGGCGGCATTGCTCTTCTGTATCCTGAAGAAAACAGAGGAATGACTCCGATGTTTACCGGTATTGATAAGGTACGTTTTCGTCATCCTGTTAAACCGGGTGATACGGTACGTATGGAAGTGGATATCGTTAAGATTAAAGGCCGCATGGGCAAGGTAGAAGGCCGCGCTTATGTAGGCGACAAACTGGTAGCCAGTGGCGAATACATGTTTGCTTTAGTCAAACACGAAGATAAATAAGAAATACGTAGAAATAAAGTACAATATCAGTAAAAGTATATGAATAGACTGAGAATTTGATTATTTTGCGGGGAAATAGCTTAAATTGGAAGTTCACTTTTTATAGCTTTTACACGACTCTATAAGCAAGAGTAAAAAGTCGCCGTCTCGGCAGAGTAAGGAGTGACATAGATGATCGTAGTTGGCATGGAAAATGCTACTTCAAATATACATAGCAGTGCCGTAATTCATCCTGATGCCAAGTTGGGAAAAGGCGTTATCGTTGGCCCCGGTGCGGTTATCGGCGAGAATGTGGTAATCGGTGATGGCACAAAGATTGGTGCTAACGCTGTTATCGGCGGGTGGACAACCATCGGTAAGAACTGTGAAATCTATCCGAGTGCTTCCGTTGGGTTGGAGCCACAGGATTTAAAATTTAAAGGTGAAAAGAGCTTTTGTAATATCGGAGACGAAACGGTGATCCGCGAATTTGTTACCATCAGTCGAGCTACCGGCGAAGGTGAGGAAACGCGCATCGGTAACAACTGCCTGTTTCAGGCATGTACTCACGTAGCTCATAATTGTATTGTTGGTAATAATGTGATTATGAGTAACTGTGCGGGTCTGGCCGGTCATGTTGTTGTTGAGGATCGTGTTGTCATCGGCGGGATTGCAGGTATTCATCAATTTGTAAAGATTGGTCGCAATGCGATGGTCGGCGGTATGGCAAAGGTTGTGCAGGATATTCCGCCGTATTTGATTGCCGATGGTCAGCCGGCTCGTGTTATCGGGCTTAATTCGGTGGGGCTATCGCGTGCCGGTATTTCCGAAGAAGTTCGTCATGAATTGAAAAAAGCATTTCGTATTATTTACCGGTCCGGGTTCAGTTTGTCGCGGGCTATTGAAGAAATGGAACTGCAACTGAATTCATCGGTTGAAATTGAAAATTTATTGCGCTTCTTGCGCAATGCCGATCGCGGTATTATGCGTACGCGTCGCGATTAAACATTAAGGGGCTTAGCCAGTGATTTAATACGTGAATCATTGGTGGTCCCTTTTTTGTTGAACGGTAAGCCAAGGGGAAATATTATTAAAAATTAGATAATTATTTGATATAATAGAGTGTAACGCTTTGTTGCGTATGGAAAGCAATGCGCTTTCATATAATTAGATGATACATGACTGGGAGGCTGAAATGGCAAAAGTTGGTTTGTTGGCAGGGATTGGCAAGCTGCCGGTAGAGTTTATGCGCGCTGCACAAACAGCGGGTTACGAAGTGGTTGTCATTGCCCTGATACCCGATACGGATCCTGCGTTAGCGGAGGAAGCACAGGCGTACTATGAAATCAATGTTGCTAAAGTAAATACCATATTCAAAACACTTCATGCAGAAGGTGTTACGGAAATTACCATGTTGGGGAAAGTAACGAAGGAATTACTTTTTAAAGGACTTCGTATGCCTGACATGCGAGCCATAAAAATTTTAAGCTCTTTGCGTAACCGAAAGGATGACACCATCATGCTAGCCATCGTCGATGAGTTGGCAAAGGAAGGCATTCAGGTAGCTGACCAAACAAAATATATGAAGTCTTTAATGCCGGCACCGGGGGTGTTAACAAAAAAACAGCCTACCGAGGAACAGTTGGCAGATATTCGTTTTGGTTTTGAAGTGGCGAAGCAAATGGGTGGCCTTGATATCGGTCAAACGGTAGTCGTAAAGCATTTGGCGGTTATGGCCATCGAGGCTATTGAAGGTACGGATGCCTGCATTCGCCGCGGCGGTGAGTTAGGACGTGGCGATGCCGTAGTGGTTAAGACGGCGAAGCCTGAGCAAGACGTACGGTTTGATGTACCGGCCGTGGGCCTTCGAACAATTGAATCCATGATTGCCGGAGAATGTAAGGTGCTGGCTATTGAGGCACATCGCACCATCTTTGTAGAACAGGAAGATGTGTTGAAATTAGCCAATCGTAAAGGTATTGTTATTTGTGCCGTTGAAGGGCCGGATGAGGAGTAACGAATGAAGGTAATGTTTTCAGCCGGCGAAGCTTCCGGTGATACGCATGCGGCAAGTGTAGCAAAAGCACTTCGCCAGATCTATCCCGACGTGACCATGTTCGGCATGGGTGGCGATCTCATGGCAGCACAAGGCGTTGATATTATATATGACATAAAAAATCTCGGCTATATCGGCATTGTAGAAATCGTGAAAGCACTACCGGAATTTTTTAAACTTCGTCGCTTTTTGAAAGAGGCTATGATACGTGAAAAACCGGATGTTGTGGTTTGCGTTGACTATCCGGGATTTAATATGAAGTTAGCTAAGGTAGCACATGAGCTGGGAATTCCCGTGGTGTACTATATAGCGCCGACAATATGGGCTTGGCATAAAAGCCGCGGCAAGGATATTGCTAAGTATGTAAGCAAGGTGGCTTCGATTTTTCCGTTTGAAGCCAAAGCCTATGAAGAATTTCATGTGCCCGTAGAGTTTGTGGGACATCCCTTAGTGGATATTGTGCAGCCGTCTATGAGCGAAGCGGCAGCTTATGAATACTTTGGCACTGCAGAGGATGCATGCAATGTATTGCTTATGCCGGGTAGCCGTAAGCAGGAAGTAATAGGGCTGTTGGACATTATGTTGGACGGTGCTTCTCGTTTCTATGTGACGCATAAGAATGCTCGCTTCTTTGTACCGCGGGCGCATACTATTGATAGAGAACTGTTGGAAGAGCGCATCCGTCGGTTTGATTTGCCGGTTACAATTACGGAAGGTCATACTTATGACTTAATGGGAATTTGTGATGTATGCTTGGCGGCTTCGGGGACGGCGACTTTGGAAACGGCATTGATGAACTTGCCTACCGTGTTATTGTATCGCTTATCTGCCGTAACCTATGCATTGGCGAAACTGTTGGTATCGATTCCCGATGTAGGATTGCCTAATATCGTGGCCGGTCATCGCGTCATTCCGGAATTGATTCAAGGCGACGTGACAGCCGCTAATGTGCATACCGAGTTGTGTCGAATTGTAGATAATCCCGAAGTCTATTCGACGATGAAAGAAGAGCTGCGGCAGGTAAAAGAAGCCCTAGGTGCACCGGGAGCAGTGCTGCGCGTGGCGCAGGTAATTACGGAAGTTGCTGGCGGAGGACGATAGATGGGTAGCTACAAACGATTATTAACTTATGTACGGCCATATATCGGCCGAATGATTTTTGGACTGGTTTGCATGATTATAGCGGCAGCCGCCTATTTGGTTGTACCTTGGCTCATAAAAAATGTAGTGGACAAGGTATTGGCCGAAAAAAATATGTACATGCTAAACCTAGTGGTTATTTCTATTTTGGTTGTATTTTTGGTTCGCGGATTTGCCACGTATGGACAAACCTACACGATGTCGTATATCGGACAGCGTGTTATTATCGATATTCGCGAAGCTATGTTTAAGCATCTGCAGCGACTGGATCAAGCCTATTATGATAGACGCAAGACAGGCGTCATCATGAGTAACTTGACCAATGATGTGGCGGCGTTGCAATCGGCGATTGTCGATAACTTGGTGTCCTTTATTACCGAAGGGGTTACGCTTATCGGTTCATTGGTGTCTATGCTGTACTTAGACTGGAAGCTCACCTTGGTAACCTTGGTCATCGTGCCGGTAGTGCTGGGAATTATTAATATTTTCGGTAAACGGCTGCGCATAGCAGGTCATGACGTGCAAGGGCGTATAGCGGATATTACCTCCTTACTACAGGAAACCATATCCGGTGCGCGGGTGGTGCGTTCGTTTGCCCGCGAAGGGTATGAGGTGCAGCGTTTTGAACGGGAAAACCAACGCAATTTCCGTGCGGTAATGCGAGCTACGAAGCTTACAAGTCTTCTCAGTCCGTTAGTTGAATTTTCAGCGGCGATAGCCGTTACCGTAATACTTTGGTACGGCGGCTATTCGGTTGTCACCGGTGCTATAACGGCGGGGTCATTGATTGCTTTTCTGATTTATGCTATTAACCTTTCCAATCCGGTAAAGCGATTAAGTCAGGTGTATGGTAATATTCAAAAGGCTATGGCTGCCGGCGATCGCGTATTTGCGATTCTTGATACAAAACCGGAAGTCGTGGAGAAAACCAATGCCATTGTATTACCCGAAGTAGATGGTCGCGTGCGGTTTGACCATGTATCATTCAGTTACGACGGTGAGAAAAAAGCGTTGGATAATTTTTCGTTGGATGTTCCGGCCGGTAGAGTGGTGGCCATTGTAGGGCCGTCCGGTGCGGGAAAAACAACGATTGCTAATTTATTGCCCCGTTTCTACGATGCTACGGAAGGTGCGATTACCGTTGATGGCATTGATGTACGGGATGTGACATTCCAATCGCTGCGCGAGCAGATTGGCGTAGTACCGCAAGAAACGATGCTTTTTAATGCAACCATTAAAGATAATATTTTATACGGTCGCTTGGACGGAACGGATGAAGAGGTATATGCAGCGGCAAAGGCCGCCAATGCGTTGGAGTTCATCGAACGATTGCCGGAGGGCATGGACACTTTGGTCGGTGAAAGAGGTAGTTCCTTATCCGGCGGACAAAGACAGCGCATTGCGATTGCCAGAGCTATTTTAAAGAATCCGAAGATTTTGATTTTGGATGAAGCCACTTCGGCACTGGATACGGAAAGTGAAAAGTTGGTGCAGGAGGCATTGGAGCGATTGATGCAGGGACGTACGGCATTCGTTATTGCTCATAGACTCAGCACCATTAAAAATGCCGATCAAATCGTTGTACTCCGTGAAGGTAAGTTGGTAGAGTCCGGTACCCATGACGAATTATTAGCGGCAGGCGGGTTATACCAACATCTCTATTCTGTTCAATTTGCGAGTAAAGGGTAACGGGAATGTATTGGATATATAATATACTGCTCATTATTTATTGGATCGGTCTGATTCCTGTCATCTTGTATCGACTGACATTCGAAGAAGGCTTTTATGAGCGTATTAAACAAAGTGCCGGTTTTATGCCGGATTCGTTAATGAAGAAAATTGAAGGACGACGCGCTATATGGTTGCATGCTGCTTCTGTGGGAGAAATAGTGGCAACGAGCCCTATCGTCAAGGACATTAAGAAAAAATTCCCGGAAGCCGTTGTTGTTGTTTCGGTGGTTACGGCTACAGGACATGCGATGGCACATCGGATTATTCCGGAAGCAGAGGGAATCATATTTTTCCCGCTGGATCTACCGTTTTTGACCCGACGCATTCTTGATTTGATAAAGCCGATAACGATTTTACTGGTGGAAACTGAGATTTGGCCAAACTTTTTGCGCATTGCAGAGAAAGAAAAGATTCCGGTAATGATGGTAAACGGACGAATCAGCGATCGCAGTATGCATCGATACATGTTTATCAAATCGTTTACGCGGGAGATGTTGGGCTCCATAGAGAAATTTTGTATGCAGTCTAAGATTGACTCGGAATATATTAATATTCTGGGAGCCGATAAGAACCATATCACGGTAACGGGCAATACCAAATATGATCAAACCTATGCGCAAGTAACGAAGGAAGACAAGGAAGCATTGCAGCATGAATTCGGTTTCGGCTGTAATCATCCTATTATCGTGGCCGGCAGTACCCATAAAGGGGAAGAAGAAAGTGTGTTGTCTGCTTTTAAAGTTATTTTAAAGGAATTTCCGGGAGCCCGGCTTCTCATAGCACCGCGTGAAATTATGCGCGGACATGATGTAAAAGAGCTGGCCGAAGCGCAGGGGCTTAAAGCTATCTGTCGCAGTCAGATGACGGAGCCGGTCCATGAAGGCACACCGGTAGTTGTATTGGATACTATCGGTGAGTTAGGTCGACTGTACAGCTTAGGTGATATTATTTTTGTCGGCGGTTCATTGGTTCGCACCGGCGGTCATAATATTTTGGAACCGGCTGCTCATGGGAAACCGATTTTGGTAGGACCGCACATGTTCAATTTTAAAGAAATTTATGCGCTGTTAAGCTCTCGCAATGCATGCCGTATGGTAAAAGATAAACGAGAACTGTTGGATGCCATGTTGGAACTGTGTCACAACAAAGAATTGCGTGAAGAAATGAGTCGTAACTGTTTAGAACTGGTACGGGAAAATCGAGGAGCTACACAGAGAAACACGGAAGAGCTGCGTAAGCTTTTTGAGGAGCATCAAATTATTCCATAACAAGAATGTGAATCGGAGGAGGCAACCTATGGAAGGGGAAGCACTATTTAAACAAATTATTAGTGGTAAAAAAAGCGGCCCCTTGGGAGCTTTGGCTCGAGGAAGCTTACTGTTGCTTAGCAAGCTGTATGCCTATGGTGTCAATAAAAGAAATGCCGCATACGATAAGGGGCAAAAGGTAAGCCGTGTAAATGCACCGGTCATCAGTGTAGGGAATATCACCGCCGGCGGAACAGGAAAAACGCCGATGGTAGCCTATTTATGCCGCGAGTTGGAACGACGCGGACTTCATCCGGCTGTTGTCAGTCGAGGCTATAAAGCAGCGGATAACAAGCAGAGTACGATAGTAGCGCACAATGGTGAATACCGAGTAACGCCGTCTATATCCGGTGATGAAGCTTGGCTCTTGGCTCGGGGACTGCAACAGGGCAGCGTCCTTATAGGCCGTTCGCGGGTGACTTCCGCAGAACTGGCCATACGGGAATTACATAGTGACGTTATCGTTATGGATGATGGATTTCAGCATCGAGCCTTGTATAGAGACGTTGATATTGTCTTGATTGATGCAGCCAATCCGTTCGGCTATGACCATGTATTGCCCAGAGGACTCTTGCGGGAACCGCTTACCGGATTAACGCGGGCCAGCCTGCTTATCTTGACGAAGACAAACCAGGTTTCTCCGTCGACATTAGAAGTGTTGAGAAAACGCTTACAAGAATTGGCACCTACGATTCCTTTGGCGGAAACCGTGCACAGTCCTGTGGGTGTTTCCGAGCTAGAAGCATGGGCCAAGGGAGAAGCCTTGGTTCCTTTGCAATCATATACAGATAAAAAAGTATGGGCCGTCAGCGGCATCGGTCAGCCGGAATCTTTTGTGAGTACCTTGAAGGAAGCCGGCTATGATGTAATCGGCATGAAGGCCTTTGGCGATCATCATGATTACAGTCGCGATGATGTGTTTCAAGCCGTGGCGGAGGCGAAGGCAGCCGGTGCAGAGGCGATAGCTGTGACGGAAAAAGATGCCGTAAAATTAGCAGCTGTACTTTCCGGATGTAAGACCGAATTACCGATTATCGTATTAGCAATCGGTATACAATTTACAAGCAATGAAAAAGCAGTGCAAGAAGTACTGGACAATATAAAAGGAGCTGACGATTAATGAAGGTTGTATGCGTAATTCCGGCTAGATATGGTTCCACACGATTGCCGGGGAAACCATTGGCAGATATTGCCGGTAAACCTATGATTCAACGGGTTTACGAACGAGTAAGTAAGGCGAAGCGACCGGATGCGGTCATTGTAGCTACCGATGACCGGCGCGTATATGATGCGGTAGTGTCCTTCGGGGGACAAGTGGTTATGACGCGAAACGATCATCCGACGGGTACCGATCGACTGGCGGAAGTAGCAGAAGGATTAGCGGATGTGGATGTCATCATCAATGTACAAGGTGATGAACCCTTAATCGAGCCTACATTAATCGACGAATTAGCCGATTTGTTTGCTGCGGACGATGCGCCGCACATGGCGACGGTAGGTGCTCCTTTGATGGAGGAAGAATATAATGAGCCATCGGCAGTAAAGGTGGTTTGTAATAAAAAAGGGGATGCCATGTATTTTTCTCGCTCCCTTATACCGTATCCGCGGCATAATTTTGTCAATAGCCCTCTTAAACATATCGGCATTTACGCATACAGCAAACCTTTTTTGCTACAATACGCAACGATGGAACCTACACCGGCAGAACAGACGGAGTCATTGGAACAGTTGCGAGCCTTGGAAAATGGCTATACTATTCGTGTAATTCCTACACAGTCTCGCTTTGTTGGCGTCGATACGCCGGAAGATTTAGCATTAGTTAATCGTATTTTTAAAGAACAACAGGTATAATAAATAACGGAAAATGAGGTAGATACGAATGAAAGAAGTGAAAATAGGTAACTTAACGGTAGGCGGTGGCAAAGGGCTGTTTTTGTTGGCAGGACCCTGCGTTATCGAGGATCCAGAACGCACATTGATGATTGGTCGCCGTATAAAGGAAATTTGCGATCGCCTGGGTATCCCGTATATCTTTAAGGCTTCCTTTGATAAGGCTAACCGCTCCAGCTACAGCTCCTTCCGTGGTCCCGGACTCGAAGAAGGCTTAAAAATTTTGGCGCATATTAAAAAAGAACTTCAGGTCCCGGTAGTGAGTGACATCCATTCGGTGGAACAAATTGAACCGGCCGCAGACGTGTTGGATGTGTTACAAATTCCGGCGTTCTTATGCCGTCAAACTGATTTAGTGTACGGCGCCGCCAAAACAGGAAAATGCGTTAATGTGAAAAAAGGGCAGTTTATGGCACCGAAGGATATGATTAACGTATTAAAGAAGATGGAAGAAGCCGGGAATGAAAACCTTATGCTTACCGAACGCGGTGCAAGTTTTGGTTATAACAACTTAGTGGTAGATATGCGCTCCTTCCCGATTATGCGCGACTTCGGTTATCCGGTTATTTTTGATGCCACCCACAGCGTGCAGCTTCCGGGCGGAGCAGGTACAAAATCTTCGGGGCAACGCGAATTTGTTCCCTTCCTTTCCCGTGCAGCGGTAGGTGCCGGTGTGGACGGACTCTTTATGGAGGTTCATGATAATCCGGAAGAAGCGCTGTCCGACGGACCGAATATGGTTCGTCTCGATGATTTGGAAGCAATATTACGTGATTTAAAGGCAATTGATACTATAGTTAAAGGCTAAAAGGAGATTGGCTCCATGAATGTATTAGAACAAGCAGCACAGGTGCTCCATGAAGAAGCACAAGCAATAGAAAAACTCATTGACACGTTGGACAACAGCTTTGTAGAAGCAGTGACGATGATATTGGGCTCTAAAGGTCGTGTAGTGTGTACCGGTATGGGAAAATCCGGACACATCGCCAGAAAAGTATCGGCTACACTGGCAAGTACGGGTACGCCGGCATTATTCTTACATCCCGGTGAAGGTGTGCACGGCGATTTAGGCATGGTAACGAGTGAGGATATCGTGCTTGCTTTTTCTAACAGCGGTGAAACGGCAGAGGTTGTTAGCTTATTGCCGTCGCTTCGTCGCATCGGAGCCAAATTGATTAGTGTGGTAGGAAATCGCAATTCTACCTTGGCTAAAAATTCGGATATTGTTTTGTTAGTAGAAGTTGAAAAGGAAGCCTGTCCGTTAGGTTTGGCTCCCACAACCAGTACAACGGTGGCCTTGGCATTGGGCGATGCCTTGGCTGTATGCTTGTTAGACAGACATCACTTTACGCCGGAGAACTTCGCTGTTTTCCATCCAGGTGGATCCTTGGGGCGTAAATTACTGTTGACCGTAGAAAATATTATGCATAGCGGTGATAATAATCCGGTTGTTCACAAAGGATCTACGGTGCAGGATGCTCTGTTTGTAATGACGGATAAAGGCCTGGGAGCAGCTAATATTGTGGATGAAGAAGGCCGCCTCATAGGCTTGGTTACTGACGGTGATATCCGGCGCGGTCTCGATTCGGGAAGCAATTTCTTGGAATGGCCCGTAGAAGATATGATGACGTCTATGCCGCGTACGATTACCAAGGATAAGCTAGCAGCAGAAGCGTTGCATCGTATGGAAAAAAATCAACCGCGCCCGATTACGGTGCTTCCCGTAGTGGATGATGATGGTATGTGCTTAGGTCTTGTACATATTACCGATTTGTTGCGCCGAGGAATTGTATAATGAAGATACAGTGTTTATTATTAGACGTAGATGGTGTATTGACGGATGGAAAATTAATTTACACATCCTCTGGAGAAGAGATGAAAGCCTTTAACGCACAGGATGGCTTGGGACTGGCATTGGCCAGACGCTCCGGTTTGCGCTTGGGGATTATTACGGGGCGCACTTCACCAATGGTGGAACGCCGGGCAAGAGAACTCAAATTTGATTTTCTCAGAATGGGCAGCAGCAATAAAAGTGAAGCTATCCGTGAATTGATGAAAGAAACCGGTATTGATGCAAGTGCCATTGCCTATATGGGGGACGATCTTAATGATTTGGGAGCGTTTGCCATGGTAGGTCTTGCCATTGCTCCGGCAAATGCCGTGAACGATGTAAAAAACAGAGCCGACTACATTACGCAGGCCTCCGGTGGTTGCGGGGCCGTGCGTGAAGCGGTAGAATATATCTTAAAAAGAGAAGGCGTATGGAATCGCCTGGTAGAGGATTATGAACGAGAAATATATGCACATGGGCAATAGTGGAAGGAGGTGCGTGCCGCATGTCGAACGAATGGCAATATAATACGCTGAAATGGCTAAGTCGTATGACATGTAAGCTTTCTTACAGCACGATACTTCGCATCGGAGCTACTATCGGACCGATGTACTCTTTGTTTGGAAAAAAGCAAAAAGAGCGTGGTATTAAAAATATTATGCTGGGGCTCTCCATGAATAAACAGGAGGCAACGGCATTAATTGAGCGATTGTTCAAAAACATGGGCCGTGCTGCTATGGAAATTTTATATATGCCGAATTTAACGAAAGAATTTATTTACGAGCATATTGAAATGCGTGGTACGGAACACCTGGATAAAGCGTTGGCGGAAAAGCGTGGCGTCGTTATTCTCACTGCTCATGTGGGCAACTGGGAGTGGATGGGGGCCGCCTTGGCTGCGCATGGTTATCCGTCGACAACTATTGTAAAGAAGCAGCCGAATGCACAATTTACCCGTCTTATGAATGAATACCGTGAAATGGTAGGGCTTGAAGTATTTGCGCGCGGCGGATCGGAAATGATTCGCGCCGTAAAGGCAATGAAGCAGAAAAAATTATTAGGCTTCTTAGCCGATCAAGACGGCGGATTCCAAGGTGTACCGGTTATGTTCCTCGGACAGGATTCGTCGGCTGTGTTAGGACCGGCTACCTTTGCGCAAAAATTCAAAGCGCCGGTAGTGCCGGTGTTTACTTCTCGCAAAGAAAACGGACATATCGTTCATATTTTACCGCCTTTGTATTATGAAGATACGGGAAATGAAGAGGAAGATATGTATCGATTGACGGAAGAGACCGTACGGGTAACGGAAGCCTTTATCCGTGAACATCCCGATGAATGGCTATGGTTCCAGCATCGGTGGAATACGAAAATTCCGGAAATTGTAGATATTGAGCACAAGCTGAAGGTTAGGGAGGCCGTGCATGCTAAAAAATAAAAAGATTCTAGCATTGGCAGTAATAATACTGCTTGGGCTCTGCGGCTTTATATGGTACCTTATGAGCGGCACGACACCGCAGGATGAGGATCCGACGCAACCGAAGGGGAACTTGGTTACCTTTGACGGTTCGGAGTTAAAAGAGGTAGAGAACAATCAATTAGTTTGGACATTGCGAGCTAAAAGTATGAAATTAAACCCGCAAACGCGCGAATTATACGCAACGGATTTGGAAGCCAAATATTATAAGGGAGATACTGTGATGACAGTAACGGCACCGCGCGGTCATATCGCCGGCGATCGCAGTACCTTTGAGTTGGCCGGCGGGGTAAAGGCTGTCAATACAGAGGGCGCGAATTTTACGACAGATTCCCTTGTCTTTGACAATAAAAAGCATGAGTTGACATCTGCTGGTGCATTTACACTGGTTAATAAAGATGTTACGATTACCGGTGATAAAGTAAAAGCTGATACGGTGTTGGAAAAAATAACGGCGCTGGGTCATGCAAAATTGGTTAAGCAGTAACAGGAGGAAAAACAGTGAAGAAACGAAATAAAATAGCTGCTGTGGTAGCAGTGGCTTCCTGCTTGGTGCTACCGGTATGGGCAGCGACTACGAATTTGACAATTACCGCCGATACATTATCGTACGATGGTAAGACAGGCCGTGCCGATGCGGTAGGAAGCGTTGTTATTACCCGTGAAGATAAGACTATGACAGGTGCTTCCGGGTGGTATAATACCAAAACCGAAGAAGGTATTCTTACCGGCGGTGTTAGTATGATTGGTCAGAATATGTCTATGGCAGCATCAGAAGTACATAGCTATCATAATGACGAATTCAAAGCAACCGGTAACGTACATTTGCAGAAGGATAATAAGCAAGTCTACGGTGATGAAGTTACCTATAATACTTCTACCGATTACGGTGTGATTAACGGCAATGGCAAATTGGTAATGGAGGATTCGGTACTGACCGGTGATTATATTGAAGGTTGGATGAATCAAATTAAAGCCAACGCTAAAGGAAATGTTACCTTGTTTAGTGCTAAGCATAACTTGAATGCTACGGCGGACAGCGCTGTATATACGCAGACGCCGGGACAGGAAGACGGCGTAGCTTATTTAACGGGTAACGCACACGCCGTACAGAACGGGAATGTCCTTGATGCACCGCAGTTGAAGCTGGAAATGAAAGATAATTCCGTACAGACCATGGGTGGTCGCAGTACGCTTGTCATTACACCACAATAAGAGGAATGGCCATGTATATAGAAACGAAGAATTTAGTAAAAACGTACAAGGGTCGTAATGTAGTTGACGGCGTTAGTATTCGCGTACAGGAAGGTGAAGTGGTCGGCTTGTTGGGGCCGAACGGTGCCGGCAAGACAACTACCTTTTATATGATTGTGGGTATTGAAAAGCCCAGTGCCGGAGATATTTTCATCGGTAGCAAAGAAATTACTATGATGCCCATGTACAAAAGAGCCGGGCAAGGTATCGGCTATTTGCCGCAGGAAGCATCTATCTTTCGATCATTGTCGGTAGAAGATAATTTAAGAGCTATGCTACAGACTACGGAGCTATCGAAGAAAGAAATTGAAGAACAAGTGAATTCTCTCTTGCAGGAGTTTCATATAGCTCATGTAAGGTCGCGCATGGGTATGCAGCTATCCGGCGGTGAACGCCGCCGTGTAGAAATTGCCCGTTGTATAGCGTTGGCACCGCGGTTTATTCTGTTGGATGAACCCTTTGCCGGTGTCGATCCTATTGCGGTAGCCGATATTCAGTCGATTATCCGTCATCTTAAGCAGCGCGGTATCGGCGTGCTGATTACGGATCACAATGTGCGAGAAACCTTGGGGATTGTTGACAAGGCGTACATTTTGAATGAAGGTAAAATTTTATTGGAAGGCACATCGGATGAAGTAGCGGATAGCCCGATTGCTCGCGAATTCTATTTGGGTAAGGACTTTAGAATGTAAGGAATGGAGGCATTACAGTTTTGCGTATACTTGATAAATATATGCTAAAGGCATTCATCGGACCGTTTTTATTCGGTATCTTTGCCTTCACCAGCATATTTGTAGGTACCGGAACCTTGTTCCGTATTGCACAATATATTACGGAATACGGGGCCTCTATTTGGGCAGTTACAAGAGCCTTTGTACTGTCGTTGCCGTCAATCGTGGTACTTACCTTCCCTATGGCAGTGTTGTTGGCATCGCTGCTTACTTTCGGGCGATTGAGCAGCACCAGTGAGATTGTGGTAATGCGTGCCGGCGGTCTTAGCTTTTTGCGATTGGCCATGCCTATCTATATTACGGCGTTTCTTATTTCCATCGGTGCGGTTGCGTTCAATGAATATGTAGTGCCGGCATGTACGCACGCGTATCAGACGATTATCCGTGAAGAAATCAAAAAGCAGGTGACGCCGCAAGCGCAGACGCATATTGTACTGAAAACAATGGACGGCGATAAAATCAATACGCTGGTGTATGCGCAGAAGTACGATCCAAAGACAAAGCAGTTGACGGGCATAGCGGCACAAATTTTTAATAATGGCGAAGTAGCACAGATGGAACGCGCCAATACGGCAAATTGGAACGGTCGTTATTGGATTATGCATGACGGCGTTATATATGATTTGGCGCAAAACGGATCCGGCATCGAACGAACTATGAGCTTTAAGGAACAGGTGTTGCCTATTGCCAAAGATCCGAAACAGATTTCCGAAGAGCAGCGGGATCCGGAAGAAATGACGATTAAAGAATTACGTCATCAAATTGATGCGTATAAATCCAATTATGTATCCACGACTAAATTGGAAATGGAAATGTATCAGCGGTTTAGCATTCCTATTGCCAGTTTTGTATTTGCTTTGGTCGGGGCGCCGTTGGGATTACAAAAACAGCGATCCAGTTCGTCTATCGGATTTGGACTCAGTGTGTTGATTATATTTGTGTATTACGGCGTTATGACCTTTACGGCAGCTCTCGGTAAAGGCAATGTATTACCGCCGTTAGTAGCGGCGGCCATTCCTGACACCTTGGGCGTTATCGCCGGTTTATGGCTTAACTGGCGCGTTTCTAAATAACGAAAGGAGGTTACTATGCTTGTAGGCTTACGCATCATTATTATAGTCGCGATTATGGGTGGTATTATTGCCTTTATTGGCGATAAATTAGGAACTAAAATCGGCAAGCGACGGATGTCACTATTCGGGCTGCGGCCTAAGCATACCTCCATTATCGTTACGATTGTTACAGGTATTCTTATCGCAGCGGCTACCTTGGGAATTTTAAGTATTGCGTCCCAGAATGTGCGCACCGCTTTATTCGGGATGGAACAGCTGAAGGAAGAAATGCGTGCCCTTAATGCCAGCGTTGAATCCAAGAATAAGGAATTGGAACAAAGTAAAAAGGATATCGAAGCAAAAACGAAAGAGCTGACTACCATGAAGGCAGATATTCAAGCCACGCAAGCAGAACTTGACGAAGCGCGGGCAGCCCGTGATGCCATGAGCGGGCAATTAGTGTCCGTACAGGATGCGTACGCCCAAGCCGAAGCAAAGCTGGCCAATTCTCAATCGGAAATTAAAGGGCTTGAAGAAGAACGTAAAAATTTGGAATCCCATATATCCGACCTGCAGGTGACGATGAAGAGCTTGGAACAAGGGATTACGCAAATGCGTGAAGGCACGGTGTTATTCCGCGTCGGTGAAGTACTGTCCGGTGCGTTGGTGCGTCCGAATTTGACGGAAGCAGAAAGCGAAGCGGCGATTGCGCATATTCTTAACGATACGAATGGCTTAATCCTAAAACGATTGGGCATTGACGATGATAAGACGGTTATCTATGTAAGTCGTGCCAATGTGCAAGAAGTGGCGAAACAGATTGCGGCATCGAAGGAACCGATGACAATTCGCATCAGTGCGGCAGCCAATATTATATATGGCGAAGCAGCCTTAGCAGAGATTCGTGCGTATCCGTATGCACAGATTTTCCACCGCGGCGATGTTATATACAGCAGTGTCGTGCAAGGCGGAAATGATGCGCAGTATGCGGTACTGTCTTTCTTGAAGGCAGTTAATGCGGAAGCAAAATCGAAAGGTGTATTACCGGATCCGTTGAGCGGCGATGTAGGATCATTACCGGGGGATGAACTGTTTGAAACCATTCGTCAGTTGGAAGACATAAACGGTCCGGTCAAATTAGAAGCGATTGCTCGTGAGGACACATACACTGACGGGCCGGTACAAATCGAATTGAAAATTCATCGGTAAGATATGGTAAGTTGATAACAAAATACGATGGGAACCGTCATAGCTATAAGCAGATGATCAATAACGATTACGCCTACAGCTATGACGGTTTTTTTGTATCGAGATTTTATGTTACAATAGAAAAGCACAGATTTTTGAAAGGAGCGGGTAATATGCTGATTATAGCGGTTGACCCGGGCAATGAAAAAACAGGTATAGCCTGTCTTTTTTATGATGGCACATTGTACGAAAAAAAGATTGTGCCCAGCCATACCTTGGAAGATGCATTGACAGCTATGTTGCAACGAGTGCAGGCGGACAATCACGGGGTAACACATTTGGTGTGCGGCAACGGTACCAATCATAAGAAGCTGTTTACCGTAGTGCAGCGAGTAGCTGCTAAGGCGCAGTTACCGGCGGCACTTACTGATGAAGCACATACGACGGAAGAAGCACGCAAGCGGTATTGGGATTATAATCCGCCGAAGGGATTAAAACGATTTGTTCCTCGCGGCATGCTCTATCCGCCGGAACCGGTAGATGATTTCACTGCTTGGATAATTGGAGAACGATTTTTACAAAAGGAGGGGCTCTATGGCAGCTACGTATAAACGATCGAAAAATTTAACATGGAAGGACTATGTACTGCGATACATTATGATTATCATCGGTGCCGCCGTTTACACATTCGGACTGGATGTATTTTTGGTACCGAATCATATTATCGACGGTGGCGTAGTCGGTATATCCTTGATGGCAGCTACCTTATCGGGATACTCCTTCAGTTTTTTTGTAGTCCTGATTAATATACCGTTCTTGTATATAGGGTATAAGCTTATCGGCAAACGATTTACCATTGCCACCTTGTTCGGGATTTTATGTATCTCCCTGTTCTCGCTGTTGATGCATCAGGTGAATCCGGTAACGATCGATCCTTTCCTCGGAAGTATCTTCGGTGGTATCATACTCGGTATCGGGGTTGGTCTCATCATACGCAACGGTGGCTCTTTGGATGGTACAGAAGTAGTAGCTATTATCTTGGATAAGAAAAGTACTTTTTCCGTCGGTGAAATTGTAATGGCCTTCAACCTCTTTATTTTAGGGGCCGCCGGTTTTGTTTACAGCTGGAACAGTGCTATGTACTCATTAATTGCCTACTTCATTGCTTATAAGATGATCGACATTACCATTACCGGTTTGGAAGAATCCAAGGGCGTTATGATTATTACCGATGAACCGGAAGCTATCGGTGAAGTGCTCATGCATCGCTTGGGGCGCGGTGTCACGGTATTGTACGGTGAAGGTGGATATTCAAAACAACCAAAAAAAGTGTTATACTCAGTAGTAACGCGTCTGGAAATTACCAAGCTGAAAGATATCGTATATGAAAAGGATGAAAATGCATTTATCACTATTACGGACGTACATGATGTATTCGGCGGTCAGTTTGGTAAAAAGACGATTCACTAACAGCATGTGCGGAAAGGAGCACAAACGTATATGGAAAAGGATAAATCCGTAGGCAGTCAGATTTTGCATGAAATTTGGGAGTGGGTCTATGCCATTGTCATCGCGCTGGCAGTAGCCATGGTTGTCCATATTTTTGTCGGACAAATCACGCGCGTATCCGGTGAATCCATGGAAAACACCTTGCACAACGGTGATTTCTTGGTTGTTTCCAAATGGAGTCACCTGCAAAATAAAGTGCCGGATTACGGACAGATTGTTATTATCGACAGCCGTGTTAACCGACCACGCACTTGGAAGGATGATGTTACCGATGTAGCCGGTAATTACGTGGCCATTTTTTCATCAAAAGCAGAACAACATAATGCGTGGGTAAAACGCGTTATCGGTCATCCCGGCGATGTGTTGGAATTTAAAAACGGTCATGTATGGCGTAACGGTGAGGAATTAGAAGAACCTTACACAAAGGATGTGACGATGGACTTTTCACGGGCAACTCCGATAAAAGTGCCGGATAACTGCGTGTTCGTCATGGGGGATAATCGCAATCATTCGAGCGACAGCCGCTTTATCGGACCGGTTCCCATCGATCATGTATTGGGTAATGTAGTCTATGATTTTAATTTGTTCAGATAACAGTTAATTGGTTTGGGTAGTAAGAGATTAAGATAGGAGATTTGTGTGAAGCAGGTAGCGTATTCTTTACAACGTGGCATAGATAGCCAAATGCATTTTTTATTAGGATTTAGCGGTGTCGTAGTAGCCGCTGCCGTCGATCGCGTGCTTGATGGGGTAGATGCGATGAAAAAACTGGTGCAGATGCAGGAAAACTTTGCTGTCATCGAGCATCAGGTAGATGTTATTGACGAAGCTATGCGCACGGTGATTAATGCAGAAGCAATGCTCGTTGGAGAGTCTAAGAAAAAAGCCATCGAAGAAGGAGAAAAACGTCGTCGCGCTGCGATTGATGCGGTAGTGGGACATGTGGACGAATTGGTGCAGCTCATTGCAACCATCCGCAATGAAAGCACGCGCATGTTCTTGGATGAAGCGGCGCGAAGCTTAGACATGACGATACGATTCTTATTCCGCCTGGTGATTTACTTGGAAGAGATGCGCGTCAAAACCGATATGCCACTCGACATGTGGGAAATTTTGAAAAAGCAAGGGAACGTAAGCTATCGCCTGTCGATGACAGAGGAAGAACAAATCGGTGTGATGAATTGTATCGAAGCCGGTGTTCGCTTTGTTGTGGATGAAATGGATATGATTATCCGACACAGTGTAGTAAAAAAAGCAATTACCGGTAAGCGTATCCCGATTAAAGCGGCTCTCGGTAAAATGCAGACAGCCTGTGAAGAAATCGAAGAAAAATTATCTAATGCGCCGACAGCCGTAGTGGCAGCCGAACTTTTTGAGCAGTGGTATGCTATGGTAGGCTTACAAAATAAATTGGCCGAACAGGTGCTAAAAGTTATTCGTGTACTCGATGAAGCGGCGGATAAGGAAAATAATTTGGAACAAGCATCGGCTATGCTTAACAGCCATACGAATATTCTCGGCTATGGATTAGCCGGAATTTCTATGCTCTTCAGTACGGTGAATCAAGAAAGCTGATGTTTAATAATCCTGTAGTATAGGTATAGAGTTGCTGTGAAAGGAAGTCGTATGATGACTGGTTCCGAGAAAAACAAACGGGTCATGGAAAAGAAAATTAGGGCTGTAGGGTGGTACTTTATAGTGGATGTATATGGAGATCACCTTATTTCTTGTATAGATAGGATGCAAGAAGTCATAGACAGATACAGAACAGATAACCGGTTATGTAGTGAAGAAAAGTTGGGACCGGGGATTGATTTTATTCTGCATCTGAACGTGTGGCTCAGACTGATTGAAGACGCCAGTTGTTTGGGAACAGAACTAAATACTTCAAGCGTGAAATTAACTAAAAGAAAACGACAACAAAAGGAAGAAAAATTCCATCTGTTGTTAGGAGTAACAAAAAGACTAGTAAAACGATTAGTCGAAGATATTGAAGATACGGCACACATTTATAATGGGGATTTACGGACAGATATCAATCTGTTATTGATGGAGGTAATAGTATTAATTGATGTACTTACACATGAACCGGACGAGAGAAAACACCATTTGCTGCCCATCAATTATGAAGAACCAATTAGTGATGAGTGGTCGATACAAGTATTGACGTATGAAGGAATGCCGGGAGCGCTGGTTGTAAGAGGGATAATGGGATTAATTATGAAAATGCAAGACCGTGTTTTGGCTATTTTGCATAAAATTCAGAATAAACAAGCACCCATAGAAATCGATGAGGAGCCACTAGTGGCATATGAAAAAGCAGCAAAACGTTTTAATGCCTTTGCCTCAACCAAACGAGCGGAGCCGGTGAAGTTAATAGACTTGGCAAAAGAAATATCTTATGCAGTAGTAGCGGGGAAAAAGCTTGGGGTTCATACTTTGCGGTGGATGAAAGAATTAGATGGGATGATTTCTAATGCCGATGAAGTGGATACGGAAGAGTTGAGTGACATGAGCTATTCTTTGTATTTGCTTTCTTGCTGGACGGTGTATATACCGCGCTTGATGGGAGAGTACATGGAGGTGGACATAGATTCGCCGCTTCATACAGAGGGAAACAATAAGATAGTGCTTTCGTAATCATCAGTACGGTGTGTGAATGTAAGATGTGTTGATAATAGAATCGGCAAAATTTACCGGTAATGATGATGTAAAAATAGGCAATACGAAAGATGTACCGGCAATACTACCGGCAAAGGTTAGGGTAAAAAGTTACGAAACTTTTGCACCTATACTTAAACTAAACGAAACTAAACTAAACATCTCTAAAGAAAGTACAAAGAAAGGTAGCGAAGCTATCCTTGAACAACCACAAAATAAATTAAAAAATGTAGAAGAGGGATTCGTCGTTTTGCCAACGCCATGGACAAAAATAACGCACGTTGCATACGTAAAAAACGAAAACTCTTTACAAACTTTTGGTTTCATGGTAATATACGTATAGATTCAATGAGCGAACGAAAGCAAGATATTGATAACAGGTACAACATTTGTGAGGAAACGTGGACACTCCATCTAAGGAAATACCTCGAGTCGATGGACGGCGAGTAGGGAGCGAAATGGAATCGACATTTAGTTTTTTTCTATTTCATTCCGAAAGGGGTATTTACAATGAAAAAACGTTTTGCAGCCGTATTTGCAGCAACTGCTGTATTGGGCGTAACAACTGCATTCGCAGCTAACCCGTTCTCCGATGTAACTCCGTCCGATTGGGCATACCAGAGTGTATCCCAGCTCGCAGCAGCTGGTGTAATCAACGGTTATCCGGATGGCACTTTCCAGGGCCAGAAAAACATCACTCGTTACGAAATGGCTCAGATGGTAGCTAAAGCAATGGCTAACGAATCTCGTGCTAATGCTGAACAGCAGGCTATGATCAACCGTTTGGCTGACGAATTCTCCAGCGAATTGAACAACCTCGGTGTTCGCGTAGCTA
>NZ_AUAN01000009.1 GCF_000428745.1 Veillonella magna DSM 19857
AATTCATTTTTAGCTTCGCGAAGCATAAGCGTACATGTGTTGCACACTGTCATCAGGTCAAGTCCTTGCTGTTCAGCTAAGGCGATGTTACGAGCATTCGTAGCTAAAATAGCCAACGGATCGATATCCTGTACATGGGATGCACCACAGCAGGTCCAGCCATCGAGCTCTTCGATCTGAATACCCAATTTTTTAGCCACGGCTTTCGTAGCAA
This sequence comes from Veillonella magna DSM 19857, assembly GCF_000428745.1. Lineage (GTDB taxonomy): Bacteria > Bacillota > Negativicutes > Veillonellales > Veillonellaceae > Veillonella_A > Veillonella_A magna. The sequence goes on from NZ_AUAN01000009.1 coordinate 215, forward strand.
CGTAGTCTTCTTTCGCTGCGCCTTCAAGAACGCAACCCGGGAAAAATGCGTATTTCATTATTTTTCTGCCTCCTCTGCTGCTTTAATAATGGTGCGCACGCCTTGGATACCGGTTACCGGTTTATGAGGCACGATCAATTCTAACGGGTTAATCTTACCATGAGCCCACAGACGCATAGCATAGAGACCCTGTTTTGCAGAATCTACAAGACCATCTGTCTTGAGACTCATCGTTACTTCGTTCAAGCGACCGGTCTTCATAAGGTCTTGCTTGAAAGCTACAGCATGGCGCGTACCCTTGTTGCTGAGGCCTGCGCGTGTAGCTACTGCGCGAAGTTCAGAAATATCCTTAGCCGGTTTTAAGTGTTTCGGGCAACGGGAGATACAGTTCATGCAGTGAACGCATTTCCAGAGACCGTTTTCAAAAGCCGGATTAACATGTGCCATCGGAGCATCGTCACGAGAATCTTTTACAAAACGGTTAGCTTTGGTGTATACATACGGGTCGAGAAAGTCTTCGCGACCGGCACTCAATTTATTACATTCGGATGCACAGCAACCGCAAAGAATACATTCTGTATTCATAACAAATTTTTTGAAATCTTCCGGAGTCTGACGAGTCGCTGTCGTCTTAGTGTATTCCGGTTTCATGAAAATCCACGGAGCTACCGTCTTAAGACGGTTAACCTTAGCTTCCCAATCTACTGCAAGGTCACGGATGACATCGAAGTTACCGATCGGTGCGATATCGAATTCATCGCTACCGAAACGTTCAGCCAATTCATCGATTTTACTTTCGCAGCCGAGCATAGCCTGACCGTTGATTTTAATGGAGCACGCACCGCAAACAGCACTACGGCAAGCAGCGATGAACGTCAAGCTCGGATCAATGGTGTCTTTAATTTTCTGCAGACCCCAAAGGATAGTACGGTCCGGTTCATAATCGAAGGTATAGGTCTGTACATAGGAGCGACCTTCGTTGTAGCGGTGGATATGATACGTAATCTGTCTCATCTTAGTACGTCCTTTCTTTTGGTTCGAAACGCGTAATTACAACATCGCTCTGGCCTACCTGGTATTCACCATCTTCACCGAGGCTGATGAGGGTATGGTTCAAGAAGTTAGCATCATCACGTTTCGTGAAGTCTTCACGCAAATGACTGCCGCGACTTTCCTTACGACGGAGAGCGCCGAGAACTACGGCTTTGGCTACCGTCAAGAGGCTGCCTACTTCTACATAGTTTACGAAGGCCATGTTAAACGTACGGTTAGAGTCACCTACGTAGCAAGTCTTGTATTCTTCAATCAATTTATTCAAGGTAGCAAGTGCTTCTTCCATCTTGGAAGCTTCACGGAAGATACCTACCTTATTCCACATAGCCAATGCCATTTCGTCACGGATTTCAGCAATCGGACGACCTTCGGTACGGCTTGTTACTTCCTTGAATTTTGCTTCCCAAGCGTTAGCTGCATCGTTCAACGCTTTTTCTGCATTTTTAGCGCTGTTGTTTTCTACATAAGCAATAGCACCTTCACCGGCTACTTTACCGAATACAACGGCATCAGCCAAGGAGTTACCACCCAAGCGGTTAGCACCATGTACGGATACACAAGCAGCTTCGCCGGCAGCGAAGAGGCCCGGTACTACGGTAGCACAAGTTTTGAAATCTTTTACATCGATACCGCCCATGGAGTAATGGCAAGTCGGACGAACCGGAATCGGCTGTACCAACGGATCCGCATGTTCGAAGGTAATTGCCAAGTCACGAATACCATGTAATTTTTCCAAAATAACTTCTTTGGACAGATGACGAACATCCGCAACTACATATGCATCAAGGCCGGTACCGCCAAAACCGCGACCTTCGGCGATTTCTGTTTCGATAGCTTTTGCTACCACGTCACGCGGAGCCAATTCCATTTTGCTCGGTGCGTATTTTTCCATGAAACGTTCGCCTTTATTGTTCAAGAGGTAACCGCCTTCACCGCGTACGGCTTCGGACATCAAGATACCGCTCTTACCAAGACCGGTCGGATGGAACTGTACCATTTCCGGGTCTTTCAAAGCACAACCGGCGCGGAAGCAAGCAGCCATGCCGTCACCTGTGGAAAGGTACGGATTGGACGTACGCGTCCAGAACATACGACCTGCACCACCGGTAGCAATAACTACAGCCGTAGCAGCGATCTTCTCTACGCGGCCTTCCTTCATGTTCCAAGCAACTACACCGCCTACACTACCGTCATCGGCTTTAACGATGTCTAACATATACCAATCCTGAAGGAAGTGTACATTTTCCTTCAAGCACTGTTCATATAATGTATGCTCAATTACATGACCGGTTTTGTCGGCACTGTAGCAAGTACGTGGATATGCCTGACCACCGAAGTTACGCTGAGCAATTTTGTTTTCATTTGTACGGGAGAACGGAGCACCGAAATAGTCTAATTCTTTGATGCATTCCGGGCAACGGCTGATAAAGAATTCGATAGCATCCTGGTCACCCAAGTAATCGCTACCTTTAACGGTATCGAAGATATGGTCCTCAATCGTATCTTCTTTGGCTACGTTATTCAACACACCGTTAATACCGCCCTGAGCCATTGCTGTAGCCGAACGGGTAGGATAAATTTTCGTAATAAGAGCTACGCGCAAACCTTCACGGGAAGCTGCTTCTAATGCTGCACGCTGACCTGCACCGCCGCTACCTACTACCAGAACATCAAACTGTTCCATAATGTACCTCCTCAACTGTACCTATTACCTATAGAGTAAGACGCGATAATCCCCTCCGGAATCTATCCGTCTCCATAGCTTACTGCTTAATTATAATGATTTTTTGATATTTTTGTCCAAAATCAAATACGCATAATTAAAATCACGCCTTTTAACTGATAATTTATATCATTTATTAAAATACCTGATATTTTATAGGGATTTATGAGAAGAATATACCTATCCAACAATAAACTAACAGTGCTATACCTACTCTATCAGCCTATTTATCATCACCTCTCAACTTGAAAAACAAACTACATTCATAACTTTCTATAAAGAAATTGAAAATAATTTTCACAGATTTTTTCGCGCTATGCACTCTTCCGTCAAAAAAACGTCCAATGTATGCAAAAAACACAATTATAGAACCTTTTTTGCATTTGACGTCATACTACTTCATAGTTTTCTCATACCGACTCTTTATACTGTATCAAAGAATACTATATAATAGAAAAAAAGAAAGATGGTCTACATTTTATTGGCCATCGCTTAGATTGCTCTATGCTAAGGGGGATTGCAATGAAAATACTTGTTGTAGAAGATGAAGAGATGCTAAACAATATTATTGCTAAACGTTTACGCGTGGAAAGTATGACCGTCGATTGCTGCTTTAACGGCGAAGAAGCACTGGACTATTTAAGTACATCCGGCTACGACGTAGTCATCATGGATATTATGATGCCAAAGATGGATGGTCTCAGTGTTTTGAAACACATGCGTGAAGAAGGCAATAAAACACCGGTACTCTTTTTGACGGCGAAGGATTCTCTGCAGGATAAGGTAGACGGACTTAACTTAGGCGGCGACGATTACTTAGTAAAGCCTTTCGAATTCGAAGAACTTATTGCTCGCGTCTATGCCTTGGCACGCCGTAGCAATAACCAAGCGCACGACGATCTCGTAGCCGGTCCGCTGACCATTAACAGTCGCAGCCGTTCTGTCGTATTGAACGGAGAGCCTATTATTCTTACTGCCAAGGAATTTGATTTATTGTACTATTTGGCAAGCAACCAAAACATTGTGCTATCCCGGCAACAAATCTTAGATCATGTCTGGGAATATGATTACGAAAGCTATTCCAATTTGATTGATGTATACATTAAGGATGTACGTAAAAAAATTGATACCGGTGATGGCACCAAGCTAATCCATACGGTACGAGGAGTCGGTTATGTTTTCAAAGTGGAGAAGTGATTCCGCCGGCGATGGCTTTAGCTTTCGCCGTCTGTGTACCCACCTAAAAACAATATCCCGGCAAAGCATCGGTTACAATCTGCGCCGCCTGCCTTTGACTATTAAAATCACCGGTTGGTATTCCATCTTCTTGTTGCTCATGCTCCTGTTGCTTTCCACCTTTATCATGCAGTTCACCAATCTGTGGGAAGATTCGGAGCTGCGCGGTGAGCTTCAGGCTACCGTCATCAACGTAGCCGATAATCCCAAGCGTTTCCATCCGTATCACGACGGCATCTTCATGGTCATGTACACCGATAACGGCATTGCCGTAAAAGGTGCCATTCCCGATGGATTCCCTAGCGGTATCATCTTGTCACCTCATCGCATTACAGAGCTAACCACCAAAGAATCTACCTACTACTATTATGACTCACCCAGTCATAGCGGTGAATTTCACGGTTGGGTACGCGGCATCTTACCGGTAACAACCATTAACCGTCGTACCAATATTATGCTCATGGCTCTCATGTTTGGCGGCCTTGCTTTTCTTGTCATCGGCACCTGTGGCGGTTATTGGTTAATTAAGCGCGGTCTAAAACCGATTCGTATGATTACCCAAACGGCAGCGGAAATCGGTCGCAACCGTGACTTGTCCCAACGTATTGAACAGACCGTCAACAGTCATGACGAGATTGCTACCTTATCGGATACATTTAACGGCATGCTGACAAACCTGGAAGAATCATCGATGCGCGAAAAGCAGTTTAGCTCCGATGTATCCCATGAATTACGTACACCGATTGCCGTTATTCAGGCCGAAAGCGATTACGGTCGCACCTACATTACATCCGTGGAAGAAGCGAAGGAAAGCTTTGAGCACATCTTTAAACAAAGTCGTTTTATGACATCGATGGTAACTCAACTTCTCGACGTGGCTCGTCTTGATACGATGCGCGATATCGAAATGCGCCCCTTCAATCTTTCACAATTTTTAGAAGACATCAGCCAAGGCTATTCCCGCTTATGTGCCGATAAGAATCTTACCTTCGATACCCAAATCGCACAGCACTTACAAATCGTAGGGAACCCAACATTCTTAAAACGTGCTATCGGTAATCTTCTGGACAATGCTATGAAGTTTACCACGGACAAAGTTGGTATCAGTGCAAAAAATCATGATGGAACAGTACGCATCATTGTAAGTGACAATGGTATCGGCATTCAAGAAAGTGATTTGACCAAAATTTGGGATCGCTTATATCAAGTGGAAACATCACGTACCAAATCCAATAATCAAGGATTGGGACTGGGTTTATACTTTGTACAAAATGTAATTAAACTACACGGTGCTAAGGCCTACGCACGCAGTACACCTAATGTTAAAACAGAATTCATCTTAGAATTTGATGAATTCATAGAATCAACTAACGACAAATAAATTTAAAATCTTTCATAAATTTCATTTTCTTTTCATTTTTCCTTTGTATACTCTAACCATCAAGTGAGAGGTAATGACGATACCCCATCGGCATTACATTACCATTAGTTGCAGGGAACGGTATTGGTTTGAATCCTCCCTGTTCATCCAATGCTGGCGGCTAAAGGCTTTCATTTGATTAACACTAACACTCCCCTTACATGAAAAGCAGGAATTCTCCCCGAATTCCTGCTTTTCAATTGCCTGCATTCATTTCTTTTTTGTCGTATGAACGTAAGAGTGTTGTGTATAGTGACAGTGTCTTGTCTATAACCCAATCGTCGTGGACTGACACGCACCCTAATATGCCGACAGGCCCCCGGCTCTACACTATCGTAGAGCCGGGGGCCTGTTGCTTTATATATTCTGTTTACCTGTAAAGCTATGTGGTTATGTTTAGGTTACGTAGTAAAAACTCAGTGAATCAAAGTTACTTATGAAGAATGATGGTTTTTAATTATTTATCGCTTACATCATAGAAGCCACTTGGATTTTCCGCCAAGTTAATAAGAATATTTTTCTTCTGGCTGTAATGTTCGAGCATCATCTTATGCGTTTCACGACCGATACCGGATTGCTTGTAACCACCGAACGGAGCCCCTGCCGGGATTGCATTATAGGTATTTACCCACATACGGCCGGTTTCGATAGCACGTGCTACACGGATAGCACGGTTGATATCGCGGGTCCATACACCACCGCCAAGACCGTAAATGCTATCGTTAGCCATCTTGATTACATCGGCTTCGTCGTGGAATTTAATAACAACGGCAACCGGTCCGAAGATTTCTTCCTGAGCTACACGCATATCATTGGTTACATCAACAATCAATGTCGGACGTACGAAGCAACCTTTACCGAGTTCGCCCTCAGTAATGCGTTCACCGCCGGCCAAAACGCGAGCGCCTTCGTTCTTAGCAATATCAACATATTCAAGGATCTTCTTAACCTGGCCTTCGTAAATCTGTGCACCCATCTGTGTGTCTTCGTTCCACGGCAAGCCAACCTTTACTTTTTCAAAGTGTTTAGCCAATTCCGTTACGAATTTATCGTAAATGGTATCCTGTACGAAGATACGGGAACCGGCGCAGCATACCTGGCCCTGGTTGAAGAGGATACCCAACATAGCACCATCCATAGCCATGTCCCATTTAGCATCTTCGAAGAAAATGTTAGCGGATTTACCACCCAATTCGAGAGTTGCCGGAATCAAACGAGACGATGCAGCCTGGTATACGCTGAGACCAACTTCGGTAGAACCGGTGAAGGCCAATTTACTGAAGCCCGGATGATCCAAGATATACTGACCGGATTTAGAACCTTTACCGGTAATAATATTTACAACACCGGCCGGTAAAATGTCAGCCAACAAAGAACCGAATTCAAGAAGGCTCAAGGAGGTATGGCTGGACGGCTTAATAACTACCGTACAACCGGCAGCCAATGCCGGAGCCAATTTCCAAGCAGCCATGAGGAACGGGAAGTTCCACGGAATAACCTGACCGACTACACCGATTGGTTCGTTCAAAATCAAGGACAATGTATTGTTATCGAGCATAGTAGCGGAACCTTCTTCGGCGCGAATGACACCGGCGAAGTAACGGAAGTGATCGATAGCGAACGGAACATCAACGTTCATTGTTTCGCGAATCGGTTTACCGTTGTCATAGGTTTCTACCATAGCAAAATGTTCTTTTTTAGCTTCCAATGCATCAGCGATTTTCAAGAGATAGTCGGCACGTTCAATCGGCGTCGTCTTTTTCCAAGTTTCAAAAGCAACCGTTGCTGCGTCTACGGCAGCGTCTACATCTTCCTTCGTAGCTTCTGCACAGTGAGCAAGCAACTCACCGGTAGCCGGGCTGTATGCTGCATACGTAGCACCGTCGGATGCCGGACGCCATTCGTTATTAATCAACAAGCCATAGGTTTCTTTCAATGTTACGCTCATAGGTATAGCCTCCTTTGTAAAAGCCAGGTATTCGTATTGAATACCACCGGGGACGACATAGCGTCGCCGTCATATATCCAATCAAAGTTAACTGTACATCTCATCTAACATCTTCGATGTACTTTTATTATATCACTCAATCGATATTTTTCAATTTAATTTTATTGTCCCGCGTAACAAAAATAGGAGCCTTCTCATCGAGAAAGCTCCTATTTGGTACTTAATCTTGTATACAAAAACCGTAGATATTATCACTATCTTAGAGGATTCTATATATTATATTTCCCCGGGACGTTTTCTGACCCCAATCACCCATACACGGTATACTCGAATGCCTACTACAGCAAGTAACACACCGGTAATGAGAAATACATATTGGATGCCGATAACCGTAGTAACAATACTGGCAAACAACGGACCTACCATACAGCCAAACTGCTGAGCCGTCGTTGACATACCGAAGACACGACCGCGTACCCCCGGCTCCGTATTCACCGTAACTGCCGCACTCAAGGAAGGGTTTACACCAACGATAAAGCAGCCTACCAATACCTGAAGCGCACCGAACCACCAAATACCGAAAGGCAAACTTTGCAATAACAGTACGATGCCCGTCCCTGTCAAAGCAAAGGAAATTGCTTTAAAGTATCCCTTCCGCTGACCAAAGGACGCCCATAAATTCGTCGTTACCACACCGGCCATACCGCCGATACTTAAAATCATGCCGGACAACATGGCGGCCCCTTCCATAGTACCCTGCATGCGTCCTACATATAATGCCAAGATCGGCTGCAACATCAAAATAGCCCCTTGCATAATGAAGAAGAGCCATAATAATTCCGTCAGCACCTTCTTGCTGCGCACGATACGCCAATCATCACGAAGCGAAGTTTTCTTCGCCTGCTGTCGTTCTTCTTCACTCATCGCCACATGCGGTTCCTTAACAAAGAAATACACCACCGCCGCCGCAACAAAAAGAACAATCCCGGCTACGTAAAATACCGGTCGCATACCGATGACCGCTTCTACCATCCCGCCTAACGACGGGCCGATAACATTTCCGACAATCAAGCCTGTCTGAAAAATCCCCAGGGCCGTCCCCGCTTTTTCTTGGGGCACACTAAGCGATACCATCGTCATAGCCGCCGGCATAAAGCCATTGGCAAATCCCATCAAGGCCCGTGTCAAGAACAGCTGCCATTGGTCGGTAACCATTCCTGTCAAAATATAGGTAATGCCGATCAACACGGCGGCACGGATAGCCATAATTTTTTTCCCATGTGTATCCGCCATTCGCCCCCAAATAGGAGCCATAATACCGGCCACTAAAAAAGTTACCGAAAATACGACGCCGGACCACATGGCAACACTGCTTTCACCGACACCCAGCTCTAACAAATACACCGGCAAAAACGGAACCAGCATTGTATAGCAAATAGATAATGCCGCCATACAGACGGATAAAATCCATACATTTCGCATACCTCCGGTTGTATGATCCATCGAATCCCTTCCTTCTTTACTTTTATAACTTTATATATACTTATATACTTATATATTTATATTACTATACTATCAGTATCTATAACACCATGAGAAGTATATATTTATAACATCATAAGAGCTATACGTTCATAGCACCATAACAATCTATGCAACACAGAAAACTCCTTGAAGCCATACTTCAAGGAGTTCCTACACATACCTCATGGTACATCCCGTACCTGCACATACCGATTGCCGTACATGCAACTACACTTTTTGTTCTCGTTTCGTTAACTGAGCCAACATTTTATACAGTAACCGGTACATCGTTTCAAATTCTTCTTCCGTCAAATGTACCCGTTTTGCCATTTCTTGTGGCACCGATAACGCCTTTTCATGAAGAGCTTCGCCTTCCTCGGTAATCGTAATAATCACCGTGCGTTCATCGGTCTTTGACCGTTCCCGCGTCAGAAAGCCTTTGGCTTCCATCTTGCGCAACAACGGCGTCAATGTGCCGGAGTCAAGATACAAATACTCGCCCAAGCACTTTACATTCATCTGTTTATGCTCCCACAGCACCATCATAACAATGTACTGCGTATACGTTAAATTCAGCGGATCCAGTAACGGCTGGTAAGCGCGAACTATTTCCTTTGCACAGGCGTACAAGGGAAAGCATAACTGATTTTTTAATGCTAATAAATCGTCATTCATCAGTCTGTTATCTCCTTATACAAAACAATTTATCACAATATAATTCTATACAACTCCCCATAAGATGTCAAGAAAGCAGCGCCTCATAGACAGGTGCAAACGAATAAATGCGCAACCGACACTCGGCGCGCATTCATATCGCTACATATCAAATTTCTTGTCCAATACATCCTGTAACGTAACACCGCTCATATACTCGCGGAACTGCGTTTGCATATGCTCCCACAACGGCAATGTCATACATGTCTTACTGCGAGGGCATTGATTTTCTTCCGTTTCAAGGCAAGCGACCAATGCAATCGAGTCTTCTGCTACGCGGAGAATATCATACACGGTGTAGTCCTTCGGTTCCTTCGTCAACCGGTAGCCACCGTACTTACCGCGCACGCTCTTTACGTACCCTGCTGCACTAAGTCTGGCGACGATGCCTTCCAGATATTTATCGGAAATATCCTGACGCTCCGCAATTTCGCGAATCGATACATTTTTATTTTGGCTATGCTCTGCCAAATCGACAAGCACACGTAATGCATAGCGACCTTTCGTAGAAATCTTCATACTTAATACCCCTTTCAGAGTAGGAATTGATACACACATTATAGCATACCTCGTATGCAAAATGAAGAGTCTCCAAGGTATATATTTAGCTATCAGTACGGATAACAACTTTATTGGCTCTCCCCAGAAACGGATGTCCATGGTACAATAAACTTGAAATCAATTTATCAACGATTTCAGAGGTATATTTTTACGGAGGTGTAAAAATGTTAGAAAAACTGTTTGCTCTCCAAGAGAGAAACACCACCGTTAAGACGGAAATCATCGCCGGCTTAACAACCTTTATTACCATGGCCTACATTCTCTTCCTGGCACCTAACATCTTAGGTATTGCCGGTATGGATAAGGATGCGGTACTCATCGCCACTGCCTTGGGCGGCGGCCTTGTAACCATTGCCATGGGCCTTTTTGTTAACTACCCGATTTGCTTGGCACCGGGCGTAGGCTTACTCGCCTTTTACGCATTCACCGTTGTACTCGGCATGGGTATTCCTTGGCAAACGGCATTAGGTGCTGTCTTCATTTCCGGTATCGTCTTTCTCGTACTGACCTTAACCACCGTGCGCCAAATGATTGTTGAAGGGATTCCGGCTTCAATGAAAATTGCCATTACCGTCGGTATCGGTCTCTTCATTACTATTATAGGTTTAAAATTATCCGGCTTAATGACCATTACCCTTTCGCTGTTACCGGATACGGTAGCACAAGTAGCGGCTACCAAGGGGCACTTGACACCAAGCTCCACAGAAACCTTACTCACCATGGGTAACCTGGCCGATCCGCAAGTAATGCTTGCTCTCTTCGGCTTGTTCTTTACCTCCATTCTCATGGCCCGCCGCGTACAAGGGGCTCTTCTCATCGGTGTTATTGCTACCACTTTGTTGGCCTATATCACCGGTAACGCACAGCTGCCGCAGAACTTCAGTATTATTTCCGTTCCGGATTTTAGTAAAGCCGCGTTCTTCCAGCTGGATATTCCCGGCGCCTTTCATATGGGACTCGTGACGATTATCTTTTCGTTCACCTTTGTAGAATTGTTCGACTCCATGGGTACTTTGATTGGTACCGCTACCAAAGCGGGAATTGCAAAACCGAAGGAAGGTAAATTCCCCGGACTCGGCAAAGCAATGACTGTCGATGCCGTCGGCGTAAGCTTTGGTTCCTTACTCGGCACCAGTACCATTACCGCCTTTGTAGAAAGTGCCTCCGGTGTCGGTGCCGGCGGACGTACGGGCTTAACTGCCGTCACTTGCGGTGTTATGTTCCTGTTATGTCTTTTCTTCGCACCGATCATCACCTTAGTACCTAACTGCGCTACCTCCCCGGTATTGATTCTGGTAGGCGCCTTGATGATGGAAGCCATTAAAGATATCGATTTCAGCGACTGGACCGAAGGGTTCCCGGCTTTCCTCGTTATCGCGTTAATGCCGTTTACTTACAGCATTGCCAACGGTGTGGCCGCCGGTCTTATCCTATATCCGTTGATGAAAATCGTAGCCGGTCGTACAAGCGAAGTAAAATGGATTATGTATCCCCTCGCTCTTATCGTACTCATCCGTTACATTTGGTACTAATTTCCTAGTATACGCATACCTCTGAATCTAAAAAACTCTTACCTACGGGACGCCATCACAGCTTGATGACTACCCAAGGTAAGAGTTTTTTTCTTTGCTTAGCTTTCTTTGCCTGGCTATCTTTATTTAGCTTTCTTTATTCATATCCCCCAAAGCTATACACTTTCTACTTCATCATCTTTATGGCCTTATGCTTATACTCATACTTCTACTTATACTTCTACTTCCACGCGCTGTCCGGTTCGCAACGATGTAAAGCACACCTTCGATGCGCGAAGGGAAAAGGTCTTACCCTCCACTGCCGTTCCGTATAAACTATCATATCGCAAGGGATGACCGATATGAGCCATGGCTACACGAATCTGATGCGTCTTGCCCGTGTAAAGGCGAATGCACACCGTCGATACGTCATCGCCGGCAGTGATTACCGTATACGCCGTCTTGGTTAGCTTGCCCTCTTCATGCACTTCGTAATGAATCCCGTCCTGACTACGCCGCATAGGAAGTTCAATCACACCGTCACCTTCCAACCGGCCCACCACTTCGGCGGTGTACCATTTTTCCAGACTATTCTCTTCCAGCTGCTGTTGATACAAGCTCTGCGCCAAGCCGCTTTTTGCCACAATCAAAAGACCGGATGTATCTCGATCCAAACGATTTAGGAAGCGCACCTTGCGCCATTCTTTCTGCGCTTTGAAATACGCCGCAATCCGATTGGCCATGGATTCCTGTCCGGCAGAATTTACCGTCAATCCCACCGGCTTATCGACCATCAACAAATCCTCATCTTCATAGGCAATGGTTAACGGTCCTTCCATCGGTTCGTGATCGATAGACTCCTTCGGCATCTGCAGACGCAATTCGTCACCGCTCGTTACGATTGTTTTCGGATTCGCCTTTCTGTCATTGACGAGAACCAGCTTTTCTTGAAACAGCGTCTTCATCGCTGACCGCGGATAGCCTTTCGTATCAAGCCACGCTCCCAATGTCATGTTGGTAGCCTCATCGGTAATCAGTCGCACCCAATCATCGGGCCGTTTTGTTTTTCGTGCCATACCTATGCTCCTTTCACTTACGCTCCACCAGTTCCTTCGGCAAATACGCCAGGAAGGGGCTTTCACTCCACGGCGCCCCGCGGTGATTCGTCGTAATATAACTAATGGTCAACTGCTTCTTCGCCCGCGTCAAAGCTACATAAAACAAACGCTTCTCTTCCTCTTCCTTGCCCTCTCGTATGGCCAACATTCCCGGGAAGACACCGACATTCATATTCGCTAAAAATACATAATCAAACTCGCTGCCCTTTGCTTGATGCACCGTGATAATCGGAATACGCGTTTCGTTTTTAATACGCTGATCCGGTTCACCGGCAGTAAGCGCTGCCTGCTGCAATATACGGCGCAGACAATCGGGTCCGCTTAATTCGCTTTCTTCCTGCTCCAGCTGTTCCATCATGCGATACAAATCGCGAATGTATTCCACTCGTTGTTCCTCACGGGCTTGCTTGTAATATTGCAATACGCCCATGTCATTCATGATGTATGCCAACAGCTGTGTCGGTCGTTCGCTATTACTCCTGCGCCGCAGCGTAGCCATTTGAGAAGCAATCGTAGCAAAGGCATTTTTGTACGAACCGATTAAGGCGCGTCGACGATCCGCGGTGGGCTCGATATTCTCCTTTATCGCATACAATAAAAGCAATGCCGTTGCCCGAATATCATCCAAGGCATTGTGCGTCGGCTTATGATCGATGGGAAAATATTCACTCAAAAATCCCAGCTTATGATTTAACAAATTCGGATAAAACCGGCGGTAAATATCAAGCGTATCGTACACCGCACCAAATCTTGGTTGCGGCAAATGATGACGGTGTAGCTCACTGCCGAGAATACTAATGTCATAGCCTACGTTATGACCGACGATAACCGCATCCTTGGCAAACTCCACGAAATCGGCTAGCACCGCTTCTGCCGGTTCACCGTGTTCCTTCAACCATTCATCGCTAAAGCCGTGTACGGCCTGTGAATCACCGACGGATTTTGCAGGGCAAATAAATCGCTCGAAGCATTCCGCCTCACTGCCATCTGCGCCCAACCGAATGGCAGCTATCTGAATAATTTCATCCGTCGTCGTATCCGTTCCCGTGCTTTCCACATCGAAAACAACTACCTTACCTGCGTTAAGGCCTTCCAACAGACGCTGATACGGTTCCCCTTCAAAGATGGCCATGTCGAAGAAATCCGTCAATGTCAATCCGGCCTGACGCGTGTCCGCACTTTCAATCGCCTGAATACGCGCTTCGCCTATCCCCTTAACGTACCGCTTGCTAATGCGCTTGGCGCTGACGCTGTCATGGGAGTTAAGGAGTAATTTAAAATACGCCATAATGTCCTTAATCTCTTGGCGACGGAAGAATTTAAATTCATCAATAATCATAAACTCCCGCTTTTCTTCCGGCGGTAAATGAACATTTAAATTCGCAAACAACCGACTCAAATATTGAGCTCGTTTATTATTGCGTACCAAGATACCTACATTACTGTCCTTCGGCAAGCTGCGTATGGCATCGAAAATATACGCCCCTTCCTTCCATTCCGTCGGTGCGCCGTGAATCGTAATAGGCGTTCCCGCATCACCGGTCACGGCGTACGGCGTTTCCTCATAGAAATCATCAATAATATCCGGGAACATCGCCTGCAGCACGGCCAGCGATGCTTTGAACAAGGTTTGGTTCGCCCGGTAATTTTCATAAAAGACCACTGTCATCGGCGAAAACTCATCGCGATAGGCTTTCAGCAAGGCCAACGGATCCGAACCGCGCCACTCGTAAATCGTTTGGAAATAATCACCGCATAGCAGCACATGATTGCCCTGCCACAGCACCTTCATCACTTCGCACTCCAGTGTACTGGTATCCTGCATCTCATCAATGGCAATATACTTGTACCGCTGCTGCCAACGACGACGTACCTCTTCATTCTGAAACAGGCGATGCACGCGGGTAATCAAATCCGTAAAATCCACACCGTGTACCTGCTGCAACGCTTCCTCGTAAGCTACCATGATTCTGTATCCGTCATACTCAAAACGACGCTGCACATCACCCATGATAAAACTATCTGCACCGCCTAACAAGCGAAGCATAGTTTGTTTTTCCTCCGCATAGGCACGGCGAATGGTGCGCTTATAATCCTCGGTAGAGCTGTCCGAATAGAAACCGTACCGCGAACGGGCTTCCTTCACCCAAGCCACCAAATTTTGGAACTCTATGTCCTTCATGCCTGCCGGCTTTAACGGTGCCAACAGCTCCTTGCAATCTTCCTCGTCATAAATGGTAATATCCGTAAACAGATCATCCTGTCTCTTGCTTTCCTCCGCAAGCAGGGCATAACAAAAGCTGTGAAAGGTACTTACTTCCACAGCCTTCGCCTTAGGACCTACCTTGCCGGCGATGCGTTCCTTCATTTCACGACATGCCTTATTGGTAAAAGTCATGCATAAAATTTCTTCACCGGCGGCGCGGCCGCTTTCAATAATATGTGCCACGCGATAGGCCAATGTATTTGTTTTTCCTGTGCCTGCCGAGGCCAACAAGAGAATGTTGCGATCCAGCTCATTTACAATTCGCTGTTGAGCTGCATTCAATCGTACCATTCTCTACTCCTACGCACCAAAATAATCCCATAATCCTACGGCCACAATCGGCAGCGGTCCGAACAATGCCATAAGTGCCCACATCATAATGCCCAAATCAATGGGAATACCGAAGTACGCCGTGGCAATATAATACGCCGCATACCCGGTAATCACGTGAATGATTACCTTCTTCACCGTATAAAACGCTAATTTAAAAAGTACAATGACCGCAATAACGCCCAAAATACCTTGCATTGTAATATCCATCAAAAACGCCTCACATCTCTTGACGATTCGTTACCGCACCGCCTAAGGTGACCTCATCGGCGTATTCAATATCGCCGCCGACCGGCACACCGCGGGCAATGCGGGTTACCTTAATCCCGCTGGGTTGTAAAAGACGGGCAATGTACAGCGCCGTCGCTTCCCCTTCCACATCGGGATCCGTCGCCAAAATTACTTCGTTTACCACACCGTCCCGAAGCCGAGCAATCAATTCTTTAATGCGAATATCGCCGGCACCGATGCCTTCCATCGGCGACAAAGCTCCTTCCAATACATGATATAAGCCCTTGTAGTCGCCGCTGCGTTCGATAGCCATCACGTCGCGCGATGTTTCTACCACGCAAATCGTCGTGTGGTCACGGTTTTCGTTAGCACAGAATTCACAAGGATCCTGCGCCGATAAATTAAAGCAAATCGAACAATGCTTGGTAGCCTCCTTCGCCGCCGTAATCGTCGCTACCAATCGATCCACCTCTTCCGGTGGCAATTCCACCAGATGATACGCCAACCGACGAGCCGACTTCGCACCGATGCCGGGCAAACGGCGCAGCTCCTCTACCAAACGTTCCAATGCGTTCGTCATGTTACTGCCTACCTTAGTTCTTAGAACATACCCGGCAATTTCAAACCGCCCGTTACTTTGCTCATTTCCTGAGACAACATGTCATCCACTTTTTTGGACGCTTCGTTAACAGCCGCCAAAATCAAATCTTCTAACATTTCTACATCTTCCGGATCTACCGTAGCCGGATCGATTTTAATGGACTGTACCAATTTTTCACCGTTCATCACAACGGATACAACACCGCCGCCAACGGATGCATCTACGGTACGCGTCTTTAACTCTTCCTGCATCTTTGCCATTTCAGCCTGCATTTTCTGTACTTTTTTCATCATGCCCTGCATGTTACCCATATTACCGAACATTATTTGTCCTCCTGATCATCATCTATTACTTCTACATATATATCATTACCGTCCGCCGCCGCTTGTGCGAGGGCCCCGAGTAATACCGGATTGGCTAGCTCCTCTTCACGACAATGGTTAGGATCCCATTTGGGGAGCTTCGTTATATCCACTGTTGCTTCATCGGATGGCTTTGTCACAATCATGCCGCTGCCGAAATCATCCACATCGGCCGGCAACCCGTCAACGCGTTCCCGCATTGCATGGGGCGTATCACCGGATGCCTTTGCTTCATCGCCACCGGTTTCCGCCTGGTCAGTTACGGTTTGACCAGCTACCTTACGCGCACCGACCGAAGCGGTATCCGTCGGCGCAGTATGCGGCACCGTACCCCTAACCGTAGTATGCGCCGGCGCATCGTTAGCCGTAGCACGCTCTACTCTATCACTGGCACCGGTATCTGCCGATGCCGTAACGGTTGCTGTAGATTCCTTCGTCGGTACTGCCGGATGTTCCTTAGATGCTGCGCCGCGTCCTCCGGCACTGCCTCGTGCCGCTGCACGATAGGACTTATCCTCCGGCGTATTGCTGCCAACGGCCAGCACCGTCACCGCATGACCCATCACCGCAGAAAACGCCTGCGTGGCTTCCTTCACTACCTTATCGGTAGTAGCCATTTTCACATTGAAATCCGTATTAAAGGCAATCACCGCTTTGGTGTTGTCTACATAAATGAGTTGCCCCATCCGATAAAAGCCGGCACTCATAAGCATTTTTTTGCCCTGCATCCATTGTAACACACGGCCCTGAATTCCTCTATACTCACCGGGCGGTAAAATTCCTTCGCCGATCTCTGCAGCCACACCGCTGCTGGTAGTGCCTAAGGTACTGAACGTCGGTGCCGTCCCCGCTGACGTATGCGTCTCTGTCTCTCGTTGTGATTGTGGTGGCACAGCGCCTACACCGTTTGACACAGGCGAAGCACTTGCCTTCGCCGGAGGCGGTACCTGCCCTACCCTGTGCGTCGATGGCTGTGGCGATGACTGTGGCATCTGTCCCTGCGGCGGAATCGTACCCGGTTTTCCCGGTGGTACCATGCCCGGTTTTCCCGGTGGTACCATGCCCGGTTTTTCCGGCGGCACCATGCCCGGTGTCCCCGGCGGTACGCTTCCCGGTTGACTCGGCATTGTCACGTTCTGCGTTGCCATTTGTGGCTGCGCCATACGCATAGCCCCGGTCGTGTTCGATTCGGTCGCAGTAACGGCGGACGTATCTATTGACGGTCCTTGCCCGCTGCCGGCAGGACTAACCACTACACCGCGCTCTACCGAATGTTCCAGCTGTGACAACCGCGTTTTCAAACCATCATCGTCCGCATCCAACCTAAATTCTATTGCGGCCAAGCGATCTTCCAATTCACTGTCGCTGACACGCGCCCGCGCCGCCAATGCCAATAAGCCTACCTCGATAACCGTGCGCGGATTATCTACGCGCTTCGCATCATTTTGAATCGACTGCAGCGCTCGCACATAGCTGTCAATCTGACCGGCCGAGATGGCCTGTACCTGTGCCTGAAAATCATCCTTGAAGGAATCGTAAATTTGTAGCTCCTCCGCCTCAGGCATCACCTTTGCCACCAGCAACGCTCGTAAATGTTCGGTCAAGGCCGACACCATTTGCTTCGTATCGCGTCCTTCCGAAAGTGCCGATTGAATAGCCAACAGCATAGCCGCCCCGTCACCGTGCATGATATGCGACACCATCTCGATAACCCATTTCTTGCTGACAAGCCCGATCATGGATTCTACATGGGCAATGGTGATCACATCATCCGTCATGCCCGAACACTGGTCGAGAATACTCAGCGCATCGCGAAGTCCTCCGTCCGCATGCACCGCGATAAGCCGTGCCGCTTTAGGGTCAAGCTGTATGCCGCTGCCTTCGGCCACATGTAACAAATGCTCCGTAATATCCTGCGCCGTAATACGACGGAAGGTATAGCGTTGGCACCTGGACAAAATCGTAACCGGAATCTTCTCCGGTTCCGTCGTCGCAAAAATAAACATAATATGTGCCGGCGGCTCTTCAATCGTCTTGAGCAATGCATTCCATGCTTCGTTTGTCAACATGTGCGCTTCGTCGATAATAAAAATTTTCTTACGCCCTTCTACGGGCATAAACTTTGCACTCTCACGGAGCGCTCGCACTTCATCAATCCCGCGGTTCGATGCCGCATCAATTTCAAGCACATCCATGGAACGACCTTCGAGAATTTGTTTACACGAAGTACATTCGTTACACGGATGATCCGTCGGTCCCTTTTCACAGTTAATGGCGCGAGCAAAAATTTTTGCAATACTCGTCTTACCCGTGCCACGCGGTCCGGAGAACAAATACGCATGCGCTACCTTGTCCTCGCGGATAGCCCGCATCAACGTTTCGCTCACTTGCTTTTGTCCGACTACATCCGTAAAATCCTTCGGCCGCCACCGCCGATACAATGCCATATAGCTCATGACGATTCTCTCCTTTCCCGTTAAATTTTATCCGTATATGAAAAAAAGCAGCGATAGCGCGCTGCTTTACTACTCATAGCACTCGATTATGACAGCTCCACAGGTACCCTCGTGGCACAAAGAGGTTACCGCTTAGTGCTGCTATCTCTCGATCCTGACACGGTTCACAGGCCTCCCTTGCACGAGCCCCGCAGAACTGCCATAATCCAATGCTATGGATGATTAGCTATATTATTATATAACGAATCATTAACTGTGACAAGGGGAAAGAAATCAAAAAGGAATTAAAAAAGCTAGATAAACCAACGGCTCGCATCATCAAAAATTGGGTAATAAAAAACCTTGTCGACACTATTGACCCACGACTTCACGGAAAAGCCTTAACCGGTTCCCTTAAAGGTATCTGGAGATATGGCGTAGGTGATTATAGACTCTTCGCTGAAATACACGATGATGAACTAATCATATTTCTATTTGAAAAACGCTCTTAACGTTAGACAACCTGCAATCATAGACTTAATCTATTGTTGTAGGTTGCTTTTTATATTCCTTTGCCTTCATCCCTTTTCTTTTTTTATTTTTCTTTCCCACCCCATAAAAAAAATAGCTAGCGCAAGCTAGCTGATAATCTGGTCTTGTTTAGTGTTTGTCTTGTTATAGTTGTAGTCTGGTCTTAGTTTAGTTTGGTCTTGGTCTAGTCTAGGTATGTGACCACATTGTGTATCATCCTGTGTGTCATGCACTGTGTCATACCCTGTATCATACACTGTGTCACGAAGTGTATCATGTAGTGTGTCACGGTCTGTATCACGGAGTGTGTCATAGGGTATGTCATGGTGTGTGTCACAGTGTGTGTCACCATCTGTATCATCCCTTTTCACCGGCAAGCCTTAGGTACATTTCGTACGAAACATTGTACCCTACCCCTTTCCGTTAATTCTCTATTATGCAACACCGTTCCTTGGTTACGATAGACTCCGCATAGCAAGAATCTATTCATAACGTGTACTTCTATAGTATAATGATTTCTGTATGTATTTTTGTTTGCGAAGGGAGAGTAATAATGGACGCGCTACTTAATCAAGCAGTCACAACAATTAACGGATTTCTTTGGGACTATATTATTATTGCTTTATTAATCGGAGCAGGCTTTTGGTTTACCTGCACCACGAAGTTTACACAGATTACACAAATCCCCGAAATGATTCGCCTTCTGAAAGCAGGCGTTGGCAAGAAAACAACGGGCAACGAAATTTCTTCGTTCCAAGCCTTTTGTATCAGCGTTGCTTCTCATGTAGGGGTAGGTAACATTGCCGGTATTGCCATTGCCGTTGTACTCGGCGGACCGGGTGCTGTCTTTTGGATGTGGTTCATCGCTGTTCTCGGCGCAGCAACGTCGTTTGTAGAATGTACGCTGGCGCAGATTTACAAGGAACCCTTACCAGGCGGCGGTTTCCACGGCGGTCCTGCCTACTACATTCGTCACGGTCTGAAAAGTCCGGCGCTCGCCGTAGGCTTTGCCGTACTCATCAGCGTCACCTACGGACTTATTTATAATTCCGTACAAGCCAACACGATTGCCGCGTCCCTATCTACCTTCGGTGTTTCCCCGGAAGTATCCGGTCTCGGCGTTGCTATCTTAACAGCCATTGCGGTCTTCGGCGGTAGCGCGCGCATTGCTAAGTTTACGGAATGGTTGGTGCCGATTATGGCAGGCTTGTATATTTTAACGGCCCTCTTCGTTGTACTCATGAACATCACTGCGTTGCCTCATGTGTTGGCAACGGTAGTAAGCTCTGCGTTTACCTATGATGCGGCCGGCGGCGGTCTTATGGGAGCTGCTCTTATGAATGGTATTAAGCGCGGTCTCTTCTCGAACGAAGCCGGGGAAGGATCCGTACCGAATGCAGCGGCCACCGCCGATGTAACGCACCCGGCACGGCAAGGATTGGTGCAAGCCTTCGGCGTTTTCGTAGACACGTTTTTCATTTGTACCTCATCGGCTTTCATCGTGCTCATGTCCGGCAACTATACCAACGGTCTTACCGGTATTGCCCTCATTCAGCACGACCTGGGTATGCAGCTCGGTTCGTGGGCACCCGGCGTGTTAGCGCTTTTCGTATTCATGTTTGCCTTCAGCTCCGTCATCGGCAACTATGTGTACGGTGAAATCAACACGCTTCATCTGTTCAAGAAGCGTATCTATCTTCACGTGTTCCGCATCATGGTCATTGCCATGGTGTACTTCGGCTCCACCGCTTCCCTCAGCTTGGTTTGGAACTTAGCCGATCTATTCATGGCTTTCATGGTTCTCACCAATGTCACCTCCATCTTAGCTTTGGGTAAGCAAGCATTACTTGCGCTCAAAGATTATAAAGAGCAACGAGCACGCGGCGTAGCCGATCCTACTTTTAATCGCGCCATCTTGCCGAAGCAGGACGGCATCGTATGGTGGGACGGAACGAAGTAATCTATACTTTTATCTCATAGGCACGCTATTTATAAACCTAAAGAATCAAATAGAGTCGCAAGAAAGGACACGCATAATGCGTGTCCTTTTTGTATTTACAAGTATCTTCCATTCCTCACATATATCTATATCTAAAATGTATCGTCACAACGTTCTTTTGTATGTACGATTTTCCACAGTCTATAGTATAATGAATTGAATTTATAATTCCTATATATTATTTTTATTTATGGTTTTAAAAGAGAGGGGAGTTTGTGTTATGGATGCATTAAACAATCTTGTCAACACAATCAACGGCTTCCTATGGGATTACATCATCATCGTACTTCTCATCGGTGCCGGCTTCTGGTTTACCTTGACCACAAAATTTGTGCAGCTGCGTCGGCTGCGGGAAATGGTGCGCCTGTTAGGTGAAGGCATCGGCGTAAAAACCGCAGGCAATACGATTTCTTCGTTCCAAGCCTTTTGCGTAAGTACTGCCTCCCGTGTTGGTGTGGGCAACATCGCCGGTATCGCCATCGCTGTTGTACTCGGCGGACCGGGTGCTATTTTCTGGATGTGGTTCATCGCTTTCATCGGGGCGGCCACCGGTTTTATCGAAAGCACCTTGGCGCAGATTTACAAAGAGCCTACTAAGGGCGGCGGCTTCCACGGCGGTCCTGCCTACTACATTCGCTATGGTCTCAAGAGTCCTGCCTTGGCATTTCTCTTCGCCGTACTCATCAGTGTTACCTATGGTTTGATTTATAATTCAGTACAGGCTAATACCATTTCCGCATCGCTGAAAACATTTAATGTAGATCCTATGCTGTGCGGCATCGTAGTTGCCGTCTTAACAGCCATTTCTATTTTCGGCGGTGTAGCCCGCATTGCTAAAATGACGGAATGGATCGTACCGATCATGGCCGGTATTTATATTTTAACCGCACTGTACATCGTGCTCATGAACATCGGTGAATTGCCCGCTGTATTTGCAGCCATTTTCACGAAAGCATTCACCTTTGATGCAGCCAGCGGCGGTTTCTTCGGTGCCGCCCTTATGAACGGTATCAAGCGCGGTCTCTTCTCTAACGAAGCCGGTGAAGGTTCCGTACCGAACGCAGCCGCTACGGCGGATGTATCCCATCCGGCAAAGCAAGGTCTGATTCAAAGCTTCGGTGTATTCGTAGATACCTTCCTCATTTGTACCGCATCGGCATTCATCGTAATGGTATCCGGCAACTATGAAACATCCGGACTTACCGGTATTGCCCTCGTGCAGCATGACCTAGGCTTACAGCTTGGCTCTTGGGCACCGGGCGTAATGGTTATCTTCATCTTCATGTTTGCCTTCAGCTCCATCATCGGCAACTACTATTACGGCGAAATCAATATCTTACATTTATCTAAGAACCGCGTGTACCTCAACATCTTCCGCGTATTCGTGGTAGCCATGGTGTACTTCGGTTCCACTGCTTCCTTAAATCTCGTATGGAACTTGGCAGACCTTTTCATGGCCTTCTTGGTATTGACTAATATCTTATCTATTCTCGTACTCGGTCGCTTGGCCATCATCGCCCTCAACGATTACTTCCGTCAAAAGGAAGTGGGCATCGAAGAACCTGTTTTCGATCGCTCCATCTTACCAAATCTGGAAGGTATCGTATGGTGGCACAAAGATGCAAAACATCCGGAATAAACTAGCGAACCCACTTGCTTGGACACACTGAAATACAAACGAAACGACTAGCAACATACTAAGTAAAGGGCTAGTAACATGCTAAGTAAACGGCTAGCGACATACTAACTAAACGGCTAGTAACATGCTAATGAAAAGACCCCTCGGCGAATTGCCGAGGGGTCTTGCTGTATCATGTAGCGTCTGCCGATACGTATCCTTTTTATTTTTGCTGCTATCCTTTTTATTTTTGCTGCGCCATAAATTCTTTTTTAATGGCCGCCAATTCCTCCGGATGTTGTGCCAAGCGAAGCATGGTATGAATGATCATGTCGGACGCTTCGTTAATGGTCGTTTCGATGGTAGGTTCTTCCATGGCTGCGGCAAATTCTTTGGTGTGACACACTTTATCGTCACCTTTGAGTCGCAGCTCCGGATGAAAGGCAGGACACACATAGCTGACGTTCCCGATATCGGAGCTGCCGATTTCCGTCGGATGACCGGTAACATAAGGAATGGAAAGACTATCCATAACTTTTTCGATAATGGCCGTCCCCGTTTCGTTCCACCGCATATTATCGTATTTCTGTCCAAACTGCGTTACCGTATGCGTAGTCCCTGTTGCCAGTGCTGCCCCTTCCAAACATTTCATAACACGGGCCACCACCGTATCGAGATACGCCCGTTCCGTATGGCGCACGCATACTTCGATTTCTGCGTAATCGGGAATAATATTGGAAGCACTACCGCCTTTTACAATATAATAGCCGATGCGCGTTTCCGGTCGCACCTGCTGACGGAGCATATCCAACGCTTGTAAAGCTAACTGTGCCCCGTTCAACGCATTAATACCGTTCCACGGTTCGCCTGCGGCATGCGCCGGCTTACCATGAAAGGCCACCCGGTAATCATCTAAGGCTAAGAAATCCGCATTGGCTCTTGTTTCCACGCCGGCCATATGCACCATCATGGCAAAATCATAGCCATCAAAGACACCGGCCTTTACCAAATCCACCTTACCGCCGGCGGCTTCTTCATCCGGTGTGCCGATGATGTCCACATCGACGCCGAGGTCGTTGCCGTTCTCTGCCAACTGCGCAGCCAAGGCGTGTAATGTCAACGCCGCCAACACACTGGAGGATCCGCTGGCACAATGACCGCACGCATGACCGATCTCCGGCAACGCATCGTATTCACATAAAATAGCCAGCCGTCCTTGCGGTTGACTGCTGCGCACCACCGCTGCTTTAAAAGCCGTAGGCAAACCGGCCAATTCTCTCGTCACCGTCATGCCATGTGCTTCCAACACATCACAAATCAGCGCGGCCGATTTAAATTCTTGCGATGAAATTTCCGGGTTCTTTGCCAATGTATAATTAATCGTATAGGCTTCCTTCGCCATTTCTTGGCGCAAGGATGTAGCTTGTGCTTCTAATGTCATAGTGAGTCATCCTTTCTTCGTTCAATCATATAAAACTATTTACATACTCTGCGCAATCATAAGTGATTTTATTTTACACCGTTTATGCATAGACTTCAACTCACACCCTATGATTTTCATCGGAAAAATAATTTCTTTTCCATCGGTTATACCGTGGTGTATTCAGCATTTTACTATGTACATCGTCATCGCTTTCACAGTCTGTAGCAAATTTATGTATCAAATTTTTATACAGAAAACTATTGATATTTATACAACCACGCAGTATAATGAGGGCAGTTAGTAATCCACCCCTACGTAAGGGGACGCATCACACAAAGGGGGACATCATCATGTCATCATTTTTCTCTTCATTAACAAAGAAATCAGCAACTAAAAAATTATTGTGTCTGGCCGGTACCGCTATGCTCACCGTTGGCTTGTTAGGCGGCTGCGGCTCCGGTACTTCCTCCGGGGAACCGCAAAAGGTGCTCCGCGTCGGTTCGGAAACCACCTTCCCTCCTTTCGAATTTACGGAAGGTGATAAATACGTAGGCTTCGATATCGACCTCGCCGATGCGTTAGCTAAAAAGATGGGCTACAAAATGGAATTCAAGAGCATGGGCTTTGATGCGTTAATTCCGGCGCTGCAAAGCAATGACATCGACATGATCGCCGCCGGCATCAATGCCACACCGGAACGTGCCAAGGCTGTTATTTTCAGTGAACCGTACTTCAAAGAAGGCGGCTTCATCGTTGTCACCAGAAAAGACAACACCACCATTAACGGCATGAAGGATCTGGAAGGCAAACGCATCGTAACGCAAATCGGCACCATTCCTACGGATATGGCGAAGAAAATTCCAAACACTACCGTTAAAGAAGTGGACAGCAACTCCCAGATTTTCAACGAACTTAACGCCGGCACCGCCGATGCGACTATCCTCGACAATGCCGTTGCTATGTACTATCTCAAACAAGGGGCTGACAAAGAATTGCGCTTAGCCGGTACACCGACCAATCCGGAAGGTACGGTATGGGCTTTCAGAAAGAGCGATACCGAGTTGCGCGACAAAGCTAACAAAGCCTTGGAAGAGCTTAAAAAAGACGGCACCTACCAGAAGATTTACGAAAAATGGTTCGGTGCGCAGAAAAAATAATAACGCAACACAATCTATGTACTCCGTCTTCCTCCGGGTTGGCGGAGTATTTTTATGATGTATCACGCTACGTTCACAACTGCCCATGTATTTCATATATACCCCTTATGAAAAACGTAGTATAATGAAAGCGATATAGTGTATCTGTTAGTAGTTAGGAGGATGTTATGTTTACGTACAAGAATTTCTCTAAAAAACTGGCTTTAACATTAACAGCCGGTTTGCTCGCCATCGGCTTACTCGCCGGTTGTGGCAGCAGCGGTGATCAGGCAAAGGAAAAAGTATTGCGCGTCGGTGCCGAAACTACCTTCCCGCCGTTTGAATTTACGGAAGGCGACAAATATGTAGGCTTCGATATTGATCTCGCCGATGCCGTAGCCAAGAAAATGGGTTATAAAATGGAATTCAAGAGCATGGGCTTTGATGCGTTGATTCCGGCACTGAAGTCCGGTGACATCGACATGATCGCATCCGGTATCAACCCCACACCGGAACGTGCGAAAGCTATTTTGTTCAGTGATCCATATTTCGATCGCGGCGGCTTTGTTACCATCGTTCGCAAAGACACTACCGGTGTTAACGGCATGAATGACTTGGCCGGTAAAAAAATCGGTGCTCAGATTGGTACCGTATCTGCTGAGCTCGCTCACAAGGTTCCAAATGCAACTGTAAAAGAAACCGACTCCAACTCGCAGCTCTTCACTGAATTGCAAGCCGGTACTATCGATGCCGCTATCCAGGATAACCCGGTTGCCTTGTACTACATGAAGCAAGGTGCCGACAAGGATCTCAAGATTGTTGGCTCACCGGTAAATCCGGAACCGCTCGTATTCGGTTTCCGTATGGACGACAAAGAATTGCAGGGCAAAGTTAACCAGGCGTTAGCTGAACTCAAAAAAGACGGCACCTACGAAAAGATTTACAATAAGTGGTTCGGAAATAAATAACTAAAAAGAAAGTCCCCATCTCGCCAGTCAGGTCTTGCGAATGACATGTCTCCGATGGGGACTTTCTTTTTTATTTATCAAAGGTGAGAGTAGCAAGCATTTCTCACGTCGATAGGATATTTTTTATTCATTTCGGGTAGGAGGAAGAGTGATGTCTGCGATGGAGACTTTCTTTTATATTACCTCTTTATTCACAAGACTTGACCGCTGAGATACATGAGCTGCTCCGCCCACGCGTACACTTTGTTTTCTTAGCAAATACATTTTTTCTGTTTTCGCATATGCACCACTAAATAAATGTCTTATATTTTTCTTTCTCAATTAAACATCTTTTGCTAAACAGATATATGGTATGATATTTACAAATAGGTATTTAGTATTTGCTTTTTGGAGGTGTTAGTATGCTAGGGCTTATTATTGCCGCATTCTTTGTTGTCATTGTTGCCCGGTCCGTACTGAAAAAGTATCCGCCGCAACCAGTATTGTTTGTAGCCGGTGTTTGCATGATGGCCTGTGCCCTCTTCATGGGTATGGGAGATATCGTGCCTACCAAGCAAAGTACAGGTTCTGCTTGGCTGGACATTTTACAATCCATCAACCTTTCCTTCAGTAACCGTGCCGCTAAGCTAGGTCTTATCATCATGCTCATCGGCGGTTTTTCCAAGTACATGGACATGATCGGTGCCAGCACGGCGCTCGTTAGGATCGCCATCAAGCCACTGCACAAGTTGGGGCATCCCTACATTGTATTGGCCGCTGCATCCGTACTGGGTAACTTCCTTGCCATGTTTATCAGCAGTGCCTCCGGTTTTGGATTGCTCCTCATGGTAACGCTGTATCCCATCATGGTGCGTCTTGGCGTAAGTCGCCTCGCTGCCTGTGCGGTTATCGCCACCACATCCGGTCCCGGTTGGGGCCCTGCCGGCGCCGATAATATTTATGCCGCCGAGCTGATTGGTATGGATATTGTACCGTACTTCTTCCAGTATCAGGTACCTGTCGGCTTATGCACCGTAGCCGCCTTGGCCATTTCTCATTTCTTTGTCCAAAAATATATGGATAAGAAAAATCCCGATGAAATGGCAGGCAAGGACGTATCGGTCACTATTAACGAGGATCAAAAGATTGAAGAAAAACCGGTGCCTTCCTTCTATGCTTTATTACCGACCTTGCCGCTTCTCTTAATTTTCTTCTTTGAGTTCTACGGCGGTTCCATCAAAATGGACATCAACCTGGCTACCTTGACCAGCTTGGCCATTACCATGCTTATCGAAACGATTCGCCATCGCAGTGCCTTAACAATGTTCAAGGATGTAAAAGCATTTTGGGATGGCATGGGCTTCCAGATGGCCTTAGTTGTAACCTTGGTCGTTGCAGCCGATACCTTCGCCAAAGGTCTTACCTCTCTCGGTGCTATCGATACGCTCATCGGCAGCGCACAGCAAGCCGGCTTTGGCGGCATCGGTATGATGTTTGTCTTCGTAGCCATTATTATTGGTGCAACCTTGGTAACCGGTTCCGGCAACTCCGCCTTCTTTGCCTTTGTTCCATTGGCACCTAAGGTGGCTGCCCTCGCTAACATTCCGGCTGTACTCCTTGTATTACCGATGAACTTTGTGTCGAACTTGGCTCGCTCCTTGTCACCGATCTCCGCCGTTATGATCGTTGTCTCCGGCGCAGCACGTCAATCCCCGGTGGAACTGGCCAAACGAACCTTCTTACCTATCGTAATCGCTACGATTGTTAACATCGCAGTAACACTCATTCTGTTTTTCTAAATATAAATAAGAGGGACACCTATATTGCAAGTGCGTCATTCGCAAGACCTGACCACTAAAATATAGGTGTCCCTCTTCTTTTATATTATCTCTTCATTCGTAAGACCTGACCACTGAAATATAGGAGCCTCTCGTTTACTATGTACTCATTCGCAAGACCTGACCACTAAAATATAGGGGTCCCTCTTCTTTTATATTGTCTCTTCATTCGTAAGACCTGACCACTGAAACATAGGAGCCTCTCGTTTATTCCATAGCCAACTTAGCAAATACTTCTATTTCCACTAACAAATCCTTATCAATAAGCGAAGCCACTTCTACCATCGTTGCTGCCGGTTTAATGTCTTTAAAGAATTCGCCGTGCGCACGACCAATAGCTTCCCATTGACTGATGTCCGTAACAAACATGCGTGTGCGATAGATGTTTTCAAAAGGTAGGCCTTCACGCGCAAACAATTCTTTAATCGTTTGTAAAATGTAACGAGTCTGCTCATACGCATCGCCCACAGCATAGGGTTTCCCATCCTTCACCGCCGTTGTGCCGGCTACCTCAACTTGATCGCCGATGATTACAATACGCGAGTATCCTACGATATCCTCCCATGGGGATACGCCGGCAATATTTGTTCTGAAGTTCTTCATAGCTTACACTTCCTTTCCTACAAACTATACGCACTATATAAAATAGGCCCGCTACAATTACTCACTCATACACAATGCACACATTGAAATTCACAAGTAACTGTAGCAGGCCTTACCTTATTATAGGTGTAGTTGCTTAATACCGATAGCGATGTTCTTTTGTCATTTCATCATAGGTCGGCACCGGACCGTATGTATTATCATAAGGCTTCGTCGGCAATACGGTGAAGATAAGAAGTACAATGTTTGCCAACGGTATTAACCCCAAGAGCGACCACCAACCGGAGCGATCCGTATCGTGAAGGCGTCGTACCAGCACCCCGATACTGGGAAGCAAGATGGCAAGTCCAATAATAAGGCGCACCGTTTCGCCCATCATCTCGCCACCAATCATTTCGCCTACAAAGGAAACAGCCCACATAATAATAAAATACATAAGCTGGAACAGCCAATATTCTTTGCGACTGGCCCGTCCTTTAAATTCCGTATACCGTTTTAACACGCCTACAAAGTTATCCCAGAACGGCGGTGCACTTCGCCAGTCCGGCGGCAACATCCGCGGACCTTGCGGAGTAACCCGTTCTTTATCGTCTTCATTAGGTGGCATGTTATATTCCATCACTATCCATCTCCTTACTTAATAATCCCAACCGGCCATGTGGAAGAGCATATCCTTTAATTGTTCTTCCGGGCTGTCGGGGATGTACTCTGCCCAACCAGAATAATCCTGTAGCCGCCCCTCATAAATCAAATTACCATGTACATCATAATAATGTGGAGTACTCCAAGCATCACTATAAGAATTCACTTTATATATTCCTTCGGCTATTGAGTAAGTAATTACATCCGGTTTTACACGACCATCACTGTTATTTCCCAACACCTGTGAGCCAATCGGTGTATATGCTCGCTTAAAATAAGCAGTAACACGTCTATTCTGTGCCGTGCCTTCTGCTTCAAATGATCTACGATCTACATACGTCGTATAGTACTGATTCTTCTGTACTTCAATCCAGCGATTGGATTTCACATCGTTTGCCGTCGGTTCCGCTACAACGCCGCCGGATGACGATGAGCTACTGGACGATGAACTTTGCGATGCCCATTTGTCCAACTTCTTCATGGTCTTGCTCCACCAGCTGGCATCAACGTCCGCCGTTCCCAAGGTGGTCATCATAAATACAGGAATTAATGCAGCTGCCCATTTTTTGTTCATATAGAATCCCTCCCGAAACTATAACTACTAAATATTGGTTTTATTGTACCATAACCACCGCATCACGCCTAGCTTTTATCGTCACGCCTGCACGGTGCGACCGGCACGCAGCTTTCCTACAATTACGGTCAGTACCATAGTAAGGCCCATAGCCCACAGCGTCGGTCCCCAAGGCATATCCATGGTAAGTAATTCGCGATACGCCGCGAAACCGATAAGCCATACGATAACATTGCCCCAATCCCACGCACCGGTAACGTCACGGCGTTTAAGAAAGAAATAATTTGCCAAGAGTACGGAGATCATCGGACCGAATACGGATCCGATAAAGAAAAGGAAATCCATAATATTATCCATCGGATACAGCATAGCGGCTATGGTCCCCACAATAGTAACAACCACTGCGGCACCGCGTCCTTTAATGTGCGACGAAAGAGATTCCGACGACACGCCTGCCGAATAGGCATCCATAAAGGTAGTCGTTACCGTAGAGAACACCACAACAAACAAGCCTACTACGCCGAGTCCCGCGCCGGTCATGAGAAGCGCAATGTTAGTTTCCCCTGTATACATCGCCGCACTCATACCGATGACGTACATGAACATACTAATCACGCAATAAGTAATCGCACTGGCTGCCGTAGCCGCCACCGGCTTTTTAGCTCGTCTAGTGTAATCACTGATGAGTGGCAACCAAGATAAAGGCATAGCAATAGATAATTCAATGGCACTGCTAAAGCTCAAGCTGTCATCGATGGGCACCAACGATTCACCGCTGCCGCTCCAAATAAGATGGCCCAGTACCAAGCACATAATGAAAAGAGCGGCCATGACAACGGTATTTATTTTAGTAAAGCCGTCTAAGCCGATATAAAGCCAACCTAAAATCAATACGCCGATGACGGCAGCCCACAGCTCCGGCGCCGTACCAAACGCAGCGGCTGCGGAAATCGATCCGTCATAAATCATGATAGCCGTCCAACCTACCAGCTGCACTATATTAAGAATAATAAAGAGCATCGCGCCATAACCGCCGAAACAACTCTTTACCGTTTCCATAGCGCTTTTACGTTCCTTCGCACCGATAAGACCTGCACCGAATAATAAAATACCGCCGATGATATGCCCGATTACAATGGCTTCCAAGCCACGCATCATTCCCAAGGTGGCATAATAGGTGCCCGTCATAATTTCTGCAATGGAAATCGCCGCGCCAAACCAAATTAACATATTCCTAAAGACCGATGTTCCTGATGATGTACTCATACGTACCTCCTCTTTACTGCTACTCAATGATTTACCAATCATCTACAACTCTGTTATACACACGCTCCATCGAAGCGCTTTATAGAAAACGGGTCTACAAAAAAAGCACGATCCCTGATGGAACCGTGCCCGTTACTCGCTGGCTGCTACCGACAAAATTTCTTGACTCCGTCGGCGTAGTCTGTATGTCCCTACGTTGGCATTATCCAAATCAGGTTATGGGTTAAAGCGAAATCTACCGCTTACTCTCAGCCCATCATTATGAGCACCCCGTTGTTCTATTATTCTGTAGTTCATTATAGCAAACACCCATAGGCTTGCCAATAGTCATTGATTCACTTTTTCACATCTAATGCCACTGTCGAACTGCTTCATTATAATAATCAATAATCACCGGATGTAGAAGTTGATTAATAGCAATCGGCTCCGAAGGTATTTCATCCTTGCCGAATACAAACAACGAATCTATATTATCAGGCGTAACAAATTGTGTGTCTACCTTATTTACAGGATGAATCTTATGTAACGCATGCTTTGTAGCCATATTAAATCCCCACTCACCGAAGGTAGGAACTAACAGATGATACGGATACACTACAAAGCCTTCTGAAGCCAAGGTCTTATTAATACTCCAAAATGTTTTTGCCGCATAATAAGGGCTTGTAGATTGAGTTACCAAAATTCCCTTTTCAGACAATGCAGCATAACATAAGCGATAAAATACATTAGAATAAAGCTTGCTTAACGCTTCATTATTGGGGTCCGGCAGATCAATAATGATAGCATCATATTGTTTTTTATTCTCTTTCATAAACTCATAGGCATCTTTATTAATTACCGTCACACATGGATTTGAAAATGCATCCTTATTCAATGCGCGAAGTACAGGATGCTTAATTGCCATAGCTGTCATTCTCTCATCTAAATCAACTACGGTAATTTGTACATTCGGATACTTTAGTAATTCTCTGGTAGCTAACCCATCACCACCGCCCAGTACTAATACATTTTGTATGGCATCAATCTGTGCCAGCGGAATATGTACCAGTGCTTCATGATATCTGTATTCATCCATGGAAGAAAATTGTAGATTACCATCAATAAATAAGCGTATATCATCTTTGTGTCTTGTAAGAACCAATTTCTGATATGGCGTTTGTTCCGAATAAATAACAGTATCTCGATACAAACCCTCTTCAATATAATGGGATATATTTCCAGAAAATATAATGCCCAGTAGCATAACGGTCCCCACACCAACAGTCAATATTTTATATGTCCAGCTATATCGAATATGGTCAGTATATTTCCAAATAATCAATAATGCAGCTACACTATTCAGTACGCCACACACAAAAGCCGCTGCCAGGTAACCTCCGTAGGGTACCATTAATAAAGGGAATGCCAATGCCCCTACCAGACTACCGATATAATCAAAGGAAAATACCGCCGATAATGTCATCCGTAGGTTACCGTGGGATTTCTCAATAATCCGTGTTAACAGCGGGATTTCCATACCTACCAGAATGCCAATTCCAATCGTGATAGCGTACATTATTATATGATAATTCGCGATATAAATATTCGCTAAAAAAATACTTACGCTGCTAAAGCCACCTAGTACGCCAATACCAATCTCCACGGTAACAAATACGGTAAACAATTCCGTCCGTACATATCTGCTGAGGAAGGATCCCAGTCCCATAGCTGACATATATAACCCTATCATTACCGAATATTGCAAGACTGCATTTCCCGTGATATAAGCGCTAACGGCACTAATAATTAATTCATAACACAATGAACATCCCGAAATAATAAAGGTCGTTACCAGTAGTAAGCGGTGCTTCTTCATTAATGAATTGCCCCACTAATAATCAAAGCCATTCCGACAAAGCTACCAAACAACATAATACCTGCGGCAGTGTTTCCATTCATTATTTCTTCTGTTAAGGAATACGCTCTATGGCAAATATGTAATAAGTAATAGCCGATTAGAAAAAAGATAATACCCAGCGCACTATAAATTATGCTTGATTTAATTCCATGCCACAATGCTTCCTCCATAAAAGGTATTGCCGGTGACACGATAGCTGCACGAATAATATATCCTAATCCAATAAAAATACCAGCACATAACCATCCAACAGCTCTGTTACCACGCTTTATTTCTGTCGGAAAATCACCGGGGATACACCAATCAATAATCATACTGCCAATAATCATTATGATAATACCCAACAAAGCATATAAAGATGTTATTCCAATATCTACTATCATAAAAAAACCTCCTACACTACTTCTATTTCCCCACGCTTGTACCCCCACCGGATGACAACCGTGAACCTGCACTACCGGAACGAACGCTACTCGCATAATTTTGATAATACATATTTACAGGATCATCCACTAAAGGGACTCCTTGATACGTATCGTAAAACGATGGAGACGTATACCGCTTCTTATCAAACTCATAACCAAAGGACCAATAGAAATTACGATAAAATCTGTGTACTCCGGGAGTAGCATAATAGCCGCTATCATCAGTTCCAGCATAAGCAAACTGCCTCGACTCATCACGTACCAAAATACGGTGTTCTGTATCCTCATATATTAAGCAATATTCATAAGGTGTTAAAAGAGCAACTGCGTTGTCTTCATTTATTTCATGCTGATATGTAGTCAGGTTTCTGCCTTCCATAGCATTAATAATCGTTCGAACCGTTTCTCCCACCGTTGCATACGGAGACTGATAAATCGTCGACTTCTCCCCATCATTTCCTGTAATTGATGTTACGTAGGTAAACAACGGTGCATCCTCGCTCATATATTCATTAATCGTATACGGATGTCCCAAATACGCTCGCACCGTATGCCATGATGTTCCTGTTATAGCCATTAATATAAGCAGCGCCCAAATGACTAAAGGAATACAAAGAATCCCTTGTAATATTCTTCTCCTTGCCATACGCTTTTGTATTGCGTTAGACCGTAACACATCCTTCTCTATGGTCACATCAGCCGTAGTAAGATACATTCCCTCTGCATACTCCGTCTCATCAGACCACTTCTCCACAGCATATATAGCCCCAGTCTCGGTGATAAACTCTTTATACTCCGCAGAATCACCAATATCAACATCAACATTTCCCCAAACTGAAATCGCTTTCTCCGTACCCGCTTCTAATAAACGATACGTATCGGTTGAGCGTTTCTCACACATACGATACAAAGCGTATCCATTATGATGTTTATCACAGCTAAGCCAATATTCTTCATTCGTAGCATTAGATACTAATAAATACTCAAACCAATCCGCCTCTTTAGGCGAAATCGTCTTATAAGAATCTGCATCGGAATCGCTTTCTTCTCCATCGTCTTCACAATAGGCAATTCTTCCTAATACAACATATATGTTACTAAGAATACGTATTGTATCTCCATAAGTAAATTCCACGCAGGCACTCCTTTCCTTTACATTCTATTACCACAAGTAAGTAGACTATACATACCTTATCATAATAGTCATTGTCTGAAAAGTAGTGCGATGGCATCCTTATCTAACTGTCGTCCGATGATGACCGCTTTTTCATCGGCTTTTGTTTCCACTGCTGTTAAATCACAGGTAGTCCCTACAATATCGAAGCGTCCCCAAATGCTGCCGATACGAGCAGTGCCTTTCACGCGATACACATCTCCGAACCTGCCTTCCGTCAACGCCCGCATCGCACTGTGAAAGGCAGCAATATCACCGAAGGAAGCAAAGGGTACGGCCATGGTTTCCAGTGCCGGTATCTCAACCTCAGCTACGCTGCCGTCAGCGGTGTACGGTGTGGTAAGAATCGATTGCCATATGTCCTCTGTCCACAACGTATATGCATCGGGCAATAGCTTTTCCTGCAACCCCCGCTGTGCCAACGCGGCTTTCACTTCGGCGGTTGTCTGCTCATGACCGGCTGTCTTGCTGATGACCAAATGACCGGCATGATGTATTTGATCCTCTGCAATAGCACCGTATTCGTTACAAGCGGTAGTAAAGTTGAGAGCATCCACAATCGTTACCGGTGCTAACAGGCGAATACGTTCATAGGCTAAGGTACTAAGATTGTCCATTACCGAGCTCAACAAACCTACACCGGTCGGTTCGATAATAAGCAGCGCCGGATCGACGGCATTGGCAATGGTTAGCACGGATTGCCGGAAGTCGCCTTTTAAGGAGCAACAAATACAGCCTTCCGTCAACTCCCAAATATTAGGCTTCTCCTGCATCGTCATATCTTCTTCCATCCGCGCTTTGTCTACGCCTACATCGCCCAATTCATTTTCAAAAACGGCTACGGTTCCCTTCGCATGGCGCACTAATTCCGTAATAAAGGTGGTTTTACCGGCTCCCAAAAATCCGGAAATAACTACTATATCCATATCTACCTCGCAATGCTAATAAAAAGGGACGACCCACAGTCACCTGACGGTGGGTCGCCCTACAAATATGTCCGGTGCTGCTTTATTTAATGATAACTACCGGCTTAATTAAATCTGCCGGTTTATCCTTCATAAGCATCAACGCATCTTCTACATGTTCAAAGCCTTCAAAGGTATGAGTAATCAACTTGGATACATCAAGTCGTCCGTTGAGTACAAGGCTGGACAGTTTTTCCATACGCAAGCGGCCACCGGGCATCAAGCCGCCAACAATGTTTTTATGTCCCATACCAACGCCCCATTCAACACGAGGAATATTGATGTACTCACCGCTGCCTAAATAGTTAACGTTACCGATACGGCCACCCGGTTTCAAAGCTTTCACTGCTTCTTGGAACGTATCTACCGTACCACCGGCGATAATAACTTTATCCACGCCTTTGCCGCCTGTCATTTCCAATACCTGTTCGTCGATAGGTCCGTTCTTATAGGATACAAAGTCGGTTGCTCCGTAGAACGAAGCCGCTTCTTTACATACCGGACGCGTACCTACGGCAATCAATCGACCGGCACCGCGCAGGGCTGCCCCGGCTACACTCATAAGACCTACCGGCCCGATGCCGATAACAAGAACGCTGTCACCGTACTGGACATCGGCCAATTCCGCACCGTGGAAACCGGTCGGTACCATGTCGGACAACATAGCCCCTTCCATCGGCGAAATGCCTTCCGGCAACAATGCCAAGTTACCATCTGCGTCATTTACATGGAAGTATTCACCAAACACGCCGTCTTTAAAATTCGAGAATTTCCAACCGGAGTTCATTCCTGTGGAGTGCATGGAAAAGCCGGCCTGTGCTTCCAAGGAATTCCAATCCGGAGTAATCGCCGGTACCAATACTTTATCGCCCGGCTTAAAATCTTTAACGAGAGCACCTACTTCAACAATTTCCCCTACGCCTTCATGGCCTAAAATCATGTCATGTCGATTGCCCAACGCACCTTCCCATACAGTATGTACGTCCGATGTACACGGTGCCAAGGCCAACGGTCGACAGATGGCATCCAATGGGCCGCATGTGGGATAGTCTTTTTCTATCCACCCCGTCTTACCGATTTCCAGCATCGCGAAGCCCTTCATTTTCTTTGCCATAGTGCACCTCCTAGTTACCTGTCACTTCATTGTGACCTCCCAAAGATATAAATCATCTTGTATCTTAATGGTATCCTGTATCCGCGGGGATGTCAAACTAAAATCATAGCAAATATGATTTTTAATCATCATTGAGCATTGTTACCATTTTATATTTCGTGCTTGTCGATTAGATTCATACATTGCCAATAAAGCCGTCGGTTCTTCACTCTTAAAGACATACGTCGGATCCATAGACTGTGCTTTTTCCACAGCTGCTTTCAAATCGTAATATACCTGCCACT
This sequence comes from Veillonella magna DSM 19857, assembly GCF_000428745.1. GTDB lineage: Bacteria > Bacillota > Negativicutes > Veillonellales > Veillonellaceae > Veillonella_A > Veillonella_A magna. Next base: position 37,684 of record NZ_AUAN01000009.1, read on the forward strand.
TAGATTCTACTAAGTCTTTGCCGGTACGACGCAGCAAAAAGGCGGGATGATAGGTCGGCATGACCGGCATGCCTTCATAGGTTAACCAGTGTCCGCGCGATCGCATGATACTCCCCGGTCCTCCGTTAAAAAATTGGAAGGCTACCTTTCCCAAGGCAACGATTACCTTAGGACGAACCAAACGAATTTCTTCTGCTAAGTGAAGCTCTGCACAAAAGCGTCCTTCCTCCGGCGTTGGCGTACGATTTCCCTTCGGCCGACATTTTACAATATTCGTTACATATACGCGGTCCCGAGTAATGCCTACACTCCATAATGCTTTATCCAATAATTGTCCCGACGGGCCTACGAGAGGTACGCCGTATTCATCTTCCACACCACCGGGCCCCTCGCCGACAATCATAAGCGGCGATGCTACCGTTCCCGTATACGCCGTCGGTCCTTTGTTTTGTTCCTTGCGAATGGGACAGGATTGACATGTCTGCAATCGTTCCCACCATTCCGTTAGTATGTCTTCAATCATAATATCTCCTTAATTCTACGCATAGTGGCTTCTTAACTCTACGCGCTTCTGGCTATCATTTATGTTTCTGTTATATAACTACTTACATACTGTTATACAACTCTTTACATTCTGTTGTGCAACCATTTGCATACTGTTGTGCAACCACTTGCATATAGAAAAAGCTGCGGCCACAGTCATCCATGGTCGCAGTGTGTAGGCTCATCGCCTGCTTAAATATAAATACGCGGTACCCGTTCCGAAAAGCCCGTAAAAATTTCATACGGAATGGTTCCCGTCAACGTAGCCAGTTCCAAAACGGTAATGCTTTCCTGTCCCTGCGTGCCGATGAGAACAACTTCATCACCGGGTGCCACGCCTACGCCGTCAGGCATGGCGACCATAAGCTGATCCATGCAGACGCGTCCAACGATGGGACAACGCTTGCCGTGAATAAGAACAGAGCCTCGGTTAGACAGACTCCGCGGAAATCCGTCCGCATAGCCTACGGGGATGGTCGCTATCGTCATGGGGCGATCCGTCGTATAGGTTCCGCCGTAACCGATTTTTTCGCCGGCCCCCAAGTGCTGCACATGTACGACCTTGCTGTAAAAGCTGAGTGCCGGTTTAAGTCCCAAACGGTTCGGTACATCCAACGACGGCATAATACCGTACTGGATAATTCCCGGGCGGGCATCCGTAAAAAGACTATCCTTAACCGCCAGTAAGCCAGCACTGTTTGCCAAAGAAAATCTAAACGGATCGTTGCGATGCTTGCGGATAGTCGTAACCATGTCGCGGAATGCCGCCGTTTGTGCATGTGCTTCAGTTTTATCGGCTGCATCGGCCGATGCCATGTGCGAGAAGAAACCGTCTACCCGTAAATGCGGATAGCTTTCTACCTTTTCAATAAATTCCATTGCATCTTGCGGACGAATCCCAATGCGATGCATCCCCGTATCAACCGCAATGGCGCATTCCACGATAACATCGTGACGAGCCGCACAGGCTTCCAATGCCTCCAAGTCAGTGGATTCACAAATAGCCGGTCTGGAATTTCCTTCGATAACAAGGTCAAAGGATTGCGGCAAGGTAATGCCCAGCAAATAAATCGGCACTGTAATGCCGGCTGCCCTAAGGGGCAATGCTTCTTCCGGAAACGCTACTGCCAAGGATTCGTACCCTTCTTCCACGGCAATGCGTCCTACCATGACGCTGCCATGACCGTAGCCGTTAGCCTTGATGACTGCCGTACTGGTACTCCACTCGGGTAAACTATCTTTTATGCGGCGTAAATTTTCACGAATAATCGCCGTATTAATTTCTAAATGTGTAGGTCTCATATTTCAAAACTCCCGCGAAACCGCTGTATAGCCGTTAACCATACTCTTTGATATAAGAGTGATGCCAAGGGCTGTCAGTTTTCTTTTTTATTCCGTAGTAAAGTATACCGCTGCACTATCCCCTACGGCAAGTATTATTTACCAGCCTTTATAAAAAACTGTATACGCCTAACCGTTGAAGCAAGGCGCTCACCGTTAATAGAACAAAGTACAATACAAAGTGGTACGATGCATACACCGTACCACTTTATATTGATATGTTGTTCACCGCAATCCATCAAGGCATCCGCCTTGCAAAGCCGCTACTTCCCGGTAAGTAAGTCGCTATCCTCTACGGGCTGCTGTTCCCAAGATTCCTTCGGCACTGCAGCATAGCGTGCACTATCTTTGGTAGGTGCTGCTTCTACGCCTTGAATCGCTGCCCACAAATCAATCGGCGCATCTATTGTAGAAGGTAACTCTTGTTGCGTAGGATTATCATCCTTCATGCTTTCCCTCATAGCAAAGAGTACCATTTCATTCATATAGGTGCGGAGTTCATTATCATATACTGTAGACTCTGCCTGTACTAATGGTTCTAATAACATAGCACCTTCAAGCTTTCCTCCTATCGGCACATTAGCCAATAACGACGCATACTCTTCATACAAATGTTTCAGCGTAATATATCCATAGCTGTCCTTTTTCCAATTATGCGACTCATTATAGAAGTGTAGGCGCACCCGCATATAATATAAGAAGCGTTCATCATTCACCTGTTTACCTTCTTGCACATGACCATTTACATTATAAAAATGCACGACCCTGTCACCATACCAAGCTGCATAGGTATCCGACATACGTGCTACCTCTCGACTAGGCATCACCACTGTTGTCGGTTCTTGTATCGCCGTGATTGCAATTGGTTCCTGCGCCGTAGGCTCCATCAACACATCCTGTGCCGCCTCCGCTACCTGATTACATCCCAACATACCAACAATACCGAGAGCCACCATCCATTCTTTTTTCATCATCCAACTCCTATCTACTATTTTCACAAGTATATACTACTATTCATTTTACTATAGATTAATAGAATTACCAACTGTCCATAAAAAATAGCCGGTTGTGGATTTCTCTCATCCATAACCGACTATGTTTATCTATATCATTGACTACGCTAAAAATTCATCGCTGTCGAACGCACACAATACCCGGCTACTCCGGTCTGTCGCGGTATATCTGACAATCATCTATCGTCAATCCTTCCGGCACATATACCAAGCAAATTTACCACACAGAAAATAGCGGCCAATGCGCAAACAACAATTGGTAATCACTATACATGGCAACATACTCTTACAAGCTTCGTTCTTCCTAAGCGACCTAAACATAACTATCATTCCTGATGGAGAGTCTTTTCTCAGTCTCTCCCCATGGAAGAACGGATGAATACAATAAAGAAACCGCTTTTTCTTTAGTCTGCACCCACGAGGCTTCTCTTTCTTTATATTCCCGATATAACGCCTGTGCTTCTTCCACTGTCACCTCGGTAAAATGAATCGTCGTCTCTACCGGCATCTGAGCCAATCGCGGTAAATCCGGTGTAATGACCGTACCGATTTTAGTATAGCCACCGGTTGTTTGCCGATCGGCCATCAAGATAATCGGTTGTCCGTCAGACGGTACTTGAATGGAGCCGAACACAGCACCATCGGAAATGATATCTGCCCCATCCGTATGTGTTAATGCCTGTCCGGCCAAGCGATAGCCCATGCGATCCGAAGTAGGTGTAATGAGATACGGTGAAGTAAAAAATATGTGTCGCGCTTCTTTTGTAAATCGTTCATGTTGCGGTCCCAATACTACACGAATCGGTGTTGTTCCATTAAACGGTCCCTCATAATCGGGATCCACGTGAAGCTGTGGTACTTCAACAGTGCGCGCCACGGTAAGTACATCATCCTTTTGTAACTTGCGTCCTTTAAAACCACCGATACCGGATTTTCCGTGAGTAGCTACGCTGCCGTTTACCGGTGTCACCCGTACTCCGCCGCGCACCGCAATATACATGCGCACCCCATAGCTGGCAAAACCGGTAGTCACTTCATCACCGGGAGCTACTGCCAACGGTGTATTCATAGGAACCGGCGCACCGTTAACAGCCGGAGACATATCTGCACCGGTAAAGGCAATGACAGCCGGACCTTCACTGATAAAGCTAGGTCCCATAACCGTGCACTCCAGTGCTCCCATATCTGTATCATTGCCTACCAGCCGCTGACCCAAGCGATAGCTTTCGCCGTCCATCGCCCCCGCAACGGGCATGCCGTATTGTTGATAGCCGATGCGTCCCGCATCTTGTACGGTAGTGAGCATTCCCGGCATAGTAATGCGCCATGCTGTTGTTTCTTTACCGATTGCCATTAAGCTCACGCTCCTTTACTTCATGCACCGTTACCGTATAGCCACTGCCCAAGGCGGCAATCCGTTGATATTCCTCCTCCGTAATCGGCACATACCGCACGTAGTCGCCGGCACTGAGCAGCGTCGGCTGCTCCTTGCTACCGTCATAGAGCGTTAACGGTGTACGGCCGATAATCTGCCAACCGCCGGGAGATTCGGACGGATAAATCCCCGTCTGCGCACCGGCAATCCCGACAGAGCCCGCCGGGATTAAGGTACGCGGTGTCGATAACCGTGGCGTCGCCAGCGCCTGATTCATGCCACCTAAATAGGTAAAGCCGGGAATGAAACCCAACATGTATACCAAATAATCGGTGCCACTGTGCATAGCCACAACTTCACTTTCACTGAGACCCGTATGATTACATACGTTTTCAATATCCATACCATACTCACCGCCATAGACGGTAGGGATTTCTACAATGCGCACCGTGTCCGATGTTTCACCACTCTTCGCATCAGCGGCAATACATTGAATGTGATGGCACAGTTCTTCGTACGATACAATCAGCGGATTGTACACCACCAACAGCGAAGCATAGGTCGGCACCATTTCTACAATACCCGACGCCGTCTCTTCACTTAGTGCTGTTACCACATGGCGAATACGTTTATTAATATCCGGAGAAATTGTATCACCAAACACGGCGGATAGCGCACAATCCCCTACAGGGGCAAAGGTTAATGCCGTCGTCATATCCGATGTGCCTCCGGATGAAGCTTGTATACCCATAGACGATCTCCTTTAATCTAACCTAATAATTTAGAAATTCCCTGCAAGGAAGTGAATCCGATATATGCGGAGATAACTACTACGGCCCAGCCGGCCCAGAACAAGAAATTCGAGTGCTTGTAATCGCCGACAATTTCTTTTTTCTTTGCTGCCAAAAGCATTACTGCCAAGGTTACCGGCAAAATCAAACCGTTCAAGGAGCCTGCTACGATGAGCAGCATAGCCGGTTTGCCCATGAAGAGAAGAATCAATGTGGAAATAATTATGAAACCGATAATCCACCAGTTTTCACGAGCTCCCACAGGTTTAAAGAGTGTTTTCAAAAATGACACGGACGTGTAAGCGGCCCCTACTACTGAGGTAATAGCTGCACAGAAGAATACGATACCGAAGATTTTATACCCTACCTGACCGGCCGGTTTGAGGAAGGCATCTGCTGCCGGGTTCGATGCATCGAGAAGCGCCCCTTGCGATACAACGCCAAGCACTGCTAGGAAGAATAAAATACGAACCAAGGTAGCTACCCCCATACCGAGTGTAGCCGACTTACGCACCTGTCCCAGATTTTCTTCACCTACGATACCCGCATCAATTAAACGATGTCCACCGGAAAAGGTAATGTAACCGCCAACCGTACCGCCTAATAAAGTAATGGTTGCTAACCACTGATATTCCGTAGGCATAACCGTATGTGCTACCGCTGTACCTACCGGCGGCGTCGATACAATCATTACATACCCGATAAGCAAAATCATGAGAATACCCAAATACTTTGTTAATTGGTCCATCGCCTGCGCTGCCCGATAAGACATAAAAATTCCTACACCGATAACAGCGGAAATGATAGCGCCCACTTCTGTACTGGTACCGAACATAACGTTCATCCCCAAAGCGGCACCGCCGATATTACCGATGTTAAACGCCAAACCACCTAAAGCTACCAAAAAGGCTACGAAATAGCCCAGCCCCGGCAATACCTTATTGGCAATATCCTGACCGCGCATCTTAGACACGGCAATAATAGACCATACATTAATCTGTGCGATATACGCTAAAATAACCGACGCTATAATAACGAATGCAAAATCGGCTTCGTACTTCGCCGTAAAGGCTGCCGTTTGCGTCATAAATCCAGGCCCGATAGCCGACGTAGCCATCAGGAAGGCCGCACCGATAAGCACGGACCAGCTTTTCTTCTGATTCGGATCTTTGCTCATAATAAAGCCCCCAAACTATCTTTCCATACTACAAAACAAATTTTGTTACACTCTCATGTAAACGAATTATCTTTACGCGCTCAAATCAATTACCTTTGCACGCGATTTATAGAAACTATCGTTCCATACTACTCATATGATGTTAAACACATATACTACTAATCACGTCATCACTGCTATCAGTACTGCTTGTACTCAATCACGACCAATGAAATGGCAGACCTCAATACCTGCCTTCTCCAATCCCTCTCTGATCGTAGCCGTAAAGGCCAACGCCGACGGGTTATCTCCATGTACACATACGGAATCGGCAACAATTTCAATTTCCTTACCGGTGTTGGTAACTACCGTGCCCTTTTGAATCATTTGCAAAATACGTTCCAACGCTTCTTGCGGATCTTTAATAAAGGCCCCCTCTTGATTACGTGGTACCAGCGTTCCCTGCTCTGTATAACCTCGATCGGCAAATACTTCTTGAATGACTTTGAGGCCACGCTGTTTAGCTTTGGTAGCAATGTAGCTGCCGCTTAATGCCATGATATACACACCGGGATTCATCGCTTCAATGCCATCCAATACGGCATCGGCCAATCTTGGTTCCACACAAGCCGTGTTATAGAAGGCACCGTGAAGCTTTATATGCTGCAACGGTACATCGGCCGCCGCACAAAACGCACTGAGTGCGCCCACCTGATATTGCATATACGTCCGCGCTTCATCCGGTGTTACATCAAGCTTGCGACGACCAAATCCCATCAAGTCCGGATAACCGGGATGCGCCCCTACGGCTACGCCTCGTTCTTTGCAAAGTCGCACCGTCTTTTCCATAATCAATGGATCTCCTGCATGCCAACCGCAAGCCACATTGGCACTGGTTACCTGCTTTAACACTTCGCTATCCATACCTAAGGTATAGTTACCAAAGCTTTCACCTAAATCACTGTTTAAATCGATTCGCATGTGCCGCGCCTCCCATCGTATATAACCAATACTATGTATCCTGGTTATTTCTCTCTCTTGAATATTATATGTACAAATAAAATATTCTATAGAACTTTTACAAGATAAATTATAGTCACAATTATCGGTTAGTGCGAACAAACTTTACAAGCCATACCCACAAGTTTAATCTTGTATGCACTGACAGAACATGTTACACTTGGTATAGACAAGTGTATTATAAAGCATAAAAATCATACGCAATGTCACACCATCGACCGTTATAACAAAGAGAGAGGTTTTACCTATGACAAATAGTGAGAAATGCTTTATTATCACGGCTCATACCTTACACATGGGTAAGGCTGCCGAAATTTTATTTACATCCCAACAGGCGGTAAGCGACAATATTCGTCGTCTGGAGAAAGAACACGGTGTCACGCTTTTCTTTCGCAAGCCTCAGCTTGCCTTGACACCGGAAGGACGAATTCTTTTAAAAGCATTGGAACGTATTCAAATTATCGAAAACAATATGAAAAACGATTTACAGCTTCTTCATACGGCCAGTCAAGGAACATTGCGCTTTGGCATGGGGTCCTATCGCGTACATGACTCGGTCGTAGAAATGTTGACCGACTTTCGTCAATTGTATCCGGATATTCGTGTAGACGTTATGTATGAAGATACTCGGCGCTTGGAGGAGCTACTGCTACGCGGTCAATTGGATGTAATCATCGGATTCAACATCATCAATCATGAAGATTTTGATAAGCGTTCGCTCGTTCATGAGCAACCCGGTGTTATGGGTACCGACTCTTTGCTGCAACGCTATTTCTTGCCCGATGAATTAGATCGCTTTTCCCGTGAAGGCATTTCTGTTAAGGAGTTTGAAACATTACCGCTTATCGCTAATTATCCGATTGGCAGCTTGTGGCTTAATTACAAACAAACCTTTGATAAGATGGACATTCATCCCCACATCATTGCGTCCAGTAATGATTTTTCAAAAATTCTACGCCTCTGCGCTGCCGACTATGGCGTCGCCTTATGCCCGCTGTTTTTATCACAAATTATTAAGAAGGTTAATTCGTCTACCAATCGCTTCAATCCGATTCACATCTTTCCATTTCCTGCATTGGGCTGGGTAAACTCTATTGATCTTGCCACGCATAAAATGGCCAGTCACAGCAATTACTTAGAGGACTTTATTCAAATTATTACCACTCATATTGCTTCTCCGCGCGATAACTTTACACTGTAGCTATCTTCGCAGAAGCACATTCCCCAAAGGAGTTCGCCATGAATTCATATCTTTTATTAGGCACCATACTTTCACCGGACACACCCTCTCACCTATCTACCTATAAGGCAATGCTTATCCGTGACGGTCACATTGCAGATGTGTTTAGCACGATCCCCTCTACCGACATCGTGTCTTCCGATATACCTCGTATTGATACCGGCACCGCCCTCATCATTCCCGGATTTTCGGATATTCATCTGCATGCTCCGCAATTCGCCAATCTTGGTCTCGGCCTTGACGAAGAACTGTTGCCTTGGCTGGAAACCTATACATTTCCGGAAGAAAGTAAATATAAAGACATCTCTTATGCCACCACCATGTACACCTCCTTCACCAAGGCTCTATTAACCAACGGCATTACCTCCTCGGTTATCTTTGCCTCCATTCACACACCGGCTACACTTCAGCTTATGACACTATTGGAGCGCGCAGGACTACGCGCCTTCGTCGGCAAAGTAAATATGGATCGTAACTCACCCGATTACTATCAAGAAACTACCGAAGAAAGTATCGCTGCTACCACCGACTGGCTCACGGCGGCACGTCAATTCAAGCAGGTTCGACCTATACTTACTCCTCGCTTCGTTCCTTCCTGTACTCCGAAATTGATGAAAGCTCTTGCACGCTTAGCCGATGCTTACCAAGTGCCGGTGCAATCCCATCTTTCCGAAAATCGCGATGAGATTACTTGGGTACGGGACCTTCATCCGGAATGCCATAATTATTTAGATGTATATCGCCACTATGGATTACTGCGGGGTCCTCGCCAAACTATCATGGCCCATTGCGTGTGGTGTACAGAGGAAGAAAAGCAAATGCTTGCAGACTACGAAGTCATTGTAGCCCATGCGCCGTTCTCCAATGCAGACCTAGCCTCCGGGATTGCACCCATTGCCGACTTACAACAACGCGGTATCCCTATCGGTCTCTGCTCGGATATTTCCGGTGGTCATGAGCTTTTTATGCCGCGCACAATCGCTATGGCAGCCATGATGGCCAAGGAGCGCGCTACTTTATGCGGCGGCCACACACTTACTACCACGGAGCTTTTCTATATGGCTACGCACGGCGGCGGAATCTTTCCACAGATTGGTCATTTTGCCCCGGACTACGCAGCGGACTTTCTGATTATCGACGATAGCAATCTTTGCTTACCGAATCATTCGTATACACCGTTCCAACGTTTACAGCGTTTCCTGTATAACGGCGAACCCCGCCAAATTACTGATGTTTACGTGGCCGGTAAGCGCTGCCAACGATAGTTTGATATTATCTATGCAAAATTCATATAGATATTCTCATTTATTTCATGATTTTATATTCTATTACGTATGCACCTGTGATATAATTAACCTAAAGATACAATCTTAAGAAGGGGGAATCTACTATGTATGAATCACTAGCAAGATTACAACCGGTTATCTTGGCCGGCAGCAACAGCTCGCGCATGGGCTACAACAAAGTATTTGCCAAATTTGGAGGTGACACCTTAATCGAAACCATCTATACGATGCTTCGGTTCTCCTTTGAACGAGAACCGATTGTTGTCACTGACAATGCGCAGCTCTTAAAGAATTTTGAACCATTGAAAGATGCTACCATAGTAGAAGATAAATACCCCGGACATAATACACTCGGTGCGGTGGCTACTGCTATGGAAAGCTCCGATGCGGAAAACTTTTTTGTTATCGGCGTAGATATGCCGTTCCTTTCCCTTGTAGTATTGGAACGTATGGTAGCTGCTCAAGGTATCGCCAGTGTGGTAGTACCGATGTTGAACGGTGAAGACATTTGCTTACACGCTATTTATAATCGCTCCCTGTTACCGATTATGAAAGAAAAAATTGCGAACGGCGAAAAATTATTGCATTCGTTCTACAAAGAAGTATCCTTGTTACAAATTCCGTTACAGCCGGATTCTTTCGAAGCCGATATCTTCATTGATATCAACACACCGGAAGACCTTGCTTATGCACAGGAACATTTCAAGGAAGTTCACGAAAAAGATACAGAAAAAATATTGATTCACAAACAGTAATCAATCATGTGGTTATGAGCAGGTACGCTGTAGCGTACCTTGTATCGTACCTCTCTCACAAAAAGGGAGCTGTAACGAGATTAAGTTTTTTAACTTACATTTCAGTTACAGCTCCCTTTGCTATGAGTCCAATATACGCCTGCACCATCCCCAATGTTGACGGAACAAACGGTGCCTCTTCGTCATCTGCACTAGATCGATGCAGACTTTGATGTAGGTTTTGATTTAGATTTGGATATTGATTGCAACATGTCCTCTTCTACATTTTCAAATGTATTTTCTTGGGGTTGTTCAAGGATAGCTTCGCTACCTTTCTTTGTACTTTCTTTAGAGATGTTTAGTTTAGTTTCGTTTAGTTTAAGTATAGGTACAAAAGTTTCGTAACTTTTTACCCTAACCTTTGCCGGTAGTATTGCCGGTACCATTGCAGATTATACGTTCACACAAGCCTGTACTTAACGGCAATGCATGGATTTATCGCGGATTTAAATCTCCCTATCATCTGTAGTGCAGTCACATTCCCACCTTCTGCATCAGCATATATTTTATCGCTATCACTTAATCTAAACGAATATGGCAATATCCGCCGGGATTCTTTTTTAAATATTTTTGATGATACTCTTCAGCAGCATAAAAGTTATGTAATGGCAATACCTCCGTAACAATCGGAGCTGACCAAGCATGTTGCAAACGACTAAGAAACTCTTCACAAATAGCTTTATCTTTTTCATCTACATAATAAATACCCGATCGATATTGCGTTCCTATATCCGGTCCTTGCTTATTCAATGTAGTCGGATCAATCGCATCAAACAGAACTCGTAACAATGATACTAACGTTATCTTTTCATCATCATAGGTAACAAAAACAGTTTCCGCCGCACCCGTTGCACCGGTACACACTTCTTCGTACGAAGGATTTACTACTGTTCCGTTTGCATAGCCTACCTCTGTGGCAACAACACCGGGAACTCTATCCAATAATGCTTGTACGCCCCAAAAACAACCACCTGCCAAATATATTGTTTTATTCATAATTATCTCTCCTCATACTAATAATTTTCTCGAAAACTATGTTTTATTCCAATTGTAACCGATAGCTTTTACAAAATCAAATAAGCTACACTGGCTCCAATAATTACATGCCTACTCCTCTACACTCAATGTCCCCAACTTCCTCACCATAGGATAGATGGATTGCATCTCTGCTTTAAATGTATCATCTTGCCCTTGGTGAACAACAACCAAAACAGATGTAGACGGTCCACCACTTTGCGTAAGCATAGCACTATGTTCCCACTCCGGCAGATAATGGCATCGAAGTGATGTCCCCATCAACAAAGTGTCCATCTCGCCACTAATTCCCCGTGATCCTACCGGCAACACATCACGTACGCAAGAACTGTGTACCATAGCACTCACCACTTCATATGGAACTATGTCCCTCGGCCGCTCTATAACAGCCCGGCCCACCAAAGGAGAACCTACTACATACAAACTGTCACCTTTTTCTACTGCTTGGCATCGTACTTTGAAAGAATCTTTTCTTATACTGCCCAATAGCGTTACACCAATGGCCGTCATTGAGGTGTCCATATTTTCCTCGGAGCTACCGTTAATTTCGATATGATTATAGCCAGCACGACTAAGTTCCTCTCGTATGCCTTCCAAAGAAAGCTTGCCGGTAGGGTTAAATTCGTTTCCCACCGTATGAATCAAGGCTTGCGGCTTCGCGCCCAATGCCAATAATTCCATTAAAGCTACTCGTGCACAATAAGCACCGGTCGTCTTTGTCGATACGCACAACACATCGTCCGGCTTTTCGCCAATGGAGGCCGACACATCACAACTGATAGCCATATATAGCTCTGCCGTTATCGGTACTAGGGTTATATCTCTGAATTTCACTGTCGCATAGTCCCTTCATTATATTCATCAGCCATCTTCTTACTTCTTCTCTTATTTCACTTGCCTCTCTTATTTCACTTGCTCCCCATTTTATAATCGGAAGGCAATGCCTCATATACCAAGGCTGCAAGAAGTAAATTTGCTATATTGGCTAACGTAAGCGGCCAAAAGATAATAAAAACAAATCCTTTCAGCCAAGGATACAATATAACTAATGCAACTATGTTAATCATCACATAGGCCAATACAGACCCCAGCACATATGCCAACCAGCGACGACTTCCCCTATGACATACGTAGGCAATAGTCTTACTGTATATCCACACGCTGATTCCCATCATAACCGCTGTTATACCATGAACAGCACCGGATAAAGGAAATCCCACTATAGCCGCTGACAGAAGATGACCAAAAATACCTAAAGCCGCGCCTATATTGGGGCCCAACAACAATCCGCCTAAAAAAGCCGGAAAGGAATCAAAGGCGATTGACCCGAGCACCTTAATCTGCGCCCCTACCACACATAAACTCATCAATAAGCCGGCCATCACTAATCTACGCACTACCATTTGCTAACACTATCCTCTCACCACTTCTACTTTTTATATCTTTAACACTGTGGCAGCTACCAATTTAGCACGACTAAACAATGTATCCACCACGGCAAATTCATCAATACTGTGATTTTTACCGCCTGCTACACCAACGGCACACACCGTAGGAACCCCCATTTTTACTTCATAAGCAGAGTCGGCACCACCGCCCACATATTTCTGATAAATAGGTCCAAAGCCGATTTCATTGGCTGTCTCTTCCAGCTTGCGGAACAACGTAACTACACCGTCCGTTGTTTCCATAGGGCTCATAATCACATCGAACTTCATTTCCGTCATTGTACCTTCCACATATGTAGTAGCCGCAACGGCTTCCAGTTCTCGGCGTGCTCTCTCCACTTGATCCAATCGTTTGAAGCGAACATCCACCACCAGCTTAGCCTCTTCCGGTACCGCATTAGGAACAGTTCCGCCTTGAACTACGCCGCAATTATAAGTGAGACCCGCTTCAAAATCATTATTTGCCTGAATGGCAATAATTTTATGAGCCATTTCCAAAATAGCACTTCGTCCTTTCTCCGGCTCGTTACCGGCATGTTCGTGCTCGGTCAACATCCTCTTTAAACAAGGTACCGGACTCAATGCTCACTAACTCTTTCCAAAAGGTAAGCATCTCTTGGCGATGTTCGTCAATATACTTAAAAATTTTTTCTCTCATAATCTATATCCTCTCTTTTTCTCTACGCTCCAAAATATGCTTCTAACTATTTGCTGTAGCCGGTCGCTTTAAAACAACGATACAACACAGGATACTTATATAGTATCAACAGCTATCTCTATTGACAATGATTTTCTCTATTCTCTCATAACCGCTGTAAACTTACCAAACAGAGCAATCCGATACAGCGAATAACACCGTCCTTCTATTAAAAAACAATGCCTACTGCACTAGCTACTAAAAAGCCTTATCTATCAAAGGCTATGTTTGCAGCTACTGCGGTAGGCATTGTATCTTTTACACTATTCATTCCACAATATCGTATAATTTTTTGAAAATTTCCGGATCACAAGGATACTCCTCACCGTTCACTCCGCGAATGACCCAATCCCCGGGATTTGTTTTGACTACACCGTTCAAAGTAAGCAGATATCGTTCGCCTTCTTCGCGAATCGCTGTCAGTTCATTAGGCTTGTGGCGAATCTGTATAGCCTTCGCGTCATAACCGGCCTCATCATAGTATAACTCATGAGTTTCCGCAGCACAGCATTCTACTAAGATTTCAGAAATAATCATGGGCTGCTTTTTTTCTTGCGTAACAACCAATAGCTGCTGTATAAATGTTCCGTCAAAATTAAGCAGTAACGGAGTTTCTGCCGTGTCCGTAATATCTTTGTAAATACGCACCTCTTGATTGTCGGATATCGTTAACCAACGATAGTCTAACTTATAGGCTCCAGCCAACACACTGGCCAAGTTCTTTTTGAATTCCATCTATCTCGCCTCACTAACTCATTGTTATATTCTATGATGAATAATCTCACCGCTTTTCATTGTCACTATACTATTTTGAAATATACTCTCGCAAACGTTTTACGGATTCCTTATCCTGTACAGATACTTCAAAAATGGTGGTTACACCGGCCGACGTTAAATTATGGTACGCCGTTTCCAGCGAATGTCCCAAATCGGTTTTAGTGATAACACCAATAACTTCACGATTGAACGCCGTTGCAAAATTGGGTGGGAATATACTTTCCTTATCGTCTGCCTCATTAACGAAGATAACGATATCCGCGTCATACGAATTCAGCAGAATCGCCCTGTAATATACAGGGTTTTCAATAAATTCGCCCGGTGTATCTATAATTGAACCAATACGCCCAATAGATTGTGTTTTAAGCGCCTCATCAGTATCATGAATCAGCATATTGGATAATGTTGTCTTTCCGGCCTCGGTACGACCTACCATAATAACTGTCTTTAGCTTGTTATCGTTCATACTATATCCTCATCCATGTCCCTGTTATATTACTCTCCGATGACTACTGCCGCACCGTAATACACACCGGATAATTATATGCTTTAGTTACGCCGACGTGCCTTCTATGTATTCTATTACGTCCGTGTTAAGGTGGTCGGGAAAAATCCCAGAATTTTTTCCAAGCCGTCTAATACACCTTTCATGGCTGACTCCACACTGGACACATCACCGGTGATGAGTAGCGCTCCCGAAAACCTATCAACGAAGCCCAACTCAATACCGGCTGCTTTCGTTGCTATATCTGCGGCAATAATCGTTCCTTCCCCCGGTGTGATTGTCAGAATTCCGATAGCATTGCGATTGTTTTCGTCCAAGCCCATTTTTCTAAAAAGCTCAGGTTTAGGATTGGCAATAATATGGGCAATCGTCACCTGTTTACCCGGTACAAATTCCTGTATAATTCGCTGTTTATCTTCTTTGCTATTGAAAAATTCCATGTCCATGGTCTCCTGTATTACATCACCGTAAGTAGTAATTGCGCTAAATCATCAATGGTAGCCGGATAAGGATTCGTGCTATAGGTTCGATCCTTTATGGCCCGCTCCGCCATGAGCGGTACATCTTGCCGCGTCTCTTCTGCCGATCGTCCGGTAGCCTCTTTTACCGTCAGCGGACAATCCAGCGTACGAGCCAATGTCATAATTTGTTTAATCAAGGCAATTAATGCTTCCTTGTCCTCTGCTGTTGATGTGCAAAAATGCATTTTCTTGGATATATCGGCATATTTCTTCAAGGCTTGTCCCGACCGCAACGCATTGAAAGCGATAACGCGCGACAACAACATAGCATTTGCCAATCCATGCGGAATATGATACAACGCGCCCAGTTGATGGGCCAGTGCATGAGTAATACCCAGACCGGCTTTATTAAACGCCAGCCCGGCCATGCAGGACGCTTCATGCATGCGCATCCGATCCTCTTCGCCTGCGGATTTCACATAACACCTTGGCAAATAAGTAAATACATACTCTATGGCTTTTTCTGCCAATGCATCGGTAAAGCTATCCGCCCCTGTCGATACCAAGGCTTCTATTGCATGTACCAACACATCCATACCGCTATAGGCGGTTACCTTTGGCGGAGCCGTCTTTACAAATAATGGCGTCAAGATAGCTTCATCCGGCAATAAGCTATCATCCAATAACGGGTACTTCACTTTAGACACTGTATCAGTAATCACCGCAAAGGAGGTTACTTCCGAACCTGTACCGCTAGTAGTAGGAATTGCCGTCATATTTTTTATGGGCTTGCTATTTACTTTACGATAAAAATAAAGAACTGCTTTTGCCAAATCAATCGCTGACCCACCGCCAATAGCAATTACAATATCCGGCTGCTCCTGCTTCATAAAATTTACGCCATCGGCGACGGCTTCAATCGGCGGGTCCGGCACAACATTGCTATAAATGGCTACATGATTATTATTTTGTAAAAGATCGAGGACATACGCTAAGCCCGAAGTTCCTTTTAAAAAAGGATCGCATACAATGACGATACGTTCTCCGGCAAATCGCGTCAGCCGAATCAGCGCATCCTTTGACGCATATATATTTGTGGAAAAAGTCCAGCTTCGCACAGTCATTCCTCCTATCTGATTTGGAAGCCCGTCGTCAAGCAGCACCGACGTCGACGTGCAAAGTGACGAGCTGTCGTAGTAGCTTCCCCTGTAGGCGTAGCAATAGTGAATGTCGTTGTTCCTTCACCATTATAGCCAAGACCGGCAAAGGAAGGCCCGTTCTTAACAAAAATAGATGTTTTCATAGCACGCGCCATCCGATTCAAACGCTCCATATTCAAGGAATGCATAACGGCCGTATGATGAAGACCATTTTCTAAGAATAAACAAGTCGCCAATCCTTCTTCAAAGCTATCTACCGTAACGATTGGTAAAATCGGCATGAGCATTTCCGTCGTAGCAAAGGGATGATTTTTATCAGTACGCATAATAATCAGACGAGGGTCTCCTTCGCAAGGGATACCGGCTGCCTCCAAAATAACCTTCGCATTTCGTCCTACGAATTTACGGCTTGGGGAGCCGTTGGCCTGAAGTGTAATCTCTAGCAGCGTATTAATCTGGCGTTCATCGGTAATAAGTACAGAGCCGGCATCAATCATGTGCTGCACTAACTCATCTACAATAGAGCGCATAGCTACAACGCTCTTTTCTGCAATACAAAGAATATTGTTATCAAAGCTGGCACCAAGAACTATGTCCTGTGCGGCTTTTTTTATTTGTGCCGTTTCATCTACAAACGCCGGCGGATTGCCCGCACCGGCACCGATTACCTTCTTGCCACTGCATAAGGCTTGATGAACAACACCGGGGCCACCGGTAACTACGAGAAGCGATATATCCGGATGCACCATCATTTCCTGAGCCGCCTCGATGGATGGTTCTTCAATGGTTACGATTAAGTTTTCGATACCGATGGCATCACGAACAATTTCATTTAAGCGACTAACTAACCACCGCGACAATTTTTTGGCACCGGGGTGTACACTAAAGAAAATAGCGTTGCCCGCCGCCAACATGCCGATAGCATTACAAATCAATGTTTCCGACGGATTGGTACTGGGTGTAATCGCACCGATAACACCATAGGGTGACAATTCATATAATGTCATTCCGTTATCGCCGGTTTCACATTCCGTTACCAAATCCTCTACCCCCGGCGTCTTATCCAAGGTCAGATTGAGTTTGATAATTTTATCCGCCACACGGCCCATACCGGTTTCTTCATACGTCATCTTTGCCAATGTTTCCACCATAGGGCGCATAGCTGTACGAATCGCCGTAATCGCTTTTCCCCGCGTAGCCAAGGTGCATTCTTCAAAAATATGCTGTGCTTTCTTGGCTGCTTCCACCGCGGCTCCCACGGTTTTAAATACGCCCGGCTCTCCCTCTACAGCCTGCGATTCTCCGGTGACTGCCGATGACACATTTACCATCGGTCCGTCTCCCCTCATTATCTCTGTAATCATAGAGCGAATCATCCGCTCCAGTTCCTGCTTATTTTCCATGGTTTGCCTCCAAATATTCCATTGCATAGCGGCCGATACAACAATCTTCTTCTACCGTACCGCCACTGATTCCCAGGCCGCCTACCAGCTTTCCTTTGTAATATAGGGGAAATCCACCGCCAAAGGTAACCAGTTTGCGAGATACCATCGCCTCAATCTGATATAAATCCGATCCCGGCTGAATTGTTTTCTTCAATTCGGACGTAGACGTCTTGAGCGCGACAGCTGTGTACGCTTTCCCCGGAGCTAATTCCGAGCTGACCAGCAATGCATTCTCCATCCGATATGTCAAAACCGGCATGCCTTTTGCATCAACAACGGCAATCACTACCGGTACTTGCATAGCCTCTGCCTTAGTTTGTGCCCGCTTACACAATATGTGAACTTGTTCTCTTAGCCAAGAACTTTCATCCATAGTTACTTCACCATGTGTTTGATGAACGTCGTGAGTTGTGCGTGCATCTAATTTAGCCAATACACGTTGCGTAACTTCTGTTATATACGCCGTAAAGTCTTCCATACGTGCCAATGTATAAATACAATCTGACAAACGATTTACAAAAGATAGGACCTCAGCCCGCAAAGGTTCTTCCTGATGAAGTGCTACCAACAACCGCTCTGCTCGGCGACAAACGGTACGAGCAATATGAAGCTCCGCCGCTGCCACTGTCGCACCTTGGTAGATAAAACTATTGAGCGGTGGCAAACGCTTGGTATACGCATCGATAAGCTGTTCCAATTCACGAACCTCATCACTTTTCACAGGTGTACTATAGCGCAACAGTTTCTCCTCATCCAGCGTTGCAATCTCTGCGCACAAGCGGAACAGCTTGCCTTGCAATGTGTGGAGCCATGTCCTACTTTCTTCGTTACTCACCAATTTCTCGCATAGACTTAAATGCGCATTCAACTCATCCAACGTGCCGTAGGTATCTACGCGGCGAGATGCTTTAGCTACGCGATGACCGTCAAATAATCCGGTTGTTCCCGCATCACCAGTTTTTGTATATATAGCCACGCCGTTCACCACCTTTATTTATCAAAGCTGTCTATAATTCCTACGATAGCACAATCCACGGCAGAACCCATGCATTCTTCATTACCGAATACATGTCTGGCCGAGCTTCCTCGAGTAAGCAATACATATTCTCCGATACCGGCACTTACTGTATCAGCCGCCACTTCATAGGATTCTAACGGTTCCTTATTTCCGTCTACATACTGTACTATCATCAGTTTTAGGCCCTTTAGCGATTCGTGCTTTTGTGTAGATACAATACTGCCAATTACTCTACCAGTCTGCATAGCGTACAACCCCTTCTATTACATCTATATGTTTAGTTTGCATAACTTCCTGTGCCAATGCTGTCACATGCTGTCCTCGAAATAGTAATAACACGCTATCATTTTCATATGCTCGCACCGTTGTTGCCGTTATGCATCGATCCTTACAACTATATATGCGCTTATCATACTTATCTCTAAAAGTAAACGGCCATGTCAGTATCATCGCCGGATGAAACATGCGATTAACAGGCATTGCCGTTTTAATTGTTATATCGCATTCATAGGCCAGCCCTTTATCAAGCCACTGAATCCAAGGTGTTCGTACGCCCGTCAATAATTGCTGCAGCTGTCCGAAAGTTACATCGGTAACTGTAATCGTCTGATGATGTAGTAGTACTGTCTCCGCCGGTGAAGCATCCGACGTTAACGATATGACTGCTGCACTTTCACGACGTTCCCTTAACCGTTGAACAATAAGCTGCACCAACATGTCTACTGTTGCGGATTCCTTAGCGTTCACGATTATCACCTACCTTACGATGTACGCCGTATCCCCATTACTGATTTGTGCCGCATTGGCTTCATCCGTATCAATATGCATTTCTGTTACATAATCGGGAGATACACGGATTATTACATCTTCATACACCGTAGTTCGCTGCGGTGATATCATTCGAACCGCTACGGTATCACCATGATGTACGCCCAAGCGTGAACTATCTGCTTCAGCTACATGAATATGGCGCTTAGCGATGATACAGCAAGGCAAGGTGATTTGACCATGCGCTGTTTTAATAGTAATCGGAGCCGCTTTTGACAAGTCACCGGATAAGGCCACCGGCGGCGCAATTCCCAGAGTACGGGCATCGGTTTGAGATACTTCGACCTGAGAATGCGCACGCAACGGGCCCAATAAGCGAACGCGTTCAATGGTTCCTCTCGGTCCCACTAAGGTAACAGTTTGTTCCGCCGCAAACTCACCGGGTTGCGCAAGCGCCTTCTTCGGCCGCAACAGTTCGCGGGGAAACAATCTGTCATAATCAGCTCCGCTTAAATGGATATGTCGATTAGACACTCCGATAGGAATCGTAGGCGCCACTATGGATTCAATGGTTTTGCGTATTAATTCTTTTAGTGCTCCCTTTTCCATAGTCGGTTTCCTTTACTGTCTATTTTGCCAAAATAGCCTCTACATCGCTGTGCGGGCGCGGAATTACGTGAGTGGATACCACTTCGCCTACTTTAGCGGCTGCTGCACTACCTGCATCAACGGCTGCCTTTACGGCACCTACATCGCCGCGAACCATAACGGTTACCAAACCGGAACCAATTTTTTCATAACCTGTCAATGTAACATTTGCTGCCTTTACCATTGCATCGGCTGCTTCGATAGCTCCGACCAAACCTTTCGTTTCAACCATGCCTAATGCGTTATTCATAATAATCCTCCTCAATCTACTTACTTCTTACTTGTTGTATTTGTACGCTTGCGCGGTGCCCGGCGTTTTTTTGTCGTCTTCGGAGTTGCTTCTTCGGCAGTCTGCCCTGCCTTTTCTTCACCGGATCCGTGATGCATTAAAGATGTATCATCAACGGTAGGCGATACATGTTCTACCATCATGCCTTCCGATGTATCGGTAGCTTCACTCTCCTTCAGATTTGCCGCAACAGTCATTGTATCCACAGTTACACTTTCAGTGCTTTTATGTTTAGATACGGCTACCGATGCAGCAGTATATCTATCCGGCGTCGTCGTAATCAACAAGGATTGAACGCCTTCCGCCGGTCGCGGAATCACTTTTTGGCTAATCAATCCGGCGCCTGCCAAGGTAGCGCCGGTAGAGACTGCCGAATTAACGGCGCCTACATCACCGGTAACGAATATCGTCATCCATCCTTGACCACGTGCTTTTTCAATACCGGCCAGTGTCACATTAGCCGCTTTCGCCATGCCATCGGCTACGGTTATAGCCAATGCTAAACCGCGTACCTCAACCATGCCTAATGCTTCTTTCAAAATGCCACCTCCAGTCTGTCATCACTTTTAAACGGATTTCCTTTCGCCAAACGAGCAGCGTTACTCCCCAATATACGCAGGCTTTTTCTTTGTCCTTTATACGGCTGCAAGCGATAGATAAATTGCTGTGGTGGCAAATTTTTATAACTGAGCACTACTGCCTTTGTCGTACAACCAACACCTACAGCCAATGCAGATTCATGCGAAGCCCTGTCGGCCAGCACACCGGCATCGTTACCACTTACTTCTTCAACCGTAAAGGGAATTCCCTCTTCTTCCATGCCGAATAACAAATCCTGTAAGTAGGTCATATCGGTATCTGCCGTGCGGTATATCAAAATAGTTGGTTTCGTCGTCATTACTACATCCATGAACGATTCCTCCGCTCCTTGGCATAGGATAAAATCAATCCGGTAGCTACTGCGTTGCGAGCACCTTCCGTACTTCTGATATTTCCTCGACCGGCTACCAAGTTATAGTGTGACAAAGCATCTGTTACAAGTTGCGGAATTTCAAAATCCAATGCCGATCCGCCCACAATAACTACAAAGGGAATATCCCGTACATTTTGTGTAGGACTCACTGCCTTTAATGCACGCAATGAGTTTGTAACAAAAACCCGTTCTTTAGCTGTCTGACGGACTATACGTATTTTTTCCATGGATACATCGCCTTCAATAGGGACCAGCCCATCAGGAGTAACGATGACGACCTTAGCAAATAACGATGCCGGCAAAGGATCGTTGAAGAATTGCACGCTACCATCCTCGTGACGGATATGGTACACGCTGATTACCTTTGCCAACGGATATTTTTTTATATCTTCGGCCAAATGGATATCTTCCAGTCCCAGCTCCGAATTAATAAGCATTGTTACCATGTTACCGGCACCGGCCAAGTGAATGGCCTTAATCGCGCCTTCCTTATTCATAATAGATGCATCCGTAGAGCCGGCACCTAAGTCCAGTATGGCCATAGGTGTTTCCGTCCCCGGGGTTGTCAACGCACCGAGAATAGCCGACTCCGCTTCTTGCCCGCCGATTTCTACAGGAATTCCTAATTCTCTTTCTACCTCTTTAGCAATAATTTCCATTTGCAAATGATCCGACTTAACCATGGATGCAATACCTACAGCTTGCTCCATAGAGAATTCACCGGCTAAGCCGCCTTTTACATTGATAGGTACCGACGTATCTACTGCCAATAAATCTTGAATGTACACATCGTTCGGAGATTTATTAGTCAACTCAGCCATAGTTTGGCGCACTTTTTCCAACATACCGCCTACGTTTGTACCGGCTTCGCCGCACACATTATCAATATGCTGTATCTGTCCCAGCACCGCCATGATGGCTTCTGCGCCGGATGAAATATCCACCGACACGGTTCGCCCATCACCGCTAACAACCACAGAGCCCGCCGGGATAACGCGCTCTTTCACATCGCCGGCCGGTGTTTTGATAACCACTGCCGATCGATTGCCAATAAGCGCTCTCGCAATAGGAACTATATTTTTTGTTTCCTCCGCCGAAAGTCCAAACACCGTAGCAATACCGTATGGATTGGATAGTTGTGATATAACCTTGCCTGGCTCTACTACTTCTACAGCTGCCAACATTCCCAGAGGCACCTTGTCGATATAGGATACCTCATCAATGATAGGAATAATTTGCTGCAAGCGATTAGCTACCAGTACGCCGTCATCGGCTTGTAAAATAGCTCCCGTAATCCGATAGCCTTTATGCACATAAGCATTAATGAGCTCTGCGACCAGCTGAAAATCTATTTCCTTCGGTACAATAACAATATAAGGAGCCTCTATTGGTTTATCCAATAACTGCAAAATATGTGCCGTTTCACCTACACCAATGCCGAGTCCCCCCGGTGTTTTAGGATTATGCCCAATCATCGTCGATTCGGTAATAATCGTTTCCGTAATGGTTTCCATGGCCACATCGCCGATAACCGGTGTCGCTTCATTGATACGAATTAAGTCAATATCCTGCATGGTAACACCGGCACGTTGGACCAAACGTCGCAACGACTCCATTAGTCCCTGTATATTATCCTTAGTTCCTTTAATTCCTGTAGTATCCGCTATCGCCGAGCCTAAAAATTGTACAGTCCCATCATCGCGGATACATGCCATAGCCGATTCTGTTGTAGAGTTACCTATATCAATCCCGACGATTCGCTTCATAATAAGACTCCTAACTTAGTTATCGCCCTTTAATTTCTTACGACGTTCATAATTTTCTGCCGCTTCTCTAACGAAATTAGCACAAATATGCGCACCGTATTCTCGTTCTAATTCATCAGCCATTGCTAACAATTCCTGCTTGGAGGAACGATACGGTCGAAGGGCATTATACATTTCCAATAAGCGCTTATCGCTGACCTTCGTCATTTCTGCAGCCCGCGAAAAATTATATTCAATCTGCTCACGGCCGCCATCCTTGGCAATCTGTCCTTGGGCTTTCAAAATAGCCGGACTGATACGTAAGTCTTCCATCGTAACTGCACCGCTCATTACATTATCAAGCGTAACGAAATCAAGACCGCTGCCGCGTACCTTAATCCAATCCGGATGCTTTTGCGCTATAGGATAATCCGCTACCGTCGCCTGTGTATCGGTACTGCCGGCCTGTGCCGGTGCGGTTGCCGTCACTGTTGCACCGCCTTGCTGCATATCTTCTAAAATTTTGCGAATCATCGCTTCCATTTCAGTACTCATGCTGATTCCTCCTTATAACGTGATACGGCATTCATCTGCCGGTTTGCCCTTTACCACACGTTTTGTTTCTTTAATATGTAACAACGCCGACAATGCCTGATACTTAGGTCTTGCCATCTGATCATTCAAGGTAGCTACTGGATTAGGAGATTCCCCCTTCGCATACTTTGCTGCATTTTTACCGATAGCGCGGTATACTTCTTCCGTCAAAAGCGGTGCCTGCGGGAACAATTCCAAATTAGATAATGGCTGCAAATCGCGCTGGTGAATAACCGTGGTTCCTTTTGACTGGATGCCGATGCAAATTCCGGAGCCGGATAGTTTATCCCCTTCCACTGCCATGAACGCTACATCCGATGAACGATATACACGAACAACACGTGCCTTTAATCCTTCTTCTTCAATCCCTGCTACCAACTGACGAATAACTTCTTTATGCGGTACACCGACGATAGTAGTACGCTGACTGCGAGCAAAGGCAGGACCTACGGCTATAACTACTTCATCCGGCGATGTATGCGCCTGTGCCGGTCCTTCCGTTACGATCCACGAATCATCGCTATCATCTTCCTTTGGTTTTGCCGCCGTTGCCGAACCGGTGAAGGTAACCGGCTTGCTGGCATTTCCCATTTCACTGAGCACTTCCATGATAAGTGCGCGTAATACTTGTTCATTTACTTCAGCCATGTCGATTCCTCCTTAAATATCACGCGGGTCGATTGCATTCGGAATATCTTTGATAACGTCCCAATCCTTGCCTTCCAAACGATAGCCCGTACCTACACCGGCATAATCATTGGAGTCATTGATTGCAGAAATTACATTAAACTTATCATCAAAAATAGCGGATGTTTGCAAATAGTCACCGGCTACTTTTTGTTTCAACAGATTAAGTACACTTTGTGCTACATCATTAAATCCTTGTTTAGCCAAGCCCTTAACGAAATCAATCCCCGTTACGCCACGAGCCATTAAATCTGCGGCACCCTTGATGTCCGCTACCTTATCACGTTCCGGCATATCCTTAGAACCGTGTGCATATGTAGCTGCTTCTACTTCTTCATCGGTAATGGCCGGTAAACCTAATTCTACAAATAAGCCTTGCAAAGCACGCGCCGCTTTATTGCGAACAGCTACGACATCTTCTTCACGTACCGGCTTGAGGCCGCCGTTTACTTTGAGGTCACGCTGAATAATTGTCCAATCATCATAGTCTTCCGCATCCCAGTTACTGCCGGCAAACATGTTGTCGTAGTTAGGCGTCGAACTGTAACCGGAACAAATAAAATCCGTACCCGGCGCAAATTGCATAAGCGTACGTGCCGTACGACGTAAATCAGAATGGCTAAAGGTCTGGTCATTACTGGAAGCACATTCCAAATCAAGCATAGCCGCTACCAAGTTTTCCGCTAACACAGCGCGAATACCGGATGGAACCGCAGCTGGAATACCGATACAACTTACCGAACCGTTCTGTATACCTTGCACCCCGGCACCTTTGGTAAGGAATAAGCAACGAATTTCAAGGTACAGCATGGACTTGCCTTCCGCCTGTCCCATCTGAACTTCCGATCCCGTTCCGGAGGTAAAACGCATTTTCAAACCGCGTGATGCATATGCCGATGCCAAGAATGCCTTCGACCACGGTGTATCATCGCCATCGGTAAATACATCTTCTGTGCCATATACGGAAATGGTTTCTGCATACGCCGTAAATCCACGCATTCCCAATTCCAGTTCAGTGGCTTCTTCCAAGGAACACTGCGTCAATACACCGGGGCGTCCTGTCTGCGAACCTACGAGAATACCGATGGCATTAAGAGGTGCATAACGTGCTACAGCTACCGTTGTTTCTTCTTCCGCAAAGCCACGCAACGCACCTTCTGCTGCATCTGCCGCAATCTGTACCGGATTATCATTGACATTCGTTACATGGGCTTGGTTGGCCATAGTACGACGCGCGCGCATCTTCTGCATACATTGCATCATTTCAACTACATTCATCTGGCTAACTACTTCCAGCATTTTAGCCGGAGTCATCGACTTGGCTAAACCCGCTATTTCACTGCGCGGTACGGACGGTGTCAAAATCATATTGGCAATTTTGCGCGAATCCATATTCATAACTTCTTCGGCGCGTTCCAAATTGATAGCATAGTTAGCAATAAATGTATCAATCAGATCAAAATCTTCTCGACGCTTACCGTCAAGTTCTACGATAGTGCCGTTTTCAATCTTGATACTTGGCTTGGGGTCATTAGGGGATTCCATGGCTATAAAGCCTTCTTCTACCCATTCCTTTACATAGCCGTCTTGGTTAACCGGACGCTGACTTAGTACTTCAAAGCGCTTTGATTTCATACTCTTATACTTCCTTTCCCCATGACTCTAAATATATGAAGGTACATCATTTTTTGGCTCGCTACCCAATGTACCCAGTAATTCCTTGCCTATTTCACGAGCTGTGATAACAGCTTGACGCACAGCACCGGAATCACCGGTGATTTGCAAAATAACTTCGTTGGAGAAACTCGTGCCATGAGCCGGTGACGAATAACCAACCACATCGACATTAGCTGCTTTAACTGCCGCATCAGCCATAACAACGCCAATAGCCGCCGGAGCACCAACGATAAGCCCGAAAGCCTTACCTTCCGGCGCACCGAATGCTGTTTTTAATGCATGACTGGCACGTGCCGTATATTGCAATTCAATGTGTCCCGCTTCATTGCCATATACATCTCCGAAAGTGCGTTCCACTTCTTTCAGTGTTACTTCTACGGCGCGTTTAACATCGGATACATCGTCTCCACCGAATACGATCAAGGAACCATGACCGGCACCGCCTTTAGTGTCACGGGCAAGTTCAATGCTTACAATTTCCGTATTTGTTGCCTTAACGGCTTCATCAGCGGCCATAATATGCGGCCCTGCGCCGGTACGGGCACCGACAACACCGATAGAGCGATATTTTTTTGTCAATTTCATAGCATCTAATACTTGTTGATCCACGTTAGCAATAACAAGACCAATGGTATCGCCCACCTTAGCCGTACCGATAAATTCTGTTAAGCTGCATGTCTTTGCCATAATCTGTTCTTCTCCTTTACTCTCAGCAACGGGAGCCGGAACACTGTCCTTAGCTAACCCATCTGCTTTACTTAACACGCGTTTTAGAATTTCATCTACCATTTTTTGGGTGTCGCTCATCATTCATCACCTTTTTCAACGTCGCTTGGGAACAACATGCCTTCTACTTCACGATGCGGCCTTGGAATTACATGTGTCGATACTACTTCACCTACACGTTCGGCAGCAGCCGCACCGGCATCTACCGATGCTTTAACAGCACCAACATCGCCGCGCACCATGACGGTTACCAAGCCGGAACCTATTTTTTCGGTGCCGATAAGAGCCACGTTAGCTGCTTTAACCATAGCATCTGCTGCTTCAATAGCCCCAACAAGGCCCTTCGTTTCCACCATACCCAATGCTTCTTGCGCCATACACGTCATCTCCATTCCATTTCCATAGTTCATACCATTGCCGAAAGGCTTTATATTTATATTTTAAAAAATAACAGGATATTATTTTTTAACACTTTTTTACGAATTTTTCTTATCTTGTTTTATGATTAACAAATTTTTGTTATAATACTTCTATAGAAAAGGTATGAAAGATAGTTATACTCTCTATCTCTTATCAATATCTTGAGTTATATAAATTATCACAATTTAATCTTCTTACTTCATTAGGAAGAGAGGTGTTGAGCATGCATTGCAGTGTACAATCCGAAACTGCTATCATCAATCAGATTATGCGTGATTTTACGACCATTACCGATATGGCCTCCGTGTATGTAGATATTCGAGGAAAGGTCCTCTCCACCAAATATAGCTTCACTAATTTCTGTAACTATATGCGCAGTCGGCCTCACACGGCTAAACTATGCGCTTATTGCGATGCCTACGGCGGACTTGAATCTTCCCGTTGCGGTCAATTCAAGCCGTATCGTTGTCATGCAGGGTTAAGCGATTTTTCTATTCCAATCATTGCCGGCGGACAGCTTAAGGGCTATATTTTAGCAGGGCAAACCATTGTGATGGATCCATCCTTACCACAAATTGCTCCGGCTACCGATTGGCACAGCTCCAGTGAACTTAAAAGCTATTACCGAAAGCTTCCTTCCTTTCGTCGTGAAGAAATGGAAAGTGCCGTACATGTACTCGAGCTGATGGCAATGCACTATTTCCCGGAAGTAGCGATGGGATTCGGCCATTTACCGGACTATTTAACGCAATACACCGCACCTAAGGAAATAGCATTGCGTCCGGAAATCAAACGAGCCCTTGCCTATATTGATAAGCATTTATACCAAAATCCGTCGCTTCGTGATATTTCCGCTTATGTATACCTAAGCGAAACCTATTTTTCAAAGCTGTTCAAAAAAGAGATGGGACTAACTCTCGTCCAATATGTAAATCAACGTAAGTTAGATCAAGCTAAAATTTTATTGCGCGAGTCGGATAGCCCTATTGAATCAATTGCGAAAGCCTTAGGATTCAGTCGCCCTAGTTACTTCAGCAAAATTTTTAAAGAAGCTATGGCGGATACGCCTCATGGCTATCGCAAAAAATATAGAGCGTAACACTACTGCTACTATTTCGTACATTACATAATCCTTTTACTTCTGCTAACATGCCAAAAGGCCGTACGATTTGTGAATTTCACAAATCGTACGGCCTTTTATTCGTCTACCGTATCCCGACATCTAAAGAGAGTATCATTTCTATTTATTATTAGGGTTATAGGACAAAACGTGTTGGTCCTATAACTCTATTATTACACTATTCATGCCTATACTACTAACCAATGATAGCTTCTAAAGACCTACATAGATTTCAACAATCATTCCGCTACAAATTCAGGGATCATGTAGAGAACAAGGATACAAAAAATATGCGGGAGTACAAAATAAAAAACAGCACCTGCCAACGCAGATGCTGTTCATTAACTGGCGGAGAGAGAGGGATTTGAACCCTCGGTACGGTATAACCGCACACATGATTTCCAATCATGCTCCTTAAGCCGCTCGGACACCTCTCCAAACAAATAGCTCATCCGTATCACTACTTCATATGAACTACTTGGATAGTATATACAATTTTCTGGTATCTTGTCAACACCTTATTTTGATTTTATACATTATAACCACTCGGTAAATGTATCCCAATCACCGTCTATCCGCGTTTGTACTTTTGTCATCAAGCTACTGCCTAAGCTTCGCTCTTGCCCGACCAGCTTCATATATATAGCCTTAGCAGCTTCACGCTTTCCGGTCATCTCTAAGGCCTGTGCGTAATTAAAGACATTTATTACATTGGACGGCGTACGCTTATATATACTTTCAAAATACGGCAAAGCCCCGCTATAGTCACCTTCTTCAGCCAAAATATTTCCCATCAGTCCTTCTGTCATATTAACGGTGCTATCGGGAAAATGATCCTTCGCCTCTAATTGCAACGCATGTGCCAGGTCATCCTTTGCTTCCGCATAACGTTTCATCTTGTAATACAGCATAGCCCGATTATTATAACTTTCGGGAATCAACGATCCATGCTTCATACTCTTTCCAAATAATGTTAATGCCTTATCATACTGCCCTTCGGCTAAATACATCTGCGCCAGTTGATTACGCAATCCTCGATCTTTCGGTTTATGCTTTAATGCTTCTTCTAAAACGGCAATTAAACTATGATTTGTCCCCACCGCCGCTACCGAATTTTCTGTTGACGATGTTACGGATTGCATCGTTGCTGCCGGCTCTTTCGTCGATGCTGTCATATCCTGTGCTGTCGTATGTGCCGGGTTTCCTAAAATAACTATCGACAATATAAATGCGGTCGCTCCGATTTGTTGTACGCGTATCTTCATGATATGCCTCCTTCGCTGCTGTGTACTTAACTTTTATTGTATCATTCTCACTTTTCTTGATACAACTACAGAGCCATGAAGTAGAAGCTAGATAGTATCAACTTTTGTCAATTCACCCGTAGCTGGATTCATAATACATCCGCTGATACTAACATCTTTGGGTAACAACGGATGCGCACGTAATACCTGCACTGCTTTTTCTACATTTAAATGCGCGCAGGTAAAGCTATCCGCCCATCGTTCCAAAGTAGCATACACATCAGCAATAGCCTCCGCATCAATACCGCGCTGTTTCATTTTATCAGCTAAGCTTGCGGCAGTCGTCTTCTCCATACCACACCCATCATGGCCAACAACAATGACTTCGTTGGCACCCAGTTCATATACGCTAACCAATATGCTACGCATTACATCTCCAAAGGGTTCAATGACATTGCCGGCTACTTTGATTACATTCGCATCGCCGCGCTGTAGCCCCATAGCATTCTCCATCATATTGACTAACCGTGTATCCATGCATGTTACGATTGCCAAATGCTTCGCAGGCAACTTGGCCACAGCAGGATCCTCCTTAGCATATTTCATTCCTTTCGAAGGCACATACGCTTCATTTGCTTTCATAATTGCATCTATCATTGCCATACCATGGTCTCCTCTCTCTTTACCTCCTACTTCCTCACTGGGAATAAGAACCATGTGTATTATATCACCTTACTGCAGTAAGACCTATGGCAAAGGTCACACCTGCAAAGCAACTATGCAGTCGTCTTGCGAATTTCCTATTTACAAGTACAGAAAAACTTGATACACTTAAACAGTATTCTGCGGGCATAGTTCATCGGTAGAATGCAAGCTTCCCAAGCTTGAGAGGAGGGTTCGATTCCCTTTGCCCGCTCCATAAATATAGCCGGAAGGCACACATCACAATATGATGTGTGCCTTCCGGCTTTTATCATATATAAACAATCATTGCCTAGATTATATCCATCATTACTTATACATCAAGTCGTACTGCTTCACGCAGACGGAACGAGTAGATGTAAGTTTCCTTCACAGGCATACCTGTCAGCTGTTCCAGTGCCTCCTTGTATATTCGCAGTTGCAACCTATAGCGTTGACGAAGTTCATCGGCATTACGTACCTTATCTGTTTTATAATCAACCAATACCCATGCTCCGTCTTCTTCAAAAGCAGTATCTATAATCCCTTGCAAAAATAGCTGTTCATCCTGTTCTACCTGCGGATACACATCACTTGCCGATACCAGCCGACTAAAGGGCCACTCTCGTTCTACCCTGGGGGATGTTAACATCCGCTGCCCCAGTGCACTTTCATAAAATTGCCGCAAATACGTTTCATTGAGTACCTGACGTTCATCCATAGTCATATATCCGGCTAGTACCAGATTATCCAAAGCCTTTTTCAGGCTTTCCTTAGTATATGGTTGTAACGGCAGCCACTGCATCGCCTCATGCATCAGGGTCCCCCACCGAGCGCCCGAGGCCGTCACCGCTTCTTCACTTAAAGCAACGGGTTTCATTGCAAACGCTTCATCAATGATAGTCCCTTCATTCACTGACACTTCATTCACTGACACTTCATTCATCAACACTCCATCTGCCGGTTCATGATTAGGCAACGCCTGTTCCTCGGCAGTAATACCCGTTTCACCACTTGTTGCTTGCAATGTACTATCTAAATCATCATCGATAATACTGCCCGAAGTAGCCGCTAATGCTTCGGCTTCGGCAAATCGTCGTTTAATTTCACTCACCGAAATCTTAGCCGGCGTAATCACCGCTCCCGGGTAAGCATAAGAAAACGCAAATCGATGAGCAATGGCCTCCGGCAACGGTTCTGCACCTAACGGCTCCATTGCGTATACCTTATGCAACAACATTTCCGCATCAGTACCGGTACCACGCAGCTTAGTATAGGCACTGCCGTCATGTACGGCCACTGTAAAACGACAGCTTTTATCCTTCAGATTCGGCATTCGTATATCCTCAACCCCGCTATTAAGACGAATGGAATTTCCTTCCAGGTGACGGCCTAGTCCGAGAAGCAACCAATCCAGATACGAGTTACCGCCTAAAATCAAATCCGCCGGAAGTTGTTGTTCATCCAGAACGAGCGCCGGCGCAGCTATGCGCGCACATCGGGCTGCAAAATTCTTTACATACCCCGTAATAAATAATTTATCCCGCGCCCGTGTTAAGGCCACATACAAAATACGTTCTTCTTCCGCTTTAGCCGCCTTTGCCAATAAACGACGATTATACAACCACGGCAGTGACCCATACATAACACGATAGTCCGGGTAATATCCTTTTAATCCCAAACCACCATCTTTATGCAATAAAATAGGTTCCATCAAATCACGCATATTAAATTTCTTTTGTACCGAGCTGAGGAATACGATAGGAAATTCCAATCCTTTACTCTTGTGAATACTCATAATGCGCACTACATCATCAGCTTCGCTTACCGTCCGAGCTACACTGAGATCCTCTCCGGCCGCCTGCAAGCTTTCGATGAAACGTAAAAAACGAAAAAGTCCACGAAAACTGCCGGCTTCATATTGCTTGGCTCGATCATACAGTGCCAATACATTCGCCCTACGTACCAATCCGTTCGGCATAGCACTGACATACTCAACGTAATTAATATCTTCAAAAATATGCCACAATAATTCGCTGACGCTGCGTCGCCGCGACAATGTACGCCATCTTGTAAATCGTTCGATAAATGCCATCACCGCCGGATTATCTTCCTTGCCGGCAAACGTTGGCAACAATGACCACAATGATCCATCGCCTTGCATTCGCAATCGTCCCAATGCGTTAGCATCAAGGCCGACAATAAACGAACCTAACACAGCTGCCATCGGTAAATCCTGTTCCGGGTTATCGATAACCTGTAGTAAGGCTATCAGTAATTGTACCTCCAAGGAACTGAAATAACCGCTGTTCTCCTCCGCATAAGCCGGAATACCCGCTATGCGCATAGCTTCCACCATACGATTGGCTTTACCGGCTACCGATCGCAGTAAGATAACAACATCTCGCCAACACATGAGACGGAAACTACCGTCCTTTTCCTGTATTTTTACACCGGCTGCCTTCAAGGCCTGCAATTTTTCTATAATAAACGCAATTTCCTTCTCGTCATTTTCCAGTTCATCCGCATCATCTCCGCCATCGGAAGCCATAGCTGTCGCATTAGAAGAAGCCCCCTTCTCAGATGCTCCTTGTTGTGTCGTATCATCCACCTCGATAAGATGTAATTCTACGGGACCGCCAACCCAATCCTCCGGCATATCTTCTGTTACTCGTCCCGGATAAAGAGCTTCTTCATCACCATAGGAGAGCTCTGCCCCTTCTTCCGTCATAATTTGGCGGAACAGAAAATTAGTAAAGCTAAGGATATTTTCATGGGATCTGAAATTCTGTGCCAAATCAATACGACGTTCCACATCTGCCTCATCGCGACCGAAGCGATGATATTTTTCCATAAACAAGGTAGGATCCGCCATACGAAATCGATAAATAGATTGCTTCACATCACCTACATAAAATCGATTGTCGCGGCGCGATACTAAATTGACGATGGCTTCTTGCACACCATTGGTATCTTGGTATTCATCAACCATAACTTCCTTGAATTGTTCCTGCAATTCCAATGCTACCGAAGAAGGATGCCAATTACCGTCTTCATCCTTGTCACGCAGTAACGCCAGACATAAATGCTCCAAGTCGGAAAAATCCAACAAGCCTGCTCGGCGTTTAGCTGCTTTAAACGCTGTATCAAACGCCTGCACTAAGCCGATAATACCTTGTGCGTAAGGGAGCTGACCGCGCAGTTGCTCTTTAAAGGTGGCTTCGTCTACAGCGAAAGGTCCCTGAGCCATAGCCTGCAAACGTTCTTTATTCTGTTTTCCCAGTGCTTCCACCTGTGAAACGATTCCCGCGTCTACAACACCTGAGTCCAAATCTTTTTTAAATCCGGTCTTTCGATAGGCCCCAAAGCGGTGTTTCTCTGCTAACGCAACTGCCGCATGCATAGCATCCCAATTCTCGGATTCCCGTAATGCTTCTCGAATGCCAGCCACCTCATCAACCAAACTTTGCCAAGGTGCGGGACCGTCCGGACGATTAATCAACGCTACCATCGTCTCATAATCAGATTCTATCCGAGCAATTATATCCTGCTGTTCCTGCCAAAATGCCTGTCCCCATATCGTTTCGAGCAACGATGTATCCATAGCACTTTCATACCGTTGGTATGCCTTATCAAGCCAAGCCTGAGGATCACTTTGAGCTAAGGCAAAATCATAAATGCGCAACAGTTGATGCTTCAGCCGTTCATCCGAACGATTATCGCTGAGCATATCCGCCACTTCGAAGATATGATAGTCATTATTCGTATACGCCTGTAACAATACGTCATCCAACACTTCCGAACGCATGAGCTGCAGCTCGCCTTCATTACCAATACGAAATGCCGGATCGATATCCAAACGATAGAAATAGCTTTTTATAACCCATTGGCAAAATGAATGTAATGTCGAAATATGTGCGGATGGCAATACATGCAGCTGCTCTTCTAAATATGTGTCACCCGTTTCCCCATATACTTCGGACAGCTTAGCTCCGATGCGGGCACTCATTTCCGCCGCAGCCGCTTTTGTAAAGGTCACTACCAATAGTTCACTAATACTGAGTGGTCGCGTTTTATCGCGCAAACGTGAAATGATTCGTTCTACAAGCACTGCCGTTTTACCCGATCCTGCAGCGGCAGCCACCAATAATGTCTGTGATGACAACGGTCCCGGCTTTGGCGCCTCAATCGCCTTCTGTTGATCGTGGGTCCACTTCATATACCGTTCCTCCTTCTGCCATACGACGCATGCCTTCTTCTTCACTGAGGCCGTGAATATAGCGATAGCGATTACGCGTATTTTCAAATCGACACACTACGCGATATTGACAAAAACTGCAGGGAATACGTCCGTCCAAATTATACGGGCTCAACGGAAAATGACCTTCCAAAATATGTTGTCCTGCTTTTGCCATCACGCGACAAGCATAATCGGTCAACGTTTTAAATTCGCCCACTGTCTTTACTTTCCGCAAATCACTGCTGTAAATATCTCCGGATTTTTTTAGACGTACCGGTACATACGGTGATGTATCGGGCCGCCCTGCCAAGCTATCATCCATTTTTAATAAAATATCGTGATCATGCGCAAAATATCCGCTATTTCGAAGCGACGTATCCGTCATCGATTTCTTTTCTGCCTCAGCCACTGCCAACGGAGCCGTATCACTGATTTGCGGATTCTTTACATATGTATACACCAGCGCTGCCGGCAGCATGGTCATTGAATGCTGTGCTCGTTCCAACGCCAGTAAATACGTAACCAATTGTAGCTTTAATCCATAGTAAATATCAGATGCGGATACCGCAGCCCCACCTGATTTATAATCAATAACCAAGCCAAATAATGTATCACCTATGCGATATTCATCTACACGGTCCAGTTGTCCTCGCAAGCGAATATAGTGATTTCCGCCTAAAGCAATCGGTACTGCCGGCCAACTGTCGGGGCCATTGCCGAAGCCCTGTTCTACATGCACCGTATCGAACACACTTCGCTTTGACCAGTCACTGAGACGATATACCGTTCGTTGCAATGTCGCCTCGAGGCGCTGCTGCAGGGCTTCTTCATAGGCATCCGTAAAAGCATCGCCTAATAACTCCGCCGTCGTATCCGCTACTACATCAGCACAAATTTTTTGTAATTCCTCCGGCTGTACGTCACGCCATTGTCGTTCCTGTGACAGGAGAAGCATACCTAAACGGCGCAAGTTTTCATGCAGAAACGTTCCCATTTCCGGTGCACCAAACGACTTGACCTTGCGCGGTGCCAGTTGCAACGCATATTGCGCGTAAAAAGCAAACGGACACCGTTGGTAACTTTCCAATCGAGTAACCGATCCGTCCAAAGCATTTCCTCGTAACAGTAATGCATCTACCACAGCCGGTTCAATAAGAGGCACCTCGTTAGTGTCCAACGCCCCGCGCGTCGATAATCGAAGCGGCTCGTAATAACCTGCTTTTAAACTCCAATCGTAAAGACTCCACCATAATGGATTTACCGACTGCCCCTTTACTGCCTCGCTAACACGTCCCGCTAAAAGGCGTAAGCTCTGCTGCGGGGTCCACATATAATCTGTCTCGTCACCATCCGGCATCGTCAGCGGTGCTTCCATTGGCGGTGATGTATATCCCATGCTTGCCAATCGTTTAATTACCAATGACGGTTCCAAGCTACTACCATCCTCACCGGAGCCGGCGTAGGATATATAAAGTCGCTGTCGTGCTCGGCTACAAGCAATGTAAAAAAGAAATTGCTCGTTAAAGGCGCGAACCAAGGCACCTGCAGCCAGCGTGATTCCTGCCGCCTGCAACGCTGTACGCTCTTTATCCTTGAGTAGTCCTTCATCACCCATGCGCTGCGGAAATACACCTTCGTTAATGCCCGGTACAAATACAATGGCACTTTCCGTAGTATACCCGCGTTCCACGGTAGTCACAGCCACGTGATCAAGACTCGGTGGTACCAACGAATATGTCACCTCATCCAAGCCCTCTCTTAACAGTACTGCGATTTCATCAGGTGCCAGTAGTTCCGTTTTTGCCAATAGCATAACTTCATCAAAAAAACGAATCACTCGCTTATACATTTGCTCATGACTATCTGCTTCTTCTTGAAGTCCTTCGGCTACTGCTTCGCGACTCCACTGCGACAATGTCCTCGGTACATGCAGGGACTCCAAGCACGTATATAAATGCTCACACCATTCATAGCCTGTATGTGACTGCCTGCCAAAATCCCACAACAGTTGCCACAATGGTACTATCCTACTGTGAATGTTCTGTATCCGAGATACTCGCAGCGTTTCTCGTTCATAACTATCGCTACCTTCAGGGCCCGTATCGCGACGACGATATGTCCATTCCGGCTTTAACCACATAAGCTCGCGAATACCAAATTCCAAGCAGTAATTTTCCAAAAGATCTACCTCTTCCCTCGACAGGGGAAAGAAATCAGTCTTTAATAATCGAAATACCGCATCATGATTAAATCGACTCTGCACTATCTCCAATAAGCCTGTTAAAAGTTCCGCCAAAGGATGGCTTCGCATGGGATGTCGTCTATCTGTAAAGAAGGGGATTCCATACTGCGCCAGCCCTTTTTCTAATATATCACCATAGGTTTCTGATTCGCGCAACATGATTGTGATGTCGCGCCAACGATACCCCTCTTCTCTTACTAAGGAAGAAATTCGTCGGCATATAGCATCTACCTCGCGCTCACGATTATAAGCACGCACTACCGCTACCGTATCTTTGGATTGATTTCCCTGCGATGGATAGGCAAAATATCCTTTTTCCAATGCTTCTAGCACCGGCGATTGAAAACGGTGCTGTTTTGTAAAGCGCCGTACTAAAAGTTGTTTGCCATATCGTTCCTTATATGTGGTATATACTTCATAAGGGCGATAAAATAATTGCCCCGGCCTAGCATATCGTTCCGGCTCTGTCTCGGCCGGCAACGTCACTGTTAAAATAGATTCCTTTGCCAAGGCAAACATCCGCTGAATTAATATATTCTGCAGCGGAGTAAACCAATGAAAGCCATCTACGATTACATGTGCCTGTTGTAGTAACGATGAATCACCAATACAGCGAATCAGCTCTTCCATGCTATCTTCATCGCTGCCCCATAGATTATCTGTCATCGTTTCATACTGTTCTTTGATATATGCCAATTCACGCAGCTTTCCGGCAAGTCCCATAGAATCTACTTTATCGGCACCGCTTCGCAAATCCTCTGCGGTCACGCGAAACGCTTTGCATTCTGCCAGTAATCCTTGCAATACATCTGCAAAATGTGGCTGCGATGCAGCCCGACGCAATACTTCAAGTTTGTCGGCATGTCGTTTTAACAGCAGTCGCAACACTAATTTTTGCCCAATATCGGACAAGCTGTCTTCTCTTGCTTTCCCCAATGATTGAAAAACCTGATGAGCTAACCGCCCGAAACCTACCACACGTACTGTTGTGAAACCACCTTCCGGCATGAAAGCCGCTAATTCACGTTCTGTGCGATACGTAGCCGGATCCGGCACCAAGAGGATAATAGGTTCACCGGGGCAAGTAGTTATGATTTCTCGAATTCGTTCGTAGCAAGCATAGCTTTTACCTGTTCCGGCTCGCCCCATATACATAGTCAGTTTCATACCGTACTCCTTTATTTACTCAATTGTATGTTAATTATATATGCTTTCCCCCAGGGATGCCACATACACTACTAATGTACATAATAAATTGGTATGCATACCTATTGTAATTCTTTCGTCATTATGATAAAGCATTTATCGCATATCACGTGTTCTCTTTGTTCTTTCTACCTGTCCTTCCCGATTCAACTCTACCTATACATCCAAAATTTTTATATCCCCATAAAATAATAGAACTTTAATAACTATTGACTTATCCACGTCATAGTCATATCATAATAACGCACCTAGACAAAATTTTAAATGAAGGAGGCATTCCGATTATGCTAAAAGAATTGGGCAATAAGCTCGAAGAAAAAGCAATGATTTCTTTTTTGAAACGTTTTGATGCAAATCCGTTCAAAGTTGTATTTAAAGACAATGAATATGTAATCGGCGAAGGGACTCCGACATTTACCGTACATATGAAGGAACCTATTCCTGTCAGTAAACTGATGGAAAGCACTTCGATTGCCTTGGGAGAAGCATACATGGACGGCATTCTCGACATCGAAGGCGATTTATATGAAGCTTTAAACCATTTTTTGGGACAAATGGATAATTTTTCTACATCCGGTTCAGTAATGAGTAAACTGGCTCACGTATCCTTGGGCAAAAGTAATCAAGCCCGCGAAATCGAACACCATTATGATATCGGCAATGATTTCTACAAATTATGGTTAGATAAAACAATGCAGTATTCTTGTGCTTACTTTGCTAATGAAAGCGACAGCCTTTACGAAGCACAGGTACACAAGGTAGATCGTATTTTGGAAAAATTATATTTAAAGGAAGGTATGAGCCTTCTTGATATCGGTTGCGGTTGGGGAT
The DNA here is from genome assembly GCF_000428745.1 of Veillonella magna DSM 19857. Lineage (GTDB taxonomy): Bacteria > Bacillota > Negativicutes > Veillonellales > Veillonellaceae > Veillonella_A > Veillonella_A magna. Next base: position 76,880 of record NZ_AUAN01000009.1, read on the forward strand.
TCCTCCTCATCGAAGCCGCTAAAAAATACGGTATCAAAGGCACCGGTATTACGCTCAGCAAAGAACAATATGCTGAATTCCAGCGCCGCATTAAAGAAAACGGCCTAGAAAATCAGTTAACTGTTAAATTGATGGATTACCGCGATTTACCGAAATCCGGTATGACCTTTGATCGCGTCGTTAGCGTAGGCATGGTTGAACATGTGGGACGCGAAAACTATCAGCTTTTTAATGACTGCGTGGATGCTGTACTTAAGGATGGCGGTCTCTTCCTCCTCCACTTTATCAGCGGCATGCAGGAAAAACCGGGCGATGCCTGGATGAGTAAATATATCTTCCCCGGCGGAATGTTGCCGAGTCTGCGAGAAATGATTGCAGATATGACGGAAGATAACTTTCATGTACAGGATGTAGAAAACCTGCGCATTCACTATAATAAAACCTTATTGGAATGGGACAAGAACTTCCGTGCTCAGTTGCCTACCATTAAGAACATGTTTGATGAACGATTCATCCGCATGTGGGATTTATATCTCACCGGTTGTGCCGCTGCCTTTTACAATGGCATGATGGACCTTCATCAAATTCTCGCCACGAAAGGTATCAACAATGAATTACCAATCACCCGTTGGTATTAATCGTTGGCGCTAACTACCGTTATAGCGAGTCATGTAATCCCCTTACAGGCTCACTATTTATAAAATACAAATTTATCCTAAACGAAAACAAGGCGGCAACTCATGTATCCCCTACATGAGTTGCCGCCTTGTTTTCTTTGCTTTCTATATTATTTTATTACCCGACTTTATCCAGTAGAATAAAACTGCTACAGCCATGCCACGATTTCTCTTATCATTTCATCAGCCGATAAGTCCGCGGCTGTAAGCAATGATAGCTACCGTAATCACAGCCAGCACTATTACCACTGCGTAATCCTTACCGCGCATACCGACCTTAGCAACAAAACTATGCTTCTTATTGCCAAATCCGCGCAACTCCAAAGAAAGAGCCATCGTTTCCGATCGTCCCAAGGATTTTAAAAGCAGCGGTTGAATGACCGAACCATAGGATTGCAATCGTTTAACTATATTGCCCTTCATTGCCATTCCACGACACGCCTGTGCTTCTTGCACCGCCTTACTTTCCGTAATAAAATCCGGTACGAAGCGCAAAGCTGCCGTAAACATAAAGGCGTATTCGTAAGGAATTTTACATTGCGTAACTAATGCCGCCGTTAAATCCTGTAGCCGTGTAGTCGCCAATAGTACAATGAATACCATAGTCATACACAACATCCGCAAGCCTGTTACATAAGCCGACTCTAATGTACCTCCGCCAATATATTGCACAACTGCTAGAAATATTGCGAAAACAGCCAGTGTGAAAACTACCTTATATTGTGTATGCAACAAGCCTGTTACAGCCAACAAAACAAGCTCCGCTATCAACAGCACCGCCAATTCACTCGGTGTATGTAAAATAATTGCCCACAGAGAAACCGCCATAGTCGTAATAATTTTTGTAAACGGTACAAGCTGTTTCATTATAGGGCCTCCCTTCGCGCCATCATACGTTCTTCAAATTCCTTCATTGACTTGCAATAGCCTATGCCCGGTACGGATTGTGCCAATTCGACACACGGTGGCTTTGTCAATCCAAGCTCATATAAGTCATCTCTCTTGGTGAATAACTCTTCCGGTGTGCCGTCAAAAGCCTTTGTGCCGTAACCCATAATAATGGCTCGCGTACAATGTGATGCAATGATTTCCATATCATGAGTAACGAGAACAATAGTAAGTCCTGCGGACCGCAATTCCTCTAGCAGTATCAACATCTCTCTTGTTTCCTTACCATCTTGTCCGCTGGTCGGTTCATCCAAAATAAGGATTTGCGATTTCATAGCTAACGCCGACGCAATCGCTACACGCTGCTTTTCACCGCGTCTAAGCGATGGTGGATACGACTTTGCCAAATGACTGATACCGGTACGCGCCAGTGCATCCTCGGTAATCTCCTTTACTTCCGATTTTGTATAACCAAGCTGCTCTGGTCCAAACGCTACTTCTTCGGCTACGGTAGGTCTAAACATTTGGCGATCCGGCTGTTGGAACACATAGCCGATAAAACGGCCCCGCTCCGAAGGAGATAATTTAGTAATATCATCACCTTTGTAATACAAGGTTCCCTCTACCGGTGTTTCCAATCCCATTAAAAGACGCGTCACTGTTGTCTTACCACAACCATTTCGACCGCCGACGGCAATAAATTCACCCTTACCGATAGTAAAGCTTACATCTTTCATAATATCCTTGCCCGGCACGTATCCGAAGCGCAGATGTTTTACTTCTAACATAGATATCTCCTTTATCTGTATCTCTGGTCCCGCTCATCAATGTACGACCGAAGTCAATCCTTTCTTTGCCGCCGCTACACTGAGCCACGGCGCCGGGAATGTATAGCCTGCCGCTTCCAATCGTAAATACGTAACAAAGATGGAAGGCAAGGCATCTACATAAATATCGTGCTCATACATATAACGTAACGTAGTCGGCACATCCGCATCACTGCGGATTTCACCATCCACCATAAGTACCAAACGGTTAGCATATGGCAACACCGCATGTAAATCGTGATCAATAACAACTACTGTAATACCATGTTCTCTGTTCAACGTACCTACCAATTTATACAGCTCAGCGGTCCCTTCCGGATCAAGCGAACTGGTTGGTTCATCCAATACAAGAATAGATGGATCCGTAGCTAATACCGATGCAATTGCCAAGCGTTGCCGCTGTCCTCCGGATAAGCTGGTAATCTTTCTCTCTTCCATGCCTTCTAAGCCCACTTGTTTAAATACAGCAGCACTGCGCTCTTTAATCTGTTCCGGCGAGTAACCGCGATTTTCCATAGCAAACGCCACTTCTTCACCAACCGTCATCGTTACCAATTGTGTATCGTAGTCGGCCATAACTACACCGATTTCTGTAGCTAAATCCGGAATTTCTACTTGAGTCGTAGCTTTCCCATTAACAAACACCATGCCTTCCATCCGACCCCCATAGAATTTCGGCACCGCTCCGGTCATGGCCATACATAATGTGGACTTCCCACAACCTGCCGGGCCGGTCACTACTAAAAAGTCTCCTTCATTAACCTGCAAGTTTATGTTTTTAATTGCCGGTGTCGTTGCCTTAGTATAGTAGTAATTAAAGTGCTCAATAGAAATCTTTGCATCGTGAGCCGGTGTGATGATCAAGCCCTCATGACTATCTGTAGTTCCCATCTTATCCGTTACATAACCGCGACGCGCAAAAAGATGCTTTGCCGGTACATAAAGAAGAGGCGTTACAATACCATTACACAAGCTTACCATAAGAACCATCGGCCACATGGCATTTACATATACAGCTGTCGGTAAACCTAATACCCAGTAAAGAATAGTGACAAAGACGCCACCCGATGCCACCGTGCTAAGGAATCCCGTAATAAACGGCAGTAACTCCAACTTTCCCAACTTAAAAGATCCCATACGCCCCAGCAAACTAACAAGTATCGCGCAAGTCAACGCTCCTGCCGGCTCACTGAATAGATTACCGTAGGGAAATGCGGATTTTGATGTCATCACATTGATAAGTGCAGCTACCAACCCAATGCCAACGGACTGGCGATAGGTAGGTCGCGTTAAATGAATAGCCACACAATACGTAGCGGTTGTCCAATTCGGTGTAACCCCCGCCACACTAGGGCTGACTAAATGTAAAATAGTTCCCAAAGCCAACATCAGCGTGCTAACGGTTACCCATCGAAATTGGCCACCCTGCACATGGGTATATACTAATTTTGCTACATCTTTGCCACGTTCCATATACGTGCCTCCTTATCACTATCACCCTAATTTTAGGTATAAAAAAAACCTTCCGTTCCTACAAAATAGGGACGAAGGTTACTCCGCGGTGCCACCCCGATTGGCTTATGCAGCCCGGCTCACAACGTACGGCCACTTCATCTGTGGCGATACGCGCTCCTTAAATAACGGTAAGAGACTACCGGTAGTGCCTAGCCTTACGGATCGGACTACATCTCCCAGGTCCATTCGCCGCACCTTCTTGCATCGGGCTTCCACCTACCCCGACTCGCTGTAGCCGAGCTTGCGCGGTTACTCTTCCTGTTCGTTGATATTATCACTATGTTTTTTCTTATTATACACAGCTTTTCTCATTGCCGTCAACACCTAATCGCTAATCCTCTTCTCTTCCTATTTTCTCTAATATGTAGTTATCTTTTATCATTTACAAATGCTCCTCACACCCAAGATACTTACAAATTACGGATTTATCTAACTTATGTATTTTCAGCTACGTTATTTTGTTATATACTATACTGTAGAATTTTATTTAAATATTTAATTTTATATTTAAATAAGTATCAAAAAATCTATAAGCGGCGCTACGTTCCAGTAACAAATCGCCGTCATCACTATAAGAACGGAGTGTATCATCTGATGAACAACATCGTCGTTATCGGCAGCTGCAACATCGATCTTACTGTCTTGGCAAACAAGCGACCGAAGGCAGGCGAAACTATTCTCGGCGAAGGTCTCAACACCTCCCCCGGCGGTAAAGGTGCCAATCAAGCGGTAGCCGCAGCTAAACTCGGTGCCCATGTCACTATGGTCGGTTGTATCGGCCAAGATACTTACGGAGACATGATGCTAAAAAATTTAAAACAGTACGGCATTGATACGACTTATTTAGTGCGGCGTGACACAGTACCTACCGGTACTGCGCATATTACCTTGGCCGAAGGAGATAACAGTATCATAGTTATTCTCGGCGCTAACGCCACAGTTGATGAAGCCGTCGTCGACAATGCTTGGCCGGCCATTGCAAAAGCCGACCTCGTACTTTTGCAAAATGAAATTCCCTTGGCTACCATCGGCTATGCCATAACCCGTTGTGCCGACGCTAATATCCCGGTGCTGCTCAATCCGGCTCCGGCAGCTTCACTCAATTCGGCTTGGCTTGACAAAGTAACCTACTTGACTCCTAATGAGCACGAGTTATCTGCGTTGTATCCCGGGGTATCACAGGAAGAGGTTCTTCGAACCGTCAAGCCGCAATTACTTATTACCTTAGGCAAGCGCGGTGTAGGCTACAACAATAAGGGGACACTTGCGATTGTCCCCGGCTTTACCGTTACACCGGTGGATACAACCGGTGCCGGCGATACCTTTAACGGGGCTTTTGCAGCCGCAATTGTCCGCGGCGAAACCATGGAGCAAGCGATACGCTACGGTAACGCAGCTGCCGCCTTATCTATTCAAAAGCTCGGTGCTCAAGAAGGAATGCCTTTTGAAGATGAAGTAGCAACATTTATGAAGGAGGCTCACTAATATGCAAAAAGGTGGCATTTTAAACAGTCATATTGCCAAGGTTTTGGCTGACCTCGGTCATACCGATACTATTTGTATCGGAGATTGCGGATTACCTGTACCGGAAGGAGTGCAAAAAATTGATGTCGCGCTCACCTTCGGCGTTCCCTCCTTCGCAGACGTGCTCCGCCTCGTTGCTAAGCACATGCGTGTCGAAGCAATTCATATCGGCGAACCTATGGAAGCGGAAAATCCCGTGAACTATGCCATCGTAGACGAACTTTTCCCGGTGAACCGTTTTGATCGACGCATAACAAGCCATGAGGAATTTAAAGAGGCTACTCGTCATTGCAAATGTATTATCCGCACCGGTGAAGCAACACCGTATTCTAATATTATCTTGCAAGCAGATTGTATTTTTGCACCGGAACGGTAACACACGTACCATAAAAATACTTCCGCTACACACGATACAAGTTATAGGATTGGAGTTTTATTTACATGGAAATCACAATGTCCGGCATTGCCAAAGCCTTCGGTACCAACCAAGTACTGCGCGACGTTGACATATGCCTGAAAGCCGGCCGTGTTCATGCCCTGATGGGAGAAAACGGCGCCGGTAAATCAACCTTGATGAATATCCTGGTAGGTATTCACAAAGCCGACGCCGGCACTATTGCTATCGACGGCCGGGAAACCACTTTCCACAGTGCCCGCGAGGCCGAACTCAACGGCGTTGCCTTTATTCATCAAGAACTCAACATTTGGCCGAATTTAACCTTATTAGAAAATTTATATCTTATGCGTCCGAAGAAAACGCGTTTCGGCATGATCGACAAAGAGGCTATGCTCAAGGAAGCAACCAAAATGTGTGAAGACATGCATATTGAATTGCCTTTGCAAAAAGAAGCCGGTGAATGCTCTGTCGGTCAACAGCAAATGACAGAAATTCTTCGAATTCTCATGTTAGATGCCAAGGTAGTAATTATGGATGAACCGACGGCGGCTCTAACGGAACGAGAAACCGAAACGCTCTTTACCATGATGAAAAAATTAAAGGAGCGCGGTGTGGCCATCGTCTATATCTCTCACCGCATGGAAGAAGTTTTCAGTGAATGTGACGATATTACGGTTATGCGTGATGGTCACTCCATCATCACTTGCCCCATCGGAGATATTTCCGTTGACGAAGTAGTAAAAGCCATGGTCGGTCGCTCCATAGATGAATTTTACCCGGAGCGAACCACCATTCCCGGTGATACAGTACTTTCCGTAGAGAATCTTTCTCCTATCGGTCATTTTGAGCCCATTTCATTTAACCTGCGCAAAGGGGAAATTCTTGGCGTATCCGGTTTGATGGGGGCCGGCCGTACGGAAATCATGCGTGCCATCTTCGGTGTCGATGCACATAATGGCGGCACCATCACTTTACATGGCAAAGAATTACATCTCAAAAAACCGGAAGATGCAATCAAAGCCGGTATTGCCTTTATCACCGAAGACCGCAAAGCCGAAGGCCTAATCTTAGACTTCTCCATTGCCTCTAACATAACTTTGCCTAATTTGGGACACTTATGCCCGTCCAACATTATGCATCGCGAAAAAATGCTCTCCTTCAGTCAAGACTTATCCGATCGTCTCGGTGTTAAGACACAATCGGTACACTTGCCTGTTTCTTCTTTGTCCGGCGGCAATCAGCAAAAGGTTGTCATCGCCAAGTGGATAGGCTTGTCGCCATCCATCATTATCATGGATGAACCGACGCGCGGCATCGACATCGGCGCCAAAAGAGATATTTACGATCTCATGAACGAGCTTACCAATCAGGGGGTATCCATTATCATGGTCTCCTCCGAGCTCCCGGAAATTCTCGGCATGAGCGACCGCGTTATGGTCATTCACGAAGGTGGCGTAGCCGGTATTTTGAATCGCGCTGACGCTACTGCCGAATCCATCATGACACTTGCAACAGGAGGCCAATAATCAATGAATACGAATGTAACTGCTTTTATTAAGAAAATGGGGCCACTTATCGGTCTTATCCTCTTATTTATTATTATTTCATCCTTAAATTCCAGCTTCTTGGAATTTTCTAATTTAAAAAACCTATTACGCCAGGTTTCTATTAACGCCATTATCGCTTTTGGCATGACTTTTGTTATTCTTACCGGCGGCATCGACTTGTCGGTTGGTTCCATGTTAGCTTTAGCCAGCGCTTTGATGGCCGATTTCATCGTTGGTGGTATGGATCCGATCGCTGCTATCTTCGCAGCCGGTGGTATCGGTATCATCCTCGGTGGTATCAACGGTCTTGTCATTGCCTATGGTAAAGTAGCACCATTTATCGCTACCTTGGCTACTATGACTATCTATCGCGGCGCTACCCTCGTATTTACCGATGGTAACCCTATTAGCGGACTGACGCAAAGCGAAGCCTTTCACTCCTTTGGCCAAGGAAATTTACTTGGCTTACCGGTACCGGCTATTACTATGTTCGTGTCTTTCCTTATTTTATGGTTTATTTTACAAAAAACATCTCTCGGTCGCCGTACCTATGCTGTTGGGGGTAGTGAAAAGGTAAGTTTCATTGCCGGCATTAATATCAACCGCATCAAGATTTTTGCGTACGCTTTAACGGGCTTTCTCAGCGCATTAGCCGGGGCTATCATCACATCGCGCCTTAACTCTGCCCAACCGACTGCCGGTATGGGTTACGAGCTTGATGCCATTGCAGCCGTAGTTCTCGGTGGCACCAGCCTTGCCGGCGGGAAAGGTCACATCGTAGGTACCCTCATCGGTGCTCTTATTATCGGTACATTAAATAACGGGCTGAATATTCTTGACGTATCCAGCTTTTACCAGCAAGTCGTAAAAGGTATTGTTATTCTGTTGGCAGTTCTTGCCGATCGCAAAAAAGCCTAGGAGGTATAGTTACAATGAAAAAATTATTCACGTTATTAGCGGTAGCCCTTGCTATCGTTGTTATGGTAGCCGGTTGCGGTTCCAATAGCAACAGTGGTAATGCCGAAAAAAAAGGCGGCACCATCGGTCTTTCCATTTCTACATTAAATAATCCGTTCTTCGTATCTATCAAAAAAGGGGTAGAAGACGAAGCTGCTAAACTTGGTATGAAGGTAAAAATCGTTGATGCGCAAAATGATCCGGCTAAACAGGCCAACGACATTTCCGACCTTTTAGAAGGCGGCGTATCCCTTCTCATTGTTAACCCAGTAGACTCAGCTGCAATTTCTACGTCCGTAGAAGCCGCTAACAAGAAAAACATTCCGGTAATCACTCTTGACCGCTCCACCGATAAGGGAACCGTAGTGGCTCACATCGCTTCCGATAACGTAAAAGGCGGTGAAATGGCCGCTGATTTAATCGTTAAAAAATTAGGCGAAAAAGCTAAGGTTGCCGAACTCGAAGGTATTCCGGGTGCATCCGCTACACGTGAACGCGGCGAAGGCTTCCACAAAGTAGCCGATCAGAAATTAACTGTACTCACCAAACAGAGTGCTGACTTCGACCGCACGAAGGGTCTTAACGTAGCATCTAATATGTTACAGGCTAATCCGGACATTCAAGCAATCTTCGCACAGAATGACGAAATGGCTCTCGGCGCTATCCAGGCTGCCAAATCTGCGGGTAAAACAATCTTTATCGTAGGCTTCGATGGCACGGAGGACGGCCAGAAAGCCGTACAGGACGGCGCATTAGGTGCTACTATTGCACAGCAACCGGAATTGATGGGTAAAATTGCTGTCGATACAGCCAGCAAGGTATTGAAAGGCGAAAAAGTAGATGCCAAAATCCCGGTTGACTTAAAAGTAGTGACGAAATAACATCCGTCATCTATCGATAACATACCTATGACTTGCATATAGACAAAAAAGGAACCGACGAACGCATTGTTCGTCGGTTCCTTTTTTATCCGGTCACACCTTTTAGTCTATATATCACTGGAGTGTGATATAATGTCGTATATCACTCTCTTCCCAGTATAATTCATTATTGGCTCATCATCCATGCGCTATACTGATTGCAGAAATAGATTTCTATTATTATCTCAAGTGAGGTTCTTTATGAAAAACTACATTCGTTACATCAGTGCCGGACTTTGTGCACTCTGTCTACCACTATTATGGCAGGGCATCGATATTGGCAAATCGTTCCATAAAACCACAGCCTATATATTTCTTGCACTTATCGTCGTTCACCTACTAACACAATATAACTGGTTCCGTCTTCTACGGGTACCGGAAGCACGCGTCAAACATACGATACGCCTCCTATTCTGGGGATCCTTAGCTCTTTCTTTAGCGTTTGTACTGGGCGCCGCTTTCTTTCCAAAATCGGTTATTACTGTATTCGGAATCCCAAAATCCGTCGTAAAAGCTCAGCTTATACTATGGCATCAATACGCCGCCTATATTTTTATTTCCATCGGCGCACTGCACGGGCTTTCTCATATTCCTCAATATGTTAACCTACTAAGAAGAAAAAAATAAAGTTATCCTTTATAACAGTTAACTTAGATGTTCCGCCTTCAGTCATATAGCAATTTTCTTCATTTTAACTGAGGTTTTACTGAAAAGTTCATAGCTGCCGACCTCACACAATAACCGGTCACTCCAGCCTGTACTAACATTTCTTGACGTATGTCATTCAGCCGCAAACCTCCTAAGGCATATACCGGACAACCAACTGCATGACAAATAGCCGCCAATCCTTCTAAACCCAATGGCTGTGCATCCGGTTTACAGGAAGTAGGGAATACGGGACTTGCTATTATGTAGTTAGCACCGGAAGCTTCGGCTATCAATGCTTCCTCTACAGAATGAACGGAAACACCGACACCACCAAACTTATGATTCTTTGGTCTACTACATAATCGTTGAGCTTCACTTGGCGCATTCTTTCTCCACCTCAACCAGGACATCAACGGCATATGTACGCCAACAGCATCATTTTTTATTGCTAGATCAGGGTAATTGTGCATGAGTACTGAAATTTTTTTCTTATTCGCCACCGAAGAAATCGATTGCCATATTTTTTCATATACTTGACCGGTTACATCTTTCTCTCTAACAATAATAGCTTGTGGTGTATACACCTTACAAAGATCAGCAATTTGTAACGCTAGCGGTTGTTCCGCACAATGTCTGTCAGTAATCACTATCCATGGAAGTGTAGTCCTACAATCATCTTGACATGCAGTTAATTTAAACATATATATAGTCCACCGGCACCGGCTGCAAGCCTAGCTTTTCTAAATCTGCGCATACTTCAGAAACAGATCGTCCATCGGCAATTTCAAATTGTGCATCCCCATCATGATTTGTCTTTTCACTATGAGTCCCTATTCCAGTGCTTACACCGGCGGACAATTTATTCGCTGCAATGCTTGCCATCGCATTCCGCACACGAGCACACTCCCGTGTTGATACCGTAATAGATGCGGAAGGTATAAATAAACGATATGCACACACAATCTGTAATAGCTCTGCTTCGCCAATACCTGTAGCAGTTATTGATGTATTATTTTTTATAGGCCGTAAGCGTGGACATGAAAAAGCAACTTCCGCATGCGGATAGGCTTGTTGCAACATTCTAGCATGAATCCCTGTAGCATATGCGTCTTTTCTAAAGTCAGCTAATCCTAGCAACGCTGCAAATCCTACTCCACGCATCCCTCCACGCAAAGCTCTTTCCTGTGCATGAAAACGATAGGGGAATATGCGTTTGGCACCAGCAAGGTGTAACTGTTCATATACTAGGCTGTCATACGTTTCTTGGAATACCGTTACATAATCAGCACCGCACTGATGTAATAATGCATACTCTTCACTGTTTACCGGATATATTTCAAGTCCAACAACCCGAAAATACTTTCTGGCTATTTGGCATGCTTCACTAATATAGGAAATATCCGACATGGATCTGCTCTCACCGGTAAGTAATAAAATCTCCTGTAGGCCGGTAGAGGCAATAGCCTGCATTTCTCGTTCAATTTCATCACGATTGAGTGCTGCCCTCTTAATTGTATTATGACAATTAAACCCGCAATACACACAATAGTTTTCACAATAATTCGATAAATATAACGGGGTAAAAATCTGTATGCCATTTCCGAAGTACGCTTCTTTTACAGCCTTAGCCCGCTGAGCCATTGCCTCCAAATACGGCTTTGCTGCCGGTGATAGTAGTGCGCCAAAATTTTTCCATGACAGACGGTCTACTTGCAGAGCCTCTTCCACATCAATGGCGGTATATTCTTTTGGGCTATATATCTCTCTGGCAGATATAACCTTGTGCATCAATGTTTCATCAATTACTTCCATACCGGTTATATATGACATCGAATCGCTTCGTTTCTGCTGCCATGCTTGTCGTACTACATCATTTATAATTGTCTTGTTTATATCGTACATATTCTCCTCCTACTATCGTAAATATCCCGTAAGAGGTGAAGATGCTTGTCCACCACGTTCAAGTACGCGCCCTAGTCCAGATAAATACGACCTACGCCCGGCTTGAATGGCCATATTAAATGCCTTAGCCATTCCGGAAATATCCTTCGCTGTGGCAATAGCTGTATTAGCCATAATAGCCGTAACCCCCATCTCCATAGCCGCGCATGCTTCCGACGGTTTTCCTATACCGGCATCCACAATAATCGGTACTGAAAGCTCGTCTACTAACAATTGAATCCATTCTTTATTAATAAGCCCTTTATTAGAACCAATCGGTGCTGCCAAAGGCATTACACACGCCGCCCCTGCCTGCACTAAATCTCTTGCTACTGTCAAATCGGGAAACATATAAGGCATAACTACAAATCCCTCTTTCGCCAGCTGTTCTGTTGCTCTCACAGTTTCTTGGTTATCCGGTAATAGATAACGGCTATCCCTCATGATTTCAATTTTAATAAACGGTGTGTGACAAATACGATGAGCCAAACGAGCAATCCGCACAGCCTCTTCTGCATTACGTGCACCCGATGTATTAGGCACTATACCCACTGTTGACGGTATATACTCTAAAATATTAGCAACACCTCCTTCATTTGTCCGCCGTAAAGCCAAGGTAATCAATTCTACCTCAGCTGCTTCCGTTACAGCTTGTACTAAGGGTAATGAAAACTTACCCGAGCCTAAAACAAACCGTGATGAAAATCGATGGTCGCCCAAATACCATTCATCATTTTGTCCATTCTGTTCTGCTGTCATCAGTGTATCTTCTTTCATACCTACGCCTTTACCTCCTTCTTCTACATCTTTTACCGGTTTAACTTATATTTTCTCCTACCTCACGGTTTTCCTCCCAGTACAATAGATGTCACCACATTAGCCATTTGTGAAGCACATAATACAACCCTTGGCGCCATGACGGAATTTTTTCCTTCGATCCCGCTATACCCATCGCCACATAAATATAAATGAGTTCCTAAACGTTTTACACACATATCATTTGTTCTCCCGTATCCGGCCATACCATTACCTGACACAATAGTTATTTCCGGTAATTGTCGACGGATCTCTCTCACCAACATTGCTTTTTGATCTGCCACATCAAACGCTTCGCAAACAATCGTCGACTCTTGTAAATAAGGGATCACCGTAGACGGGGTCAATCTATCGGTAATACAAGTAATTTGTATGCCGGGATTAATCATCGCTAAAATTTTACGCAGTGCCTCCGTTTTATACTGCCCTACGTGTTGTAAAAAATAATGCTGTCTGTTTAAATTTGTAATATCTACCCGATCAAAATCAAGCAATGTTAATTTGCCTACACCAATACGAGTTAATTGAACGGCAATATTTGATCCCAATCCTCCCAATCCGGCAACTGCCACATGTGCCTTGGCTAATTGTTCCTGCACGTCTCTACCATGACGACTACATAAAGCCTGCCACAAATGTTGTACGTCATTCTCCTCTGTTTCCAAAGGTGGCCATGAGTTTATACTACTAAAATCTGTCTTCTGTTCATTTTTTTCCATTATCATCCACCGCCAACAAAACTAACAACTTCTATCTGCATACCATCACTCAGTATTATAGCTTCATATGCTTCAGGCCCTACAATAGTACCATCAAGCTCTACAGCAACAGTTTTAATCCCATAGCCTTTGCTTTCTAACCAATGTGCCAACGATATTGGCTCCGCGATTTCTACACTATTACCATTTACCAAAAGCCTTACCATACCATATTTCCTCCTTTCTAAAAAAGAGTTCACAAAGGATGACACCCGCGGTGGTGTCCCCCTTCATGAACTCTGTTCAATCACATGGTCTTCCTATAATTCAATTGAAAAAACAAAAGGGGAATAGGTCATCTACCTATTCCCGCAAATCTTCATCATATAATCCCTACGTTGGCATTACCCAAATCAGGTTTGCGGGTCGAAGTCTTTAGCTTCCTCTCAGCCTGTCACACAAGCTCCCCTTATTATTTTTACAACGTAATCATACGCTTTGCATTATACTATTGTCAAGTAAATTATGACTGAAACATTTCTTAGAAATTCCACGTACCGAATTTTCCATCGTAGAAATCTTTTTCAGCCTGACGAATTTCTGCCTGTGTATTCATTACAAACGGACCGGCTGCTACAATCGGTTCATTAATCGGCTCACCGCTGAGGACGATGAGTTCTGCCCCTTCTTCACCAGCTGTGATTGTAATTTGACCGGCCTCATCGGCAAATACTGCAAGCTCTCCTTGCTTTACTGTTTCATTAGCATTCAATGTGGCTGTGCCGTAAATGGTGAGCATTAACAGATGATAGTTCTCCGGTTCCTGTACCGTTACCGTTTTCCCCGGTGCTACTTTGAGTCGATATACATTCATCGGTGTGAACGTATGCGCCGGTCCTTTAGCACCGAATGCTTCTCCGGCTACCACAATGGCCTCACCATCCTTACCATCATCACCGATTGTTGCCGTTCCCATCTGATTAGCTTCCAAGGCTTGATATCCCGGTGTCGCCATCTTATGTTCAATAGGCAAGTTCACCCACAGTTGCAACATATGAAACGGACGATCCTGTTTGGCATATTCTTTTTCATGATACTCCTTGTGCAGAATGCCGGCACCGGCAGTCATCCACTGCACATCACCGGGCTCGATAACACCATGATTACCTCGATTGTCATGATGCTCTACTTTGCCTTCGAAAGCAAAAGTAACTGTTTCGAAACCACGATGCGGATGGGCACCTACACCAACTTCGTCTTCTGTGCCCGGGAATATAGTAGGCGCATTATAATCCATCAACAAAAACGGAGAGTATCTACGCATATCACGACCGTATACAGCTGCCGGCAACAACTGATTTACTTTAAATCCGTTACCTACCCAATGATATCCGTTGCCTCTGATAATTTCCTCTACGTTTCTAATTTCTTTATTCATATTCTATCATTCCTTCCTCTTTTCGACATGAATAATGTCGTCTTCTTTTATATCGATAATATTCGATGTATTTAACTTGCCATTATAATACTATATTTTTATATCGTAGTCAACTTTTATATACTTACAGTTTTATTTTTCTGTAGGATATCCTATAACTCAAGTATTTCAACAACAGCGCCATACATCTACAATCAATATCACCTTTACGTTATATCTTAATGCCTCTCTTTTAGCGGCATTCTTTTATAGGAAACTATTTATTCCCTAATAGTTTTCATCGTATAATAGCTATAGAGCAGGAATACACTCTGAAACGAGATGACATATCATAGTCTGTATCGACTGTAAAATACAATACATACAATAGTAAGGAAGTGATTAGCTATGGAACCATGGAGACGCACCGTCTATATCTGTTTATTCGGTGCTTTTCTGGCATCAACGGGCATCAGTCAACTAGCCCCTATTTTACCGATTTATTTACACGAGCTGGGGATGGAAAGTTCCAAGGATATTGCCGTTTGGTCCGGTTGGGCCATGGGGATTACCCATGTAGTCGTTGCTTTATCCGCTCCCTTTTGGGGCAAGCTAGCCGATCGTAAAGGCAGAAAAATTATTCTCCTCCGTGCCGGCTTTGGCATGATGATTTGTAACATACTGATCGGATTTGTAACCAGTCCTATTCAGCTGGTAGGTGTCCGGTTATTGCAAGGCTTGGTGTCGGGCTATTTTTCCGGTTCCATTACATTGGTAGCTACGGAAACACCGGAAAAGCATACCGGTTGGGCGCTCGGTTTATTAGCTAGCGCCAACTTAGCCGGTGCCTTACTGGGGCCTCTTATCGGAGGTTACTTAGCCGGCATATTCGGTATACGCAGCACCTTTTTTATCACGGCTGCACTGCTTTGCGTTTCCACATTAATGACGCTGTTTTTTATCCACGAAAATTTTACGCCGCAGCCTACGGTAGAAAAGCAAGGATTCTCCGAGTTGCGTCATAAACTGGACTCTTTTGAACAGCTCGTTATTATTTCCGTCTCTTCCTTTATCTATGCCGTAGCTTTTATGTCCCTGCAGCCAATCATCACTGTGTATGTGCGTGACATCGTGCCACCGGCTACAGAACATTTGGCATTATTGGCAGGGCTTGTATTCTCGGCAACAGGCTTCGCTCAAATGATGAGCAGTTCCTTCTTAGGTCGCCTTATCGATCGCGTCGGTCCTCGCAAAGTTCTTATCATCGCTTTGTTATACGTAGGACTTCTTCATATCCCCCAGGCCTATGTCACCGATGTATGGCAACTGGGCTTGTTGCGTTTTCTTCTTGGCTTAGGATTAGGCGGACTCCTACCCGCCCTTAATACCTACATTTCTTCTCATACACCGAAGCAATATTCCGGCCAAGTGTTTTCCTATAATCAATCCATGCAATTCTTCGGTTATTTTCTGGGATCCATCGGCGGTGCTTCACTCATGGCTTGGTTTGGCTTCACCTTTCTCTTCTGGGCGACGGGGATTCTCTTTATGTTAAATGCATTATGGGTATTCCTACGCATCCGGTCATAATACCGTATATGCCTATAGCCAACAACTTTTTTTACTCTACTCGCACAGCGCATCAAAAACTCTATTCACATACCGCATCAAAATAATTTTTATGATTTACCCTTTGCTTTCATCCTACTAAAGATACATAAAATAGCCTTTATAATCTATTGCTCTCTGACTTCTCATAAAACTATTCTGTCTTTTCTTTATACAAAAAAGTGGTGTCTATCTTGTACATAACGTCATGCATACATGCTGACTTACCGTTACAAGAACAGACACCACTTTTCATTTTCCTATATTCTTAATTTTCTTGTATTCTTATTGTCACCGTATGTTTAGTTTGCTTTCTTTTCATTGGCCAATATAAATATAGTGGACAAAATCATAACAAAACCAATCATATCCGATGTAACAAACGTATTTCCCAATACTAACCATCCCAACAACGCTGCCGAAATTGGTTCAATAGAAGATAATACCGAACCCCGCACGGCACCGATACGGCGCACACCTTCCAAATAGGCGTTAAAGGACACCACTGTTCCTAAAATAACAATGCCAAATAAGGCTCCGAATGTCCACATGTCCCATGTTCCCGGCACTTCATGAAGAGGCCATGCACCATATGCCAAAATTCCTCCGGCCATCATCGCCAATCCTACAACCGGCCCGGTCCCATAGGTTCTTAAAATTTGTACCGGCTGTACACTGTATATAGCTACTGCCACCGCTGATAATAATCCCCAGAAAAGCACGGCTTCGTTAATATTCAACTTTGAAAAGTCACCGTGCAGCGCAATTAGTGCCGTACCTACGGTAGCCAATAATACACTGATGCCTTCTCCCCAGCTGGGTTTTACACGATGGACTACCGACATGTATATGATAATCATAGCCGGCGCCAAATATTGTAATACCGTGGCGATACCGGCACCGGCATAAAAAATAGATCGGAAATAGGAATATTGGCACAATGCCATCCCCAAAATGCCGAAGACTAACAGCTTGGCCGTATCCTTTGGACTTTTAAAAATCCGAAACATCGTCCCTCGCATACGAAAAAAAACATAGAATACCGTTATGGCACCGGCTGACAACAAGCGTACAACCAACAGCCATTCCGGAGTAATTCCCCGTTGTTGCTGAATAAACTGGGCACAAATCCCCGAGAATCCCCATAGGATACCACCTAATAACGTCAATGCAATACCAATCAACGTATTCCTATCCACTACAATGCCTCCACACTCACTTTAACGACTACCTTGCGAACCGCCTGCGGTGTATCATCAATCGCCATTAACGGACGATGAATATCTTCCGGGAAAAAGATGGCATAGCAGCCTTCACGCAAATCGAGTACACCTTCATCAGTCAGCGTCGTATCATAAAACCATAAATCCCGTTCCGGCATAGCCTCCGTCGGCGCTGCCTGTCCTCGGTCACAGGCAAAGCCAATGCGCTCATGCCCTTGTACCATGAACTGTACATCAATGTAACGCTTGTGCTGTTCCGGTTTTGTATCTGTCAGGTGTCGCGTCGATACGGCATCTACATTAGCATACATCCGCTCTCCATCAATACCAACACGCCCCGGTTCCATCGCCATAAAGTCATGTTCCTTTAAAAATGTTAACGCTTCTTCTAACGCCTTGGGTAAATGAAACTGTGTAAAATCTATGTCCAATGTTCCGAATATCATCGCACATCCTCCGTTCCTACTACCGAGCACTGCCGCTCACAACTACAATATTTCCTCTACTATACCATCCCTCCCCCTAAAGGGCAACCGAAAGCCCGTCGTCTCTTTCCTTTTTCCTTCTTTCCACATACTTCCCACATAATAAGAGGCCCCGCATATAAGTTGAAAAGCATTCATCCAATCTGCTTTTGCTCCCTATATACGGGGCCTTCCTTACTATATACTGCTATTCTTCCTTCGCTTCATACTTTGCGATAATTGCTTCTGCTAATTTATGGGGTACTTCTTCATAACTGCTAAACGTCATATTAAATACGCCCTGTCCTTGCGTCATGGAGCGCAACACTGTTACATAATCCAACATTTCCGCAAACGGTACTTGTGCCTTAACAATGGTGATACCTTCCCGTTCACCCTGTTCCATACCAAGCACGCGACCGCGACGACTGTTCAAGTCACCCATGATATCGCCCATAAAAGAATCCGGCGCAATAACGTTTACTTCATATACCGGTTCCAACAAGACCGGCTTAGCTTCTGGAATAGCTTTCTTTAATGCCTGCGCAGCGGCTACCTTGAAAGCAAGTTCCGACGAATCCACGGAATGATACGATCCGTCAAGCAAGGTAACCCGTACGCCAATCATCGGATAGCCGGCAATTAAGCCTTTGTCCAACGTTTCCTTAGCACCTTTTTCTACGGCCGGAATATACTGTTTCGGAACAGCACCGCCGAAAATTTTATCTACAAATTCAAAATCCGTACCATCATATAACGGCTCTACGCTAATCTTAACGTGACCGTACTGACCGTGGCCCCCGCTTTGTTTCTTATGCTTGCCTTCCACTTCGGCACTGCCGCGAATCGTTTCTCTATACGGAATATACGGTTTTTCTAATTTTGCTTTCACACCGTATTTGCGTTCCATCTTATTCATAATGTGCTCCAGATGTACTTCACCCATGCATTTTACCTGCATCTGACGACCTTCTACATCCTTCACAACTACACATGTTAAATCTTCTTCGCCAATTTTCTGCAAAGCCGAGGCTAACTTTTCTTCGTCCCCCTTCTTTTCGGGAACCATAGCTACTGTAAGCAGTGGCTGCGGGAATCGAATTTGACGATACTTTACCTTGAACTCCGGTGTAGCAAAGGTATCACCCGTCTTTGATGCAGCCAATTTAGGAATGACAACAATATCTCCTGCGCCGGCTTCCGTAACCGGTACTTGCTGCTTCCCGATAAGCGTATACATCTTGCCCCATTTTTCTTCTACCCCTTGGGTTACATTAAGAAGCTTGTCCCCTTCTTTTAATTCACCGGAGAACACGCGAACAAAACTTTGCTTACCCGCGAAAGGATCGAGAATCGTCTTAAAGACAAAACCTGTAAACGGCTTGTCCACATGAACAATTTTTTGTTCTCCCGAGTCTACATCTTCTGCCGTCATAACTCGTTTAGTAGCATCCGGCATGTAGCGAATCATACGGTCCAGTACTTGATCCATACCGATATTCATAGCTGCACTACCACACATAACAGGACATACACGACCGGTAATCATACCTTCTCTAAGTCCCTGGCGAATTTCTTCCAACGATAACTCTTCACCGTCCAAGTATTTTTCCAGCAATTCGTCATTACCCTCGGCAGCAGCTTCTACCGTCATTTCGCGAATTTCTTCTACTTTATCGGCCAGTTCTGTCGGTACCGGAATTTCTGTCATCTTACCGTTGTCATATACATAAGCTGTGCGCTTAGCCACATCCACAACGCCTTTAAAATCCGGTCCTTCACCGATAGGTACCTGCAATGGCATGACAGCCTTACCGAATAATTCGCGCATTTTTTCCAAAATTCCGAAGAAATCGGCTCCTTCCATGTCCATCTTGTTAATAAAAGCCATCCTCGGCATCTGCAGTTCTACGCCATAATCCCATGCACGAACCGTGTCTACTTCTACGCCGGATGTCGCCGACAATACCATGAGCATACCATCCGAAGCACGCAAGGCCGCGCGCACTTCTCCGTGAAATTCGGAATAGCCCGGTGTATCAATAAAATTAATTTTATGATCCTTCCATTCACATGGTGCCATTCCCAACTGGATGGTTACATTGCGTTTAATTTCTTCCGGTTCAAAGTCCATAATATGCTTATTATCTTGTCCCTTACCAACGGAAGCTACTGCTCCGCAAGCCAACAGTAATGTTTCTACAAGAGCCGTCTTACCTGCTCCGTCATGGGACACAACTGCCACATTACGGATTAAATCACCTGCATATTCTTTCATACAAACCGCCTCCTTCAAAGCGTAGAACCCACGCAATTGTCATTACTGTAGTTAATTCTATGCCTTACTATTAAAATCCTTCATAACAATTATACAAATTTTGAATTTTAACATTTTGGCATAATACCCCTGTAAAAGTGCCTTCAAATTACAAAGACAACTGTCTAGTATATGTGATATACTGCTAAGAGATACAGTAATGGCACATGATGTGCCGAAACAAGGGAGGACTCAATCTATGAAAGACGTAACTAACGACGTATCTCCGCAAGATTCGTCAACAAACAAGCATATGAAACGAGGTTTAAAAAATCGCCACATGCAAATGATTGCCCTCGGCGCTTCTGTCGGCACCGGATTATTTTATGGATCCGCACCAACCATCAAGCTCGTCGGCCCCGGTATTATTATCTCCTATTTGTTGGCAGGCATTTTTATTTTTCTCGTCATGCGCATGCTCGGTGAAATGTCCGTACGTGAACCGGTGTCCGGTTCCTTCAGCTACTTTGCCAATAAATATTGGAATGGCTTCGTCGGCTATCTGGCCGGTTGGAATTATTGGACACTGTACATGCTGGCCGGAATGGCAGAACTAGCTGCCATTGCCGTCTATTTACAATTTTGGTTTCCCGGACTGCCGCAATGGCTGAGCACACTGCTATGCATTGTCATCATTACCTCCGTCAACCTTGTCCATGTAAAAGCCTACGGCGAAGTTGAATTCTGGGCATCCTTTATAAAAATTGCAGCCATCGTAAGTATGATACTCTTTGGCTTCTATCTCATCTTTGCTCACATGGGACCGTTCCCGCAAAACTTCAGTAATCTTTGGAATAACGGCGGCTTCTTTCCTAACGGTAGCTGGGGCTTCCTTTGCTCATTGGCCGTTGTTATGTTTTCCTTCGGCGGTGTCGAACTCATCGGCATTACCGCCGGTGAAGCCGAAGATCCGGAAAAAAGCTTGCCTCGTGCCATCAACGAATTGCTCCTTCGCATTTTGATTTTCTACATCGGCACTATGGTTGTCCTCATGACCCTGTCTCCGTGGGACAAAGTAGGCCTTACTGCCAGTCCGTTTGTTCAAATCTTCCAAGACATCGGTATTCCCGCAGCGGCCAATATTTTAAATCTCGTAGTATTGGTAGCGGCCTTATCCGTATTCAACAGCATCTTATATAGTAACTCTCGTATGCTGTATGGTCTGGCTCGGGAGGGCAATGCACCAAAGCTGTTTGGCTATCTCAGCGCTCGCGGTGTACCGCTTATTGCAACGCTGTTTTCATCGGCTATCGCTCTCATCATCGTCTTGATGACCTACCTATATCCAAGTGCGGGCGAAGTCTTCATGCATTTATTGGCGCTTGTTGTAGCCGGCCTTATTATCAGCTGGTTCGTCATCGTTGTAACGCATATGAAATTCCGTCGTACTTTCACGCGAGAAGGCCGTTTAAATGAATTAAAATTTAAATCGCTGCTATATCCGGTAAGCAATTACTTCTGCATTGCCTTCTTGCTTACGATGGTCGGTGTCATGTGGTTCATGGATTCCATGAGAACATCCGTAATTATTCTACCGTTCTGGGTACTCTTTTTATACATTACCTATCGTATTAAAAGCCGACGAACGATAAAAAAATAATAGTTTCCAAACCATTATTGTCATATGATACAATAAAGGGGCTGTAAGAACATGATGCATGTTCCTAACAGCCCCTATTTTTATGTTTGCTATTCTTATTATAAATTTATAGAGTATCTATCATTCGTACTTAGTTATCATATAAGGAGTTTGTCATGTCACTACTTATTCGCCCGGCCATGCCAGAGGATTGTGAAACCATCGCCTACATAGAAAAGCTCTGCTTTTCATCAACCGAAGCTGCCCCTTTAGAAAGTATTCGAGAACGTCAAAAGCTATTTACGCATACATTTCTGGTAGCCTGTCTTGATACAACTATCGTCGGTTTTATTAACGGATGCGTAACCCAGCAACCACATATTACCGATGATCTGTTTCACTCTACCGCATTACATGATGATCAAGCACCTACACAAATGGTATTTAGTTTAGCCGTACATCCCGAGTATCAGCATCAAGGAATTGCTGTACGCCTTATGCACGCCTTTATCGAAATAGCTCGCATGAATAAAAAGAAACGTCTGACGCTGACCTGTAAAAAAGAGCGCATTCCTTTCTATGAGCAATTCAGCTATATCAATGAAGGTCTTGCGCAATCAACACACGGTGGCTCTACATGGTACAACATGACCATAGACTTTCCCGAAAATCAATAATACAACTACTCTCCGCCGAAATCAGACATCATCAAACTTGCCTATACTCTATGTTTCCCCAGTAAAGCACAAGTACATGCAGGGCAAAAAACGGTTATAAGATAAAAAATATCTTGTAACCGTTTTTTATATAATATGATGTATATTGAGCCAAATCAAAAGCAGGCAATGAAGCATCAAACACAGAGGCACACCAATTCGAAATTTCCAGTGCAGTGTCTTATGATGGAAGATTCGCATTCCCATAATAGCACCTACACTTCCTCCTATGGCCGCCAATACCAAAAGCATTATTTCAGAAACTCGCCATCTATGGTGAATAGCGCAATATTTATCCCATCCATACGCAACTAAGGCCAATAGATTAACACCTGCCGCATAGAAGAGAATCCACTGATGGATTTCATTGTTAATCGTAAACATATATACACTCCTTTTAGATAGTGTAATCATTATACCATATGTTACATGATATGTATGGGCCGTCCCTTTTTTACTATGGCAACTAAACTACATATCCACAAATTTTTCGAAGGCTTTTATTTACATAAATAGGGGCTGAGCAAAAATTGCTCAGCCCCTATTAACTCTTCCTCAGCCTAGAGTATGACTATAACCCTTTTTGCTCAATACCACTGATTAGATACCCTATATGTGCGGTAGCATTTAACGTGACAATTCTCCACGTTCCTTCATCGTACTCCAAAACATTGATACATGCATTATCCTGTTTGATCTGCCAGAAATGGGCAACGGACAACCCCATGCAATCACAGATAATTGCTTTATTCACTGCATCATGAGCGCAAACCAACAGCGTTTGCCCGTCATAGGTCCTCGTGTATTCATCAAAAGCAGCACGCACTCGAATCCGCACATCCTCCAATGATTCACCTTCCGGCATTGTCACTTTCTCCGGTTCCGTTCGCCATAAAGCCAATTCATATCCGTAGGTCTTAGCTACATCATCAGCCAGCTTCCCTTCCCACAGACCATGGGAAATTTCTAATAACCGATCATCCTTACGTACTGCTATTCCGTGCTTATCTGCCGCCATCTTACACGTCAAATAAGATCGCTGCAAAGGACTGGCAACAGCTGCATCAATGGGCACCTCCGCCAAAGCAATCGCTGCCCGTTGGCCTTGCGCAATACCACGTTCTGATAACTCCGTATCCACCTGTCCTTGAAAGCGTCCTTCAATATTCCACTTCGTTTCACCATGACGAACCAATATAATTCGAAGCATAGTACCTCCTTATCTACTGTACTTAGCACATACAAGAGAGCGCGGACATCAATGTTCGCAATGAATGATCTTCACGTCTTGAATACCTTCAATATTAAGCAACGCCGGAATAATCGCCGTAGGAATATCCTTATCAACACCGACTGCCATAACATTAACCCCCTTGGCATTCGATGCACCTACTTGCATACTGTTAATGTTAATATGAGCACCGCCCAGTACCGTTGCCACCTGACCGATCATTCCCGGTTTATCCTCATGAGGAGCTACAATAAAACAACCCTTAGGTTCCAAATCAACGCGGAAATGATCCAGTGCCACAATTTTGGCTTCCTTACGATCAAATAATGTAGCCGTTACCTGATGACTGCCCGCATTGGTTTCAATAGTCAATGTGACCGTATTCGTATAATACCGTCCTCGAGCCGTCTTCGTTTCTCGAATATCAATATGGCGTTCCTTAGCAATACCGCGGGCATTTACAAAGTTCACCGGTTGTTGTAATACCGGCGATAACAACCCCTTGAGTATAGCCGTTGTCAGCGGTGCCGTCTCCGTTTCTGCCAGTTCCCCCGTATATTCTACGGCAATACCGGAAATACGTCCGCCTGCTAAATCAATCGCAATATGGCCGATACGTTCACATACATCAAAATAAGGTTGAATCACTCGTAACGTTGCCTTTGTAATAGGCGATGCATTGACCGCCGTAGCCACCGGTTCACCATGTAACACCTGTCGAACACCTAATGCTACATCCGTCGCTACCCCGGCTTGAGCCTCTTTTGTAGAAGCTCCGATATGAGGCGTTAATGCTACATTCGTCATAGTAATAAACGGATTATTTTCCGGAAGCAAAGGTTCCGATGCCCACACATCAATACCGGCTGCCGCCACCTTACCACTGGCCAAGGCCTCTGCCAAAGCCTTTACATCTACAATGGCCCCGCGAGCTGCATTAATCAAACGAACACCGTCTTTCATTTTGGCGATTTCGGCAGCACCAATCATTCCTCGTGTTTCTTCCGTAAGCGGCGTGTGCAAGGTGATATAATCCGATTCGCCTAAAAGCGTATCCAAATCAACCAACTCCACACCCAACTCCTTAGCGCGCTCCTCTGTAATATATGGATCGTAACCGATGGTGCGCATGTTAAACGCCTGTAACCGTTTGGCTACATTGGAACCAACTCGGCCTACACCGATAATCCCTACCGTTTTATCCAACAATTGAATCCCTGTAAAACTTTTTCGATCCCAACGCCCTTCTTGAATCGATTGATGGGCCTGAGGAATGCAACGTGTCACCGAAAGCATCAGCGCAATAGCATGCTCGCACGCAGCAATTGTATTCGATTCCGGCGTATTCACCACCGTAATCCCTCGGCGCGTAGCCGCTTCAAGATCAATACCGTCAATACCTACGCCGGCTCGGCCGATAACTTTTAAATTATCTGCCGCTTCAATAACCTTTTTCGTTATTCTCGTCTGACTGCGTGTAATAATGCCATCGTACTCGCCTATAATTTCACACAATTCATCCTCGGCCAAATTCTTACCAATAACAACCGTATATTCTTTTTCCAATAACTCCTTAGCTTCCTTAGCTACATCCTGTGTAATATATATTTTTTCCATTTGAATCTCCTCCTCAATGATTATTCTGAAATTCTTTCATAAACATAGCCAACGCTTCCGCTGCCTCTAACGTAACTGCATTATATAATGATGCCCGTAAACCACCTACCAGACGGTGACCTTTCAATCCTATAAAACCATGTGCCTTTGCTTGCTCTACAAATTCCGCCTCCAGCTCAGGAGTTTCTAATGTAAACGTCACATTCATTCGACTTCTATCCTCTTTTACCGCATGGCCTCGATAAAAACCTTCACTGCCATCGATTACAGCATAAATTTCTGCTGCCTTTTTTCGATTAAGAGCCTCCATTGCTGTAAGGCCACCCAATTTTTCTAACCACTGTAATGTTCGATTCACCGTATAAATAGAAAATACCGGCGGTGTATTATACGTAGAATCGGATTTCACATATGTTTCATAACGGAAAAATTCTGGAATATCCGTCCGGGCTCGCTCCAGCAGTGATTCCTTCACGATCACTAAAGCCGTTCCGGCCGCTCCCAAATTTTTTTGAACCCCTGCCCACACCAAATCAAATTTTGTAAAATCATAAGTTCTGGATAACATGTTAGAGGACATATCCGCAATCATCGGCACTTCTACACGAGGAAACGCTTGATACTCCGTACCGTAAATTGTATTATTAGCGCACAAATACAAATAATCCGTATCCGCTTCTAGCTTCACTGTCTTCGGAATATACGAATACTGCTTATCTTTTGATGAAGACGCTTCATACACGGTACCATAATAAGAGGCATTTTTCATTGCCTTCGTTGTCCAAACACCTGTATCTGCATAGGCACCCTTACAGTGAAGAAAGTTCATGGCCGTCATAATAAACTGCATCGTACCGCCGCCTTGAACGAATACAACTTTATAGGAATCATCAAGCCCCGTTAGATGATGTACCAATGCCTTCGTCTCATCCAACATAACCTGAAATTCCTTAGAGCGGTGAGAGATCTCCGTAATCCCCATACCGGTCTGACGAAAATCCGTAAGATCCTCTTTTAATCCTTCCAGTACCTCTAAAGGCATTGGCGATGGGCCAGCGTTAAAATTATATACTCGCTTCATAGTGTCCTCCTACTCTAGTACTACATATCAAATAATTTTTCTAATCTTAACAGATAACATACATCCCTAAACACAAAAAGAGAAGCTGTCCCATGGGACGAGCTTCTCTTTTCTCGCGGTGCCACCCAAGTTAACACGTAAGGAAATAAGAGCAATATAACAGCAGCTTATCATCGTAGCGATACTCTTCATCAAGTCATAATCAGTTATACCTCATCATACCTATGATTGATCCTATGACTGATGCCTAACGTAACGCATACTAAAAAAGGCTCTCATCCTCTAAGGGACGAGAGCACCCGCGATACCACCCAAATTGCCTTACGGCCATCTTTAAACAGCTATAACGGGCATACCCGAAAGACTCTTCGCCTTCATCTCAGGAGCGGAAGAATAACTGAACATTGACAACTCGCACCACCCGTTGCCTCTCTGAAAACGTGAGGAAATTCCTTCTCCATCATCGCCAATTTACAATATCTGTACACATCTATCTTAAATAGACACATGTATATTTTATATACGCATTATAAATGAATTTCTCCAAAAGTGCAAGAAAAATTTTTTGCATCCCTTTCTATACCAGAAACTACTGGTTAATTGTAAAATGAAACTGAACACATAAAAAATCCATAGTGACTACGCCGTGTTATGATTAAAGTAACAAAACTAGACCAACACACGAGGTATCACTATGGACTACACTAATCATAACACATCATTGCGTACAAACAAACACCTTTCGTATGAAGAACGTTTCTACATTGAAAAGCAGCTGCAGGCTAATGTCTCGAAATCAGCCATTGCCAAAGCACTTGGTCGTTCTAGAACAACGATTCATACTGAAATCAAACGTGGCACCGTAGTACAAATCAAGCAAGGTACATCAGTACTCATGTACTTGGCCGATCGTGGTCAGGGCAGTTACGAAGCATCTAGAAAAGGTTCTTTCAATACCTTGAAGGCCGGTGCTATTGA
>NZ_AUAN01000010.1 GCF_000428745.1 Veillonella magna DSM 19857
CTTTATCTTCTCCCAAAAAAGATAAAACCGCTATAACCCCAGTACTTAACTGGTTTTATAGCGGTTTTCACCCACACTTTTTGTCCTATAACTCGTAAATTCACACGTAAAATAAAAAGAAGCTGTAATGAAACGAGTGAAACATCTCATTTCGTTACAGCTTCTTCTTTTTATTGCTTATTCTGTTTTATATCCTTTGCCGTAAATGAAAGGGGCAATAACTCTTCCGCCGTGTATGTTGCTACACGTCCCTCCATATTTGCTAAGATAATATACGGAATTGCAAATTCACTGATTACCTGTCGACAAGCTCCGCACGGTGCACACACATCCGGCGTATCCGCAATAACCGCCAATGCCTTGAAACGTGTATGCCCATCGGCTACAGCCTTGTAGATAGCTGTCCGTTCCGCACAATTTGTAAGACCAAACGATGCATTTTCAATATTACAGCCGCCATAAATTGCGCCCGATTCCGTCAACACCGCCGCACCTACGGGAAAGTGTGAATACGGTACATATGCTTGTTCGCGTGACATTCTTGCCTGCCGCAGCAATTCATCGCTATCTATTTCTTTTGATGACCCGTCAGCTACTTGTCCTTCCCTTATATCTTGCCCTCGATCAAATCGTTCAACGCCATCTTTCGTAACACGTGCCAAAATCAATGGCGCCCGTTGTACATGTGTATCGCCGATAGTTACCGCCGCCGCGTACCGCTTGCACGCATCCGCTAATCCTTCCTTAGAATCCGAAGTCAGCTTCGCCAGCGCTTCCCCAGCCTGAACAGCATCACCTATCTTTTTCAAGACATATATGCCCGCCCGATAGTTAATGGTATCTCCCTTGTTAAGTCGACCGGCACCAAGATGAACAGCGGAAAGCCCGATTGCTTCCGCATCCATGTGTGTCACATACCCATTGCTAGATGCGTACACATATGCTTCATGCGCAGTTGTTACCGCTTCCTTAGTTTCGACGGCGAACACATCGCCCCCTTGCGCTTCTATCATGGCCGCCAATTTTTCTAACCCGCTACCATCGCTCAGTGCATTTTTCACCTTAACTTGACACGCTTCATAGCTTCCTTTGCCACATAGATAGAGCATATTCGCTGCAATCAGCAATGCTTCTTCCGTTAAATCGGCCGGTCCTTTACCTCGCAACGTGGCAATGACCTCGCGCATTTCATTTGCGTTACCTACCGCCTGTCCCAACGGGCAATCCATGTCTGTCAATAACGCTACGGTACGACGTCCGTTAGCTTCACCGATATGTACCATCAAACGTGCCAAAGCCAAGCCATCATCAACGGTTTTCATAAATGCGCCGCTTCCGACCTTAACATCCAACAGAATGGCATCACTACCGGAAGCCAGCTTTTTACTCATCACCGAGGATGCAATGAGAGGCATACTGTCTACCGTTCCGATAACATCACGCAACGCATATAATTTTTTATCCGCCGGTGCCAGCGTATCGGATTGACCCACAATACTAACACCTATGGTATTTACAATACGAAAGAATTCATCTTGCGCCAATGCAATGCGTACGTGAGGAATAGATTCCATCTTATCAATGGTACCTCCTGTATGCCCAAGACCGCGACCGGACATTTTAGCCACCTTGCCACCGCAGGCTGCCACCAACGGGCCAACAATAAAAGTCGTCTTATCACCGACACCGCCGGTGCTATGTTTATCGACTTTAATACCATCAATCGCCGACAAATCAACCATCGTTCCCGACTCGGCCATAGCCTTGGTAAGAGCCGCCGTTTCTTCATCTGTCATTCCCTGAAAGTAGATAGCCATCAGCATAGCGCTCATCTGATATTCCTCAATTTCGCCGGCTACGTATGCGTGTATCATGTAGCAAATTTCCTCTGCCGACAACGCCTCCCCGTCACGTTTTTTTATCAGTAAATCATACATATGCATTATTATCACCTCTACTAACCACAGGTACGTACTATGCCTGTCTTAAAAGAAAGACATCTGCTCGCCTACATCCTTGGCCTGCTGTTGTGCTCGTTTTTCTTCCGTCACAAAGCTTTCACGCTCCAACTTAATAGCATGCAGCAATGCTTCCATAGAATCTACGCCTCGCTCCTTCGCCGCTGCAACGGCTACCTTGGCACAAGTTTCCGCATCATCCAGTGCGTAATGATGTTTAAAGGTTACTCCCAAGAAAGCTGCCAATGTATTCAATTTATGATTTTCCAAATCAGGCCATACGCGTCGCGAGATTTTAACCGTACAAGTATAATTCAGCTCCGGCCATTCCAGTCCGTATTCATCAAGCATTGCCCGCATAACACCGATATCAAACTTGGCATTGTGTGCAATAATCAATTTATCTTTTAAATGATTTTCATAAATTGCCGGCCACAGCTTGTCAAAGGTAGGCTTATCCGCTACATCCTTTGGTAAAATGCCATGTATGTCAATACATTCCGGATCAAACTGCATCGTCGGCGGCTTAATCAAGCTATATCCACGTTTTGTAATCTCACCATCCTCCACAGTTACTACCGCTAACGAGCAAGCACTGTTTGGCAATTTGTTGGCCGTTTCAAAATCTATTGCTACAAAGTTTAACATATATATTCCTTTCTATCCTACGATATGCTATCCCATCACACTCATTCATGATAGCAATGAAAAACCCTCCCATCTCATCACCATCATATCACCTCTACATCCTTGTCAGTATTATATCATACCTCCCTCTTTTGTATATTGACTTTACAAAGATTTTATGCAAAAATTGTAAGGATATAAATATAGAGAGAGCCTAATAGGAGGATATGCTATGGCAGATGACAGACTCATAGTAGCCCTCGATGTATCGACAATGGAACAAATGAAAGACATTGTAGGTACATTAGGGGATGCGGTTAGTTTTTACAAAGTAGGCATGGAACTTTTCTACGCCGCCGGCGAAGACACCGTTGCTTATTTACGGGATTGCGGCAAGTCCGTGTTTCTTGATTTAAAACTCCACGATATTCCCAATACCGTGGCGCAAGGAGTTAAATCATTAACACGTCTGGGGGCCAACCTCATCACTATTCACGGACAAGGCGGTGCAGTGATGCTTAAAGCAGCTGCCGATGCTGCGCGCGAAGCTGCCGAAGAACTCGGTGTGGAACGTCCGAAGCTGTTAGCTATTACCGTATTAACCAGCTTTGACGATACAACTTGGTCCGGAATCGGCGGTCAACTTCCCATCGCCGATCAAGTGCGTAGACTGGCTCTCTTAGCGAAAGATGCCGGCGTCGATGGCGTCGTAGCCTCTCCGCTGGAAGCAAAATTAATTCGTGAAGCCTGCGGCGATGACTTTCTTATTGTCACTCCCGGCATACGTCCCACCTTTGCTGTGGCAAATGACCAGAAGCGTATCGCTACGCCAAGTAGTGCGCTTAGAGACGGAGCTTCTCGTCTCGTAATCGGACGACCGATTACCAAAGCGGATAATCCCCGTGAAGCCGTTCGTATGATTCTTGAGGAAATGGAGGCTGTTAAACCATGATGACAGAACAGGAAGTAAAACAATTATTAATCGATACTAAAGCTATTTTAGAAGGTCACTTTCTTTTGACCTCCGGCCTGCACAGCCCTATGTACGTAGAAAAGTTTAACGTGCTCCAGCATCCGACATATACGGAAACGTTGTGCAAGGAATTGGCTCGTCGCTTTGCCGACCAAAATGTAGAACTCGTTATAGGACCTATGACCGGGGGTATTCTCTTGGCTCACGAAGTCGGTAAAGCCTTAGGTACCCGTGCTATCTTTACGGAACGTGAAAAAGGTGTCATGACATTGCGTCGCGGGTTCCGCATCGAACCGGGCACTCGCGTTCTTATCGTCGAAGATATTGTAACCACCGGTGGTTCCGTTCGCGAAGTAGTTGATGTTGTCAACCAAAGCGGTGGCGATATCGTAGGCGTTGGTCTTCTCGTCGACCGCAGTGGCGGAACGGCAGACTTCGGTATTCCCAACGATAAAGTAGAAGCACTGCTTCACCTGACCGTACCTACCTATCATCCGGAAGATTGCCCGCTTTGTAAAGAAGGCAAACCAATGACCGAACGAGGAAGTAAACATATTAAATAAAAAAGAGTAAAAAAGAATATGAAGTAAAAGAAGGATATGAACTCAGAAACGCGAGCTACGCAGCGTTTCTTCCGTTCATATCCTTCTTTTTTACCCTTACAGCTGCCACAAGGGAACAAGCTAGCGGCGACTAACGGTAAGCTTATTTTCACTTTGCAGCATATATAAATCATCGTACACAGGCTCTACTGCCCATGTACCGTCACGGCGAATGGCTCCCCATTTGCCGTTTTTCTTTATCGCTGCATAATCACCGTGGAAGCTTCCCACATCATCAATCGCTTTATCGTCCAAGGAAAGTAATACCTTTCCATTTTCATCAATTAATTTATACTCATGTTCATCGCCACCCAGTGCCGTATCTTTGTAAACCCAAGCTACGCCGTTGATATATGGACCAAACTCAGCTTTTTTCGACAAAGTAAATACTTCATGACGTGACGGCTCTAGCGCATATACTCGCTTATCTGTAGCCGTAGTCGCTACGAAACGATCCGTATCCCATAAATTTATTTTTTCATACAAGAACGGCAACACATCCGAACCATCCATATAATTTTTTATTCCACGTTTTTCCGTATTCGTATCCTTTAATACAAAATACGGTTTAGCAAACGTAATTTCTTCCATTTCGTAATCACCGAAAGGCATGAGCATATTCCCCTTGCGATCGATGGTCCCCAACTGACGATCATCGTTGATAACAACCGTGCCAAATGGCATCATCGGATATACATACTCCCATTGTTTCTTAGTAATCCAATGCCCTTCCCGATCGATATAACCACGTTTAATATTATCACGGCTCACAACAAAGCCATTGAAATAATCATCCGAGTACCGGCCTACACCAATATAAATATGATGTCCGTCACTTCCGCCAAACACATTGCCAATCATAATACCGGCCACGGCACCTAATAAATTAAAACCCGATGTACGACGCTGAATTTCTGCCAGTCCATCGTGGTACGGAGAGAAAAAGTCACCATCTACCGCAAACAATTCTTTACCTTGCCCATCAATAGCCACCTTGTCGCCATGACTGTTTTTGACAAAAGCAATACCCTCACTAAAGCCGGTATATACTTCCTTCAATGTAGGCTCAATGGCAACAGTGCCGTCTTCTCTTTTAAACCCGTAGCGCTTCTTATCATTTTTAAACACCACATAACTGTCTGAAGGATTTACGCCTTCGCCCACAGCCGGTTCATCATGGCTCACACGAATAGGCGCTAACGATACAGCAATAGCGTCCTTTCCCTTTTGCGAAAAAATAATATCGCCATCAACAGACTGTGCCACCGTCTTATATGTAGGTGCTATTAGCTGTCGTCCCCGTTCATCTACAAGACCCCAACCGTTTTTTGTCTTTACCACCATCATAGCCTTTTCACTGTTGGTTGCCTTTATATCTCCGGTATCCTTCGCGGTCTTATTGCCGGTATCCTTTGCAATCTTATCGCCGGTATCCTTTGCCACCTTGTCACCAACCACTGCCTCTATCGTACTGTCATGTCCATCAGCCTCTGTTGCTGTACCTTGTGACAAAATAGTTCCGTCTCCATTCATAGTTATATGAATAACCGCATCGTTGGGAACAGTTTCAAGATGCTGTGATTTTTCTATAATAGCGGCACTTACCGCACCGTATCCAATGCAAGTTGTACATACCATGGCAATCAGCATCCGGCGTAATCGATTTACTCTTGAATTAGCTTTCATCTACGTCACGTCCTTTCTCCATCTTTCCCCTTGCATGTATTATAACAAATCGCAAAACCAATAAAAAAGAAGGCAACAGACCTGTGCGTCCACAGGCTGTTGCCTTCTTTATACTACCACTATATCATTCAAACGATATATGGAATTTCTTATTTAACTTCATCGAAACCTTTCTGGAGACGAATGTAAGTCTTACGACGTTCCTGGGCATCAGCTTCCGTCTTAGCGAAGAGTTCTTCAGCCATTTCCGGAGCTGCTTTCTTCAAGGAAGCGTAACGAACTTCGTTCATCAAGAAGTCACGGAAGGATTCCGTAGGTTCTTTGGAGTCTAAGCTGAACGGGTTCTTACCTTCTGCTTTAAGAGCCGGGTTGTAACGATAGAGATCCCAGTAACCGCAAGCCACTGCACGACGAGCTTCTTCCTGAGCATTGCCCATACCGCCTTTGATGCCGTGGTTGATACACGGAGCGTAAGCGATGATGAGGGACGGTCCCGGATAAGCTTCTGCTTCGGTAATAGCTTTCATCAACTGGTTCTTATCAGCACCCATGGAAACCTGAGCTACATATACATAGCCATAGCTCATAGCCATCATGCCAAGATCCTTTTTCTTCGTACGTTTACCGCTGGCAGCGAACTGAGCAACGGCAGCTACGTGCGTAGATTTAGAGGACTGACCACCGGTGTTGGAGTAAACTTCGGTATCGAATACGAGAACGTTAACGTCTTCGCCGGAAGCAAGAACATGGTCTAAGCCACCGAAACCGATATCGTAAGCCCAGCCGTCACCACCGAAGATCCACTGGGAACGTTTAACAAGATACTGTTTCTTGTCAAGGATTTCCTGCATATCTGCAGTCTTATTAGCTTCTTTTTCAAGAAGTTCTACAACGAGGTTAGCGCGATCACGAGAGCCTTCGCCCTGATTTGCACCTTCTACCCAGTTGTTAAGAGCTGCTTTCAATTCGTCGGAAGCACCTTCAGCTACGCGAGCAGCTGTTTCAGCAAGCTGTTTGCGAATCTTCTGGGAACCGATGAACATACCATAACCATATTCAGCATTATCTTCGAACAAGGAGTTGCCCCATGCAGGACCATGACCTTCCTGGTTCGTAGTGTACGGAGATGCCGGCATGGATGCGCCCCAGATGGAGGAACAACCTGTT
Organism: Veillonella magna DSM 19857; assembly: GCF_000428745.1. Taxonomy (GTDB): domain Bacteria; phylum Bacillota; class Negativicutes; order Veillonellales; family Veillonellaceae; genus Veillonella_A; species Veillonella_A magna. The sequence continues at coordinate 7,014 of NZ_AUAN01000010.1, forward strand.
GCATTGGCAATAACCATACGATCACCGAAGAGCTGAGTTACAAGGCGAGCATACGGAGTTTCACCGCAACCTGCGCAAGCACCGGAGAACTCGAGAAGCGGAGTTTCGAACTGGCTACCTTTAACGGTAGATTTCTTCATCGGGTTTTCTTTCTTCGGCAATTTAACTGCATAATCCCAAGTTTCAGCAAATTCCATTTCGCCGTCGATTGGGCTCATTACGATAGCTTTACCCTTCGGAGCCGGGCAGATGTTTACACAGTTACCGCAACCCAAGCAGTCAAGCGGGGAAACAGCAATGCGGAACTGAAGGTCTTTTGCACCAAGTGCCGGGATAGCTTCGAAGTTTTCCGGACCTGCAGCCACTTCTTCAGCAGTTGCTAATACCGGACGGATAGTAGCATGCGGACATACGAACGCACACTGGTTACACTGGATACAATTTTCTTTAATCCAATGCGGAACGAAGAGAGCTGCACCACGTTTTTCGTAAGCAGCGGTACCTGCCGGCAATGTGCCGTCTTCGTAACCGTTGAATGCACTTACAGGAAGGTCATAACCAGCCTGAGCATTTACCGGTTTGCAGATATTTTCAACATAGCTCGGGCAAGACTGGCAACCCGGTTTAACGGTAGCAGCACCTTCGTCGGTAGCGTCTTTCCAAGAAGCCGGTACATCAATCTTAACAAGAGCATCAACGCCTTTATCGATAGCAGCGTTGTTCATATCAACAACGTTCTGACCTTTTTTACCATAGGTCTTTTCAACGGAGTCTTTCAAGTAAGCAATAGCATCGTCAACAGGAATGATGTTCGTCAATTTGAAGAACGCAGCCTGGCAAACCATGTTAATACGGCCGCCCAAACCGATTTCCTGTGCAATCTTAGCTGCATTGATGATGTAGAAATGTAATTCTTTTTCAGCAATGGTACGACGAAGTTTTGCCGGGAGTTTTTCTTCTAATTCTTCCGGACCCCAAGTACAGTTAAGAAGGAACGTGCCGCCTTTCTTAATACCGCGGAGTAAGTCGTATTCATGTACATAAGACTGACGATGGCAAGCAATGAATTCCGGTTCCGTTACGAGGTACGGTTTGTTAATCGGAGTCTTACCGAAACGAAGGTGAGACATCGTTACGCCGCCGGATTTCTTGGAGTCATAGTCAAAGTATGCCTGTGCATACATATCAGTATGGTCACCGATGATTTTGATTGCGGATTTATTAGCACCAACAGTACCGTCAGAACCGAAGCCCCAGAACTTGCAACCGGTCAAGCCTTCTGCAGAAATGGAAACACCTTCGGCACGTTTCAAGGACAAGTTGGTAACGTCGTCTTCGATACCCAAAGTGAAGAAACGTTTCGGTTCAGCAGCTACCATGTTATCGAAAACAGCTACGATGTCTGCCGGGATAACGTCTTTGGAGCTCAAGCCATAACGGCCGCCGAATACCTTAGCGTTTACATCGCCCTGTACAAGAGCTGCCTGTACGTCGAGGAACAACGGTTCAGCCAATGCGCCCGGTTCTTTCGTACGGTCAAGTACGGCAACGCGTTCTACAGTCTTAGGCAACGCAGCCAAAAGACGATCGGTTGCGAACGGACGGAACAAATGAACTTTAATCATACCTACTTTACGGCCCTGCTTGTTGAGGTAGTCAACAGTTTCTTCTACTACCTGGCAGCTGGAACCCATAGCTACGATTACGTCAGTAGCGTCAGGAGCACCAACGTAGTTGAACAGCTGATAGTTACGGCCAGTAAGCTTATTGATTTCGCCCATGTAATGTTCTACAACTTCAGGAACCTGTTTGTAGAACGGATTGCTTGCTTCACGATGCTGGAAGTGAATATCCGGGTTTTCGGCAGTACCGCGAGTTACAGGCGCATCAGGATTTAATGCGCGTTTGCGGAATGCAGCCAATGCTTCCTGGTCAACCAACGGCTTTAATTCTTCATAATCAAGTACTTCGATTTTCTGGATTTCATGAGAAGTTCTGAAACCATCGAAGAAGTTAACGAACGGTACGCGCGTTTTGATAGCTGTCAAGTGAGCTACCGGAGCGAGGTCCATAACTTCCTGTACAGATGCTTCGGAAAGCATAGCGCAACCTGCGGCACGAGCTGCCATTACGTCCTGATGGTCACCAAAGATGGACAATGCATGGGATGCAATAGCACGAGCTGCTACATGGAATACGCCCGGCAACAATTCACCCGCAACTTTGTAAAGGTTCGGGAGCATTAACAGTAAGCCCTGGGAAGACGTGAAAGTCGTCGTCAAAGCACCTGCCTGCAAGGAACCGTGTACAGCGGCTGCTGCACCAGCTTCAGACTGCATTTCCACAACCTGTACAGTGTGGCCGAAAATGTTTTTACGACCTGTAGCAGACCAAGTATCCACGTGTTCCGGCATCGGAGAAGACGGAGTAATCGGATAGATGGCAGCAACTTCCGTAAAACCATAGGCAACGTGAGCTGCAGCCTGGTTGCCGTCCATTGTTTTCATTTTACGCATGTTTAAAAAGCCTCCTTAAGCATAAAGAATGAGTTGATTGTACACTTGCTTACCCTTATTATCTCAGGAATTCTTTTCCCCCATCAAGCCCTGTGCATCCATTATAATCTATTGTATACTCTATAGCATCAAAAACAATAGAAGATGCTGTATACACTATAGCATTTAAAAGGGCACAAGGAACATATAAGAAACAAGCCTTTACATGTGAATAATCCCTCAACACGAAAATTTAAGATAAATTTTCATGTTGAGAGTTCATATTTTAGTAAAAGGATTGCTTATATTGCAAAAATGTAATAATATAATATTTATTAAAACCCTTTTGCATTTGGAGGACTCAATTTATTCCTAAAATAACAAATCGATATAGCCTCATGTCCTCATTATACAATTCTAAGGGTAAGATAGCAACACCAATGAGGCTAGATAGTTTGCTAATTGTGAGATAATCACTTTACATTTTTTCATAGTTAATTGACTTAAGCTCATACATGCTATGCATTAGACATCAATCAAGTATTAGATGTTAAATAATACATATCATATGAGCGTGTATTTCTTGAAGGGTTAGAGGTGTACCATGGATTTTCATCATTTAAAATACTTTGTAGAAGTAGCCGATCAAAAAAGTTTCAGTAAAGCAGCTAGAAATTTACATATTTCTCAGTCGGCCATCAGCCGTACCATCAAGGCGCTGGAAGATGAACTCGGCGTTGTTCTTTTTATGCGTAATGCTAAATCCGTAGAATTAACCGATGGCGGTACGATTTTCCTTACCCATGCCAAACGTGTTGTATTCATGTTCGAACACTTGAAGGTTGACTTCGAAAATGAATTCCGTCTCGAACAGGGCTCTATCCTCATCGGTTTACCTCCGATTACGGATGCACCGATTTTTGCGCAGCTTCTCGGTGAGTTTAAACGCGCCTATCCGCAAATTGAATTGGAATTGTACGAACATGGTTCCAAAAAAATCGAAATCAGCGTACAGGAAGGTCTTATCGATATCGGTATTATCTGTACAAAACCGAATCCGAAAGAGTTTGAATCGTTCTACTTAACCAGCGATCCGTTGTCCGTTATTTTGCCGCGTGACAACCCGCTTGCCAAAGAAAAAGAAATCTCTCTCGACATGTTGTCCGAAGAATCCTTCGTACTTCACAAGGATGACTTCAATTTGCATGACGAAATCGTAAAATCCTGTAAACATGCCGGCTTCCAGCCACACATCGTTTTTGAAACCAGTCAACGTGATTTGATGTTACAAACGGTAGGTGCTCACCTTGCAGTCGCTTTATTGCCGAGCCGTCTGTGCCCGGTTAAGGGTGAAAATACAAAAATCGGCACTAATGTTGTCGTTCGCCCCTTAGTAAAACCGGAAATCACTCATACCTTGTACGTTATTTGGAAGAAAGGTCATTACCTCTCCCACGCATCCCGTTTGTGGCTTGATTTCGTTACCTCGAAATTACCGTTACCGGGCTTGGCTGAATCGAAATAATCGGCGGAGGTCATTATGAAGGTGGCTCTTCCCCCTTATCTGTCGTCACTGGGTTCATGGATGCGTACACACGGCTTACTTATTATCGCACTTATTATCATTGCCTGTATGAGTTGGTATATTTATTTTCTGCAGGTTCAAGTCGACGAACTACGCCGCCATGTGGAGTCAGCTTACGACTTCTCCAACCATGACAGTTTTGACTATCGCATCACCAATTTGGAGCACATCAGTAACAGTCACGGCGATCGCCTTAAAGATCTGGAAACAGACACGTGGCGATTGAATGGTTATGTAAATCGATTGAACTGGCGTACCATGCAACTGGAATGGGCCACCCCTTCTGTTACGGTTCACGGTGACATACCTAAAGAAGAGGCGATGCCTAACTTTAACAGCAATCCCGGAAATGTACCTTGGCCATCGTTTCCCAATAACGACATTTACATACATCCTGGTGATACGCCAAATCAACCTTAAAATAAAAGGAGCCTTTCGGCTCCTTTTTTATTTTTACGCACCAGCAATCCCTGTTATATCTACGTTACATCTCTGTTGTATCTCTGCTACATCTTATCTTTGTTATACCATCTATTCCTATTATAGCATCTGTCTCTTTTACCGAATTTCAAATTTATATTCATGTGTTGTCAATCCCCCGAACCATATCGTTATAATTCTTAGCCCTATGATTATATTGTTATTATCTTTTTTCTGTTTTATTCATATATTATGTATTAATCCGGCAATCTGCATCTCTACCTTTAATTAGAATATCTTATTCATATACATAGGTGAATTTCACTGTAATTTCATATAACTCACATCTTAGCTTCATTTTAGCGCCCTATACTGTACACATGATATATCAAACAACTACATTGCCCGGTCAAGCTAGATTATTATCATTAATACAGATAATAACACTCGCACGTGAGTACTTGCATAAATAGTGTATATTTAAGATAGTATAACGGAGGTCTGTATGAAATTTTCTACATCATTAACAAAAAAAGCGTTGGTATTTTCCATGGTACTCGGGAGCTTAGGCAGTGCTTATGCTGCTACCCCGGCAACAGCTGACGGCATGCTCACTAACGATACCACGACAGCTACATACCAAACCAGTGCCAAGGGTGATACTCTATCACAACAGCCGAATGATGTGAGTTCACCCTCCGACAATGCAACCACTCCGATTACACCCATTACCCCGGATGCTACCCCGGCACCAACGGGATATGACAGCGATACACAGCCGGTGGGCAACGATGACAATAATAACATGGCAAACACTACCGCCACGGACAACGCGGCAGACACTACTACCACAGATAACACGGCAGATTCCGCCGCAGTGAATACTGAAGCAGATACATCCGTAGTAGATAACAATACAACGGATAATCACGCAACAACCGATACCACACCGGATTCGGAAGAAGCAAAAGCATCCTCGGAAGAAAAATAATATAGCAACGACACACGTTGCCATCCCCTTATCATAACTAATTACATTACAACACTCTAGTAAATAAATTACATAACAACTAACACTCTACTCTTAACAACACTAACACTCTTTTAACATAACTAACTCCACTCGTATATAAAATATAACTGTATGATGAAAGCCCCCGGCCTATACTCTCCCTCGGCCGAGGGCTTTTGTCATATCAGTGATTGACGTTCTAAATAGCTCTCTTTAATTTCATTAAACGTTCATTTTCGTTACATGTGCCGTTCATTTTCACAGACTATACTAATCACATGATAAATGATGTACACAAATCCTATGTTCCTATTTGAGGATCATGAATAGGAAAGAGCCTTTCATGAGGAGGTTAGTATGAAATTCCCTACTCTTTTATATAAACGCATCATGGCGTTCTCTCTAATACTAGGCGGCATCGGCAGTGCCTATGCATCCGGAGCGATTACCCGAGAAGCTCCGCCGACACCGCTTGCACCGAATACAGGGACTACCAATGAGCAGCGCCTGCTTCGGGACGCGCGCCCATCAACTACGGTAGAAACTCGAACCGCTTCAATGAACGCTAAGCGAAACAACTCTATGCTAGATGCGGACCATCATATGTCGTCTTCAACAATATATAATCGCGCTGTTTATCTCGCTTCCCATGCCCGTTCACAAATCGAAGCCAACCGCGGTATTTTTCTAATGGCGTCTTCGCCTACTTTCACCAACGATACTACGAACAACAATCATCCCGATTATGCAATAACCTATACGGCCGGTACCGGTAGCTATACACCTGTACAACCTACTCCATCGGCTGCTAAGGAGACAGTAACTACTATGCAATACCCGAATTTTGAATCCGCTCGGCATACAAAAAAGAAATCCTCTGCCGAAGCTCCCAAAGCAACCATTCATCGGCTGAAAATTGCTATACAGCCACTGCACGACTCACATCGTTATATCGCCTCCGGTTCACGTGCAGCCCAGTACCCCAACTTTTACGGCGCTGTTCACGATACTGACGATGATACCAATTAGATCCTATCAGCTGGATCCTACTAATACAGATGCGACCAATTAAATACTACTATAGATACTACGACAGATACTGCTACAGATGATATAAGTTAAAGGAGATGCCTATGACACTACATGCTATCTTCGTGCATCGGTATACCCGAGCACCAACGGGGAGTAGATGACTCCTACCCTTATAACTCAACTATACTTAACAACACAATTCACTCTCACATAACACTTAACACTCAACAAAAGCCGAGCGTATTCGAATCTCCAACCACATCGAATACGTTCGGCTTTCTTTCCTTCCTCAGTATGCTGAAAGGGCGATACCAACCGGCACCGCCCTTTTGTAATTTCTATAGCTATACTACACGTCACGTGTAATTAAATTATGTTTGCCTAAAGCAATTGCTCGCGCCTCTGATTAAAGAGCGAACAAGCCTAACGCTGCACCGCAAACGAGGGAAATCAAGGATAATACGTACAAACGCGGAGCGCAGAAACGTAACAATTCTTTGATTTCGATACCTGCCAAACCACAAGCAAGGAACGTAGTTGCTGCGTGCGGAGTAACAAGTACGCCGTAGTTCTTAGCGATCAACATAGCCATGGACATATCTTGCGGGTGAACACCGAACTGTTTACCTACACCGATAGCCAACGGCAAGAGACCGAAGAAGTAGGAGTCAGTACCGAGAAGCATACCGATCGGCAAGCCCAAGATACCGAAGATAACCTGAAGATGACCGCCCAATGCCTGCGGAACGATGTTGATAAGCATTTCAGCCATAGCTTTCATCATGCCCGTACCGCTCAATACACCGAGGAATACGCCGGATGCCAAGAGAATCATCGGCATGGTAACAGCTGTATCAGCGTGCATCTTAATTGCTTTCGCCTGTGCTTTTGCACCAGGGAAGTTAACGATAAGAGCCAATGCCAAACCAAACATGAAGGCTCCGTAAAGAGGAATCTTCGTGAAGCAAAGAAGACCGATTACGCCAATCGTCAAGAGAGCATTGAACCATAAGAGCTTCGGACGTTTCATAGCGTCGAGTTCAGCCTGGTTAGCCGCTTCTTCTACGGAATCCATAGAAGCATCGAGTTCGGCAGCTTTACCTGTCGGTACAAGACCTGCACCGCGGCGTTTTTCAACCATACCCATGTAAGCAGCAAAAGCTACCAAGATGATAAGGCCGATGCCCTGCAACGGAATCAAAGACTTCCACAATTCGTTAACGTCTGCATTAAGCACAACGCCAACACGAGCTACCGGGCCACCCCACGGTACAAGGTTCATGATACTCATGGCAGCACCGATGATACATACCAACACAACCGGACGCATGTGAAGCTTTTTGTAAAGCGGCAACATAGCCGGGATAGTAATAAGAAGCGTGGATGCCAATGCACCGTCAAGGTGAGCAACTACGGCGATCAAGGACGTAGCTACCGTAACCATTACGATGTTGGAGCCTGCTTTTTTAACGAGCCAGTTAACGAGTGGGTCGAACAAACCAACGTCACCCATCAACGAGAAGTAGATAATGGAGAAAATAAATAATACCGCTGTGGACCAAGTTTTCGTCACACCTGCTTTAATAAATCCATAAATCTCAGTAGGACCGAAGCCTGCAATCACAGCCATAATAATCGGCACGATTACGAAAATAGGCACCGGGTTCGTTTTGGACTGAATCAACGCCCAAACGATGATGACAATCATCAATAGGCCTAAAATACCTAAGAACATAGTAGGAAATCCTCCTTGTGTTGTTAAATGTGAAATTACGTTACCGATGGGCTCCATGTCCGAAACCTGCATCGATGAGCGAAATTACAGTGCTGTTTTACCAGCATAGCTATAGGGATACCCGGCGAGGCAACTGCCTCGCCTAAGTAACCGGAGAATTACAAGTATCAGCATATATTGGGTAGGAATCCGCGCTTAACTAACACGCGAATGTAACTGATTTGTAAGGTACTGCTATTGATTAAAGAAGCGGTTTGCGTACTACGTCGATGATAGAGCCATCACGATATTCAACGATAGCTACTACATCTTCGTCTTTGTCGCTTACTTCTACATCCTGCGGTTTGCCAACGCGATCGTATGCCATCTTCTGCAATTCTTCGATGGTATAAATCGGCAAGTTGGAATCCTTGAATTTTTCGATGAGATCCTGACGGTTCGGGTTAATAGCAAGACCGCGTTCCGTTACGATAACGTCTACGGACGTACCCGGAGTGATTACAGTCTGTACATTTTCACGAATCATCGGCAAGCGGCCGCGGATAAGCGGGCAAGTAATAACCGTTACCTTGGCACCGGCTGCCGTATCGCTGTGACCGCCGGACGCACCCATGAGGATACCGTTGGAGTCGGTCATGCAGTTAACATTGAAGTTAACGTCTACTTCCGTAGCACCGAGGAACACAACATCAAGGTAATTCGTCATGCAATCCGTCCAAGGATCGGCATACATGGAAGCACTCATTTCGATGTGGTTTGGGTTATCGTGAAGGGATGCTGCTGCGGTAGTATCGAATGTCTGCGTATCGTAAATAGCCTTGATGAGACCATCTTCGAGCATACCTACCAATACGCCGGTAGCACCACCAACACCGAAGCCGCCGACTACTTCTTTTTCCTTCAACTTCTGACCGATGAACTTAGCTACTGCAAGCGGAGCTCCGCCGGCACCAAGTTGGAAGGAGAAACCTTCTTTAATAATATCGGCCTGATCAAGGAATTCAGCAGCAAGCTCAGCGATTTTAAGCTGTACCGGATTCTTCGTAATGCCGATAGCTCCGGACGCAATACCTGCCGGATCGCCGATAGCTTCTACTTCTACTACATAATCAACATCCGTCTGCGGAATGCTGTACGGATATACATAATCAACAAGATTGTCAGTGATAAGAACTGTCTTATCCGCAAAGTGTGCATCCACCATAGCATAACCGAGAGCACCGCATGCTGCTTTACCCATCATACCGGTTGCATTACCGCGCGGGTCGCAAGTCGGTACACCGAGGAATGCTACGTCGATGTGTGCTTCACCGCAGGATACGGCACGAGCACGACCACCATGAGAGCGGATAACTACCGGGCGTTTCAATACGCCGGGATTAGTGGAAAGGAACTTACCGAGTGCATCGCGAAGACCGGAGGTTTCGATAGCAGTTACGGTACCGTCCTTAATGTAATCAATAAGGAATTCATGACACGGTGCCAAGGAGCTGGACAAAATCGTAAGATCCTTGATACCTTTTTCATGAATGCGTTCCATAACGAGCTTCATAACATAGTCACCGTTACGGAAGTGGTGATGGAAGGAAATAGACATGCCGTCCTTAAGACCTGCCTTTTCGATAGCTTCATCAATGGAAGCTACCACTTTATTTTCACCCGGGCGCGTAGCACGTACGGGACGGCCTGCACGGCGTGCGTTAGTAGCAAGAGCAAATTCGCCCTGATATACTTCGCGGCCTTCCAGGCACGGTAAATTCATCGGAATATCGCGACCAGCTTTATTTAACATCGTATTCGGCTCCTTCCTCGAGTTCTACTTTAATACCTGCGGCACGTGCTTTATCAACGACACGTTGTGCACGTACAACAATCGGACCATCGATCATCTTACCGTCAACAGCAATAACGCCTTTATTGTTGCGCAGTGCATCAGCATAGCTGTTGAGGACTTTAACGGAATGAGCGATTTCTTTAGCATCCGGCGTAAATACATCATGAATAATTTTAATCTGGCTCGGATGAATGCAGGATTTACCGTCAAAGCCGAGGGCTTTAATAAATTCAACTTCTTCGCGGAAGCCCTGCGGATCCTTAACATCGGAGAATACCGTGTCAATTACGCGGATGCCGGCTTCGCGAGCAGCGTGAAGAATTGTCTGACGGGCAAACAATAATTCTACGGCCGGTTTGTTCTTCGTCGTACGAAGGTCTGCGCGGTAATCTTCAGCGCCTAACGCAATAGCTACAACACGCGGACCGTGGCAGATTTCACGAACATTGTAAAGGCCCTTTACGCTTTCGATAGCTACGATGATATTAATCGTACCTTCTTCCCAGCCGTTAGCCTTTTCTACTTCTTCAATTTTTTTAGCGACAATTTCTACTTCGGATACATCTTCCGTTTTCGGGAGACGAATCAAATCCGGTTTAGCCGGTACGATAACATCAAGGTCATCGTAACCATACGGAGTCTGTGTCGGGTGATTGATACGTACTACCGTTTCACCTTTGAAATCCAGTGTCTTAAGAGCTTCTGCCGTCAAAAGACGAGCCGTATCCTTTTCCGTTACCGGAATGGAATCTTCAATATCGAACATGATGCTGTCCGCACCATGAATGTCTGCACTGTTAATCATTTTCGGGGTATTGCCCGGAACGAACATCATAGAGCGGGATAACCGTTTCTTTGCTTCTTCGAACTTGCTCATTATTTACTACCCCTTTCTAACGCACCAAGTACGCGCGCTTTAATCGTATAGTCCCAAGCAGCTTTGTCTGCAGCGATTACTTTTACGCCGTCAAAGCCGGCTTCCTTTACTGTAGCCGTGATGAATTCTTTAATGTGTTCTCCGTACTGACGCATTACTTTGGAAGTAAGCTCCACTTCAATACCGGCCGCAATCGGCTCTACCGTAACCAACACATCATTTTTTTCATCGAAACCGGCCGTAGCCGCCTTCACTAAGTGTTTCATACGTATCGTCCTTTCTGATGTAGGTCATCACCCGTTGTATGCTACACGCTGTCTGCGTGCCAACCTTTCTTGCAATCTAATTATAGGTAAGATGCCTTTACGTGAAAAATTAAAAGCCCTTATAGGCTCCATAAATTTTTTATGACGCTTATTTTTATGACTGTCATTACTTTTTTGCATCCCATGAAAAACCGCATAATAAAAGGGCTAACCCATCATTACCTTGAGTTAGCCCTTTTAACTTGTCTTTCATTTGCGGATTTCACATACCCTTCATAATTGACGGCATACCTACTATTCATCCGCTACATATACTTATTTGTCTACTACTACATTATATCCCGGCAAGTGCACCACTTGATTTTTCTTGTAATACTCGATGACGTAATCGATAAATGTACGTACCGCCGCCAACTTAGTGCTGGTTTCGTTATAATACATGTACGTCGGTCGGATCAGCGGATTGCCCTTTTTATCAAAAATCGGTTCCACATAAATATTTTCTTCCGCACAGCTACCAAGACCCATGTACGGCAAAATGGCCCAGCCCAACCCTTCGCGCACAAAGTGACGACACGTAACCATGGAATCCAGTTCCATGGACGCCATCGTTTCCTGCGGCAAATTTTCACTGCACCAATTGTCGATGACCATGGCAATGGACGGATCCGTGTGATACTGAATCAACGGCAATCGCGCCAACTCCTCATGGCTGACCTTTTCCTTATACACCAAGCAGTACGGCTCTTCCAACAGCTTAACCCTAGCTCCGGAATTTTTATATTCACCGCGCACAATGGCGACCATCACTTCACCGGAATTATACATCTTATTAATATGTTGACTCCATCGCGTCTTCACCTGAATGCGAATCTTCGGATACTCCTTGGTAAACTCGTTGAGCAGTCGCGGCAACTGGTAATCGGCAAAATTAATGGAGGAAGCAATCTTCAGCGTCCCTTGCACCTCGCCCTGAAGAGTCCCCATCATTTGATGCAACTCTTCCTTTTCCCGAATCATGCGACGACAATAGTCATAAAACAATTCACCTTCCGGCGTCAACGCAATTCCTTCATTCGTGCGAATCAACAGCGGACACTCCATGGCTTCTTCCATATGTCGCAAGCGATAGCTCAGAGCAGGCTGTGATAAAAAAAGCTTTTCCGCTGCTTTCGTAATATTTCCCTCCGCCACTACGGTGACAAAGGTTTGCCATTCTCGTTCGTCCATTCGTTGTCCTTTCCGCTAGTCTCTGCGTACAAACCGTAAAATCGAGAGGAATAAGTTAATGAAATCCAAATACAAGCTAAGCGCGCCGATAAGTTCAACCCGTTCCAACACGCTTTCATCTTCGTGAGCTACCTGCACCAGCATATGCTTAATGCGATTGACATCCACCGCCGTAAAAATAGTAAAGATAACAACACCCAACGCGCCGAGCAACATACTAAAGCCACTGCTTTCAAAAACAAACGCATTGAGCAGCATCATAATAATCATGGCGATCAAAGCCACCACCAAGTACGTAGAAAAGGATGTTAAATCACGTTTTGTCACGGCACCAACCACTGCAAAAGTACCGAAAAAGGCAACCGTTCCAAGGAAGGCATAAAAGAAAGCCGTCGTACCATAATACGTACTAAGCACAGCCAAGGTAAGCCCCGTCAAAATGGAGTAAATGAAAAACATCGCTTTCAAACTGGTGACGCTTGCCGTTAACTGTCGGGCCGAGAATAAAATAACCACACCCAATTCAATCAATAAAATCCAAGTGTAATTATGCGATGCCATCGCCAGCCACTGCGGATTAAACAACGCCCCCAGTATAGTAACGAAGGTAGTCAACACACCCCACGCCATCCACAACATGGAGTTGCGCAATTTCTTCGTTACTACCTGCTCTACCGGAATACGGCTTACTTCTTCAGGAAATGAATAGTTCATAGGAAACCTCCTTACTTATAATTATTTTATACAGCCTATAATATTTTATTATACCAAATTCATGTGATAAGAGAAAGAAGAGAGACTCCCATATTGTAAGCACGTCATTTCTTAGAGCTGACCGCTAAAATATAGGAGTCTCTTTTTAATTACTTTGTGTCGTTACACACGCTAGCCAACTACGCCGTAGCCGTTATCTTTTGTTCTTCCTTTGTGCCGTCTTCATTAGACGCAGCCTGTCCATTGGCTTTTTGCATCTGTGGCATCATCTGGCGGAACATAGCCTTCATTTCCTGCATTCCTTTTTCCAGTCGATCGTTCTTATCGCTGATGGCCTTCATCTGCGCTTCCAATTGACTGTTTCTATCGTTGAGTTGTTTATTTTCCGCCGTCAAGCGATCAACTCGTTCGGAAATGGTCTTGCGTTCCGGCTTCGTCGGATTATCTCTACTGGATCCTACGGAGAAGCCAATCCCACCGGACAAGCCCCACTTACCGCGGCTGTCGTACGTAGCGGCTACCTTGTAGGTAATATCGCGATCGTCATTCGTACCGGATACACCAATAGCTACCGCCGACTCACCACCGTAAGTACTGGAGCTAGTATATAAATAGTACAAGCCAAAATGAGAAATCCTACATACACGTATTGAAGTATAATAGGTATAGATTATTCAGGAGGATTTCACAATGGCAAAACAACATGACAAACAATTTAAACTGGATGCGGTCCGGTATTATGAGGACCATCAAGACCTTCGAATGCGAGGATGTGCGCAAAATCTTGGAATTAGTTACAGCACATTAAGCAAATGGGTAAAGGAATTCAGAGAATCTGGAGATATTGTTGTTCGTGGTTCTGGCAATTATGCCTCAGATGAAGAAAAAGAAAATGCTCGACTCCGCCGCGAACTTCGTGATACTAAGGACGCACTTGATGTGTTAAAAAAAGCCATCGGCATTCTGGGAAAATAACACGCTCTGTTTATACAGAAGTCTTTAAAAAGACGGAGGCTGCTAACAAAGAAGGGCAGCAAGCCTCCTGCTGAAAATTCTGGGTGTATCACGCTCTAGCTATTACTCTTGGCTACATCATTGCCCCTCTAAATTAGTTATTCACCGGGAAAAAATTAAAGAGAAAATTAGACAGATTTATGACAACTCTCATCAAAACTATGGTGCCCCCCAAGATTGCGAAAGAACTAAGGAAAGCCGGCGAAACATTGCGAGCCCACTACTTATTCATTCCGATCGCGGTAGCCAATACGTGGCAGATGAGTACAAGAAAGCAACGAAGAAAATGCAACGTAGTTATTCTAAAAAAGCGTATCCTTGGGATAATGCCTGCATTGAATCATTTCATGCTTTGATAAAACGAGAGTGGCTTAATCGTTTTAGAATTCATAATTTTCACGAGGCATACTGTTTGGTATTTGAGTACATAGAAGCCTTTTATAACACAGTGAGAACACATAGACACTGCAACTTTCTTTCTCCTGATGAATTTGAACGATTGTATAAAGCGCGCTGTAAACACTCTAAATCACTTGCTAGCTGATGCAAAGGAGATATTTTCATTTTAGATTGTACTAAATATTGACATAGGACCAGTGTTGGTAGCTTCATCTGCGGGTATAGTTGTTGTATTCGATGTTATGTCTACCGTATCAGATAGAATACTATCCGCTTTAAAAGAAAGTCGTTTGGTAATCATAAAATCCCTCCTTACCGTAATAATACGAGGAAGGAGTGCGGCTTTCCTGTCCAACTTCTCAACTGTTCATTATTCTACGCCCAGTGTTAATGCTTTCAGTGAGTGTTAATGCTTTCAGCAAGAGTTAATGCTTTCAGCGGTAGTTATTAAAGTCTATGCGCACATAGCTCAGCGGGCAAACCTTGCGAATGAATGTTATAAAAAATAGTAGCAAGTTGTGTTTACATTTACCTTACTCACGGATGGTAATAAGTGGAGGGTAAGGAAACTGATATAGCAAATACCAAGGTAAATACTAGAGTAAGTACTACAGTAAGCACTATGGTAAGTACTACGGTAAGCACTATAGTAAGTACCACGGTAAGTACTATGGTAAGTACCATGGTAACCATCAAGGAAAATTGATCGTATACGTCAGCTGCAGTTCGGATAGATGGTAAAAAGTAGCGCAAGAATTTACCGTTCAACCGAACCACACACCGAGCCACACACCGAGCGCATTCCTAAACAAAACAATACAATACAAGACTATCTCTAAAGAAATAGTTAAAGAAAGGTATCGCAGCAAAAGCAAATAAAAAACAGCTCCCTCGATTACTCGAGAGAGCCGTTCCTTCATGCGCCGAGAGTTTCATCTCGTTAAAATTACTCAGGATATGTAGTAGTAGCGAGGAGTAATCTTACGCATGTGTTTTACCATATTCAGTTACGCGTACACGCTGAACTGTTGGGTTACCGTCCTTGTCTTTATGAACAGCATCAATACGGATGTATCTCAATTCAGGACCAAACTCTTTAACAAGCTTGCTCATTTCCTAATCGTTAGCACCCTTAACAAGCTGCATCATACGATATACGATAGCGGCAAATTCATAACGGGTCATCATGCGATCGCCTTTGAAGAGACCATCCGGATAGCCTTCCACAATACCGTTGCCGGCAATCTTGGTTACGTATTCGTAAGCCCAATGGTTTTCAGCTACGTCCGGGAACAATTCGCTGAGCTGATCGTCAAAGTTCATGTTATGCATCTGTTTCAATCGTGCGATTTCAGCAGACTGTTTAGCCAACAATTCCTTCATGTCACGCATTGTAGAAAACCTTTTTATGGCGCGAAATAATTAATAAACCATGTAATGCACGGTATACCAAACAGATCGATAAGAAACGCACCGCACAACGGAACCACCAGGAATGCTTTTGTGGAAGGACCGAACCGTTCGGTTACGGCCGTCATATTGGCAATGGCATTCGGCGTAGCACCCAGTCCATGACCGGCCATACCGGCACAGATGATAGCTGCATCGTAGGTTTTCCCCAATACACGGAAGGCAATCACTACCGTATAGAACACCATGAAGAGAACTTGCGCAGCCAACACGATAATCATAGGCAGCGCTAGGTCTGCCAATTCCCACAGACGCAATGTCATGAGTGCCATAGAAAGGAAGATGCCCAAGCAAATTTCACCAATAAAATTAATGATGCCGTTATCTAAATTCATCCAATGAAAATGATCGTTCAAATTGCGTACGACCACGGCAAAGAACATAGCTCCCACATAGCTGGGAAGGGCAATCGCCAAACTTGCCTTTAAGGTTGTTGCCACCCACAGGCCCACTGTCATACATACGGTGATGACCGCTGCATGTTGCATGAACAAAGACGCTGTCATATGCGTACCTTCCACGGCTTCTTCCGTTACCGCATCAGGATTTTCATCCAGTTCCGTAGAGGTAAGATTGCCTTTTTTGATTAAGTAGTTGGCAATCGGTCCCCCGATAAGACCGCCCGACACAAGACCGAAGGTAGCTGCCGCCATAGCTACTGCCGTAGCACCGTAAATGCCCATGGCTTCTACTTCCGGACCAAAGGCACCGGCTGCACCATGACCACCTTCCATAGATACCGCTCCCATCAATACACCGAGAAGCGGATGAATATCCAAGACCTCTGCTAAGGACACGCCAATAATATTTTGCATTAATGCCAGAATGGAACACAGCAGCCAATAGAAGAACAGTATCTTACCGCCCTTTTTCACTAATTTCAAACTGGCAATCAAACCAATGGTAGCAAAGAATCCTAGCATCAACGGAGTTTGAAAGGTTGTGGTCATCTTTACGGCCATAAGTCCCGTTTGATGAAGAAACAAGGTGAGCAAGGAAAATAACAACCCACCCACAACCGGTGCAGGAATACAGAATCGCTGCAGTATGTATACACGCTGCACCAACCATCGACCGATGAGTAGTAAAATAATGACCCACGCCAAGGTAGCCTCCATGCCAAGCGACAGCGTATACACGCCTTTTTCAATGCCAAAGGTCATACATAATCCCCCCTTTTTGCAACATAACTTCTATATAGGTATGTAGGTATAAAAAAGGACCCCGCCTTAGGATTTGCAATGTCATTCCGAGGATATAACTTGCACTGCCTATAGGCGGGGTTCCTATCTCCGCTATCTTAGCCTGTACATGTCTTCGCGTGCCGACGCCGTTATAGGCAAACTGCAGTACAGTTGTCGTATAGCGGCCGTCCGGCCTAATTGACTAAGATTCTATGGTTAAAGTATAAAATGAAAGCGTCCGTAAAGCGTCATTGAATCGTCAAACTATAAATAATATATCCAATGTAAAGTAATATGCAGACTGCTACATATATTTTTTATCTATCGCTTACTTTATTTTGGTTACGGCTTACTTTATTTCAGCGACAGCTTACTTTATTCTTAAACTATGACTTACTTTATTTTCTAATGTCCTTCCAATTGAAGAGCAGATTTAGAACGACTGCCGTTAACGCACCGGTAACAATACCGCTTTCAAAGAGGATGCGCACGGACTGAGGGAATTGTCCGAAAAAGTTCGGCGTAATGGTAACGCCAAGTCCCAAAGTAATGGAGCAAGCCACGATAAGCATGTTGTTGGAGTCGGAGAAATCTGCCTTGCCCAACATGCGAATCCCGGCTGCACATACCATACCAAACATGGCTACCATAGCACCGCCTAACACAGCTGTCGGGATGATCGTCGCCAACGCAGCAAATTTAGGCAACAAGCCAAGGACTACCAACATGCAACCGCAAATGGTAACTACATTGGTGCCACGCACCTTGGATAATTGTACCAAGCCTACATTCTGCGAGAAAGTGGTATACGGGAAGGAGTTAAAGATACCGCCGATAATAGAAGCCAACCCTTCCGCACGATAGCCATGTGCCAAATCCTTTTCCGTCAGCTTGCGCCCGCAAATTTCGCCCAATGCCAAGAACACGCCGGTAGATTCCACCATGCTCACCAAGGCTACGATAGTCATCGTCAAAATAGCGCTTACATTAAATACGGGCATACCAAATTGGAAAGGCATAACGATATGTACCCACGATGCGTCCCGCACCGGCGTAAAATCCACGATGCCCAGCAAAATTCCGGCTACCGTCCCGGCGGCTAAGCCTAAGAGTACCGAGATAGCTTGAATATATCCTTTGAAGATACGATTTAAAAGCAAAATAAAAAGTAATACGCCAAAGCCTAACAGCAAATTCGTGGTGCTGCCAAAGTCCGGACTGCCTACGCCACCGGCTAAATTATTCATCGCCACCGGCACCAAGGTAACACCGATAATGCTGACAATTGATCCCGTTACCACCGGCGGAAACAGCTTAACTAATTTACCAAACCAATGAGAAATGATGAAGACGATTAAACCGGAAGTAATGATGGCTCCGTAAATGGCACCCATGCCAAACTCTTTACCGATGGAGATCATAGGGAATACCGCCGTAAATGTACAACCCAAAACCACCGGCAATCCAATGCCGAAGAACCGATTGCGCCATACCTGTAACAGCGTGGCAATCCCCGATGTCAACAAATCCGCCCCGATGAGGAAGGAAATTTGACTCACCGTCAGGTTCAGACTACTGCCTACGATTAACGGTACGATAACCGCCCCTGCATACATGGCTAACACATGTTGTAAACCGAGAAAAAAGGTTTGCCCCTTTTTATAATTTTCCATTGTTGAATACTCCTTACTTATAAACTATACTTAACAAAAGATAGTATATCGCAGGAGCTTATTTTTTTCAATCCTTATCTTGTAAAATAAAAACCCATTACAAGTAAAGACCATCCTATACAATTAAAAAGCTAACAGACATAGTGAATGTGCCCTACCATAAGGAATGTGGAGAAATCAAAATCATCTATTACTCTTCTGTCGTTTTCGGATGACGCGCCGAAAGCTCTACTGCCATTTTGCCTTTTCCCTTACCGTCGGGACTGCCATGCGTATAGCCGACGACATCGAAATATTCGGCACAAGCGTCGGCAATAGCTTCGTAGTTTTCGTTTTTACTTTTCGTGCATGTCGACAGGTGCACTACATCTACGCCTTTCTTACGAAGGGTTTCAATTTTTTTAGCCAAATCGCCACCGGAATGCGTCATTCCTACCAACTCCAATTCTTCATCGCCGTAACGGGCAAAGGAGTCCTTCTTTTCAAATAGCGCCCGCAAGCAACCGCCGCAAGAGCAACGCTGCATTGTATCTTCATTCACCAGAATAGCTACTTTTTTCATGTATATCACCTTCACTGAAAACCATAAAACAAAAATCGTAAAGGTATTGTACCATATCTTCTTCCTCTAAACCTGTTGCTTTGAATACACTGTCCTTCATATTTACTATAAAAATTTATCATATCTTGTCCTGCTCTGTGCGCCGTGGTACACTGAACTCCGATATATGACGACATACTAACTAATATGTAAATGTATAAAGGAGAGATTATGTTTACAGTAATAAAGAAATTAGAAATCAGCGCTTCTCATCAGCTTTCCTTAAGCTATCGTAGCAAGTGCGAAAATCTTCACGGTCATAATTGGATTATCCATGTCTATGCGCAAGCGGAAGAGCTGGATGAGAACGGAATGGTCATCGACTTCGGTCATATCAAGGAAGCTATTCACGGCCGTCTTGATCACAAACACATCAACAACATTCTAGGCGATATTAATCCTACCGCCGAGAACATGGCCAAGTGGATTGCCGATGAGCTTGGTGAAAAATGTGTAAAGGTAGTCGTTCAGGAGTCGGAAGGGAATGTAGCTATTTATGAGCGCTAATACTCACTCTGTTTTTTCTCAAACTGCAGTGCCTACACCATCGGCGATGACGCTAAACGTCGTCGAGCTATTCTCCTCTATCGAAGGCGAAGGATCGCGGCAAGGCTTTCCTTGTTCCTTTCTGCGATTGTACGATTGTAACATTCGTTGCTCCTACTGTGATACCACCTACAGCTATGATGGTGCGCCTTATGAAAGTATGACCTTGGAAGAAGTCGCTCATGCACTTCGCCAAATGGGGCATCGCTATATTACTATCACCGGTGGCGAGCCTCTACTGCAAGCACCGGCGGTAGTCGCTTTGATTAAAATGCTTTCCGCCGAAGGTTCTTACGAGTTTAATATTGAAACCAACGGCACATTATTACCGCCGCTGATTACGGACAATGTATTTTATACCTACGACTACAAGTGCCCGTCCTCTCTCGTGGAAGACATGATGAACCTAGACGTGTTTCAGCATATGACCTCTCGCGATGTGTTGAAATTTGTAGTCGGTTCCATTGATGACTTATATACGATGAAAGACATCATTGCCACCTATCACCCGATAGCATCGGTATTTGTGTCGCCGGTGTTCGGCGCCATCGAACCTAAAACAATCGTTGAATTTTTACTGGAACACAAGCTGGATGACGTGAGGGTACAGTTGCAAATTCACAAATTTATTTGGGATCCTTCAGCCACAGGTGTTTAACTATAAAGAAAAGAGGATACTCTCCTAGGAAGCCAGGTCTTGCGAATGGCATTCTACGGAGAGTATCCTCTTTTTCTTATTACTATACACGTTAATGGTTAAGGCTTCCCAACTCATTCCACCAATCAAGCCTATTGTTTTCATATGCAATCACCTCCTGTTATCAATATACCATTCTTATACGCCTCCTCACAATATATAGTCATTCCTCCCTACTCTAAAAAAACGGTATAGTAGCTACGAAGAATTTTCCTTTCTCCATCCCGTAATAATTGTCCCTCGAATACATTCAGTATAGAGAATAATAAAAGGCTATCTATTCTGCGTAGAATGTCATTCCTCACTCATCGCAAGAAAAAGCGGTATAGTAGCTACAAAGAATGCCATTCGGCAGACCTGGCTTCTAGTAGCTACTATACCGCTTTTCTATTGTTACACTTCCTCTTCGTATATCCCCAATTTTTTCAACCAATACCGCGAGTAGATTGCTCCCAAGGGATTATGTGCCAACACGCGATCCTTAGCAACCAAAACAGTCACCGGTACGGAGCTGGCATGGTTGAATATTGCATCATGTCCTACGCAAAGTCCCATGGATACATTAAATTCAACGCCGGCTTCTTCCAAAAGCTTGGCCTGCATCGCCGGGTTACACATGGACTCCCGTGCGCCTTCCTTAATCTGTTGCAGTCCCAGCTTTGCCTTATCTACTCCGCACACTTTACAGATAACGGATTCTACTTCAAAAAATTTACGAAAATAGGCTTCAACCAAACGTGCTTCCCGATGAACACCGACACAAAAGGCTAACCCGATTTTCTTATAGCCCATGTACTGGCAGAACTGTCTTGTTTCTTCAATGCGCGTCAGCTCGTTGTAAAAGTTTCCTTCCGTACACGCGGCACATTCCATAATCTGCTGCGTCTCACCCTCATAGGCTGATGCAATAGTCGTAAATTCTTTGTCCGTACAATTTTGTCCCAGCTTTGCACAATTTTTTGTCATACACTGTGCACATTTCATACGATGGCCCCCTTTGCCCATATCCTAATCCTAAATTGTATCCCTTAATTACTTGCCTTCCTCCAAACGAGTAATATCCGGATCACGTCCTATAATCATCAGCGTATCCGTTCCTCGCAGCGGGTCATTCGGATCCGGCGGCGCCAATACATCATTATCCCGTTTGATGGCCACTACATTGACATTATATTTAGCACGAATATTGGCTTCAATCAATGTCTTGCCCTGCAAGAACGCCGGTGTTTCCATTTCTACCAACCCGATATCCTTGGAAAGCTGCAAATAGTCGATGACATGTTCGCGCACCAACATCTGTGCCACGCGCAATGCCATATCCGATTCCGGATAGATTACCAAATCAACGCCGATTTTTTCTAACAATCGTCCCTGTAACGTGCTCTGTGCCTTTGCCACAATATACTTGGCTCCGATTTCCTTTACCAGCATGGCAGTCATCAAGTTGCCCTGCACATTGTCACCAATACCAATGACCACATCATCAAACTGGTTGAGACTTAATGCGCGCAGTGCATCTTCGTCACTGGTATCGGCCACAACAGCATGCGTCACATACGGGCTGATACGCTGTACGGTTTCTTCATTAATATCTACGCCTAATACTTCATGACCTTGCGCGGATAATGTCTTGGCTACGGTTGCTCCGAATCGTCCCAAACCGATGACGGCCACCGCTTGTTTATTCATAGCCTCACCTTCTTCTATTTCGTCCTTCTATTTCATTTTTTATTTTATTTCATTCGTCTTTTTATTTCCGTTTGTATTTTTCTCTTCTTTTACAACAGCACATTGCCTTCCGGATACGAAATGGGGCGTGGCGGCTGATGACGCAAGGCCACCGAACCGATGAGCGCCAACACACCGATACGCCCGCTGAACATAACAACAATCAAGGTCCATTTGCTAATATCGGAAAGCTCCATGGTAATCCCTCGCGAAAGACCTACTGTGGCAAAGGCCGATGTCACTTCAAAGGTAATGTCTAAAAAACGATAGCTTTCAACCCATGCCAATATACCGGTTGCCACAATAATAAGCAGCGTCGAGAAAAACATAATGCCAAAAGCTTTCACAATATGCTGCTGTGATAAACGCCGTTTAAACAATTCCACATCGTGACGCGGTGAAAAAATCGACATGGCTGCTACCCAAACTACAACCATGGTTGTTATTTTTACACCGCCACCGGTCGAGTTAGGTCCGGCGCCGATAAACATTAAAAGCATTGTTAAAAAGGCCGTGTTTGCATGCACCGCGCCATAATCAATCGTAGCCAGGCCGGCCGTACGCGGCGTAACTGCCTGAAAGAAAGCTGCCTGCAGTTTATCGGTTATGCTCAGCGGTCCCAAGGTAAGCGGGTTGTTCCATTCCATTCCCAACACGCCGACGGTTCCCAACACCAATAGTGCCAAGGTACCTACCAACATCACCTTGGTGTGAAGCGCAAAGAAGACAAAACCTCGCTTGCGATTGGCCCACATATCAAAAATCGCCATATAGCCAAAGCCGCCTACAATAATAAGGATACAGGTATTTATTGTAAACACCCAGTCCGTCACCATGGCATAGGGCAAGGCATTATCAAAAAAGACAAAGCCGGCATTACAAAATGACGAAACGGCTTGCATAAAGCCTACATAATACGCCTCGCTGCCGATATACGGATAAAGTTGCCACACATACACGACGCCTCCCAGTGCTTCGACGCCAAATGTCAAATAGGCTACGCGCTTAGCAATGCGCAAAATCCCACGCAGTCCGTCTTGTCCTAAATCCTCTTGCAGTAGTAATCGACTTTGCAATCCAATGCGCTGTCCAAAGAGGAATGCCACCAGCGTCGTAAATGTCATAATCCCCAAGCCACCCAGTTGAATGAGGATGGTCATGATAACACGTCCCGTCAACGACCAATGGGTATACGTATCTACACTGGCCAATCCCGTTACGGATACACAGGACACCGCCGTGAAGGCTGCATCGACAAAGCGCGTCGTTTCACCGGGACGAGCCGACACAGGCAACAGTAACAGCAAGGTACCTACTAACATAGTAATTAAAAAGCTGGCTGCCAACATGCGATACGGGTTGATACTCCGCATCCGATCTTGATGCCATTTCGTATGTATACTCGGTTGATACATAATCATTCCTTCCCGTCGTCTTCATATGTTCTTGTAAGTAATAGCAAAAATGCACATCTCCCCACTGTCGTCGGGAAACGTGCATCCTCCTATGCTATTACGCGCGCATCATTACGAAATCATGCGCTGCCACTACATTATAAGTGGAAGGTCCAACCCGTATCGTCATCCTCTTCTTCTTGAACGATTTTTTCCGGTACCGACTTAGTGATTACCGTACCATCCAATGCGTTAAGGATTACGTCCACTTTTTCATCGTTATTGATAACCTTCACTTCGTAAGTAACCTTACCGTCTTCTGCTTTAAGTTCCCAGCTTTTGGAAATAGCGCTGTCGCCGACAGCTGCTCTGGCAATCGCTTCCGCCTTATGCGGATCAATTACATCGAGAGGGTTAAAAATTTTAGACGGAATATTTTTTTCACGACCGTCCTCTTCTTCCTTAAGAATTTTGCCGGTGATTACATCTACCTTAATCGTATAGGTGTGCTTTGTCGTATAGCCTTCTACTTCATAGGCAAAGCGACCGTAGTCCGTATCAAGTTCGATGGAGTGAATCGCAGAGTTCGCGTATTTCCCAAGGAAAATCGCTGCTACTTCATTCATTGTAAGTACCATGGACTTGCGCGGCGCTTCTACTGTTGCCGCGGTTGTATCTCCTGCCGGTGCGGATGTCGTTGCCGCCGGAGTCGTAGGAGCTGTTGCCGTCGGATCGGCGGCCTGCACACCGGTTGCCCCAAAACCTACGGCGAACATACCGGCCATCACCATAGATAGCATCTTTTTATTCATAGAGCGTACCTCCTGATTTCCTGTTGTCATCTTTCACAGTTATTGCCTATAGTATATCATGATTTATCAATTACGGACAATACGCTAAACATCTCTCCTTTTACCGCTCTATCCTGCGTTTCCTACGCTGTCACTATGCGTGACAACATATAGGAAAACCGCAAGCTTTAATCTGTCCCCATTAAAGCTTTCGTTCCAAACGGCGGCCAACATCTTCCATAAACAGTTTATACAAGGTACCCGCCAGCGGTACACTAAATAAAATCCCCGGTACACCGTACAAGGTGCCGCCGATAGTAATGGCTGCAAATACCCAAATACCCGGCAGTCCTACCGATCCGCCTACAATGCGCGGATAGATAACATTGCCTTCGATTTGCTGCATAACCACGAGGATTACCACGAATAGCGCTGCCTGCATAGGGCTCACCGCCAACAGCATAATAATGCCGATCGCTCCCCCCAGATATGCACCCAGTAATGGAATGAGTGCCGTCAGCCCCACCACGCAGCCAATGGTCAACGCATAGGACAGACCGAACAGCCATAAACCGATGCCTACCATAATTCCTAAAATCAAAGCATCTAAAAACTGTCCGATAAAAAAGCTGCTGAAGGTTTGACTCGTCACCTGCCACACATAGCCGATGCGATCCGTCGTTTTTTCGCTGCAATAGGCTTTACCGATACGCTTAGCCTGTGAGCGCAATCGTTCTTGATCAAGCAAAATATAAATGGCGAAGATTAACCCCACCACAAAATTAAATACCATTTCTACGGCAGAGCTCATCGTATGCATGACATACTTACCGCCTTCCGCTCCCAAATCGCTGATGTAGGTAACCACACTGTTCGGCGAAATGGAATGAATAATATCCGGTCGCAATACATCGGGATTCTCTGCGATAATCGTATTAATCCACTGTTCCATAGCATGATAGATCTGCGGTGTCGCTTTCACTACAATGCCCAGCGAAGTGATGAGCTGTGGTACCGCCATTCGTGCCACAAAGAAAATGGCTAATAAAATAGCAACTATGGCAAGCACAATACATACCGGTCGCCGCGATGCCGCTTTCCAACCATCTACTGCGGTGGGAAAATAAATCCGTTCAAAGCGCTTGACGATAATCTGCAAAATAAATGCCATCAATACGCCCCACACCAAAGGAATCAGCGCATCAAACACCGCACTGCCAAAGGTAATAACCGTTGAAAAACGCAGGGCCGCTAAAAATACGGCCCCTGCAATCAACATCAAATAGACTATATGTTTATACTGCCTCCAAAATCCCATACCCACCTCCGGCAGGACTACGCAAAGAGCACCGTCAAGGACTGATCATCCAATAACGTACCTACCGTGAAGGAGCCGAAGAGACCAAAGCGGGCACTTACTTCGTCAAAGCGCATTTCATACACAATCTTCTTGAACTGCACCACATCATCGGACATGAGGGTAATGCCCCATTCCCAATCATCTAAACCGCATGCGCCGGTCGTAAATTCCTTGATTACGTCTTCATATTTTCGTCCGATTTGTCCATGGGACCGCATCATACGACCTCGTTCGGCGCGATCAGTCATGAACCAGTTATCACCTTGTTCACGTTTTTTACTCATAGGATAAAAGCACATGTAACGAAGGCGCGGAATTTTCGGATACAGTCGTTCCTGCACGCGCGGATGATTGATATCGAACTGCATATAATTGCTTACTTCAATAACCGACACAAACGAAGACGTTGCTTCCAGTACAGCGGCTATCTTCAGTTTATGAAGACGTGTCTTCACAGCGTTAACCTCTTCCAAGGTAGGCTGTAAGATCCAAAGGAGCAAATCCCCCTTTTCTCCACTGGCATTATATAACGCGTAACTGGATTTATGAGCTTCGTGTTCTTTCTCAAGATCCGCAATGAATCGTTTAAACTCCAACAATGCCGCCTTGCGTTCCGTTGCTGTCCAAGACTGCCACATTTGGAAATTAATACGATAGGTCGCATGCAAACTAAACCAACCTTCATAGGTCAATACGGCCTTGGGCTGTTCCTCGTTGGCTGCTCCGGGCATTCCCGGATGACCGGGATGGCCACCATGACCATGCACGGCGCTGTGCCCACCGTGCATAAGCGGACGACCACCATGACCTTTTTCTTGCACATTATTTCTATCTTCGCTCATTGGTTATACCTCCTTTTTCAATCGGTCTACCAATTCCTTTGCCTGTCGCACACCGTCCGGCATGCCTACACCATCAAAGGGGGTGCCGATAACGTCAAGTCCCGGATACGTCCGGGCTACATGTTCCTTAATGCGCCCTACCAATTCGCGATGCCCTACTTTATACTGTGGCATGCTCTTGTTAAGGCGCGTAATTTCAATCCACAGTGGCATAGCCGTAAATCCCATTATGCGTTGAATTTCATACAATGCCACTTTTTTTAATTCTTCCTCGTCCAGGCGCTGTACTGTATCATCACCGGCTTTACCGAGGAAAACTCGAAGCACGATTTTATCGGCCGGTGTCGTCTGTGGCCATTTTGAACTGATATACGTGCAAGCCGTCAACGGTGTATCGGTCTTACGAGTAATTACAAAGCCCGTACCGTTCAGCGGCGCATCGAAGGCGCTTCGTTCAAATGCCATGACCGCAATCGCACATGACGATAAATCCATGTTCATCAGCTCCGCCATAGCGGCATCATCGCCGAACCAAGCCCGATATGCCTGTGGCGGCGTCGTAATAATCACGCGATCATAACGAGTAGTCCTGTCTTTTGCTGTGACTACAAAACCGTCTTCTTTTTTTATCGCCGTCACTGCCGCATTCCCGTAAAGGGTTACATTCTCCGGCATAGACTCTACCAAGGCATCAATAATCGATTCCAAACCGCCCGTCACTTGACGGAACTGTCCTTGCGGTACTGCTCCTTTAGGACGCATCGCCGCCCGTTGCTTACGCGCTGCCAGCATGCCTTTTACCATATTGCCGGCTTTGCGTTCCAGCGCATGAAATTCCGGGAAGGTTGCATCAAGACTAAGTTCATAAATATCACCGCCGTAAATACCGGACAGCAGCGGCTCGATAAGCTTATCCATCATTTCCTGCCCTAAATGATAGCGAAAAAAGTCACCGATAGATACATCGCCATCCGTTGGATACGGAGATGTGAAGTAATCCCGCATGGCGCGTACTTTTCCGCTCCAGGATATGAGAGTCGACATGGCAAAAGGAATAAATTCCGTCGGTATCCCTACAATGGATCCGCCAGGGATAGGATACATTTTTGTTCGATCGTAAATATACGCTTGTCCAGTGGCATTCGCTACAATCGTATCACCGAGACCGACATCGTTGATGAGTTCCGTCATCGCTGTCTTTCGGGCCAAATACGAATCCGGTCCGATTTCCACCACATAGCCGTCTACTCGCTTTGTTTTTATTTTACCGCCAAAACGCGCTTCCTTTTCATATACATCTATTTGCCAGTTCGGCTTTTCCTTTGCCAGATAATAGGCAGTAGAAAGACCTGTCAGTCCTCCGCCAATCACCGCCACTCGACTCATTCTATCACCTCTGTTGTTCGATTCCCGTGCGTAACACCGCCCGATGCATAGCCTCTATAAATGTAGCATTGGTATTTGGCATATCTACGCGTGTATATGCAAGATTCAATGTATCGCACAAGGCTTTACATTCAATATCATTATCATAAAGTACTTCCAAATGGTCGCATACAAAACCGATAGGCACATATACGACCGTGCGCACAGTCGGATCATCGGCTACCTTTTTCGTCACCGTCGCCACATCCGGCGTCAGCCAGTCACCGCGTACACCGGCGCTTTGCCACGCCATGTGATACGAGGTAAGCCCTACTGCTTCGGCCACTCGCTTAGCCGTCGCCTCGATACACGCCGGATAGCTATCCCCCATATGGATAACATGATACGGCAAACTGTGTGCCGTAAATATAACGGCCACCGATGCATCACGGCCCGTAGTGGATAGTGTCTTCTCCAATGCATTCGTCCAATAGCGTATAAATTCCGGTTCTTCGTTCCACGCTTGCACTTCGTGTAATGTCAAACCATAACGGGCTGCCCGTCGACGGGCACGTTCAAAATAGGCAGCGGTAGAAAATAAGGAAAAATACGGCGCCATAACAATTGTAGCCGCTTCCGTAATACCTGCCTCTGCCATTTCCGTTACCGCATCTTCTATGAACGGTGCACAATGCTTATGGCCTGTAAACAGCCGATACCGCACAGTAGTAGTCGATGCATTCAATGCGTCGACCAGTGCTTGCGCCTGTGCCGCCGTCAACGCTGCTAGCGGCGATGTACCGCCGATGGCCCGATATCGCTTTTTCAATCGTTCCACTTCAGCCGCCGTCGGTGGATAGCCTCGCCGTATATGCGTGTAATACGGCATAATATCTTCTTCTCGCAAGGGAGTGCCATAGTCTAAAACTAACAGCCCCACTACCTGCGATGTTTCATCTCGTTCTTTCATTATTTTGCTGTAACCTCGTGTACATATGCGGTAATCCGCTTCAACACATCAGGATCAGCTTCGGGCACAACACCGTGACCCAAATTAAAAATGTGTTTGCCGTGTGCTTTTCCTTCTTCCAAAATCCGATCGATTTCCCGACGAATAATCGGCCAATCCGCAAACAAATAGGCCGGATCGAGATTGCCCTGTAAGGTCTGCGCAATTCCCATTTCGCTGGCTTCCGCCACCGTGCAACGCCAATCTAAGCCGATTACATCCAGCGGCAACTTACGCCAAAGCGACAACAAATGTCCGGTACCGACACCGAACATAGTAATCGGTACTTCCGGATACTGCTGTTTCAATGTGCCGATAATCCGCTCCATCCAGGGAAAAATCCGCACTTCGTATTCGGCACGGTTAACCGCCCCTACCCAAGAATCAAAGATCTGTATGGCTGCGGCGCCGGCCTTAATCTGCGCTCCCAAGTAGGCAATCGTCATCTGCGTCAGCTTCTCCATCAACGCATCCCAAATATCAGGACGACATACCAGCATTTGCCGCGTCTTATTATAATTTTTGGAGGGACCGCCTTCAATCATATAACTGGCCAAGGTAAACGGCGCACCACCGAAACCTATTAGTGGTACCTGCAGCATTTCCTCCGTTAACAGGCGAATAGTTTCAATCATATACGGCAATTCGCCTTCTACATCAAGTGCGCGCAGCCTCGCCACATCCTCCATGGACCGTATGGGATTAGCAATCACCGGTCCCACACCGGCTTTAATATCCACATCCACCCCGATAGGTACCAACGGCGTCATAATGTCTTTATACAAAATAGCCGCATCCACATTGTACTCATCTACCGGCAACTTTGTTATATACGCACAAAGCTCTGGTTGGCGCGTAATTTCAAACAGGGAATATTTGGCTTTAATCCGTCTGTATTCGGCCTGACTCCGACCGGCTTGGCGCATAAACCACACCGGCGTGTGTTGCGGCACCTCGCCGCGAATCATTGTTACGTATGTATTATTCATTGGTATCTTCTTTCTGATTAAGTAATATCTCCATTAATCATACCATTTCCATCAACAAATGAAAATAGATATATTTTAGTCATCTCTCTATGATAAAACAATACTCTGTTCTATCGAGTGACAACTATTCTTTTCTATTGATAATAAAAAGGGACACAACAAAATGCGATATCTCCCATTTTGTTATGTCCTATACCTTGTTTTGAATTATATCATACAAATATGCAACTGCCTGTGCTCGTGGCAACGCCGGAATCAGCGACGCATTAAAAAGCGATCGATACTGTATCGTCCCGGACCGGCAATGAGAAGCATCAACGCCCCCAGTCCCATCTGCGACGGATAGTCCCACTTCATGAAGCCTCCGCTAAAGCCTACTGCTGTAGCCACTACTAAGGTGCCTACTACTAACAACGCACCAAAGCGAGTCAATAGACCGAGCAAAAGTAAGATACCGCCTAACAGTTCTGCAGCCGCTGCCATTACACCTAATGTGTAAAAGCCATCGGTAATACCAAAAATAGAAAGCATGCTTCCTACCGCCGTTAAGGTTCCTTCGCCACCGGCAAACTTCAGATAGCCATGTGCTGCCATCGACGCACCAAAGCCCAAACGATAGATAAGTAAGCCCACATCTTGGTAAGCAAATAAATTCTTAAATAAAATATTCATAGTATATACACCCCACTCAAAAATCAAGGATATAAAATTCACAAATGTATAGTACAATACTTTTCTATCGCTGTCAACTTACAATCCTATTCTTTTGTTAGGAATTAATCGTCACGGGACTTTATCTCAGTGCCTACAGCCATCACACTTGGTAAATATCCACCTGCCACACCACCCGTGTACTCAATAATTTTTATTTTTTCAATTTGTTCATAAACCGTTCGCAATCGATAATAAAACGTTCATGAGTACCTTTGCCGATGATTCGATCTCCTTCACGTGCCTCTACGGCAAAAGAAACTTTGCGTCCTTCCACTGCTGTAATTGTTGCGGTTGCCGTAATTTCGGCACCTAATGGAGATGGCGCATCATGACTAATCGCAAGCTTAATCCCTACGGTACTTTCACCGTCTTCCATGAAATCTTCCACTGCGCGTACGGCAGCCTTTTCCATTAATGCACACATTGCCGGTGTGGCAAACACCGGTAGTGTACCGCTGCCCATAACATCCGCCGTATTCACTGCCGTTACCGCTACTTCCGCTGTTCCTACTGTACCTACGCTAATTTCTTTTGCCATATTTACCTCCCGATTGCATATACACATAACCTTTTTCATACCTATTCACGCTACGCCTGTCAAACATAGGCGTGCCGACACATATGCTCCTATTATAAGCAATTCGCAAAATAAGAACAAGTCGCAAAAACCGCTCCTTTCGGTACGATTCCGAAAAGAGCGGTTTTAACATAGATTGCCTACCTGTTTGGATGTATGCTTCCTATAGAAAGCACCACTATACTCCTTACAGAGTTCTCCATTATCACACCGGATATTTGTTATTTTATAAACTGCACATGCTTATAAATATCTTCTAAGACTTCTTCCTTGGTGGCATTGTATTCCACCTTTTTCTGTTCGAACCAGTTATTGCCATGTGTATCAATGGATACGATAAGCGGCCCGAATTCTTTTACCCGGCATGTCCACAAGGTTTCCGGCATCCCTAATTCCTTCCAGTTAGCCGACTCGATTTCTTCTACTTCCGTTGCTGCCAACACAGCATTACCTGCGGGGAATACCAAATGCAAAGCTTTAAACTCCTGGCAAGCTCGCTCCGTATTGGGACCCATACCGCCTTTGCCGACAATTAATCGCACACCGGTTTCTTTTACAAATTCGTATTCGAATTTTTCCATACGCATACTTGTTGTCGGTCCTACCGATACCATTTCATAACGGTCGTCGCTGCCGTCTACCTTACGCACAATCGGTCCGGCGTGTAAAATAGCACCGTCACGTACATCCACCGGTAATTTTCTACCGTATTCTACCAAGCGGCGATGCGCTACATCACGACATGTCGTTATGTGCCCGGTAAGATAAATAATATCGCCTGCTTTAATATCTTCTAAATCTGCTGCCGAAATAGGCGTTGTTAAAATTTTCTTTTCCATTAGAATTTCACCCCGCTATGAGACAATACCTGACATGCGCCGTCTTTTGTAAATACCAAGTGACCACGACGATGGTTCCAACATCCTACATTAACGGCTACACTGATAACCGACGGATGACGAGCACCGTTTTCAATATTTACACCCATGACGGATTTATCGCCGCCCATACCCTGTGGTCCTAAATGCAATTTGTTAATGCCATCTTCCAATAACTGTTCCATGTAAGCTGCCTTTTCATTCGGATTCTTAGAGCTTACCGGACGCATCAATGCCTTCTTAGAAAATAATGCAGCCGTATCAATCGAAGTAGCTACCCCAACACCCACAAGCAGTGGCGGACATGCATTAAGACCATACGAAGTCATGAGGTCAAGTACAAATTTAGCTACCCCTTCATAGCCTTCACCGGGCATCAATGTTTTACCGCTTCCCGGCAAGGAGCAACCACCGCCGGCCATATACGGGAAGATTTCCACATCATCACGGCCCGGCACGATGTCCCACATGATATAGGGTACAGAGGTACCGATATTTTTACCTGTGTTATATTCATCAAAGGTTTCTACGCAATTATGGCGTAGCGGGGCTTCTTGCGTTGCCTTAAAGGTAGCTTCCCGTAAAATCTCTTCCAATTCACCGATTAAAGGATAATTAGATCCGCATTTTACCCAATATTGTAACACACCGGTATCCTGACAAGACGGTCGCTTTAGTTCTGCAGCCAATTGCATATTTGTCTTCATTGTTTCGTAAATTGTTTTTGCTAACGGATTCTTTTCATCGGCTGCTAATTCTTTAATTTTCGCCTCTACATCATCCGGCAACACTCGCGCCATATAGCTGACGAAATCAGCTATTTGCTGTGTCATAATCTGCACTTGTTTTTCCTTTTCCATAGCTTGTAAGCCTCCTTGCACACTCACTTTTTAACTATCTACTACGTATCTACTGTTATGTATAAGTACTCTTTGTACTTTCATACTTTGATAAAATCACACGTCTATGCCCATTTCCCGTTACTACGCACACAGTTTATTTGTAGTAAACGTTCCGCAACATATTACGCTATATTACACTTGCTGAAATCAGTCCTGTTGTGTATTACTATACACGCTTATGGGTAGAAGGGGAAGAATATAGGTAACAAAATCAATGAAACAATGGTAGACACTACTATCAGCGGAGCCCCTGCTTTCATGTAATCCATAAATGTATAGCCTGCTATGTTATACACCATCGTATTGGCCGGCATACCTATAGGCGTAGCATATGCACAGGAACCGCCGATAACGGTAGCCATCAACACGGCTTTCGGATCTGCCCCCATTTGCTGAGCCAACGAAATTCCAATAGGCACTAAAAGTGCTGTTGTTGCCGTGTTAGACATAAAGTTCGTCAAGATTGCCGACAGAATAAAGATAACCGACATCAGCAAGAACGGTGACGGATGATCGCCAAGCATGCCAATAATCGTATCGGCCACTACAGCACCGGCACCGGTTTTAACCAATGCTCCGGCTAACGCCAACGAACCTACAAACAGTAAAATTGTTTTCATGTCTATCGATTTTACCGCCGCTGTTTCGCTGATGGTCTTTGTGGCTACTAAAACCAACGCACCGATCCAAGCCGTTACATACAGCTTTACACCTAACTGCTTTTCAAAAATCATTCCTACGATAGTGGCCACCAGTACAATCGCCGCCATCCATTTTTTCCATGTCGGCACATGACTGTAATCCGGCGTTCCCTCATAGGTATCTTCTGTTTCCCGCGTCGGTTCGTCAGGCAACAATTTATAACCGATAAGAACAAAGTAAATAATGCCCACTACCAATACCGGTAAACCGATTAGTGCATAATCAAAAAATCCAAACGATAAATTAATCTTAGCCAAACCGGATTGAGCAATCATATTTCCCGGCGCACCGATGAGGCTAAGGTTACCACCCATGGCCGATGCCAATACCAACGGTAACAAAAATTTTGCTTTTTTAAAGCCTGCCTTTTGTGCCAAACCGATTGCTACCGGTATCAATACCGCGGCCGTTCCCGTATTCGACAAGAAGCCGGACATGACACCGGTAATCGTCATTACCGCAACGATGAGCAAGCGCTCCGACTTGGCAAATTTAGTTACCAAGCCACCTACTTGTTGGGCCATGCCGGTTTCAAAGAAAGCGGCCCCTACAATAAACATAGCCATAAATAAAAGTACGTTGCTGTCTACAAAACCGGCGAAGGCTTCCTTTGGCGTAATAACGCCGGTCAACACCAGACCTACCGCAACTATCATCGCCGTAATCGACAAGGGAATCTTTTCCCAAACAAACATAATAATGGCAAACACTAGAAATGCCAGGGTGATTGTTACACCATCCATTGCAATGCTCCTCTCTGATTAACCTGTACTGCATCGTATCTGTGTTTCATTATACGGATTTATTGAAATCCCTCTATCCGATAATAAGGATGTGTTTATAGCATACTTCCTCTCAGCACTACCACGTATCAGTAAGGGGCATCCCCGTTTATATAAAAAAACACCGTATGGTAGACTAACTACCTACGGTGTTTTCCTTATATATTCATATCTACGTTAAATAGTATACGCAATATCTATATACAAAATCGGTATATTCGTTATTTTTTAGAAATGTCTTCTAACCGCTGCCACAATTGTTGCAATGTTGCCTTTGTATCCGCCAAGGAGGCTTCTAACTCTTTACAGCGCTGCCTGTCATGACTATAATTTTTATCTTTCACAGTTCCATACCCGGTCAGTCCGGTACGGATATATTGCTCCAACACTTGATGCACCGATGCATCATCGGCGGCTATGTATTCCTTCCAATCCTGCAATGCTGTTTGCCGTGCTATACGCCGAGCTGTCCTGCGATAAGCGGACGGTGTCGTCCTAAAATGTTTTCTAAACATCGTATTAAACGCTTTTACATCGGTAAATCCACATTCGCCGGCGATGGTAACAATTCGTTCTTCCGAATTAACCAATGCCACTGCCGCTGCCCTAAGTCGCATACGCATAACATATTCCATAAAGGAAATACCCAATTGCCGTTTAAAAAATTGTGATGCATAGCCTTCGGTGTAACCGCCAATGGCAGCAATATCCTTCAGTTCAATACGAGATGTATAGTTAGCATCGATGTAAGCAATCATCTTTTCAAACGTAGCTTCCCTAGCAACTGCCGGCGCGTGCCCATCCGGTCGAATGCGCACGGGCATAACCAGTTCCATCACTGTACGCGCCACATGCATGATAAGGCCTTCTGCCGTAATCGCTTCCATTGGAGATAAACCAGTACGCAATTCACGCTGCTTTGGCGTACGACTTTCTTGTCTATCCGGATGGCGTGCTGCTGCAGTGACACCTAAGCGCATAAACTCGGCACCCCATCGTCGCATTGCTTCAAAAGGACGCGTGTACCTTGAGTTTTTATCACTGTACACACAAAATGTATATTGCATAAAATCCGCATCATACGCCGTCATCATCTCCGGTGGCAAATGCAATACCAACGCAATCGTATCCGGTGTCATTGCCAATGTTGCATGACCGCATTGCGGCGACAATATAATACAATCATCTGCTTCCAGCACCGTATAATCGCCATCATGACAAACCTCTACGGAGCCTTGCAGTACAATAAGTACCTCTACCTCCGGATGCCAATTATAATGATACGTACTGATTCGGTAAATGTAGCCATTCATCTGTATATGATTGTGTGTATATACATAATTAAAATAACGCATACGTTACTCTTTCTCTGACTCTGCTAATTCTTGGACTCTACTCATTCTCGGGGGTTACTAACATACGATACCGAGGACAACTTACGATATGATCATTCACTACACCAATGGCTTGCAAAAAAGAATACACAATCGTACTGCCTACAAAAGTAAAGCCTCGCTTCTTTAAGTCTTTACTGATCGTATCCGACAAAGCCGTTGTTGCCGGCGCATCTTCTTCCTTTTGCCAATGCCCAACGATGGTGTTACCATCAGTAAATCCCCAGATATATGCAGCAAAGCTGCCAAACTCTTCCTGTACCTTCATAAATGCACGGGCATTCTTTTTTAGGGAAGCTATTTTTAGTCGATGGCGAATCACGTTCGGATTCTGCAATAACGCCGCTTCTTTTTCATCATCATAAGCAGCAATCTTACGATAATCGAAACCATCAAAGGCTTTACGCATACCTTCCCGACGTTTCATAATCATCGTCCAACTCAATCCGGCCTGCATAGTTTCCAAAACTAAAAACTCAAAGATTGTGCTGTCCTCATGCGTAGGCACACCCCATTCCGTGTCATGGTATATTGATTCTTCCGGACTACGCTCAGCCCATGAGCAGCGGCGTCTCTCTTGTGACCCTTTCATCATCCCATACCTCCCAGCAGTAGTTATTACAATCTAACAAAGACCGAGCAATTCTAGCAGTTCTTTATTGGCTTCCGCACTATCCGCTTCAATCGGTGCGGTAAGGCCGATAATAATTTGACGTTGCTTACTCATAAAGCCGCGCAAAACACGTACCAACATGCGATTAACTGCTTCGTCCGCTGCCTCTAACAGCGCATTAAATTCTGTCAGCACCAGCATGTCCATCTTCACAAAGCCTTCAATATAATCGGCTACATCGCCGTAAGTAACACTGTCCGTATATTCCTTAGCAAATACGGCTGCCGCCTTTTCCATAACTAACCAGTTTTGCCAACGTTCATGACCGGTAGCAATTACCTTAGCTATCACATCAGCTACAT
The DNA here is from genome assembly GCF_000428745.1 of Veillonella magna DSM 19857. Classification (GTDB taxonomy): domain Bacteria; phylum Bacillota; class Negativicutes; order Veillonellales; family Veillonellaceae; genus Veillonella_A; species Veillonella_A magna. The sequence goes on from NZ_AUAN01000010.1 coordinate 44,200, forward strand.
CCGCAGCCTTGCCTTCCAAAATAACCGGATCCGTAGCCGTTCCGACACCATCTACCACAACGGCGGCTACACGAGTCACGGCCTCCTCCGTCCCCAATCGATCCAGTGCAATATATGTATTCGTATTCATATAATCCTCCTTAGTACCCCTTGGCAACAAGTGATGTAGCAACGTCACATACACTGTTTTACCACCAGCAACAACCTGGCTGTTTCCAATAGGGTTATCACGCATAGTCTATTAATGATTACCGACATTACATCGATAATTCTGTATTTATTGTAATATAGACGACTACCATAACTCAATACCCCCTTTCCATATAACGCAAAAGGCTGACCCCACATTACGAGGTCAGCCTCTTTGTTTATTCGTACTACGTTTACTGCCGAGATTTCATAGCCACCATAGCAGCTTCTTCGGTACGTTTCCGTACCGCTTCAATCATCGGCTTTACTTCTAAAAATTCTGCGTCAGTTAAGCGAAATGTACGACCCTTCCGTTCAAACAACGATTTTTTGCGGCCCGCGCCTGCGCGTTTACCACCCCAATTGTTACTATTCATGGCAACTTCCTCCCTTTTTGAAAGTGTAAAAACATCAACAAAAAATCTTCTTGTTTAAATCAGTCCATCTCCTTAATCTTAGTATATACTATTCAAACAAGTAATTTCAATTATGCTTTTAACAAAACCATCAATAATCAACGAATCGTTAAATTTTTGAGAATGTCCACATAGATATGCTTACAGGTGTATATATTACGCTCGCTCCGATAGCTCCATCCATCGCTCCATTGCACTCTCCAGCTTTTCTTCGGCGTCTGCTTTTTCTGCCATTGTTCGTTCATAGGCTTCATAATCATTCGCCAACTGCACCAGCATAGCTTCATACGCCTTGATTAGCCCTTCCCCTTCGGCAATTTTTTCTTCTAGCTCTTCCAGTTCCTTTTGCTCTGCCAAATTAAGAGGTTTCTTACTACTACGCTTTGCCTGCTCCTTATCCTGCGCTTCCGTATGTATATCGCCCTCTTCGGATGAGGAACTATTTCCTACAACTACTTTATTCTCAGATACCCCACTCCCAGGCGTTGTCTGTTTTTCACCTTTGGTCTGCGTAAGACGACCGCGCTTTGCCAACGTGTCCTGTGTATCCGGCACCTGTTCCTTGTAATCCGAATACGAACCATGGAAAATACGCACGGCACCGTTTCCTTCAAAAACAAACAACTTATCTACCACACGATCGAGAAAATAACGATCATGGCATACGGTAATGACTACACCGCCAAAGGAATCAAGAAATTCTTCCAGTACACTTAATGTGGGAATGTCTAAATCATTAGTAGGTTCATCTAACAATAACACATTCGGTGCTGACATGAGCAGCTTTAACAAGTATAAGCGTCGCCGTTCGCCGCCGGATAACTTGCGCAGCGGCACCCCATGCAACTCCGGTGTAAACAAGAACCGTTCCAGCACCTGTCCGGCACTAAGTGTGGAACCATCATTGAGCACCATATAGCGATGGTCTTCACGAATGTAGTCAAGCACTCTTTGATCTTCGTCAAAAGGTGGTAGCTCCTGCGTAAAATGAGCAATTTTAACGGTTTCACCGCGCCCTACGGTTCCCTCTTGCGGTGTATAGGTTCCATCCAACAGCTTCATAAAGGTAGACTTACCAATACCGTTCGGCCCTACGATACCGATGCGATCATGCTTCACCACATGATATGTAAAATCGGTTACAATTGGTCTATCGTCAAAGGCAAAGGTAAGATGTTCCATATCAAATATGGTTTTTCCCAAACGACTGCTAAGAGCAATAGGATCCAGCGTATCTACACGACGTGATTTCTCCATAGCCGCCAAGGCTTCATAGCGCTGTAAACGCGCTTTTTGTTTAGTGCTGCGCGCCTGCGCGCCGCGGCGTACCCACGCTAATTCATGTTTTAGCAACTTGGCTCGCTTTGCTTCTCCCGCCGCTTCTCGCGCTTCACGGTCCGCTTTCAATTCCAAAAAGGTTTCATAGGATCCTTCATAGCGATAAAAGCGACGGTTATCCAATTCTAAAATGCTATTGCATACCGCATCCAAGAAATAACGATCATGTGTACTCAACACGAATCCACCGGATCGCGCCAATAAATATTTTTCCAACCAATCGATGCTGGCTTCATCCAAATGGTTAGTCGGTTCGTCCAATAATAAAATATCGCACGGATATAGCAGTGCCTGCCCCAAAGCCAGTCGCCGACGTTCCCCACCAGATAACAGGCGTACCGGTCGTTCCACATCGCCCAGTCCCAGCTTAGTTAGAATCGTCCGCGCCTGTTGCTCTACAGACCATCCATCCTCGGCATCCATGCGATTCAATAATTTCACATAAGCCGGTGATGTAGCATCAATCTTACTTTGCCTTTCAAACTCACGAACCAATTTTAGTAACGGGTGATCGGCGAGAAAAATATTTTCCAGTAAGCTGGCCTCTTCATCAAATTGCGGAGCCTGCGGTAAATAATACACCGACGCTTTCCCGTTTCTCTCGATGCTTCCCTTATCAGGCTCCATAACTCCGGCCAATAGTTTGAGGAACGTAGATTTACCCGTACCGTTTACACCGATAAGCCCGATGCGTTGCTCCGTGGTAATTGTCATGGATGCATCCTTAAAGAGCAGCCGCGTACCGTATGATTTTTCTACTTCTTGTAAACTGATAACGTTCATCCTGTCGTACCTCCCATGTCTTTCGTATGTCTTACCATTATATACTACTTCCTAGAAATCGTTAACTATATTTCTCAATTTGACATTTGTTTCCTCTTTTAAGTACAATAGGGGTAATTACACAGCGACATTCAGTCGTTTTCATATGTGCATGACAATAAGGAGGAAATTATGGACAGCGACGCGGTTGGATCGTTTTATGAAGAAATGGGTTTTGAGTTAGTAGAAATCGATGATAGAGAAGTACTGTTCTATCAATTGGATGATGACGGTACCTACGCAACAATCACCGATGATAACGGCAATGTGCCGACTGACCTAGACAGCCCGATTATTTTTTCTGTATATGATGAAAATGATTCGTATCAATGGAGCGTAACCTTAGAGGACTCCCATTATTTCGGGCAACTCTTTGCGCGCTTTGCCGCCAGTGATGATTTGCTTGCTAACTTACGCGATATTCGCCAAGAAAATATTGCTCGCTTCGACGCGTCGGAACTGTAATTCCCCGCTTACTTAGCACAAAACACCCCGCCGGGTGTGACTGATATCCCCTATCCGGTAACCGATTTGTTACCATGATAGTCACTATGATATCTACGTCACTACCCTTGCGGGGTGTTTTCTTGTAAATCGCCGATGGTTTCGAATGTGCATTTTGCCGACAGCATCGCCTCTACAGAGGATACGATGTTAGCTGCGCCGTCCACATGCCAAGCGCGTGCCTGTTGCGACATATTTTGCAGTCGCTCTGGATTGATAAGCAGCGCCGTCACTACATCTTCTAGATTGTGAATATCTCTGGCCCAACGAGCGCAACCCTTTTGTTCCAATAATAAGGCATTAGCTTCCTCTTGTCCCGGAATAGCATTGAAGAAAACCATAGGAATACCTACGGTAACAGCTTCCATGCAAGTCAGCGCCCCCGGCTTGGTTACCAGTAAGGCTGCCTCTGCCATCAGCTCGGGAATATCTGTCGTATAACCGTATACGCGCACCGGCGTTTGCATGCGCTCTTTCATATCCAGCAACGCTTCGTAAAGACTTGTATTACGACCGGTAACCACGGTAAATTCATCAATGGCCGCTACCTCGTCAAGACGCTGCAAGGCACTTTCCAATGATCCCAATCCCAGTCCGCCGCCCATCACGAGAACCCGTACCGGTTTTGTCAGCGCATACTGCGCAATCGCTTTATCAAAGAAATGACGTCGCACGGGAATCCCCGTAACGTGAATCTTACTACAATCAATGCCGGCTTTCACCAACTCATCCACCATAACCTCCGTACCCACATAGTACGCGTCCAGCTGTGGATATACCCAAAACTGATGCACCGCAAAGTCAGTAATTACTCCGATAAGCGGCACGTCGATAAGGTTTTGTCGTTTCAATATACACGCAGCGCCGCAAGGAAACGGATGGGTAAAAATCACAACGTCCGGTGACTCTTGCCGAATAAGGCGTAACATACGACGTTTTAACAACCAAGACAATACGGTTTGGATCATACCACCCTTGCGCTCACCTTGGGAAAAGCGATACACCAAATCATACATCATGGGAAATACGTCAATCATCTTGATGTATGTTTCCTTCAGCAAATTATCGAACGATAAGGTATCTGTCGCCAAAAAGTCAACATGCGTAATTTCCGTATCGGGACTTTGTTGCATCCAATATTCTTCTATAGCCCGTGCTGCCTGTGTGTGCCCCGTCCCTATGGACGCCGACACGATGAGCACCTTTCGATGTTTCTTCGTATCACGCATACTAATCTCCTTCTCCTATCGGCTTATTATACCACATCTAAGACCGAGGAGTAATATAAAAAAGACTGCAACAGCCTTCGTACATGTCGAATGCTGCTACAGTCCTTCGCGTATATCCTTACACGGATCTTGTTGAACCGAAGTTTGCGGTTAGCGTTAACGCATATTATTTGTTGTTAACTAATTCCTTCAACTGTTTGCCAGCTTTGAACGCAGGGGATTTGGAAGCTTCGATTTTGATTACTTCGTTAGTCTGCGGATTGCGGCCTTCGCGAGCCTGGCGTTCACGTACTTCGAACGTACCAAAACCGATTACCTGTACTTTTTCGCCTTTTGCCAATTCTTCAGCAACAGTATCGAAAACAGCTTTAACTGCTTTTTCAGCATCTTTCTTAGTTAAATCTGTTTTCTGAGCTACGCTTGCGATTAATTCTGTTTTGTTCATGACAGAACCTCCTTAAAAATTTGAATATATCCATTCAAATGCCATCTTGCGGCTTGCCACAAGTTACACAGAATGACTTCTCTCGTTCACCTTAGCTGCATCCCAATACGAATCCAATTCAGCCAGGGTTAATTCATCCCACGATGTATTACTGCTTCGGACACAGTGCTCGACATATGAAAAACGTCGGTAAAACTTAGTATTGGTGCGGTTCAGTGCATTTTCACCGCCTATTTTATACCATCTCAGCAGATTAATCAAGGAAAAAAGCACATCTCCCGCTTCCAATTCAGCATTTTTGCGGTCTCCCGCCGCTACAGCTTCTTTAAATTCATCAATTTCTTCGTAAAATTTATTCCATACCGGCTCTACCGAATCCCAGTCAAATCCTACTTTGGCGGCTTTTTCCTGTAGCTTCTGAGCGCGCAGAAGTGCCGGCAACCCTTTGGAAACACCATCTAAAAGACCGTGCCGTTCATGACCGCGTTCCTGTGCTTTCAAAGCTTCCCAGGACAATACGGCCGTTCCCGCCCCTTCGCTGTCCGTGCGGTTAAATACATGCGGATGTCGGCGGATCATCTTAGTCGTAATATCATCGATCACATCTTGCAAGCTGAATTGTCCCGCTTCCTCCGCCAGGCGTGCGTGAAATACAATCTGTAATAGCACATCGCCTAACTCTTCCCGTAAATTGTCCACATCTTCGTTATCGATGGCTTCCAACACTTCGTAGATTTCTTCCAATAAATATCTTCGCAAGGTGCTGTGTGTTTGCAGTCGATCCCAAGGACATCCATCCGGTGCCCGCAATGCTGCCACTACATCACGCAGGGGAGCCAGTGTAAACGGGGTATCTTCCTCTTTCTGAATAGGCAACACCACCAGTGACCAGCTATATTCCGTCTGCTTTACCATTGCCGTCACATCCGTGGTTTCATCTTCCGGTATCCATAGCAACTCCTCTTGCCCGCTTGGCTCCGCATGAGACGCAGTTCCCAACCACACTCGTTGACGCGCCTTGCCTAAACGTGAGGTTACCACCTCTGTTACCCTTGGCCAAGTTTCGGCCGTAATAGCCCGGATAAGAACAGCATCGCTCATATCGAAAGGCATGCGATCAATACGCACTGCCGATGTTACATATACCGCATCATCAGCTTGTATATATTCTTTATCACGCAACAATGTCACATAGTCCACTACGCATTCTCCTTTCGACGTAATCGCTTTCCAATAAACGGCAAATGATATATATCTTCCTTCTCCAATGCTTTTGTCAGCAGTAATGCGCCGCCGTATACGACAACGGCACCTACAATGGCTAACAGTACGGCAACTGCATTTCCCGTTAAGGACAGTGCCATATAGTAAACCACAATAGCCGCACCGCCCATAGCCAGTGCAGCACAGGCAATTTTCATCATCAATAACAGCGGCAGTCGATACCCAATGTATTTGTAGACAAATATCATATTTAAAGCAGCCGCTAAACCAAAGTCAATGTTCGTCGACCAAGCGGCTCCGTTAATTCCCCATTCCGGTTGTGCCGTCAAATACCAGCTAAGGGGAATTTTTAAAATCGTACAGACAATAAGATTAATCATAGGAATCGCCGTTCGTCCCAACCCTTGAAGGACGCCGGTAGTAACCTGCTGCATCCCCAAGAGAAAAATACTAAGACTCATGACTGCAATCGGACCGCCTGCATTCGGCGTCGCATACAGCATAGACGACACCGGTGTAGCCAACACGCAAAGGCCAACGAAAGCGGGGATGGTAATCAACGCGGCAATCTTCATTGCCATATGTGTACGCTGCCTGATTTCCTCCATATTTCGCTTTGCATAGGCCTCCGATATAGCCGGCACTAAGCTGGCCGCTAACGAGGTAGTCAGGATCACCGGCAGATTCACCAATGACGTGGCCATACCCGTCAAATACCCGAACAAGGTAGTCGCTTCTCTAACAGTGTAGCCCGCCTCTACCAGGCGTCGCGGCACAACACCTAAATCAATGCCCGAAACAATCGGCATCATAATGTTCGCCATGGATACGGGAATGGCCAAGATAATCAACCGTTTCATAATGGCTAGCGCCGTTTCCGTTGTTGCCTGTGGATTTTGTGTTATCAGTAATTCCTGTCGCACCTTCCGTTGACGTCGATAAAAGTAAAGCAGTACCAACAGTCCTGCCGTCACGCCCGGTAGCGTGGCCAAGCTGGCACCGGCCGCTGCCCAGTGAAGCCCCTTCGGCAAAAGCCAATATGCGAGGCCCACCATCGCAGTTACTCGAAACAGCTGTTCAAATACTTGGGACATCCCCGTCGGCAACATATCTTGGAATCCCTGGAAATATCCGCGCAAGCAGCTGAGCAATGTCACCACAAAAATAGATGGCGACAATGCCAAAATAGCGTAATACGCTCGCGGATCTGTTACCAAGCCACCCCTGTCTATAAGGAGAGGTGTAGCAAAATACATGGCCACACTGAATACAAGCCCCAACGTGGCCAGCAGGCTCATGGAAACGCGGTGGATTTTCTGCACGCCCAACGCATCATTATTCGCCAACTTATCGGCCACCATAATCGATATGGCCACCGGCAATCCTGCCGTAGCTATACTTACAATAATCTGATAAATCGGATAAGCCATCTGATACAAGCCAATGCCTTCACCGCCTAGGATGCGTGCCAATATGACCTTACTGAAAGCGCCCATAATTTTGACCACTATACCGGCAATGGTTAAAATCATAGCCCCCTTTAAGAATCGATTCATCCGGTACCTCCGTTTTCCTATCGTTAACGACGTTCCAATTCCGTCAACAAATTTTCTACAATCGGTATACGTGACCCCGTCAACGAGGACACATTATACACCAGGGTTGTCGCTTTACCGTCCTTCCCTTCGGTAAATTTTATACGTTTCCATACGGCTTCGTCAACTGCTGCCATATCCCAGCCTGCCATTTTGCTGTCATCCGCCCATACCAATGTCAACCTTTGCCCGCGCCATACCAGGCTCTTAAGACCTAACGCACGAGCTGTTTCTCTTACTCGTGCCAAGCGAAGCAATGCATCCACCGGCGGTGTCGGTGTACCGAAGCGATCCACTAATTCATCGGTAAAATCATTGAGTTCTTCCTGCGTCTTAATATGTAACAGACGTTGGTACAAGGTAATCTTCCGTGCACTGTCCGGAATGTATGCATCATCAATAAAAGCATCTATTTCAAGATCGATCACCGGATCCGGCAATTCTTTAGGAGCTTCTTCCTTGTGCTGCGCCTTGGCAATCGCCGCTTCCAACATCGTACAATACATAGCAAATCCAACGGAAGCAATATTACCATGCTGCTGTGATCCCAATAGATTCCCGGCCCCGCGTATTTCCAAATCGCGCATAGCCAGTTTAAATCCGGCCCCCAGCTCTGTAAATTCTTCGATGGCCTTTAATCGTTTTTCCGCCGCTTCACTGAGCATTTTATCCGGACGATACATAAAGTACGCATAGGCTCGCCGTCTCGAACGCCCTACGCGACCACGCATCTGGTATAACTGTGACAATCCCAGATGATCCGCATCATATACAATAATTGTATTGGCATTAGGAATATCAAGACCTGTTTCGATAATACTCGTGCAGAGCAACAAATCATAATGGCCTTCATAAAAATCAACCATAATGGCTTCCATTTGTGAACCGGTCATCTGCCCGTGGGCAATGGCAAAGCGTAAATCCGGCATAGCCTGCGATAACAGTTCTGCCATATGTTCAATGGATTGCACGCGATTATATACAAAATACACCTGACCACCACGCTGAATTTCACGGCGTACCGCATCGACAATAATCTGCATGTCATATTCCACCACATAGGTTTGCACCGGCAATCGTTCTTCCGGCGGTGTATTAATAACACTCATTTCCCGCACTCCCACCAGTGACATGTGAAGGGTACGCGGAATCGGTGTCGCACTCAATGTTAACACATCAATATTGGTGGCCCAGCTCTTCCATTTTTCTTTCTGTGCTACACCAAAGCGTTGTTCTTCATCCACCACGAGAAGCCCCAGGTCTTTAAAGTGAATTTTTTTATTCAACAGTGCATGTGTGCCGATAACAATATCCACTTCGCCGCTTTCCGCGCGTCGCATAATCTCCCGTTTTTCTTTAACACTGCGGAATCGGTTGAGCACATCCACTTTTGCGCCGAACGGTGTAAATCGATCGGAAAAGGTTTGAAAATGCTGCTGTGCCAATACTGTAGTCGGTACCAAAACCGCTACCTGTTTACCGCTCATAATCGCTTTGAAAATAGCACGCATCGCCACTTCCGTCTTGCCGAATCCCACATCACCGCAGAGCAATCGATCCATAGGATACGGCTTTTCCATGGACTCTTTAATTTCTCGCGTTGCCTGCAGCTGATCTTCCGTTTCCTCATAAGGAAACGCATCTTCAAATTCCTGTTGCCACGGCTGATCTGGTAAAAAGGCAAAACCTTCCACTACTTCGCGCTGTGCGTACAACGCAACCAGCTTCTCCGCCAAATCGTCAATTGATTTTTGCGCCTTATTCTTAATTTTACGCCATTCACCGCCACCCATTTTATGAATCCGCGGCGTCTCTCCTTCATTGCCGATATATTTTTGCAGTTGGTCAAGATTGTCCGCCGGCAAAAAGAGGCGATCCGTACCGGCATACGCAATTTCAATATAATCCTTGTGAATACCTTCCGTTTCGATTGTCTTAAGCCCTACATATTTCCCGATACCATGCACGCTATGTACCACATAATCGCCAACCTTTAAGTCGGTAAAGTAATTAATCTCTCTCCCTTTGGCTGCCTTCTTGCGAAGCTTCCTTTTTTGCTGACCAAAAATATTGCCTTCCGTAACTACCACCAGGCGACAATGAGGCAGCTCGAAACCTTCTGACAACAGTCCCTGCATGATGAGAACAGAACCTTCCGGATCCATTGGCTGTCGGGATCGATCAAAGTGAATTCCTTCCTCTGTAAGTGCCCGTTCAATCCCTTCTCGTCGCTGTTGGTTATTCATGACGATGATCACGCGATGTCCGTTTCGTTGCCACTGCTTAATTTCATCTGTCAATAACGGTATCTGTCGTTCAAAGGATGTCATGGATTTCCCTTGTACTCCAATGCCGTTATAGCCACTAAGTCCGGACAATCGCTGCTGTAAAAAGGTAAAGGCTATTTCTCCTTGGCTTCGTATGGATCGTACTGCATCCGACCAGTCGCAAAAATCGGTGAGATGACTTCGATCCTCTTTAATAAAACTCTTCCAAGCCTCTTGAATACGTCCCGGTTCATCAAAGACGATAAGGCCCTGCGCCGCATAAGAAAGTAAGGTAGCACTGCGCTCTTCATTTTCGGTACGCAACGGCACCACCAAACAGCTATCCATCGATTCTAACGAACGTTGCGTATCCAAAGAAAAACTTCGAATCGTATCAATAGTATCACCGAAGAATTCGATGCGATACGGTACCTCACTATTGACCGGGAACATATCTACAATATCTCCGCGTACACTGAAATGCCCGCGTTGTTCCACTTGATCGGTTCGCTCATATCCCATTCCTACCAACCGTTCCAACATATCGTCACGGTCAATGGTATCATCTACCGAAAAAACAATGACATTACTTTGCACCTGTTCCGGTTCGGGCAATCGTTGAGCTGCTTCCTCTGCCGTAGCAATAACTACCACTGGTTTATTCATGACTAAGGAGCCAAGTGCTCGCATTTGCGCTGCGTGATGTTCCAAACTTCGTGCCGATACGGCAAAACTTACCGACTCGGTTACCGGAAAAGACATGACCGGCACGTCCGGTAGCAAACATGCCAAGTCCCGTTCCCACTGCTCTCGATGCTCTTTATCATGGACGACAACAATCGTCGGACGCTGACCGTAATCAATCATAGCTCGGCTATACAGGAATGTCTTTTGCGAACCGCCCAATCCATATATTAAATGTTTCTTTGTTGATGCAATCGCAGCCTCAGCTTCTTTAAAAGCCGGATACGCTTGCAGTAACTCTGTGATTTCTTTCATTCTATATTACAAGACCTTTCGTAATAGTTGCCCAGTCTTCCCTTCGACTAGCCACTCTTTTTCAGTCACGCCAAAACGGGCTTTAGCAAAGCCAAAGCCCGTAATTAATCACGTCTATGTCATTAATCGTACCACATTAGTAGCATATAGACAACACTTCGCTATTCAATAACGCGATTCATCTATACGCTACGCTAAGCTAACGCCACACTCGTATCCTAGCCACTATCCTTCACGCACAAGCCGGTATCCATCACGTTCAATCTAGCATCCATCACATGCTAGCCAGCGTCTTTGACCTTCCAGTAGTATCTTTCGTGTCCCTTTATTTTCCGGTTAGTATCCTTCACCCTCTGGTTGATATACTTCACCTTCCGACTAGTATCCTTAGCATTCTAGTTAGTGTCCGTCACATTCTGCTTAGTGTCCATCACGTTCTAGTTAGTAGACGACTTTGTTTTATGGCTTCCCCATATACCGATTACCAATAGAATAATAATGGAAATAATAACTGCCACCTGTCCCGATATACTGGGACCGCCTACCACAAACTTGCTGGCTACACCCGGCACAGCCGCCAAATTAAAATTATGTGCTACAGCCGCACCTAAGAGCATTCCCAATACAGTCATTGCCGAGTCGGATGATCCGGAACCGGCCAATACCAATTGACGAAGAGGACATCCACCGGCCAGCGTCGCCGCCAGACCTACACCATACATAGAAGCTATATTCCAAAGCACATCACCATGAGCAATAGGTCCAAAGGCAGCTATATTAAAATGCCCTGTCCCTAAATTATATATCAGCATGATAACGAAAATACCAATAATACTGCAAAGCATCGTACTATCTTTATACATCATCACATTACGAAAAGCACCGGAAAAACACATCCGCGTACGTTGCGCAATAATACCAAAGATCAAACCGGCAAGCAAAGAAAAGAAAACCGGCGCATGCATAGAACCCGGTCCTTTTGTACTTACCGCAAACAAGGTTGTTGCCACACTGATAATAAATAAAACGGCCACCAGCAACGGGACTGTATACCCTTGACTCTTACGTGTAGCCACCGCTTCACCTAAAGTGTATCCCTTCTTCAAAAATACGATACCGGTAGCCAAACCACCTAAGAATCCTACCAAGCCTACATACGCACTCATATCACCGGCCGACATGCGCAACACCATACGCAAAGGACATCCTAAAAATACAAGCGCGCAAATCATCATGATAGCACCTAATAATACACGTATAGGTGTAGAGCCGCTACCGCTAGAACCAAATTCACCGGACTTAAGAGAAACTATAAATGCCCCTAAGATGATTCCCACAATTTCCGGTCGAAAATACTGTACTGCCGCAGCATTATGAAATTTCATTGCCCCTGCCATATCTCTAATAAAGCAAGCTGCACATAATGCCATATTCGCCGGATTTCCCATATAAGCTAATCCAGCCGTAAAAATACCGGCAATAGCCCCTAATAACAATAATCCCTTTTTCTGATACCAAAACTCCATGTTATATCCTCCTCTACCTAAGGCATTGATTAACAATGCCAGCTTCTGACGGGTCCCATTATAATAAAGCGATTTATTATTTTCAATGATATATTTAAAAGTAAAATATATTAATTTCTCATTTATTCCTTTATTCCCCCTACTAGTTATCCTTTAAAATACGTTTAAGTTAATTCGACTCACATTAACTAACAAACTATCTATCTCTGCACCATATGCATATCAACCGCATTTCAATTCATAGTAAAATAAAATATATTGCAAAAACCAATAAAAGCCTTACTGTATAATTGACATTTACGGTCTCTTCTGATAGAATTATAGACGTTCCAATACGCGGAAGTGGCGGAATTGGCAGACGCACCAGACTTAGGATCTGGCGCCTTACGGCGTGGGGGTTCAAGTCCCTTCTTCCGCACCAAGCTAGAGAGCGCAAGGCTTTATGCCTTGCGCTCTTTCTTTTTATTCTGTCCGCTATATATCAAGTTGACTACTTTTTGACTACTCTTAATATAATAACATTATATACACTCTTGATAATATCCTTTACAACAATCTTCTAGCAGAATATTGATTTGAGAATATTATAAATTATAAAAGAGGATGTAGTATCATGGATAAGAATACCAATGATATTACATCCTCTTTAAAATTATAAAAAATTATAATTTTAATATCAAACTAATTCTAACTCTTCTCTCAATGCTCTTTGTAATATTTTAGAAAAATTTAATTTTTTAGCTTCGGCCTTATGGTTAAGCCAACTAGGAATAGTAAGTGTTTTTTTTACAGCTTTATTATCAGTTTTTTTAAGATACTCTTCTTCATCCCACTTCACTAAGTCTATAAACTCTCCATCTTCACATTTAATTGTAACTGGATCACTAGGTTTGGGTAATTCTTCTCCATCTTCAAGTAAAGAATATAAATATAAGCCCAAGGCATCCTCTGCCATATCAACCGCCTCTGTCAGCGTATCACCCTCAGTTACACAGCCTAATAAATCAGGAAAGCTTACTGTATAACCACCATTGACATCTGCACTAAATACAGCCGGGTACATCTCCTTCCGCATGTTTTCCTCCTTTCAAATTGATGCTTCCAACACCTTAATCTTGATTGCGGGGCTATTTGAGCCCCGCTTGTTTCAAGATTGTATGTAACGTCTTAGGCTTCAAGTCTTTTTTGTGAAGTGGTATCGTTACACGTCCCTCTTTTTCATGATGTTTCATGATATGATGTGAACCACGAACTCTATCAACATACCATCCATCACTTTCTAAGTTTTTCATAAGGTCTTTAGGTGTGGTCAAGCCATTTCCCCTTTCTTTATTTTATGCTCATATCATAACACGTATTTATACGTATGTAAAGTATCGTCAAAAACAGCGAAACTATGTTACCACTAATTTCATCAGCTGTTCTTATTTACGAGATCTGATAATCCGTGACACTTCGAGCAATCGCCCTAGCGAAGTCGTCAATGCTATTCTTCAACAAGGATAAATCTTCCATGTTGTCAATAAACGCAAGCTCTACTAGTACGGCAACGGCCTCGGTATGCTTTAGTACATACAAATTACCATTCTTTGCGCCACGATCAATTGTAGGCAGACTTCTAACAATTTGTGATTGAATACAGTTTGCCAATCGTTGGCCATTATAGGATGTATAATATGTCTCTGTGCCGCGCGCTTGATGACTCACGCACGCGTTGCAATGAATACTAACAAATAAATCTGCCTCATACGCATTCGATGCGTCGCAGATTTCGTACAACTCATTGTATTGCCCTACGGTGCACTCTACACCCACAGCGAGCAAATACCTCTCAACAAGCTCCGCACATTCAATCGCTATATCTACTTCACGATCACCAGTTACAGGATTAACTGCGCCACTATCTAATGTTACATGATGTCCTGGATTAATAAATACTTTCATAAGTCTTCCTTTCTTATACTAAAAAAGCACCCTAGTAGGCACAGATAAAATTTGATAAGACAACCATAATATATTGCAAAGATGAGATACAAAAGCACATTATGCTCTTGTATCTCGTTATTGCCGTTATACCACATACTGTTTTGAGTAGTTTATTTTTTTATATGCATCTTCTCCTCCGCCAGCTGCGCCAGTGATGATTTTAATTTCTCAGGTACAGGCATTCCTGCTTTTCCTGCATTTTCAATAATACTTAAACACTCAATCGCTAAATATCCCGATGCCGTGGCTGTGTAAATAATACGCATATCTAAAAATAGCGCCAGCTTCATGCTGAACGCCACTAATGCTAATATTAATACTTTTTTCGTCATCCCTATTGTGCCCCGTTTGCTATCCAACTTTAACCCTGGATTGACGTATGCTGCAAACCAACCTAATAGATAATCAATTACCATTGCCCATATTAGAATCTCAACATATCCATCCTTGATTGGAAATATATATGATATAACGGATCCCACCACAGCTCCGCACGTGGCCCATACCCGCTCCGTTGCCGTCGGTATCATTTCTTTTACTAGCTCCATGTTATTCGCTCCCACTTTCTTTTCCTCTATAGTTAGCTATCCACTCGTTATCATTTTCTATCTCTATTCAATAACTAAAAACTTACTATGAGAAAATTCATAAGGGCACCCCTCATAGTTTTCTACGCTAGTATTATATGTAAAATCGGCTGCATCATTTGTACCAGGCTTACAAATAAGCCCACGATAATTCTCCCAATCAACATCAAAAGGTACTGCCAACGTAATCTTTTTGACGCCAATATCGTTGATAAAATAATTAACAGAATTATGACTTCTCATATTTTTACCTTTAGGAATTACTATTAAATTTGCTTCTGGATGCATCAATACAATATCTTGAATCATCCACGCTTTCTCTGCCACAATCAATATATTCTCTAACTTGCATTCACGCAATGCTTCCAGTCGAGGTTTTATGTCATTATAATGGTCATCTATTCGCAATAGATTTACATCACCATAACTAGTCCTAGAAAGGCTTGCTATGAAGAGGTCTTTCGGGTTCCTTTTTTCTCTGACAAGAAAATCTCGACTATCATTATCCCAGATAGTCTGTGCTGCTGACATATCCCATCCCGGTGGTAAAACAAGTGGGATAGTCTCTTCCCGTTTTACCGACAATTGAATTTGTTTTACATTACCTATATCAAAATTAATAAAGCCTTCCTCTAAATGTTCTTGAATAGAAAAGCCTTGAGGTATCTCGATAGCAACTTTCTGTTTATCAAGTTTTTTCGGATAATCAATATGTTGTTCATCAAAATCGGGTATTGTTAATGCGTGTCCAGAAAATCCTCCGCTCAATGTAACTGTTGTTGGAAGTTCTGATAAATATATACGTTTTTTATCTAACTGCGGTTCTTGCCTAGGTAAGTTTGGGCTTATCTCATCTATAATTTTTTTAGCAATAGCCTTTTTATCAAATTGTTCTGTAACAAAGTTTTTATATGCATACTCTGCATATTCTGCCTCTAACTCTTTTTCTAAGCCATTTTGATTAGCTATCCCTTCTTTTCCCGGCAATACAGTTAATGTAATCTCTAAAGTTTTATCAATAGATGTAATTCCTATCCCCATCATTTACCCTCCATTCTATACGCATGACCAGCTGAAATATTAGCAATACCCTGTAATATTCTAATTTCTTCCCCATCCTTACTCATTTGTACATCATAGTACGCTTTGAGATATGATCCATACTCAGTATTAGCACGTAATTTTGAAGTAATTTCACTAGGAATATATAGTCTAATTCTATTTGGTGCAACTTTTTCCACCTGACCTTTAAATGCAAATGTTTTATCTCGTAAAGAATACCTTCCCGCAAACTTAAACTCATATTCGTCAACATTAAATTCCTCCAAATTTACATCTAGCGTGATTGTTAAGTAGAAATCATCACCCTGATTAATAAAAATATCGTATACCGGTACCCCATTCTCAGCTTGCATAAATATTTTCTTCCTTTCATAGCAAAAGCACCCCAAGGGTGCTTAATTTTAATTTATTCAATATCTGGTTTACTATTTTCTTCGTATACCGCCAACCACCTTAACAATCCGTCCGTTACTGTTACTTTACATCACTAGGGCTATCTTTAAGCCTTTCCTCTTCTTCATCAATAAGCCAATTTGTGACGGAGTTTACATATTGTTTTGGTACCTGCCGCTTCTTTATATTTTCTTCATCAATAGTCATTACTCCAGCTAATACCATTCGCCCATATATAGGTATCATAAAATCTAAAATCATTTGTTATCTCCTTTCAGTTTTTCCAACTCCTCAGATAATCCGATGATGGCGTTCATCATCTCAATGTCTTTAGATAATGTGGGTATTCTGTCTTTAGATAATGTGGGTATTCTGTCTGTTGATTCTTCAATATACGGTATGGAATCCGGTAGCGGTGGTAATTCTTTGATACTGCCATCCACCAATCTGATTCGGTTATAGTCATATACAATATCTGTTTCAATGATTGTATATCCTTCCATAGGCTCTATAAGATTTTCAGCAACGGATGCCAAATGACCATCTGAATCAGCGAATATATAAAACACACGAACCTCCTTTCTTACCTAGTGTCCAAAAATCTCTCTACTAATGGTAGCCATCCTAAATATAGAAATCCTTCAGTAGCAGGCATGAACTTTATTTTATGTTAAAGAAGTAGTTATTTTTTAGTTGCTATTACAGAAACGTAAATACGGAAATACCTCTGGTAGCTATCATTTGATTGTGTTCTATTATTATCAAATGCTATTACTTGTCTCGTATTGATAAGTCCTATAAAATAGCGCCGCCAATAATATGAATCATGTTTATCGCCAGATCTCGTTTTATCATAATATTCTTGGGCGACACAATACCCTAGAGAGTTTATAGCTTGATTATATCTATTAGTTGAGTATCTCCACTCTGTATTCCAAGGGGCTGTAGCTCGACCACCATCTATTTTTCCTGCTACACCACTAATCAGAAATGTACAATCGCTTTCTGTAAACCCTGCTGGTATAGGACAATAATCGCCATCATTTACAATATACCGTTCAACGGTAGTTGCAACAACCTTTAGCCCACTAAGTCGCATACTATCAGCATCAATCTTCGATGCAGTAATATGTGCTCCTTTAATGTTGCCATTGGCATCAACACTAAAACTACCACTATCATTCCGTATTTTCGTCCCAATAATTTCGCCACCATGTACTGTTCCTAAATTAGCAGTAATCGCAGATAAACTGTTGATGCTCATTTTATCCGCTGTTATTGATTTTGCTGCTATCATTTTATTCACTATAACGTTATCATCGAACTTTGTGGTCCCTGTAATATGGATATATTTACCATCAATCTTGACTGTCTCTTTAGATAAATTAATCTGCGAAATAATTTTATCTTTATCTGCTTTTCCTGCTAAGTCTGCTTTATCAGCTTTCCCTTTTATTGCCTCTGTTATTCTAATACTAATACCATTATCTAATTGCGTTATTCTACTACTCAATCCTGATACACTATTAGCCACTTTGCTATCAATTGACTTTGTAAGCTGGGTTATTGATGTTTTTACCCCATTCACATCTTTTACTGTACTCGTGATTGTGTTACTCAATTGCGTAATCTGTGAACTAGAATTATTTGTTTTCGTAACCAATGCTGTTATAGACGTTCCCATTTGAGTGATTTGAGAACTTAATGTATCTGTCTTTTTCACGGTAGAGCTAAGAGACTCGCTTAACTGCGTAATTCTTGTATTCGCTCCATTCGCAGCATTTACCGCCGACGAAACTGAATCGCTTAATTGTGTAACTCGTGAATTTACTTCCTTTACACCGTTAGCTACCTTTGCATCAATCGCTCCATCCAATTGAGTAATTCGCGAGTTAATCGCAGATATATCCCCTTTTAAAGACGACTTTGCTCCACTAGCTATCCTTGTATCAATTGTACTCAGTTCATCATTAATACTTGTTATAGATGATTTTACACTGTTTAGAGACTTATCTACAGTATCCGGGATAGATGCTAATTGCTCATCTATGAGCTTTATATTTTTTTGCATCTCCTTTAATCCTAATTCTTCTTGATTAATATACTCACTCGGAATTTGTGCCCGAACAGCTGCAGTAGTTTCAATTGACCGCACACCTTCGCCAAATACATCAACCATAGCAACCTGTAATGTATACACGCCGCCTTCTAATGGTATAAACAGCTGCCCCGATAAGCTATAAAACGATGCCTTACCATCAATATACACATTAGCTCCCACCAGCTTATCAGCCTCCATATATGATAACTGTACCGTTAGCCCCCCTAAACTTGATACGGCTTTCACCGTCGGAGCTTGAGATGCTGGGAAACTATATGCTATTACCAACGCAGCACTATATCCTTTTTGTGGACTATGTGCCAATATATATATTGTCCCGGCGCGACCTTGTAACTTACTTACGTCCGCTACATCATATATGGTACTATTCGTTTTCCCCACTAGCCCATTTGGATTACCTGCGGATTGATTCGTACGGATTTCATAATAATCAATGTAGGTATTCGTTACTGCATCGAACTCTACACGTACCGTTTTACCAGTCAACCGAACTACCCCCGTTGCCGGTTTATTAGGTACTTGTATATCCGCATCATTTACAACCGCCTTCAAGGTAACGGTAGCTACATGCAATGATTCATTACCGCTTGTATCAATCGCTTTTACTCCATATGTATACGTGCCGCTTCCGGAAATAAATGTCGTATAGCCCGTACTCCCTGTGTGATCCACTAATACCGTATCACCTTCATACACCTTGTAACCGGATATATCGCTTTCCGGATTACCACGCCACGACAGTTGTACTACACTGCTATTCCTGTGATCTTGCACCGCTTTTACGCCGGTTACATCACTAGGTGGAAGCTCCTTACCTGCAATATAAATGGTTTGTGTAACCGGGGCCCCTACTTGCCCTACTTCATTTACACAAACAACCTGTACCGAATAATTATCTACCGGCACATTTGGTATTACCGCCTGAGTTTCACTTCCATCTACCGTAGCGTATAGCGTATATTCAGTAGCACTATCCGGCTTATAGTATACGCGCACTTCGGCCGCTCTTTGATTTCTCGGTAATACCCAACGAAGATTAATGTTAGCTGTCACCGTTCCATCCTTCATCGTAACGATGGATTTTGTTAGGGATAGCTGGCGCACATATACGCCCAACTTAGTCACATCCGGTATAATGGTCGGCACTTGATCACTATCAGTACGATACAACTCCTCATAATATTCTATGGCTGTAATCTTACGGGTTTGTTCGCTATGACTCTTCGTGATTGACAGTACCCGGAATGGTTTCGCCACTTTATTCACTTCACCGAATGCATATAACGACTCATTGGCTATTTGTCCTGGCAACTCTTTCACTGTCACTCTATTACCTACAACGGCCATTACTGCATATGTCTCTACCGCATCCGTCTCACTGTTACGGATCAATAGCTTATATGTCTTTCCCGGTTCCGTTTCTACGGTTTTATCAAGAACTATTGTTTGCCCTTCTACCGACGCTACTCTGCCGCCTTCGCCCCATTCCGGTACATCGTGCTGAATCAGTATGACATCTCCTATCGTACAGGCAATAGCATCCACGAAGGCTTCTATCGTAACCGTCCGTACTTCATATGCATTACATCGTAAGAAGTGACGCCCATGCTTATATGCTTGTTCTAATGAGGTGCATCCCATTAATTCTATTTGTGTCGGGCTTTGCAGTGAATCCGATGCATCATAGGTATCACTGTATACAGGAATAACATCCCTCTCATAGGCCTTATCTTTGTTGATAAAGGATATTTCTACACAATTGGCACGATTCTCTTGCGATTGAAAGGCTTCCGAAAAACTATTCTGCTTAATGTTCCCTACGCTAAATAGTTGTACCGGCATGGTGGCAAAGTCACACACGCATGTAAACCTTGTCCCTCGTGGAATGACTTTCCCTCTACCGATTGTTTCCGGGTATTTCAATGCATCCCACAACCTACCGGCACTATCGTAAATGTAGTTAAAAGTAAAACCTCCGGCCGTACATTTCTCTGCCCAATCTTTAAAGGCATCATAGTCGATACGTCGCGCCGGTACGCCTTGTACATCATAGGTACTCCCAATCGTTTTACACTGATGCAGAATATCATAACAGGCCCATGCCGGATTATCTGCGGGCATTTTATCGTAAGCATTTTTGTAAGGATTCCATACGTTTACCGTCCGTCTAACCTGTATCCACGTAATTTCAGGATCCGAGCCACTTAATTGAGAAGTCGCTAAGGCTCTCACCCCAATCAAAGCTTTTCCCGGATGCACAAAATCATCATATAGGATTTGTGTTAGCTGCCCCCAATACACCCGATTTACATATCGTAGAGTTGTCCCATCCTTATGGGCGCATCGCATACGTACCTCATATTTCGCCTTTTCTAATCTATCAAAGCGAAATACGCGATACATCGCTGTATTGGTAGCCTCACTAATAACACCTCTATATTCATCTCTTCGTATCTCTGATCTACCTCGTAACCAGCGTACAAAACCTTCTCTTCCTGGCTCCGTAGGAAATTTATCTACTTTTTCTACAAAGGCTGCTACGCCTTTATTATTGGCTAATGGCAGACTATTCCATATGGTATCTCCTACTTTTCGTATCTGTGCCTCTAATATTACAGACGTTTTATCCATACCACCACTATCATTTGAGTAGTACAACCCATTAGGGAATGATACGGCAAGTTCAATCCCTTCACATGCATCACCTTGTATTTGTTGTGTTGACCATTCGTTAGTCAATTCATAATTCAACGATTGGTCTGCGTAGTTATCATTAAAATTAGGTATCACCGTTTGGTCATTCGTGCCATACCGTATATCCACCTGTACATCTTTATAATTGCCTATGGGGTTCTCACCAATACGAATATCCCGTATCTCATCTAACGGCCCCTCCCCGGCACAATAGAGTAGGTTTAAATACTGCTTATCCCCATCACTAATAACATGCCTTGATAGTAATACACCGCCGGACTTCATCGTCCCGTATGTGACTGCCAACGGATATCCTTGTCCGGTTAGCGTTTTTGCTCCGCCCCAGCCATATGTGGTACTTTGCTCCGTGCTGTTCGTCATATCCGGTCTAACCGCAGTAAATTTGGATATAACCATATTGCCAATCATCCCTATTGCCATAGCTGCCATGGATTTCCAAAATAAGTTCATCCCACCGAATATCCCATGTGTGGCACCCATAATACCACTAGTAGCCACTGCAAGTCCTATGCTCAGCACAACGCCTAGAAACTTCTTTCCCACATAGGGCATAGCCACAATATACGCTTCGTCTTTTGGCTGCACAGCCTTATCAACGACCGCACCATCAACGGTATATATCCATCGCCCCGGCTCATTTACATAGTCCGCTACGGTTTTACCCGGTTTATACGGCACCATATGTATGTCTCGCTGTTTGGGATTAAATGGATTCCGTACAATGATTAAATGAATCAACCTGTATCCCTCCTTTACGCCGATACACATGCTTCAGCTTCACCATGTACTTATGCAATCGTTCAATACATACGCCGCTTCCCTCCGTAGCATGCATAAACTGCCCGCCACCAACATAGATGCCTACATGATCCAGCGTTTGTCCGTATAGAGAAAATACTAATATATCGTACATCTCCGGTTCACCTTGTATTTCCTCAAATGATTCTGCTTCCGCATCAATGGCCGTATACGGCGGTAGGCTAATGTCCAACTCGCCATATACGGCTTGTACCAAATCCCAACACTGCAACGTATCAAAAGGAATCCCGATAAATTTACTTAACATATACACCTCCCTGCGGTATTGTCGGTTCACCGCCAAATCGTACGCTGTTGCGCAACTCCCTACACCGGGATAGCGTCTTATTGCACTGCATTTCGCGTCCCGTATATCCGCATTGCGGGCTTTTAAATTTAAAAGGGCAATAATCTTTCATCATTCGCACTAAGGGAAATCGTCTTGTAAAACTAAATTCGGACCCTAGGGTAAATATCATCCACTGCGCTGTCGCTTCCGTTCCCGTAATAACAAAGCTTTCTTCTACTTCTGCTACATCGGGAATCTTGCTATTCACGACACGGATAATCACTTCTGCCCCGGTATATCCATTATGTGCTTCTACCATCCGTTGAATTGTCCCGGTCACATTCGATACTTGAAGCTTCGCCGTAGGCAGCTCATTATTATTCTCCGTTATATCATCCAGTGTAAAGGGAAAGGCATAGTATGTATTGCCTTGATAGGCTATATTTTCCGTGTTATTCACTAGCCGTAAGGCCTCTTCACCGTCATAGCGTATCTCTAACATCAACAACCATACGCCGTCCGTACTGACTTTGTTTTTCTCTATAATTGATGCTGTCGATAGGTTTAGCACCGCTTACACCTCCGTTACTTTAATACTACCGGTATAGCAATCATAGTCAGATAGTTCAAACTCAAAATCGCCGTCAAACCGTACGGTCAATTTCTTTCCGGACAAACTGTTACCCGGTATATCGGGGTACGTCCATAAAAATGCAAGGGCATTTCCTTTCACTTCGTTGTAATAGAAGTGCCGTAGCCGTTCATAATCCGTAATTGGTAAGCGTGACCAGCTCAACGTAAATGACCGCGGTACTTTCGTAAACCGCGGCCGTGTAAACATGGTAATACCATCTGTCTGCCCTTTTATCGTATGATCCGGTATCGTTTCCTTTAATGGAAACGACGGCCGTTTTATCGTTGGAAATTCCATATTCATTCTCCTATCGTACCGCTAGCGCATCCCGCAAGCCTCCGGAATTAGTGTTGTACGCATCTAAGAAGACGCTTACAATATACTCTTTTCCATCAAAGCGCGTATTGCTCTTAGCACTCATCTCGGTGCCGCTATTATTGTTCACTATCAGATTAACCTTCGGTGCTACGGGAGCCGCTGCCATTGGCATTTGATTGCTAATCCGTCCCGATTGATACGGCGTAAATATCTCGGGTCCACGCTCACCGACAATATAGGATTTACCGTACGCCACGGGGCCGCCGGTCGCACGTGTGCCAGCTACGGCCGGAACCGCCGGAGCTGCTGGGGCTCCGCCTAAGAATCCACCAATCCATTTAGTAACCATCTGATTAATAAGGAACCGTGCAATTTGCTTCACCATATCCGAAAGCAAATTAGAAAAGGCTTTACCGATAGAATCAAATCCATCTGTCAATGCATCCACAAATCCGTTGGAGAATGCCTCACTCATAGAGTTGAACATGCCATCACTAAGAGCCTTCATCTGTTGCCCTTGATCTTTCAAACGATTATACTGCTCTTCAAGCGTCGCTCGCCACGCTTCTGCCATTGTTGCCGGAGACTTGCGCAGCGTATCCCCTCGCTCTTTCTCCAACACGGCTAACTGCGAATTATACCACGCTTCCACCGTCAACTTTGCCTCTGCACTATCTTTTGTCAGTGCGATTTCTTTTAGCTTTTGTTCCCGTTGGCGGTTCAGCTTTTCGACACCGATGGTATATTCTATCTCTGCTTGCTCTCGCAAATCGTTTCGTACCTTCGCCCAAGCCAGCTTTGATTCATTGACAATATCCGTATTTGCTTCTTTCCACGCCTTGACCAGCTTTTCTTTAACAACCGATTCATATTCTGCCATCTTTGCCTTCAGTTTCGATGTATCAATGCCCATCTCCGAAGCTTCTTTGATAGTCTTTTCGTACCCTTTTAAGCTTTGCTTAAGCTTGAGTACCCCTTTTTCATACACTGTGCCGGTTTCCTCGGCAATCTTATCACTGATAGCCAGTATACCCGTTTCTATTTTTTCAGACAGCTTCTTCATTTTCTCGGCCATGCGTTCGGCTTCTTTCGCTGCCTTATCG
The DNA here is from genome assembly GCF_000428745.1 of Veillonella magna DSM 19857. Lineage (GTDB taxonomy): Bacteria > Bacillota > Negativicutes > Veillonellales > Veillonellaceae > Veillonella_A > Veillonella_A magna. The sequence continues at coordinate 68,761 of NZ_AUAN01000010.1, forward strand.
GCACCGCTGCCCCCTCGGCTACCACCGCCTCGACCTCCGCCGCCCTTAGCCGTATTGCCAGCTCTGCGGAAACCTTTACCTTCTCTAATACCATCCGAAGTCTCACTATCGCTACTGCCACTATCTGCCGATGTGTCTCCGCTAATCGTAGTCAGTGACGCCAACGTTTGTGCTACTCGCGTCTTTCCTAAAAAGTTAGATGCGCTATTAAATGCGAAGCCTACTGCTTTTCCGATGGCACTACCTATAGCCCGTATACCGTCACCTACTGCACCTAATGCGTCAAGTGCTTGATTCACAAAATTAACGATACCGTCATATACCGACTTCAACCAATTACCGACAATGCCGATATACTTATTGGCAAACGTTACTAACGCTGTACCGGCTCCGCTATAAAAACGATTTAATACAGCTACAATAAGTCCTATGGCTGTACTAACACTTGCCCGTATAGAATCAAACACCTCAGCTATGGTATCGTAAATGCTTTGTCCTACATTTGCGACAATGTCACAGGCCGCCGATAATCCTTCTTCAATCCATGTACAAAGATCATCTACCCAACCCACTACAGTATCAATAATACCGTTAAACGTTTCCTCTACACTGTTCCAGACTTCTTCCGTCCAATCACTAAAGGCAGTCTTCGCATTATCCAATCCCTCTTCGATATCATCACTAATTGATTTAACCCATTCTGTGACTTCTTTAATTCCATCAGTGATATCACCTACGGCGGCCATGACAATACGTACCGTATTCACGATGGCCGATGCAATCGTGTCGCTAATGGTTAGTAGCAGAGATATGTTTTCATCATTTGGCAAGGCTTCCCATAAATTCAGCAAACTATCTTTCACGTTAGCAAAAATATCTCCGCCCGTAGACAGTGCTAATTTAAGACCATCAAATGCTTGCCCTATTGAAGTAAATAGATGCGCTACATTTTCCGCTATCCCCGGCGGTAATAGTTCCGTGAATATATTTGCCAATCCGCCTTTATTAATTCCGGCTAACATGCCATCAAACATATCCCGCACATGGCCTACTATATTTTCTGCTACCTCAAAGATAGGCTCGCCAATCTTCCCCAGTATCTGCGACGAATTATCCCGTATAGTTGACCACATGCCATCCCAAGTATTGGCAAGTTTTTTCATCATATCCGGGAATCGCTCATTCATACCGTCGGTAAGTGCTTTGATGGCTGTATCGGCATCTATCCCTAAATCCCCGATACGATCCATCTCATCAGCTGCTAAGCCAAGGTTTTTAGCCAGAATATCTTTTACCGGCACCCCCAATTGAGACAGCTGCATAACATCCTGCCCCATCAATTTACCGGTTGCCTTAATCTGACCTAACACAAAGACCATATGTTGCAAGCCTTCATTCCCTCGGCCTAGCCCGGCTGCTGCGTTTCCTGCTGCCGTAAGCGTAGGAATTAACTCCTTCGCCTCAAAACCAAATGCTTTTAGTTTTTGTGCGGCCGGTGCAATTTCACTAAATTCAAAGGGCGTTTCTGCAGCAAACTTTTTCAGCTTCTCCATGACCCGAGCCGATTCTTCCACGCTACCAAGCATAGAGTCAAACGCTATTTTTGACTGCTCAAGTACAGCATTATACTGGATAGACGTACTCATCGTACTACCTATTGCTGCACCAACTGCCAATACACCTCCGGCGACAAGCCCAATAGGTCCTACGGTTGCACCTATAGCACCTAAACTACCGGCTAATCGCATAGCTCCGCCGGTAGCCGTAGAAAGTACCGGGGCTAAGTTACCGACTTCATTAATTACAGTACCAATATTTCCACTTTTGATACTGTCCAGTACGCCTTGCGTCTTACTCGTTTCTACCTTCACCGTAACCGGCTTTTCTGCTTTGGCTTTCAGCCTTGCAATCTCCGCTTCCGCTGTTTTCGTATCCGCATCGATGCGAACTTTGGCCGCTTTCTCCGCAGTTAATTTGGCCATTTTCTCGCTGCTGGCTCGTATTGCTTCGGCTGATTCTGCCTTTGTTAGCGCAATTCTTGATTGTGACGCTGCTATGGATGCTCTCAACTCATTATTGATAGCGTTGATACGCTCGTTGGCCTCTTTCTTAGACAATGCCCCTTGCTCTAAAATAGCTGCTCTTTGAACCGCTGCAGTGGCTCTTGCCTGTGCCATTACTTCCCGCTCTGCGGTTATTTTCTCCGCCGTTACAGCCTTGATCGTTTGTAACTGCGCTTTTACCTCTGCCAGCTGCTCTTTTACATTATCGGCAACGGTAATTGTCACTTCCGTATCCTTGAGCTTTGCTACATTTTGTTGTATCTTCGCTACCGCTTCCGATATATAATCTTCCGCTTTAATCGCTACGGATATCTCTTTCGTGGCCATGCGTATTCACCTCCTCTATCAATATGGCTTCCAACGCATGTAGCTTAGTCAATATTGCTTCATCCATCGTAATCCCCAATACGCGCGCTACCAGAAAAACAGCGGTGTAGTCTAATCCGACTACACCGCTAAAGGTTGTCCTAAGCTGGGTTTGCACATGTCTCCACAGATGCCAAGCAATTCGATTCTCTGCCATTAATATTGGCCGTCTATGCTCACATCCTTCGCATGGTGTTTCCTTTTGCTCCTGTATATGCAGCTCTACGCACATCATACAATACTCTTTTGAGCTAGATAACTCCCAGCGTAGGACATCTATTAGTTTTTTACTTCTTCCCAGCTACCATAGGCTTTGTTATATGTCTTTAACGCTAACTGTACCAGTTCACCATACGGCAAATCATCTAGCTGTACATCACCGTACACATTATCTAAAATCCAATCCACCATATCAAACATAGCTTTGTTATCTTGTCCTTCTTGTTGTCCGGAAAATACCATATCATGACCTGCCTTACGCATGGCTTTAATTTGCTTACGAGTCATTGCACGTACCTTAATGGTAACCGTGGTTGCTACTTCCTTCGCTTTCGGCTCTACGGCTTCCGCTTCTACTACTTCCGGTTCTACTACATTCTTAGCTTCCATCTGTTCTACTGTAATTTTTACGTCTTCCATTGTCTATTCCTCCTATTAATAACTTACCTGATTATTTTTTACTACCACAGTAACAATGCTTGTGCCGTCTGCCGAAAATGCACGCCACGTTACATCTACCGTTACACCTGCCGGTCCTGAAATAGGTGCATCAAACGGTTCAAATTGTACCGTAGGCATCGTAAACGATACTGTAGTTCCATCAGCTCGCTTAAATCCGATTTCTACCGGCACCGATTCGCCGTTATCTGCTTTATCTAACCACTCCGTATCCGTAAACAACGCTTTAACAGTGCCATTCACCTTCATAATGCCTTCCGGAATATCTCCGCGAACGCCTCCGCCGCCAACTACATACTGATCACCGTCAAGATTTGCATTAATCTCAATGCTGCCTTCCTTCACGATACGGCTTTCTGTGCCACCGATTTTAATGTACGCATCATTTTGTGCGATACGTTGCAAAGGTACTACTGTCGGGCTTGATGTGTACGCTGTACCGCTTTGCTCGCGTGCTGCACCCATTACGTTATAAGAAATCGTCATTTCTTGGTCCTGCCCATACTCAAGCTTCATTGTATTGATCTTTACACCCGTATACCGAATATATTTGTTTAAATCCGGAAAGCCTTTCTCTACGATCATAGATGGTTGGTCATCGCCAACGGTGAAAGTATGTGTCTTTGTCGCCTCTTCACCGGATGTTACTGGGGCACCAAATAAAGCTTTTAGCATGTACCCAATAGCTACATAATCCGCTGGCATGACAATATCACCTTCTACACTGACACGTCCTAAGGCCGGTTGCGAATCATTACGTGTACTGGTAATCGTATCACTTTCAATCAGCGTCTGATTCTTTACCAGCTCATTACTATTCATCGGCAATACATACCCGGCTTTTTTCTTTGGAGCTTCACCAAAAGATGCCTCAAAGTCTACCATCATAGAGGATTTATACCCTCGTGCTTGTTTCGCCATCGTATCCTCCTATCCTTTATATACAATCATTTCTACTTCAATTGATGCACCGATACGCGGACGTATCTCAGCTACCGTACCCCTAACGGAACGAATCGCTACATCCAACACTTGGATATCCGCATCGATGTAATCCGTTTCATTTTCATAGTCTGCCAGTGCCTCTTGAATCCTATTTTCCAATGCATACAATGCTTCATAACCTACTTCCAGTCGATTCTGCTCCGCTACTATGAATGCATCGATGCGAAACATAATCCGCACATCTTTAATTAAGCTTTTACTATTTACCGGCATTTCTTGCATACGTACTAACTGTACTTGCCCTTTACCGCCCGGTATAGGCTTTATCTCCTGTAAGGCATATCCGCCAATTCGTATCGTATCCGCTACGTTCTTCGCTTCAAGGTATGCCTTAATATGCCGTAAAATCGGTAGCCACATATTACCCCCTATATAACGGCACAGCCATAAATCCTACTGACTCTTTCTCTTCGCCGGTCAGCTTCTCTACCGTGATAGCTGCTTCTAATTCTTTTAAGCCCGCATCATAGATTTTGTACTTATCCGCATAGCCATCTTTTGCTTTCCCGGACTCACTCATATCCCACGTGCTGCCACCGGCATAACTTTGTTGTACACAGATTTCTCTAAATACATAGCACGAAATAAACCGCTTCACATAGTACGTGGCTTTCATATCTTCCATACGAACACCCAACGGTAAAGCCACATATGCCAGATACTCTTCGGCATCGCTAACGAGTTCGTCGGTAACAAATTCGCCCAGCAATATATCCTTGCTCTGCAAATCATAGCTATCTACCAGCATGAAACTCCACCTCCTTTAGTGCTCGATCCCTATACCGGATAAATATCTTTTCAATCTCATCCGCTTTCGCTTCAAGCGCATCATATAAAAATGGGTCTTCCTCCGTCCCCGGATGCATAACACTTTTAGCAAAATGAGGGGTTTTACCTTCAAACCACCGTAATGCCAATTTATTTTTTGCAAAAATGCGGTGTGCTTTCGACCCTTCATGTATAGGCGGACCATATTCGGCTACCTCCGTATCAAGGAAGATAACTGATTTAGGTGTAGAGTTGTCATCTTCATATCGTATTGTTACCGACTTTTCTAGGTCACCTACATTGGTTTCATACTTATGTGTTTTTCGCGCCTCATCTTGGACTTCAACGGCAGCGGCCTTCAATGCCAGTCGTATATTGTCCGCAAAGATAGCATCTGTACTACGCATGTGCCTTCAACGCCTCTTTAATCGTATCTACACTCGACCGCATAGAAATCCCTTTAATTCCCAATGCTTTTGCTTGACGCAAGAGCTCTGCTTTCGTCGGCTCCCTATGCTCCTCTTCTTTTACAGTCGTGGCAGCATCAGAGGGCGCATTGTCTGCGCCCTCCTTTACCGTTAATGTCTCTGTCCTCTGTGTCAAAGGTTCTTCGTGAAAGCCTTGGGACTTTAGTACCTCTACCGCTAACGGGGACGTTACGTACTGTACTTCATTCAATCGTACTAAGCGAATCATATGATCCCTCCTTAGGCTCCGGTATTCACCCATACACCGGCTAATTTATTGGTAGGAATCCACAAATCATGGAACTTACGATAATCAAGCTTCCACGCATCTGCCTTCTGATTGACTTCCGGTGTAAAGATGCGCACCTTATCCGTTTTAGACACGGCAATCGGTGCATCCTTCGCCATAATAATCCAGTTAATGCCCTTTGCCGATGCATCCGCTTTAAAGCCTCCGGCTTCTTGGCCGCTGGTTGTACCATCGTTAAATACGTACGCCGTCTTCATACGTGCCGACGGTACCGACAAAATAGGAATACCATTATAGGTCTTCACCTGTGTATTTACTTCCCCGGCTTTAAAATTAGCCACATCAATGTGACGTTCGATTTTTTCTACGCTATTGAGTACCGTGCGTACCGGTGTTGCCATGCAAATTACAAGGTTTACTGTATCCCCTACGATATCCTGAATATTGGTAATTTCTTCATCCAGCTTTTTCATGATGTTACCCGCATCAGGTGTAAACGCTGCCGTTTCATGGTTGGCCGCTTTTGCCAGTGCTGCAATACGAGAATACCGGTACGCATCCACTTCGGGAATCACCTGCAATCGCTGAAACTCACCCATTACATTGCTGGCCGTAGTAAGAAAATTCGACTCATCTACATCCATCGCATCAAGTTGGAATGTACGGCCGCGGTCCTGCGTTAATTTGTAATCGTCGTAGGAAAGCGTAACCGAACCTTGGTTGAATCCCAAATCACGGTCGTACTTGGCCAGTCCGGTAGTAGAAATCTTCGGCATACGCACCGTATCACCACCGTTATATTTTACATTGCGGGCGTTGGCTTCCATCCACCCCGATGTTGCCATAACAGCCATTTGCTTATCTAATGTTTCCTGGAATAATTTCGCTTTTTCGATTGTGTTAATTGCCATTTGCTATCACCCTTTCTTATAATCCCATGGCTTCCTCTACCATTTTTCGCTCTTCATCTCCGGATGCACCACCCGGGGCCCCTTCACCACCGCTTCCCGGTGTCTGTGTGTTCTTAACAGCCCACGGTCTGTCCTTCAGCCAATCCGCTACACAATCATTGATCGTCCCTTCCGTACCATCCGTTTTCGTATAGCTGTATGTACCGTCGTCTTTTACCTTGATAGCACCGCTTAACAGCTTTGCAAACTCCTCCGGATCCGTGGCATTGCTCTTCGTCAATGCATTCACGGTTTGCGCGGCAATATCTGCTCTAATACGCTTTTCTTCCGCCTCTTTCCGCGCTGACCGTTCCGTCTCCACGGTCTCCTGCAACGCTTTTACTTGCTCCGCTAATTGTTTGTACGCCTGTGTACCGGTACCATCGTCATTAGCTGCTGCATCAACCTTTGCTTGTAGCTCTTCCTTTTCTTTTGTGATCTTCGTTACCGTTTCATCGGCCTGCTGCTTCGCTTCACGATGTTTCTTCGCCTCCTCACTGAGCTTTGTCATTTCGGCTTTGATAGCTCCAATCAACGCTGCTCCATTATCAACACTCTCCAGTGCTGCGTACACCTCTGCTAATTTCATTTCTTCAACCTCCGTATCCAAAATCTATATAGTCGGCCTCCGCCGTAACTACCGTAATAAAAAATGCCCTGCACTCCGCTGTGCAAGGCATGAAAAAACCGCTTACTTGCGCAAGCGGCTTACGTCATTTCCCCCATACTAATTCACTCATATCTTTCATTGTCATGGGAGCCCATTTCTCTATCGCTTTTTGTAATGAACCCTCTTCGTCATCCTCAACGATTTCCCATTTTCCCCTAGCCGAACTATTAAGGTCACAGGGATGATTAATTAAATATACATAGTCTTCTTCGGAATCATCTATAACCCGCAAAAACGGTTCTTCAATGCCTATACACTCATAGACTTTGCCATCCGTCAGCGAATCAATGCCAAACGACTGCCCTACGTATCGTACCTTCATTTTTCCTCCCTTCTTTTCTTCGAAAGTTTAACTTTAAATTCAACATCGCCACAGTCTTTATGCCGGTACCAATGAATATCGAATATATGCTTGTCTGATAGCACCGTACCTACCATCTTACTCCATTCAGACGGTTCTCCACCGTACTTTTCTGCCAACTGCTCCGCCACTCGCAGCGTCGTATCACTGAAGGCCCCCGCAATCACACGCTTAGGCATAACTACGGTACGGCGTGGTATAAACCTTACGCCATCAATCGGTAACGGCTCATTCAATACAGCTTCTATGTTGATTATATCATCTGCGGTAGCTTTCGCCAATCGACCCTTGAGCTTTGTCCGACTATACCCTACGGCATGTTCTGTCCACGGATCACCAGCTTCTACCGACTTACTGCCATACACGCCTAGTAGTTGTTCTTTTTGTATTCGGTTCAACGTAGCAATATACTCGCGCCCTCCCTCTTCAATGCGCTCTACCGGTGTTTCATTATCTATCATTCCCCGTATAACAGGCTTTAACCGGCACATGCAATGCGGATGCACCGGGATGTTCGGTACTTTATCTTTAGGGAATATCCCTTTCCCCATGCCGTACAGGTCAGCGTTAGCATATAAATCGCAAATATCGCGCTTCGGGTGGCGACTGGATAGCTGGTATTGATAGGCTATGCAGTCATCATCATGTTGCCACTTTGCCAGGAATCCATCTACCCATGCCCTGGCACGTTCCGTCCGGGCTATTCGTTCCGCAAAATACCGTGTTCGTTCCTGCGTAGCCACGAATATCGCTTTGTGTATGGCTGCTTCGTTCCGTGTTTCGATGGCACTTACCAGCGCATCATACATAGCGCGCATACCTTTCGTATGCAGCTTATTGATATATTTCCGGATGCTCTTTACCTCTTTGGCAAATTGTTCTTTGCCCGCATCACTGCCGTTGCTTAGTGTAATAAGCCGTTTCATGAACTTAGGAATATCTTGTACCGGGATAGCTCCTCCAGCACGATACCCATCAAATATAGCCATCGCATTCTTTTTATAGTTTCCGTTGCGCCGTATTTGCTCTTCCAGTATTCGGCCTACTCGCTTTTGTACTGTAACGGATCCCCCGGTTGTCCTAGCAGATAATTTTAACTTGTCCGCCGTCCACGGCATAGATAATGCCGCTTCTACCGATGCCGTACCGGTTACCGCATCAACGGCCGCACCAACTACCCCACTAAGGGCACCGCCGTAGCCTTTCTCTGCTTCTTTCGGTAAGGATATTTCTATCTCCTGCCGTAATCGATGCATGACCGGGTATTCGCTATACGCTTGCTGCACGGCTTCTTTTACGGGTACCCCTTCATCAATGAGTTCTCGTAGACGTGCTTCGAATGCGTCAATCAGCTCTTGGGTATCCGGAATTATCGTCTTCATTTATACTACCCTCATCGTCAGGCTCAAATGCTTTCGCCTTTTGTATATCGTCATTAGCTGCCTCCAGCTCTTCTATAATCACATCATATACATCCGGCTCTAGGTTCGGCATATACGATGCTAATAACTTTTTGGCCACCTCTACATTAAAGGTTTCGCTCTGTAACTGTAAGTCTATCGCTTGTTGTGCTTGCGTTAGGCTTTCCGTTACATCGCTAATCTTAAAATCACGCGGATACTCGCAGTTATAATCGACAGTTTCACCTGCCCACTTTTCATATAAACTAATGATGTCCTTCTCCGCCTTTTCGCACTGTAACGCAAAGTCAACAAGTCGTTGATTGGTTCGTTCAAATTCCCATTGCCGGGCTACGCCGGATTTAGCCGACTCCACACCGATTACGCTATTAATGCCGGACATGCGGTACATTTCGCCTACCAGCCTATCTATTTGTTCCATAAGTATCTTGGCCGGTCCCGAATCCGGTGCTATGAATCCCGGTGGATTCTTTGCATCTATCGGATACGTCAATAGATTATTAACCCCTATCGTCATATCCTGCATTTTATCTGCCGATTGCATAATTAAAATATTAAAGGTCTGATTATCACAAATCTGTGTTAGCAAGCTGCATAAATGGTAAATATGTAGATTCGTCTGTGCAATGGCTAAAAACTCCGGTACCGGTAATACTCTTGTAGGATCCGTATCACGTCCGAACCATTGTACTACCGGTACTTTGTTTAAATTGTGCTTTCCTTCACGTAATACCTTCCCATCCGCATCAATCACTCTCCAGGTTGTCATTGTCCATTCATATTTACGGGTATGCCACTTGTCATTATCATATACCGTTGATTTATACGTGAAATCTTTTAGCCTTCCCGTCTCATCAAAATGCCATGCCTCTACATCCTTCGGTAAGACGGCTTTTAAAAACGGTAATGCCCGCGTATCCAAATTCTCTTTATCGGTTATCCCCAACGCAGCTGCATTATCCACAACGATATACACAACGCCATACAATTTAGCATTCGTTGCCTGTCGACGTATAAAGTTTTGTAGCGACGTCCCTATGCGGTCTACATTGTCAAAAAACATCGTTAGCTTTTTCGTTGGCCTATACTCACGCCGTATTTCATCTTTAAATACCGGGGCCACCGAACAGTCTACAATAGGAGCCACGTAATTTAAGTAATAGGCCAATTGTTTTCGCCGTCTGTAGTTGGCATTCGATTCCCTCGCATGTCTCATGAGGGCACTGCCATCATAGAACATGCCGTCACCAAAATAGGCATCGTGCAGCAACGTGTATATCTCGTCTCTGTACTCCTTCACCATAACCTCCTAATATATGTTAATTCGGCCTGCACTTACCGTAGCGTAATTACAATATTCTGCTACACCTGTCAGTGCATCCGGTGCGTCATCATGTGTATTTTTACCTTCTCGCTGGTACCGTATCAAGGCATTATAAAATTCCGGCCATCGATCGCGCCAATTTGCCGGGAAATACATATGCTCCATGCACCACGTAGCATTAGATAATATTCTCGCTATTTTGTTCTTGCTTTGATGGAATGCATGAACGCTACAAGCGTTACTATGGTAGCGTGCCTCCATAATCGCTTTCACCGAACGAGCAAACCCTCGCCCGCCGTTATTGCTTTCAATATCCGCTACATTCACGCCATTATCTACGAGCATCTTAGCTGTTGCCGGTTCCGTTATTTCCATCCCATCCTTCGTATACAGCACGTCAAGAATATATGCTTCATTGTTGTATACGCCGTAACAAATACTACACAGATAATCTTTCCCTTCGTCCGCCGTATCTGTATAATTCTTCACGGCGGTAAATAATGGATAGCCAGCATCATTGCATGGCACAGTATCATAGGTCTTAAAGGAAGAATACAACCTACCTCGAATATCGATAGGTTCTTGTTGGTAGTTGGCACTGGCTATATCCGCGCCCATGGCTCGTACCTTTTCACAGTAGGATTCATAAGACAAGATATCCTCACAGAGCATCGTGCCATCATCTTGCAATGCCTTCATAGTGATGACCTGTGCATTCTTACCGTAATGCTCTATCGCCCGGCCAGCCAAATCATCCGATGCCCAGCGTGTCATGATAATAATGATTTTGCCACCTTCCTCCAGTCGGGACAGCATCGTATTCGTAAACCAATCCCAATGCTTTTCCTTCACCGATTCGTTATACGCTTCTTCGGCGTTTTTAATAACATCATCCACAATCATCAGCGAACAGCCAAACCCTGTCGCTGTGCCGCCCGGAGACGTAGCCAAGTAACTGTTATACGCTCCTTCCAGTGACCATAGATTCATACTGGCGTCGCCGCGTTTTATCTCTACATTAGGGAACACATCCGTGTAAACAATCCTATCCGGACTCGCTTTCACCTCTTGAATGCTATTGCGCACATTCTTAGAAAACATAGTCGATAGTGTTTCATTGTATGATCCCGTCATAATCTTTTCATGACTATTACGGCCAAGGACCCACTCTACAAATAGCCCTGCTGTTCGACTTTTACCGTGCCGCGGTGGTTCGTTGATGATGAGCACCTTAGCAGTTTGATCTTCATAGAAGGCTTGCATGGTATTACAGAGCTGTACTAAATACTCCCTGTCCTTTTTATAAAACGCCGGAGCTTTCAGGTGGCAATAATAAAAGAACTCGCGCCGAGCTAACTCCAGTTTTGCCTGATAGATAACATTACGCATCATCTATCAACTTCTTTATCTCTTCCGTTGTTATCCCATCAAAGGGATTGCTTATATTCGCTGCTACAGATACATCCTTTTTATCACGCCAGCCATCTATGCCATCCGGTTTCCTGTTTTTAAGCCAGAATATGGCTGCCGTTACATCCGGAGCTACTTGCTTCTTTACCGTTTTAGTCACACGCTCTTTATAGTCGTTCGCCTTTTTGTCCCATACAAGCCCCGTTGTTACTTCTTCGTATTCATAGCCTAAGGCACGTTTTAATAACGCATTTTCTACCTCTATATCCACTATCTCTTTTCCCCTTTTTAGGGTGTCGGAAATGTCGGGATACTTTTTCTTCCATGTGTACAGAGTATCACGACTAATTCCAATGTTCGAAGCTATCTGCTCATCGGTCAATCCATTCCGGGCCCACGCCTGTAATAGCGTCAGTTTATCCGGTGTTCTCCATTCCTGGTATTTTCCTTTTGCCATACAGGCACCTCCTTTCATGTCACCACATGCGCATTATTCGCCTTGTATTTTCTGCGTTCTCGTCTGACTCGGGCATGCTTACCTCGTAGTAGTGTATCCGGCGGAGCATAGGACCGACATACGCCATCCATCGCTATCGCTTTCGCCTTACACCATCCACCGCGATTATTTAAACAATGCCGTTTCTGACAATGTACATCTGTCATACCCCACCTTCTTTCCTAACAAAAAAGACGCTCTTACGAACGTCTTCACTAACAATAAAGGCACCCCAGCGCAGGATGCCTTTATCATATATATGCACTTTTTACAGTTTATATTGTATCACATGTCAATGGGGTAAAAAAAGGGAAAAAAGGGTAATTTTGGGCACGGTCTAATTTTTTTTACTTCTTCCGCATCATGGCATCGTAAAATGCTTCCAAGGCGTATTTAATTTTATGCTTCGTACTATCGTAGGACTCTCCGTTAAGGTCAGCAATTTCCGATACCTTATAGCCTTCACAATACCGTTGCATGAGTACGGCTCTGTACTCCGCCTCCGGAATCGCATCAATGATCACCAACATAGCTACACGCTTAGCCGCTCTATCTTCATACATCGTATTCAGTGTATCCCGTAACTCCTTCACCTTCTCTAATTGTAATAGCGTCGGCCGTTGCTTACGACTACCCCGTATGCTATTACCTAGGCTGCTGTCTTTAAATCCACTCGGGCACCCTTCACCTATAATCTTGTATATCTGTAATCGTAATACATCGCACTCTTTATTCAATGCCAATAGCTCGCCTAATTGCGTTCTTGCTATTCGTCGTTTTTCTATCACCGTAACCGCTGTCACTCTTCCTACCTTCCTTTTACCGCTTCCTCATTGCCTCGTCGCCATTCATGCCATGCGGCACGCCCTCGACGATTCCACGCCTTTGTACATGCTACTTTTGACATATGCCCTTCAAAGGATGTTACCGCTCCACAGAAGGAACAGACTATCACATAATGTGCATTAATGCCTTTAATACCCTGTGTAGTCGTTACCTCCTTTTCTCCACAAAAGGGGCATTCTTTTAATGTCATCATTCCTCTACCTCGTATCCCATTGCTTTTCGGTTTGCTTTTATAACATTATCGCTTGTCATACCTTCCCGTTCGGCTACGATGTCAATTAGCTCTTCCTTTCCCACGTGCCCGGCGTGAGCTGCTATATGGCAATCAGCACAGAGTTGTATGAGATTTTCCCTGATATCACCGCCTCCGGAACCAACTGTATATACATGGTGCGGCTCTCCATATGAAGGCTTTCCGCATCGTTCACAGATTTGCTTTCGCATTTCTTGAATGACTTTTCGATTTCGTATTCGCTTGTGTTTGCTTAACTCCATTGTTTTCCCTCCGTTTCTTCTTATATGCTGCGCATGTATCACAATTAATCGCTTTCATTACATACACCTGCTTCAAGGGTATGAATATCTTTTTCTTATGCGGACATGCGTCTTTAACAAATACGCTACCTAACGCACCTACCTTTCTTGCATATATACATGTACGTGCTTTTTTATATTCCTGTTTCATGGCTGCCTTTCTACCGCATCATGCCCACTTTGTTGATATTAATAAAGTGGGCTATGTGCGTATTCTATCCAACAAAATCAAATAATGTAGGTTCATCCCGTATCAGTTCTTCCTGCTTGAGATATCCTAACCCATCACGGAAATAATCCGGATTGAGTTCTATGCCTATGCCATACCGGCCCATCTTAACGGCCATCATGGGTACCGTCATTAATCCGCCGAATGGATCCAGTACGACATCGCCTTTATTGCTGTACCGATTAATGAGCCGTTCTACGGTATCAATTTGTAACGGGCATACATGCATAGCCTTTCGCTTTCTGCTTTGTGATGTGTTTAGCGTGCGCATACGGTTAATATCATCCCATACATCCATATTCCAGGAACCCGGCGCAACTACCATGAAGGATGATGGCAGCTTACCGTCCGCATCAAGTTTCTTTGCCAGTTCTACATGTTCTTCATAGCTATATACCGTATCTCGGGAATATTTACGATACACCGCCTGCAAGTCTTCTACCGGCATATTCATGAGTTCTTCTTTCGTGAGTAACCTATCTCCGGATGACCTCCAATACCCATGTGCATCGATTTGCCACTGTGCTCTTGTGTATGCGCTCTTGTCCTTAGTAACCGGCGTATCTGCGTACGCATTCGATGTATCCGATGGCAGCTTGCGGAACAACAATACATACTCCGGACAACCGACACTCATTTTTGTACCGTCCTTGCACTGCTCCGACCAGCCTAACCGGTAGGTTTGATTATTCTCACGCACTACGTCCGTTACAATGGTTATCATGCCCATATACTGGAATCCATGTTTCATATAATGAGCAATACATAACGCGTGAAAGGGATCCATTGTTGGCATTCCCGTACCAGTGGCATTACCGAATAGAATTCTATCCTTCACATGGCATGCAAATACACGTCCCGGTTTCAATACCCTAAGTAGGTTCGGACTGAGGTAATCCATTTGTTTAAAAAATTCTTCATTGTCTTTATTGTGCCCGAGGTCATTATATGATGGCGTGTATTCGTAGTGATTGCTGAACGGTATAGATGTGACAATCAAATCTACGCTATTATCTTTCATCTTCGCCGTTTCCAGTACACAATCATTATGTATGGCCAGATAGTTATTTCCTTTGACTTCCACGCGTTCCACCCCCATTGACCGCTCCATGCGGTGTATTCTGTTACTGTTTGATAATCCGTATTCCTTAATGACGTTCGTCATCTGTTCGGTTAAATAGTTATGCTGCCGCCATTTCTTTTTTAAGGCTTGCAATATCATCTCTTCCGTTTCCATGTAGATGATGTCTATGATGACTTCTTTCGTTTGCATGAACCGGTAAATACGGTGTATCGCTTGTATAAAATCGTTAAATTCATAATCAATACCTACGAATATCGCCCTGTGGCAATGCCGTTGGAAGTTACACCCTTGGCCGCTGATTTCCTTTTTCGTAGCCAGTAGCCGGATATCTCCGTTGGCGAATCCGATAACATTCTGTTCCCGTTTATCGTAGTCTTGGCTGCCATACACTTCCACCGCATCAGGGAGCGCACGCTTAATGGCGTGACGCTCTGCCTCTAGGTCATGCCACAGGATGAAATGATCTTCCGGATTTTGTTCTACAATCTCTTTCATCTTTGCTACTCGTAGGTCTATGCTTTCCCGTTTCTCACGCGCTGCGTCTTTCAATGATAACGCTGCATCTCGGATTATCTGCCCTTGTCCATCGCGGTCATAGGTGATATGCTCATCGCTTAGCTGTATCCGGTGATAGTTTACTGTAAGCGGTGGCAGGTCATAGCCGGTATCATCAAATCCTAAATCACTAGGCTTAGTAATGAAGAGTCCCCAACTGCTAACCCACAACCAAAATTCTGCTTCCTTGTGCGGGTATAAGGTAAGGTTATTGGCTTTCGTACTGTCACGCTGAAAGAACCGTGTAAGGGCTTGCCCTGTATCCATGATTTCCAAATATCCGGCATAATGGATCAACTCTTTGTACTTGTTCGGGGACGGTGTCGCTGTCGATACTAGCTTATACGGTACGCCTTGGAATTTGTCCAGGAATGTTTGATAGGTCTTACTGCCGAAGCTGCGTAATACACTGGCTTCATCTAGGCTTGTACAGGTAAAGTATTTTGGATTGATATCCCCGTCCCGGACTCGTTCATAATTTGTCATCACGATAGTTGTTTCGGCTGCCTTTGCCTCTGCCATAGTGCGCACATACGTTGGTGGCTCAATTTGCAATAGTTCGACCGCATCACGGGTAAATTCTTGCTTTACGCCCAGCGGTAATACAATCAGTGCCTTACCGCCTTTATGTGTTGTAACCTGCCTGCACCATTCTAATTCTTGGATGGTCTTGCCTAAGCCAAAGCTTTCAAATAACGCCCGCCTGCCGCCTTCCAGTGCCCACTGAACGGCTGCACGCTGATGTGGCTTTAACGCCGGATGTATTTCACTATCCGGCACCTTAAATCCACTTTTTTCGGCAATGGCCATCTTGGAGTGCAAAAACTCGTCATAAGTCATGCCATTAGTTATCATCGGTATCATGTGTATCCTCTCCGTTCAATATCACGCCCAACAGTACATACTTGCCATCCTTTTCCACGTAGGTATCATAGCCGTGCATGTCTAATATCATCGCCATCGTATTCGCTTGTTTGGTAAATCGTTCGTTGGCCGGTATGAGTACCATGCCTGTATTATTCCGTTTCGCATCATCAATGCATTGCCATACATGTCGCTCATACATGCCCATGCGTTCCATGTCTCTATCCTCTGCCATGTGTTATATCTCCATTGTTACGTTATGCGCTATAATCTCCGTGACTGCTTTTTCTATGCCATCCTTTGTCGTGTAGGTTCTCGTATGTAACGTACCCCATACATGTACGCCTTCACCGAATTTTAATATGCCAATTTCACTAGCATTCCGTAGACTTACCACTCTGTGATATTCTCTCTTTTCTCTGTCATTGTCCCGGTAGGTTACCATCGTAAAGATAGCTACCTCCCGATTGTCTTTTGTATAGCCCACTACCGCATCATTCACTAGCCAACCAGCTAAGTGTACTTCATTTTGACTTATCATCTTGTTCCCTCCACAACCAGCAGTACGGACATTCTGAGTGTTCACATTCTTCATCCCATAACGGGATATTATAGGCTAAGAGTGCCTCACGTAATTCGCAGCCTTCTACGTCATCGCCCTTCTTAGTGCAATTCTTACACACACTGCCCATAGCATACGCGGCTAGGGTGTCCATTTTTTCATGTGCCTCATCTATGTAGTCTTCCTCATATAGTCGCTCTGTATCGGCTACTACGGTAAATCGATTATGCTTTGACGCTCGTAATAAGGCTTGCTGATGTTTTGGTTCTAAGCTTTGTACTAAGCGTTCAAATACGACTTTTATATTCGTCCGGCTGGCTCGCAGCCGTCCCCGTTCATTGCCATCGATCTTTAATACCGCTATGACCTTATCCAGTACATCGAGCATCATGCCTAACATGATGACTGTATTCTTCTGCTCTTTGTTTAAGTATTTAAGTGTAATCATCGCTTTCCTCTCCTATGCGAAGTAGCCGGTATGATCGATACGGGTAGCCTTCCACATTAAAGCCAATAAAAATACTATCCACATCAACATACCACCCTTTCGGTGGTCTGATATCCTCTCGCCAAAAATCCGACCGTAGCTTTTCCGTTTTCTCCTTCGGTTTCTCAAGATTCTGACTGCTATACCAACGTCGGGTAAAGACCTCCTCTTTTCTATCAAAGGCCGTCCGTTCTTCCTTTACGTAGTAGCTTGCTAGCCGTATGGCATCCTCCGGTTGTCCTTGGTATACCTGTATATCGATTCGACCATGCTTCCAGTACCGCCGGAGATGTTCTACCTTTATGCCAAACCCTCGGTTCATCAATACATGGAAATGTATTCGGTTTTTCCCTTCCACCATGTATATGTACTTATACGAGCTATCATTACGCCGGTATAACTCTGTCATGCGCCGGTTGAACCGTTGTATATCTTTTTTCGCCTCTTCCGGGGTAGGCTGTTTATGATATGTAAGTGTTACCCAATAATCGCCTTCATTAAAATTCATATCAATATACATCATGAGTTTTGTAGCTGCCAGCCTGGCATTACATCGTGCTACCTCTTCCCGGGTAGGATTTGATTTCTTTGCCCTCTTTTGGTGCTTATTGAATTGTCTTTTTGAGCAATAATCTAGTACATGACGTATTCGTCTTGATTCAATCGTCTTTCTTTTTCGCATAGCAACTCCAAAACGGCGAGATGATAATATATAGTATCAAGGCTAAATGCGGATTCCCTCCGCATTTGACCGACTACTTCACCATTCATAAAAATATATAAAACAGGTGCAAAAAATCCCCGCCTATGCTATACTCAAATTGCTGATTTGGTTTCGCATAGGCGGAGCTTGGCGGCTTATCTATCATTAGGTAAGCCGTCTTTTTCTTTATGTCCGCACCGCGTGATACCTTCAAATCTAAAACGGTACGCGCATGTCTTGCATCTCTGCAATGGCTCTATTCTCTTCGTCACGGCGCAATGGACGTGGCTTTTCACTGTCTGTACCTTCCTTTCCTTCATTCGTATCCTCCACAACTTCAATCTTTCGTAACATTTTCCGGAATGCCTCATAGTTCATTTTCATTACCTTGCCGTCCGCATCAAAGCGTACATAGAATAGTCCCGTATCGTCATCGATGCTAAGCATCATACCCTCATATAAAAAGTCTTTAAGGTCTGCATGGTCCAGCGTTTCGAAAAATTCTGGATCCATCATATCCGGCGCGGCTAAGGTACCCCACGTTTTACGCTTAATTCGTACGGTCCCGGTATGCCGTCCCTTCCGGAACGTGTAATCAATTACATACTCTTTTTTCACGTAATTTCCCTCCTTGTATACTGCCATCCTCCAGAGACATATAAATTATCCCTAATAAATCTTTTACTGTAATCGGCTTCCCGTCAGTATAACTATTAAACTTCTCCGTCGCTGCCTCAATCGCCGTCAACATAGCCGCACAGATGAGTGCTAACCGTCCCCCGCTCTCTACGTTTTCCGGAACGCTTATCTTTCCTTTAGACACTACCGGCATAGACTTCATCTCTTTGATACGCTTACCGTCCGTCATGGCACTTGTTTCTACTTTGAGTACTAATGTTTCTTCGTTCATATTTTTTCTCTCCTCACCGTATACGTCACTTTATATTGCCCGTCTTTATGCTCCACGCGCTGCATTAATTCACCACTACATGATGTATCTATCCGTTCGCCAATAAGCACGCATATCGCACCTACAGCAATAATAAGCAGCTGCAGCGTAATATCCGCATCATGATCGATATCCATGTGCCCGACACTGCCTAGCCATAGCAACATGCCTAAGCCAATAAGGCCATATTTGAGATACACCTTCATACAATCACCACCTTTCTATACCACCGTTTCACCAAAGCGTATGTCTGTTTTTCTATCAATGTACGCCTGTAATTTGAGTCTGTTTACCTTGCATTTTCCACCTCGTTCACCAACACAAATGGATGGAAATGCCGACTCCCGACGCCACTCTTCTAATACCTCTCGGCTAATACCCGTTAAGGCTGACGCCTCATCTAGGCTTAACATCATCTTGTGCCATATCGGTATCTCCGGCTTTTTCATGTACTCACCTCTTACTTCCTAACTGAAAGAGTGCAATTACAGCCGTACTCTTTTTGTATTTTCACCAACTCTTTAATCCATTCTTTAAATTCATCAATGTCAAATGCTTTAAATGACATTTCTACATTCACTTCAAATTTTGGTTCCCAGTTCATTCTCTTACCTCCATCTAAATTACCTGTATCCTAATAGCATTAACACAACTTTTCCTAGGTTAAAAATTGTAATTAGTACGGCCACTGTTATAATCACGATGTTAATTCGAGTTATATACCGTGCGTCATGTAACCGTTCATCAACCGATGTGTATTCTTTCTTGAATAGCACTTCCCTAAATCTCTTTATATGTCGCTTAATTACCTTCAAATACTTTCCCCTCCTTCTTGTCACATAAGTTTGAAATGCAGTATATATAAAGACCATAGAAGAGCTAACGCAAACAATAGAGCCGTAATATCCGCCATGTTTACGTCCTTTTTAACTCTCGCCCACAATGACGGTCTATTATGCTGCACAATTCTGTAATCACCACAGTAAATCGCCATAAATCTATTCGTCATAATTCTTATTAATTCTTTTCCCGGGCATTTTTCTAAATTACAATTGTATTCTTTCTTTAATACCCAACAATCACATTTCGTTTTTAACTTTCCTCCACATGCTGTACAAAAGTTGCCTGCGCTTACTTCAGTACTACATGTGGGGCATTTTATTTTTTCGTTCATCTATTTGACATACCTCAAATTAAACTTGTCTACTTAACTTCTTTAAGAAATGAACAAAGCACACAATCCACTGATACGGAAAAACAGCGAGAAGTATAAAGATATACAGAGTTACTGTAATCGTGTATCTAACATCAGTAACTTGTGAGCCTAATAATATTAGAATTACCGATAAAATATTTCCAAAAACTGAAATATATACTAGCTTTTTAAGAGCCTCCTCTCCTTGAGGCCCTTTTTTATTACTTTCCATTATTATCACCTCCTTATACTATAATTGGACACAGAAAGGCTATGTTACTTAATGTGGTTAATTAGTATTATTATTACCATTGGCTGTACTGCTATAGCACATTTTGATGCAAGCCAAGTACATCAAGATTTTCTAATACAACAAAGCACATCCCAAAACAGTAACCCTACTACTAACAACCAGCCAAACGACGATAAATAATATCCGTAATCATTATGTGTAGTAGCCATCATTATTGATGTTGGCAATGCAACCACTAACTTCAATGCCGTTTTACAAACTATTAATTCTATCCTATTTAGAGCTGCATCATATTGTGGCTCTTTTTTATTACTCTCCATGTGATCACCTCCCTCAATTCATCTTTTTAGATTTTACGAACTATATTTCGTACAAAGGTGTAAAAAAAAGATAGTCGACTGTATCTTTAGAATTTAAAGCTCTTTGTATTAACTTAGCATCCCCAAGCGTGACCTGAGTGCGCCCAGCCAACTTATCTCTAAGTGTAGAATATGGTATTCCTGTACTCTCTGCTAATTTTCTTCTACTCATACGGAGTCTTCCTAGTTCTGCTTCTAAGTTAGGATAAAGTACATTATGCTTTTCTTCCATCATATTATCACCTCTTTTCATTTGTACGTTATTTCGTCCACAACATCATAATATATGACATTCTATTTTTAGTCAAGCGATAAATCGTACATTTTATTATTTAAATCGTTACGCATTGTTGATATTTCGTCCACCTTATAATATAATGGAGCCATAAAAGAAGGGAGGTGTAATTCTATGACCAGAGAAGAATTCTTACGAAATAAAATATTAGAAAAATATTCTCTTCGAGCTTTTGCCGATTTAATAGGTATGCCTCATACAACATTAAACTCTATTTTAAAAAATACTAATGGTGCTTCTGTTGCGAATTTAAAAAAGATTTGTAATGGTTTGGGTATTACTTTGGACTATCTTGCCAATTTTGATGATAATGCTAAGGAAATTTCAATATCAACACCTCCCAAGCCAAATGACCTAAATAAATTTCTTCAACAATCCCAAGTCATTTTTGATGGTGAAACCTATTCGCTTGATGATGAAGATAGAGAACTAATTATGAAGTCGCTTGAATTTGCTTTCACTGCGGCAAAGCAAGCTAATAAACGTAAAAAATAAGGGGCTATGTGAATGAAAAATATCAAATTACGAGTTGCTAATTTGGTAAAAAAATATGGAACGGCTAATCCGTTCCAGTTGGCCAGTGACCTAGGTATATTAATTTGTTATATGCCTCTTCCCTCGGGTATTCGGGGCTATCTCACTAGGCCGTTGCGAAAGAAGGTGATTATGCTTAATTCAAATTTATCAGAGCAGGAAGTTCCCATCGTGATTGCCCATGAATTAGGACATGCGATGATGCATTGTACGAAGCATTATGTATTTCATGCTGATTCAATTAATTTTGTTCACGCAAAAGAAGAATTTGAGGCTAATCTATTTGCACTATATCTTCTATCGCATTCGCATGATGTGGACCCTCGGTTGCTTGAAGCTGCGCCACGGAATAAGGATCTCATGACGTACCGTGAAGCGCATGAATTATTGTGTAGGTGTGTTACTGTTTAGGCAAAGGAGTTTATCCTTATGACTGATCAACTAAATCACGCCAATTCTAACAATCCATTTTTAGAGAAATGGTATCATAGAAATTGGTTTATTTATTCAGTATTACTACTTTCTTCTTTTATTCATTTTATCTCTATTTTCCTTATTCCTTTTCTACGTGGAAAAATCCGTTCCTATCAGCAACGATTAATTTATCTAGAATCACTGTACCAAAATAAAGAGATTTCAGATTCCTTGCTTTCATCTGCGCGAGAATCAGCAGATAAAATAATCCAAAACGCTGAGAATCAAGCTAAGCAAATGCTACTAAACGCATTCCTAGAAGCATCTGAAGTAAAAACTTCTGCCACCGCCGAAATCTCAGATTCCTCATCTTTACCTACAGACGATATTATCCCTGTTGAAAAGTTACAGGATATCAATACCGCTATTTTTCTTAATATGATTAAAAACCATCACGTGAACGGCCATTTTCCTAATTATTTTACTTATAAATTTGGTTTAAGATGGAAAAATCTCATTGAAAAAAATATTAATCTTGGATTATTAACCTTTAAGTCTCCAGAAGAATCTCTCAGAAATCTTACCGCTCAGGATCTCAAAGTACTTCTAAAGGCACATAATCTAAAATCCTCTGGATTAAAACATGAGCTTTTAAAACGAGCATCAACTCAACTACCTATTGATAGCCTAAAAGATCAATTACCGCAAATTTATACTCCTACCAAACAGGGAAAAGAACTCATCGAGAAGCATATGCCATATATCCAAAACGATGTTGATAACTATTTCTCAAAAGGCGAGCTTTACCAAATTATTAGCCGTCACGAGCTTTATCGTGTACATATTAATACCACCGACATAATTATAGAGGCTCTATCTTGTCGTATTGACTATTATTTGGAACATAAAGACTGGACTTCACTTTCATATGCATTGCACCGCATGGCCAGTCAATATTTAGCAAAAGAGGATTATAAACAATACTTTTACTTCTATTTCTCTTCTCTGTACATTAACATATCCGGTGCCACTAATAATGATTCAGTGATGAGGCTTAACCACTTGCGCTTAAACTCTTATTATATCCTTACTTTAGAGAACCTTATCTTAAAGAGTTCTTTTACCAATGAGCAAATCAAAACCTTATTTTTCGAATCCGCACAAAAAATGGATTCTCTTCTGCCTTTTTCCTATTTTACAGTCGATAGTGCCTATCAAATTTTTGTCAACTATCTTAATAAATCAATTGTTAACTTAGATTATTACGAGAATATTGCCAAACCATCTCCAAAACCTTTTTATGAAATTTAAAATTCCTGAGATCAATCATTGGAAAAGTTATTGAACTACGACGGCCTATATGAGATTTCTTTTATCATGTTATTGATAAAAAAGTACGTTACATATTTTTACTGGAGTACTAACATGGACAATATAATTATTTATAACACCGATGACGGAAATACGAATGTAAAATTATATGCATACGATGGTACTGTTTGGATGACTCAAGCACAAATTGCAGACTTGTTTCAAACTACTGTTCAAAATATTGGATATCATTTAAGGCAATGCTTTAAATCAAGCGAACTAGATATGGATTCAGTTGTAAAACATCATTTTATAACTGCAACAGATGGAAAAAATTACAAAACTGCATTCTATAATTTAGATGCTATTTTAGCTGTTGGGTTCCGCGTTCGTTCAAAGCGTGGAACTCAATTTAGAAAATGGGCAAATACCACTCTAAAAGAATATTTAAAAAAGGGGTTTGTAATTGATAGCGAACGTTTAAAAAATCCGGATGGACGACCCGATTATTTTGATGAGCTATTAGAGCAAATTAGGGATATTCGAGCAAGCGAAAAGAGGTTCTATCAAAAACTTAAAGATCTATTTGCTTTATCCTCTGATTATGACCCCACGGATACTGAAACTATTAAATTTTTTACAGAAACACAGAATAAGTTTTTGTATGGAGTGACCGGTAAAACTGCGGCTGATTTAATTATTGCCCGTGCTGATGCTACCTTGCCTAATATGGGACTAACATCTTGGCAAGGTGCAATCGTCAGAAAAAAAGATATTACAATCGCAAAGAACTATCTTTCGCGCGATGAAATAGATTCATTGAATAGGCTAGTAACTATTTTCTTAGAAAGTGCTGAATTTAGAGTAAAACAGAGAAAAGATTTAACGTTAAGCTATTGGCAAAACAATGTCAATAAATTACTTATAGACCATGATATTCCTCTCTTGCAAGGATATGGTCATACGTCTAAGAACTCTATGACTCATTACGTAGAAAATGAATATCTAAAATTTGATTCCAGAAGAAAGCAAAAAGAAGCCAAAGAAGAAGATTTAAAGGAGCTTATTGAAATCGAAAAGTCAATTACTAAAAAACCTTAAAATAAAAAATCCCCCACCCCGCTGCAACGGGATGAGGGAAACTCAATATCAGCACGGAGCTGTATACCAAGCCTAAGCAACTTATATTATACACGCTCCGGGCTTAGTTTGCCATACAAAGGAGCGTGATTTTTTATGGCACGATTAAAGAAACGTACCGATGGTCGCTACGCTGCCACGGCTATGATTAATGGTAAGAAGCATTTCTTCTACGGAAAAACAAAAGCCGAGGCGCAAGCTCATAGAGATAAGGCATTAAAGATACATGCTGTAGCCGGAAATTATGATGGCTCAATTACTCTAAACGAATGGGCCTCTGAATGGCTCTCCTTTAAACGCAGCCGAGTAACTGAATCCACATTAGCCAGTTATCGGCAAGTTATAAACCACTACATTCTCCCTTATCTTGGTACGGTCAAGTTATCTAAACTATCAGCCTTGAACATACGGAGGCTGCTTGATGTATTACGGGATACCGGTCTATCTCCCCGTATCCAAATCTACGCTTATACACTGGTAAAAGCAATGCTCACACAGGCCGTAAAGGATGAGCTCATATTGAAGAATGTGGCCATTAGCATCGAGAAGCCTAAGCATACCAAAGTGCGCCAGATGGTTACCTTATCCAAAGAAGAGATTAAGCAGTTTATGGCTGTAATTCCGTCAGGAATTCATCGTCGCCTCTTTGCACTCGCCTTTGCTACCGGGCTACGCCGTTCTGAACTACTAGGATTACGATGGTCAGATGTCAATTTTGCCAAAGGAACCATATCTATCCAACAAACTGTATTACGCATCGGCAACGATATCGTTATATCCCCCACAACGAAAAATAAGAGTTCTAAGCGCACACTTTCTATTCCTGCGACTGTTATATCTCAATTAAAGATACAACGCCTAGAAACGCAAAAATGGCGGTTAAAATCCAACGAATGGAACGACAACGACTTATGCTTTCCAAAACTTGACGGATCACCCATGTATCCTACCTATCTGTCACAGCTCTGCAAAAAATATGCTACATTGTCCGGATTTAAGGATTTTACCTTTCACGATATACGTCATACCCATGCAACGCTACTTATCGAAGCCGGTGTAAATTTCAAAGTAATCCAAGTCCGCCTCGGCCACTCATCATTTAAGGAAACGATGGATACATATTCTCATGTAACCCCTATAATGGAAGCTGATGTAATTGAGAAACTGGAAAGCATACTTTGACTACTTTTTGACTACTCCTTATTAAAAACTATAGGAAATTATGAGAAATTTCCATCATGAAGAATCCAGTAAAATAGCAGTTTTATGCGGTTTTCATGATGTCCTGGAAAAGACTTAGGATCTGGCGCCTTACGGCGTGGGGGTTCAAGTCCCTTCTTCCGCACCAAATAAAAGCACGAGTCAAATGACTCGTGCTTTTCTCATTATATAGTAAATAAAAAGACACAATTCTTATTATTCGTCGAGAATCGTGTCTTTTTATTTGTATTGCTTATGCAATTGAAGATGATGAAAATGTACGCCCATACATTATCATGACAATATATTAACACTTTCGTGATAATACCGAACGACTACATATTGGCTCGTCCCCGATATCTCCTTACAGCATTAATATATAAATCGTATGAACAAAAAAACCTTTTCATACGACACATACGAAAAGGATTCTATAATTCTCCTCCCTATCGCTCGTAGGTCAAATGGTGAACGATGAATGGGCAGTTCTCCTGACTTGGCTTCATAGCTCCTCCTGCCTTCCCAGTTACCCAGTGACATATCGGATTCGCTCTTCCTTACAGTGGCGGGACCGTGCCGGACTTTAACCGGCTTCTCTATTATGCTTACGCACCCATTCCCAAATATGTAATTGCGATGTTCTCTCAAGAACAATCATATAATATCATACTATATGTTAATCTGTCAAATAAAGTAAAAAGCCACACTCTCGTGTGGCTAACTTTGGTGACCCAGGAGGGATTCGAACCCCCGGCCTTTTGATTCGTAGTCAAACGCTCTATCCAGCTGAGCTACTGAGTCATATGTAATTGTTGGCAGGGGCAGTAGGACTTGAACCCACAACCAACGGTTTTGGAGACCGCTACTCTACCAATTGAGCTATACCCCTGTGTCTTAACGACTTAATCAGTATACCATGTATTGGCGACTGTGTCAAGTGCTTTTTTGTAGCAGCACCATTTTTTTCTTTAAGACCGATGACCCCATCGGTCTTAAAGAAGGGAATCAGCGACTTCCTATCCTCCCGGGCCGTCTCCAGCCAAGTACTTTCGGCGTTTACGAGCTTAACTACTGTGTTCGAGATGGGAACAGGTGGACCCTCGTAGCTATCGCCACTGAATCTGTCAGAGCTTGCACTCTGAAAACCGCATAGAAGCTATTGTATTTGTTTCACATTAGTCATTGTACTTTTGTACATCCTCTTCCTTACTTCTTAAGTAAAGCCCTCGATCTATTAGTACCAGTCAGCTCCAAGCCTCACAGCTCTTCCACATCTGGCCTATCAACCATGTCGTCTACATGGGATCTTACTAGCTTATGCTATGAGAAACCTCATCTCAAGGCTGG
>NZ_AUAN01000011.1 GCF_000428745.1 Veillonella magna DSM 19857
GGATTTCCTGTCTAACTTCTCAGCTGTTCATTATTCTACGCTCAGTGCTAGTATGTACTCTCAGTGCTAGTGAGTACTCTCAGTGCTAGTGAGTACTCTCAGTGTTAGTTTTTAGAAGCGATGTCCATATATCTCAGAGGTCAGGTCTAGCGAATGAATATATAAAAGAAGGAGACTATCAGCAGCGAAAGCTCGGTCTATCGAAGAGCGTTTCTTATGCTGATAGTCTCCTTTCTTTTTCTCGCTGGAAGAAAAAGTATCCTACGATAGCTATGCAGAATGCCCTTCGTAAGACCGGGCTTCAAAGAGCTATCGTAGGATACTTTTATATTTATATATTTATTTTCCAGATGTGACCGATCAATCTATATGTGGGACTTTTTAGCTTTTGTGTCATTGATTACACGTTGGATAGTAGTAATTACATATTTGATAGTATGAATTAAATGTTCGAAAGTAGAAATTGCTTTTATTTGTACATATCCATCGATTGGAGCAGTACGCATAGAGTTTTTATAATTTTTATTTCTTGATGAAAGAAGCGTTCAACGCAGATATATGCTGGATTTATTAGTTTTAATGCAAAATTAAAATAATAGTATGATAAAAAAGTATGGAAATTATGTTTAAAAAAGGGGTCGTTTTTGCCTGTTATAAGTGAAGGGGTAATTTTCCCCGGTAGATTTTAGGGAGGTACAACTCATGAATTACATCGAAGAAATGAACGCATTTAATGTTTGGATCACATTGCATCCGGAGGTGTCGACATCGGCGCAAGTGCTCTGGTATGTGTTGATGCATTATAACAATACATGTTCTTGGAAAAAACAATTTTCCGTTCCCATGTCGATGCTGATGACAAGTACGCGATTGAGCGAATCCTCAGTGAAACGAGCAAGGCTTGCGTTACAGAAAGCGGGGCGCATTCGATACAGTGTACGTCCGGGTAAGAAAGCGACAGTCTATGAAATGATTTCCATGGAAGAGGAAGGAATTGTTACCACCTTTTTATCAGGCAACAGTGCTGCGATTGCTACGGACATAAGTGATGGCGAAGAAATTGTTAGCGAAGAAATTGATATTGCGGGCGTAGTTAATTTGGCTGAAGAAGATGCTAAAGGTACTGTTAGTGAAAAAGTTATTAGTGAAGAAGTTGATGTTGCGGACGCAGGTAATGCTGATCAATGTATTTTGCAAGACAAAGATCAATGTGATTTGCAAAACAAAGATCAAAATATTTCGCAAAATGAGGGGCAGAGTATTCCGAAAACCGGAGATAAAAAAGATGGCTTAGGCGAACTTTTACCCGAACGTCTACCCGAACGCCTACCCGAACGCCCAGCCGAACGCCCAGCCGAACGCCTACCCGAACGCATACTTAAACTAAACGAAACTAGACTAAACATCTCTAAAGAAAGTACAAAGAAAGGTAGCGAAGCTATCCTTGTAGAGCCCCAAGAAAAATGTAGCGATGAAACACAAACGCTACACACTGAAGTAGTTGAGCAACAAAAATATTGTAGCAATGAAACGCAAGCGATGAACAACAAATCATGGCAGGACATGATAGTTGCAGCCACCGATACGTTAAATATTAAGAGAACAATTCTCAATGATGTGGTATACTTAATGCAGATGTGCAACAGTAGGCAGAAAGGAGGACTCCGCTATGAAACAAGCTTGGGTACGGTGGTTATTGCCCCTAGGCATTCTTGTTCTTTGGCAAATAGCGGTGGATAGTGGTCGATGGTCATCCTATGTGTTGCCTTCACCGATGGATGTTATTGACAGTGGATGGCAGCTGCTTCGCGATGGTACGTTGCTAATACATATCGGTGTTAGTTTGGGACGAGTAGCCGTCGGTTTTTTACTTGCTGCCGCTACAGCCGTTCCCTTGGCGATTGTTATCGGCTTATGGGAACCGGCCTATCGTGTATTGGGTGGGACTATCGAATTTTTTCGGCATGTACCGCCGTTGGCATTGCTACCGCTCCTTATTTTATGGCTGGGTATCGGGGAAGCCTCTAAAACCGCCGTTGTATTTTTGGCTACGTTCTATCCCATTTTTTTGAATGCGTTAACCGGTGTACGTTGTACGGATGCCAAGCTTCTTGAGATGGGACGACAATACGGTTTGTCCTCATGGCAGTGTGTTCGGCGCATTCGGTTACCCTATGCAGTGCCATACATGTACACGGGATTGCGTATAGGCCTTGGTTATAGTTGGCGTTCACTAATCGGTGCAGAGATGATTGCAGCTGCATCGGGTGTTGGTTATTTAGTACTGGATGCGCAGGCAATGGCAAAGTCGGCCAGTGTAATTGTCGGTGTAGTGGTCATCGGTGTGTGCGGTAGTGTCATGGACTATGGGTGTCGACAGTTGGGAAGACGATTGTTGTATCGTTACCTGGGAGGTGACAAGGATGGAGTGGCATGAACAAAGGCCGGTGATTAGCATACAAGGATTGGGTAAAACCTATGCCGGATGCTTGCAGCCGGCATTGGCACCGTTGACGGCGGCTATGCCTTTGGGGACGATTACGACAGTTGTTGGCAAGAGCGGATGTGGTAAGACGACATTGCTCCGATTATTGGCTCGGCTAGAGGTACCTTCGATGGGAGATATCGAGTGGCCCGAAGGTTGGGAAGAGACAACGATGGCGATGGTTTTTCAGGAACCGCGTTTATTGCCATGGCTGACGGTACGTGAGAACATATCGTTCGCACAGTATGGCGATCATCCGGTTCGAGCGAATACGATAGAACGACTATTGCAGGAGCTGGGGTTATCATCGGCAGCGGAGCGGTTACCGGCAGAGCTATCCGGTGGCATGGCACAGCGAGTGGCCATCGGTAGAGCATTGTGTGCAGATACGCCGATGCTTCTCATGGATGAGCCTTTCAGCGCATTGGACTATTTTACCAGGCGCGAGTTACAGGAGGAGTTGCATCGTTGGCAAACACAGATGGAGAAGACGGTATTGTTTGTTACGCATGATGTGGATGAGGCCCTATTGTTAGGGGACAGCATCATCTGCTTGCGACCCGATGGTAAGCACAAGCAAATACAAAATCCATTGTCTTGGGGTAAACGGCGTGATACATCGTGTACGGAACCGTTAAAGAGAGATATATTGCAGCATATAGGAGGCTTGTTATGAAACAGGGAATACGAAAACTGATGGCGTTAGTATGTGTAACCGGAGCTCTTATTATTTCCGGTTGCGGTAGTGATACGGCGGGAACACAGACGGCTAAGCCGGCAGAGGTGCACCTTACCTATGTGAAAGCGCCGTTGAATATTCCATCCATTGTGGAAAAGCAGGAAGGTTTGTTTGAAAAGGCCTTTGCCGAGGATGCGGTGAAGGTGGGCTACTCAACGATTACGGAAGGACCGAAACAGACAGAAGCGATGGCAGCCGGCGATATTGACATTGCTAATGCGTTGGGCGGTACTTCGGCTATATTGGCGAAGGCAAATGGTGTGGATTTGCGCATTGTTAGCATGTATAGCCGTGCGCCGAAGGCATTTGTCATTGTTGCGAAGGATCCGTCTATTACATCGGTGGCCGATTTGAAAGGGAAAACCGTAATGGGACCGAAGGGGACTAACTTGCATCAGTTGCTGTTGATGGCATTAGCCGAACAGGGAATGCAGGCTAGCGATGTCAACTTTGTGTCCGGCGGTATTCCGCAAGCCGCGGCTGCTATGGAAAACGGCAGTGCCGATGCAGCTTTGTTGGCAGGACCGATGGCGCTGAAAGCATTGCAAAGCGGTGCCCATGTGGTGCGCGATGCCCAAGGACTGCTTAATGCGACAATTGTTATTGCCGTGCGCGGTGATTTTCTCGACAAGCATCCGGAGTTAGTAAAACGATTTTTGGCGACTCATTATGGCGTAGTGGATGCATACAAAAAGGATCCGACACAGGCTTATGCGCTAGCGGCGAAAGAAACGGGGCTTACCGAAAAAGAGGTAGCTACCATGGCACCATGGTATGATTTTAATCCTCAGGTAACGGAAGAAGATATTAAAGATTTGGAAAAAGCGCAAGACTTTTTAGTACAAGCCGGCCTATTGGATGCCAATAAAAAAGTAGATGTAAAATCTATGTTTGTGGCTGTACAGTAGCTGTTTTCAAATGCAACTTGCATCGTCTTGCGTGGGCAGTGTACAATAATTCTATATAGCAATGAGTAGAGTGAGAAACGATAGAACAATTGACAGAACGATAAAGGCGGGAGATATATGGAGTATAACAGTATTGCAATCGGTCGGGCGGCGCTTCGCCTAGCCATTACCGAATCGCGTGAGGCAGAGCAAGAATTGCGAAAACAATTGCATGAGCAGGGCATTCGATCGGTAGCCGTTGATTTTGGCGGACAATTTGTACCGTCCATCCCTAAAATTATTGAGCACGCCGTAGTGGCGGCTCAGAGGCAGCGCGTTGTTGCAGACAATCACATTGGGGAAGGCGCTGTAATCGGTGCTACACAAGAAGCTTTGGAACAATTAAAGCGAAAAGCCATCGGTCTTAATGTGGGCGGTAAGATTGGGGTAGCTCGCTATCGTGAGCATCTAAGCGTAGCCATCTACGCCGGCGTAGGTATTTTGCATCTTAATGAAATTGCCGTTGCCATAGCCCATCGGTCGTTACCGGCGCATGAGGAAGAAAGCAAACACGAAGGTTAAACAACGTAGAGGTATTGCCACTGTCGGTCCGGTAGATTGGATGGTATCGTAGAACCGACAGATAGATTGGACTTTACTGCGAAAGAGAGTAGGAACACCCGTCGACAATTAGGCAGATTATATGTCGACGGGTGTTCATGTGTTCAAACACGTTTTGGGGAAATCGTGTATAATACATATCGTGTTGTATGTCTGTAAAAAGTAGGAGGGAACATATGAAGACGTGTAATACTTCGTGGTGGCGACGCGTAGCGATAGGTGTAATGAGTGTGGCCATGGGAATAGTCATTGGTGGCTGCGGGAGTTCAGCGCCGACGAATGAAGGAAAGCTCCCCGTAGTGGCATCGGTGTATCCCGTATATGATGTGGCAAAGCAAGTGGGTGGCGATAAAATAGCGCTTACCTTGTTAGTACCGCCGGGCAGTGAGCCTCATGATTGGGAGCCGTCGTCCAGTGATTTGATGGCCATCGGTAAGGCCAAGCTATTCTTGTATAACGGAGCAGGTTTAGAGCCTACGGAAAAGATAGTGACAAAGGATGTATTGCGCGATGCCAAAGCGATTGAGTTTTCAAAGGCGACCCGCGTATTGCCGATGCCGGATGAATCTTTCGAAGAAGAGAGGGCGAAGGAGAGCGCGTCCCCGGCAGTCGAAAAGAGCACGGATGGGCATGAGCATGAGCATGATCACGGTGGCAACGATCCGCATGTATGGCTGGACCCAACAAATGTCATGTTAGAAACCGATGCGGTGGTAAAGGCTTTCAGCGAGGCTGATCCGGCAAATGCGGAGTACTATAAAAAGAATGGCGAAGCCTATAAAGAAAAACTGGCTAAGCTGGATGCGCAGTATCAGGACTGGGCACAAGGGGTACAGCAAAAAAATCTTGTTGTTACGCATGAGGCCTTTGGTTACCTTGCGCATCGCTACGGACTGCACCAGCTGGGAATCATGGGTATCTCACCGGATGCGGAGCCAACTCCCGAAAAAATGGCACGCATCGTAGCTTTTGTTAAGGCTAATGGAGTGAAGGCAATTTTCAGTGAAGAATTGGTAAATCCCAAATTGGCAGAAGCGATTGCCAAGGAGGCCGGCGTTACGGTGTACATGCTCAATCCGGTAGAAGGCTTGACGAAGGAACAGATGGACAAGGGTGCAACGTACCTGTCGGTAATGGAAGAAAATTTGGCTACCTTGAAGAAGGCTATGCCGTAAGGTGTCGGGGACAGGTCTACAACTTTCTTCGGCATTCGTGTCTTGAAAATTGTAGAGCAGCGTGCATGGTTTGCCACGAAAGACGCTTGCCTAAGTTTACTTTGGTATGCTAAAATGTAGAAAAAGGTAGTAGTGTATGAAGGAGGACTTTATCATGAAACATATCCGCACTATCAATACAGAATCTTTACAGAAAACGGCTAAAACCGGTGGTTGTGGCGAATGCCAGACTTCCTGCCAGTCCGCTTGCAAAACAAGCTGCACTGTAGGCAACCAGGTTTGCAAACAGAAATAAGATAACGGCGAAAGGCTATAACATGATGCGATGCATTGTGTTATAGCCTTTTTTCATTAGAATGAACGAATATTTTCATGATAAACTTATATCAGATATGTGTCCCGGAGGACTAAATGTGATAGAATAAGTATAGATGTTTATAAGTTTGATGGAGGTCTATTGTTACATATGCTAGAACTACAACCGATGATTCATAAATTCAAGATGAAGGATAAGTATTTCTGTCTTGATGTTAATAGCGGTATTATTCACGTCATCGACGAATTGACGGACCGTGTACTCGATATTTACGATGGGTCCAATCGCGAAGCTGTGCACGAAGCGTTGGATGCTACGGAAAACGCGTCGGAGCTTGATGAGTTGATGGATGAAATTGATGAACTCATCAAAGAAGAAATGCTGTATGCGCCGATGTCCGAAGAGTTTAAACTGGTAGTGGAAGAAAAGCCTATTGTCAAGGCATTGTGTCTTAACATTGCTCACGACTGCAACTTGGCTTGTAAATATTGCTTTGCCAGTCAAGGCGATTACGGCGGAGTAAAACGTGAATTGATGAGTTTTGATGTAGCAAAGCGGGCCGTTGATTTTTTGATCGCCATGAGTGGTACGCGGCAACATTGCGAAATCGATTTCTTCGGTGGTGAACCGCTGTTGAATTGGGATGTAGTTAAACAGACGGTTGAATATGTGGAATCCATTCAGGCGGCGCACAATAAAATTTTTAAATTGACGTTGACTACGAACGGTGTATTGTTGACGCAGGATAAAATTGATTATGTAAACGAACACAACATTAGTTTGGTACTGTCTATCGACGGTCGTGAAGAAGTTCATAACCGCATGCGCCCCAGTGCCGGCGGTACAGATACATACAAGACGGTGGCCAAGAATTTGGTAAATGCCGTAAAACAGCGTGACGGTCGCGAATATTATGTACGCGGTACGTATACGCATAACAATTTGGACTTCACCAAGGATGTTATTGCCATGTCCGACTTGGGCTTTGAACACTTATCCATGGAACCGGTAGTGGGCAAAGAAGGGGAATATGTGCTTCGCGATGAAGATTTACCGATTTTGGAAAAGGAATATGAAAAATTAGCCGATTTGTATTTGCAGCGTCAAAAAGACGGCTGGGGCGAAAAGTTTAATTTCTTCCATTTCCGCATGGATTTGTATCGCGGACCATGCATGGCAAAGCGCTTGCGCGGTTGCGGTGCCGGTCATGAATATATGGCGATTGTGCCGAACGGTGATATTTATCCGTGTCATCAGTTTGTCGGCCGTGACGGCTATGTATTGGGGAACGTGTTTGAAGGCTTGAAGAATTTTGATATTCCTCGAGAATTTAGAAATACCCATGTATTTACGAAACCGACCTGTGCAAAATGTTGGGCGAAGTTCTTCTGCTCCGGTGGGTGTCATGCGAATAATGAAACCTTTGGCGGCAGCATTAAGGAGCCCTATGAATTAGGCTGTAAATTGCAGAAAAAACGCATTGAGTGTGCCATTATGATTCAGGCCGAGCTTGATGAAATGAATCAGGATACGGCGGTTCAGGCGTAAATACGTTACTAAGTGAGTCGACAGAAGTAAGGTTTTGCTGATAATAAGGAGAATATATGGAACGTAAACCGGTAGAAACAACGGGACAGGCTCGATGGGGCATACGGTTTACGGGCGTGGTACAGGGGGTCGGTTTTCGCCCCCTTGTTTCCGTTATAGCCCATGAACTGGGTCTTACAGGTTTTGTGTATAACGATGCTGCCGGCGTGTACGTAGAGGTACAAGGGGATGAAACATTGCTCCGTGGCTTTGTAGAGTCAGTGCAGGCACGCAAGGCTCCGACGGCACGCATTGATGATACGGTGATTACCGTACATCCCGTGGCGAACGAAACGGCATTTCTCATTTTACCTTCACCGGCCGATGATACAATGAGTACGTTTATCGGTGCCGATACGGCTCCGTGCGAGGCATGCCTAAAGGAGCTTACCGATCCGGAGGATAGACGTTACGGTTACAGTTTTATTAATTGTACTCACTGCGGGCCGCGGTATACGATCATTGAGAAAGCTCCGTATGATAGGCAGTTTACCACAATGGCTCCGTTTACTATGTGCTCTCCCTGTCAGGCGGAGTACGATGATTTACATGGACGGCGCTACCATGCGGAACCTACGGCGTGCGGTGTATGCGGACCGCGGTATTCATTGCTCGATGCACAGGGCAACGCTGTGGAATGTGGTCTTGATAATGCGGAAGAAGATGTGTTTGCTGTAGTGCGTAATCATATTGCCAACGGTGATATTGTGGCCGTTAAGGGAATCGGCGGTTATCATTTGGTGTGCGATGCACGCAATGCGAAGGCAATAGATAGGCTGCGCCAGAGAAAACGACGGCCCGATAAACCGCTGGCGGTTATGGCAGGATCGTTGGCTACGGCAAAGACAGTGGCTTGCATCAGCGAGGCGGAAGAAGCGGTATTGACCGGTCCGGAGCGCCCGATTGTATTGTTGGAAACGCTGCATGCTTCCAAGGCAGCCTGTCGTCGTCGACCGGAACGAATGCGAGCCGGTGAAGAAACCATTATGGATGCGATAGGTCCCGGCGGGATAGCTTGGGAAGCAGTGGCGCCGGGGAATCATTATATCGGTGTTATGTTGCCCTATGCACCGGTGCATCATTTACTGGTGCCGAAGGATGCCCTGTGGGTAATGACCAGCGGAAACTACAGCGGTGATACGGTTATTTATGAGGATGAGGCGGCGCTGAGAACATTAACCGGCGTAGCCGATTGGTTCTTGGTTCACAATCGGCGCATTGTTTCGCCCGTGGACGATTCGGTCGTTGCCGTAGTGAATGATGAACCGTTATTATTCCGACGCAGTCGCGGTTATGTGCCGTTATCTCTTACGATGGCAGTAGGCGGACAAGCCCCTTCGTCAGAAAAAGAAACTGTGAAGCATAATGGCACAGAGAATAATGCAGCAGAGAGTATGATGCCGGAGAAGCGGACGAGCAGTGCTATCAAGTGTGATGCGCAGCCATACAGGATGCCCACTATATTGGCTATGGGCGGTGACTTGAAGCATGTCTTTGCTATTAATAAAGGGCGCGAAGTATTGCCGGGACCGCATATTGGAGATCTTGCCAATGAAGCGACAAACGAGGCCATGGAGCGTGCGATTGCTCGTTATGAACAGCTGTTTACGTTAACACCGGATGCGGTAGTAGCCGATAAAAACCCACAGTATTATTCATCGCGCTACGGCAGAGCGTATGCGTCGGACAAGGGCATTCCTTATCTTGAGGTACAACATCATCATGCACATATTGCTGCTGTTATGGCCGAACATCAATTGGAAGGCCCGGTGTTAGGTGTTGCTTTTGACGGTACCGGCTATGGTGATGACGGCGATATTTGGGGCGGCGAGTTTATGCTTTGTGAAGGCAGTCGTTATGAACGCCTGGTGCATTTGGCAAGGACGCCCTTGCCCGGCGGCGAACGTGCGGTGGAAGAGCCGTGGCGGCAAGCGTTGTGGTATTTACGGCGCACCTGCGGCGAAACATTGTCCGGCCCGTACGAAGCTTGGCGCGAAGATCTCCCCTATGGTTGGGAACTGGTAGACCAATTATTTAAGAGCAAAATGCCGCAGTTGTGGACGACCAGTGCAGGGCGCTTGTTTGATGCCGTAGGGTCTTTATTGGGCCTGGGCTATCGTCATAGCTATGACAGCCAGATTGCTATGGCACTGGAACAGCTGGCGTATAGCAAACGAGGCAATTTATACGATTTTTATTATGACGGCTCGGTGTTGGATTTTTATCCATTGGTGCGTCAGATTATCGAAGGACGCATCAAGGGTGTGGCACGGAGTACATTGGCGGCTTCCTTCCATCGCACCCTAGCCTATGGGATTACGGAAGTAGCCGAAGATTTGTGTAGCCGATACGGGATACAGACGATTGTTCTCGGCGGCGGTGTATTTCAGAACAGGCGGCTATTAGCGGAAATGGCGCGTATGGAGCCGACCTATCGAGTCGTATTACCTAAAAAAATTCCCGTAAACGACGGGGGACTTGCTGTCGGTCAATGGTGGCTGGCTATGAAGCAGTTGACGGAAAAGGAGTGATCATATGTGTTTAGCGGTGCCTGCACAGTTAGTACAGGTTAATGAATTTGTCGGGACCATTGCCCTTACCGGTGTTACCCGTGATGTGAATCTCATGTTGGTGCCGGAAGCCAAAGTCGGCGATTGGGTATTGGTTCATGCAGGTTGTGCGGTTCAGATTGTAGACGAAGAGGAAGCGAAGGCGACTATGGACGCTTTCCGGGAGTTGGAAGAACGTGAAGAAGCTTACTTTAGAGAACAAACTACAAGCCGCTAAGGCGTTATTGGAGGATATAAAATCCCTTTACACTCCGGGGGAAACGGTGCGGATTATGGAGGTGTGCGGTACGCATACGGTAGCTATTTTCCGCGAAGGTATCCGTCAGATGTTACCGGAGGGTATCGAACTTATCAGCGGACCGGGGTGTCCTGTGTGCGTTACCGATCAGTCGTATATGGATAAGGCATTGGCCTATGCGGCGCGGGAAGATGTTATTATCGCTACCTTCGGCGACATGCTCAAGGTGCCCGGCACGGACGGCAATTTATGGGAAGCTAAAAGTGAAGGTGCGCAGATTCATATCATATATAGTCCGATGGAAATCGTTGCCTTAGGTCGTCAGCATCCGGATAAGAAAATTGTATTTTTGGCGATTGGTTTTGAAACGACGGTAGCGGTTATTGCAGCCACGGTTAAAATGGTGGCGCAAGCGGGCCTGGACAATGTATTCTTCCTGGTGTCGCATAAGCTGGTGCCGCCGGCGTTGCGGGCGTTGTTGGATCGTAAGGAACGGCAGCTTGATGGATTTTTGTTGCCCGGTCATGTCAGCGTTATCATCGGCGAAGAGCCGTACCGTTTCTTGGCAGAAGAGTATGGCATTCCGTCTTGTATCGCCGGCTTTGATGGCTTGGAAATTTTAGCGGCTGTACGCGATATTCTGTGGCAACGTAAGTCCGGCACTTATTACGTGGGTAATCAGTATAAGTCGGTAGTAGCTAAAACGGGTAATCCGGTGGCGATACAATTAATGAAGGAGTTGTATGAACCGGCTGACGATGTATGGCGCGGTATGGGTGTCATTCCAAAGTCGGGCTTGCGCTTGGCCGGAGAGTATGCGCGATTTGATGCAGAACGCATGTTACTGCTGGGTGACATGGGAGAAGCCACGCCGCCGAAAGGTTGCCAATGCGATAAGGTATTGCAAGGTTTGATTCGCCCCGATGAATGTGCGCTGTTTGGCAAGGAATGTACCGCCGATCATCCGGTCGGGGCTTGCATGGTGTCGGTAGAAGGCAGCTGTGCGGCATGGTATAAGTATAGACGGACCAGCGGCGGCCAGTTGTGGGAGGATTGAATATGGGTGAAGTAATTCGATTAGTACATGGTAATGGCGGACGATTTAGCCATGAATTGATGGAGCGTTATATTCTGCCCCATTTTACCAACTCGCTGCTGGCACCATTGCATGATGGCGCACAATTTACGGTAAAAGCGGGACGGATGGCGTTTACTACCGATTCGTATGTAGTGACGCCTCAGTTCTTCCCCGGCGGCAATATCGGCAAATTGGCCGTATGCGGTACGGTTAACGATTTGACGATGAACGGGGCCGTACCACAGTATTTGAGTTGTGGATTTATTTTAGAAGAAGGTCTGGACAGCGATGTATTGGAGTCCGTCGTTACGACGATGGCGGCCATGGCCAAAGAAGCAGGCGTACAGATTGTCACCGGTGATACGAAGGTCGTGGAAAAAGGGGCCGTAGACGGAATTTATATTAATACGGCCGGCGTAGGGTATATCCCCGAAGGCATTGTCATCGGACCGGATCGTGTAACGGCGGATATGGACGTAATCCTCACTGGTTCCTTAGGTGATCATGCAGTGGCTGTTATGGGGACGCGGTACGGGTTTACTTTGCCTGATAGTATTGTTACCGATTGCGCACCGCTTAACGGTATGTTGACACCGGTGCTTTTAGAATTCGGCGATGCGGTGGCACTGATGCGTGATCCCACGCGAGGTGGGGTGGCAACGGTGCTACAAGAAATTGCTACACAGGCGCAGGTGGGGATTCGCGTGCGTGAAGCGGCCGTTCCCGTACACGAAGATGTGGCGGCGGTTTGTCATATGTTAGGCTATGATCCGTTGTATTTGGCTAATGAAGGCAAGGCGATTCTCTTTGTAAAAAAAGAGGCAACCGAAGAAATTTTACAGCGATTGCATCAGCATCCGTACGGTCGTGAGGCGGTGTGCATCGGTGAAACTATGGCGAAGAATGCTGGTAAGGTAGGACTTGAAACGGCCTTGGGTGGTGTTCGTCTCTTAGATATGCTCGGTGAAGATCAGGTGCCGCGTATTTGCTAGCGACGCATAGACCTTTGTGGCAGCTATCCGTATATCTTCACGGTGTCTATTCGTAGATTTTTATTTGAAATTTTGGTAAAATGTATAATAATAATTAATGAGGAGGGTGACGTATGAAAAAGAAAATTGCAGCTGCTATTATGGCAGTTACTATGTCCGTAGCCTCTACCGGCTTATTTATGACAACACAGGCGTTTAGTCTCGGTGATTTGGGCGGTATTGTTAAGGTAGCCGGTGTAGGGTTCCTCGTAGATAAATACGGCGAGCAGATTAACAGCTTTTTGAACTCCGTATTAAAACAAAATAACTTAAGTACAACGTACACGACAAAGGTGGTTCCTATCGTCAGTGTAGGCAATAAAGGCTATATTGGGGCTGCGCAGGTTACGGGACCGGCATCCGAGGTAGAACGCGTACAGGCGGTTGCTCAAATTGAGGCCAGCTTTAACAGTGTAGCACGTATTAAAGGTTTGGTGCCGATTGATAGTAAAAATCCGACCAACGCTTCCCGTATTCAAGGCGTAGGTGTATCGGCTATCATTGATTTGCGTATTTAACGGCGTAAAAGCATAGATCGGTACCGGTCTATGCTTTTATTATGATTGGGAAGTCACATATCCAGTAGGAGGGCTCTATGAAAAAACAGCTTTTGACATTGGTAACGGCCGCGCTGATGACAGGTAGCGTATGGGCGGCCCCGGATACCGTATTAGAAAAGACAAATAGTTTGGAAACAACTGTATACGGAGACGTTCAGATTGGTGCATTGGTGGATCGTGTAAACCAGTTGGACCAGACCGTGTATGGTGCTACGCGTTCGGGTACGCTTAACAGCAAGGTGGATGAGTTGTACCGTTCGGTAGCCGGGTCGGACAGCGGTGTGTCCATTACACAGGAAGTGGATGTATTAGAATGGAGCTATCAAGGAGCTGTAACGCAGGGTTCCCTCTTGGAACGACTCAATCGGTTGGAACGCAGTGTAACGGGACAGGTTGGTACCGGTTCGGTGCAGAGCCGAATTACGGCGCTAAAGAAGGCCATTGACGGTAAAGATGTTAAGCTGACACCGCAAATCGGTACCGTAGCGGCCGATCATGTGTTTAAGGTGACATTAAATGACCCGATTAGCACTAAAACCAATGAATTGGGCGATGCGTTCACCTTTACTGTGGCAGAAGATGTTATGGACGGCGATGTTCTTATCGTGCCGGCCGGTACGGTGGGAACCGGTCATATTTCAGAATTGAAACGGGCCTCCTCCTTTGGTCGCAACGGTAAATTAGATCTTCGTTTCGATACAATCCCTACCATTGACGGTACAACCTTTGCCGCGTTACAAGGTGAAGATGCAAAGAAAAAGACCGAACAAGAGCTTAAAGCGGCCGGTGCATCGGTGGCCGGAGCGGTTCTCTTGGGACCGGTAGGTCTGGTGGGCGGTTTCTTTGTCAAAGGGAAAAACATAGAGCTTTCCGATGGAGCCGCTATCTATGTACAGCCGGAAGATATGGTGACCGTACAGGGAATTGTTATCGGCGGTGACGGACTTAATCATGCGAACGATACGTTGTCCATTACGCCGGTGACGGCACCGGTAGAAGAAACCACAACGGAAACGGGTGGTACGGTGTATGTGCCGGACGATAACGGTACGGTAGTCGGTGAGGTAGAAGAAGCAGAACCGGTGGATACCGCAGCGGAGGATACGGCTGCTTCGTCATCCGATGCGGAGGAAGTAAAGGCAGAGACTACGCATGTCACCGAAGATAGCCAGTCGGCGACAGCACCGTCTAAGCCTATCGTAGTAGTTAAGCGCAGCTAAAGGAGAGAAGAGACACAAATGATAGGTAAAAAGTGGCGGTATGCGATGTTAGCCGGGCTGATAACGGGAGCCTTGGTTCCTGCCGTGCAGGCAGCTGACAGTAACGGCCTGGTGTATGAAGATGCGACGGAGATAACCGGTGAAGTACGCCCGGAAGCGCTGGCAGCACAGGAGGGTGCGGATGGTGCGCTGATTCGCGTAGTGCGGCGGGGTAATCCGACCGAGACGGTACTGAGCACATCGGAACAGCCGATTAAGGTAGATGCGGATAGCATGTACTATGGGGATACAAGCGGCAATGTGATTGCCGTGGGCAAGGTTGACATGGTGCAAGGCAATCGCGAGATTCACAGCGATCGCATTGTAGGCAATGTAAAGACGCAGGATTATACGACGGACGGACCCTTTCACTATTTAGAAGATAAAGGGGCTACTAAGGATTTGACCGGTGAAAATTTATCCTTCAATACCGGAACAAATGCAGGTAGTGCTCCTAATGTGATGGGCTTTACGGCGCCGTATTTTATCAAAGGCGAGCATGTTACCTTTGACGGTGACATGGCAATTATTAAAAACGGTTGGGTAACGACTAAGCATGCTATGGCCTATAAGGGCGTACCTGATTATCGAATGGAAGGCTCTCTTATTGAAGTGTATCCCGGCGATAAGGCTATCATTCACAATGCCCGTCTGTTTATCAAAAACGGTGAGGTTCTCAGTCGGTCGCGCTATGTGGTGTCACTGCGCGGTGACCGCAAGAGTAAGGTGAATATCTTTTCGTTGATTCCCCGTCCTATGTACGACAGTACCGATGGATTTGGTTTTAAAGGTAATATTGAATATCCTATTGGGGCGACGGACGAAGCCTTTTTCCGCTACGAATGGTATACCAAGGGAGGCTTTAAGCCGAGTATCGGTTATCGTCACTTCCTGCCTTGGGGGACGGCTCAATTGGCCTATAGTCGAGAGTCGGCTACCTTGAATGCACAGCAGGTATGGGTAGAAAAGAGACCGGAATTGTCCGTGGATACCCATGTGTACCATATCGGCGATACGCCGTTTACTATCCGCGGTGGTGCCAGCATCGGCTACTGGAAAGAAGATTATATCAAGGGTACTCACCGCAAATTGTATGCAGAAGTGAGTCATGATACATGGCATCCTTGGAAGGATATGGATGTACGTGTTTATGGAGGGTATCAGAAAGACCATTATGGTTATAATGACTACACTCGTAATGCACCGTATTGGGGTGTATCGGCCAGTCAACGCGTAACGGATTGGCTTACATTCTTCGGCGGTTACAAACAATACAATATGCCGCAATTTAAAGATTCGCCGTATCCGTTTGATACGATTGATGTACATCGAAATGCCGTTTTGGGTTTTACCGTACGCTTGTCGCGACTTGATTCCTTTACGGTTTCGACGCAGCGCGATGTACAGTCCGGTGAATTGCGGTATGTAGACTACACATGGTATCGCGATATGCATTCCTTTGAAGGCTGGCTTACATATCAGTCGAAGCAGAAGGAATGGAAATATATGGTGGTAGCTAAAGACTTCTAGATCCACGCGGTTATAGGGCAAGATTGAAGACTACCGTATATTCGATTACTATACGTTGATGAGTAAATAATAATTTTGCAGGAAAGGTTTGGGGAGACACGTATGAAACGAATTCGTAAAGCGGTTATCCCGGCAGCCGGATTTGGTACACGTTTTTTACCGGCTACCAAGGCACAGCCGAAAGAAATGTTACCGATTGTCGACACGCCGACAATTCAATATATTGTACAGGAAGCATTGGATTCGGGAATCGAAGAAATTCTTATTATTACCGGTCGCAATAAACGGGCTATTGAAGATCATTTTGACACCAGTGTAGAATTGGAACAGCTGTTGCAGCAGCAGGGCAAGAAAAAACAGCTGGACATGGTTCGTGAATTAGCGGACGTACGGGTTCATTTTATTCGCCAAAAGGCACCGCGCGGGCTAGGTGATGCAGTGCTGTGTGCCAAGGCATTTATCGGTGATGAACCGTTTGCGGTTTTGCTCGGTGATGACGTAGTATACAATCCGGAATATCCTTGCTTAAAGCAGTTGATTGATTGCTATAATATGCATGGCGGTACGATTTTAGGTGCTCAATTTGTACCGGAAGAAAAGGTAAGCTCCTACGGTATTGTATCCGGGACACCTATAGAGGAAAATTTGTATCGTGTGGAAGGATTGGTAGAAAAACCGAGCCGTAATATGGCCCCGTCTAATTTAGCTGTATTGGGACGTTACATTTTGCCGCCGGAAATTTTCGATTTATTGGAAAAAACACCGCAAGGGGCAGGGAATGAGATACAGTTAACCGATGCATTGGCCAGCTTAGAAACACCGGTATATGCATTGGCGTATGATGGTGTTCGCTATGACATCGGCGACCGTTTGGGATATCTTAAAGCTACCGTGGAATATGCATTGCGTAATCCTATCGTAGCCGATGGCTTCAAAGAGTATTTAAAAGCATTGAATATAGATGAAATATAACGGCTGTAACATGTAGATGGCATGTGATACTACATGCTCTGTGTTGATGGCTTTAATGAAAGGCTTTTACACTTTTTTGTGTGAAAGTCTTTTGTTTTTATACGCTGTGTAATATAATGGAAGAAACTGTATGTAGTGTTACATGGGAGGCAGTTATGAGCGTAAATGAAAAATTGCGTAATCCGATGAATGATCAGCTGTTTCGAGCTGTACTGACTTTGAAAAGTCTGGAAGAGTGCTATGAATTTTTTGAAGATATTTGCACCGTTAACGAATTGAAAGCGTTATCACAACGTTTGCAGGTAGCACGCATGTTAGAGGATGGCGAAAGCTATGACACGATTGTGGAAACTACCGGGGCCAGTACGGCTACCATTAGTCGTGTAAAGCGATGCCTTGTTTATGGCGCCGATGGATATAAGACCGTCTTGGCCAGAATGAAGGATCAATAGATTATAACCGGTGTGGGGTTAGCTATTAGAGAGTACTTACACTGTAGTATGAATAGCGAGGCGAGATAGTTTATACGTGTAGAGGAGAGAGTACATGTTTGAATGGATGGTCTTGGATTCGGTATTGGTAGTGCCGTTGCTATTATTTTTAGCCGGTGCTATTGCTGGATTTGTAGATTCTATTGTCGGTGGAGGCGGATTGATTTCGGTACCGGCGATGCTGCTTACGAATTTGCCACCCGGCGTGGCCTTGGGCAGTA
This sequence comes from Veillonella magna DSM 19857, assembly GCF_000428745.1. Classification (GTDB taxonomy): domain Bacteria; phylum Bacillota; class Negativicutes; order Veillonellales; family Veillonellaceae; genus Veillonella_A; species Veillonella_A magna. The sequence continues at coordinate 17,761 of NZ_AUAN01000011.1, forward strand.
ATAAGTTAGCCAGTGTGTTTGGAGCCTTTTCGGCTATGATTAATTTTATTCGACAAAAGAAAGCAGATATAGGGTTAGTAAAGCGGTTGCTACCGTTTACCTTTGTCGGATCCATAGCCGGTACAATACTGGTTATTAGTATTCCACCGCTATACCTTAAACCGATTATTATTTTTCTGCTTATTGCGGTACTCCTTTTTGTCTTATTCAAAAAGGACTGGGGCGAGGTAAGTACGTATACGAAGGCAACGGGACGACGGTTTGTGTTATTGGTAATGATGGCACTAAGCATTGGTTTTTATGATGGTTTCATTGGTCCCGGTACAGGTACGTTTTTGATTTTCGGATTCATTTTTGCCGGTTTTGATTTTTTATTGGCATCGGGGAATGCAAAGGTGTTAAACTTTGCCAGTAATCTAGGGTCTCTCCTTATTTTTATCGCCATGGATCATGTCAATTATGTATATGGTTTGTCGGCGGCGGTTGGACAAATCATAGGTGCTACTATAGGGTCCCGAATGGCGATTCGGAAGGGAACCGGTTTTGTGCGCCTGGTGTTTATCGTCATGACGGTATCGATGCTGGCTAAGTTGATGTATGATTATTTTGTAGGATGATGGGAAGGATACGCATGCCAAGTATGAGTGATAACCAAGTTGCTTTAATCAGCGGCGGCACATCGGGCATCGGCTTTGCAACGGCGCAGCTACTGCTCAAGGAAGGCTGGAGCGTAGCGATTAACGGACGCAATGAGCGCGACGGCCAAGAAGCGGTGGTTAAGCTTCGTCGTTTATCATCGCGCGTACGATTCGTGCAAGGCGATGTAAGTAAGGTCATGAACTGTCGGCGCATCGTGGAAGAAACCGTTCGCTTGTTCGGTACGGTAAGTGCGTTGGTAACGGCTGCCGGATTTTATGAAGAAGAATTATTGGACAATGTAACGGAACAGGCTTTTGATGAAATGATTGGTACCAATGTAAAGGGGACGGTGTTTTTATGCCAAGCGGCAGCCCCGTATTTACGGCGCAATCACGGCAGTATTGTTACTATATCCAGTGATGCCGGCTTGCAGGGGAATGTTGCTTGTTCGGTATACGGTGCTTCGAAGGGGGCCATTGTAAGTTTTACGAAGTCGTTGGCCTTGGAAATGGCACCGCATAGTGTGCGCGTCAATTGTGTATGCCCCGGTGATGTGGAAACATCATTGGTGGCAAAGCAGTTGGCACACAGTGAACAGCCTTTTGAGGAGGCGATGGAAGAGATGGCCATGCACTATCCGCTGGGGCGTATTGCTAAGCCTCATGAAATCGGTGAGGTGATTGCTTTCCTGCTTAGCGAAAAGGCGTCGTTTGTTACCGGTGCGGCGTGGACCATTGATGGTGGATTGACGAGTTGGTAATCGACTTGATAATGTAGACAAATTGCAGTAGGCGTACTACAATAGATATATATACACACTGCAACAACAATGTGAAGATAGGTACAAGTGTCGGAGGAGAAGATGCAGATGGAAGAAATGAAAGGCATGATGATGGAAGAAACGGCCATGACGGCAGAAGAAAGAAATAAAGAAGTAGAAAGCATTTGCCGTTGGGCAGCCGCCAGAGCCGGCGTATTAGCTATGGCACCTAAGTTCAGTACAACCGCATTAATTGCTAATGATACGTACATGGTAACGCGTATTGCACAGGCCTATGGTCATTCTCTGACCTCCGGCGCTATTGTAGGGTTTTTAGGTGCCTTAGGCGGGAGCGTAGTAACAGCGCTGTTAACGTCGCTGTTGAAAAATCCGAAGGTAAAAATTCCTGTAGCGGTATGTATGTCCTATGCGATTGGCAAGGTGGCGGAAAAGTGGATTGGCGACGGTATGCCGATGCCGGCTGATTTTTCTGAATACCAAGATAGATTGGCACAGATTTTTGATCATATTAAAACGACTGTGGAATCGTTGATGTCGAATCCGATGAAGGATACGCCGTTAGGTGACGAACAGCGGGATATGCTCGGCGAAGCCGGTGTGAAAAGTGATGAATTCTTAGGGTTAAATGTGAATTCCTTGACGGATATGGTAGGCAGTACTATCGGTGCTGTAGCAGGCTTGTTCGGCGGACGTTCCGGTTTGGCTGCGCTGATATCTCAGCTTGGTGACTCGGCCACCGCTTTTGGCAATACAAAGCATGCATTGCGCGGTATCGGTGCGTTGCTTTTATCTATTTCCGAATCCGCCGCTTATTTTGTAAACAGCGCTACCGTGTCCTCCATAACGGCGGCCAAGTCCGTAGTGTTTGATGCAGCCGGTAAAGTGGGCCTTAAAAAGGAAGACTGAATAAGCAGTGAGTGGACGCGGAATAGGAGTTGACGCAAATGAATCCGTTAAAACTGGTTAAGTATGTAAAGTTTTTTTCGTCGGCCAAGTTTTTAGATTTTGTGGGTAAGATGGGGAAAAATGTAGTGTTCCTTCGCAAGGCGATGGTATTGTTTTTCTGCTTTAAGGATCAGGATACCCCGAAATATGTAAAAGCTATTATTGCCGGCGCATTGGGCTATTTGATTTTACCCGTTGACGGGATTCCCGATCGAATTCCCGGTTTGGGTTGGGTTGATGATGCGGCGGTTATCGCTTTGGCATTTAAGGCGGCCAGTCGTTATATCAAAGCATCGCATCACGAACAGGCTAAAAAATATATGCCGTTCGGCGAGGATACGCTGTAATATAGACGGTACATATGCTGAAGTAATTCTCTGGAGTTGCTTCAGCATTTCTTTTGTCGGTATGCCGAGATATGGACTGCTTTATTGACAGTCTATATAGAGTGCAGTAAAATGAACGTTGAATTATTTGTGTTTTAGAGAAGATGAAGAAAGGCAGGCAGTATGTTTACCACATCGTTACAAGTTCGGTTTTATGAGACGGATATGATGGAGGTAGCTCATCATACGAACCATTTGCGTTGGTTTGAAATGGGGCGTGTTGAATTCTTCCGCAGTTGCGGCATTAGTCTCTGGGACATGATGAATGAGGGAATCGTATTTCCTATTACAAAAGTCAGCTGTGAATATAAGGAACCGGCCCGCTTTGATGATATAATTACGGTGGAAGTGACGGTAGCAAAGCTAACGCGGGCACAATGTGTGTTTACTTATCGACTGGTACGTGAAGCAGACGGCGCACTTATCGCTACGGGGGAAACGCAGAACGTATTTACCGATAAGGAAACAGGCAAAATCATACGGTTGCCGGACGTGTTCTACAAGGCCATGGTAGCTAAGGCAGCGAAGAAGGAGGAGGCCCATGAACAAGGAGAAACAGATTGAGAGAAGCCGTTTGCCTATCGGCGTGTTTGACTCCGGTGTAGGCGGACTTACGGTGATGACTGTTATGCGTACCGTATTTCCCCATGAAGATTTTGTATATGTAGGAGATAACGCCAATAATCCGGTGGGCAATAAACCTAATGAAGAAATCACCGATATTGCCGTTCGGATTGGTCGTTTTCTGGAACAGGTACCGGTTAAGCTAGCCGTGGTGGCTTGTAATACGTTTACAGTTGTCGCGTTGGATGAATTGCGTCGCCAATTGTCGTATCCGATTGTAGGTGTTTGCAAGGGCGTACATACGGCAATTGATATCAGCCCTCGCAAGTCCATTGCTATTATGGCTACCAAGGCGACTATTGATAGTCATAAGCACAAGGAATCAGCGCTGAAGTTTAATCCGAATGTGTCGGTATGGGAACAATCCTGCCCTGATTTAGCGCATATTATTGAAGAGGGGCATTTGACGGACGACATAGCGCGGGCGAAGGCTGAAGAGTATATTCAACCTATTTTGGAGGCCGGTGCGGATACGATTGTACTAGGCTGTACTCATTTCCCGTTTATTAAACGATTGCTGGAGCGCATTACCGGTAATGATGTAGTGTACGTGGATCCGTCCTATGAAACGGCAACGGAAGTAAAACGTGTGCTAACGGAACAGCAGTTGTTAAACCCTAAGCATACAACAGGCAAAATGGATTTATGTTTTACGAAGGATGTAGAGTTGGCATCGAAGATGGCATCTTGCTTGATTCCTCCGAAGGATTTTACGATTCGCAGTATTAAATTATAAGGAAGTGTTGCTATGTTTTTCTACACCTTAATCAATGTAGTCGTAACTATCGTCGTAATTATTGCGGCTCTCTACTTAGCGTTTCGCTTTTATGCGTGGCGCCAAGGCAACGAACGAATTGTTCTTATTACCAAACGCCGTACACCGTTTCAGGTAGAGGACTTGACCTTTAAAACGGTTACCTTAGTGTGCGATATTCCTTTTGTTAATCGCGGAAAGCAGAACGGGACGATTATGGATGTGTATCCGCGTCATCTGCTTCCTCAGGAACAGTTTGACAATGTGTCTATCGTGTCTTGGACGACGGATGCCAATCGCGAACGTCATGATGGTTATTGGGAATCTGTTATTATTGAACCTCGTAAAGGTGGTACTATTCGTTTGCGCGTCATCTTGGAAGGTAAGACCGGTAACATTCGCAAGGATGTAGTAGGCTTCCCGGATATGAGCATTGACATCGTATACCAGGTAGTGGGACGCAGTGATTGGCATATTAGTAAGCAACGAATTGTGTTGACTGCAGAAGAGTTGGCACAGGCTATGCGTCAGTAGAGGAGGAAAGATTATGGCAAATTTGGAATTAGTACCGATACATACTCGTATACTGACAGATAAGGACGATATTGTAGAAGCAATTGCTCATTATGCGAAGGATATTATCGGACCGGAAGATATTGTGTGTGTAGCTGAATCGGTAGTGGCCATTACGCAGGGGCACTTTACGCGACCGGAAGAATTAAAACCTACATGGCAGGCACGTTTCTTATGTCGTTTTGTACCGGCAGAAGGATCGATGAGCTCCGTGTATGGCATGCAGGCCGCTATGGAACTAGAAGGTAAGTGGAAGGTGATGGGTGCCTTTTTCATAGGTGCTATTGCTAAGCTGTTCCGAAAAAACGGTGTGTTTTATCAGTTGGCACGTCAAGCCTCTCTTACCGATGATGTAACGGGCACAATGCCTCCGTTCGATAAACATATCGTATACGGACCAAAGGAACCGAATCAGGTTGCCGAACGCATTGTACGGCGCACGGGATGCTATGGTGCCGTGGTAGCCGACGTAAATGATTTAAAACGTTCGGCGGTCCTTGGACATAGTCGCGGGATGGATCCGAAGAAGATAGCTCGTATTTTGATTGATAATCCGTTTGGTAACGATAGTCAGATGACACCGATTGTTGTCATTAAAAACTTTGCTGCCGTACAAGCGAAATAAAAGAGGCCCTATGGCCTCTTTTTGCGTAAGAAGAGAGTATATGAAACGAGGAGGCGCCAATGAAAGGACAACGAATCGGTATAGATGTGGGCGGTACCTTTACAGATGCCGTTATTTTGGAAGGCACACGGATTGTGGCATCCGCTAAACGTCGCACAACCAAACCGCGTTTTATGGACGGAGTACTGGCGGCGTTAGATGCAGTGATGGTGGGACGTAAGACAGAACATATAGAACGCGTTACCTTATCGACGACGGTCATTACCAATGCGGTGGTGGAACATAAGGAAGAAGCGACAGACTTATATATTATTCCCGGTCCGGGGCGTAATATGTTGCATGCGTTTCCCGTAACACCGATTATTTGGAGCGGCTATACAGATCACCGCGGTGTGATGACGGCACCGACGATACCGAAGATAGAAAATCCGTGTGGTACTCGACGGGCTGCTATATCTGCAAAGTTTGCGGTAAGGAATCCGCAGAGTGAAGAGAACGGTGCTAAGGTATTACGTGAAGCCGGCTACGAACAGGTGACGCAGGCGTCATCGCTCAGTGGCCGCCTTAATTTTCCGCGTCGCACGGTAAGTGCGTATTTCAATAGTGCCGTATATGGTGTGTTCGGTCAATTTATTGATAGTATCCAACAGGCACTTAAGGACAGGGACATTACGGCACCGCTATATATTTTAAAAGCCGATGGTGGTGCATTACCGGTGATGCAATTGAAAGAGCGTCCGGTTGAAACTGTTTTTACCGGGCCGGCAGCCAGTGTGCTCGGCATGGAAGCGTTGGAAACAATACCGCAGGAACAAGCCGTTGCTCTTGATATCGGCGGGACGACTACGGATATTTCCTTGTGGGAAAACAGCCGACCGCTAATGGCACATGGTGGCGTGGCCATTCGCGAATACCCCAGTGCGGTACGCTCTTTTATGGTGCGTTCCGTAGGTATCGGCGGTGAATCGGCGGTACGTATTAGCCAAGACGGTTTGTTGACGGTGGGCCCGTTGCGATTGGGGCCTTCGGTGGCGTTAGGCGGCAGTGTTCCTACTTTGGGGGATGCGCTCATAGTGTTGGGCTATGCAAGTTACGGTGACGTAACCGCAGCTAAGACAGCCATAGGCGAGTTAGCGGCCGAATGGAATGCGTCGCATCAAGCGGATAGCGTATCGCCGGAAGCAATCGCACGTCGTATTGTAAAACAGGCGGTGCAAACAATAAGAGACGGAATTATAGCCGCCGTGGACGAACAAAATAAGCGACCTATTTATGTCGTCAAGGATATTGTAGAAGCAAAAACATTTACGCCGACAGTGGGGATTGCCGTCGGCGGTACGGCCCCTTCTTTGGCAAAGGCTCTTGAAGAGGGACTCGGTATTCCGGTTCAAATACCGTCAGCGGCAGCGGTAGCCAATGCAGTAGGTGCGGCGGTAGCTAAGGAAATTGTGGATATTACCGTACGAGTGGCTACGGAGACACACACGATGGTAATTCCCGAACTAGGAATACAAAGTCGTACTAGTTGTCGTAATTTAGAAGAGGTTCGGCAGCGGGCCGTGGAACATTTACTGGCTTATGCTAACACGTTGGGAATCGCAGATACATCGTATGAGATTACCTATGAAGAAGAAGTACCTGTGGTGAAAGGTTGGCAGGATGTATTTTATAGTATTACAGTATGTTTGCAGTTACAGGCGGGGGTGACGGTTCATGTACAAGCCGAAGACTGAAGATATGCAATGCAATCAAGTGGACAATGAGAGACATCCATTGATGATGGCAAGAGAAACCGGCGGGAATGAGAACGTGCCATTGGGATTGGTATTTTTTCCCGCCTTTGATTGGAAAATTTCTACCACGCATCCGGAACGACCGGAGCGATTATTATATACAAGGGATCAATTATTAGAGGAAGGCCTGCTCGATCATCCGGCTATTCGCGAATACAATCCTTTGGTTGCTTCGTGGCGATCCATTGAACGTGTGCATGTCGGTGCCCCATCGTTGGCTGCGTGGGTTACCGAAGCACATCGCGTATCGGCAGGTGGCGCTATTGCCGCAGCCGAAGCAGTGATGAGCGGTGAGGTAAAGAGGGCGTTTGCATTGGTTCGTCCGCCGGGGCATCATGCGATGACTATGGTCCATGGGATACGCGGATTTTGTACGATCAATATTGAAGCTGTTATGTTGGCGCATATTCGTCGTCATTATAGTATTCGAAAAATTGCCGTCGTCGATACAGATGTACATCATGGTGACGGTTCGCAGGATGTGTTCTATCACGATCCGGACACATTGTATATTTCCTTTCACCAAGATGGTCGTACACTGTACCCGGGAACAGGATTCATGAGCGAGTACGGTGGTCCGCAGGCCATCGGCAGTACAGTCAATATTCCGCTACCGCCGGGAACGGGAGACGAAGGTCTGCAAAAGGTATTGGAAGAATTGGTCATGCCTATATTGGAAGATTTTGAACCGGAATTAGTGATTAACTCAGCCGGACAGGATAACCACTTTAGCGACCCGTTGGCCAATATGCAAATAACAGCGAAAGGCTATGCCAAATTAGCGGATACATTGCAAGCGGATATTGCCGTACTGGAAGGTGGCTACTCTGTACAGGAAGCGTTGCCCTACGTAAATACCGGTATCATTTTAGCTATGGCCGGTCTCGATTACAGCGGTGTGGTGGAACCGGCTTTCGATGCGCAGCGGTATCGTCAAAAAGCAGATGTAACGGCATATATTGATGACTTGATTAAGCAGTGGCAACGCCAATGGCAGCAGCGTCGACAGATGCAGGCGGATTATCTTGTAGGTATGGGCGATTATTGGCATGAAACCCGACATCTCTATTATGATGAAACGGGTATTACGGAGCATCGGGAAGAGAAGATACGCCTATATCCGCAGCGCCTAGGGTGGCACAGTATATATTCATCCAGTCAAAGCGGTCCTTTCGGGAGTCAGCGCGTATATGCGATGTTTATTCCTTGGCAAGCAGATGAGATATGTCGAAGAGACGCTTATGATGAAGCGTTGCGTGCTAAAAAAGAGGGCAAGGCGACACGCTATGTAGTGGTAGACCCGATGAAGGATATACAGGAAGATATCTAGCTGTGGTATAATAAGAATGAAATAAGAAAAGATAGTAGGAGTGACATACATGCGCGTTGACGGTAGAGCACAGGCGGACATGCGTCCTGTAAAAATAACGAGACATTATACGATGCATGCGGAAGGGTCTGTCTTGGTAGAGTTTGGTAATACCAAGGTACTCTGCACGGCATCGGTAGAAAATAAAGTCCCTCGCTTTTTGAAGGGGGAAGGTAAAGGATGGATTACTGCGGAGTATTCCTTATTACCAAGGGCAACGGCTACTCGTACCAATCGAGAAGCGACGAAAGGGCGGCAGACGGGGCGAACCGTTGAAATACAGCGCTTAATCGGACGGGCTTTGCGGGCTGTCGTGGATATGGAGGCAATCGGCGAACGTACCATTACCTTGGATTGCGATGTATTGCAGGCTGACGGTGGTACGCGTACGGCGGCTATTACCGGTGCGTTTGTAGCCCTGGTTGATGCAGTAGATAGCATTTACGGTGGCGTCGGTAAGTTCCCGGTAGAAGATTTTTGTGCCGCTGTATCCGTGGGAATCGGAGAGCAAGGACCGATTACGGATTTGTGTTACGCGGAAGACAGTGAAGCCGTTGTAGATATGAATGTCGTGCGCACCGGTCGCGGCAACCTAATCGAAGTACAGGGGACGGGCGAGCACGGCACATTTACACGAAGCGAATTAGATACATTGATGGACATGGCTGAACAGGCAACAGAGGTGCTGTTTAAAGCACAGAAAGAGGCCTTGGGAATAACGGCTGACAAAATCGGTGCCGTATGTAATAAAGTAGTCTTGGCTACGCATAATCAAGGAAAAATTCGCGAGTTTAAAGCTGCACTGTCCGAACTGGGCTTAGAGGCGGTTAGTATCGGTGAGTTATGCCAAGTCAATGAACCGGAAGAGACGGGTAAGACCTTTATGGAAAATGCCTTATTAAAAGCGCGCTATTATATGGAATTTTGTCGTCTTCCTTGTTTGGCAGATGATTCGGGTTTGGCCGTGGAACCTTTACATGGAGCGCCCGGCGTGTACTCGGCGCGCTATGCCGGAGAAAATGCAACCGATGAGGAAAACAATGAAAAGCTGCTCCGGGAGTTGGCCGATGTGCCTTTTGAAAAAAGTAAGGCTAAGTATATTTGTGCGTTAGCCTTGGTATATCCTGACGGTCGTTATATGACGGCAAAAGGTGCCTGTGAAGGATTAATCCAAAAGGAAGCTAACGGCGAAGGCGGCTTTGGTTATGATCCGTATTTCTATGTTCCGGAGTTAGGTACGACGATGGCGGATATTTCTTTGGAAGAAAAGAATAAACGAAGTCATCGGGCATTGGCTCTGCGACTATTGGTGGATAAGCTACGTGCGGAGGATGCGACACATGAGTGAGGTGGTGCATCGTATCGGTATTATCAGCGATACCCACGGATATTTAAATCGAATTGACGAAGTGTTAGCTCATACGCGTTCTATGGGATTACGATTGTGGTTGCACGCCGGTGACTACGGTGATGATGCACGGTATATGATGGAACGAACCCGCGTTCCCGTCGTTGCAGTACGTGGCAATAATGATAGAGTACAGCCGTTGGAGCCGCGAGAACAATTGATTCCTTTTGAGGATACCTATATTTATATGACGCATGGTGACAGAATCAGACCGTATAACAGGGTACAAGAAATGATTACGTTAGCGCGCGGCATGGGAGCGACTCTAGCCATAGCCGGTCACAGTCATCATCACGGTTCATTTGATGCGGGGGATTGTTTATTTATAAATCCCGGTAGTCCGTCGTTACCGCGTGATGGATCGGGCGGAACATTTGCCGTTGCTGAATATGTAGACGGGCATTTTAAAGTAAAGTTTTATTATTTGCGCGATTTATGAGTAGGTAGGTCAAATAGATATAAGACCATGCTGTCAGGCAAAGAAGATAGTTAATATAGGATAGCATGTTGTTTTACAGAGATAGGGATTTATAATGACTGCCTGTCGTTTTATGAGTATATATAATTTTATAAATCGAAACTCTTGAATATATCGAAGAATTTCGCTATAATGAGTTTGGTATTGATAAGGAAGGTGTACATTACATCATGGAAACATCCGTTAAGCCTATAAAGAAAATGAAGCTCTATGGATTTAACAATTTGACAAAAACTTTAAGCTTTAATATTTATGACATTTGTTACACGCGAACAGAAGAAGAAAAGCGCCAATATATCGAGTATATTGACGAAGTGTATAATGCCCAGCGCTTGACGGATATCTTAACCGAAGTATCTCATATCATCGGTGCCAATATCTTAAATGTGGCCAAGCAGGATTACGATCCGCAAGGGGCGAGTGTTACGATTCTGATTTCCGAAGAAGAAGTACATAAGGAAGATGTTGTATGTCATTTGGATAAAAGTCATTTGACGGTTCATACCTACCCGGAAAGTCATCCGTATCGAGGTATCAGTACATTCCGTGCCGATATCGACGTATCTACATGCGGTCAGATTTCCCCGTTGAATGCGCTTAATTATTTAATTGACAGCTTTGATTCTGATATTATCAGTCTCGATTACCGCGTACGCGGTTTTACGCGAGATGTAGCAGGTAAGAAAATTTACATCGATCACCGCATCAATTCCATTCAGAATTATATTAATGCTAAAACAAAGAACCTTTATAATATGATTGATGTTAACGTATATCAGGAAAATATCTTCCATACGAAGATGATGCTTAAAGAGTACGACCTGAATAACTACTTGTTCGGCATTACCGAAGACGATTTATCCGCACGGGAACGCAAACATATTAAGCAATTGTTGAAGCAAGAGATGACAGAGATTTTTTATGGGAGGAATTTACCGACCTTAAAGCAATAAGCGATAGGAGGAATCAAACATGGACGTACGAGAAGAAGCAGTACAAAAGAAATTGGAATTGGGTGGCTTTTTAACCACGGGAACGAAGTATCCGCTAAAGGATTCTCATGATTTATCCGTTGCCTACACTCCGGGGGTTGCAGAACCGTGCTTGCGCATTAAAGAAAATGAAGAATTATCCTTTGATTTGACATGCCGCAGCAATATGGTTGCCGTAATTTCCGACGGTACCCGCGTACTCGGTCTTGGCGATATCGGTGCGGCAGCGGCTATGCCGGTTATGGAAGGGAAAGCGCTGTTATTCAAACGATTTGGTAATGTTGACTGCGTTCCTCTCGTTATCGACACCAAAGATCCGGAAGAATTCATTCATACCGTTAAATTGGTACAGAAAAACTATGCCGGTATCAATTTGGAAGATATTTCGTCCCCGAAATGCTATGAAATTGAAAACCGCTTAAAGGAAGAATTGGAAATTCCTGTATTCCATGATGATCAGCATGGTACTGCCATCGCTTGCTTGGCAGGTGTTAAAGCGGCACTTCGTTTTGTAAAGAAGGATTTGGCCAAGGTTAAAATCGTAGTTAACGGTGCCGGGGCAGCCGGTGCTAATATTGCACGTCTTCTTTACTTAGCTGGTGCCCGTGATATTACCTTAATGGTAAGCTCTGGTGTACTTAATAAAAACTACAAACGCCTCGACTCCCTGCAGGCAGAAATGATTAAATTGTTAGGTCAGGAAGAAAAAACAGGTACGCTTGCGGAAGTGGCTAAAGGCGCTGACGTATTGTTAGGTGTATCGGCAGCCGGTGTATTCACCGAAGATATTCTTAAGAGTCTGGCTAAGGATGCTATCGTATTTGCTATGGCTAATCCCGTACCGGAAGCTATGTATGATGTTGCTAAGGCTTGTGGTGTGCGTGTTGCCGGTACCGGTCGCAGCGATGCTCCGAACCAGATTAACAATGTAAACGTATTTCCGGGCTTGTTCCGTGGTGCTATTGATGTACATGCGTCCAAGATTAACGATGAAATGAAATTGGCCGCTGCTGACGCATTAGCAGATTTGGTGGCTGATGAAGATCTTCGTGAAGACTATGTAGTAGCCAATGCATTTGACGAACGCGTTCCGTTGGCAGTAGCAAAGGCTGTTGCCGAAATGGCTATCAAAACAGGGGTAGCTCGTAAAGCACTCCCTGCCGAAGATGGCAACTATGGTAATTAATTGCTATAAAATATAAACCATAAAATATAAAATAGTGAAAGGCCACCGTGCAATCAATGATTACACGGTGGCCTTTTTGTATGCTTATAGGCTTGTATCACCATGCGGTGTACAGGCGCATGGGAACGGCTATATCAACTACGGACTTAGAAGTTTACATCTTTGCCGTAGTAAGCAGCTTTATAAATGTTCTTAATATCTTCTACCGATGGTTTGCGCGGATTCGTCAAGGTGCAAGCATCTGCTTCGGCGCGTTCACTCATGCGATCGAGGACTGCAAGAAAATCGTTTTCTTTAATGACGGTATTCGTACCTTCCTGAATTGTTTTCGTTAAACCAATGCGAGCATTGAGGTTCCAAATGGCATGCTCTAGGTTGTCGATACCGAGGATACCTTCCAAGCGAGCATATTTGCTGGTGGCTTTCTTATTGAATTGAATGATATAAGGAAGCATTAATGCATTGGCTTCTCCGTGAGTAAGATGGAACTCGCCGCCGATTTTATGAGCCATGCTGTGAACAATACCGAGTGAGCAGTTACTAAATGCCATGCCTGCCATAGTGGAGGCATCGTGCATTTTCTGACGAGCTACCATGTTGGTCGGTTCTTTCACAGCTGTTTCCAAATATTCGAAAACTAATTGAATGGCGTGAAGAGCTAACGGGTCGGTATAATCATCGGCTGCGGTTGATACGTAAGCTTCGATAGCATGTGTCATAACATCCATACCGGTCTGTGCTGTAATAAGCGGAGGCATCTTTGCCGGAATACGATCGTCCAAAATGGCTACATCCGGTACAATTTGCGGGCTGACCAACGGATATTTGATGTGATTGTCCGTATCGGTGATTACACTGAAGGCCGTGATTTCCGAAGCAGTACCGCTAGTAGAAGGAATGCAAATCAGTTTAGCCTTCGTCCGAAGCGGTGGGAAATTAAAGCGAACAAGCTCCATGAAATCATATCCCGGATGCTCGTAGTATACCCACATTACCTTAGCGGCATCCATAGGAGAACCGCCACCTAAGGCGATAATCCAATCCGGTTGGAATTCGGCCATCTTAGCACCGCCGGCTTTACAGGTAGTTATAGAAGGATCCGGTTCGACACCGTCGATAATTTGTACTTCCATACCGGCCTTTTCCAATTGGGTTTTCGCTTCATCAAGAAAACCAAAACGCTTCATGGAATGACCGCCCGTAACAATACTGGCACGTTTCCCTTCTAAGGTGGATAAAAACTCCAATGCATTGTTGCCATGGATTACCTGTTTAGGGATACTAAAAGTAGAGTAAGCCATAATAATGAAACCTCCTAACTGTAAGTAGAACAAAAATCTACCCCAAGGCGTGTCTAGTCGTATCGCTATCAAAGCCGGTACAGCCGGAATCACACGCTTATGACTGTATGAGATAGTTATTATCTTATGACATCATTATAAATCAAACGCTTTCAATTATCAAGAAGAATTATGAGCAAATATCATTTTAATTATTCTTAAATGTGTTGTACAATGAGTTTGATTAATAACGGATGACGTTTGTTGTGTCAGAGGTAGAGGTTAGGGATGCAGCGAACATATTAGGGACCCTATCGGGCTGTACAAAGGAGTGAGTTCTCTTGTTTAAAATTATAACGAAACGACAGCTTCATACCAATATGTATCAATTCGATATTTTGGCACCAAGATTGGCAGAGTCGGCTTTACCGGGACAATTTGTTATTGTCAAACACGGTGAATACGGTGAACGTGTACCGCTGACGATTACTGATTATGATCGTCGTAAGGGAACGGTAAGTATTGTATTTCAGACCTTAGGTGATTCCACACAGAAGTTAGCAAAATTGGAAGCAGGCGATTTTGTTACCGACTTTGTAGGACCGTTAGGGAATCCTACAGACTTAACCGAATTGAATGATGAAGAATTGGGAAAGAAAAAAATTCTTTTCTTGTGCGGCGGTGTAGGCACGGCACCGGTATACCCGCAGGTTAAATATTTGAAGTCGCGCGGCATAGGAGCCGATGTAATTATCGGCGCACGGACAAAGGATATCATTATTTATGAAGATGAAATGCGGTCGGTGGCAGAGAATTTATATTTGGCAACTGATGATGGGAGCTATGGCTTTCATGGTAATGTTGTTCAATGTATGAAACAGCTTATTGCAGATGGCAAAGAGTACAATCACATCGTAGCGATTGGTCCGATGATTATGATGAAGTTTGCCACCTTGGCAGCTAAAGAGCTGGGCATACCTATCGTGGTATCTCTTAACTCTATCATGGTTGATGGTACAGGGATGTGCGGGGCTTGTCGCGTTACTATTGGCAATGAAGTGAAATTTACCTGTGTAGACGGACCGGAGTTTGATGGATATTTAGTTGACTTTGATAATGCTATGCAGCGACAAAGTATGTATAAGACGGAAGAAGGCCGTAAGCTGGTACGTGAAATGGATGCCCTCCATCCGAATCCGAATTGTACTTGTGAGGCCGATGTTCCTGTAGAGTCATTGGTACCCGGTGACAAAAGTAAACGCGTACCGGTGCGAGAGCAGGATCCCGCGGTCCGCGCCGGCAATTTTGAAGAAGTATGCTATGGATATAATGAACGAGAAGCCATTTTAGAGGCCAATCGTTGTCTAAATTGTAAAATTCCTCGTTGTGTTCAGGCCTGTCCGGTACATATTAATATACCGGGGTTTATAAGTGCCTTGAAGGAGGGCAATATAAAAGAAGCCGGTCGTATTATTTCTAAGCAAAGTGCGTTGCCGGCCATTTGTGGGCGCGTGTGTCCGCAAGAAGAGCAGTGCGAAGGTGCCTGTGTAATGGGAATTAAATTTGAGCCGGTAGCAATCGGGAAGCTTGAACGTTTTGTGGCGGATACAAATCTACAAAATGGGGTGGTCTTTGGTGAAAAAGAAGCATCTAAGGGAATTAAAGTAGCCGTTATCGGTTCCGGCCCGGCCGGTCTTACCTGCGCAGGAGATTTAGCGAAAAAAGGGTATGATGTAACCGTTTTCGAATCCTTGCATAAATTAGGCGGTGTATTGGCTTATGGTATTCCGGAGTTCCGCCTGCCGAAGGACCGCATTGTAAATAAGGAAGTAGAAAATATTAAAAATTTAGGTGTGAAATTTGAAACGGACGTTATTGTAGGTCGTACGGTGACCATTGATCACTTGATGGAAAAAGAAGGCTTTAAAGCAGTCTTTATCGGCTCCGGTGCAGGGCTGCCAAAGTTTATGCACATTCCCGGCGAGCAGTCTAACGGCGTTTTATCGGCGAATGAATTTCTAACGCGGGCGAATTTGATGCAGGCGTATGATGATACGTATGATACACCGATTGCTATCGGTAAGGTATGTGTTACCGTCGGTGCCGGCAATGTGGCGATGGATGCAGCCCGTACGGCATTGCGTCTCGGGTCCGAGTCAAAGATTGTGTATCGGCGCAGCGAGGATGAAATTCCGGCGAGAGCGGAAGAAGTCCATCATGCAAAAGAAGAAGGCGTTGAATTTAATCTTTTAACAAATCCTGTGGAAATCTTGCATGATGATAAGGGCTGGGTTACCGGTGTGAAATGTATTAAGATGCAGCTGGGTGAAGCCGATGCATCGGGTCGTCGGCGTCCGGTGGAAATTCCGGGATCGGAATTTATCATTCCTTGCGATACGGTTATTATGTCGTTGGGAACATCGCCTAATCCATTAATTCGCTCAACTACAAAAGGGTTAGATACACATAAATGGGGCGGTCTTATTGTAGATGAAACGACCGGAGCAACTACGCGGGAAGGAATTTTTGCCGGTGGTGATGCAGTAACAGGTGCGGCTACAGTTATTTTAGCTATGGGTGCCGGTAAACAAGCAGCGGCAGCCATGGATGAATATTTACAGAGAACGGTATAGTTGTGGTATAGTTGACAATTCTTTTGTTAAGAACATATGAAGGAGCGGTTGCTCTAGGAGGCTAGGTCTTGCGAATAGCCTCTACGAGCAACCGCTCCTTCATAATGTAATAACAAGGCGAATCGACTATAGAAGATAGGGCATGGCGAATAGCCTCTACGAGCAACTGCTCCTTCATACTGTAATAACAAGGCGAATCGACTATAGAAGATAGGGCATGGCGAATAGCCTTTACGAGCAACTGCTACTTCGTACTGTTATGACAAGGAGCATCGATTGTCAGAGATAAGTCATTGCTAGGAAATGGGAAATAAGATGAAAAATAGCTTTAAAATTAAAAATCAAGTAAAGCTGAAAGGTATTAGACGTTTTTCAGATGAAAAGAGGATACCATAATCATAAGAAATGCCTAATGGCGCGGAATAGATGGTTTATGTAATAAAGAGCGGTGCTCCAAATGAATAATGCAGCAATTGCAGAGGCTATGACGATTAAACTTGAATTTCCTAATGGATTACCGCAACCGAAACCGTTCAAAGAGGGTATCCGTCGGGCACCGGATAGAGGGTTCCGTTTGACACAAGAACAAACGGAAATTGCATTGAAAAATGCGTTGCGCTATATTCCGGAAGAGTATCATGAGGAACTGATTCCGGAGTTTTTGGAAGAATTAACAACTCGCGGACGAATTTACGGATATCGCTTCCGCCCGGAAGGAAATCTTCACGGCAAGCCGATTGATGAATACAAAGGCAAATGCGTAGAAGGCAAAGCATTTCAGGTTATGATTGATAATAACCTCGATTTTGCGGTAGCGCTGTACCCGTATGAATTGGTTACCTATGGTGAAACAGGAAGTGTTTGTCACGATTGGATGCAGTATCTATTAATTAAACGGTACTTAGAAGAGGTAACACAGGATCAGACCTTGGTAGTAGCCTCCGGTCATCCGGTGGGCTTGTTCCGTTCCAAACCGGAAGCACCACGGGTTATCATTACCAATGGTATGATGATAGGGATGTTTGACAACCTGAGAGACTGGGAAATTGCAGAAGAAATGGGTGTAGCCAATTATGGACAAATGACAGCCGGCGGTTGGATGTATATCGGACCGCAGGGCATTGTTCACGGTACATTCAATACGATTTTAAATGCCGGCCGCATGAAGTTAGGCATTCCGGTAGACGGCGATTTAACGGGTAAGCTGTTCGTTACCTCCGGTCTTGGTGGTATGAGCGGAGCTCAGGGTAAGGCTGCAGAAATTGCTAACTGTGTGGCTATTATCGCTGAAGTTGATTCGTCACGAATCCAAACGCGTTTGGACCAAGGTTGGATTTCAGGTGTATCCGAATCGTTACCGGAAGTGATTGCTATGGCACAGGCTTCTATGAAAGCCGGTGAAGGCAAAGCCTATGCATATCACGGCAATATTGTAGATTTATTGGAATACATCGCGGACAATGATATTCATGTAGATTTAATATCCGACCAGACTTCTTGCCATAATGTGTATGATGGTGGCTACTGTCCACGGGGAATTACCTTTGCAGAACGCACGCAGATGCTGGCCGATGATCCGGTGAAGTTCAGAGAACTCGTAGATAAAACCTTACAGGCTCATTTCCGTGCATTGAAACGATTAACGGAAAAAGGTATTTACTTCTTTGACTATGGTAACTCCTTTATGAAAGCTGTATATGATGCCGGAGTTAAGGAAATCTCTAAGAATGGGATCGATGAAAAGGATGGATTCATTTGGCCAAGCTATGTAGAAGATATTATGGGGCCGCAGTTATTTGATTATGGCTATGGACCGTTCCGCTGGGTATGCCTTAGCGGTAAGCCGGAAGATCTTCATAAGACAGATATGGCGGCTATGGAATGTATTGATGTCGATCGCCGTTATCAGGATCGCGATAATTATAATTGGATTCGTGATGCGGAAAAAAATAAAATGGTCGTTGGTACACAGGCACGTATTCTGTATCAGGATGAAGTAGGTCGTGTACGCATTGCATTGAAGTTTAACGAATTGGTGCGCAAAGGTGAAATAGGACCGGTTATGCTGGGTCGTGACCATCATGATGTATCAGGGACGGATTCGCCGTTCCGCGAAACATCCAATATTAAGGATGGATCTAATGTTATGGCGGATATGGCTATTCAAACCTATGCCGGCAATGCGGCTCGTGGTATGAGTTTGGTAGCTTTGCATAACGGAGGCGGTACCGGTATAGGTAAAGCTATTAATGGTGGTTTTGGCCTCGTCCTAGATGGCAGCCATCGCGTTGATGAAATTATTCGTTCTGCCTTGTCGTGGGATGTTATCGGTGGTGTAGCTCGTCGTTCGTGGGCACGTAATGAACATGCTATGGAAACCGCTGTTGCTTTTAATAAAACGCGGGAAGGCATTGGTCATATTACTATTCCTTATGTAGCAGATGATGCAAAAGTTAAAGCGGCCGTAGCCAAAGTGTATCCTACGGCAAAAGTAGTAAAGGATTGATTTGAAATTGACGGAAGATAGTTGCGGATGGTATCTCCCGACTATCTTTCGTACAGTTATATCTAATGGATAAAGCGAGGATGTATGACACAACGATTATTGATAAAAAACGCATCGCAAATCGTTACCCCTAAAGGACATTCAGCCGTTCGGGGGGCGGATATGAAAGATGTTGCTATCTATGAAAATCAATCGATTTTAATAGAAGATGGTACAATTGTTGCTATTGGTGATAATCCGGCATGGGAGAAAGAAATTCCTACGGAGCGACAGGTTGATGCTAAGGGAAAGACCGTTTTACCGGGATTTGTGGATTCACATACCCATTTCGTGTTCGGCAGTTATCGGGCCGATGAATTTCTATGGCGCATGGAAGGTATGAGCTATATGGACATCATGGAACGCGGTGGTGGCATTGCTAATACCATGAAAGCAACTCGAGAAGCGTCGGAAGATGAATTAATTACTCACAGTTTGGATTTCTTAAAGAAGATGTTAGCCTTCGGCATTACCACCGTAGAAGGCAAGAGTGGCTATGGCATGGATTATGATACGGAACTCAAGCAGTTGCGTGTAATGAAACGCTTGGAAGAGCTACAGCCGGTGAGTATTGTGCGGACATTTTTAGGGGCTCATGCTGTACCTCCAAGTTACAAAGATAGAAATGATGAGTTTATCGATTTCTTACTACGCGATGTCATGCCAACGGTAGCAAAGGAAAAGTTAGCCGAATTTTGCGATGTATTCTGCGAAAAAGGTGTATTTTCCATTGAAGAAAGTCGCAAATTGTTAACAGCTGCAAGAGAGCAGGGCTTTAAGTTAAAAATTCATGCTGATGAAATTGTTACTTTTGGTGGCTCTGAATTGGCCGGTGAGCTGAAATGTACATCGGCAGATCATTTGTTGCATGCATCGGAGGCAGGAATTAAAGCGTTGGCTGATAATGGGGTAGTGGCTACGCTGTTGCCGACGACAGCATTTTGCTTAAAAGAACCTTATGCGGCTGCGCGTAAGATGATTGATTCCGGTTGTGCGGTGGCATTAGCGACTGACTTTAATCCGGGTAGCGGCTTTACAAACTCCGTACCACTGATGATTGCTTTGGCTGTTATTTATATGGGCATGACAGCGGAAGAAGCAATTACGGCATTGACGCTTAATGGTGCGGCTGCCGTAGACAGAGCGGATAGAATCGGTTCTGTTGAAGTGGGCAAACAGGCAGATTTGGTGATTCTGCAATACCCCTCTTATAAATTCTTACCGTACCACACGGGCGTGAATATAGTGGAAACGGTAATTAAAAACGGTGACATTGTTCATCGCGCATAAGCCATGGTAATGAGGCGTTCTTCTCTTATATATAAGGGAAGAACGCTTTTTTTGTTGCATAACTTTAGCATAGTAGAGAGAATTATGATAAATTGTTATAGTGATTTTTATGAAAAATGACATTAAATTATGTAATATCATCGTATTTGTTGTTATAATAGGCGTATATGAGGGGCATAGGGAATCAAGAGAAAGATTATTTGACGAAATTATTTGACGCTTTCTTTTGACGGTATAATTTGACGATTGGTGTAAGCGATATAAGGAAAGTATTGCTTTGTGTATAGTGAGGGATAGGTATGGCATGTAAATTAGAAGCGCGCTTCTTAGGTACGCCGGTTATTATCAAGGATGGAGAAGAAGTATTCTTCTCGTATAACAAAGTAAATGCATTGGTATATTACATTTTAGTGCGCGGTACGGTTATGCGCGATGAATTAAGCGGTATATTATGGGCAGACAAGCCCGATACCGTAGCACGTAAAAATTTACGTAATGCAATTTATGAAGCAAAAAAAATGTTAGGCTCGGAAACTTTTATTTCACCGCGCAAGGCCATTATCAAAGTGAATCCTGATGTAGAGTTTGATATTGATGTTAAGCGTTTTGAGGAGAATCCGGAAGAAAATCTTGATCTGTATAAGGGAGATTTTTTGCAGGGCTTTTTCATTAAGGATTCGGTGGAATACGAGGACTGGTATCTGGCGGAACGTAACCGACTCAAGGGTCTGTATATGGACACAGTGCGTGCTAAAATCGAAGAAGCGGCGGAAAAGAAAGATTTTACCGTCATCGAACGTTACGGACAGATATTACTCAACTATAATCCTTACGATGAAGGTGTATACGCTATTTTATTGCGCGCCTATTGTGAACAAGGTAAGATGCAACAGTCCATGGAATTATACGAATCCATGAAAGATATTTTTACACGTGAGTTGCACGCTTCGGTGCCGGAAGAAATTGATAGCATTATCAGGCAGGCGTTACAAAAAGATGATACACAGCCCGGATTTAGCAAGGGTGTTTCGGTGCCAATCGGTCGTGAAACTGAGTTTGAAGAACTGAGCACGCACATGTGGTCATTTTTGCGTGGACGTACCGGTGAGGCTTTGATGATTATGGGGGATGCCGGTAGTGGCAAAACCAGTTTGAAGGATGCTGCGCTCAGCGTGTTGACTGATGAAGTGGCAGTTATACAAACTAATTGTTATCAGATGGAACGTAACTTCTTATTACATCCTTGGACGGGAATTATGGAAGGCTTGGTAGATTTATTGCGCTCACGAGGTACGGAGGTGCCTGATTTCGAATTGAATCGTATTTATACTTTATTCCCACAAATGGATATGAGTATTGACCGCGATTTAGGCCTTATGGAAATTAAAGATATTTTAAAATTCGATTCTCTGTTCCATACACTTTCGTCAGTACTTGATATTGCGTCGGCCGAGAAGAAGTTAGTCATTGTATTTGAAGATATACAATGGATGGATCCACTCAGTTTATCGTTGTTAAATAGTTTAATTTTGCGAAAACAGTCAGACCGTCTTATTTTCCTGTTGACCGGTAGGGATTCGCGAGAAAAGGATTTTCAGCATTTTGTTACTTCCGTGGCTATGTATAAGCGGCTGCATATTACCGTATTGAATCCGCTTACTAAAAAGGATATTCGGCGCTTGGTAGAATCCAGACATTTATCTATGGAGGTAGATGACAATCTTATACAGCGATTGCAGCTTGAAACGGAAGGAAATCTATTTTTATTGATGGAATGTTTGCACGCACTGGAGTCTACGGGACGCTTTGATAGTTTGACGAATAATATGCAGACGATTTTTAAAGCGACCTGTTTATCATTGACAGAAGAGCAGCAAAAGATTTTAGATTTTATTTCGCTTTTCTACGGTGGTGCACCGTTAGCTATGATATCCGAATACATGCAGATGGATAATCTCCAGTTGTTAGATCGTTTGGAGGTGCTGGAGGGCAAAAATTTAATTTCGCCGATTCCACAGCAGACAGAGGTTATCTATGAAGTAACGCAGCAGAAGCTGAAAGAATTTGTTCAAAAGCAGTTATCGCCGGAAAAATGGAAAATTTTACATGGTTATTTATCCGGGTTATGGGAAAAGCGTTTGACTCATTCTAAACAGGATATATATATTTATCAACACTTAGAATATCATTTTGAACAAGCCGGTGATCTTGTCATGATGGGTCGCTATAAATTGAAGAGTTTAATGTATTATTTGAACTTCAGTCATGAACTATTCCCTGTGCTGGGAACAGCTGAACCGATGCAGACAGGTGGTGCCAGCTACTTTACGGAAGCAGATACGTTGCAATATCTAGAAAGTGTTGAGGCAATGATGGAACGGATTCGGCAGACGTACGGTGCGACACCGGAGGTACGCAACTTAGAATTGGTATATTTACACCTTATCGGACGTTACTTTATTCGTGAAGGAAAATATGAAAAGGGCGTTCGCTATATTCTTGATCTTATTGAACAGTCCTTAGAAATGAATAATCGCGATTATGCGCTTATGGGTTATAAGCAGATGATTTATTATGATATTCAGATTGGCAATGCCGAGGAAATGAAAAACTATTTGGAGATTGCGTTGGATTTGGCGGTGGAATGTAATTACCATAAAGAAGTTGGGATTTTGTTGCGCCTAAAAGGATTGAATATGATTATGCAAGGCGATTTTGCCGAAGCAGAACGACTTTTAAATGAATCTATTGCTACATTCATGGTGACACAGACTGTGGCACGACGCTATGCACTTAACATTGCAGCTGCCTATAATTATATCGGTGAGATAAGGCGTGGCTCGGGACAGTTTGAAGAAGCTATTGAATATTATGATAAGGCGTTGGAGATTTGTAAAAATCAACAAGCGTACAGCTCTTGGGTGGTGTTCTCCTGTAATGCAGGTATTGCCGCCTATAGCTTGGGGCGATACGATAAGGCTAAGGAATATTTTGAACAGGCTTATAATTTCTTTAATCGTTATGATTTTTATTGGCGCCGTCCTATCGTAGAGTCGTATATGGCTTTGCTGGCTATGAAGGAAGGGGACGAAAAGAAAGCCATCCAATTTTTAGATGATGCTATGGCTAAATTGGCCATGATGAATAATCCGCAGGAAATAGGTTATGTGAATATGGCTATTGCGCTCATTAAGAAGGAGTATCCGTCTACGGAAATCAGTCGCCACTATCGTGGCAGTGCCTCTATGTACGGAGGGCGGGCATTGCGATATTTAGATGTCTACCGTGATACACATGAACGTAAAACGATAGAATCTATGGTTAATGAATAACAAAATCGAGAGATTGGTTTTTATGTTTATTTATTTACCTCTTTAGTCAAATAAAAAACGTCCAAAGAAGGTCTACCATCGATGAATTATCGACAGTGAGACCTTCTTTTTATTTTTTCGTGACGAAGAGTCAAAAAAATCAAGCTTGAAAATCAAGTAGAATTTTGACACTTTTAAGGCTACTGCAAGCTATACTATTTACATAATATAAAGGATATACAGTATTCTATATATCCGCATAAGGTACTAGGTTTAGTGGTTTAGTGTAAAGGAGTTGAGCGTGTATGGAAATTTTGGCGAATCCTATAGTGATTTCGGTCATTGTTATGTCAGTGCTGTGTTTGCTGAAGATGAACGTCCTCTTAGCTATTGTGGTCGCCGGTATTGTGGCCGGACTTAGCGGCGGAATGTCGTTGTCGGATACCATAGGATCCTTGATCAATGGTATGGGTGGTAACTCAGAAACAGCTCTCAGCTACATTTTGTTAGGTATTTTAGCGGTTGCTATCGGACGGTCGGGACTGGCCGGCGTTGTATCGCGTAAGATTACGAAGGTAATCGGCGGAAAGAAAACAGCATTTGTATTCTTGATCGCCTTTATTGCTTGCTTCTCGCAGAACTTAATTCCGGTACATATTGCATTTATTCCGATACTTATTCCGCCACTGCTGATTTTGATGAATAAGATGAAGCTCGACCGGAGAGCCGTAGCTTGTGCGTTGACCTTTGGTTTGAAAGCACCATATGTATCGTTGCCGGTTGGTTTTGGGCTATTATTTATGACAATTATTAAAGATCAGATGGTAGCGAACGGTGTTGATGTAGGCATCAGCGATATTTCAGCGGTTATGTGGATTGGCGGTGCCTCCATGTTAGTTGGCCTTGTGTTAGCGACGATTGCGTATAGTCGTAAGCGTGACTATGAGGACTTGCCGGTAATCGGTGCCGATGAAAATCCGGAAGATACACAGATGACAAAGGAATGCTGGATGGCATTATTGGGTGCTGCCGTTGCTTTTGTAGCACAGCTTTATTTTGAATCGCTTCCTATTGGCGCTATTTGTGGCTTGGCAGTTATGCTCCTTACCGGTTGCATTCGTTGGAAAGAAATGGATACGACTGTTGACGGTGGGGTTCGCATGATGGGCTTTATAGCTTTTGTTATGCTCATTGCAGCCGGCTATGCTAATGTACTTCGTGAAACACAGTCGGTTCAGAGTTTAGTAGCAGCTACTACTTCCGTTATTGATTCTAAGTTTGCCGGAGCTTGCTTGATGTTGGCAGTAGGCTTGTTGATTACCATGGGGATCGGTACTTCTTTTGGTACAATTCCGGTTATTGCTTCCATCTATATTCCGATGGGGATTGAAATTGGCTTCTCCGTACCGTCTATTATTCTCTTAATCGGTATTGCCGCAGCTCTTGGCGATGCTGGTTCGCCGGCATCGGACTCCACATTGGGACCAACATCCGGTCTTAATGCGGATGGACAGCATAATCATATTTGGGACACTTGTGTTCCGACATTTATATTCTACGATATCCCGCTCTTTATTGGTGGCGTTATCGGTGCCCTTTTACTAGGCTAGGACAGATAGGAGGCAATTATGACTTACAGTGTGAAAGCGATTAAAGAGGTTGTATTAACCGGACATGACTTGACGTTGGAAGAGTTAGTAGCGGTGGCACGTTACGATGCAACGGTTCGTATTAGTGAAGAAGCAGTACAGCAGATTGTAGATTCCCGTGCTATAGTGGATTCTATCGTAAATAGCGAAGCTGTAGTATATGGAATTACCACAGGCTTTGGATCGTTATGTCGCGTACATATTTCAAAGGAAGATTGCTCACAGTTGCAAGAAAACTTAATTCGCACACATTCTTGTGGATTCGGGAAACCTTTCAGTCGTGAATTAACGCGTGCCATGATGCTTATCAGAGCAAACGCACTTGTCAAAGGTTATTCCGGTATTCGCTTAGAAACACTGGAAACGTTAATTGCCATGATTAATAAAGGTGTTCATCCGTATATTCCGGAAAAGGGTTCACTGGGGGCTTCTGGTGATTTAGCTCCGCTGTCTCATATGGTATTGCCTATGTTGGGGTTAGGCGATGCAGAATATGAAGGACAGTTATTGCCGGGAAAAGAAGCTATGGAGAGAGCAGGTATACCTGTTATTGCTTTACAAGCGAAAGAAGGCTTGGCATTAATTAATGGTACACCGGTATTGACGGCGGTAGGCGCGTTGGCGTTGTGGGAAGGTATTTGCCTTCTCAAGTTAAGTGATGTGGCAGCAGCCTTGTCGCTGGAAGCTATGAGAGGTATCATCGATGCATTTGATGAACGTATTCATAGTATCCGTCCTCATAAAGGTCAGCTGGATACGGCACGTAACTTACGAACTTTATTAAAGGGGAGTACATATGTAACAAAGCAAGGTGAATTGCGCGTGCAGGATCCGTATTCATTGCGCTGTGTACCGCAAATTCACGGAGCTTCTAAGGATGCATTAGCCTTTGTTAAAGAAAAGGTTGATATTGAAATTAATTCTGTCACGGATAATCCAATAGTATTGCCGGATGGTGATGTAATTTCCGGTGGCAATTTCCACGGAGAACCGATGGCGTTACCGTTTGATTTCTTAGGAATAGGATTAGCGGAAATTGCTAATGTATCGGAACGCCGTTTGGAACGCTTGCTTAATAACTCTCTCAGCGGATTCCCGTCATTCTTGGTTAAGCATTCCGGATTAAACTCCGGGTTTATGATTACGCAGTATGCGGCAGCAGCTTTAGTAAGTGAAAACAAAGTACTGGCGCATCCGGCGTCGGTAGATTCTATTCCATCTTGTGAAAACCAAGAAGATTTGGTTAGTATGGGGGCTCATGCAGCTAGAAAAGCTGGTGAAATTGTGGAAAATGTACGGCGCGTAGTCGCTACAGAATTATTAGCTGCCTGTCAGGCTATTGATTTGCGGGAGGAACAGGCAACGTTAGGTAAAGGTACTAAAGCCGCTTATGATGCCATTCGCAAGAGCAATGCATTTATCGATTACGATAAGGATATTGAAATGTTTAAGGAATTAGAAAAGATTACGGGCATTTTGGAAGACGGTACTTTGCTTGAAGCAGTAGAAAACGCTGTGACAATGGATGTATAGAAATAAAAAAGGCTGTAACGTCATGAGGGATAACCTCAAGGCGTTACAGCCTTTTTATTTTATAGTTCTTTAACAGGAAAACAAAGCACCGAATATAGATTATTGCTCATCGGTATCTGAATCACTAGCTTTAGTTTCGGATACATGTTGTGTTGTATGATGATATAACGTAAACGCTAAGCGCAGAACCATAAAATCATGGTAGTTTCGCAAGTCATAACCGGTAATGCGACGGAGCTTTTGAATTTGGTATTGCAATGTATTTTTGTGAATAAAGAGTTCATCGGCAATACTGGAAATAGATCCGTTATGAGCTTCAAAGAGTTGTAAGATGTGGTAGAACTCTTCTAACTCTTTATCGGTTAATTGTCCGAGTACCTTTTCTTGTAGTTGTTGTTGGCGATATGTATTTTCCGGATTAAATAAAAGTTCTATCGTTAAGTCATCATAGTTAACGATGCATGAAACTTCCGGTCGTGCTGTGTAGGTATCTTGTACTAGTTGAGCATCGCGATAAGAGGTACGGAAATCACGGTGAACGCGACTTCCGATGGCAACAACCATAGAGGGATAGTTAAACTTTAGTTCTTCGATTTGTTGCAAACAAGGCAGGAGCTGAGAGGTAGTTTTTTCTTTATAGAGAAGAACCATCATTTGTTCGTGCTCAGTCCAAAGAATACTACTTTTTACTAATGGAGGGAGTTGTTCCGTATACTGTTCTAGGAGACGACGGACATCTTTGAGAAAGTTGAATTGCGATGTGTCAGAATGAATGAGTACGATGCGTTTGTAATCGTCATCGGACCGCCAAAAGGAAAGAGTTGCCTCGTCCCAACGTTCGGCAAAGTTTTGCGGATAGAAAATTAAATCCTCCAGTAGCATACGATTGCGATCGACTTCGCGTTGTTTGACATTTCTGAATTCTTCTTCCAAAATCAGAATTTCTGTCATTTTACGAATAATATTGCCAAAGGTAATTACTTGCTCTGGCGTTCCTGTAATGCCAATTACGGCAATGACTTCGCCATTTATATGGACGGGAAGGTTAATTCCGGGACGGGTACCTTCGTAACTATCGCTTTCGGAGATGACCAAGACACGTTTTAATTGGTATACGGTACGACCGGCTTCATGGAAAGTACCGATACGGTCCGGATCTGTACTGGCTATTATAGTGCCATCGGAATCGATGAAGTTGATATCTTGTTTAATAATAGACTTCATACTTTCGACGATGTTTTGTGCTAAATGTGGGGAAACCTTCATAGGTGACCCTCCTTTGCTGTAGAAAGACTTATGTAATGGAGTATGCGTTTATTTGGTACGTATACTATATATACATATAGCCATTATAACCTATGCTCGTATAGACCTCAAGAAAAAAGGAATCTAAGTAGGCAGAGTAATGCATAATTGATACATAGGACTATGTATGATGGGGGAGTTGCACAATCAGCAATAGCATATTTACTATATTTATCATTTTCGATATGGTATAATATATGCGAGAAAAAGGGTGTATTACAAACGCAGACTATTATAGTTTCAAGAAAGGATGTAACTATGAAGACCTATGATATTATCGTAGTAGGTACCGGCGGTGCTACTATTGTAGCTGACGCGGCTATTGCTAAAGGTAAAAAAGTAGCCATTATAGAAAAAGGAAAATTCGGTGGTACATGTCTTACTCGCGGATGCATTCCTACAAAGGTAATGGTTACCGTAGCCGATGCGGTTCGTGAGATAGAGGAATTGCCTAAAATTGGTGTAAAGGTAACTCCGGCTACCATTGATTGGGATATAATGAGTAAACGTGTATGGCATAAAATTGACGAGAGCAAAGGCGTTGAATCTTATTATGATGGTTTTGAAAATGTAGATGTGTATCGCGGCGCGGCGTCCTTCGTACGTGATAAAGTAATTATGGTAACGATGAAGGATGGTACGGTCACTGATGAATTGACGGCACCGATTATTGTTTTGGGTGTGGGAGGACACACTAAAATCAACACTATTCCCGGTTTGGAAGAGGCCGGTTATATGAGCAGTGAAAGTTTATTCGGTGAAAAATATCCGAAGGCACCTTTTAAACGACTTATCGTTATGGGGGGCGGTCCTATCGGAACCGAGTTTGCCCATGTATTTGCTGCGGCAGGAACAGAGGTAACATTGATTCAGCATAATCGTCGATTGTTACCCAAAGAAGATGAAGAGATTTCGGCACAAATTTATAAAGACATTACTAAATTGGGGATACGTGTTATCCTGAATCAGGAACCTGAAGAAGTGCGCGTGGAAAACGGTGAAAAAGTAGTTGTTATTCGTGATCGAGCCACCGGAGAGCTTCAGGAAATACGGGGTGAGGAAATTCTGATGGCTTCCGGTATTGTTCCGGCAACAGAAGAACTTCACTTAGAAAATACGTCAATTAAGACAAAGCGTGGCGGTTGGATTATGACCAATGAATTTTTGGAAACCTCCGTTGACGGAGTATATGCGTTAGGTGACGTCAATGGGGAAGCACCGTTCCGTCATAAGGCAAATTATGAAGCTGATATTTTGGCCCATAATTTATATCATGCATCGTCTCCGGAGGATTTTAGATGGGCTCGTTACGATCTTGTTCCGGCCGTTACTTTTACGTACCCCCAGGTGGGCCATGTAGGATTGACGGAAGCAGAGGCAATAGAAAAAGGTTATGATGTAGGTACGGGGAAGAATTTCTATTCCGCCTCGGCAAAAGGGTTTGCCATGGGATTTGATCCGGGTGATGACCATGATGGCTTTGTAAAAATCGTGGTGGATAAAGCGACCAATCATATTCTCGGGGTTCATGTTATCGGGCCACAGGCATCTATTTTGTTCCAACCGTTTGTTAATTTGTTGAATAGTGGTGATACGCCATTACAGGCAATTAATGAAGAAATAGGTTCTGCGTTAACGAAGAAGTTGCGCGCTAAAGGGTTGGTACGTAAAATGGATCCGCATTCGGTTATTACTGTAGGAGAAACTATGACACCACACCCGACATTATCGGAAATCATTATGTGGACACAGGTATACTACGAACATCGCTGGTAAGTCGTTATCTAATAGATAATTTAGGATGAATACCGGGTACGTTGTTCGTGACAGATACCTTGAAGCGGTATTGCTTATGTAAATTGATATATACGCTTACGGTTAGCGAAGGAGCTGATAGTAAGCGTATATTTTTTTATTCTCACTACTTGCAGTTTGTCGATAAAAAGAGTACAATAAACTAATCAATAAAATAATGATAATCTATTGAGAACAATGAACAACAAATAGGGAGAGGTATCTATGAGAGAATTTTTGATTGAGCAGTTTATAAAGAATCACGATATGATAAAGGTGCCAAGTGTTCGCACTCAGTATGGTAATGTAGCCAGTATCACCGGGGTGATTGTTAATTTATTAGTGTGCCTAGGTGAGTTGATTGTTGGCTGGCTCATTGGATCTATTGCTATGATCAGCGATGGTATTCATAATGTGGCGGATGCCGGTGGTTCGGCTATATCGTTTTTAAGCTTTCGCTTGGCTGCGAAAAAGCCGGATCAAGAGCATCCGTACGGGCATGGCAGGATGGAGTATTTATTCTCTATCGGATTTTCTATCATTCTGTTTGTATTAGCCATTCAGTTGATGATTGAAGCCGTCAATCGTATCATGCATCCGGAAATTGTTGATGTATCGGCAGTAGCCATTATTGTTATGCTTGTAGCTATGGGATTAAAAATATGGTTGGCTTCTTTTCTTAAGTATATGGGAAACAGAATTGATTCCCCAATCTTACGGGCTAATGCATTGGAATGCTTATCCGATGTATGGGCTACAGCGGGAATTACGATCGGTTTGCTGGCAGGCAGTTTTCTAGAATATCCTATTGATGGATATCTGGGAGCTATCGTAGCATTGATGATTGGTCGTGCCGGCTATCATGTATTTAAAGAATCTACAAGTCGTTTGCTCGGTAATGAACCGACACCGGAACGAGTTCGTGAAATTGCTGATTTTGTACAAAGCTTTGATGGAGTATTAGGCGTTCATGATTTGATGATTCATGATTATGGTCCGGGGCATGAATTTGCCAGTATTCATGTAGAAGTGGATGCTAATCAAGATATCATTAAGAGCCATAATATGATTGATCATATAGAACGAAAGGCATTGGAAGAATTACATTTAAAATTAACTATTCATATGGATCCTCTGTTACGTGATGAACAAACTATGGCTATTTATGAACAAATTCGCAGTGTGGTGAAGGCGTATGATGATCGTATCAGTATTCATGACTTACGTGCTATTGAATCGGATGATCATCTGAATGTGTTATTTGATATGGTTGTGCCGTATACGGAAAAGCAACGTAAGGATGAAATAAGTCAATCCATTAAGAGAATATTAGAAGCAATGAATCCGTACTATCATGTAACGATTAATGCTGAACATAGTTATATTGGCGAAGAGCGAATTCATGAGTAATAACTGAGATGTCTAAAAAAGAAGACCTTGTAACGATGTGTAATTATCGTTACAAGGTCTTTTCGTATGTAATATGTGAATTTTTTTGTTGTGTATTAAATCTTAAGTAGATAGTTTTGTAATGAGAGCGTATATGTTGATATACTCTTATGCATTACGGGATACATTCATTTTTACAGCATTGATATCTTCCGGATATCCGTTGCGAGAAAAGTCGGCAGCGGCCGTGAAGAGAATATCGGTGGAGGAGTTAAGTGCTGTTTCGGTAGAGTCTTGCAATACACCGATAATGAAACCAACGCCAACTACTTGCATGGCAATATCATTATTAATGCCGAATAAGCTGCAAGCGAGCGGGATTAGTAGCAAGGATCCTCCGGCGACACCGGATGCTCCGCAAGCACCGATAGTGGCAATAACGCTTAATAAAATTGCGGTGGCAATATCCACTTGGATATGTAACGTATTTACAGCAGCTAACGTCATGATCGTAATAGTAATAGCCGCGCCGCCCATATTAATCGTGGCACCCAACGGAATAGAAATAGAATACGTATCAGGGTTAACACCGAGACGTTTGGCAAGGTCCATATTTACAGGAATATTAGCAGCAGAGCTGCGAGTGAAGAAGGCGGTAATACCGGATTCACGCAGACATTTGAATACCAGCGGATATGGATTGCGTTTTAAATACGTGAATACAATAATAGGATTTACGATTAAAGCTACAAAGAACATACTACCTAAGAGTACACCCAACAGTTTAGCATAACCGATTAAGGCTTCAATACCATTGGTAGCAATAGATTCGGCCACGAGCCCCATAATACCAAAAGGAGCTAAACGAATTACCCATTGAACTACTTTAGTAACAGCTTCGGAAATATGGGATACCATTTCTTTAGTATCATCGGCAACACCGCGTAAAGCTAGACCAAAGAGCACGGCCCAACCGAGAATCCCGATGTAATTACCTGTCATTAAGGCATGAACCGGATTATCGACTACGTTCTTCAATACGGTTATCAATACTTCGGCAATCCCTTCCGGAGGTTTTGCATCGCCTGCTGCTTCTGCTAAATGTAATACGGTGGGGAAGGTAAAGCTTGCGATTACGGCTACAGCGGCAGATAAGAATGTGCCTAATACATACATGAATAAAATATGTCGCATCCCCGTTTTTTGTCCGGCGCGATGTTTACTTACAGCAGCGACAACCAAGAAAAAGACTAATACAGGTGCAATCCCTTTTAAAGCACCTACAAAGATAACACCTAACAGCGATAACTCAACAGCCACCTCAGGTGCAAATAATGCGGCTGCGATACCTATGATTAAGCCGATGATAATTTGCTTAATCAAGCTCATGCGATTGAGCTTTTGTAAAAATGCTTTCATACTAATCACTCCTCTGTTCTACACATACTACATGAATACAATACATTATCAAGTTCTACTCTGTGAGGACATATGTCATTATAAAACGGATAAGAAATATTGGCAAGGGGGAATTTGAAAAAATTGAATTTTTAAAATATAAGGCTCTGTCACAACAAATGGTTGATTTTTGACGAGAAATAGCGTATAATAATAGTAAGAAACAGTACCACCGAAGGAGGTAATTGGATATGCCTACTATCAAAGACGCATTAGATATTATCGGTAAGTTGACTGTCGCAGAGCAGGAAAGCCTTAAAACAATGCTTTTAAGTCCTGCCTTTGTAAAGTCTTTGAATATTGAAGATTTCGTAGCAAAGGAACGCTTTGCAAATGGTCGTGTATGCCCTCTTTGTGGCTGTATCCATGTGGTTCGCAATGGTCATCGTAAAGATGGCACACAGCGATATGTATGTAAGGATTGTGGCAAGTCCTTCGTGATTGCTACGAACTCCATTGTGTCTGGTACAAGAAAAGACTTGTCCGTGTGGGAGCAGTACATTGATTGTATGATGAATGGCTTATCCATTCGTAAGACTGCTGTTGCTTGTGGGATTCACAGAAACACCGCATTCCTTTGGAGACACAAGATTTTGGATGCACTTCAGAATATGGCAGACGATGTTACCCTTGACGGCATTATTGAGGCTGACGAAACTTTTTTCGCCATCTCGTACAAGGGCAATCATAGCAAGAGTAAGACATTTGCTATGCCACGCAAGGCTCATAAGCGTGGTCATTCTACACATATCAGAGGCTTGTCCCAAGAAAAGGTATGTGTTCCTTGTGCGGTTAATAGGAATGGCTTGTCTATCTCCAAGATTACGAATACTGGTAGAGTTTCTACAAGAGATTTACATCATATTTATGATGGTAGGATTAAGACCAATTCCACTCTTGTTACGGACAAGATGAACTCCTATGTGAGATTTACAAATGCCAATGGTATTGACCTTGTGCAGTTAAAGACTGGCAAAGCCAAGAAAGGCATTTATAATATCCAACATATCAATAGCTACCATAGCCAGCTAAAGAGGTTTATGCGTGGCTTTAACGGTGTTTCTACCAAGTATCTGAACAACTATCTTGTGTGGAATAACCTTGTAAATTACGCCAAAGAAAGCGACATGGAGAAAAGGAACATCTTCTTAACTTTTGTTTTGGCAACATTGAAAACTGCTAAATGCAGAGATTTATCAAACAGACCAGCAGTTCCTCTGGTCGCCTAATTAGAATTTGTGGAGATGATAAGATGGTCAATATAACAGATGTAAAACAGATTCTTCAATTTGCAATAGATGCGGAGATTAAAGTCTTTCTTGATGGTGGCTGGGGTGTAGATGCTCTTCTTGGATATCAGTCAAGAGCCCATAATGATATTGACATTTTTGTAGAAAAGAACGATTATCAGAACTTTATAGAAATAATGAAAGCTAATGGCTTTTATGAGATTAAGATGGAATATACAACATTGAACCATACTGTATGGGAAGATTTGAAAAACAGAATTATTGATTTGCATTGTTTTGAATATACGGACGAAGGTGAAATTCTTTATGATGGGGATTGTTTTCCGGTAGAAACTTTTTCGGGTAAAGGAAGAATTGAGGAAATAGAGGTTTCCTGTATTGAACCATATAGTCAAGTAATGTTCCATCTGGGATACGAGTTTGATGAAAATGATGCACATGATGTGAAGTTACTGTGTGAGACATTTCATATCGAAATTCCAAATGAGTATAGATAACTGCAAATAACAGTTTGTAGGGGAGTTCTGATACTCCCCTATAAAAATGGCTATTTATCAACTGTTTGTTGTGACATAGCCAAATATAAAAATTTTTTTGTATGAATACTAGCAGAAATAATAGTCATGAATTATAATATAGGGAACAGAACGAGGGACAGCTTGTCGTGAGGAAACAAGCCTGTTCTTTGTGAACATGGTTAGGTTGATTGGAAAGCAGGTTTACTATGAAGGTGGAACGAGAACTATCGGCACGTAAGTTTACTTCTTATTCGGATAAGGAAGCTTTTGTGCAGGGTGTTTTTTCAAATGTTGCGAAACATTACGATATAATGAATACAATTTTAAGTTTTCATCAAGATGCATACTGGCGCCGTTTTGCGGTGAAGCAGTTGGGGCTACAGCCGGGAAACCGCTTGCTTGATGTGGCTTGCGGAACGGGCATGTTGACCAAGGAAGCGTTGCGTCAAGAGCCGACGCTATCAGTGGAAGCACTGGATTTTAGTCCGGAAATGTTACAACATGGCGAGCAGCGTTTAGCAAAAGCAGGGCTTTTGGATCGTGTAAATTTGGTAGAAGGTGATGCGATGAGTTTGCCTTACCATAAAGATTCCTTCGATTGTGCTATGAGCGCGTTTGCTTTGCGTAATGTACCGGATGTTATGCAGGCACTAAAGGAAATGAAACGTGTGGTTAAGCCGGGCGGGCGTGTTGTCACGTTGGAATTGGCAAAGCCAACTGCGTTTGGATTCAAGCAACTGTATTATCTATATTTTGAACATATTCTGCCTGTATTGGGTAAATTGAGTAAGGATAATTCATCGTATGCGTGGTTGCCGGAATCGTTGCGGAGATATCCTCACCAGTCGCAGGTGTTGACTATGTTTGAAAAAGCCGGATATAAAGAAGCCACCTATTATGAACTGACCGGCGGTATTGTGGCAGTCCATGTAGGTGTTGTACCGGAAGAAGTATAGAGGTATTTAAGATGGTTCCTGCGATGGGAGCCATCTTTTTTATAATAAAAAAGGCCCCGATGTACTGAACCCCAAATGTGTCTAACGAAAGGGATTCAGTTCGGAAGGGCCTTTTGAAATTTAATTTATAGTGTTACTGAAGATAGAACGTAATTGATGCATTTTTGGTTACGGTCGTAGATCCGCCTTCAACAGGAGTTGCGGTACTCATCGAGGCAGCTAGTTTATACATGCGCGGAAGGTTGTCCATTTCATAGCTTTGTGTGCCACTGATAGATACGTTTTTTACTCCACCTACAGAACGTCCAAGAGCGGCAGCAATAATTTCGGCTTGATGGTGCGCATTCTTGATGGCTTCCGTAGTAAGCTGATCGTTTAATGCTTGGGTTACATCATTTTCAAAATTGAGAGAGTTGACATTGGTAGCACCGCTAGCTACAGCGGCATCAATCACTTTGCCTACTTTGTTGATGTCCGTAATTTTTACATTTACCGTGTTGGATACAGTATAGCCGGTAATAGTATTGCGGTTACGGGTATTGTTGGCGTTATAGTCGTAATTGGGATTAATAGAAATGTTGGAAGTTTGAATGTTATTTTTAGTAATACCCATGGCAGTTAGGCGAGAAATCAAGTCACTCATGACACGGTCGTTGGCATTTTTGGCCGTATTCACCGAAGCGTCTTGCGAAGTAATTCCCAATGTGAGCATTGCATAGCTAGGAGCCAGCGAGCGGGTTGCTGTACCGCTCACTTGGATTTCAGGTACGTCCTGTCCGGCTGGAGCGGCGGCTAACGAAGCACCGCCAAAAGTTGTTGTAGCTAATGTGGCAACAAGAAGTGCTTTGGCTGCTAATTTTTTTGTGATTGTCATTACAATTCCTCCTCACAACTGATAGTACATTACATATTATAATAATAGCATATCATCATTCTGTGAAGGACACATGAATAATTTTTCCTTGCAGAGGAAACAAATTAATTAAAAATGCCTGTATGAATCAGAATATATAAGAAAATGTACACTTGTAGGATAACTTTTGCATTTATTTAGGTCTGTGTTACAATACTCTTAGATTAAAGATTGTCTATATAATTTAAAAATTGTCTATATAACAGATTTGGGAGGTCATTCTATGAATCCTATTGACATTTTATTAAATCATAAAAGTATACGTGAATTTAAGTCGAGCCCGATTCCTCCGCAGCAATTAAGTATATTGTTAGATGTGGCGAAGCGAACCGCTAGTAGCCAAGGAATGCAAAGCTTTAGCATTATTCGCATTGTGAATCCGGAGCTTAAGGCTAAAATTGCAGAAGTTTGTACACAGCCATATGTAGCGCGTATGCCTGAATTATTCATTTTTATTATTGACGTATATCGAAATTCATGTATTGCTCGTGAACAAGGCGTATTCAATGATGCGGAATGTGATAGTGATCGCTTTTTCCAGGGGTGGACCGATGCTTGTTTAGCGGCTCAAAATATGGTAGGTGCTGCTGAGTTGGCCGGCTTTGGTACCGTGTATTTAGGCAGTATTCTTAATGATGTGCCAAAGATGATTGAACTGTTAGATTTGCCGGAGTTTACTTTCCCCGTAGTAGGTCTTGGTTTGGGTGTACCGGATCAAAAGCCTCAGCTTAAACCGCGTATGGCACGAGAAGCCAATGTGTTTGACGACACATATCACGTGTTTGATAATTATTTAGAATTGATGGAAGATTACGATGAAGAGATGACTGAGTATTATGATTTGCGTGATGCTAATCGTCGGATGGATTCCTTTACATTACAAATTGCAAAGAAATTACAGAATCCGCAATTAAGCCGTCAACATCTTATCGAGCAAGCAGAAGCACAAGGTTTCAAATTTCATTTGCCACAGAAATAGTGTAATTTTGTAAATGTAGTTTGTAATAGTTAGAAGGTATACAAGAGTAAAAGAATTATATGATTTATGATGTAGCAATTGTAGGAGGAGGTCCGGCAGGATTGTCGGCCGCACTGACAGCCAGAGTAAGGGGGCAGTCCGTCGTCGTTTTTGAAGGAGCAAATTTTAGTGATAAATTACGGCGTGCCCCGCGCATAGATAATTATCCGGGTTTGCCAACGGTGAGCGGTGAAGTATTTATGGATAATTTACAAGCGCAGGTGTGTAATCTTGAGCCGGTGATTGTAAAGAAGCGCATTCAAAGTGTATTTCCAGGTCGTCCTTTTGTCCTGATGGCCGCTGACGAAGTGTATCAAGCAAAGTCTGTCATTTTAGCTACGGGCGTGCCGGTGAGTAGACCGATTGCTGGAGAGAGCCGGCTGTTGGGGCGCGGTGTCAGTTATTGCGCCGTTTGTGATGGTAATTTTTTTAAAGACAAAGAAATTGCTATTCATATAAGTTCAAAAGCTGAATGGAGTAGTGTGCAATATCTATCAGAACTAGCTAGTACTATACATATATACCCTGTAGGTGAAGTGGCTGTACTAGTTCGTAAAAAATTAGAGAATCAAAATGGAGGTACTGGAGTAGATACAAAGAAGTATACATTTGATGTAGCGACAGGACGAGCTTTGCAGGAAATCATTATTCCGGCAAATTGTACACTTCATCTTGGCGATCCATGGCATGCTATTATAGGCGAGAAAAAAGTAGAAGCTATTGAAACAAAGAAGGGGCGTTTATCTGTTGATGGAGTATTTATTCTCCGCGAAGCAGATCCTCCTGATAAATTAGTAGAGGGCTTGGGTATGTCTAATGGAGCAGTGTCGGTAGGCCGTGGCATGGAAACAAATATTGTGGGACTGTATGCGGTAGGTGACATGACTGGACAGCCACTACAGGTAGCGAAGGCGGTAGGCGAAGGACAGATTGCAGCGCTCAGTGCGGTTCGTTACGTAGAGGAAGCATACTTAAATACGTAAAGTAGGGTTTGATAGTTAGTAAGCTTATAAAAAGAGCGGCTCTACTCTGAATCTGTAAAAGATATCAGAGGGGGCCGCTGTTTTATAAGTATCTTAATAAAATAGCAGGGAGAAAAGGAGTTGATAGTTTATTTTTTCAAGTAGTAATTTTACGTACATGGAACTTTACATGACAGAGAGCTTTAGAGATGGTGGAAGGTATAAGTTAATAAAATTAGAAATAAAATTCTAAATTGCAATATGAAATTGAACACTCGTTACATCCGTTAGCTTTCTAATTTCGTCAAGGAATGCCTCTCGTGGTATACGGTAGCCAAGAATGCTTCAATAGCACCGGCCTTCAAGGTATTGAAAGAACCTTTTCTAGATGCTTCATAACTGCCCTGACCACGATCGGCCAAGTACATGAGTACTGATGTACCTTGCTTGATTTGTACTACGGTGCCACGTTTGATTTCAGTATGAATCGTTGTTCTAGAACGACCAAGTGCTTTGGCAATGGCTGATTTCGGGACATTAGCCTGCAGCTGCTTTTCAATGTAGAAACGTTCTTCATACGAAAGGTGTTTGTTTGTACGCAATGATGTGTTATGATTAGTGTAGTCCATAGTGATACCTC
>NZ_AUAN01000012.1 GCF_000428745.1 Veillonella magna DSM 19857
GTAATGGTATTACTCAGGGCACCATTATTTCCCGTAATCGTCTCAATGGCACTGTCTAATTGTCTCTTATTAACGGCATCAGTAGCGTCTGTTCCAGTCGCTACGCCCTTAAGTGGCTTATTATTCAGCGTCACAGCATCATCGCTTAATGTAATGGTCGCTCCATTGCTACCATTACTAATACTCGTGATTCCTGTAAGCGTCTTCTTCAAGTCATACGTAATAACGCCGTCCGCACCGGATGTCGCCGTCAGGTTTGTCCCTGCCGCGAAAGTGAGTCCCTTAGACAAGCTTACTGTTTTCGATGCAGTATCCCCACTCGCTTTATAGCTAAGGTTCGTAGCTTCTGCTACTTTATCTGCATTGAACGTAATGTCATAGTTATCATGACCGTCTTCTGTGCTCTTGCTTACAGTGATTGCCCCATCACTCGTTTCTGTGAGTGTCGTCTTAGCACCAGCTACTTTTCCTATTTTTTTCACAGCATCAGTGACTGCATATAACTGCGATCCGTTCACTACATCCGTCGATTCAGGAGAAAGATTACCGGCTGCTACATTAGTAATCATTCGTTCTGCACCTTTTGCCCCAACACTGACAACCCCATTACCAATCACATATTGTTGTTGTTTATAATAACCGGCAAAAGAATATGTTGTTTTCTCATTCCCTATTGTTATCTCCCATGACTTTGCCGTTTCATTTTGGTTGGCAGCTCCAGCTTCCGAGCCATATCCCAATGCTACGCTACCTTCTGCTGTTACCTTCGCATCCTTTCCTAGCGCAATCCCCCCCCCAATATTATTATGTCCACCATCAACAGATGCACCTGCTCCTATAGCAATGCCATAGTAATCACTCGTACCAACATATCCTCCCGATACAGCAAAACCACCTACAGAACCGACTGCCGAACCTGCCCCCAAAGCGATGGCATCCTGGTTTGTTGCTTCTGAGTTTCTCCCCAAAGTTATAGCACCATTATAGGTAGATGAACTATCTGCTCCTATAGAAATAGCACCTACTCCATTAGCACTTCCACCACCAATAGCCACAGAATTTGTCCCCAGTGCGGTCGAATGATTTCCGATAGCCACAGATCCCTCCTCCGAGGCTGACGATTTATTGCCTAAAGCAACAGCACCTCTGCCTGAAGCCCCTGAATTACCGATAGCAACTACACCCGTTCCATTGACCGCTGTACTCCAACCTATAGCCACCTGTCCTTGGCCTGTCCCTTGATCCTCATCAGAGGCTCCTTTTCCATCGGTTTTTCCCCCACCTATGGCAACAGATGACCCACCTTTTGCTGTAGATTCTTTACCAATGGCCACCGTATTGGAGTTACCTTGCGCCGTAGCATTACCTACCACCGT
The DNA here is from genome assembly GCF_000428745.1 of Veillonella magna DSM 19857. Taxonomy (GTDB): domain Bacteria; phylum Bacillota; class Negativicutes; order Veillonellales; family Veillonellaceae; genus Veillonella_A; species Veillonella_A magna. The sequence continues at coordinate 1,377 of NZ_AUAN01000012.1, forward strand.
TCCTTCTCCGTCCTGAAACTTAATAGTTTCATTCCCCCCAGTAACAGCAAATACAGGACTACTAGAAATAATCCCCAAGATACATGCTCCCAATACACCTCTATACAGCCCTTTTTTGGCTATGCGCTTTGATTTAGATTGATGCGTTTTTCCAAATTCATTAATAACTACAAAACATCCCTTCACTTGACTCCAAACCACTTTAAATATTTTATTCATAAAGTACACTTCTCCTTTAAATTTTATTACGAATAACCTAAAATCAGCTATTATCATAAAAACCTACATCTTATGAATATAATAATAACTTAGGTAATCTTCTTAACTACAAAACAAAAAAAGTAATTTTAAGCAATAGATATAGAATTTACAATTAAACTGTCCAAAGCATAGATTACAAAAGTCATTTCAAGAGTTCAGAATCATCATATAAAATTGTCTTCTTCATTTTTACTTTCCCTTTCAATATGCATCCCCACCTCACATTCACTTATACTTATACTTCTCCATCGGCAATCAGTCTCATAATATCATGACGCGTGATTACCCCTTGCAGGCAGTTGTCTTCATCAACAACCGGTACGGATTTCAAATGTTTTTCCAACATTACACCGACTACCTCTTCTACTTCCGTTTCCGGATGACAGGTAATAACATCCTTTGTCATTAATTCTGCTACGTGGGTAGCCAACAACTTTTTAAACTGTGCGTTGTATTCGCCGATACCGCTGTAGTAAATACTTGCTCCCAGTACATTCACATAATGCGGTGCATGAGGCCGTACTTTTTTATACAACAAATCGCCTTCGGTAATAATACCTTCCAGTTTATTGTGTGCATCCACAACGGAAATAGCTGTTAAATTATGTTTCACTAACAACTGTGCCGCTTCGTTAATGGTGCCATCACGACTTATAATAGTAGGATACTTATTCATTACTTCACTAACTTTCATAGTTGTCACCCTCTCAATTTGATTCTATTGGGACCTAGCCAAATATGTAATTTAATCGTCCTATATTGTTATAGTTTGACACACCTACGCCAAATTCCTTTTATTTACTCTATATCTTATTTTTCCTGCTATATATCACTTCGCATTACAACGTAATAAAGTAATGCGCAACAAGAACGATAGCTACCAGTGCTATCGCAATAATAATAGCCTTAATACCCTGACGATTTCCGCCGCTTCCGCCTTCTTCCGTACCGATGAGATTTCCCTCTTCATCATATTTATGACGATATTGACCTTCCAAATCTTCATAATCACGGACATCTTCTACTTTCGCTTGATATCGTTGCTCGTTGATTTTACGGCGCCGTTCCGCTACCTGTGCCTCTAAACGACTTACTTGAGAGGCCGCCATTTGCTTCCGGATATCCCGTAGCAGACTATCAATATACATAATCCTTTTATCCAAGGATTTATTAAGTTCTAAGCCGCGACGAATAAAATCTTTATATTCATTGTTTACTTGCTCATGATCGGTTGTATCATCCATTCTGCTGTGCATCAAGTTCTCCAACGAACGATTCTCGGTAACCAACGCATTGACTACCAAGACGACATAATAATTTAAATCGGTAAGCAGTGAATTAAATTCTCTATTTTGTTCCAACAATGAGTTCAGCTGATGCTCTGCATACGTTGGCTGACTGTCCCGAAGCAAGCTCAGCATGGATGACGCTTCTTTATAGGTCTGCAACGAACTGCATAAAAGCTCACAATACGATGTAATAGCCTCTACAGAATAGCCAATCGTAAGTAAACGTTCTTTTATGTGTTCATTACCATATATTGTTTCTGCTTTTGTCGTCAACGAAGTGTGCTGCAACGCTATTTGCTGCGCCATTTGCTGCAAGCGCATTCGCACCTCGTCAATGTCACGCCGATACGCTTCATCGGGAGACATGGTTTCCACAGACCATAGTAATGCCGGCTGTTTCAATAAAATAATATCCTCTGTCACGGTTTCCACTCCTCTGTATTATATTACCAATGATATGGTTCGCCACGATTAATTTTACATGCCCGATACAATTGTTCCACCAGCAACAGTCGCACCATTTGATGGGTAAATGTCATTGGACTGAACGACAGCCGAAGCCGCGCAGCATTTCGCAGCTTCTCCGATACTCCGAAGGCGCCCCCGATGACAAAGGTCATCTCGCTGATACCATCGAGCTCCAGCTCCGCCACTTTCGCTGCTATAGCTTCCGATGACATAGTCTTGCCATATACATCCAGTACTACAAGCCAACTCCTGTCATTCACCAATTTTAAAAGGCGTTCGCCTTCCTCTTCGACCACGTGTTGACGATCTGCATCGCTGGGTTTATCGCCGATTTTACTTTCATTCAATTCTGTAATCGTAACTCCGCCGTACGGGCGCAGGCGCTTAACAAATTCTGCCACTCCATCGCGTAAATAGGCTTCCTTTAGTTTGCCTATGGTAAGTATAGAAAATTTCATGATACCTCCTTACGCTTCCGGCGCTGGCATTTTGCCTAAGGTAATATCAAGCACCGTTGTGCCCTGTCCCCGTTGCACCGTGAGCTGCACTGTATCCCCCGGCTTATGCGCATCCAACAGCTGCTTCATAGCCATCATTGTATTGACTGCCTTACCGTCAACAGCCGTAATAAAATCGCCTTGTCTAATGCCCGAATCCACACCGGGACCATTATCGTATACACGTGCTACATACAAACCATCGACATTTAATTTGACACCATATTTAGCGGCCGCTTCTTTGTCCAATAGGCCAAGCCCCAAGTACGGACGAGTCACATAGCCATTTTTGATTAATTCATCAACAATCGTCTTAGCTTCATTAATCGGAATAGCAAAGCCCATGCCTTCTACACCGGTATGCGCAATTTTTTCACTGTTAATGCCTACGACCTTTCCATCAGCATCAACCAATGCCCCTCCGGAGTTACCGGGGTTAATAGCTGCGTCCGTCTGAATGAGAGGAAAGCGCTGTGATTCCATATCCAGCGTGCGATGCAGCGCGCTAATAACGCCAGCCGTAACGGTTCCTTGGAATTCTAGCCCCAATGGATTGCCGATGGCAATGGCCGGCTCACCTACCTGTAAGCTGTCGGAATCGCCGAATTCGGCTACCGGCAAATTCTCGTTGCCATCGATTTTAACAACTGCCAAATCCGTCGTAGGATCTACGCCGATGACCGCACCGTCTACCGATGTTCCGTCGCTGAGCGATACCGTTACCTTTTTATCCGTCGCTTGTGCCACAACGTGATAGTTTGTCACTATATATCCTTTTTTATCAAAAATAACACCGGATCCCACGCCTTCACCGACTAATACTTGTCGATTAAAAATATCACGGTTGTAAACTCGCGTCGTAATCCCTACAACTGCCGGGCCTGCCTTCTTAACGGCTTTTACAATGGCTGTATCCCGCGCCGGTGTAAGAGGTACCGATGTTTCCTCCTTGGTGTCACTTGCCGTCGTAGTCGGCGTCGTTGGCACAGCCCACTCATGTGTTAAGTAGCCACCGATTCCACCAACTAAAACAAAAATAATTGCCATCAATATAAAAATATTTTTTTTCTTTCCGTCCATCGCCTCAAGCCTCCTGTCCGACCATACTTACACATTCCTTCGGTTGTCCGTGTTGTAGCCTAAAGTCTTTCCCTTCAATCAATCCAACTTCACCGGTAAGTCGATGCACTGTATCGTTCACCACCGGTACGGCATTATTTTTTTCCGAACGATGCGCCAAGATTACTTGTAAATTGTCGGGGCGTTTCATCATAAGTAATGCTTGCGCCGCACTTTCATTGCTCAAGTGTCCGTATTCACCGGCAACACGGCGCTTTAAATCCGGCGGATACGGTCCGTATCGCAGCATTTGCGGATCATAATTTGCTTCCAGCACCAACATGTCACTTTCATCCATTGCCCGCAACATTCTATCGTCAATCGTACCCGTGTCAGTCATTAACGTCATTTTATGGGAGCCGCCGTAGCAGCTTATGCCCATAGAGTCAACTGCATCATGCTTTGTCTTGAACGTCTCTACCGAAATATCACCGACAGTAATATTCGCCTTTGTCAAAACGGTAAATGACTGATAGCCGGCAACCCGTTTGCCAATAAGTGCCTTCATAGTCCCTTCCCTTGTCAACACCGGCACATCATATTGCTTGACCATTTGCAACAATCCTGCAATATGATCCGAATGCTCATGCGTAATAAAAATACCTGCCAGCTTAGCCGCATCCAAGCCCAGTGCCTTCATTCCCTGCGTAATTCGCCGTGCACTGATACCGGCATCGATGAGGATAGACGTATTTTTATAAGCCACTACTGTTGCATTGCCTTTACTGCCACTGGCCAACACATGCACTTGAAAGGCTGTCGTATTTCCTTTCCCCACGGTGTGTCATCTCATCCTTTCTATGACTAAAAAACGGGATTGCCTTCGACAACCCCGTCGTTTATCTGCCTATTTTGTTACTTCATATACATGGCCTGCGCCGAGATGGTCTTTAAGAACGCGCCACTGCGCACGTTTTGCTTCAATCCACGTCGCCTGATTTACTGCCGGGTCTTTATTGATGTTATCAATCACAAAATCATCGCGGTCTGCCCAATACAGACGTCCTCCTTGGTAAGCCAATACGGCGCCGGTAATTTCAGCCGTACAATTTGTTCTAATCGGTACCAAGTTTAAACGACTGGTATCACAAAATACTAGTTCAATGGCCGGCAAGTTTTTATCTTGGCGCTGAAATACCATGCGTACCCGTCGCTTAGCATTGATCGGATACATAGCCAACGCCGGTTGCACATAGGCACCACTCAAATAGTCGAGCTCTGTTAACACACAGTTCCTAAATCCGTTGAATACCTTCATTAATTCATCAGCATCTTGTTGTGATCGAATTCTATGCCAATCCACGATAGCCTCCTACTCGGTAATCTGTCGATTAAGATTGCCGCTCTTAAAACCCTTAATGTCCACACTAACATATATAAAACCTATATGATCAAATTCTTCTTGCACCTGTTTGCGCCAAGCAGAATCGGTAAATTTTACAAATTCCGCTTCGCTCACTTCTATACGTGCCATACCATCATGGTAACGCACACGAAACGGCTCGTCAAGGAAACGACGCAGGTAATTTTCTCCTGCATCAATCATAGATAGCGCTTCCCGTGTAATCACATGATCGTACGGTATCCGCGTGGCCAAGCAAGGAGAGCTGGGCTTATCCCATACCTCAAGCCCCCACGCCTTGGCGACCGCTCTGATATCCGCCTTAGTAAAGCCGACTTCAAGAAGCGGACTTCGCACCACCTCGAGTTCTTCCAAGGCTCGCATACCCGGTCGGTAGTCCTTGGTGTCATCGAGGTTGCCACCATCGAGTACTTCATTGATTCCCTCGCGGTGCGCCCAATCAATCAATTGCGAAAATCTATTCTTTTTACAATAATAGCAACGCTGTGAGTCATTGCGTACAAAATCCGGCATAGCCAGTTCATCAATTTCCACGATTGTATGGTCAATTCCAATCATCGCTGCAAACCGCTTGGCGTCCTCGATTTCTCGTCTCGGCAACGTCGGTGAGCTAACAGTAAATGCTCGGGCCTTATCCCCCAATGCCCGTTTGGCTGCAGCCGCTAAAAATGTACTATCTACACCGCCGGAAAAAGCGACCACAGCACTTCCCATAGAACGTAAGCTGTCCAGCAGTTTTGCTACTTTAGCCTCCAATTCTTCCGTCATATCTTCTCCTTCTCTCATCCATCCTTTAATACTAATTATGTATTTTTATGTTTTTCCTTAACAACGGCATGTATCTGCTTTGCTTGTATGTTTGCTTTGCTTATGTATTTGCCTTACTTGTGTATTGGCTTTACACGTCTAAACTGTTTGTATGCGATACATCACATCACACACTGAGTTGTTCCAACATATCCACAAAGAAGCGCATGTTGCTTTCCAAATCATTGCCTCGTCGAAACATATCGCCGCCTACTAAAAACATGGTATCGTTACCGTATAGTTGCAACAGCTCCGGCAAACGTGCTTCCGTCACGCCGCCCCCGGGGGAAGGACAGGCTGCCCGCAACCCCGGCATCGGTCGGCTGATATATTCATGAATTCGTTTACACTGCTCTGCCGTAAAAGTAAAGCGTCCGCCATACGATACAAAAATGGGCATATCACCACCGAAGAGACGCGGCAAAAATCCAATCCACAAATAATCCGCAATGCCTGACGTACCGGGCAATGCAAAGCCCCCCATCATCGCCGGATGCACAATCAACGGCAACCCTAAGCTTTCATCCTTCGCCAATCGTTGCAACCAACCGAATCCCGTCAGGGCCGGTGCCACCATCAACGCCGTTGCGCCGGCTTCCTTAGCAAAATGCGCACGCTCCAATACGGCTTCACCATCAGCCGATACATTCGCCGCATATAATGTATGACCTCCGGACTTGGCATTGGCTTCATGCACTACCGCTGCGCAACGCTTCACCCGTTCCTTGAAAGGCGCAAAGCTTTGATTGGTAATTCCATGATCATCCTTAATCACATCGGCTCCGCCCAATGCATACGCCCGACACATAGAGGCCAACTCATCCGTTGGTGTCCCCATCGGTTTGATAACCGCCTGCATCAAAGCCCGTCGCGGCGTATGGCACAACCTACGCAGTCCGTCCAAGCCAAAGCGAGGACCTCCAAAAGCCTTTGCCAATCCTTCCGATATATGTATATCTACTACCCATATATGAGGCTGCAATGAAGAATTCCCGAACACTACATTTAAAAATTGTGTCGCTTCATAGGCAGTCAACGCATCGGCATAGGAAATTACCGCACGATACCCTCCGCTGTCGACCGCATCCAAAGAAACGAGCCGTCCCACTACATGGTCGCGAATATATTCCGATTGCAAACGCTCGTACAGAAACTCGATGGTCTGTTCCACCTGCACGCTCCACGCAATTTGCTTGGCCTCTTCATAGGTATCGGCCTCTATTTGATATGTAACCGTAAATCGCTCTGTATCCAGTGCATCCATGGTATCACTCCTTAAGGACCGCCCACATCTCCGGCGGTATGATTCATTATTATATCACACTTTCCGGTCCATCACGGCGACTAATGAAATTCTATCCGTAATTGTTTTTTTATGGTACACTGTTGTACACAGAACTATTTTTACCCCGTTGACAGTGCTCACTGTCAACGAATACAAACAACGAGGTGAATTTCATGGATTGGACTACAAAACTTTCAACAACAGCACAAACATTACCCCCTTCGGGAATTCGCAAATTCTGGGAAATGGCTATGTCCATTGATAACGTAATTTCTCTTTGCGTCGGCGAACCCGACTATGCACCACCGGCTAAAGTCATCGACAGTTGTATTGCCAGCTTGGAACGGCGGGAAACGAATTATACCGCCAACGCCGGTTTGTTGCCGTTGCGCACGGCTATTCGTCATTGGTACCACAGTCGTTACGGCGTTGACTACATCGAAAACGAAATGATGCTCACCATCGGTGCCAGCGAAGCCATCGATTTAGCACTTCGCGTCTTGGTTAATCCCGGCGACGATGTACTCATTCCCGATCCGTCCTACGTGGCCTATCCGGCAGAGGTTCATCTCATGCAAGCCAATCCCATCATGGTTCCCACTACCCTGGAGGAAGGATTTAAATTGACACCGGCTGCGCTAGAAAAACACATTACACCGAAGACACGCGTTCTTCTCATGGGCTACCCCAGCAATCCTACCGGTGCTATTTTAACGCGTCAGGATTTAGAAGGTATTGCAGAAGTAGTAAAGAAACACGACCTTATTGTTGTAAGCGATGAAATTTATTCCGAACTCACCTATGACACCACCCATGTAAGTATTGCGTCTCTTCCCGGTATGAAAGAGCGCACCGTCATCCTTAACGGCTTCTCCAAAGCCTATGCTATGACGGGATTACGTATCGGCTTTATGTGTGCCCCTCACGAAGTCATCGATGCGGCCATTAAAATTCATCAGTACAGTATCGTTGCGCCGGCTACTCCGATTCAACACGGAGCGATTACAGCCTTAACCGAATGTGATGATGCAGTAATTGATATGCGCAATGAATACAAGGCTCGCCGCGAACTTATCGTCACCGGCTTCCAAAAAATGGGATTACCGGTAGCCGTGCCGCAAGGTGCCTTCTACGTGTTCCCCGATATTTCTTCTACCGGACTTAGTGATGAAGAATTTGCCGAACAACTACTCCTTACAAAGCACGTAGCCGTTGTCCCCGGCTCGGCCTTCGGTGTATGCGGCAAGAATCGAATTCGTTGCTCCTATGCATCATCCCGTGAAACAATCGCCATCGCTTTACAACGCATCGGTGAATTCGTAGCGGAACATAGTAAATAAAACATATTACACCATTTATGTATGCGGCTACTCTCCTTAGAATAAACTGCCTATATAATCAACTACTCCCCTTAACATAAGCTGCTTGGAATATATCGCGTCATAGTACACGAAATATATTCTTTAATACATAACGATAAACAAAACCCCTGCGAAGTATGGTTACGGTATATCCCATCTCCACACATCGCAGGGGTTTTATATTTTATATGTATATTTTATTTTTGTATTGTGCTTGTACAGTTAATACTGTTTTACACATGTACACAATATAATTACTCTATCATTAACAACTCGATACGATGGCTAATGATATATCCACATTGCAGTTTATTCTTATATCAGCGTCCGATGCTTTTATGCTTCAGCCAATGCTTTGCCCTGAGCTTCGCACTGCGCATTGCCATCGTCATCAGGTGCACCTAAAATAGCTACATTATCGGCAACAATTTCACCGCCGGCTGCTTTTACGCGTTCTGCCCAATCATCAAGCCATGTACCGCCCCAGCCATAGGAGCCGAAGAGCACAACCTTCTTACCACTAAGTTTACCTTCCAATTCGTTGTAGAACGGTTCGAATTCCATATCTTCCAACTGCTCTGCACCCATATCGGCACAACCTAATGCGAGTTTATCAAAAGCGGCTGCTTCATCCACCGTTACATCGCTAACAGATTTTACAACTACATCTTGACCGGCTGCAGCAATTCCTTTGCCTACCGCTTCCGCCATAGCAGCCGTATTACCTGTACCGGACCAATAAATTACACCAATCATTGTTGTTACCTCCTTATTACTAGCACGCAGTGGCCGCAACTAATGCGCCTAATGCCTTTCCATTTAACAGTTCTGTATGACAGAACTCGCGACAAACGCGAAAGCAGTAAAACGAACGCATTGCCGACACCTGATTTTCATACACTTTCCATTCACCGCACAGCTTATAGCCGTTTCCTTTCGAGGCGATAAAGGCTTTTACATCTACCAACGGATAGCCGAGAAACAAGCCGATTTCGTGAGGGAAATCAACCTCTGTTTCCACACGCCGTCGCAAACGCACTAACCATGCCTCTAGCGATTCCCTCGCATCATAGCCATAGCGCTTCAAAAACGCCATATGACCGGGTTGTCGCAAGTAGTCATCCAACATCTTCTTGCGATACACCAAGAGTAATCGCCGCTCTTTGCAATGACAAAGCTCGTAAAAATGCAAGCCCTTCGGATTAAATTGTGTATTATAGTCAGACAATACAGATGCCACCATTGTATCTACATTACGTGGTATCGCCACAAGGTTTGCTACCTTTATTCCCCGTATTGCCGGTGCACAATGATAACCGATAATATATTCTACCAAGTTTATCATATGATCTACCTGCCTTCGTCATATATTCGGAGAACACTTGCTCTCATGGCCTGTCATACTAGTAAATCCGGATTTATCTGATAATTAATCTCATATTATTATCATATGAGATTTTTAGGAAAACAATAATTTTCTAATCATCTTCTGGCTTAATCATACAACCAAACCATAATTATGTCAATATAATTGATATTTATTTTCATTTACTTAATCGCATAGAGGTATGCATTTTTGATACATGTCAGTCTATATAAAAAGCGATACCGCATTATCTGCGCTATCGCTTTTCTTATATTATTAGAGACGCTTTGTAGCCGCTCACTTGGTTACATTCATCATCTGTTTCAGTTGAGGCCATAACAGGGCATCATCGTCACCGGCAATTGCCAAGATACGCAAGGTTGGACCGAAGTAAATATTGTCATATACCACCATATGCAATACCTCTTTATAGGTAACTCCTTTTTCGTTGGTCGCCACTTGTAAGGTACCTGTATATAGCCCCTTTTTTATTTCCTTTAACGGCTCAACTACAGTATACGGCACCAAAATATTGGCACGGCCGCTATTTATTACCGCCGCTACTTCAGGCAAAGAGCTATCCTCCAAATCTTTGCCCTGTGCTGAAATTACCGGCATTGATCCGTTAACCCCAAGCCGTTGCAAGCCCTGATCACCAAGGCGTACATCGCCGATCCACGCATACTTAACGACATCGTTATCCTTGTAATTCAGCAGAAACGAATGGGCACTCAACAGCCCCATATCCATAAAGGCTGCTCTTGCCGTCATATCTGTACGACCTACAAATAACGCCTTGCCTTCCGTAGATCCCGCTGTAAAACCGGCAGGCACGTCCTTAGCCGATAACTCCACAGTGCGCAAGCCCGCAGCCTGGACACTGCTTGCCGTAAGTGCTCCCGCCAACAACACGGCACAACACCACGCTTTGTAATTCATCATGTACTCCCCGCCTTTTATCCTTTTTTCTGCATCTTAGCCCACGAATCGCGAAGACCGACAATACGATTCATTACAATATGATTTTCCGTACTGTCCTTATCCGTTACAAAATAACCTTGACGCAAGAACTGGAAGTGGTCTTCCGGCTTTGTCGCAGCAAATGCCTGTTCGCCTTTTGCCTGACAAATCGTAAGCGAATTTGGATTGATTTGTTTTAAGAAGTCTTTATCCGGCGTTTCATCGTCGCTCTTCGTAAGCAAGTAATCATATAGACGTACTTCCATATCCACTGCCGTAGCGGCATCAACCCAATGTAAAGTACCTTTTACTTTACGCTGACAACCGGAACCGCTGCGACTTTCCGGATCATACGTGCAATGGATTTCCGTGATGACACCATCTGCGTCCTTCACTACATCTTCGCACTTAATAATATACGCACCCTTCAAGCGGACTTCCTTGCCCGGAGCCAGGCGGAAGAATTTCTTCACCGGTTCTTCCATAAAATCTGCCCGTTCAATGTATATTTCTCGGCTAAAGCTTACTTCACGACTGCCCATAGCTTCATTTTCAGGATTGTTTTCCAATGTCAACATTTCCTGCTGACCTTCCGGATAGTTGGTAATAACAACCTTCACCGGATCGAGAACTGCCATCTGACGCGGCGCTTTCATTTTTAAATCTTCGCGAATGCAGAATTCGAGAAGGGCTACATCTACGATGCTATCCGCTTTAGCCACGCCGATACGCTGACAAAAATCACGAATTGCCGCCGGCGTATAGCCACGACGACGCAAGCCAGAAATGGTAGGCATACGAGGATCATCCCAGCCGCTGACCAGCTTGAGTTCTACCAACTGACGCAGCTTGCGCTTACTCATAACCATATTGGTGATATTCAAACGAGCGAATTCAATCTGCTGTGGTTTTTCCGTATCGTCCCAATCTTCCAATACCCAATTATATAGCGGGCGATGCACTTCAAACTCCAAGGTGCAGATGGAATGCGTAATGCGTTCGATAGCATCACTTACAGGATGCGCATAATCGTACATCGGATAAATGCACCATTTATTTCCCGTACGATGATGTTCGGTATGTAAAATACGATATAATACAGGATCGCGCATAACAATATTCGGTGATGCCATGTCGATTTTAGCACGCAACACCTTTTCGCCATCTTTATATTTGCCGGCCTTCATTTCTTCAAACAACCGGAGATTTTCCTCTACCGAACGATTACGGTAAGGGCTGTCCGTCCCCGGCGTAGCAAAATCACCGCGGTTGGCCTTAATCTGTTCCGGTGTCTGATCATCTACATAGGCTTTGCCTTTTTTAATCAACACACACGCATAGTCATAGAGCTTATCGAAATAATCGGATGCATAGTACGGCTCCTTATCCCACTGGAAGCCCAACCATTTTACATCTTCTTCAATAGACTGTACGTATTCTACATCTTCTTTCACCGGATTGGTATCATCAAAGCGCAAATTGGTTTTCCCGCCATATGTCACACCGAGACCGAAGTTCAAGCAAATCGATTTGGCATGGCCGATATGCAAATAGCCGTTCGGCTCCGGCGGAAAACGAGTGTGTACACGCTTGCCGTACGTCCCCTCTTCATTGTCTTTGTTGATGATGGCTTCAATAAAATTTACTGCCTCATTTGTCGTTTCCAACCGTAATCTCCTCCTATATGCGGCCACGCCTTGGCGAAGCCCTTACTCCTTATAATTGATTTCTTCGTTCACACATGTTTTCAGCGGTTTTTGCTGCACGCCGTTTATAATATTATCCGCCGTTAAAAAGGCCATGTCCTTACGAGTTCTGTCCGTAAAGGATCCGATGTGCGGTACTACCAACACCTTACCGGTCTTCAGTAACGGATGGTCCGGCGGCAACGGTTCCGGATCGGTTACATCCAATGCAGCATAATCGATGTCACCTTCATTCAAGGCATCCACCAATGCATCGGTATCTACAATTTTACCGCGTCCCACATTAACAAACAAGGCATCCTTTTTCATTTTTTTGAACGCTTCCCTATTCATCATGTGATACGTTTCTTCCGTAAGCGGCGTCACAACCAGCACCACATCACTGTCCCGAAGCAGGCTGTCCATATCACGATATTCAATCATATACAAATGATCGTCCTTACGAGGATGGCGATTATGGTAAATAACAGTCATACCGAAGGCACGAGCCCGGCGGGAAATTGATAAACCGATATTGCCCATACCGATAATCCCTAGCGTGGTGCGACTCAAATCACGCCCCTTAATATTCGACGGACGCTGTGCCCACTGGCCGGATGTAACGAACTCCATATTTTCCAGTATGCGACGACGCGCTGTCGCCACTAAGGTAAAGGCCAGCTCAGCCACCGTTTCCGTCAACACATGCGGTGTATTGCCATAGGGAATTCCCTTAGCCGTAAGATCATCCACCTTAACATTATCATAGCCAACAGAAGCTTGGGCTATCACCTTCAGCTTCGGCGCATCCGCCACTAAGTCCGCATCAACGGACACATTATTAATACTCCAAAGTCCATCTGCTTCACGGAGCCATTCCTTTAATGTTTCCCGTGGCATCGGCGTCTTTTCCGTCCACTGTCTTACCTCTACGTGTTCACTTAAGTAGGCAATGGCATCCTTACGCACCAACCCCGGTACAACAACCAACGGTTTTCCCATGGTAATCCCTCCAATCGTAACTCTCTGTTTTTTCATTTAGTATCGTCTACAGCCGGTGGCCATATACGACATATGATGTACTATTATAACACATATTCACTCTTCTTAGGCTACGTTTGCCTATAAAATTTATATACTTATATACTGAATATACTTTGTTTAACCGCGCTCATCTGCTATACTAATGATATGAAATATAATACCGCTAGGTATGTAATTTCCTTATCCACTAATATAAACAGTACAAAAGAAACATGTATCTTAAAGAAAGAGAAGGATTGGACTATGTCAGTATTAGAACAAATCGATGAGAAAGAAATCACCCTACGGGAGGCAAAGAGCATACTCGTAAAGCTGATTGCTGACTATGACCCGGATCTTCCTGTTTTCTTGACCATTGACGAACACGGTCTGAAAAAGACCTTCAGTCTTGTGCCTAAGAGAACAAGACGCCGTGCCAACGGAGAAGCATTCAGCATCAGAGAAATCCCATTCGAAGAATTAGAAACAGTAACGGAACCGGGTACCTATTTGGCCATTGATAAATTTAACATGGCACCGGATACGGTAGTACCTTTTATTTACGGTCTCTACATTAACTATAAGAACGAACGCGATTTGCGCTTTTTCAACGACCGTAAAAGCTGCGAAAAGTGGCTGCTGAAAAAAATTAAACTTTTGGAAAAATAAGAGGAGTTGACAAGTATGAAGGTTGCTACCTTTACAACCGCAAACGGCTTTCGTCAGTGGGGCGTCATCGACGACGAAACACAGACGATTTTAGGAGCCGCCGATTTAGAGGAAGCGTATTTCTCGTTTCTCCCGGAAACCTTGGATGAACTTATCCGTGAAGGCGACGAAGGAATTCTGCAATTGGCGTCCACCTTGCAAAAGCATCGCGAAACACCGATTGCCGAGCCGTATCGCCTAAGCGAGGTAACCTTGGAAGCCCCGCTGACTATGAATAAAAATGTAATTTGCGTCGGCAAAAATTACGATGAACACATTGCCGAATTCGATCGTGAAAAGGCAGCCGTACCGGAGCATCCCATTTTCTTCTCCAAGCTGCCGACCAGCGTTATCGGCCCGGGCAAAACGATTCGCCTGCACGAAGATACTACCTCACAGGTAGACTACGAAGGCGAATTGGCTATCATCATCGGTAAACGCGCCTCCCACATTCCGGCGGACGAAGTGTACGATCACATCTTCGGCTATACCATCGTCAACGATGTAACGGCGCGAGATTTGCAAAAGCGTCACAGTCAATGGCTGTTGGGCAAGAGCCTGGATACCTTCTGTCCCATGGGACCGGCCATTCTCATCGGCGATAAGCAGCCGAAAACATTTGAAATTCATACGTACGTTAATGACGAGTTACGCCAAACCGGTTCAACGGCGGATTTAATTTTTGACATCCCCACCTTGGTATCTACATTGAGTCGCTCCATTACTCTCGAGCCCGGTGACGTAATTGCCACCGGTACCCCTGCCGGTGTGGGCATGGGCTTTACACCGCCTCGCTTCCTGGCAGACGATGATAAAGTATCCATTACCATCAGCGATATCGGTACCCTTGAAAATCCGGTAGGACGCTAAGTCGTTAACCAAATAAAAAAAGCCTTTGGATTTGTCGTTAATAAACTGACCCCCGATTGTTAGACCTAACATCTAACGACCGGGGGCAGTTCAGTTTTAGACAACCTAAAGGCTTTTATTTTTTTACACGCCAAGCAACCAGAATACGCCTAATCGCAATAAACTTAACAGGATAACGAGGCTCCCCAAAAAGTGAAGCGTCCCTTCCATGCCTTGTCCAAAACGAGTAAGCCCTGTTTTATTAATAAGTTCAAAATAACACATAGTGTCACCTCCGCATATAGTTGTGTATCCCCATCATTACCTCTCAAGCATGCACCGCCCACAATTATTTTGTCTGTGCTCCGGCGGTATGACAAGTACGGTATTGTCTACGAAATATTTCATTACCTTTATGGTACTACATTTTGATAATTTAACTCAAGTTATAATTTATATTAGATATACGCTTTTCTCATATGATATACTGATACCAAACCATGCCTTACCTTACAAGGCATATCCACATTATGCGGGTTTCATCTTGATGTTGTATTTCGTATATTCACGAGGGATATCTCATTATGACTGTAGAAGTATTACTTTTTGAAATGATAAAGCGTATCAGCATTGCCGTCGTATTAGGCCTTATTGTATCACAGATGCGCTTCTTCGATCGACTGATTGCTCACAAGCTGTCAACTAAGGACAGTACCATCTTTATTATCATCTTTGCCGGCATTGCCATCGCCGGTACCTACGCTGGCATTCCCATTGATGATGCCTTAGCCAATTCGCGTATGGTGGGCATTATGGCCGCCGGTCTCATCGCCGGACCGCGCATCGGCGGTATCGTCGGGCTGTTAGCCGGTATACATCGCTATTCCCTGGGCGGCTTTACCGCCTTGGCCTGCGCCATCTCATCCATTCTGGAAGGGTTACTGGCCGGAATTATTTACCGCTACTCACCGCGTACACCCATTCCCGCCGGTTGGGCCTTACTCATCGGCTGCATAGGCGAACTGTTGCAGATGACAATTATTTTGCTCGTTGCCACGCCATTTGCCCTGGCCTATCATTTGGTCAGCGAAATCGCTCTGCCCATGACGATTGCCAACTCCATCGGCTTATCACTTTTCATAAAAATCATCAAGGACAGTATGCACCGCCGAGAAATTTTAAAGGCCAGCCAAAGCCAAAGCTTATTGGCCATTGCCCGACAAAGCGTAAGCTATCTGCGCCAAGGTTTAACACCGGACACGGCCACTGCTGTGGTTAAGATCATCAAAAAGCACACCGCCTACGCCGCCGTGTCCGTTACGGACACGGAGCGCGTCCTTGCCTATATCGGAGCCGAAGCCAATCATCACGGCCCGGAGCGTCCGCATCCATTAACCAGCGTAACTGTAGAATCCTTGCGCACCGGTAAAATTCACATTGCCTATAACCACGATGAAATCGGTTGTAACGTCCCCCATTGTACCTTACAAAGTGCCCTTGTCGTGCCCTTGACCATTAAGGATACCATCATCGGCTCTTTAAAGCTGTACTACACCGAGCCATCTCGCATTCCCGATGCATCGGACATCGCCTTTGCCCAAGGACTGGCAGACCTCTTCTCCACACAGCTGGAGTTGACGGAAATCGATCGCCAAGCCAAGCTGACGGAAGAGGCAAAAATGCAAGCCTTGCACACCCAGATTAATCCACACTTTTTATTCAACACCTTGAACACTATTTCGTCCCTTATCCGCACCAATCCCGAAGCAGCACGGCGACTGTTGATTAAATTTTCTCAACTGTTCCGCTTCACCTTGCAGTATACGGGACGCATCATTTCCTTTCAAAAGGAATGGGAACAGGTGTCCGCCTTTTTGGAAATTGCCGTGGCTCGTCACGGGGATCGCTTATTTGTAACGCATACCATCGATCCGGCGTTATTCGCCTACGGCATTCCCTCGCTAACGCTGCAGCCCATTATCGAAAACGCCATTAAACACGGCCTTCAGCCCCGTGAGGAAGGCGGCTCCATATCTATTCTCGGTGCTGTTGACGGCGATGACATGGTCATAACCGTTATCGATGACGGCGTAGGCTTTGACAACGATCCGACCTATTATTTGGAGCATCCCCCGGAAGGGCATATCGGCATCAGTAATGTGCATAAACGCCTACAAGGAATATATGGCAAAAAATACGGCCTGTCCATTACCTCCGAACCGGAGGAAGGCACGCAAATAACCATTCGCCTTCCCCGCGAATTACCGGAGGAAGCCACCCGTCGTCACATCTCTACCATTTAAACGAAAAGGAGGTTTACTATGCTACGCACCATTCTCGTAGACGATGAAAAGCCGGCCCGCGATGAGCTGCGCTACATGTTGGAAACCAATCACGCCGATGCTGTTCATATCATCGGCGAAGCCGATACGGCAACCAACGCAATTTCTCTCATAACGAAATCTCAGCCGGATCTTATCTTTCTCGACATTCATATGCCGGGCCTATCCGGCCTTGAAATCGCATCGGTCATTCACGATATATCGCCAAACAGCATTATCATTTTTGCCACAGCCTATGACGAATATGCTTTGCAAGCCTTCGAGCTACAGGCCTTAGACTACGTGGTAAAACCCATAGAGGAAGAGAGACTGACCAAGGCCATCCAACGTGCGCGTCAAGTCTTACGGGATGATACCGACACCTATGCTACTACGCAGCCAACCGGCAATACTCCCCCCGCCGCTGCTACAACTACGGAAGCACCGCCGGGTGCTTCCGATACCGATGAGCCCCTCATGCCGCGTCCTAATAAACTGGCCGTAGATAACGGTGCCCATATTCTCCTGATCGATCTCGACAGCATCTACTTTATCACCGGCGAATCCGGTCGCTTGGAAGTGCACACCACCACCGGTATTTACAGCTCCAACAAGACATTAGCCGATATTCAAGAACGGGTCAAAGGAACTACCCTGTACCGCGTGCACCGCAGTTACATTGTCAATCTAAACCGTGTGCGCGAAGTAGTTCCTTGGTTCAAGGGCACCTATTGGTTACGACTCCCCAATAAGACGGCCAAAGGCGAAGAGCTCATCGACATTCCCGTAAGCAAAGCGCAGGTAAAATTAATTAAAGAAATTTTAGGCATCGGCTAAGTCAACGTCGTATCCTATCTTCACCCTTCGATGCCTGTGGTCAACAACGGCGGTCGATGGCTGTATCCCTTATATATCTACAACAATTACATAACTTACACATAAAAGAGCTGTAGCCAATGAGTTCTCTACCTCACTGGCTACAGCTCTTAATGTATAGATGGACAATCTCGTCCGTCTTTATCAAACCAAGTCACAATTCAGTCTTGGTCACAATCCGATCTTAGTCGCGACCTACTTCCATATTCGCTACCATACCGGAATCCATAGATTCCAGCGTTTCCTCTTCGATTTCTTTCGACGTACGATAGTCCGGTTTTTCTTTTGCCAAACGAATCCAGCTGCGAACAGCTTCTACCATTACTAAGGCTACAAGAGCAAACATGATAATACTTACTACTACGAGCATGTATTTACCTTGTGGCATGTAGCTGCCGAATACGTTCTGATAGTCAGCCATAACGGTAATTACAGCGATGAACACACACGGGATAGCCGTTACCCATGCATAGCGCTGGTGACCGAGACGCATGATAACCGTTGTACCGATGGCCAGACCCATTGTAGCAAGCAGCTGATTGGATACGCCGAAGAGCGGCCAAATCGTACCGATGTTACCCTGCAATACCAAGTAACCCCACGTTACGCATACCAAGAAGGAAGCGATATATACACCCGGAGTCCAATGGGCATCGCGCATTTTCGGGAACGCAAAACCTAAGAGTTCCTGTACCATGTAACGACTTACACGAGTACCGGTGTCGATCAATGTCAAAATGAACAATGCTTCGAACATGATGCAGAAATGATACCAGTAACCCATGAGCTGTGCCATGCTCGGAATCTTCGAGAAGATATGAGCCATACCTACCGCCAAGGAAACGGCACCACCCGGACGGTGCATCAAGTCTTCGCCTACCATCTGGGACAACTGCGGTAATTCATGAACGGATAAGCCCAAGGCAGAGAAGGTTTCTGCCGTAGAGTTAATTGCAAAATAATCATTCGGGTTAAGGCTGGTAGCTGCGATTAACGCCATCATAGCGATGAACGCTTCGGTAAGCATAGCGCCGTAACCGATAGGAAGCATTTCTTTTTCATTCGTAATCATTTTAGGAGTTGTACCGGTGGATACCGTAGCATGGAAACCGGACAACGCACCACAAGCAATGGTGATAAATACAAACGGAATCGCGGAACCACTCAATACCGGACCGCCGCCCCATACATAGTCAGAGAAGGCAGGCATATGAATCACCGGCATTACCACAATAATTCCCAATGCCAACGCACCGATGGTACCTACTTTCATGTACGTAGATAAGTAACCGCGCGGTGCCAATAAGAGCCATACCGGCAACGCAGCTGCAAAGAAACTGTATACAGCCAACATAACTTCGATGGACTGACGATCGTACGTGAAGTACGGTGCCCACGAAGAAGCAGCCACATCAGGACCGTAGAACACAGCGGCCAAAATCATAGCTACACCGATAATCGTAGCTTCTCTGATTTTACCAGGGCGCAACCAACGAAGATAAATACCGATGAATACGGCGATAGGAATCGTCATACTTACCGTGAAGAAACCCCACGGAGAGTTCTCCAACGAGTTGGCAACTACCGCTGCCATCCCTGCCATCGTGATGATGAGCAAGAACAACGTAGCAAGCATCGTGCCGATACCGGCTACACTGGAAATTTCCCCCTTCGCAATATCGGCAATCGATTTACCGTTATAACGAACAGAGGCGAACAACAATACAAAATCGTGAACCGCACCGGCTAATACAGAACCGATCAAGATCCACAACACTCCCGGTAAGTAACCGAATTGGGCCGCAATAACGGGACCCACCAACGGACCGGCACCGGCAATCGCCGCAAAGTGCTGACCAAAGGTTACCCACTTGTTCGTCGGCACATAGTCAACACCATCGTTGATGGCAACGGCCGGCGTAACGCGATACTTATTAACAGTTAAAACTTTTGCTGCGATGAAAGCACCATACAAACGATAGGCAATCATCAAGACACAAGCTGAAACGATAACTAGATACAAGCCATTCATTTCCATGTCTAAAAAACCTCCTCCAATACATGTAGTTACGTATGATTCCGTAGTAGTTTTTCTACCTGTACGCATTCTACTCTATATCGGGGGAGGTCGTAAACGCTTTTACGATGAATGGAATAAATTGGGGGTTAAATGGAAATACAAGGTTTCTAAAAAGAAATATCTCTCTGTAAAAAGAGACGGCGCCCTGCCAAAAGAAGTATCCCTCTGTAAAAAGAAATCGCGCTCTCTATTATCGCTTCCAGTAGGACTGCCATAACCCGTAAAATCCGGTGAAGAAATATACGAAGTACGCTACCACTACACCGATACCGGCTTGGAGTATTTCAAAAGGCAGCTTAATCCACGCATACTCCGGTGTGCTGTACACGAAAGCACGCCCCAAGGAATAGCCGGTAACCATGATAACGGCTCCCACCAATAATGCAAAAGCCACCCACAGCTTTGATCGTGTCCAACCGGTACGCGCTACCAACGACGATACCGCATAGGCTTCCAATCCATGCGTAACGAGGGAAACAAACATAGGTGCCGGATAAAAGAAGAAGTCACCTAAGAACGCACCTACACCGCCGATAAAAAATGCTTCCCGCGGTGTAAACAGCAACGCTGCCAAACAAATGATAATATCGTTTACATATAAATGACCGCCCGGCACCGGTACGCTCACCGAACTAAGGGCAATATTCATAGCCATGAAGACGGCGGCTACGGTTAACCGCTTTGTGGTGTGTAATGACGATGCCCCTGTATGAGTATCTAATTTTTCTGCTAACTGTGACATATACATCGCTCCTTTTTCTCAATTCCTGTAGGTACATAGTACCTTACTTTTGTATCTATGTGTATATCCAGTTTAAGAAAAATAAATAA
Source organism: Veillonella magna DSM 19857 (assembly GCF_000428745.1). Classification (GTDB taxonomy): domain Bacteria; phylum Bacillota; class Negativicutes; order Veillonellales; family Veillonellaceae; genus Veillonella_A; species Veillonella_A magna. Next base: position 22,526 of record NZ_AUAN01000012.1, read on the forward strand.
GGACAGCCAACCTAATCGGTCAGCCGTCCTTTTTATATCAATTTCTACAGCAATCTTTTTTTTTACACCTATCGCTATACAAGACACATTTGCATGTACTTGTTCGTTTCGCTATATGTATGTACTCGATACGCATTTATTATTTACTCCGTCATAGAAGTATCCACCGTATACGCAATGGTCCGTTTATACCAACGCCCCTTCTCTGTTAACGATTGACGAAATGCAGGTAAATTTACATCATTGGGAATAAATTGCGGCTCAATGCATATGCCCGCATAAGGTCCATACGCTTCACGGCCTGCCGCATCATCCAACCAGTTTCCCGTATACAACTGAAAGCCCGGCGCATCGGAACTGATGGTCAGCATGATATCACACGTACGAAAGGATCCACACAGCATATGTGTCGCCTCTTCACTGCCCTTTACCTCATCATTTTCGTGTATCAACCGTATATTATCAGCTACGATGCCTTGTTTAGTCCCATCAGGTATAACGCACGGCATGTCCATCGCCGGAGGCTGCGTCACATAATGATGATCGTAACCGCGATACAGTGCTAACGCCTCCTTGTACCTATGAAGCTGCCGCCCCATCCGCTGCCACGCCGTAAAATCAAAGGGACTTCCCTTCACCGTAACTATGGAACCGTCGGGAATCTGCGGTCGTCCAAACGGCGCATAATGTGTCGCATACAATCGCACCTCATGATCCAATATATCGCCGGTGCCATTGAGATTAAAGTAACTATGGTTTGTTATATTTACCACCGAATCCTCGGTAGTCCGATAGTAATAGGTTAACCGCAGCTCTTTACCATAAAGGCCGGCCATCATGTAGACCTCTGCATCGCCGGGAAACCCATCTACCTCACCGGGCATAGTCACCGTGAGACATACACTGTCATCGGCATCACTCATGACTGTCAAAAGACCCGGGGGTAACTCCCCTTGGTGCCACAGTATCGTTCCCAATCCGGCAGATCCGCTGTGCAGAAGATGCGTTCCATCATTGGGCGAAAACGAATAGGTCTTGCCGTTAATTGTAAAGCACGCATCCGCTATGCGATTGGCCACACGTCCTACGGTAGCTCCTAAGGATGCCCCGTCGTGCAGATAACCTTCTAACGAAGGAAATCCCAATACAATATTACGGGCTAACGGTCTTACAATAAAATCCGTCAGTCGCGCGCCGTAATCAATGAAGCGCACCATTATCTCTTCATTGCTCAGTTCATAGCCCTGCACCGTCCGACCGGTTTCATCAACACCATATATGTATTGCCGCATTGCGTTCCCCTTTCAACGATAACCTAACCGCCGATACGCCACATTTCTCGCTGCGGTGTGTCCATACTTATACCATCATGCTTTTCCTTGCGCAACTGTAAGGCCTCCGCAATATACATAGCCAGTGCCTCACTATCCAGTCCTTGGCGCACCTGTCGGGCAATGTCCGCTTCGTCATCCCGCAACAGGCAAAGCCGCAACTTGCCATCCGCCGTCATGCGTACACGATTACAGGAATCACAATAGCTATGACTCATGGGAAAAATAAATCCTACCTCGCGACCGTTCGGCAATGCATAATAGGACGCCGGCCCAAAGCCATGTACGTGACGCACTTCACGAAGCTCGCCACCGGTAAGTCGTTCCAATTGCGCACGCCATTCTTCAAACGACGGTCCCTTAAACGTATCGCCTTGGAAAGGCATGTATTCGATAAAACGCCAAATAACAGGCCATCTATCGATATACGCCAACAGCGCTCGTACCGAATCATCGGACAAGGACTCCATAAGAACGGTGTTGATTTTTACATTCACAAAGCCTGCCTGCAGGGCGGCTTCGATACCGGCCAACACATTTGCCATCTGTCCGCGCCGACCTGTGCGCGCATCAAAGGTCGTTTCATCCACGGCATCCAAGCTAATATTAACGCGACTCAAGCCGAGCTGACGAAGCCGTTTTGCCTTTGGTGCCAGCAAGCTACCGTTGGTAGTCATTGAAATATCTTCAAACCATCCCGTAGCTGCTACGCGCTGCAAAAGCTCTTCCAACTGGGGATACAGCAAAGGTTCACCGCCGGTAAGCCGTAAAGCACGCACCCCAAGGCGATGATAGGCTTCGAGAATAACCATCCACTCATCAGCACTGACTAAATTATGTTGGCTTTCCGGAGTAATCTCTTCCGGCCTGCAGTAGGGGCAACAAAAATTGCAAGCCTCTGTCAAGGAGATACGTACATATTCAATTGTTCGCCCCCATGAATCCGTTACCATATAATTACCTTTCTCTTCGCAGCTACGCTACTGTTTCAATGCGAAGCGCATCACCGACACGGATGATACCACCCGTTACTACCTTTGCAAAAATGCCCTGTGTCGGCATGATGCAAGAACCAACCTGTTTAAAAATTTCACAACCGGAATGGCACTCCTTGCCAATCTGCGTAACTTCCAGCACCACACTATCACCGATGTGCATAACCGTGCCTACCGGCAGTTCGTACAGGGTTACCCCTTCTACGGTAATGTTTTCCGCAAAATCGCCGGGCGCTACATCGGCTCCCTTGGCCCGCATAAGATCGATGCTCTTAATACCGAGCAAACTGATTTGACGATGCCATTTACCGGCATGAGCATCTCCCTTCATTCCAAAATCGGCAATCAGCTCCGCTTCGGGGATATTATGTTTTTTCTGCCCCTTCTTTTCACTGATAGAAATAGCGATTACCTTAGCAGTTGTCATGTCTTTCATATATACTCCTATACTGCGCGACGGCATCACCGTCGGCTTACACATTATTATAAAATCAACTACCTCATGATCGCCTACACCTGTTTTTTATTATAACATAACTAGCCAAGTTCCATGAGGTCCTATAATTTGTATTGTACTTAACCCGACTGCCCCTGACCGTTGCCCACGCAACTATAAGAAAAAGCCTGCAAGCTACATTCCGATGGAATATAGCTTACAGACTTTTTTAGTATCCAAGCGGGAACCTTGATTTGCAAAACTAATCCTCTTCTACATGATATTCCTCGCCGAATCCGTTTAGAATCAGGTTGAGAATCACCGCTGTCAAGCTGCCCAATGTAATCCCACTGTGAAGCACAATCTTTGCCCAACCTGGGAAGTTGTGGTAGAAGTTCGGCACAGTCAATGTAATCATACTGATACCGATACTGATAGCTACCAACATCAGGTTGTAATTGCCTTCGAAGTTAACTTTAGACAATGCGCGAATACCGCTGGCAATAATCATACCGAACATGGCAAGACCGGCTCCGCCCAATACGGAGTTAGGAATGCAGGCTACGATAGCCGCCATTTTCGGGAATAGCCCTAAGGCCACCAAGATGATGCCCGACGCAGCCACTACAAAACGACTCTTAACGCGTGTTACCGCTACAAGGCCTACATTCTGTGCAAATGCCGTGTACGGGAAGCTGTTAAGAATACCGCCCAGCAAGGTAGAAAGACCATCCGCGCGCAAACACTTAGCCAAGTTTTTGCGTCCGATAGGTCGTCCTACAATCTCGCCGATAGCAATGCAGTCACCGGTCGTTTCTACCATAACGACGAGCATTACGATACACATCGAAATGATAGAGCCTATATCAAAGACCGGCACACCGAAGGCCAAGGGAGTTACGATATCAAACCAGTTGGCACGCCCTACTTCGCTAAAATTAGCCTGTCCCAGCAGCATAGCAATCACCGTGCCACCGATAAGACCAATCAAAACAGCGATATTACTTAAGAAGCCTTTACAATAACGATATACAATGATAACGATACACAAGGTAATAAAGGCTAACATAAGATGCATGGGACTTGCAAAATCCGGGGAATTCGGATTTCCGCCCCCACCAATCCAACGTACCGATACCGGCAATAATGTAATACCGATAATGGTAATAATGGTACCGGTTACTACCGGTGGGAACAGACGAATTAAACGACTGAAATACGGCGCAATGAGGAAGGTAAATAAACCTGCCGCAATGATGGCTCCGTAAATCGCCGTCATGCCGTGTTCAACCCCGATGAGTATCATCGGAGTTACGGAAGCAAAGGTTACGCCTTGAATCATAGGAATCTTAGCCCCTACTTTCCAAAAGCCGATGGTTTGAATCAACGTGGCAATCCCGCATGTGAATAAGTCCGCGTTGATCAAACGAATCAGTTCTTCAGGCGACAAGTGCATCGCCTGGGCGACAATAATAGGTACTGCTACTGCACCGGCATACATGGCCAACACGTGCTGAAGGCCATACGCAAACAGCTGCGTCACCGGTAGCATCTCATCGACCGGATGGATGTCGCGGTCTTTTACGTTATCGTTCATGGTTCACCTCTAAATTCTGCGTTAGTTATACGCTAATCGTGAAACTTGATACTACGACCTGTTCTTGCATCCCTTTGTGGTCCCGCTTTGATGGCATACCTATTACACATATTTCGACAAATGTAAGCAAAATTCCTTTTTTCTTATCAATAAACTTACATACATTAGCTTTCTCTTATTAATACATCTTAATACACCGACACACGTTACTCCGATGTATGACGTTATACCGATGTATGACGTGATGCCGACGTACGTAAGTTACTTTATTTTATCCGGACGATCTGACGGATGTCCTTCACTGCCGTTAAGAAGCAAATTCATAGCAACCGCTACTAAGCTACCGAAGGTAATCCCACTGTGCATGACAATCTGTGCCCAAGACGGGAATTTGCTGAAGAAGTGCGGCTCTGCCAATGTAATCATTCCCAGGCTCAAGCTGACGGCTACGATCATCAGGTTGTAGTTGCCGTCAAAGGACACCTTACCCAATGCACGAATACCGCTGGCAATAATCATGCCGAACATGGCAAGCCCTGCTCCGCCGAGAACGGCACTCGGAATCGACGCAATAAGCGCGCCCATTTTAGGGAATAAGCCCAAGGCCAATAAGATAATACCGGAACAACTTACTACGAAGCGACTCTTAATCCCCGTTACCGCCACGAGGCCTACATTCTGGGCAAAAGCGGAATGCGGGAAGCTGTTTAAGATTGATGCGATAAACGTAGATAACCCATCGGCGCGTAAACATGCAGCCAAACGCGGTTTGTCAATGCGGCGACCAACGATTTCACCGATAGCAATGCAGTCACCGGTCGTTTCCACCATAATAACCAACATAACTACAACCATGGAGATAATACCGGATAGTTCAAAGGTAGGTACACCAAAGAACAATGGCGGTACAATGCCCACCCAAGCTGCATGTTCCACAGCCGAGAAATTAGCATAGCCCATAAAGTAGGCGATTAAGGTACCTCCTACCAAGCCGATGAGAATGGACAAATTGCTGATAAACCCTTTAAAGCAACGATATACAATCACAACAATACCCAAGGTAATGAGCGACAATAACAAATTATGCATGCTTGCAAAATCCGGAGCTGCCGGATTACCGCCGCCGGCCCAGCGCACGGCTACCGGCAACAAAGAAATACCGATAAGAGTAATGATTGTCCCCGTAACAACCGGCGGGAAGAATCGAATTAAGCGGCTGAAATACGGCGATAGGAAAAACGCTACCGCCCCGGCTACCATAACCGCTCCGAAAATGCCCGGCAACCCTTGCTCGTGACCGATGACGAGCATCGGCGCTACCGATGCAAAGCTTACCCCTTGAATCATCGGAATTTTAGCCCCTACATTCCAAAATCCCAATGTTTGAATCAACGTAGCTATGCCGGCAGCCATAAGGTCGGCATTAATTAAATATGTAAGCTGCTCCGTACTGAGCCCCAATGCCTGGGCCACGATGATCGGCACGGCTACCGCACCGGCATACATGGCCAATACATGCTGTAATCCATAGGCAAACATATGGCCTACCGGCAGAATTTGGTCTACCGGACTTACTGTTGTTTCGCCTTGTTTCATTCTTCTTCAACTCCTGACTATTTCTTATACCCCGTATGTTTGAGTGGAAGGGAACGTCTTTCCTCACCATCAATACGACGATACGCATTTGAAATAGCCGGAGCCATTGGGATACTGCTGATTTCACCAATTCCTTTGGCACCGTACGCCATTTGATCCGGCGTTCCCTTTTCAATAAAGCTTACATGAATTTGAGGGCGCTGCTTGGCTCTAAGAAGGCCAAGGGTGCCGTATTTACTTTTTACTTGTCCCTTATCCATAAGGAAATCTTCCGAAACGCCGTACCCCATGCCCATGAGTGTACCGCCTTCCACCTGACCTTCGCAGGCCTTCGGATTGATGACGCGACCTACATCGAACGCCACGTCCATTTGGGACACAAAATTCTTTTCATCGATAGTCGCCACACAAGCACCGTAACCATATGCCACATGGCTGACCGGATGCGGTTTCGGCGATCCCATCTTGTCGGTAATACCGTGATATTCCTGGTAGAATTCCATACCTTCCAAATCGGCAAGCGTCTTACCTGCCAACGCTTCTTTAAGATCGGCAGCTGCTTTGCGGGTAGCCTCACCGGTAAAGACGGTCTGTCTTGATGCCGTCGTAGTACCGGAATCCGGCGTTAAATCCGTATCCGGCGCTTCCATAACTACATCATCTGCCGAAATACCTGCCGTTTCGCATAGAATCTGCGTAGCCACGGTACCGATGCCCTGACCGATACAAGCGGCCGACGTACGAATATGTACCTTGCCATCAATAACCACGAGACGCACTCGACCTACGTCCGGTAAACCTACGCCGATACCACTGTTCTTCATGCATACCGCCAGCCCCGTACGTTCACCGGCATAGTAAGCATCCTTAACGGCTTCAAGGCATTCCACCAGCCCCGTTTCCGGTCCGGCTAACTGCCCGTTCGGTAACGATTCACCGGGGCGAATCGCATTTTTATAACGGAATTCCCACGGATCCATGCCTACCATCTCTGCGAGCAAGTCGATATTTACCTCTTGCCCGAAGCAACTTTGTGTTACCCCGAAACCACGGAACGCGCCGCCCGGTACATTGTTGGTATATACACAGGTGCCTTCCACATAAAAGTTATCGTAATGGTACGGACCACCGGAGTGCGTGCAGGCACGCTGTAATACCGGGCCACCCAAGGATGCATAGGCACCACAGTCGGATACGATAATTACCTTACTGCCAACGATGTTGCCTTCTTCGTCGCAAGCGGTGGTAATATCCATTTCCATGGCATGACGTTTTACGTGAATGTCCAGACTTTCCTGACGAGAGAATTTAACCTTTACCGGTTTACCCGTTTTCCACGCCATAAGCGCCGCATGGTGCTGTACGCTCATGTCCTCTTTACCGCCGAAGCCGCCGCCGACGAGCATGCTGTGTACATGTACGGCCTCTGCCGGAATTTCTAACATCCGTGATACTTCATGCTGTTCATCGTATACACTTTGTCCGCCCGTATATAAATCGAGTTCGCCATTATCGCGTTTTACGGCAATCGCACATTCCGGTTCCATAAACGCATGATCTGTTTGCGGAGTCGAATAATGACGCGTCACCACATATTTAGCGTTAGCAATAGCTTCCTCCGCATTGCCGCGAGACAACACTTCATGGGCCAGTACATTCCCTTTCGGATGTAGCTTCGGAGCGCCCTCCGCCAATGCCTGCGCCGGCGAAGTAATCGGTTCCAATTCCGTATAATCTACATCGACTAACCCGCATACTTCATCAAGCGTTTCTTTATGAGCCGTCGCCACCAAAGCAATGGCATCGCCTACATAGCGCGTCGTATCGCCTTCTGCAATAAGTACGTCCCAATCCGGAATGATATGACCGGTCTTATTAAAAGGAACATCCTTTGCCACCAATACTTCTACGCAGTCCGGATGTGCCTTTGCTTTTGAAATATCGATTTTATTTACGATAGCCCGCGGATATTTAGAGCGTACTGCCTTGGCATAAATCATACCCGGCAATACCATATCATCTACATAACGACCGGTGCCCAAGGTTTTTTCCTTCGCATCCACCCGGTGAAGCAGCGTACCGATTTTACCGGACCGATCACTTTGCGGAATGGGTAAATCTTCGCGGAAAAATTTAGCAGCCATCAAGATGGCATCTTCAATTTTTACATAGCCCGTACAACGGCAAATATTACCGTTAATCGCCAGCTTTACATCATCACGCGTAGGATTGAGGTTTTCATCCAACAACGCTTTTGCGCTGATGACCATACCGGGAATGCAGAAACCGCACTGTACAGCACCGCACTCGCCGAACGCGTACGCATAGACCTCACGTTCCCGTTCGGTCAAACCTTCTATAGTAACTACGTGCTTACCTTCCAACATGGACAACTTAAACACGCAGGATTTTACTTTTTTACCGTCTACGATTACCGTACAAGCACCGCATGCACCGGCACCACAGCCGTCTTTAGTTCCCGTTAAATGCAATTCATCACGCAAGTAATCAAGTAGCTTCATGTCTTTTTCGGACTCGCGCCACTCACCATTTACCTGAAAACGAAACATATACAAGGAACCTCCCTTCATTAGTTATCACTATTACAGGCACTGCGATACCAACCAGTACCGCAGACCTGTAATATTTATCTACATTATGCACATAGGCTAGAAATAATACGGCATCGTTTCTTCAAACGTTGCAATAATCGGTTGCAGCTCCGCCGGTACATCCGCTAACGGCGCTACGCCACGCTGCCCTTTAAAGCGGAATCCCCACCGATCTCCCTCTTTATAGAAACCATCATTCGTGCTGGCTTCCATTCGCGCTTCATCAAGGAAGAGCGTCAAGCGATCCTTATACGGTTGGCACGGCTCGATACAATTACAAGCACAGTTGCCGCATTCGTTACACGATTCATCAATATGTATAATCAATTTTTTACCATCTACGGTAATCATTTCGTTAGTTCTGTTCGGGCATACGCGAACACAGTTGCCACAAGTAATCTTGCAGGCATAGTCCGTGGAATGCGCATCTTGGAAGCCCGGTTTGGCATCACGCTTTTTGCGCATAGCCGCTGTTTTATGTAAGGCTTGGTTGCTCTTGGCTTCCTCTGCCAATGCTTCAATAGCGGCTACATCAAGTGTTCCCACTGTACCATAGTCTACGGCTTCCACTTCCTTCGCCAAGGCATCCAGCTGATTGTAGCCGGCCCCCTGAAGAAGCGTCGTACATACGGTTACCGGCCAAATGCCGGCAGCAAAAATGCGTTTAATCGTCTTGCGATCCGCGCCACCGCTGTAAGAAATGGCCAATTTACCATCGCAAGCCTTCGCCAACGCAGCCGCAACGGAAATCGTCAACGGGAACAAGGACTTACCGGACATATACATCTGCTCACCCGGCAATTCACCGTGTCCGATTGTCACCGGGAAGGTATTCGTCAACTTCACGCCAAACTGTTTGCCAATGCCTTCCGCCACTTTCTGAAGACGCTGAATCATCGGCACTGCATCATTCATTCCCGGATCGACTTCGAACTGATGCTTATCAAAGGTAACATAATCAAAGCCCGTTGCATCAAGTAGCTCGCGTACCGTGTCATAGCCTAACAGCGTTGGATTACATTTCAGATATACGTTCAGTTTCTTTTCCGTAATGAGATATTCGCAAATAGATTCAATTTCATTGGCCGGACAACCGTGCATGGTGGATAACGTAATGGACTGGCAAATTTCATCGCTAATGCTTTCCACATAAGCTGCATCAACATTGGTGAAGCGATGAAGATTTTGTAACGCCCATTCCTTGCAGCTCTGCCAGCATTGGGTAGCCCCTGCTTTTTTTAGATTTTCGATAAAACCATCGATCAACGGGTCCTTGATACCGGCTAGGTTATAGCCTACGCTCATATTAAAGATAAAGCCGTTCGGATCGCCAAAGCCGAATTCCTTGCTGATAAGCTTTACCGCAAACCATGCTTTGATGTATTCGTTCATGGCTTCATCAGCGCGATATTCCGATGACCATTCCACATTATATGCTTCATCGTTAGAGTTAATGCACGGACGAGGAATGCCCAGTTCTTCGCCATACATGGTCTGTACGGTTTTTAACTCGATAAAACGTGCCCCGCCCACATAGGCTGCTACAATATTCTGCGCCAACTGCGTATGCGGACCGGCTGCCGGTCCCAAGGGATTTTCCATCGTCACGCCGAAAGCCGATAAGGTATTGCTTCCTTCATAGCGATGTATTGACTCTACATTAAAAATACGGTTATGCAACGCATATTCCTTAAAAATATGATTCATTAAGGTATCAAAACATACGGGATACATAATGTCGCTCATGAGGACACTCTCCTTTGTCTAATTAGATACCGGATACTTATCCGTCTTACGCCAACAGCCGCTTCCAAAGTCCGTCCGCTACGCGGCGTACTTCTTCCATCAGCTTTTCTTTATCCATACCTACCAACTGACGATCCTGCATACGCACGATACCGTCACTGATAGTAGTAATTACATTCATACCGTTGGCGCCGAACAACAAATGTCCGTTTATATTTGTTGCATCTAATCGCGTCGGTGCCGTGTAATCCATTACGATAACATCCGCTGCCGCTCCCGCCTTCAGTATGCCTACCTGGGCATTAAGGAAATCACCAGCAATGTCTCTGTTATTGTCAAAGAGCATCGTTGGAATTTCCGTCCACCCTTGATTCGGTAGCCCGCTTCTGTGTTTTACCAAGCAATTGGCCACCTTATACGATTCCAGCATATCACTGGTATAGCCGTCCGTACCGAGACCAAGTCGTACACCGGCTTTGTACAATGCTAGGATGTCCGGTGCCCCTACAGCATTACCCATATTGCTTTCCGGATTATGTACCACCGTCGTCTTTGTCTCTTGCAAACGTTTAATTTCTTCCGCATCTACGTGAATGCAATGACCGGCAATCGTGCGATCGCCCAAAATCCCCTGACGATACAACCGTTCCACCGTCCGTACACCGTACTTGGCCAAGCTGTCATCCACATCGGCCATACCTTCCGCTACATGAATGTGATAGCCTAGCTTATCTATATTTTGTTCCCTTACATACGCCAACGTATCATCGCTTAACGTAAACGATGCATGTAAACCAAACATGGCACCTAAATGCGCCGGATCCTTAGCCGCTTCCTTGCCAAAGCGTACGTTTTCCGCTACCGCTTTTTCCATTTCTTCATGGCCGTTGCGATCGCTTACTTCATAGCAAAGACAGGAACGCACGCCGAATTGACGCGCTACATCGGCAATCACGCTAAGGGACCCTTCCGTTTCCCCATAACTGGCGTGATGATCAAAAATAGATGTCACGCCGTTTTCAATGCACGCCAGATAGGTAGCCACCGCACTGGCCCACACGTCCTCTTTCTTTAAATGGCGATCGAGGAAAAACCATAAGCCTTCTAATATTTCATTAAAATTGGTTGGATTATTACCGGGAATGCTAAGTCCGCGCGCAAGAGCCGAATAAATATGATGATGCGCGTTAATAAATCCGGGCATAATCAATTTACCGTGCGCGTTTACAACGGTCGCATCCGCATACTTACTTTTCAATGTATCATACGCACCGACTTCCACAATGGCTCCCTTATCCATTACCACTGCCCCGCGGGTGATGATAGGATTGGCAGGATCCCGTGTAATTACTGTGCCTTCACCAAGCAAAATCATAGGTAACTCCTTCCTGTAACGGCTTATAAGTGAATTCGAGTCCCCGTTTTACCTTCAATACCTTCACGGGCTTTTTCGAGAAGTGTAATAATAGCCGTACGACCTTTTTTACTTTCCGCAAATTTAATCGCTGCATCCACCTTAGGAAGCATGGAGCCCGCAGCAAACTGACCTTCTGCCGCATATTGACGAGCTTCTTCTACAGTAATATCATCCAGCCACTGCTGATCCGGTTTACCAAAGTTTACAGCCACCTTTTCTACTGCCGTCAAAATAATGAATACATCCGCATCAATTTCGGCAGCCAACAAGCTACTGGTCCAATCCTTGTCGATAACGGCCGAAGCACCGGATAAATGATTACCGTTGTGTACAACCGGAATACCGCCACCGCCGCAGCAAATCACCAATTGTTTGCCAACGAGCTGTTTAATGGCTTCCAATTCCACAATTTCTACCGGTGCCGGCGAAGCTACGACACGGCGCCAGCCGCGACCGGAATCTTCTACGCATTTGTAGTCGTAATGTTCTTCTGCATACTTAGCTTCTTCTTCCGTCATGAAATGACCGATCGGTTTTGTAGGATGCTGAAACGCTGGATCTTCTTCATCCACGCGTACCTGCGTTACCATAGTCGACACTGCCAAATCCTTGATATTTCGATTGAGCAGCTCTTCGCGAATCGCATTTTGCAAATCATACCCGATGTATGCTTGGCTCATGGCCACACATACGGATAACGGCGTATTCGGCTGCTTCGGATTTTCCCTAGACAATGCTGCCATAGCGTTATTAATCATGCCTACCTGCGGACCGTTACCATGCGTAACTACCACATCATAGCCGGCTTCCACTAAATCGACGATAACCTTAGATGTTCCCTTTACGGCAATCATCTGTTCCGGCAATGTATTTCCCAAAGCATTACCGCCTAAGGCGATAACAGCGCGTTTTTTCATAATTCCACCTCAATTAATACCTGTGCTTCTATATCTATAAGCTTCATTTTTTGTAAACATAAAGAGCTACCTGGGAACCCCAAGTAGCTCTCGTCTCTCTTAGCGGAGAACCCGTTTAGTTCCCTTTTCTTCTAATTCTTTTAAGAGACCTACCGGATCCTGGAATTTGCTCAAGAAAATCATAGCTGCAATAACATACGGTTTGTAGCTTGCTTCTTTGTAAAGCGGTACGCGATAACGATCGAATACAGTAGCATCTACTTCACCTTCGTCGCAGCTTACCCCCGTAATATCTGCCGGCAAGCAGTGTAAGTATAATGCTTTGCCATCTTTCGTTAATTTCATCATATCTTCAGTGCAAGCCCAATCTTTGTGCTGTGCATTCTGTTCCAATAATTCTTTTTCCAGCTTTTTAATGCCTTCCATGTCGCCTTCACCGTACAAGTTGGTACGTTTTTCCATAGCTGCAAACGGTGCCCAGCTCTTCGGATATACGATGTCTGCATCTTTGAAAGCATCTTCCATGCTATTGGTACGACGGAAGGAACCGCCGGATGCCTGTGCATTTTTCTTAGCTACTTCTTCTACTTCCGGCATTACTTCATAGCCTTCCGGATGCGCCAATACAACTTCCATACCAAGGCGAGTGAAGAGACCGATTACACCTTGCGGTACGGAAAGCGGTTTACCGTACGACGGGGAGTATGCCCAAGTCATAGCAATTTTTTTGCCTTTAAGGTTTTCAAGGCCGCCGAATTCGTTGATGATATGTGCTGCATCGGCCATGCACTGTGTAGGATGATCGATATCGCACTGGAGGTTAACAAGGTTCGGACGCTGTTCCAATACGCCGTCTTCGTTACCTTCCTTAACTGCATCAGCTACAGCATGCATGTAGGCATTCCCTTTACCGATATACATGTCATCGCGGATACCGATAACATCAGCCATGAAGGAAATCATATTAGCCGTTTCACGTACGGTTTCACCGTGAGCGATCTGCGATTTACCTTCGTCGAGATCCTGTACTTCAAGACCTAACAAGTTACAAGCGGAAGCAAAGGAGAAACGAGTACGGGTAGAGTTATCGCGGAACAAGGAGATACCGAGACCGCTGTCGAACACTTTCGTCGAAATGTTGCGTTCGCGAAGAGCGCGAAGAGCATCGGCTACAGCCCAAACAGCTTTTAATTCATCTTCGGATTTTTCCCAAGTCAAGAAGAAATCATCACCGAACATGCCTTTGAAATCCAATTTTTCTAAGTCTTTAATTGCTTTGTTGAAATCAGTCATTGTTGTATCCTCTTTTCAATTTATAGTTATTATATTTGTTGCACCATACCACTCCGGCGACGCGAGGTCGCCGTCGGTATGTATAGGATTTTTATTTGCAGTACATGCCCGGTAAGGTTGCGTATACAGCGGCGCAATGTACAAGGTCTTCTTTCCAAGTTTTTTCGTTAGGCGCATGTGCCTGTGCTTCCGCACCCGGTCCAAAGCCGATACAAGGAATGCCGTTACGGCCCATGATGGATACACCGTTTGTAGAGAAGGTCCATTTATCGGTAAGCGGACGAGCTTTACGCATTTCGATAGTCGTGGAGTCACCGATGCGTTCTTCACCGTACAATGCTTTATACGCTTCTTCCAAAGCTACCGTTACTTTGTGATCCTTCGGAATAACCCAAGTCGGGAAGTAGCATTCGATAGGATATACAAGACCGGTGTAGGACGGACGATCATACTGGTACATGGATACTTTTACATCGTCGCCATATTTTTTAACAGCCGGCAATGCACGAATTTCATCGAGGCAGCTTTCCCAAGTTTCACCGGCCGTCATGCGGCGGTCAAGAGATACTGCACAGGAGTCGGCTACAGCGCAACGGCTCGGAGAGGTAAAGAAAATTTCGGAAGTCGTTACCGTACCGCGACCCAAGAAGCGAGCTTCTTCCCACTGATCGTTGTATTTCGGGTCGAGCATTTTTACGAGACCTTTAATTTCCGTACCTTCTTCGGCATCATTTTCGTTAAGATCGCGAATGTTTTGAAGAATATCGGCCATTTTGTAAATCGCATTGTCGCCGCGTTCCGGAGCCGAACCATGGCAGGATACGCCTTTAACGTCAATGCGGATTTCCATACGACCGCGCTGACCGCGATAGATACCGCCGTCCGTCGGTTCCGTGGATACTACGAATTCAGGACGAACACCGTCTTCCTTGATAATATATTCCCAGCAAAGACCGTCGCAGTCTTCTTCCTGTACCGTACCGGTAACGAGCACTTTATATTTATCATTTAAAAGACCTAAGTCTTTCATAATCTTAGCACCGTACACAGCGGATACGATACCGCCCATCTGGTCGGATACGCCACGACCACCGATTTCGGTTTCTGTTTCATAGCCTTCATACGGATCGAATTCCCAGTTATCGCGGTTACCGATACCTACTGTATCGATGTGAGCATCATAACCGATCAATGTTTTACCGGTACCCATGTAACCGAGTACATTCCCCTGTTTATCGATGACAACTTCATCAAAGCCAACGGCACGCATTTCTTCGGCGATGCGGTCGATATGACCTTTTTCATCGCAGCTTTCGCCCGGAATGCGAACCAAGTCACGTAAAAACTTAGTCATAGCGCCTTCATATCCCTGTGCCGCTTTTTTAATTGCTTCAAAATCCATTGTAAAATTCCTCCTCTGTGTCCAACCTACTTTACATGCGTTCTATGTATTAGAAGTGTATATCAAATCATGTGTTACTCATTCGTGTTACTTAGTTGAGGCTACCGTTACTATCCATAACGTAACGGTAATTGTGTCGCTATTGTCTTAGAAGTTTTTACCTTCCCATACGATTTCTTTGTAGCGAATCGGATCCGTATCCCCTTCGGTGGAGAAGCAAAGCACCTTAGAATCTTTGCCAAGACCTAATTCATCACGCAGCTCTTTATACGCATCCATCGTCATAATCGCCGCTACCGTACCGAACGGAACCGCACCGGATTCACCGGATACGATAGGTTTATCGCCTTTAAGCGGTGCTGCCGTCATGCGCATACCCAATTCCGCTACCCAATCAGGAGCAGATACGAATACATCCACATGGTTACGCAGGATATCCCAAGAAATCGTGTTCGGTTCACCGCAAGCAAGCCCGGCCTGAATCGTCTGAAGGTCACCGCCTACGATACGCGGTTTACCATCGCCGGCCAAAGCGCCTTGATACAAGCAATCGGCTGCCTGTGCTTCCACAACGATAATCTTCGGTTTTACCGGTGCATCCTTATAAAGATTAGTGAAATATCCGGTAACCGCACCGGCTAAGGAACCAACCCCGGCCTGAACAAAGATGTGTGTCGGCATAACGCCCTTTTCGTTAAGCTGATCGCCGGCTTCCAATGCCATCGTACCGTAGCCCTGCATAATCCAACTCGGAATTTCTTCATAGCCGTCCCAAGCCGTATCTTGAACCACTACGCCGTTATCAACTTTAGCGGCTTCCGCTACTGCCTTGCGTACGCAATCGTCATAATTTAACTCTTCGATAGTAACCGTAGCGCCTTCTTTTTCAATATTCTTTAAGCGCGTCTCGGTGGTGCCCTTCGGCATAAAGATAACTGCCTTTTGACCTAACCGTTTAGCTGCCCACGCTACACCGCGACCATGGTTGCCGTCAGTGGCAGTAAAGAAGGTCGCCTGTCCGAATTCCTTGCGGAGCTCTTCGGAAGTGAATACATCATATGTTAATTCCGATACGTCCTTACCCAATTTCTGAGCTACATACTTAACCATAGAGTAGGAGCCGCCCAATACCTTAAAAGCGTTCAAACCAAAACGATACGACTCATCCTTTACAAACAAGGTACCGAGACCAAGATGATCCGCCATCAGCGGCAGCTCCGTCAACGGAGTTACCTCATACTGCGGGAAGCTTTGATGAAAGGCTCTCGCTTTTTCCCCTTCTTCGATGGACATAATCGCCAGATTTTTATCCTCCGACTTCGTCATCGTATTAACTACCCATTTCATTGCATCCATTCCGTTGTACTCCTCCTTTATAATGCGGCGTCTTTTTCCTTTACCGAATTAAGATCGCTGTATAACGTGAATTTTGAAATACCAAAGTAATCAGTAATTTTATCGGCTGCCTTAGATATTAAGAACGCTCCGGCATCATTGAGATATTTAATCGCCTGACACCGTTGGGCTTTCGTCATTTCACCGGCTGGTACACCCACCAAGGCTACCGCTTGCGCAATTAAATCATCCAGTAAGTCCGCTACGCTGGTGGTAATTCGTTCCGCATCCGGTTTTTCCGCGGGACCTTCCGTAAGACCCGTGCTACCGGTAATACCGGCTACCGCTTTTTGCAGATTCAACAAATCCGTAATATCCGAGTTGATACAGAATACATAATGAATGTTGCCGTCTTCATCTCTGATATAAATGGTGCTGGACCGAAACACGCGACCGTCCTTGGTTCTTGTTAAATATCCATACCGATCAGCCAACTCTTTGTCGCCACTTTTAATGGCTTCCAGTACTGCATGGGAAGGTCCATCACCTACGCGACGATTGGATATCTCGCCGTTTTCTATGCAAACAATGGTGCCTTCCATGCCTTTTGTTCTCGCATCATGGATAACCACTTCACACGAGCTACCAAATTGCATCGCAAGCCCATGAGCGATTTGCTCCAGTTGCTTTAAACCATATTGCATAGGCCCTCCCTAACAATCTTTTTGGTTTACCTATTGTTTTTGGTAATCAATCTAACAATTTTTTAGGTTTCCCTATGGCCACATCATAACATACAGTTTGGCATACAACAATTGCTGTTTGGTTATAATTAATCACACTTTATATGTTTATTAGAAAATTTTCTTCAGCACAGTAAAGAATTTAATCGAATTTCTATAGGATATACATTATTAATTTATCAATAAAATTCAACAAAGTCAGTGATTATGCGATTTTTCTTTTATCTCTTCTGTTCTCTCTATCCTAATTTCACTTCTTGCATATGCTATGTCTTTTAATCATCACTAACATAAAAATTATTTTGATTTATAACTTTTACCTAACAATTCGTTAGGTTTGTTTTGAAAATCCACCAAAAAATTTGTTTGGTACACCATTGATATGAGAATTTAGTAAATAAAAAACTCCTGTAGGACAGAGTCTTGATTATACCCATCCTACAGGAGTTTATTTTATTTATTATATATACCCAATCTTCTTTTACAACGTGATCCCACTCACGGTTATAATAGATAGCTACTATTTACCCTTTTCGATAGCAGCTAAACGTTCTCTCAACTCAGCTACCATAGCACGTAACTCTTTCACTTCATCTTCAAATTCAGAAGTAGCTTTCGGCACCTCTCCACTACCGATGCGCCATGTTACACCTAAGTT
The DNA here is from genome assembly GCF_000428745.1 of Veillonella magna DSM 19857. Taxonomy (GTDB): domain Bacteria; phylum Bacillota; class Negativicutes; order Veillonellales; family Veillonellaceae; genus Veillonella_A; species Veillonella_A magna. The sequence continues at coordinate 40,604 of NZ_AUAN01000012.1, forward strand.
GGCCATAACATGAGAGTTACCTGCATAAGCAATACCACCGTTAAGCATAGTACGACCATTTACATAATGTGCCGCACCAACAGCAACTGCTTGTTCACCTCGATATGTACCTACACCGGCCATAATCTGTGTCGGTTCTGCCGGATTATAGGCTACCGGTTTAAGAGCAGCAAGAGCCGCATTCATCGCATCGCCTTTACGGCTTTCTTTCCGAAGATCACGAATAGCTTGTGTATTATTGCCAACCTGCTGTTCTACCTGATCGATGCGTTTCGTATTAGTATCTACTTTCTTTTCTACCGCGTATAACTGACCACCGTTTACTGCATCCGTAGAATTCTCAGTTTTATCTCCATTCTCTACATTGGTTAACTTTACAGGAACACTACTATCACGATTTACATCAGTCAATACCTGTACAGCTGCTACATCCTCAGGATTTACCGGCGTCGCAGACTCTTTTACGGAACCGTCCTTATTTAAATCAGACACTTTGTAAATCGTATCACCTATTTTAGTAACGAGATAACCTTCCTTATTATCCTCGGTTACACCGGCTTTAAAGATAGCACTACCGGCTACATTTTTAACTACAGTCGTCTCTTTAGTAACATTTTCTGTACCGGTCTGTCCTTTATCTCCGGTCTCACCTTTAGCTCCCTGATCACCGGTCTGTCCTTTGTCTCCGGTTTCACCTTTGGCGCCTTGTTCACCCCGAGGACCTTGTTCTCCCTGTGGGCCTTGTTCACCGCGTGGGCCCTGTTCGCCCTGTAAGCCTTGTTCACCGCGTGGGCCTTGCTCACCGGTTGCACCTTTGTCGCCCTGTGGACCCTTGTCACCGGTTTCACCCTTAGCACCTTGCTCACCGCGTGGACCTTGGTCGCCGGTCTCTCCTTTAGCTCCCTGGTCTCCGGTTACACCTTTATCTCCGGTTTCACCTTTAGCACCTTGCTCACCGCGCGGACCTTGGTCACCGGTTGCACCTTTATCACCCTGTGGACCTTTATCTCCGGTTTCACCTTTGTCACCTTGTGGGCCTTTGTCTCCGGTTTCACCTTTAAGGCCACGGAAGCTTTCATCATTATTAATCGTTTCTTTATCAAGCCCTACGAAGATAACGTTCTTATTGCCATCTTTTACAGCTTTCGCCAGTAAGCCATCGCCAAAATCAAAGGCAAGATCGTTTACTGTAAAGGACCCTTCATTAGGCGTCACTGCGCTCCCCTTAGTGTAACCGCTGTCTGCTACTTTGCCGCCACTGGAGATGCGAACCGGTGTATTCATTACAGCATACAACTGGCTACCATTAATAGCATCTGTGCTATGTACACCGATAAAGCCCGGGGCCACATTCTGAATACGACGTGTAGCTGTGCCGGAACCCACGCTGACTACACCAACAACTTGATCGCCACCGGCAAATGTATAATTGTGTTCACCATTGCCCATAGAAGTGTAATCATTAGCCGTGCCTTTCGTACGGTCTACATCATCGGCAACATACGCACTGCCGGAGCCTAAAAATACAGAGTTAGCTGCCGTAGTAGTAATGCCATTCCCCAATGCAACTACCTGAGCATTCGTAATAGTATTTTCACTACCAATCGCAATAGAGTTTTCCGCATCGTCAGCTATCCCACTTTCACGCCCCAACACAATAGTATCATCCGAGGTAGATTTTGCTTTGGTACCCACCACGATAGCATTATTTACTTCTTTCTGTTCCGTCTTGCTGCTGGCATCCTGCTGACCTACACCGGCCTCGCTTCCTAAGAACACATTGCCTTGACCTTTAGCCAAACGACCGGCCTTATCACCGATAGCAATATTGCCGACTGCCGTCAACATACTACCGCCATCAAGAGCTTGTAATGAACCGGTGTTTTTTAAATTATCCATCATGACACCGGCACCGTTACCGATAGCTACCATGTTGGAAGATAACGTATTGAGTCCGGCCTGTTCACCGACAGCTACATTGCTGTAGCCCATATTCGCCACTAACGCTCTGTGACCGACAGCTACGTTGTTGCCGCCGCTATTGCTTTGTCCGGCCTGGTATCCGTAGAAAGCATTTCGATTACCGGTACTGTTCATACCGCTTTCAACGCCGGTCATTGTATTTAAAGCACCGGTCACTTCTTTACCGGCCTGTTCACCAATGTACACATTACGAGTGTCGTTATCATTGCCATGACTATTTACACCGGCACCGGAACCAATAAATACCGACTTGGCATTCTTATCAGAGCCTACACCGGTTTCTCTACCGATCGCAATCATTTCATTGCCTACAGTAGTAGCGTTCGCACCGATGGCTACCGCATAATTCACTTCTTTCTGACGAGTCTTGATAGGCGTTGCGCTTTGATTGCCTACACCGGCACCGTCACCGATGAAGGTATTGCCTTCGCCTTTCACCAAACGACCTGCCTTATAACCAACGGCCACGTTGCCGATAGCATTGGCCTGCGCACTACCATCAAGTGCCGTATAGGTATAACCGGGGTCACTCGTTCCTTCTCTTATTAAGTTTTCCATCATATAACCGGCATCGCTACCTATACCCACACTGCGTGCCGCACGGGACTTGTACATCGACATATGACCTACTGCGGTATTGGCTTCGCCTTTACCCTCGTTAAAGGCATGTGAACCTAACGCTGCATTATAGCTTCCCACAACAGCTTCACCGGCATACATACCGAGCAAGGTATTGCTGCTACCATTTCCTAATCGACCGGCTCTGTAACCCCCCACAACATTATGGCTGCCGACCAGACGATCGCCGCTTTCTGCACCTAAGGCTATGTTATAATCGCCAACCATGCCAGGACCGGCACTCGCACCCAATGATGTATTAAACTCACCTTGTACGGCCGTTCCGGCATGATCACCAACGGCTACTTGATTAGAACCTTGTGTTGCACGTCCTGCATAAGGACCTACGGCAATATTATTATCCCCATGAGTACTCATGCCACTGGACTCACCAAGAAAAATATTATTGCTTCCTTGGACCGGTGTAATATCAGCTGCTACATCCTCTTCTTTATCATCCCATCTTGTACCGGCCCGTTTACCGATCATAATATTACCGCTGCCTTGTGCTTGGTACCCTGCTTCGGAGCCGACAAAGAAATTGTCATCGCCTACCGTCTCCATACCGCTTTGATTGCCTAGGTTGATATTTCTTGTACCATGCTGCTCATAACCGGTATTTCCACCGATATGTATGTTCTTAGCACCTTGCTGCGTATAACCGGCTTGCTCACCAATAGCGATCATCATGTCTGCGTCAGCTGCACTGCCACCTGCCGTAGGACCAATCGCTATCGTACTACTACCGGACATATTATCACCGGCATTGGCACCAATCGCCACCACTGCCTCACCGGATGTACTCTTACCGGCATGGTGTCCAATATAAATAGCATTTGTTGCTGTACTCGCCTGATTTTCTTCATTATCTGTAGATATACCACCGGTATTGGCACCGATAGCAATGGTGCCATACGTAGTTGCAGCCGCGCCATTACCGATAGCAATAGCATCCGTAGTTGTCGCCGTCGCATCTACATTGTCACTGCCGGTCATGTACATAGCGATGCGGTTATTAACATCAGCTACTTTGTGCTCCTGTTCAACTGCACTTACCGTAGAGGTTACGCCTAGTGCAGCCGTAAAGGCCGTCCCTACTACCAACGCTGATAATACGCTTTTCGTTAACAATTCTTTCTTTTCGGATGACCCATTCCGAAAAGCTGTCGTAAGAGTTAACTTATTTTTACCCTTTCTCATCGTCATCTCCTAACATGTCCCCAAAACAAAAAAAATACAAAGCACAACCCACTACACTATAGCCAATTTAAAGTATACATAAACCATAGTATATTTCCGTTTCATATTATAACTACACTCATTGGTTTTTGTAAAGATATTTCTAGGTATTTCTAGGTATTTTTTTGATTTCCATAGATAATTAAATATTTTACTTATTTATAACGTTATTCAGCGTAATATAGCGAAAAAGAACAGCGGAAATACTTGTGATTACCGCCGTTCTCTTCTTCTACTACTTGTGCCAACTGCACTCTATATAAATCTCTTCTTTTTTCCGTATAACTCCTCACATACACAAATACCGAGGAAATACATTAACAAGATACATATAGCATCCATGTCCATATACTATATGATACTTAAATAAAAAAGAGCACCTATGCAGTGGGGACAAGAGTGTTGGATATAGCATAGGTACTCTCTCTGTACGGTAATTACTTAAGCCTATATATTTAGGTTGTTGGGAAAAATATATAGAACTATAGCATGTCACGAGGTTGTGAAGATGACACAATACAGTGCTTCAAATAACTACCACAATCATTATACTAAAGAATACATATACATGTAAAGTATTTTTTATAAATTATATTTATTATTTGTTATAACGTTTATACAATTCATGTACTATTATTTACCTATCTATCAACTTCCTTATTTTAATCATATATCTTTTCATACAAATCATAAAGAAACACAGCGGAAGACACCTATGTCAAGGGGTCATTGAATCTGACATAGGTGCCTTCCGCTGTGTGTAGTAATTATTCTATTCTATATATAATTAGAGTGTCGTATCATGTGTGGGAATTATATATAGGGTTATGTCATCGTATTGTGAAAATGACATAGCGAGGAGATAAAATAATTACCTGGTAGTATTATACTAAAGAGTATGTTATTCTGTAAATATATTTTATAAAATTATAATAAATTTTTGTAAAAATAAAATAGTCTCCGTAAGTCATGACGTATAGCATTCATATATAGGACTTTTATAAATCAATACTGAGAGTACGCACTAGCACCGAGAGTAGAATAATGAACAGTTCAAAAGTTACATAGGATAACAACACTTCCTCCTCGTACTTTTAATAGTAAGGAGGGATTATATGATTACCAAACGACTTTCTTCTAATGTGGATAGCATTACGTCTGATAGAATAGACACCGTGTCTAAGAGAAGAAATATATCCGCAGATGAAGCCACCAACACCGATACTTATTTTTCTTACGCGTTACCTACTGGATCGTTATTAGTCCATGAAGATATAATAGACTACGAAATGGAATTACTGGTGCGACATAATGATGGTATTCGTGAAGGAATTGCCATTGGACGTAAGGAAGGATTAGCTGCTGGACGCAAAGAGAGACTGAGTCAAGGGCTAAAGCAAGGACAAGCTGCCGGCAGTCAATTGCGCGCGCAAAAAATGGCCATATCCATGTTGGAGGACAAAGCCTCCATAGCTTTAATTAGCAAATACACCGGCTTATCAGAACAAGAAATCCGTTCCCTCGCAAAAGAACATCATTTACTATAAGATATAAACCACATAACCAAGAGGGCGACTCATGTCTTAGCAGTCAAGTCTTACGAATGAAATGAATAGATAAAAAAGTATCCTACGATAGCTCTTTGAAGCCCGGTCTTACGAAGGGCATTCTGCATAGCTATCGTAGGATACTTTTT
>NZ_AUAN01000013.1 GCF_000428745.1 Veillonella magna DSM 19857
CGATTAAAAGCGGTCTATTGGTGGTGCTATATGCATTCGCCAAGACCGCTTTCTCTTTCAGAACTATTAAACGATATGCCTACAGATGAAAGTATATCTGCTATTTATAAGAAAATAACTTGGAACAACAACCGTGTGAACAATACCATACCTAAATGGGGTGACGCAATTGCCTGGAATGAATTGCATATGTCCACGGAACTTCCCACGTATTGGGATTAATTGGAGTTATCCACACACACTTTTTGTCCTATAACCCGATAATCACACCGATGAGTACAATTTCGATTCTCCCCATAAGTAAACTAAAAACAAAAATCGGTATCTCTCGCAACAGCTCATCATGCGTCTATACATGATTGGCCACCGCCAAAGATACCGATTTTATTATGTATAGTCTATTATCAAACATAGTCTGTTATCGAACAACTTATCACTTACAGCAGTCCGTGAATTTTTACATACGGTGACCCATCGGATTCCCGTTCGATAGTACTGTCCACGGCAAATACTGTACGCAACAGTTCTGCTGTCATGACTGTATCCGGTGAGCCGGTCGCTACCATGTGACCACCACTGAGAACCGCAATAGCATCTGAGTAACGTGCTGCTTGATTTAATTCATGAAGTACCATGACAACCGTCAGGCCTCGCTCTTCATTTAAGCGTCGCAATAATTCCATAATCTCAAACTGATGATTAATGTCAAGATACGTTGTAGGTTCATCAAGAAGAAGCACCGTCGGCTCCTGGGCCAATGCCATAGCAATCCACACCCGTTGCCGCTCGCCACCGGATAAAGAACTCACCCGTTGCTCCTTGAGGTGCGATGTTTTAGTAGCTGCCATCGCTGCCTCTACAGCACGACGATCTTCCCCGGCCGTATTACGCCACCAATTTTGGTGAGGAAAACGACCGCAGTATACCAATTCTTCCACAGTAATGTCCTTTGGCATTTCCGGTGTTTGCGGTAAAAATGCCATATGCTTGGCTAATTCCTTAGCTGCCCATGAAGATGTGGGCTTTCCCTGTAGCATGATCGTTCCTTGCTGTGGCTTCAAGGTACCTACAATAGATTTAAGCAATGTACTTTTACCACAACCGTTCGGCCCTATAAGCGTTGTAATTTTACCGCCTTCTACCGTCCAATCGATTTCTTTAAGTACCTGTTTTTCACCAAAGGCCAACGATAAATTTGCAACGGTAATCACCGGCTCCGTCCTCGGCATTACGCATCCCTCCTTAACAACCACAAGAAGAATGGCGCTCCGAAAAAGGCCATGATGATTCCTACCGGTACCTCTACAGGACTAAACAGAACTCGTCCCAGCGTATCGCTGACAACAAGTACGGCTGCCCCTAAAAATGCAGATCCGGGCAATAAAAAGCGATACTCCGTACCGATAATCATACGGGCAATATGAGGAATAATGAGCCCCACAAAACCGATTAGGCCCGCCACACTGACTGCACTGGCTGCTAAAAAAGCGGCTACAGCCGTCATCATAAAGCGAGTTTGTTCCACGGGCAAGCCCAATCCCTTGGCCGTTTCATCGCCCAATGACAATATGGTAAGCCGCCGACTGCCCAAGAAGGCAAGAATAAGACCTACCACCGTGTAAGGAGCCAACACATACACCTGTGGCCAGCTGCGCGCCGATAAGCCGCCTACCATCCAAAGAAGGGCTCCTTGTACGCGATCACCGTAGAATACCAGTAACGCCGAAATCCCCGATCCCAAAAAGGCCGCTACCGCCACACCGGCCAAAATAATACGCGTCGGTCGGATGCCATTGCGCCATGCTAACGCATACACCATGAGAGCAGCTGCCAAAGCACCGACAAAAGCTACCATCGGCACCAAATATTCCCAGCTGGGAAATAAAATCAAAATAATAACGCCTGCCAAGCCGGCCCCTGATGAAACGCCTACAATCTGTGGATCCGCTAAGGGATTTTTCATCACTGCTTGCAAGATAGCTCCGGCCACAGCAAGGTTAGCGCCTACCAAAGCCGCTACAATGTTGCGAGGGAAGCGAATGTTCCAGATAACCATATCCTGTGTATCCTGTAACGTGGGACTCCACAGCGTATGCCAAATCTTAGCAATGGTAATGTCCGCCGAACCAAAGGCCATAGACAGCACAAGGGCCGCCAAGGCAGCCCCTAAAAACACGAGAACTACCGTCATACGCCACGCATTACGCGTCTTTGCTGTTCCGGTCATTTTATTTCTTCTCGTCTCCCTGTACAAATAACATCGTATCGCGCTTAACATTGGTATATAAAAGCGCATTAATAACAGAAGCCGCAATCGGACTGCCGCCTTTGTTCCCTTTTACCGTAATATACGGCACCGGTGATACTTCCATTAAGTAATCCTTAGATTCCGCCGCACCCACAAAGCCTACCGGGATACCTACGATAAGTGCCGGACGCACTCCTTCTTCCAAGGCTAACCGCAATACTTCATAAAGAGCGGTCGGTGCGTTGCCAATAGCCACAATCTGTCCATCCAACTGCTTGCCGAAGGTGCGCATAGCCGCAATAGAACGAGTAACGCCTAATTCTTTTGCCAGCTCCGCTACTTTCGGATCCTTAATCAAGCAGTGTACTTCACTGCCGCGCAATGCCAACGCCGGTTTGTTGATGCCGGTGCGCACCATTTCTACGTCACAATAAATATGCGCTCCCTTGTTCAACGCTTCGATGCCCTTTGCTACCGCATCAGGACTGGTGCGCACCAGCTGCGCATACTCCACATCGCCGGATGCATGAATCGTACGCGAATAAACGCGCACTTCATCCTCTGTTAAACCTAAGTCTTTTACGTACGGGTAAATGAGCTCCATACTTTTATCTTCAATGGCTTTAGGATTTTTTACATAGTCCATTTACTCTATCCTCCCATAAATCAATAAATTCATCAGCCGATGTTATCGTCGTAGCCCCCTTTGCAGGCTGCGGGCGATCGATAACGATAATATGCAGCCCCAGGTCCATCGCCGCTTTTAACTTCGTATCGGATCCGCCTACGAGACCGGAATTCTTCATGACTACGACTTCGGCCTTGGTATCACTGAACATAATGCGATTCATATCATAACTGAACGGCCCTTGCATAGCAATAATATGCTTCGGTGATACGCCCAGCTCTTCCATCATAGTCAATACCTCTGCCGTCGGCAACACGCGGGTCCACACCGTTTTATTCTTCAATGCGTCCGCCTTGGCAAAAATATGCATTGTCTTACTGCCCGTCGTGAGGTATATAATATCGCCTAATTTTCCTGCCAGAGCAGCCGCTTCATCTTCATTCGACACATGATGTAATTTATCATACGCCGGCAAGGGAACCTCCGCTCGCTCAAAACGAACAAACGGAATTCCTTCAGCCGCCGCCGCACTGCGCGCAGTAGCCGTCACGATTGCTGCATAAGGATGACTGGCATCGACAAGCAAACTAATATTTTTCTCGCGAATCAGAGTCTTCATCGCCTCTTCATCCAGTCTACCGGTATGTACTTCAATACCTTCATGAGCCGCCAGTTCTGCTCCATACCGGCTAACAACAGATACCAAGACCGGCGTTTTCGTATGTTCACGCACAGTCACGGCAAGACGCCGTCCATCGAGTGTACCGGCAATAACCCAAATCATAATTTATAACCACGCGGCGTAATCATACGACCGTTTTCCACATACGTCTGACTGTTGCCGATAATAACCAACGTTTGCATATCGACTTCTTCTTTAGTAAAGTGTTCCAAATCGGAAATCACGATATGCTGCCCCTTACGCCCCGCTTTTTGTACAATACCTACCGGCGTCTTCGGATCGCGGTGCTTCAATACTAATTCGCGCACTTCATCAAGATGGGTAACACGTTTTTTACTGCGCGGATTGTACAGGGCAATAACCATATCCCCTTCCGCACATAAATCAGCACGTTTCTTGATAAGCTCCCACGGAGTCATCAAATCACTGAGGCTGATAACTGCAAAGTCGTGCATAAGCGGTGCCCCCAAAACGGATGCCGCCACATTGACTGCGCTCAGGCCCGGAATAATTTCTACTTCCGGACGGCGATCAGCATCAACCTTGTTAGCCAGTTCCATAACCAAACCGGCCATACCGTAAATGCCCGGATCACCACTGGATACAACGACAACCTTATGACCTTCTAACGCTAAGTCAATCGCCTGTTGGCAACGGTCTACTTCCTGCATCATTGCCGTGCCCACTGTTTCCTTATCGGCAATCAAATCCTTAATCAAGTCTAAGTATGTTAAATAACCTACTACACGGTCTGCTTCCAAAATAGCTTCCCGCGCCTGCGGTGTCATATATTCGTCATTGCCCGGTCCGATGCCAATTACCTTTACCGTACCCGTGCTATTGCCACCGTGGTTCTGGGATACACTGTTTTTTTCTGCCATAATTCCCGGCTCTTGGCCAGTAACATTGCCGTTGTTTCGCATACGTTTCCTACTCCTATCGTCTGTTTAACAAAATTTGATTCTTCTATATCAGCCGCTGCAATGAGCGGTTTCATTTCTTCTTGCGTATAAAATTGAATGGGCCATCCCAATCGTTTCATAGCTGCCAATAGCCCCTTTTCATCAGCCTTGACAATCACCGATGCAGCTCCGTAAACACTCTTCGGCGAACGCCCTAAATTGGCCAGTGAGTCGAGTACAGCCGCTTCTATCATCTCTGCCGGTGTATCGCGACGACAGCCAATCCCCACTGTCATGGTCTTAGGTCGCAAAAACAATCGCGTACCCGCTACCGTCATCATGCGGTCCGTAATAATAATGCGCACAGCTATCTCACACTCATTATCACCGGTACTCTTTACGCTATCTGTTCTCTGAATCTGATTTGCCTTATCACCGTTGCTTCTCGGCAAATCGTCGCCCTGACAAGCTGCGCCGTCAAAAGGGACTACCTTAATGCCGTAAGCCATCGCCTGTTCGCGATACGTCTCAAACTCAGACAGCGAGGTATCCAAATAATAGCGCACCGGCTCACCGGCTACAATAGCAGCATTCACATGACGCAAATCCGTAAAATCATCTACAGCCAGTCCCAGCTTGCGAGCCAACACATCCGGCGCCGGCAATCCATTGACATCCGTTGCTGTGGTTATCACCGGATCGGCACCGGCTATCTGCGCAATTTCTGCCGTCCATTCATTGGCCCCGCCTAAATGCCCGGACAAGAGACTGATCGCATGATGAGCACCTTCATCCATAACAACCACGGCCGGATCCGATGACTTATGCACCACATAAGGGGCAATCATGCGCACCACAATACCGGTGGCCATAATGAAGAGCAACCGATCATAGCCATTAAAAATTTCCTCCATCATCGGCTTTAGTGAAGTATACACAATGGCTTCATCACCGCTTTCGCGACCGCTTTTCTCGTAACATACCACCGCATCGCCGGACTGGCGCAATTGTGCCGCCACCTGTTGACCTAAGGCGGCCCCTTTAGCTGTTACGGCCATAATGGCAATCCGTGACCGGCTACCACTTTCTTTATCAGTCTCCGTTGCCGTTAACACACTCATTCCTTAGCGCTCCGATACATATGGCTGAAGCCTTTGTCGTACAGCTTGGACAACTCATAGTCACTGTCCAGTACCTTGCTGACAACAATCATCGCCTGACGAAGTACGCCTTCCTTGGCTACAATATCCGCAATAGTTTCCAATGTACCACGGATAATCCGCTGATCCGGCCACGATGCCTTGACTACAATGGCCACCGGCGTTTCTTTTGCGTAACCGCCGCCGATAAGCTCTTCCACAACCTTATCAATCATCTGCACGCTGAGGAAAATGCACATGGTTGCTTCATGGGATGCCAATAAAGCCAGCTTTTCCTTCGGCGGCATCGGGGTTCTACCTTCCATACGTGTAATGATAACTGTCTGGGATACATTTGGCAATGTATATTCTTGTTTCAACGCGGCTGCCGTAGCCAAGAAGGAACTGACGCCCGGCGTCACATCATAGCTGATTCCCAACTCATCCAGCGCATCCATCTGTTCTTGAATGGCGCCGTAAATAGCCGGATCACCGGTATGAAGACGAACAATGCTTTTTCCTTCGGCAGCGCCCTTCTTCATAACCGCCAATACTTCATCCAGATTCATCATAGCACTGTTATGAATTTCACAGCCTTCTTTGCAGGCCTGCAGAATTTCAGGATTTACCAACGATCCTGCATAAATAACGATATCAGCTTCACTAACCAAACGATATCCCTTGCGCGTAATGAGCTCCGGATCTCCCGGGCCTGCGCCGACAATATGTACCTGTGCCACGCTCTATACCTCCTGTGGCTGTTTTACAGCCGTAACAATAAAAATCGGACTCAACGGATTCAGCAGATGATACGGTCCCGCCTTGCGAAAGCGGTTTACCTGCATCTGAAATCCTTCATACGTAAATGGTCGCCCTTTTAGTTCCTTTAATATCGTGTGCCCTGTTTCCATAGTCACTGCGGTAACCACCAAACGACCACCGTCTTTTAACAATCGCTCCGATGCATCCAAAATAGCCCCCATACCACCGGCGCTGCCGCCGATAATAATCGCATCCAGCGGGGGTAAGTCAGCCATGCCCTCCGGCGCTTTAGCTTCAATTACTGTCAAATTATGCACATTAAATTTAGCAGCGTTTGCTTTAATAAGCTCGATGCCCTTAGCGAAACGCTCAATGGCATACACGTGACCGTTCGGTGCACCCAAAGCTGCTTCAATGGAAATCGATCCTGTACCGGCACCGACGTCAAGCACCTTACTGTCCTCCTGCACGCGGGCTTCATTAAGCACCATTGCACGGATTTCCTTTTTCGTCATCGGTACATCGCCGCGAATAAATTCGTCATCATCAATTCCAAAAAAATGTCTCATCCCATCACCACCAATACTGAATGATAAAATCCGGGTAACTCGGCAATATCGCCAAGCGTGGCCCGTTCAATACGTTCATCCTCATAGCTGAGGCGCTCACAGGCAGCCGCCGTTGTTTCCTTCGGCCAGCCATGTTCATCCATCAGAATCCGCGCAATCGCTGCCGGATTATGCTCCTTATCCGTTAAAAACCCCAGCGTTCGTCCTTCTTCGTAGCGCAGCTTATCCGCCGGTGGAATGCGCCCGTGAAAGCTCATCAAATCTGCGTTCTGCCATACTTCACCGAGCCGTGCAAAAGCAAACGTCATCGAGCTGATACCGGGAATGACCTCTAACGGATAGGTAGGAAATTTTTTCTTTAAATACGGCAATAAACTATAGTACCCCGTATCGCCGCTAACCAGCACCACAACATCATCATGCGTTAACTGCTGTTCAATCCACAAGGCTAGTTCACTGAGCTTGCCTGTCACCGGGTAACACTGTTGTCCGTCACGGGCAAAATCCTGTAGCGCACGCTCGCTACCTACCAATACCTTGGCCTCGGCAATTCGTTTGAGACCGATGGGCACGACATAGTCGGGGTTGCCCGGACCGATTCCGATTATACGGAGGGTATGTGCCAACCTTCTTCACCTCCGATAGCTTGGGCCGTATCATTGACCGCTAAAATATCTCCATCCAAGGTAGCAATAATAATCCCTACCTTGGCCTCACCGGCAATATAGCGTTCGGATCGCATCGCTGCCCGATCGGCCACACGCTGATAGACGCTTTCCAGATGCTCCCGTGCCAGAATAGGCATAGCCGCTTCTGTCGTACGGCACTCCATAATTTCTTGAGCCACCTTCTGCGAAGCTCCGTCTAACGCCGCGTACGCTACCAACGTTTCCATACGTCCGTCGCTCATGCGGTTATGCGTGTGAAAGCTCCCACTGGCCAGCTTAATAATTTTACCGATGTGACCGATAATAAGCACTTTAGTAAAACCAATCTTAACGCATTGTTCCAACATGAAGCCGATAAAATTACTCGTCTCTGCTTGGCGTTCTACAGGAATGCCCAGTACATGTTTAGCCAACTCCTGTCCGATGCGTCCCGGCACTAACACAGCCGTTCTATGACCGGCCGCATACATGACTCGCAGCTGTGGTACCAACGAGTTTTTAAATCCTTCTTCACTCATGGGCTTCACAATCCCCGTCGTACCGATAATGGATATGCCGCCCTCAATGCCTAGCGTGGCATTAAGTGTTTTTTTCGCCAGTGCTTCGCCTTCGGGAACACTTACCGTTACCACAACACCTTGCGGTACCTTGCAATATGCATCAAACACCAGCTTCATCATCGCCCGCGGACCGGGGTTAATGGCCGGCTCTCCCAGCGCTAATGCCAATCCCTCTTTAGTCACTGTCCCTACACCGTGTCCTGCTTGAAACCGCAGAACACCGTCATCGGTAAGCGTTACCGTAGTCACCACATCTGTGCCATGTGTTACATCCGGATCATCACCGCCATCCTTAACGATGGTGGCCTCCGCCACGGTATCACTAAGACGACGCACCGCCTTTACCGGTACATCAATCCACTGACCTTGAGGATTTTCTATTTGCACGCGACTTGGATACTCTTCTTCAAGAAGTGCCAACAATGCCGCCTTCATACCGGCCGTGGCACATGACCCGGTCGTGTATCCGCCGCGCATATTTTCTACGTCCAACTATACCTCCTTACGCAAAGAAGCAGCCCTTGTGAGCTGCCCCCTATGCGTGATTACGAGCGAAAATTCACAAACTGTAGTTCAACCGGCAAGTCCTGTTGTTTCAACATACCGATGACAGCCTGCAACGAATCCTTATCCTTGCCGGCTACACGCACTTGATCTTCCATAATCTGTGCCGTCACCTTAAGCTTCATATTCTTAATCAACTTAACGACTTCTTTAGCAGTTTCTTTAGAAATACCTTTTTTAATCGTAATCACCTGACGCACCGTAGCTCCCGAAGCCGGTTCTACCTTGCCGTAGTCCAAATTCTTCAACGCCACACCGCGCTTTACCATTTTTCCTTTTATTACATCTATTACTGCATTTAATTTATACTCATCATCGGAAACGACTTTGATGGTATCGCCGTCGAGGGAAATCTCGGACTTACTGCCGCGAAAATCATAGCGCGTACCGATTTCCTTCTTCGCCTGATTGACGGCGTTGTCCACCTCCTGCATGCTGACTTCCGACACAACGTCAAATGAACAATCCTTTGCCATTCTCACGCCTCCTCACTTTGTAATCATTGTATATTCCTATACTATAGTCAATTCTTATTCCTATACTATACCGGAATACAGATATTATATCATATGAAGTACCATTGCCGAATAGCCATTCGCCACACCCTTTTAAATTGATATGAAAATTTTTCATGCTCCCGCTTGTATCCGCTACGGCGATAGGATACAATGTATGCATTGTATTACCAAAAGTTAGAAAGTGTATAAACTATGAAACCTTTATTATCCATTTTTATACCACCGGATCAAAGGCGCATCTCTATCAATCATGCCGTAAAACAACATGGCGTTTCTCAAGCAATGCGGCGGCGTCTGCGAACACACGGACGATTTCAGCGCAACGGCTTGCCATGCACCTGGGATACGATTCTCAGCTGCGGCGATTGCCTCGAAGTCTACTTGGAAGCACCGCGCCATATAGAGCCTTGGTCCGTTCCTCTGAGCATCGCTTTCGAAGATGAACATCTGCTCGTCATCAATAAGCCCGGCGGGCTGTTGATGCATCCCACATCCGATGAACGGTATCATACCTTAGCGAATGCCGTCATCGCCTATTACGACAGTACCAATCAAGCCGATGCCGCCTTTCATCCGGTACACCGATTGGACAAGGATACCTCCGGACTGGTTATCATTGCTAAAAATGCCTTCGTGCAACACAGCTTTAGCAAAAAACGGGTGACATTCCGTAAAATTTACGATGGTCTTTGCGATGGTAACTTTCCTGCTGCTAAACTAACCGTTCACTGGCCTATTGATCGCAAAGCCGGCAGCATCATCGAACGCTATTGCGCACTAACCGGCAAATGGGCTCACACCGACATCGAATGCCTGGCCCACGGACAGCGCCTTTCTTATGTGCGTTTCCTATTGCATACGGGACGTACACATCAAATTCGCGTTCACATGGCACACCTGGGCTTTCCTCTTTTAGGTGATGATATTTACGGCGGGTCTACGGATTTACTGACTACCCAGGCCTTACACGCCGGCGGGCTGCAATTTGTCCACCCCATGACGGGAGCGTATATTTCTCTGACTGCACCTATTCCCGACGCATGGAAACCCTTATTACAAGCGCACTTGGGAACGATTAAGTCCCACAACAACGCAGCGCCTACAACGTAAGCACCCATTACGGGTGCTTTTTATATACAATTCATAGTAGCCGACTTACCATCTTCTTGCTATACTAACAGTAGAATACACTGCATGAAGCAGTATCACTGGTACCTAATCTATCCCGACATCACGCGAACTGTGAGCGGAACATTACATTAGGTGATTACAAGGAGGAATAACAAATGCCATTAGTATCCACTAAAGAAATGTTTGAAAAAGCCTATAAAGGCGGCTATGCTATCGGTGCCTTTAATGTTAATAATATGGAAATCGTTCAAGGGATTGTCGATGCTGCCAAAGAAGAACAGTCCCCGTTAATTTTGCAGGTGTCCGCCGGTGCCCGTAAATATGCTAAGCACATCTACTTGATTAAATTGGTAGAAGCTGCTTTAGCCGATACGGATTTACCGATTGCCTTACATCTCGACCACGGTGACACCTTCGAGCTTTGCAAAGACTGCATCGACGGCGGCTTTACATCCGTTATGATCGACGGCTCCAAATACGATTTCAAAGAAAACGTTGCTCTTACTAAAAAAGTAGTTGAATACGCACATGCTCACGGTGTTGTTGTCGAAGCCGAGCTCGGCCGTTTAGCCGGCGTAGAAGATGACGTGAATGTGTCTGCCAACGATGCTATCTTCACCGATCCGGAACAGGCTGCCGAATTTGTACACCTCACCGGCGTTGACTCCTTGGCTATCGCTATCGGTACCAGCCACGGTGCTTACAAGTTCAAGGGCACGCCGTACCTCGACTTTGACCGTTTGGAAAAAGTAGGTAAATTATTACCGGACTTCCCGATCGTACTTCACGGTGCTTCCAGCGTATTGCCGGAATTTGTAAAGAAATGCAATGAATTCGGCGGTGACATTCCGGGAGCCCAAGGCGTTCCGGAAGAAATGCTTCGCAAAGCCGCTTCCATGGCTGTTTGCAAAATTAACATCGACACCGACTTGCGCTTGGCTATGACGGCTACCGTACGCGAATACCTTACCAAAAACCCTGGCGAATTCGATCCTCGCAAATACTTAGGACCGGCTCGTGATGCCATCAAAGGTATGGTACAGCATAAGATTAAAGACGTACTTGGTTCGTCTAACCGTATTTAATGCCAATCCAGCTCACCTATTAGGTTAACGGCGACAGCAGACTATGGTTATTGCCTGTAGTTACTGTCTGTAGTTACTGTCTGTAGTTACTGCCTGTAATTACTACCTATAGGTACTGCCTACAGTTATTGTCTATAGTAACTACATCTAATTTATACATACCATTGATAATCGAAAATTATCAATTTGTACGTTGACAAGCAATACATGTATGTTATAATGATTCCATCATTAGTAAGCCTACAGTGCTGACGGATAAGTGGAATTGACCACATGTACTGTAACCGCTTTGTATTGCCGACCGTCTGGGCACCCTTTCGAGGAGCTCAGGCGGTCTTTTTGTATCTGAGTCACTCGAGGGACGTACAGAAAGGGATGAAATTATGAGAAATCGTTGGCTTATCGCCCTCGCTGCCGTGGGCATTCACATTTGCATCGGCAGCGTTTACGCCTGGAGTGTATTGACTCGGCCTATCATGGCCGCTATGGGTTGGTCCTTAAAGGAAACCACCTGGACCTTCTCCTTGGCTATTCTGTTTTTAGGCCTCTCCGCCGGTCTACTGGGTAGCTTTGCGGAAAAAATCGGCCCGAAGAAAAGCGGTCTTCTATCCACTTGCTTCTTCGGTATCGGCATGCTCGGAACCGCTTACGCATTAACGCAGCATAGCTTAACTCTCTTGTATATCTTCTATGGTGTCATCGGCGGTATCGGTCTTGGCGTTGGCTACATTACTCCTGTATCTACACTGGTAAAGTACTTCCCTCGCAATCGTGGTTTTGCCACAGGCCTGGCTATTATGGGCTTTGGCTTCGCCGCGCTTCTCGCCGGTCCCCTTATGCAGTATCTTACTGTCAATTATGGCTTAATTAATACCTTCTTGGTACTGGGTTGTGCCTATATCATCGTTATGGCCCTATCTTCGCTGTACCTCAAACCGCCTGCAGTAGATGCTAACAAACCGGAATCTCGTTTGTTACAGCGTGGCATGACCGCCCATGATGCTATGCGCACCTGGCAGTTCTCCGCATTGTGGTGGGTATTCTTTATTAACATCACCTGCGGTATCGGTCTCCTGGCTGTTGCCTCGCCGATGGCTCAAGAAGTAGTAGGCATGACACCGACGCAAGCTGCTTCTATGGTCGGTCTTATCGGACTGTTAAACGGGGGTGGTCGCATTGTATGGTCCACCATCTCCGACTACCTCGGTCGCGGTATCACCTATGCCCTCTTCTTCCTTTTGGAAATCGGCGCCTTCGCTATGCTGGCTAACACCGATACTCCCTTCGTATTCCAAGCCTTGGTATTCTTGATTATCACCTGCTACGGCGGTGGTTTCAGTTGCATGCCCGCTTACTTGAGCGATCTCTTCGGTACCAAAGCACTCAGTGCTATTCATGGTCGCATTCTTACCGCGTGGGGCTTTGCCGGTATTGCCGGTCCGATGCTGATCTCGGTATTACGTGAAACTACCTCCGGCTATAACATTACACTATACACATTTGCCGGCTTATTTGTCCTCAACTTTATTATCGCCCTTGTACTCCGCTTTGTCGGCACGGCTCCGCAGTACACGGTAACCGAAGACAATACCGACGATGTGGTAACCTTGCATAATAAACAAGCGTTACAGTAAAGCTACTCGCTTGGCAAACTATTTTGCTTACTGCCATGAACAGCGTAGCAAAATTATCTATCTTTACAATTACCTATACTGCCAAGCTATTTCATAAGTAGTTATAGTTTATCAAGCTCCTCGTTACGGCGAGGAGCGCTTTTTGTTACTGCATCTTTTTTGTCACTACCGGGGCAAAAAGTGCCGCCGGACCTTCTCATTTATCTAATGCGTAGGAATAAAAACTGTGCTACAATAAGAAGCTGAACAGTATTACATATTTATAGGGAGTTTCTATGGTTAACAGATTCTTACAAGGCACTCTGGTACTGACGATTGCCGGCTTTGTCGTCAAAGCAATCGGCAGCATCAACTGGATCTTACTGTCCCGTGTCCTCGGCGGCGAAGGGATTGGTATTTACCAGATGGCCTTTCCGATTTATCTCTTAGCTCTGCAAGTATCCAGTGCAGGGATTCCTATTGCGATTTCTATTGTCACCGCCGAAAAGGTGGCACGCTGCGATTATACCGGTGCCAAGAAGGTATTCACCTTATCCTTTAATTTATTATTCATCACCGGCTTACTGTGCAGCTTGCTCATGTACTTCGGTTCGGATTGGTTAATTTCATCCGGATACATCATTGATAACAGGGCATACTATTCATTAATTGCCTTGTCGCCGGCCATCTTTTTTGTTACCCTCATCTCTTGCTATCGCGGGTATTTACAAGGTTGGCAACTAATGACACCGACTGCCATCAGTCAAATTATCGAACAGCTGCTGCGCGTAGTCGTTATGCTCGGCGCCGGATATCTCCTGTTGCCTTACGGACTGGCTGCCGCTGCCGGCGGGGCCAGCTTAGGAGCCGGTATAGGTGCCTTTGGTGCATTGGTCGTTCTCATGTATTACTACTATAAGTTACCACGCTTGGCCGATGGTACACCGTTAGAAGGCACCGGCACTTCACAACGTGCCAACGAACGCCATAAGAAAACCACTGCTACCGACAACGATACAGACACCACAGTCACTGACGAAATGACTCCATCCGACAGTCTTTCGCAACGACCGGTTATCGAGAAGGAAAGCTCCGGTTCTATTCTCTACCGATTAATTAAACTGGCCATTCCTATTTCGTTAGCCAGCGTTATGTTGCCTTTAGTAGCTAACCTGGATTTGTTTATCGTCCCTCGTCGGTTGGCCGTTGCCGGTTTTTCCACCGGTGAGGCCACCGAGTTATTCGGGTATCTAACCGGTATGGCGGTGCCTCTTATCAACTTGGCCACCATCATTACTGCTGCCTTAGCTACCAGCTTGGTACCGGCTATTTCCAATGCCAAGTCGCTAAACGATGCGAAAGGCGTCTTCTATCGCACATCCGGCGCTATGCGCATTACCTTTATGGCCACAGTGCCGTTTACGTTGATGCTCTACGTGTTGGCCGAACCGGTAGTAACCGTTATCTATAATGCGCCAAAAGCTGCCGAAGCAACGCAAATTTTGGCTATCGCTATTTTCTTTCTCGGACTACACCAGGTAACGACCGGTATCCTCCAAGGCCTCGGCAAACCGACCCTACCGGTAATCAACATGGGGATTGCCGCCATATGTAAAGTAATTTTAAACTGGAATTTAACGGCTATTCCTTGGCTTGGTATCGCCGGCGCTTCGTATGCTACCGTAGCCGATATCGGCGTAGCCGCTTTACTCAATCTCATTTGGATAAAGCGTTATACCGGTTACTTTCTTGATATTTCCATCCTTTGGAAAAATATTGTCAGCGCCGTAATTATGGGCATAGCCATGTACTTCATCTATGGATATATTGCTCCGCTTATGCCGATGTTCCTAGCCATGGTCATCAGTGCAGCCATCGGCGGTGTCATCTATGTAATCATCATGGTGCTACTTAAAGGATTAGATCGTCATGACGGACAACGCATGCCAATTATTGGCCGCTTTTTTAAATAAATACGTATGATAGATACTATATTACCTTACATCAACTACAAATAAGAAAAGGCCCGAAGGGCCTTTTTCTTATATACATAGGAAAGAAGGCGGGTTGAAGATACAAATACATCTTCAACTCGCCTTCTTATTTGTAAGGGTGTATCGTTACAGCCCCTTTGCTTACGACTCGATCGTTATATGCTCTGACGGATACAGCTCTTTAGCTTCTGCAATGGCTTCCTCTAATTTCTTATAATTATAACGTCGCACCATTCCGGGAATGCGAAATAAATCAATAAGCATCCAAATCAAGAAACCACCGCCGGTAATCCAGTACAAAATATTAATAATCGGCTTGCCTAAATAAAAATAGTGAACGCCCACTAAGAACCAGCATAAATAAGCAACGGCCGTATCCTTTTTACTAGCCGCTTTCATTAATACATAATTGCGCTGCGCTTCCGTCAGCCCTTTAAGTAATTCAATCTCCGGTACCATATTACATCCTCCTTACTGCTGTCTGTTACCAACTTTTTAACGCTTCTTTCCCCAATGCGAATGCATCTTCGTATACCAATGCCCCGCGCACATTGGGCATAGCGCCTAACATCGCCAAAAGACTTTGATACATATCCGTTAAGGACGATTGTGTCTGCCATGTAAGATGCGCACCACGATTGTCTTCCTTGCCAAGCAAAGCAACCACACCTACATCCGGTGCCTTTGTTTGCCATTCCATAATCGTCTTATACAATGCATCCTGTACGGCTACGGCTGCATGCCCCCAAACATCTTCACCGCTTGCCACTATCATTAACTTACATTTTTCCAGGATAGTGCCGCTAATCGATGTCGGCATCTGCCCTACCGTCATCACCCAAGGACGCCCTTCCCAATCGCTTTGCAAAAGCTGATCGAAAATTCCTTCAAAATAAGCAGCATCCTCATTCGTCAGTGAAGTCGGCTTATACATTAGCGACCAACATACAACCGATGTATGATTTTTATCACGGTGCACGAGACGCCGGATTGCTTCTTTATGCGCCTCCAAGGCACGCGATCGCATATCCGCCCGCGCATAGTGTGCATCCCCATTATTGGCTGATGTCAATCCCAAACCGACAGCCGGGATTTCATCAATGACCATAAGACCGCATTCATCGGCCATAGACAATACATTCTCCGGAAGCGGCCTACCACCACTAAATACACAATTGCCGCCTAACGCAGCAATTTGTAGTAACCGCTGTTTCGCCTGCGGAGCACTGTGCGTAAGGCTATCGCCGAAACCGGCTTTTACATGAACACCTTTTATTATTACCGGTTCACCGTTAAGAAGGAGCTGTCCTCCCTTAACAGCCACTGTCCGTATACCGAAACGAACGCTATACATATCGTGTTGCTTACCTAAGCGGCTGACCTCCAGCTCCATGGTATATAAATAGCCACTGCCGATACTCCATATATGTGGATTCTCTACAGTCAGCTTCGCATTACCACCAACGCCGGTAGCCACCACGCGTCCATCTCGATCGCGCAACGTAACCGTCACAAGACAATTCCCCTGTACTTGGGCTACGTAATGAATCACTGCGCGTTCCGGTGTAAGCTCCGTTGTTTGAATAAATACATCAACTAAACGCGTCGTCGGTACCGTGTACATGGATACAGCACCGAACAGACCGGCCGGTACCTCGTACGGCGCATCACTGACATTGGCTTTTCGACCATCCGGCAAACTGCACGTATGCCCTGCCGGTAGGCTGTACATCGACATTTCATTATTCACTTTTACTACAATGCGATTTTCCTCACCATAACGCAACTGTCGGGTAATGCTTACGATAGCCGGCGTGTAAGCACCTTCATGTCGTCCCGCTTCTATGCCATTCACGTAAATCACTGCCCGTTGACCAATGCCTTCAAACCGAAGAAACACATCGTCACCAAGCCATGCCTTTGGCACAAATGCCATCGTTTCATACCACATGGTTCCGCAGAAAAAACGCTCATTGGGAGCCACGAAGCAATCCTGCATGGCACTGGGCACAGGTATGGTCATACGGCGCGGTACACCATTCTCATAATTTCTATCTTTTGCCCCGTCAAATGCAAAATACCACGAACCACTCAAATCAATGCGTCGTCGATATGTATTTGCTACAGGTCGTAAAAATTCCGCTTTCTCCATCCTACGGCTCCTTCCATATACTTTCTCTGTTATTATACCACCTCCGCCCTCTAGCACAAATGGAATTTTATAAAAAAAAGTATTGACATACCTTACGATTATCCGTATAATAGCTATTGTTCCGATGTGCCGGAGTGGCGGAATGGCAGACGCACTTGACTCAAAATCAAGCGGGTAACACCGTGTGGGTTCAAGTCCCACCTCCGGCACCAAGCTAAAGCGAGTATCTTAGGATACTCGCTTTTATATTTCATATATTTTTATTTTATCTCCCATATTGACAATCAACCGTATTATAGATATAATAAGTATCGTTCCGATATGCCGGAGTGGCGGAATGGCAGACGCACTTGACTCAAAATCAAGCGGGTAACACCGTGTGGGTTCAAGTCCCACCTCCGGCACCAGCTAAAGCGAGTATCTTAGGATACTCGCTTTTTTGTTATTATATCCTTATAGCCTTAAACCTATTATGGAATACCGTACATGGCACTGTAGCATACTACGTGTTCTCCTATAACTCTACTTTTTATTTTTTCAGTAGATGCCCCACTTATTTTATAGTAGCAAAGTATTCACTGATGGCCGCTAATCCCTTTTTTAAAGTTTCCGTACCATATGCATAACCGATACGGAACGAATACGGTTCATCGAAGCAATCCCCCGGTGTCACAAAGGCACCGGTCTTTTTATACATAGCTTCACAAAGATCATACGACGGAATAGCAATATCGTACTGTACCAAAGCAGTGGTTCCTGCTTTCGGCTTTACATAACTTACATGCGTTTCCGATGCTACCCACGCATCAAGAATGTCTAAATTTTCTCGTACAATACGACGACTCCGTGCTAACAACACGTCTTTATGTGCCAACGCTTTTCCGGCAATGTATTCATCTAATAATCCGCAGCTGATTAAATTATAGTCGCGATGACGCAAGCAATTTGCAATGACATCCGTATCCCTAGAAGCAATCCATCCCAATCGAAGACCGGCCAGCGAAAATACTTTGGACATACTGCTAACAGAAATTCCTTTTTCATACATATCGGCAATAGACGGACACCATTCATCACTTTGTGATAAATGACGATACACCTCATCGCAGAGCACCCAGGCATTATTCTCTCTGGCAATAGCGACAATCTCTTCTAAGATCCCTTCGTCCATCAGTGCCCCCGTCGGATTATTCGGGTTGTTTAAGCAAATCATTTTTGTCTGCGGTGTCATCAATTTACGTAATTCATTGAGGTCCGGCAAATAATCATTTTCTTTCTTCAAGCGAAGTATGTCCACCTTAGCTCCCAACGAAGCGGGAATCGCATATAGCTGTTGATACGTAGGGGCTACGCTAATCACATGATCGCCGGGATTAATCAGCGATAAAAAGACATGATGGTTAGCACCGGCGGCACCATGGGTGGGTACGATATCCTTCGGCGTTACCGTCTTGTACAACGATGCAATGCCTTCCTTAAAGTCCGGCGCTCCTACAATATGTCCATAGGTCATACGCTGCTCCATCAATCCCTTTGCAAACACATCCGGTGCTTCTCCGATAAGCGTTGCCAATTCCGTCAACGAAATAGAATCCACACAGGTTTCCGCAATGTTATATAAGGCGCCCTCTTCCCAAGCATTCATCCATTCTTCTACAGCAAACGGTGCAATGTTCATAGTATATCCTCCTTATAAAAAATCCTTATAAAAAAAGCAACCGCAGCTCTTCCTTATAGCGTCAACAACGCCGTACCTACGGAAAAGCTTCGGTTGCTTATCACCCTTCACCCGGTGGTGAAGGAAGCATATCTATTTTATTTTCCACTATAATAACATAGACCCGCTTATAGCGTCAACATGATTTACTTGATAACACGCACGCGCTGATTAATATCTTCCGCTGCCTTAGGACCCGGTTCACTCACAATACCACCGAACGGCATTTGCGCATCCAAATGCCATTCTTCCGGAAGCTGAAGCAATGTTTTCACTGCTGCATCAATCACCGGATTATAGTGCTGAATGGATGCACCGATTCCTAATTCATGTAAACCGGTCCACACGGTAAACTCAAGCATTCCCACAGCCTGTGCTGCCCAATGCGGAAAATTACCGGCATACGCAGGGAATTGATCCTGCAACGCCTTCACGGTTGGTTCATCCGTAAAATACAAGACCGTACCGTAACCGGCTTTGAAGCTATCAATCTTCTCACGCAGTACCTTGCCTTCAAATGCATCATAAATAACATCCCACAATTGTTTATGTTTGTCACCGAGGACGACAACGGCACGAGCGCTCTTCATGTTAAACGCATCCGGCACCAATTCCGTTGCCTTTTTCACAAAGTCAACCACCGCCGTATCATCCACCGGCAACCGATCGTTAATAGCATAATAGGTTCTACGTGCATTAATTACATCTAACGTTTTCATAGTACATACTCCTCACTTTGTACTCTGCTTCTTACCCATGAGCAGCCCATGAACAGACACTATATATAACGCGCTATGCTCCGAACGACTACAAAGAGTATCCCTCTGCTACGATTCGGCTCATAATAAATGACAACTTATCTCATCGATGAACCTATTATAATCTATATCGAACTCTTTTGCAATACTTTTTTAATGTAACTTTAATTTTATCTTATTTAATTTTATTTTTATGCCATTCGTTTTATATCTATTACTGTCATCTTCGTTCCCACAGCACAAACACTGCTTTTGTCATCCCATGATACCAACCACATTGCCATTGGTATGAAATAAAACAACAATCGGTCTTACCGCACATCAAAACGATCGGCATTCATAATCTTGGTCCATGCTTTCACAAAATCATGAACTAATTTTTCTTCGCCATCGTCAGCTCCGTATACTTCGGCCAATGCACGCAACTCGGAATGAGCACCGAAGATTAAATCTACTCGCGTAGCACACCATTTACGTTCGCCTGTCTTGCGATCAAAGCCTTCATAAATTCCTTTTTCCGAAGCACTGGGTTTCCATTCCGTGTTCATATCGGTAAGGTTTACAAAGAAATCATTCGTTAAGGCCCCTTTTCTTTCGGTGAATACACCTAAATCGGAATCGCCGAAATTAGTACCCATTACACGCATGCCCCCAATTAATACCGTCATTTCCGGAGCAGTCAAGGTTAATAACTGTGCGCGATCAACCATCAATTCTTCCGGCATAACGGCAAACTCTGCTTTTTGGAAATTCCTAAATGCATCCGCCTTCGGTTCCAACACACCGAAGGAAGCGGCATCGGTCTGTTCCGCCGTAGCATCGGTACGTCCCGGCGTAAAGGGAACAACGATATCATAGCCCGCCTTCTTAGCGGCCATTTCAATACCTACGCTGCCACCGAGAACGATAAGATCGGCTAAGGACACCTGCTTACCGTCCTTCTGATGAGCCGCATTAAAAGCACTGCGCACCTGTTCCAACGCTGTCAACGTAGGCAGTAAGCTATCCGGTTCATTTGCCATCCAGTGCACCTGCGGTTCCAAACGGATGCGTGCACCGTTAGCCCCGCCTCGCTTATCCGATCCACGGAAGGTCGATGCCGACTTCCACGCCGTTACGATGAGCTCCCGCTGACTGATTCCAGATTGACGTAGCCTATCTTTTAACTCATCCACATCAGCCGCTTCGATTTGTTTATACGTAGCCTTAGGCACCGGATCTTGCCAAATCAATTCTTCCTGCGGCACATCCGGACCAAGATAGCGTGAACGCGGTCCCATATCGCGGTGTGTCAATTTAAACCATGCCCGTGCGAAAGCATCAGCAAACTCATCAGGATGCGCTAAGAAATGTTCACAAATTTTCTTGTACGCCGGATCATAGCGAAGTGCCAAATCGGAGGTCATCATCATCGGCGCATGACGCTTTGTAGGATCTGCCGCATCCACTACCGTCTTAACCGATGGATCTGCCGGCACCCATTGGAAGGCACCGGCCGGGCTTTTCACTAAATTCCAATCATACGCAAAGAGTGTCTTTAAATAACCCATATCCCATTTAGTCGGATTCGGCTTCCAAGCACCTTCGATACCGCTGCCGATGGTGTCGCCACCCTTACCGGATTTATAATCGCTTTTCCAACCGATGCCCATCTGTTCAATCGGTGCCGCTTCCGGTTCCGGTCCTACATGTGTAGTCTTACCGGCACCATGCGCCTTACCGAAGGTATGACCACCGGCAATCAACGCTACCGTTTCTTCATCATTCATCGCCATGCGCGCAAAGGTAGTTCGAATATCCTTCGCCGAAGCCACCGCATCAGGCATACCGTTCGGTCCTTCCGGATTCACATAAATCAATCCCATCTGCGTAGCCGCTAACGGATTTTCCAATTGCTTTTCCTTTTCATGACGATTATCGCCAAGCCAAGTCTTTTCTTTGCCCCAGTATACATCCTGCTGCGTTTCCCACACATCTTCGCGACCACCGGCAAACCCAAAGGTTTTAAACCCCATATCCTCCAATGCACAGGTCCCGGCCAAGATAATTAAATCGGCCCATGAAATTTTACGACCGTATTTACGTTTTACCGGCCAAAGCAATCGACGCGCTCTATCGAGGAGTACATTATCAGGCCAGCTATTAAGCGGGGCAAACCGCTGCGTACCATCCGAAGCACCGCCGCGACCGTCCGCCATACGATACGTCCCCGCACTGTGCCAAGCCATGCGAATAAACATAGGCCCGTAATGACCGTAATCCGCCGGCCACCAATCTTGCGAGTCCTTCATCAAAGCTCGTAAATCTTTTTTAACAGCATCCAGATCAAGTGATTCAAACTCTTTCGCATAATCAAACTCCTTCCCCATGGGGTCGCTGAGTTCGGAATTCTGACGAAGAATCCCCAAATCCAATCGTTCCGGCCACCAATCACTGTTCTTCGTTCCCTGTGCCGACACGCCATGTCCGAAATGACCTGTAACAGGGCATTTCATTTCTGCCATAATAAGTCCTCCTTTTTTTCTCGATTAATGAGAATACATATAGATACTTTCATAATTAGCCTCTACTATTCTTTGTCATTTTCTGATACTGCATTACATAGCTACCTATATGATTTCCTATCATTAATCAGATTTTTAATTGCTTTTCAGTTCTTTTGTTCTCTTTTTATCGTAAACTATTTCATACTCCATAAACAATAATCAATATTGATTATTGTTTATGTGGTTAGTATACTCCCCTACTTTATAATTGACAATCATTATTTTTTAATAAATCGCGAGAACAATTTACATTTTGTGATAAGCCGTACTATATTTGTCATACAATGTACTTTGCTTCAATTACTAGATGTATTCATAAATAAATCTAACCTATTAAACGATAAAAACCATCCGTTACCAAGCAACCTGCTGTTACTCGATAACGGATGGTTCTATTCTCTTTCTCTCATCCAATACTAACTATGTTTCTTCTGCTCTTTTCTCTTCTCTCATGTATAGCCAAACCAACAAATCAATATGCCTTATACAGCACCCAATTCTTACCCAGACGTTGTACTTCTTTGCATCGCCCTTCCGGCACATATTGCTTAAAATGCTCCACATCACCGGTGCGCACATATATATAGGCCGGATGATCCGCATTGTATGTACCGGCATACACATCGGCTACCAATTTAGACGGATGCTCCGACGGCATTACCGTTTTCCCTATAGCCCATACATCGGTAATCGGCTTGTTGCCATATGTTAACAGCATAGCGCTGTGCCCGGAGTAGTACACGTAAGAAGCAGAAAATTTACCGTAGAAATACACATCATCACTTTGCTTCATCGTATACGCATTAGCTAACTCCGCGCCGGAACGGGAGTTCATCACCGGCGCTAGTAAAAATGCCGCTATCGTATACACCGATACAATCGCAGCCACCGCATAGCCCAGTGCCGTCACCGCCTGTTGGTGACGATAATAAATACGGTATCCGGCTATACTCAACAGCACTACCGCCATTAGCATGAGAAGCAGCGCTTCATGATTGTCCGGCAAGAATTTCCAACCGGCGCCGACCAGAATAATGGCTAACAGCAAAACTTCACCAGATACCAACAGACCATAACTGCACCGACGCAAGGCTACGTTTCCACTCCATATCTCTTCCAATCCCATAGCGGCGATCACGGAGAATCCGATGAGCGAAATATAGGTATATGTCATATACTTCGTTGCCATTACACTATAAAAGAGTATGGTTACCAGGCTCCATGTCAGCGCATACCGGTACACATTATTTTTCGGTGCCTTCCACAAGCCATAACCTACCAACGGCCCCCACGGCATAGTTCCCAACAACCAAATAACAATATAGTAGTACCATACATTATCCTCCGGATGTTCGGAAATCGTAGCCCGTATGTAATTGTGCAATCCCAAAAATCCTTCCACAAAATCCATACCATGAGCATAATACATATATAGATACCAAGGCAATGCCACAATGGCAAAAACGAAAAGTCCCCAAGGATGGAACAACAAGCGCAACTGTTTCCACTGCTTTTGCCCGATCAAGTACGCCAATAAAATAATACCGGGCAACACCAAGCCTACAGGCCCTTTATCAAGGACGGCCAACCCGGCCATCGCGTAGGCCAGACATAAATACCTAACCGAATACTCACGCAGTGCCAAGAAGGCAAAGACAAACGTTCCCAAGCTAAATAAAAATAAATATTGATCCGTAATGACGCCGTGACTGATGTACCAAAACTCTAAAAAGGTACTCATAATCAACGAAGACCACAGTGCCATGCGACTATTCGCGGTCATGCGTTTCACCCCGTAATACATGAGCACTGCCGATAGCCCTGCGGCAATGACCGACGGAAACCTGGCTGCAAAATCATTCATTCCCCATAAGGAGTATGAGCCAATCAGCATCCAATACGTCCATATGGGTTTATCATACCATGGATGGCCATAGATGTAGGTCGTTAAAAAATCCCCACGCAAGAGCATCTCCTTCGCCGTCAACGCATAATTGGATTCCACCGGATCCGTTACAGCCAAGGCCCAATTGAACAAACTATACAACACAATAACCGCTAACCCTACACCCCATGCCTTTTGCCAATCACATGGTTTCATTATTATTTATGTCCTCATTTCTTTCTTCTCGATACTACGATACATACACTGCCAAAACCGGCCAGCGTACAAACAAGACCGACTAAAATACCTACCACAGGAATTGCCGTGACCAAAGCCAAAGCAAAACCACCGTACGCATACATTTTAGTGCGACTTACTAACGCTCCGTCTACCATGGCCGTCACAATGTGATGACCGATCGCCCCGGCTACACCGACAATACCAACAATACAAGCGATACCGTGTAACGCCATGAGCAGCAGAGCAATGGGAATACCGATTCCCGTCATGGCCAACGCTACCTCGCCCCCAACGAGTACCAATGACCACAACAACCCATAGACGATATTCTTCACAAAATACGCATCCGTAATCCGCCGCAACGATTCGCATGCATTACCGCTGAGTCTGCTCAACAACGCCGGTAACACGACGAGTATCACAAAACCTACCAGTCGCACAAAATCCATAAACAAGGCTAATAGCCCGGCTAGCGGAATACTGATTAAGGTTGTCACATCCTCACCTAAATGAATGATGCCGTTCCCCACTTCCGCACCGGAGTGCATCGTCATGTGACCACCGAAGACGAAGACACGATCCTTTACATACGCACCTTCACCTAACGTAACATCACCGTTAACAACCACGATATTATCCGTTACCACACCATCAATAACCGCATTACCGCCGATGACAATCAAATTATGAACGGAAGACCCTACCGGCACCGTCGTATCCTGCCACTGCACTACATTGCGATGATTGGCAAAACTCGGTAATGTCCACGTATGTGCCTCCGCCACCGACTGCCATGGCAAAAGCAATAGTGCCACCATAACACATAGCTGCCAAATATATTTCCCTAGCTTCATATAACATCCTCTCGCTTACACATATTCATGATTTCTCATATATCGAATTCCATATACACCGGCAAGAACCATAACCAACCATATGAGGCCCCAGCCATGATTTAGCGTTACTGCCACCAATGACAGACTGGCCGCTAATCCCAGCAATCCGCCGACTACACCGGCTACAATACTTCCTACGGGTATCACAATCGGTAATAAACCGACCACTACCACGGCGGCCATCACCGTCAGCCATGTACTGAGCATCGAAAGCGCACCCACATATCGTGACCGCTCCGCCGCCGGTAGCACCATGTCTTTCTTAGCTTCCAGCTGTTCAATCTGCGCCATAACCGCTGCAGTAAACTCATCATCCACCTCCGGTAAAGGCATGGCCTCCTGCACCAGAGCCGACACAGCCGCAATATCTGCCAATGCATCGCGACACCCCAGGCATTCATGCAAATGCCCTTCCACAGCTATTCGTTCCACTGCATCCAATTCATTATCATAGTATGCATTTAATTGTGCTCTGCACGTATCACATGTCATTGTGCCAGCCCTCCTTTATCAATCGTATTTTAAGCTCATTCCGTGCCGCATGTATCCTAGACTTTATCGTCCCCAACGGAAGCTTTAGTATCTTTGCTATCTCCTCGTAACTAAAGCCTTGTAACTCACGGAGTATTAATACTGTACGCTTTTCTTCCGATAACCCCCGCAAGGCTTGCCGCACCGTCTCGCGAGTCACAATGCGATCCGCTTCCTCCGATGCCACAGCCAATCGACTGGCCCCTTGCTCCTCCGCCATTTCGGTTATCTCTTCGCGACGCCTGGCAATGGCCTTCTTGCGATTTAAACTTAAATGGGTCACGATGGTGACTAGCCACTGATAAAACGCTTCTTCATGAGTCAATTCACGCAAAGACATATACGCCTTTACAAACGCATCCTGTGCTACCTCCTCTGCATCCTCTCGGTTTTGCAAAATCCCCCAAGCAACGGACACAATATGTGATTTATACCGATTCACCAACCAGGCAAAGGAGGCTGTATCGCCTTGCTTGGCTCGTTTGATATGTTCTGTTAACGACAACTCCTTCACCTGATCACTCCCTTCTTTCTCAAACAGTCCCTCGGTGATTCCCGTACGGCTCTTTCCGTATAAGCATTTCCATACAGAAGTTTTCGTACAGATATTTCCATGCAGTTACTCACGTGTAGTTACTCCCGTGTAGTTATTTCCCTATTGCTATTTTTAACCGTTACATATATAAAAGACAACGCGTCGGTTAAAAAGTTCATCACTTCCAAAAAATTTTACGATACCTTTTTAAAACTGCGGTGAATTGAGGATGAATGCCACATGAAGTATAATAGGTATGTCGTATAGAAAGTGAGGTTCTTCGTATGCATCATCTATATCGCTGGGCAAAAAAAGATTTCGTACTGTTCGCTTCTTTTGTACTTGCCCTGCTATCTTGCATCATCGTTCCGCCTTCAATGGCGTACATCCAATACATAGATTTACATACATTACTTTTACTGTTTTGCTTAATGGCCGTGGTGGAAGGATTGCATCGTGCCGAGGTCTTCGATCATATTGCCCATTACTTTCTCCGTCATATGCATACCGAACGCCACCTCGTCATGCTACTCGTCCTCCTCTGCTTCATCAGTAGCATGTGCATTACCAACGATGTAGCCCTCATCACCTTTGTCCCCTTTGCCATCATGCTGCTACGCAATGCCGACTTGACTTCGCGCATTACCTCTACCGTGGTGCTTATGACCATTGCCGCCAACATGGGAAGTATGCTCACACCTGTAGGCAATCCGCAAAACCTATATTTATATCGTCTATCCGGTTACAGCCTGAGCCAATTCATGGGGATTATGCTTCCCTACACTACAATCGCATTACTACTTTCTTTTATCTTTATTCTTTTGAAAACCAGCGCTCATTCCTTTACCGCACACATATCACCGCCGGTACCGCTGAAACAACGGCAAGCATTCTTTTACGGCATTCTCTTTTTGCTTTCCTTAGCCAGCGTTGTTCATTGGATTTCCCCGTGGTATCTGCTACTCATCGTAGGAGGCAGTATCCTTTGTTATCAACCGGATCTACTGCGCAAGCTGGACTACTCCTTGCTACTTACCTTCGTCTTTTTCTTCATACTCAGCGGCAACCTAAAATCCTTCGGTCCCCTTCATACCTTACTGCAACAACTCATTACCGGTCACGAACGGCTGACTGCTATCGTCGTGAGTCAGTTTATCAGCAATGTACCGGCGGCCCTCCTTCTCTCCGGTTACACCGAAGACATTACCGACCTCATCATCGGCTGTAACCTCGGTGGACTGGGAACATTGATTGCTTCCATGGCCAGTGTTATTTCCTATAAATACGTAGCCCATGACCTACCCCAGCAACGCCTTCGCTACCTTTTGCGCTTTAGCTTTTACAGCATCACATTTTTAGCCTGCATCGTAGCCATTGATTATTGGATGGCATAAAAATACCCCGTATACAACAGCAAGCTTGCCATAAAGAACTATGACAAAACTTCTATCTGTATACGGGGATATTTTCTATCTTAATTCTAAGATAGTTTGTGTACATACAATCATTCTACAATATCGTAAAGCTTCTTAAAAATTTCTGGGTCACACGGATATTCTTCTCCATTAACACCGCGAATGATCCAATCTCCTGGATTTGTCTTAACTATTCCATTCAAAGTTAGTAAATACTGTTCCTCAGTAGACTTCACAGCAGTTAATTCATTAGGCTTATGTCGTATATGAGTTACCTTGCTATCTCTACTTTGCTCATATGCTTGCAAAGCTATCACTTCATCAGCACATTGATTATCTAATACGGTACGGATTTCTACCGAAACGCCTACAGACAAATTTAATTGTTCCAGCTTACGTACAAAGTTTGTATCAAAGTTAAGCGCTAACGGAGTATCATCCTTCAGACCTTTAGTAACATAGCATCCGTCCTGTTGAGATATGGTTAAATACCTATATCCCAGCAAATATGCTGCTTCAAGTACCGATGTTATATTTTTCTTAAAATCCATAAAAATCCTCCTATACGCCAATTCCCTACCGCATGATAACCAGTGAATATTTTTCTTATTCAGTGGCTTGTGACTGCCAATCTGCGGGATAGGTTACATACATAAAACGAGCTTTTTCCGGAACGGAAAATTTAATAGTACTCCCCTTCGGAATAAAAATTATCTCACCAGGGCCAGCAGTTACTGTCCGACCATCAATGATAATAGATAGTGTTCCTTCTATCACATAATCTATTTCGTCATAATTTAGCGTCCAATCGAAAGTAGTCTTTTCCATTACCATAAGGCCACAGCCCAACCGTGGGCTTTCCTTTAAAGAAACTAAGTCCTTTGTATATACTACATCTGCCACATTCCCCGTGTTTAATCTATCTTCTTCCCCTACATTAACAACAGGCAAGTTAATTTTGATGATACCACTACTATCTATAGATTTTGAAGGCATAAACTTTTCAGTTATAACCTGCCGTACTAAAGCTTCTATAAGATTTCTAGTTTCTTGTTCCATTTACAGGCTCCTTATTTACTATTTTTCCCCAAAATACGATTAGACATAAAAATAGCAACCATAACTGCTGTAATACCAGCCACTAATTTTCCTACAATCATTGGAAAAATCATTTCCTTAGCTACCCCAGCCGTAAATCCCAAATGATCTCCAAGCACAAAGGATGCCGATACCGCAAACGCAACATTAAGAATCTTCCCTCGAGTATCCATATCCTTCATCATTTGAAACATAGGAATATTGTTTGCCAACGTAGCAACCATCCCTGCTGCAGCAACTTCATTCATTCCCAAAGCGGCTCCCATTTTCAAAAGCGGCTTATTGAATACTTTCGTAATAAATGCTACTAAGCAAAATGCTCCAGACAAAGTCAAGGCAATACCACCTACAATTTCAATACCTTCAGTAACAGGTGCTATACCATCAATGACAGTAATTCCTACTAATAGCTGCAAGGCTCCTAAAATAAGACCTAGCACTGCAACGATAACCACTCCCTGTCCAAAAACAGTAAAGCACTTAATCATCGTATCCGGTATTAGCCAAAGCCCTATGATAACTAACAAAGCAAAAATAACAATTGGAACTAAATTAGATAAAATCATACCTAACGGCATTCCTGCTGCCAATCCACCGGCTAAACAACCAATAGGAATAGTAACGATACCACATAAAACGCCAGTGGCTAAATACTGGTGATCAGATTTTTCAATAATTCCTAGAGCAACCGGTATAGAAAACACAATGGTTGGCCCCATCATGGCTCCCAGTATAGCTCCTGCAAATAAGCCGGCCTGTTCATCCAAGGCCATTTGCTTTGCCAATGCAAAACCACCCATATCATTGGCCAACAAAGTAGTGGCAAACATAGATGGGTCTGCACCTAACATGGTATATACCGGAACAACAATAGGACTTAACACTTGGGCCAAAATGGGAGCTATAGTAATGATCCCAACCATAGACATTGCTAAAGCCCCCATAGCCATAATGCCTTCCTCAAACTTTTCTCCAAGACCAAGCTTACCTCCGAAGCATTTATCAAGTCCGCCTATCACCATGAATACTACCATTATATACATGATAATTTCATTGATACTCATTATAATACCCTCCTACTCCTCGATTTCTATGGAGTCGACAACACCGACAATCATCGCATCAATGGGAACCATAGTATTCTCTGCTGATATCCTAGCTGCTTCACCCACAGAAACCAGAACCGTATCACCTACACCAGCTCCTGCATTATCAGCTGCTACCAAGGAGTCTCTTCCGACAAAACCTGATCCAGTAGTTAACTTTACCACCATAAATTTCCAACCATTTAGCTTGTCATCTTTTCTTGTCGACCACAAACTACCTATTACTGTTCCTACCAGCATGGACTATTCTCCTATCTGCGTGTCATCTTTTTAATATAATCATATGCTAAAGGTGTTACTATAGCATGCAAAGGTATATCCTTTCCTTCAGCCACTAAAACCTGTGCTTTAGATAAGGTAATAACTTCCTTAATAACTGATGAGTTTCTATCTTTACTCTTATGATAATTGATGGTATTAATTTCTGGCGTAGTATTTTTAAATGTAATGCCATAAGCTATGCACTTATCATACGCTGTTTTACATGTCTTCCAAAAAGCATACTTCATTTGACGCGGCTTTTTTCGACTGTCAAACTCCGAATGACAAACGACTACTGTCTCCTTTCGAGAAATAGCCGCCACAATTTTTTTTGCCTGTTCTGAACGAGGAGTCAAATTGGCAACTTCACAGAGCTCAGTACAACTCAATGATTTTATCTCTATCGGATATGGCTTATCTGTAGCCTCTAATTGCTTACATAAATCACTATTTGTATTACGTAACCTATGACACAAGAGGGCTGTTACTACCTGAACGAGTTGTTCCATCTCAATAACAGTCATAGAACCACTCCTTTACAGAATAATCTTACCTCTATTTTCTGAGGCAAAACCACATGCATTTGCCTCATCATAGTCGATGTGCATCGCTGTACTGTATCTATCACTAACACGTATAATAACATCATCAAAAATTAAAGGTCTAGACGTATATGTTTTTACCTTCACAACCTGACCATTTGACACATTGTTTTTTCTTGCATCCTCCGGTGTCATGTGTATATGCCTTTTAGCTACAATTAAACCTTCTTTTAATACAATACTTTTATCTTTATACATAATTGTTACAGGAGCACTTTTTTCGATATCGCCACTTTCACGTACTGGAGCATGTATCCCCATCATACGTGCATCAGTGAGAGATACTTCCACTTGCGTCTTACCGCGCTCAGGTCCAAGAATAACAACATTAGAAAATTGTCCCTTCGGACCCGCAATCGTTACACGTTCTTTACATACGTACTGTCCTGGCTGTGACAAATCACGTACTTTAGTCAGTTGATAGCCTTCTCCGAAAAGACTTTCTACGGCTTCTCTATTTAAGTGTACATGTCGCCCCGAAGCTTCAATTAATACTGTATTTTCTCTATCCTCAATTTGCTTTACTACCTCTCGAACAATCTCTTCAACTATTGCTTGCACCTAATCACCTCCTCATTATTAATAAACTTTCTATAAGAATTAGCCCAGTCTCCAAATGTCTTGCTACAATCCCTGCTTTTCATGTACCATTCGATTCTATTTATTTGTCGATTTACTTCACCCACTGAGTACTGCCAAGTACGCCAACTGCAGCATCTAAAATTAAACTTTTCTCCCGGATATGACCAAATAATATTATCAAGAGGACTAGTAAAATCAGATTCTTGCCATCTACGCAACTGATCCTGCTGTTTCTCTATATATTGCCATACTAACGGGCTGAAAAAATCATCCGGTAACAAAGGAAAATATAGTAATTGAATTAATTGACTTACAGCATCTTGTATTTCAATGCCATTACTATAGTCAAATCTATCTGGCAATTCATTTATAGTATTCTTTTCAGATGACACCTCATTAACCATGTTATGACTTGTATCGGGCACATTTTTTTCTACTAATAGAATTTGTTTATCCCTCAACAAGCTTTTTGCGGAAGGTGTGATTACATAAGGAACCTCTACTTCGTAAGTCCCTCTATATTCTATTTCCTTTTTCCGCAATAAGGTTAACAGATCTCTTTCGGTAATCACCCTCATATATGTATCCTCTCTTGTATAGTAGAGAGCACCTATTAGTGCTCTCTACCTAAATACCGAAACCTATTTTTCTACAGCAACATGCGGCAAAATAGCATCTACTTCCATATGTGGACGCGGAATTACATGTACAGAAACTAATTCACCTACTCTTTCTGCAGCTGCGGCGCCCGCATCAGTAGCAGCCTTTACAGCGCCAACATCACCACGTACCATAACAGTGACAAAACCGGCCCCAATCTGCTCTTTACCAATCAAAGTAACATTAGCTGCTTTTACCATAGCATCCGCTGCTTCAATAGCACCAACTAAACCACGAGTTTCGATCATTCCTAACGCATTTGTACTAGACATAATTTTTACCTCCTATTAATTAGCAATAATTACACATCTGTTATTTTAGATGTTGTATAACTTGTTCTACAATAGAACGAATTACCTCTTCTTTTACTACACTGTCATATGCAGTATTTACACTATCGTCCTTTAATGAATCAATACCTTCTGCCGCTTTTAAATCATCTAGTTCAGTAACACCATATGCCACACGACGTAAATTGAATAAATTATCAGGACCCACATTATCTGATGTAGCACTTCCACCTACGGCACCGCAACCTAATGTCAAGGCAGGCGTAATATTAGTCGTAGCTCCAATACCACCAAGAGATCCAGGCGTATTTACCAATAATCTAGATACAGGCTTACGGAGACCAAAGTTTTTTACTACTTCCTTATTTTCGGTATGGATAATAAGAGTATGACCTGCCCCTTCCTGTTCTAGAATGCGAATCGATAAATCACAGGCTTCTTGCCAATTATCTACTGTATACAAGGCAATAATCGGTGCCAGTTTTTCTTTAGAATATGGATGTTTTGGCCCTACTTCCGTTTCTTCTGCAACCAATAACTTTCTATCTGCCGGAACTGTCAAGCCTGCCAATTGAGCTATAGTCTGAACCGATTTACCAACAATTGCAGGATTCATTGTACCGTTAGCACGTAAAATAAATTTAGAAAGCTGTGCAGCTTCTTCAGGATTTAACAAGTATGCCCCTTGTGCCACCAATTCCTTTTTTATTGCCTCTTTATTAACTGTTTCTGCAATAATAGATTGTTCAGAAGCGCATATCGTTCCATTATCAAATGTTTTTGAATCCATAATACGTTTGATAGCAGAAGGAACATTTGCACTTCTTTCAATATATGCCGGACCATTTCCTGGACCAACACCTAAAGCCGGGGTACCGGAAGAGTAAGCTGCTTTTACCATGGCAGATCCACCCGTGGCTAAGATTAAATCGGTATCATCACTCTTCATTAATTCGGAGGTTCCCTCCATTGTAGGTAAGGACATACAAGCTACCGCATCTTCGGGAGCCCCTACTGAAGCGAGTGCTTCTTTTATGATTCTTACAGTTTCTCCAATACATTTTACGGCTGTTGGATGTGGAGAAAAAACAATCGCATTAGCTGCCTTAAGTGCAATCAATGTCTTATAAATAACTGTAGATGTCGGATTAGTGGAAGGAACTAAACCAGCAATTACGCCTACCGGTACAGCCACTTCCATAACTTTGGAAACAGGATCGTCACTAATTACTCCCACTGTCTTTTTATTTTTGATGTACTCATACACACCACGTGACGCAAAAGCATTTTTTAATACTTTATCTTTCCATTTTCCAAAGCCCGTCTCTTCATGAGCCATTTTAGCCAGCATAACTCTAGCCTTATAAGTTTCTTCATAAACAGCCTTAACAATAGCATCAATCTGATCTTGGTTCATTTCTGCCAATTTTTTCTGTGCGGCTTTTGCCTTACGCAGTAAAATTCGGACTTCTTGTACTGATTGTAAATCTTTATCAATCAAGTTCAAATCGTTCACCTCTTTTTACATCATCCATAATAACCCTGATCAAGGTTTTCTTATTTGCAAACTTAATCGCTGTACGTTTAAGACCAGAAACCCGTATACGATAAGCAATTTTTCTTAACTCTAGGACTTTTTTATTATGAAGCCACACTTCAACGCGTTTTAGGAACTCATCTTCATTATCTACGGGAAGTGATTCAATTGCTTCTTCCTTCATATGTTCCACTTTATCTTTCTTATCACTTAACTGTATACTTCCTTGATCAGTCTCATCTATCATCTTCTCGCTTTTTCTCTCTAGAGTTTCATCAGTATCAGTAGATGATGTCTCAGGCAACAGATTATTATTCTGTTCACCATCTTTAATCTCTGGCATGCCTGCCAATTTACCTCCAATCATAGCTGCTGTCATTTCATCAACACGTGATATAACATGCTTGCCTTTTAATCGCCCTAACTTTCCGGCAATATCCGCAGCCGCCTCAACAGCTGCCGTCACCGCTGCCACATCACCAACTACCATAATTGTAGTTAAACCACCACTGATACATTCTGTACTGTTTAACTCAACGTCAGCTGCTTTTAAGGCTGCATCTGCGGCACTGACGGCACCTAGATATCCTCTAACTTCTATCATGCCTAGTGCTCTCATTTATTCCTCCTTAATAACCAACCGGATTGTCTGCTACATTTTGTACTGCCTGAGCAAATGCCGTGCATGCAGCTTTACATGCCGACTGACTTCCGGATAACAAACCTCCACCAAAGTTTGTTTCTGACGGAGGACCATAAAATGCACAAAGAGACACATCTGCTGCCTTCAAAGCTGCATCTAAGCCGACCATTGCTTCGCAGGGAGGTGCAATTAAATAAGCAATTGCTTCGCCTTCACGAATATTAGCTACTTGTGACAAATATCTTCCAGATCGTGAAATTACATGTGCAAAGTAAGGAATAGTATTGTCATCATTGGCACTAATAAAACTTGCTTCGGATTCGATAACCTGAATAGCAGCTTCCAACCCACTAATAATTTCAGCCGGGCTCGGTCCAGCCAGAATTCCTATCACTTCTCCGGCCAACTTAGTTTGTGCATTACCGGCACCAGCATACAGACTTTTAGCATAAACCACATCAACTTCTGCTTTTTTTGTTGCTTCATCCAAAGCAACATAGGTAACATCATCACAATCTGATGTAATAATACCTAACGAACGTTGACTGGAAGTGAGTCCCAATTGCTGTGAAAGTGCACGATCAACATTTGGGATAACCTTGACACTGAGCACATTAGCTCCTAAACGTTCATTTTTCACTAGTATTCCTCCTATGCTCGTTTTAAATCAATGCCAGATTTTTTCTTTTCTAACATCTCTTTGATAACATCTGCAATATATGCGCCGGCTTCTACTACAGGTGTGCCTCCTTTATGAATGTTAGAGATTACAGTACGACGTGCTTCCGGCATACCAATAGTCGGTTTATAAGCAATGTACGCACTCATAGATTCTGCTGTTACCAAACCAGGACGTTCACCTACTAATAAACAAACTACATCAGCTCCACTAATTTCACCTACAGGGTCCATAGCAGGCACACGACAATATTTTACAAATAAAATCTTACCGAAATCTAAATTATATTTTTTTAGTCCTTGCTTAATTGCCGGAATAATATCTCTAATATTGGCTTCAATGGCCGCCGAACTTAGACCATCACCAACCATCATGACAATCTTCGCACCTTTTTCCGTATTATCCGCAATTTTTTTTGCCATTGCATCATCAAAAATTCTGCCATGATCCGGTCGTGTAATATACTCGTCTTTTGTTTTACAAACAGTCTGCAGTGGTACAAAACCCATCTCTTCAACCAATTTAGGATCTACATCTGAGAAAACTGCATCCTGTGCTGCAGCATGATCCGCCCTGAAACGTAAAATGGATTTTGTTTTATATCGTGTACCACAGCGTCCACAGCCTAATCGAGCCGGTGTAAAGGATTTCATTTTTAAATATCCTTCTTTATCATGCGGATTATCTACATATAACTCCTTTTTAATATCAAGCTCTGATAAGTCCGGGATATACGCATCTTCTACTACAGATTTGCTTTCCTTAGGGGTACTCTGCATATCTACGCCACTAGTTGCCCCGGTAACATTGGAATGTTTCCCAGCCACAACATCCTGTAATATTGCTTCAATCATACTTTTCAATTCGGCTTCATTCATCCCTATCACCTCTCTTATTTCAAGAATACCGATGCATCACCAGCTAGCGATGTCAATTTACCATTTTCCATAAAGCCCATTTTTTCAAGCCATAATTCAAACTCTCTAATCGGTCTTAAGTTAAACAACTCTCTAATTGTTGCAGTTTCATGATATCCCGTAGTTTGATAGTTAAGCATAACATCATCGGCATGAGGAATACCCATGATATATGTACAACCGGCTGCAGCTAACATAACTGTCAAAATTTCCATATCATTCTGATCCGCCTTCATATGGTTTGTATAGCAAACGTCACAGCCCATAGAAATTCCTGTCAACTTACCCATGAAATGGTCTTCCAAGCCGGCTCGAATTACCTGTTTAGCATCATACAAATATTCAGGACCGATAAAACCTACTACAGTATTCACGATATACGGATCAAATTTTTTGGCGAAACCATAGCAACGTGCTTCCATCGTTACCTGGTCTGCGCCGAAGTGAGCTTCTGAAGATAATTCAGAACCTTGGCCGGTTTCGAAATACATAACATTCGGACCTGTCACCTGACCTTGAGTGAGAGCCAAATGTTTTGCCTCTTCAAGAATTTCTGCGGAAAAACCGAATGCCGTATTCCCCTTCTCGGACCCTGCAATAGATTGGAACACAAGTCCTGTAGGCGCTCCCC
This sequence comes from Veillonella magna DSM 19857, assembly GCF_000428745.1. Lineage (GTDB taxonomy): Bacteria > Bacillota > Negativicutes > Veillonellales > Veillonellaceae > Veillonella_A > Veillonella_A magna. Next base: position 36,745 of record NZ_AUAN01000013.1, read on the forward strand.
GGCGAATAGCTTCCATCTGTGTCGTAACATGAGCAAGTACACATGTTTGAGTTGGAATATTCCATTCAGAACGGAATTCCTCAAATCGAGTTAAAATACGTCTAACACTTTCTACGGAGTCATCTACTGGATTCAAACCTAATACAGCGTCGCCAATCCCAAAAGACAAACCTTCCATCAAAGACGCCATAATACCATCGATATTATCAGTCGGATGGTTTGGTTGCAAACGTGCTGAGAACGTTCCTGGTCTACCAATTGTTGTATTTGCGGTTTTTTCAATACGAATCTTCTTAGCTGCTACCACTAAATCCATATTCGACATTAATTTGCAAACAGCAGCAACCATTTCCGACGTAAGGCCGCGAGATACTCGCTTAATATCAGTATCGGTGGTAGTATCCGACAAAAGCCATTCTCTTAGTTCTTCCACCGTCCAATTTTTTATGGATTCAAAAATACGTTTATTAACCTGATCGATAATAATACGGGTAACCTCATCCTCTTCGTAAGGAACAACTGGATTATTATACAAATCGTTCAACGTTAATTGAGATAAAACAACCTTAGCTGCTACACGTTCTTCAGAACTGTTCGCTGCTACTCCAGCTAATTTATCGCCGGACTTTTCTTCATTTGCTTTTGCCAATACTTCTTTGATTGAAGCAAATTCATAAGTATTACCAAACAGCCTTGTCTTTAAAATCATTCGCAAATCACTCCTTTTAGTTAAATACCAAGGTTTTAATTATTACTGGCAACACAGCACCTCCTGCTACTGGCATTCCTATATCTACATAATCACCATTTTTTGCTTGTATAGAGTCAACACATATAATAGGGTGACCCTCTGGTAAATATGTAAACAAACTATTTCCTAAGGCTTTCGCCATATCGGATTCTATAATAACTAACAGAGGCTTTCCCATCGTCCAGATTGGCTTCATACCTAACGCAATTCCTTCTGCATAACGTTGAATTTCTTTAAAAGACGGTGCCTTTTCTCCTTGTAACGCTAATGCAATTAGCGGAAGTTCTCCGTCAGAAACAAACCACTCCAGTTTATTCTGTATTCTCTTGCTCATTTCTTCTGGAGCCAGCAATTCATCTTCCAGGGTCAACCGCAATACAGGGATATTCTTTACCGGCAATGTATCTTCTGTATAACTAATTGTGCTTCCACTTACATCAGCGGTATGCGATCCTGCACCAACAACAGTAGCTCGTATTGTTTCCTCTGTTTTTAATATCTGCCTTTCTTTAAATAGTATCGATTCTTTTAAAGATCTCCCTAAAAGTAAGCCGATATCTCCGTATCGATCCCACGAAGAATCCACATCATTGATGCAATCAGCTACTCCACCAGAAAAGGTGACAGATGACACCGTCTCCGGATTAGACAGCCCATGGTTTGTTATTAGTAAGTCATAATAAATTGATTTCTCACCTACACCCGACGCATTTGCAAGCACCTGCACTAAAATAGATATTATAGGCTCTAACTTTTCTATCGTTACAATATCGCCTACATGTATTGAAAGATTCTCTTCACTTATAATGGCTTCAATTTTAGGAGCAATATATAAAATCTTCTTAGTATCTACATCATATTTTATGAGTCGCCCTCCAATATCAAAGCAGGCTGTATCTACAACATCACCATTTTTAAATACAGCTAAATTACTGGTTCCCCCTCCAATATCGTAATTTACAATACATCCACTATAAGCTTTAGAAAGAGCCTCCGTACCTGCACCTTTTCCCGCAATTATACTTTCTAAATCCGGTCCTGCTGTAGCTACAACAAAATCACCGGCATAACCGCTAAGTGCCTGTAAGACTTTTTCCGAGTTCTGCTTTCGTGCCGTTTCACCAGTAATAATCACAGCACCCATTTGTATGTCGTCCTTACTAATACCCGCTTTATGATATTCATTAGCTACAAACTCTTTAATGGCTATTTCATCAATAATTTGTTGATTGATGAGCGGAGTAAATATAATTTCACTCCTATAAATTACCTTTTTATCAGAAATTTCTATGCGTGGTACAGTAAAAGCAGAGGCAAAGTTTTCAACAGTAATCTCCGACAAAATTAACTGAGTTGTTGAAGTACCTAAATCAATACCTACTGTCAGCAACGTATCTTCCTGTTTTTCCATGCGTAAACCTCCAAGTATACAAAAAAGTGCCCAAGCCTATCGCGTAAAACTACGACAAATCGACTTGAGCACCTTTGCTCTTCTGTCATGCAACTACATTGTTACATCATATCGAAAACGAAATGAAACTCTTGTTCCATTTCCATCAGATTCAATTTTTAACTTTCCCTTCAATTTATCTTTTACGTAGCCCTTAATAATCATCATACCTAAGCTGTCTTCATTGACAGCAGAAATATCAAACCCGCTACCGTCATCACTGACCTCGATAAATATTGTAGAATTGACCAATTTTCCCACAACCGTTACATTTCCACCTTGTCGGTCATTATACGCATGGTCAAATACGTTTTGCAACAATTCATTCACAATAACAGAAACAGCTACTACTTGATCAGTAGTTATATACACCTCACTGTCTACTTGCAAACATATTTTTACATCTTTATAATTCGCAAAAATATGGTGGAAGTTATGAACAACCATAGTTAGTGTTTGCTCCAGCAGAGTATAATTTTCCATCTGCTTAGACAGTAATTCATGCGTAGAGGCAATTGCCATTATTCGAGACACACTATCTTGTAAAACTTTTTTCGTCTCTCCATGTTTTGCCCTACGCTCTTGTATTTTTAGTAAGGAAACTATGGATTGCAGATTATTTTTTACACGATGATGCATCTCTTGGATTGCAACAGACTTTAGTACGAGCTCTTCCTCTCTCCGTTTAAATTCAGTTACATCCTGAACTACAACGACTAAGCGTTCTCTTAATGCAATCCAACTATGCTTAATAACAAAATAATAATGTAAATACTTACTTTCAGAATCAATAGACCAATTCCCTGATTCTCTTTCAATTTTAAACTTAATATAGTCAAAAGTTACATAATCCAAGGTCAAATTATCATATGACATTCCGATAATATTATTGCGATATCCCAGCCGACGATAAAGCTCTTTAGCACCTGCATTTGCTGACAACAAAATCCCTTTTGCATCAAACACTAATACATTTTCAGATAATTGATTAATAATAAAATCATCTGTAATATAATTCGTATCTATGATAGCCTCAATACTAGTCTCATTCTCATCGCTCGGAATACTTCCATCGGTTTCAATAATTAATGTTCCAATAACCTTTGCGCCATACTTAATTGGATAAATCGACTGTCTTATTAACTTACCTTCCTGAGACAAAGCAATCAATCCAATAGAATTAATTCCTAGTTGCATAGTCCGTAGCACTCCCGGCTCATTTTCCATAAGTGCATCCAAACCAACCACAGCATGGTCATACATAGATGGCTTTGACAATGGCGTCCTATGATAGACAACCAATGCATCTTTCTTAATTTCATTGAATACATCTACAAAAACATCCGCATCAGGAGCGACCGCTTCGGTTTCCCAATAAGAAATTACTTTTAAAAGCTCTTCAATTTCATCATCAGTTAAACTAGTAAATTGCTTGCACAATTCCACCACTTTATCTTTAAATTCAGTACTCAATGGCAACACCTATCAATCATTATCCATAAGAATCAACTCCGCTATTTCCTTCATTTTAGCACGTTTATCCATACTTAACTTGCGCAAATGTCGATATGCTTCATCCTCACTAATGTTTAATGATTGCCCTAATACACCTTTTGCTTTTTCAATAATCTTCCGTTCTTCCAGACGCCTCTTCAATGCTTCTATTTCGGCTTCAAGATTTTGCGTTTGCTTTCCCTTAGCTATCGCAACTTCAATTGTTGGAATTAAAGACTTCTCATCAATAGGTTTTACTAAATACCCTGTAGCACCTATTTTTTTTGCCTTTTCCGTATTATCAGAATCACTGTAAGCAGTAAGAAAAACTATGCTACATGCTAATTTATCTTGCGCAATTTTCTTAGCTGCTTTTAACCCATCAAGAATTGGCATCTGAATATCCATCAATACCAAATCAGGTTTTTCCTTACGGCAGATTTCTACAGCCTCAAATCCATCGGCAGCCTCGCCACAGATCTCATAATCAGCCTCGATTAACATATCCTTTATATCTAATCGAGTGATTGGCTCATCGTCTACAATGACTATTCTACCTTTCATATGAACCCCTCTTCTATATTACGTTCTCGTCACCTCGCACCCAAGTGCAAAGTGTAAAATATTCCTCAACCCGTCTACCACAGCTCTCAATGCCGTTTCAACAGAGCTTACATCACCATAAATAATAACCGAACCGGAAAAACGATCGACAAATCCAATCTTTACATCCCCGCTTTTAGTAGCAATATCAACAGCGATAATAGCAGCCTCCGCCGGAGTAATAGTAAGTATACCTAACGCATTATACACGTCTGTCGGTAATCCAAGTTTGGTATAAATTTCTTTCGTAGGATTCGCAATAATATGTGCCAATGTTATCTGTTTACCGGGCACATATTCTTGTATCATTCTCTGCTTTTCTTCCATACACGGCTCCTATAACTATATAAGGCCTTTCAATAAAACTACAACCTCTTCCTTCGTTGGAACCTTGGGATTTGTTGATGTACAAGCATCAGCCAAGGCCGCATCAGCTAAACTATCTATTGCTTCCATAAAGTCCGCTTGATTAACACCACAGTCACGAAGTGTAAGTGGCATATTCATAGAGCGCTGTAAACTACAAACCTTTTTTATAAAAGCTAGAACACCCACTCTTGGATTATCAATAACTGAAGCTCCAATCGTTTTTGCTAACTTTGCATACCTAGCGGCTGCCTCTGATTTAGCTGCCCCGCACGATGGTAAATCAGCATTATACATAATCACATGTGGTAAAATGAGTGCATTCAATCGACCATGCGGGATGTGGAATTGTCCTCCTATAGCATGCGCTAAACCATGAGTCAATCCAAGTCCAACAGTCGTAAATGCCATTCCTGCTAAACTTGAGGCTAAATGCATCTGTTGGCGCGCTTCCAGGTTATTACCATCATCATACGCCTTTTTTAAGTATGTAAAAACCTGCTGTATCGCATATTCAACAAGGATATCCGCCATAACATTTTTCTTAGTAGCTACATATGCTTCTACTAAATGAGATAAAACATCCATTCCTGTATCAGCTGTTATTGCCGGAGGAACGCTTTTTACAAGCTGAGGACTAAGTATTGCTATGTCCGGTTGAATTTCATCAGTAACTAATGGGTATTTTACCCCTTTTTCTTCATCAGTAATAACCGAGAAATTAGTTACTTCAGATCCTGTACCACTAGTAGTCGGTATCGCAATAAATGTGTTTGCCTTACTATCACCGGTTCGTTTTGAAAAGTAATACATAGCCTTTGCTGCATCAATGGAGGAACCTCCCCCAATAGCTATAATAGACTCCGGACTTACCTCATTAATTTGTGCAGCTCCCTTTGCCACTACTGAGATTGGAGGATCCGGTACAATATCCGAAAAAACATTTACTGTTTTTGAAGACAATTGTTCCAGTACCAAATCCAATAAGCCCGATTTTTGAATAAATGGATCTGTAACGATAAAGAAGGATGTTTCCTCTCTATTTTGAAGCTGCTGTAATGCATCTTCACCAATCCACAAATTTGTAGGGAACTTTATTGATTGCATACATGTTCTCCTATCCTAAAAACAAAAAAAGAAGCCTAACGCAAGACAAAACAGTCCCGCGAAAAGCTTCATTGCATTAAAACCCATGTACGCCGTTGTACATCCTCAATCTTCATGATTATAATTTATACCAAACCAAATCATATGTCAACAGAAATATAAATATTTGTTATGCATAATAATTATAAATAGTCACAGAGATTATAAGAACTACAATCCTTTCTCCTTAATTTTATGAAATACCTCTGCGCTTCGTTCATAGAACACATCATTTACATCTTCTCGAAAATTAAAATAACGTGCTATCGCATAAAAATAATCTGACAAGCGATTAACGAAAGTAATCACTATCGGTGAAACCATCACCGTGGTATTTAATCGAATGATACGTCTTTCTGCCCTTCTGGCAATCGTCCGTGCCACATGAAACAGCGCCGCAAGTCTACAACCTCCGGGTAGAATAAAACGATTAATATCTGGGGCCGCATCTGTATAGTAATCAATACGTGATTCAATCCAGGATATGGCTTCTTCCGAAATTACAGGTCCTCGCAAATTCGTTTCGGGCGTGGCTAATTCGGTTCCAATATCAAATAAGAAATTTTGAATCGTTACAATTTCTTTATACTCATCTTCATATGATTTTCCCATAAATGTAGCAGCATAACCAATCCATGAATTCAACTCGTCTATGGTTCCATAACTTTCTACTCTATCCGAATCCTTTGCAACAGCCGCTCCACCAACAAGCCGTGTCATTCCCTTGTCTCCCGTTCCTGTGTAAATACGCATACGAAACTCCTTTCTTATTACATAAGTTACTAAAGTAAGCCTCGTTGCTTTTTTTCACACAGCTCTGTGTTACCTTGATGATACAAAGTAGAAAGTATTTTGTCAATTCAATTTAATTTTACCGTATTGACTAATTGTCTGTTTACATGTTTAATGAAATTAACCCATCCTCAATCTACAAATAAAATTTATCTTTACTACCTAATAAGAAAGGGATTACATATGAAAAAATTAATGTTAGTAGGTCCTATAGGATGTGGTAAAACTACATTAACCCAACGGCTAACCGGTGTAGATCTAACTTATGTCAAAACCCAAGCGTTAGAGTTTCATGATTCTATTATTGATACCCCAGGAGAATTCGTACAACATCGTCTCATGTACAACGCCCTGCTTGTTACTTCCTCTGATGCGGATATTATTGGATTTCTCCTACCCGCTACAGAAAAAGAGCAGATATATTCCCCAGGTTTTACCTCACTATTTAACAAACCTGTTATTGGTATTATTACTAAAATAGATTTATTAGCGCATGAAGACGACTATATTTACGCTGAAGAGCAATTACGAATGGCCGGTGCACATAAAATATTCAGAATTTCTGCCGTTGAAAATATTGGTATCGATAAACTACAAACATATCTCGACGAACTACCTTAACATGTATAGGGGCTATACCTAAAGTAACTCATACTTCTTTTTGTAAGATAATCCTCTTATCCTGACGAAACCCGGTGAGCTTGCTTTGGTATAGCCCTTTTTCCTTGTTAACTCCTTACGGTCACTCATCTTTTCCTTGACTATATTAACTGTCTATTCTACAATGACTCAACTCATATCATCTACCCCAAATCCCCCTTTTGATGTTAAATCTACCCGAAGGGGTATTTACAATGAAAAAACGTTTTGCAGCCGTATTTGCAGCAACTGCTGTATT
>NZ_AUAN01000014.1 GCF_000428745.1 Veillonella magna DSM 19857
ATAGTACGGTAGGAACTGCCGATGCTACACCGGATCAATATCCGGAGGTTGATAAAGACCTGTTTTATCTTTTACAATATATACATACCCATACTGTACATGGTGACTTTGTAAAAGAAATTGATGAAGAATTAACTAATATAAAATTCAGTGAAACACAGGAGGTGGCCTATATGACCTACGAAATGGAGTTACTGGTGCGACATAATGATGGCATTCGTGAAGGAATCGCCATCGGACGCGAAGAGGGATTAGCCGTTGGACGCAAAGAGGGACTGAGTCAAGGGCTAAAGCAAGGACAAGCTGCTGGCAGAAAAGAGGGCTTGTGTCAAACTGCTTTATCTATGTTAGAAAATAATGTGCCTGTCGAATTGATAAGTAAATATACTTCCTTATCCGAACAAGAAATTCTCGACCTCGCCAAAGAACATCATTTACTGTAACCCATATAACTAAGAGGGCACTCATGTTGATACCTGAGTGCCCCTCTTTTCCTTTTTCTTCCAGCGAGAAGAAGAAAGGAGACTATCAGCATAAGAAACGCTCTTCGATAGACTGAGCTTTCGTTGCTGATAGTCTCCTTCTTTTATATATTCATTCGCAAGACCTGACCTCTGAGAGATATGGACATCGCTTTATTTCATTTCATTTTATTTTATAAACATCATAGTTACCGGATCCACGTAGGTCACCAAGGCAAGCACTGCCAGTAGTCCTATAATGGGCCAAAGAATCTTTCGAGACAACAATCCCATGTCTACCTTGGAAATCGCCGAAGCCACAAAAAGATTAATTCCATACGGCGGTGTACAGAACCCAATAGCCAGGTTCATGGTAAGCATAACACCAAAGGTAATGGGATCCATGCCCAACTTTACCGCCACCGGCAAAAGAATCGGTGACAGAATAATCGTCGCCGGAATATTATCGATAAACATCCCTACCAGTAACAGGAACGCATTGATAAGCAGCAAGATAATAATCCCGTTATCACTGAGACCGGTAATGAACATAGCAATCTTAAGCGGAATTTTTTCCAAGGTTAAGAGCACCGCAAAAGCAGCAGACAGCCCGATCATAAAGGTAGTAGCACCGTTTACGTCAATGGCATCGCGAAAGGCTGCATAGGTTTCCTTATAGTCCAGCTCCTTGTAAATAAAAACACCGACTATCAGCGAATATACAACAGATACAACAGCCGCTTCCGTAGGCGTAAAAATACCACTGTAAATGCCGCCTAAAATAATCACCGGAGACAATATAGCCCAGAAGGCTTCTTTAAAGGCCGTCCAAATTTCCTTTGCACTTTTGCGTTCGTCACTGCCCACATAGCCGTTCTTCTTCGACACAATGTAACAGACGATCATAAGGGCTACCCCCATGAGCACGCCGGGCAAAATACCGGCCGTAAACATTTTCGTAATGGATGCATTGGCCACGACGCCGTAAATAACAAAGGGAATACTGGGCGGAATGATAACCCCTATGGTGCCAGCTGCTGCGGTGATGGCGGCAGCAAAGGATTTACTGTAACCATGCTTTACCATTTCCGGAATCATAAAGGCACCTACTGCCGATACAGTCGCCACTGCCGATCCACTGATAGCAGCAAAGAACATACATACCACAATGGTTACCATCCCTAAGCCACCGGTTACATGACCGATAATACTCTGAAAAAAATCTACCAACCGTCGGGCAATCCCACCGCTGCGCATCAAGTTGCCGGCCAGCATAAAAAAGGGAATGGCCAGTAGCGGAAACGAATCGACACCGGCAATAGCGTTTTGGGCAATAATCATCGGCGACAAGGGTGTAAACACGGCAATAGTAATGACCGTAGCAATACCGATAGCATACCCGATGGGCACGCCGATAAAGAGGAGCACGAAAAAAATACCGAATAAACTAATGGCATCCATACGTCTTCACCTCTCCTTCGCGTCCCGCCGTCTCATTGGCTCTTACAGCATCTTCCGTATGTACCGTATCCACGATGACTTTCTCAGCACTGTGTGACCACTCTTGCAAGCGAGCACCGCCAAACGGCGCATCCGGTTCATCACTTCGCCAGTGACCGATAATACCACCGATAAGGCGCAAGCTCAGGATAGCCGCACTTACCGGTAAGGCAGCGTACACATACACTAAGGGTAAACGCAACCCCGCCGACAGTACATGACGGGTAATCATGGAATCTACCAACTTGGCACCGGCGTAGAAAAGATATAGATTAAAGGCCAACCAAACCACGTCAATGACAGTGCGAATAATCTTATGACTCAATCGGCTTTTAAAAATATTGTAAATAATGTCTACACTGATATGCGATTTACGCCGATACGATACACTGGTTCCTAACCATATTTGCCAAATAAAAATATAACGCGCCACTTCTTCGGACCACACTAAGGACGCATTGAATGCAGCTCGCATGATGATTTGCGATAAAATCAAAATCACAATGACCGCCAAACTTATGATCAATAGCTTTTCTTCAAAGCTGTCATAGTAGGCTATCCATCGCTTCATGCGCATCCCCCTCTCTTTTATTACTAATAAAGGACATGCCTTCGGCGTGTGACGCGGCCTGTACTCCTCGTCACAGGCAATCTGCCACACCACCGAATCACATGTCCCTCGTCACCTATTTATTGTATTTTTCAGCTTTTGCGAAGATATCATTACCGAATTTATTACGATATGTATCATACATGGAGCTTAATGCCGTTCGGAAGGCTGTCTTTTCTTCCGCCGTCAACGAGTTCACCTGCATGCCGGCTTCCTGCAATTTTTTAATCGCTTCACCGTTATCCTTTAATTCCATATCACGCTGTTCTTTTACATACGCTTTGGCCGCTTTTACCAATGCATCCTGTTGTTCTTTAGACAAGGAGTCAAACTTGCCCTTATTCATGATAAACGCCAAGAAGTTATGCGTATGCTCATCAAGGGATAAGTATTTCTGTACTTCAAAGAACTTATTGGCCAAAATCAGGCTTGGCGGATTTTCTTCTGCATCCACGGTTCCCTGTTGCAAACCGGTGTACACTTCGGTAAAGCTCATCGGCGTCGGGTTAGCACCTAACGTTTTATAATAATCTATGAAAATAGGGCTTTCCATTACGCGCATCTTAATGCCCTGTAAATCAGCCGGCTTAGCAATAGGCCGTACATTCGTAGTCGTACTGCGCGGTCCATTATAGGTATAACCCAGATTTACCAAGCCTTTTTCCGCCAGCTTCTTAGTAAAGTAATCGCCTACTTCACCATCCATAGCATTGAACGCCGCCTCTGAGCTGGTGAAGAGGTATGGCATGTCCAGTACACCAAAATCGTCAGCATAGGCGGTAAGTACCGAAGTAGACGGCAAAGCAGCATCCAAGGAGCCGGTAGCTACGGCTTCCGTCAGTTGTACGTCACCGCCAAGTGCACCGTTCGGATAGATTTCTACCTTCACGCTACCTTTAGTATCTTTTTCCACTGTTTCTTTAAAATGAACGAGTGCTTGGTGTGTGGATCGGTTTTCCGGCTCTACATGCCCGATTTTAATGGTCGTATCCTTACCGGCTCCGGCCTTTTGGTCGCCGGGCCCGCCACAGCCAACCAGCAATGTTCCCGTCAGTGTCATAAGTATAGCTACTTTAAGAAACTTTTTCATACCCTACCGCCTCTCTTATTGACCTAAAAATACAATCGCTTTTTCTCAATGTACATCTTGTGCTCTATTATACCATCTCAGTAGTACATTCATCAATCCTTTTAGTCATGTATGTTATGTCAATACAGCATAAAATCCCCCTAGACCATAGCAAAGAAATTCCATAGACCTTAGCATAAAAAAATCCCCATAGACCGATGAACATCATCATGCATTACAGCTGATGTGTACACCCATCTATGGGGACGTAATCATTAGAATCGACCTAGTGGAATCGATGTATTAATCTTTTTTAAATTTTGGCGATGTCGGGCATGTTTCCGGCGTTACGTCTTTGCGTACACCGAGATCTCCGCTACGATCAACATATGTCGTATGCAACAGCTGTTCGGACAATTCGCCCAACGGATGACCGAGGAAATCTTCGTAAATCGCTTTGATTTCCGGATTTTCATAGCTGGAGCGAAGCTTCATAGCTGCGTCGTGATTATAAAGACCGGTGATGCGTTCGCCTTTTACTTTATCGGCTACCGGCATCTTAACACGCGGCTGTCCGCCGCCACCGATACAACCACCGCGGCAAGCCATCATTTCAACGAAATCATATTCTTTGCCATTGGCTTTCATTTCGTTCAAGAAGTCGCGGATATTTTTACCGCCGTGAACAACAGCTACCTTCAAGGTCTTATCGCCGATAGCTACTTCTGCTTCTTTTACGCCGTCCATACCGCGAACAGCTTCCAGTTTAGTAAGCGGTTCCGGAGACGGTTCTTTGCCGGTAATGAATTTATAGGCCGTACGCATGGCTGCTTCCATAACGCCGCCGGTGTTACCGAAGATAACCCCGCCACCACTGGCTGCACCGATGTATTTATCAAATTCGGAGTCTTCCACTGCCGTAAAGTCTACGTTTTCATCGCGCAACCACTGTGCAAATTCGCGAGTAGTCAAGCAGTAATCAGTGTCGCGCAAATCGTCACGACCCCAGTATTCAGCCGATTTATTCTGTTCCGGACGACGGATTTCAAATTTCTTTGCCGTACACGGTGCCACGCTGACGGACACAATGTTAGCCGGATCGATATTCATATTTTTAGCAAAATACGTCTTCAATGCAGCCGCTTCCATAGCGATGCAGCTACGAGTCGTAGAAATATGAGACGTATATTCCGGGAAATAGGTTTCACAGAACTTTACCCATGCCGGGCAGCAGCTGGTGAACTGCGGTAATTTACCGTGACCGTGTAACACGCGTTCAATAAGCTCACTGGCTTCTTCCATGATGGTAAGGTCTGCACCAAAGTTAGTATCTACCACATAGTCGGCTCCCAATGCACGAAGAGCACCAACCATTTTGCCTTCCAAATACGTACCCGGTTCATAACCGAATTCTTCGCCGATACCTACGCGCACAGCCGGAGCTGTCTGGATAACGACAATTTTATTCGGGTCTGCAATAGCTGCTTTTACTTCATCAAGCTCCGTGCGTTCATACATAGCACCGAACGGACAAGCGGCTGCGCACTGACCGCAGTGAATACAGATCGGATTGTCACCGGTGGATTCTAAATCATAGTAGTCCAATACGCTCATTACATCGGCACAAGCACGACGGCATAGCGTACAGTTCTTACATTTGTCAAGATCATGGATAATAGCAATGTTGTCTTCAGCGATCGGCACACGGCGATCAATATGCTGGAATCGACTTTCGAAACTCATTTTGCACCTCACATAAGAATTCAGGTATACTAGTTATGTATATAATAGACGGACATTCTGTATCGACTTATCCGTAAGTCGCACGTGAGAGATGTACGTGTTACCATTATATTACCCCATAAAAAGCGTTTTAAAAAATGCTTTTTATGCATATAGAGCCATTGTTTGACGCATACTTCTTTTTCATTAATAATCTATCTCAACTATTAGGTACATCACCTCATTGTAGCTGTGTAATGTACCCTTTCATCGTGCCAGAAAGAGAGCCACTGCCATAGCAATCGACCGCCAATCAACACCGCCCGTAGTCTGTGTTTTGCCGATATACTCAAAAATCGTCCGATGCGCATGTACATACTTGCGCACCTGCTCATACAGTCGTCGCCCTTCCGTTACACTGCAGTACCCATCCAGAGCCGCTTCTAATGCATAGCGTTTATCAATTTCTTCACGGAAGTACCCTTGAACAAAGAGGAACAAATCTATGAAGCGATTGTCAATCCAAGGTATGGTGTATGTATTTTCCCAATCGACGAAGGCGACCTCTTTTGTTACTTCATCGTAAATAATATCGCGCGCCGCCGGTCTTCCATGCACATAACCGCCTGCATGAAGTGTAGCCAGCCCGCGTCCGGCCGCATAAAAAGCATCTGTTATAAGCGCCTTGGCATCAGGGCGCCGTAAAATTTCATTAAGCGGACGTCCACCGGCCTTCGTCACCATAAACTGTGCCGTACCGATAATCACCTCCGGTGCCAATCTAAACCGTGTATACACATCCTGCATGCGCTGCACTTCACGAAAAAATGTATCGTTTCCCCAACGCAGCGCCCAACGCTTGTGTTTCATATGCTGCTTAACAAAATATGTATTTCCTTCATAGGTAAAAGGAAATACTCGCTTATCTCCATTCATCCGGCAGGCTACTGCCACCGCATCATATAATCCGCGACTATCCCTGGTCATATGCTCACTGCCTTTCTATTGTTTTCCAAACTTGCCCTCAGTCCCATTACTGTTTTATAATAAACCCATAACATTAGAAAAATAATGTAATCTACAATTTAGTAGCATACTGCAGAGAGAGGTGTACTATGAAACTAGTCATTATGGAACCGTTAGGCGTGGTACCGACGTTGGTAGATGAATTATCGGCACCGCTAAAAAAAGCCGGTCACGAAGTAGTTTATTATACTACAAAAGAGACCGACCAAGCAAAATTATTCGATCGCGTAAAAGATGCAGACATCATCATGTTGGCCAACCAGCCTCTGTCCGGTGACATCATTCGCCGTTGCCCGAATCTAAAAATGCTGTCCGTTGCCTTTACCGGTGTGGACCATGTTGATTTAGCCGCCTGCAAAGAACGAAACATTACCGTATGCAATGCTGCCGGTTATTCCACCAATGCCGTAGCAGAGCTTGCCTTCGGACTTGCCATCGCTACGATTCGCAACATTGTTCCTTGTGATGACCGCACTCGTCACAGCGGCACCAAAGATGGCCTGGTAGGTTTTGAATTATTTGGCAAAACCTTCGGTATCGTAGGTACCGGTGCTATTGGCAGCCGCGTTGCTGAAATTGCCTTAGCCTTCGGTTGCAAGGTTATCGCCTACAGTCGCACACAAAAGCCCGACCTAGTAGCCAAGGGCGTTACTTATGTTACGCTGGACGAACTCTTCCGTACCGCTGACTTTGTTTCCCTGCATACACCGTTAACAGCAGATACTAAAAACCTCGTTAACGCCGATCGCATAAACAGCATGAAGTCCACTGCGGTACTTATCAACACAGCACGCGGTCCCGTAGTTGACAGTCAGGCGCTGGCCAATGCCCTTAACGAAGGTCGCTTGGCAGCTGCCGGTATCGATGTATTTGAAATCGAACCGCCTATCGATCCGGCCCATCCGTTATGCCATGCTAAAAATACGGTAGTCACACCGCACATTGCCTTCGCCAGCAAGGAGGCCTTGGAAATTCGCGCCGGCATCGTCTTTGATAACATCACGGCGTGGATGGGTGGCAAGCCGCAAAATCTTGTAAAATAATATACTATCGTTAAAGGAAATGACTGCGTATGTATCGACGCTCTGCGTCGTCGTTCTATGCAACACCTCTCTTAAGAGGCACTCTTTACAAGAAATACTACAACAAAAGGAGATGAATCCCATTGGGATTTCATCTCCTTTTTATATGTTATGTCAGTACGTGCACACCATCGCTTCTATATGCCTCACATAGTATGCCCAATGTATAAAACCTAAACGATAATCATCTGCGATATGCACCGTCCATACGTACGCTGTGCCTCAGACGCGCCATTACTCGGCTATGCCTAAGTCGGCCAATAATTTACCTACATGCTCTTTTGCTTTTACACCACGATACTCTCCGGTGATAGTGCCCGTTTCATCAATAAGAAACGTCGAGCGCTCGATACCGATAGATACCTTGCCGTACAATTTCTTTTCCTTCATAACGCCGAAGGCTTGGCATAAGGTTTCCTCCGTATCTGCCAACAGCATAAAACGCAAACCATATTTAGCTTTAAAGTTAACATGGCGTTTCACCGTATCACGACTTACGCCGATAACAGTGTAGCCTGCTGCCGCTAAGCAATCATAGGCTTCGTTAAATTGCTGCGCCTCTACGCTGCATCCCGGTGTATTGTCTTTCGGATAAAAATAAAGCACTGTCTTTTGTCCTTGCAGGTCCTGTTCCGTTACTGTTTTTCCTTCATCGGAAAGAACGGAAAACGCCGGTACCTTAGTGCCCACTACATTTTCTGCCATGCCTATCCCTCATTTCTTTACACATCATCAAACTCACATAGCCCGGTGTATCATCAAATCCCCGGTCTTTCGCGATTATTTTCCCTGGAAGTTCGGACGACGACGTTCCGCGTAAGCCCGCACACCTTCTTTGAAATCTTCGGAGAAGCCCAACGAAGTCTGCAATTCTACTTCCAGCTTTACGTATTCTTCCCAGTTTGTAAAGAAGCTGGCCCACATCATTTCCTTCATCGCCTTGAAGGAAAGCTCCGGTCCCTTAGCCAATCGCGTGCATAAGCGCGCCGTAGTGCGCTCTAACAATTCCGGTTCGCACACCTTATACACAAAGCCGTATTCTTTGGCTTTGTCTGCGGTTACCGCTTCACCGGTCATAGCTAACTGCATGGCACGATTGATGCCTACGGCACGGGTCAGAAGGTACATCCCCCCTGCATCCGGTGCCAAGCCAACATTAACAAAGGCCTGAATAAAACGGCTGTTAGTCGAGGCGATGCACATATCCGCAGCAAGAACCATATTAAATGCCGCACCGGCTACCGCACCATCCGTGCTCATCACTACCGGTTTAGACATTTTTTTCATGGCGAAGGAAATTTGCATAACCAATTCGGCAATTTCCACCAAGGCCTGCTGATCATTTGCTTCTACAGCACGCTTCATTTCGGTAAGGTCACCGCCTACGGAAAACACTTTGCCGTTTGCATTAATGAGCAACACACGTACCTCTTTGTCTGCTTCCGATCGTTCGATAGCATCCAAAATTTCTTTACACATGTCTACGTTAAAGCCGTTTTGCACTTCCGGACGATTGAAAGTGATAGTAGCAATCTTGTTTTCTACCGTATACAAAATACCTTTGTAATCCATTTACTTCTCCATTCCGGGCCGTCCAGCGACCAGTCAATACTATATCTACGAATATCAATATAGACTAGTATACCCTTTTTTAGAAAAAATGTAAAAGGTCTAATTAGTACAACATCGGCCTTTCAATTCGTTTTACTTCTTTGGCTAGGTAAGCATACCCGTTCGCACAGCTTCCTCATAGCGACTGATCTTATAGTCCAACAGGTCCAAGGTCTCTTCGATTTGTCGTTTTTGTTCCAACAACTCTTCTCGACGCTCCGCCAAAAGATCGCGGCGCGCTTCAATGGTACTGTCGCCTTCGCGGAACAGTTTTACATATTCGATTAAGGATTCCACCGGAAGCCCGGCAGATCGCATACACTTCGCCAGTTCTACCCAACCCAGGTCTTCTTCTTGATAATCGCGAATCCCCCCGGCCGTTCGCGTTACCGGCGGAATCATGCCCACCCGTTCATAGTAGCGCAATGTGTCCTGCGATAATCCATATTGTTTACTTACCTCTGCAATTGTCATGTCATCGCCCCCTTTTTCACGAAAAAATCGGAATCGCCACGCGGGCGTGCGGGGAAGCGGCCCAATCATGTGATTCCGATTTTCCTATGATTACATTGTATACCTGGGAGTTAACTCCAAGTCAAGTATCTACCTTGCCTTCTACGAGGATTTCTTTATAACACATGCGCCATAATAAACACTACATCTAACGATACCTATTACACTACATCTACTACACTACGCCATACGATACGTACCCTGTAAGGTTATTCTTGCGGTGCCAACGCCTGTTGCATACGCACATAGGATTGACGACGTTCGCGGGCATCGGCTTCCGTTTTTTGGAACAATTCCTCCGCCACTTCCGGGAAGGAACGTGCTAGCGAGGAGTAACGTACTTCACCCATGAGGAAATCACGGAAGCTTTCCGTCGGTTCCTTCGAATCCAGACTGAACGGATTTGTTCCCGTGCCACGCAATGCCGGGTTGTAGCGATACAAATCCCAATAGCCACAGGCAACAGCACGCCGTGCTTCTTCCTGACTCTTGCCCATGCCTGCTTTTATCCCATGATTAATACACGGTGCATAGGCAATGATAAGTGACGGCCCCGGATAGGCTTCTGCTTCGCGAACTGCCTTGAGAAGCTGATTCTTATCGGCGCCCATGGCTACCTGTGCTACATACACATACCCGTAAGACATAGCCATCATGCCTAAATCTTTTTTCTTCGTCCGTTTACCCGCCGAAGCAAACTGTGCTACCGCTGCCGTGTGGGTTGCCTTCGATGCTTGACCACCCGTGTTGGAATACACTTCCGTATCGAGCACCAAGACATTTACATCCTCGCCGGCAGCCAGTACATGATCGATACCGCCATAACCGATGTCATAGGCCCAACCATCACCGCCTACAATCCATTGCGACGGTTTTACGAGAAGGCGCTTTTCTTTTTTAATATGCGTCAATGCCTGACGTACTGCATCGCTTATCGAAGGACTTTCCAGCGCAGCCGTTACCGCCGCTAAGGCCCGATCGGCCCGCACGCGCGTATCGGTACCGTCATACATGCCATCCTTCCAAGCCGTCAACGCCTCTTTTACTTCGCCATCCAAAGACGGTAATACGGTTTCTACAACAGTCGCTAATTGTTTGCGCTGTTTATCCGTACCGCTGAACATACCGAAACCAAATTCCGCGTTATCTTCAAAAAGTGAGCTGGCCCATGCCGGTCCCTGTCCTTTGGCATTAACTGTATATGGATTACTTGGCATGGAGCTGCCCCATACAGAGGAACATCCGGAGGCATTGGCCACGATCATGCGATCACCGAACAACTGCGTGATCAATTTAACATACGGCGTTTCACCGCAACCGGCACAAGCACCGGAGAACTCGAGCAGCGGTGTTTCAAATTGACTGCCCTTCACGGTAAATTTATTCATCGGATTGTCTTTATCCGCTACACTAAGACCGTAATCCCAGAGTGGCTGCTTTACTACTTCTTCGTCAAAGGGCTTCATGACAAGAGCTTTCCCCTTTGGTGCCGGACAAATATCTGCGCAGTTACCACAGCCGAGGCAGTCCATGGTATTCACGGAAATGCGGAATTCCAATCCGTTAGCCCCTAATGCCGGTACGGTTTCAAAGCCATCGGGAGCCTTTGCTACTTCATCGGCCGATGCCAATACGGGACGAATCGTTGCATGAGGACATACAAAGGCGCATTGATTACACTGGATACAATTATCCTTAATCCAGTGCGGTACCGTTAGCGATACACCGCGCTTTTCATAGGCTGCCGTTCCCGGTGGGATAACGCCGAAGGTGAGATCCTTAAACGCACTGACCGGTAAGTCATATCCCTTCTGACTGTTGATAGGACGCAAAATACTATCCACAAACGGAACGCCCGTATCCTCTACCTTAATTTCATCCACAGCATCCGCCCAAGACGGTGGTACCGGTACAGCCTGCACTTCACTGACGCCGCGTTCCAAGGCAGCCCGGTTCATAGCCACCACGGCATCGCCTTTATTGCCGTATGTTACTTCAATGGATTTACGCAAGGCGGCTACCGCATCGTCCAAAGGCATAACATCGGTAAGCTTGAAGAATGCACCTTCACATACCATATTAATGCGATTGCCAAGACCGATTTCTTCAGCAATACCGGCCGCATTGATAATATAAAAATGAATGTGCCGCTGTGCTAAGATGCGTTTCACCCTAGCCGGCAATTTATCTTCCAATTCTTCCGGCGACCACGTACAGTTAAGCAAGAAGGTTCCGCCGTCCTTAATATCACCAATAACATCGTAAGTGTTTACATAAGATTGTCGATGTACAGCGATAAAGTCGGCATGGCGAATCAGATATGGCTTTTCTATGGGCTTGTCGCTAAAGCGCAAATGTGAAATGGTAACACCGCCGGATTTCTTCGAGTCATACGCAAAGAACGCCTGTACATAGGAGTCTGTCAAATCGCCGACTACCTTAATCGCACTTTTATTGGCCCCTACGGTTCCATCCGATCCAAAGCCCCAGAATTTACAAGACCTGATCTTCTGACCGGCTGCGGCAAATGCTTCTCCTCGCGGCAGTGACAAATGAGTGACATCGTCCACAATGCCCACTGTAAACGGGTGCTGTGGTTCTTTCGATTGTAAGTTACGTACTATGGCGACTATGTCTTCAGGAATCACATCATGACCGGCTAATCCGTATCGACCGGCGATAACACGAACCTGTCGACCGCTTTGTGCAATAGCCGCTTGTACATCCAAGAATAACGGTTCACCCATCGAGCCCGGTTCCTTTGTGCGATCAATTACGGCTATGCGCTGTACACTGGTGGGCAAGACGCGCAGCAAATGCTCTACCGAGAACGGACGGAACAGATGCACCGTGATAGCCCCCACCTTTTCACCGCGTTTTACCAATTCTCGCACTACTTCATTAATGGTTTGCGTAGCCGATCCCATAGCGACAATAACATCCGTTGCATCCGGTGCACCAGTGTACGTAAACAGGTGATAATCTCGGCCTGTGCGGGCATTGATTTCCTGCATATATTCTTCTACAATATGCGGCAATGCATTGTAGTACCCGTTCTGCGCTTCTCGATGAACAAAGTACACATCATCATTTTCAAGGGCACCGCGCACACTGGGATTATCTACGTGCATCGCACCGGCTCTGAACTGCGCCAATGCCTCTTGATCCACCAAATCCTTCAACTCATCATACCCTAATACTTCCACCTTTTGAATTTCATGGGACGTACGGAAGCCTTCAAAGAAATTGATAAACGGCACCCGTCCCTTTAACGCCGATAAGTGAGCGACTGCACTGAGATCCATAACCTCCTGCACACTGCCTTCTACCATCATGGCACAGCCGGTAGCACGACAAGCCATAACATCCTGAAAATCGCCAAAGATACTAAGTGCATGTGTGGATAACGCCCTTGAAGCTACATGAATCACGCCCGGCAATAACTGACCAGCCAATTTATATAAATTCGGTATCATCAAAAGTAAGCCTTGGGATGCCGTATAGGTCGTAGTCAGCGTCCCTGTTTGCAGCGCACCGTGAACGGCTCCGGCTGCCCCGCCTTCATGTTCCATTTCAATTACCTTTACCGGATGACCGAACATATTCTTTTTGCCTTTGGCTGCCCATTCATCAACCAACTCCGGCATCGGAGACGATGGTGTAATCGGATAAATCGCCGCTAATTCTGTAAAACCATAGGAAATATAGGCAGCTGCATAGTTGCCGTCCATTGTTTGCATTCTACGCATACGAATCCTCCTCCGGCAATACCTATTGCCGTTACTACAACAAACCAATAAACCTTACATCCCGGTGACTCGCCAAACCAATGCTGCAACCCTACAGCCACGGTCATCGGAATATGCGCGCATCCGATTACCCAGTTACGACCGTATCCAAAACCAAAGAAAGAAAATTACATAACCACATAATTCAAATGCCTATAGTATATAATTTACCACTTACATCGAAAGTCCTCTTTGTATACAAGATACTTATTATGCTTTTTTATCATTTTTATTTATTCATGTGTACGCAATCCACCGACATGCCCTGCAATCAACGACAGGCATCCAAGGCTTGTGTTAAATCAGCAATAATATCCTCCGGATCTTCCAGCCCTACGGAGAGCCGTACTAAGCCTTCGCTAATACCGGCTTCCGCCAACTCTTCCTTAGTATACGTAGAATGCGTCATGGACGCAGCATGTTCAATCAATGTTTCCGCATCACCCAAGGATACGGCCAATCGACATAGCTCTACGTGATTCAATAAGGCCTTGCCCGCTTCAAAACCACCTTGCAGTTCAAAAGAAATCATCCCTCCTGGCAAGCGCATTTGCTTGTTAGCCAATTCGTATTGCGGGAACGATGCTAAGCCCGGATAATTCACTTTTGCCACTGCCGGATGCTGTGCCAAAAATTCAGCTACCTTCTGCGCACTAGCGGAGTGGCGCTCCATACGCAGTTGTAATGTTTTCATGCCTCGTGCCAACAAAAAGGCATCAAACGGGCTCAATACGGATCCCGTCATATCCTTGATGCCCACCAGTCGCACTTGGGTAATAAAATCTGTAGTACCACACACGGCTCCGGCAATCACATCACCATGACCGTTTAAATATTTTGTAGCGGAATGAAGCACTACATCGGCGCCCAGTGTCAACGGCTGTTGAATGTAAGGCGTGCAGAATGTATTATCTACCATAACCATGGCATTCGATGCTTCATGAGCCAACGTACTTACCGCCTTAATATCAATGAGCTTTAACGTAGGATTGGCAGGCGTTTCCAAATACACAACGCGCGTATTTTTTCGCAATGCCTTACGCACCGCATCAAGATCGCTCATATCTACCAAGGTTACTTCAATACCGAACTTTGTCAGCCCATGCATCAACAAGGCAAAGGTGCAACCATATAAAGTATCACTGGCCAATACATGATCACCGCATTTGAGCACCGTCCACAACGCCGATGAGATAGCCCCCATTCCCGAGGCGGTAACAACGGCATCTTCGGCTCCTTCCAGTAAAGCTAATTTTTCTTCCACCGTTGCCGATGTAGGATTTCCCAAACGAGAATAAATATATCCGTTTTCTTCCAAGGCAAACCGGCGGCCCCCTTGTTCGGCAGAATCAAAAATAAAAGTGGAGGTTTGATAAATCGGCGCCGTCAATGCTCCGAATGTATTTTCACTGTGTCCTCCATGGATGGCTTTCGTTGCAAATCCTCGTTTAACCAATGTATTGCGTTTCATAATAAATACCTCCTTCAACATACTGGGTTGTTTCTTGATTTCAGCATATCATGAAGGAGTTTTCTTTACTAATATTCATAAACTGTAACGTTCCATAGCTTTAAACTATGGAACGTTACAGTTACACCGGATGACAACGCCGTAACGCTTCATCAAGGCATGCAATATATTGTTGAACCGCCTCATCGAGGATGGCATTGCGCAAATGAATGCGTCCGATTGTCATTGTGTCAAAGCAACCACTGATGGGAATCGAAATGATATCCTCGCCCACCATGTCAGGACAAATGCATCCCGTTCCTATGTTAAACGCATCTGTCGTACGGATTACGCTGAGCATACCTGAGCGATCCGTTACAAAAATTTGTTTAGTCGATACTTTATCAGCAAACACAATTTCCTCCGAATATTGCTCCGAGTCCGATCGCTGATCATATTGTATATACGGATATTTTTTCAGCTCATGAATGGACACCGATGTACGGGAAGACAACGGATGCCCTTTACGGATATAAATCTGAGGCGTATACTCACCTAGTGGTGTAAAAATAATTCCTTTCTGGTGAAAGAGACGCGTTAAAAATCGCTCATTGCCGTGCGATAAATATAAAATACCGATTTGACTGCGCTGTGTCAGTACATCCTCGATAACCTCGGATGTATATCCTTCACGAAGAGTAATAGCATAGGAAGTAATACTCTCATCCAAATTGGTAATCATCTGTTGCAACGCATCCGTTGGAAACATATAGTGCTGTGATGAAATAGACAATGCTAAGGAAGACGTCTCCTCTTCCCCTAAAAAATGACTGTATAAGCCATCCATCTGCTCGGTCACGCGATACGCATAGGATAGGAGTTCCAATCCTTGTGCGGTGAAGGCAATACCGTGACGACTGCGTTTTAAAATAAGTATGCCCAATTCTTGTTCCATCTCTTTTACGGCTTTACTTAAACTTGGCTGCGAAATAAATAATCGCTCCGCTGCCGCTGTAATGGAACCGCTTTTAGCAATCTCGATTATGTAATGTAATTGTTGCAATGTCATACGTACGTCCTCCTTATACAGTCAGCGACACCTTTTACACAATGCAAGTTGTCTTGATTTTTCATCGTCATAACTTTTCTCTATATAACTGCAGGCTTGACTTCTATTTTACAGCATACATTATTCATGTTACCTTAAGTATAAATAAACTGTATTAATTTTCAAACCTTTTTTTCTATTTTCAGTACCTGCGTTTTACTTACCAGCCATTTTAAAGGAGGCGACTATCCATGAACTCTCATACGTCTGCAGTACCTGCTTCACCACCTATAACAACATCAAAGACTATGTCTGCCCATGAGTGGCAGCAAGCCATTCGCTTTGATGCTATCGATCGCGGTTGGATTATCATGAGTATCGGCATGGCTATCGGTGCAGGGATTGTCTTTTTACCGGTTCAAGTTGGTGTCGTCGGTCTATGGGTCTATTTACTATCTGCCGTTATCGGCTACCCGGCACTGTATTTATTTCAGCGCCTCTTCGTCAACACCTTGGCCTTGTCACCGAAATGTGAGGACTACCCGACAGTCATCGGGCAATACTTAGGAAAAAATTGGGGCCTCCTCTTAGGGCTGCTCTACTTCATTATGATTGTTATAAGTCTCTTTTGTTATTCTACAGCAATCACCAATGACAGCGCTGCCTTTTTATATACATTTCACGTCACCGATACTTCATTGGCCTCGAACCCATGGTACGGACTCTGCGTTATTATTCTTTTGGTTGCACTGGCTGCCCAAGGAGAAAAATTAATTTTTAAAATTTCTACCGGCCTAGTCATTACCAAACTATTTGCCATCATCATCTTAGGGTTATGCATGGCACCGTATTGGTCCTTACAAAATATTTCTTCCCTTCCTTCGGTAACCGATGGTCTCTATCAAGCCTTTCACATGTTACCGCTCACATTGACCTCGATTTTATTTATGCAAACCTTAAGTCCCATGGTTATCTCCTATCGCGCTCACCACCGATCAATCGCGGTAGCACGACATAAGGCATTGCGTGCCATGAACATTTCTTTCGCTATTTTATTTACTGCCGTTTTCTTCTTCGCGCTTTCCTTTACCTTTGCCATGAGCCATGATCAAGCCGTCATGGCTGCGGAGCAAAATATTTCCGCCTTGGCCATTGCTGCTCGTGAAATTGATGGCGATACAGTAAAGGTACTGAGCCTATTGCTGAATATTTTTGCCATCACCACTGCCTTTTTCGGCGTCTTTCTGGCATTCAAAGAAGGCTTCCGCGGTATGCTCCTCAATCTATTGCGCCGCCTCATAACACCAACGGATATGCACTATCGCCTCGTTGCTGTGGTTACTTTAATCGTCGGCGTAGCCGTATCTTGGCTGGCTGTATATCTTAACATTCCCGTCATTCGCCTGCTCACCTATATGGGTCCTATCATGGGAATTCTCGGCTGCTTCTTACCTGTATATTTGGTATATAAAGTACCGGCCTTGGCGCAACTGAAAGGAGCTACACTCTGGTTCATCGTTGCTGCGGGACTGCTGTTATCCGCCTCTCCTTATTTATAAAATAACTCCTACACCTATACTCTTACTAACCATAAAACGACCGTTGTCCTTTGGGTCTCCCCTTAGGTACAACGGTCGTTTTATTTATTTAAGATATGTCTCTGCTACTCGGCCTAACCAGGCAATGCCATTAATCATATCCACTTCTTCAATATTAAATTTAGGATTGTGATGCGGTGCGGGAATCGCCGATCCGAGTACCATATAGGTACCGCGACCGCCATTCGCTATGACGCGTTCCAGGAAAAAGGCACAATCTTCACTACCACCGCCGGAATATACCAGCGGTGCATCTTTGAAAATACCACTATCCTGTGCCAACTTTTGAATTTCCAAAGCCAACGATTCCGTATTCTGCCCTGCCGGAGCTCCGCCGACTTCTTCGGTAGCCACAGATATGTCGTACATCACGGCAGCGCCTTTCAAAATCTGTAAGGCTCTTTCTTTGATGTAATCGTTAATTTCTGTTGTTTCACCGCGGGTTTCAATTTTCAGCACTGCCGTATCAGGAATTACATTGCGTCCCGTACCGGCATTGAGAACTCCTACATTAATGCGCGATGCTCCTTGAGAATGACGGGAAATGGCCTGTAAATTAAGTGCTGCCGTACAAGCGGCGAGCAACGCATTTTTACCGAGTTCCGGTGACCCACCGGCATGCGAAGAGTATCCGGTAAACGTAGCATCCAGCTTGGTGGTAGCCAAGAAGCCCGGATTCATACAAGCCAGGCAGCCAGATAACTTTTTATCAAAACCAATGTGCATACCGAAAAATATATCTACATCATCCACTACACCGGCATCGCGCATAGCTTTTGCACCGCGCACCCCTTCTTCGGCCGGTTGCAGGATAAGTTTGAAGGTTCCCTTCAAGGTATCTTTTTTCATGGCTACATATTCGGCCAAACCTAACGCCATCGTCAAATGCGCATCATGGCCGCAAGCATGCATAGCCCCGTGGTGGCAGGAAGCAAAACCTTCTTGATTAGGAAAATGGCCGGGATCATCGGACTCAATCACATCATTGGAATCGATGTCTGCACGGAAGCCAACCACAGGACCGCCGGGTTGGCATTGCATGGTAGCTACCATGCCGGTAAAGCCGTAGCCCATCTTTTCTACCCACTTTGGATTGGCGCCTTCTGCAATGGCTCGATCCATAGCAGCCTTCATCGCTTCTCGGCTGGGCAAACCCATGCGTGAGTCTGCTTTGACCACCTCTTCACCTACAACAAGAGTGAAACCAAGCTCTGTCAAACGGTCTGCTGCCATAGCTGCCGTGCGATATTCCAACCAGGCCGGTTCCGGATGCTTATGTAAATCACGACGCATAGCAATAAACCGATCTTTATTTTTCTGTGCAAATTCAATACTGTTCATGGGTATCTCTCCTTTGTCAATCGACGGACTATATCAATCTACGGGCTGCCCGCCGACAGTCCTCTGTTATTATCATTGTAATAGTTATTGTCATACTCATAGCCATTGTCATACTCATAGCCATCTACAGTTAAAAGGGAGGCGGATTGCCATCCCCTCCCCATGTATACGCGCTATAATTATAAACGACCGTATACGTAATCTATAATCATAAACCATACATAGTCTTACATGGTCTATGCGCTTACACGTTTAACTATTTTATACGCTTACATAGTGTATACTCTTACTCCTTTTCTTAGAACTTAGAATAAGAAAATTAACGTAATCGTCCCCAATAGCATAGGAATAATATTGCGCTTTGTCAACTCTACCGGCGATACCTTAGCCAGTCCTGCACATACAATAGCCGCCCCGGCTACCGGCGAAGCCGAACGACCTACGGCACCGGCAATCTGTGCCAAGGAACCAAGGTCAATAATCGTCATACCGAAGTTAGCTGCATGCGGTGTAATGGCTCCGTTAAACGCTAACGCCGCCGCATCACCGGAACCGCTGAGAATGGCAATGGCAAAAGGACCAAAGGCACCGGCCACTTTGGCAATGGATTCGGATCCCTTCATCACCTCAATCAACGACTGTGTCAGCCCTACCGACTGCATGCCGAAGGTAAATACGGCGGCCGCTACGATAAGGCCCATAACATTTCCGTATGCACTGCCCATACCGTTAAAGAATTCCTTTGTCACTTCTTGTGGATTCGAGCGCGTTACAATAATTCCCAACGCACAACCAATAAGCATGGCCTCAGATACGCCCATCGTCGGTAAGATGCCAACCGATTTACTTCCCAATACGAGGAGAATAAGCGGTACTAACGGTACCAGTGCATATAACGGATTAACTTTTATTTTACCGATAGTCGCTTCTTCCTCTTTCAGCAATGCTTCACGGCGACTTTCTTCTGCCCCTTCCTTGCGGATAATAGCAATAATAGTCAACGCCGCAATCACTACCAGAGAGGCAATAATGGCCTGCTGTGCTTCGCTCATGATAACCGTCATAACATCTACATTGGCCAGCTTGGCAATAAAAGGATTATGCGAGGTCCCCGGACTAATGGCACTGCCCCAAGTACCGGCCAAGACTGCGGAGCCTGCCATTGCCGGATGCACACCGGCACCGATTAGCGTGGGAATTAAAATACTTCCTACTGCAGCAGCACAACCGGCCGCACTGGGGATAGCAATGTTAATCCACCACGTCAGCAAAATAGCCAGCGGTATAATAATAGCATGACTCTTCGTGATAACTCCGGATAAGGAATGAATCAAATGCTTATCACATTCCGTATATTTCATAACAAAAGAAAAGCCCATAACCGTACAAATCGTCGGCACCAAGGTACCATGCACCATAGTTTTATTAAAAGCTGTAACCATGCCGCCCAGTTGTCCACCGGCAAAGGCCATCAATGTCCCTGCCACCAAGAGCACCAACCGGGCATCGTACTTTTTAACAATACCTATAATTGTTAACAGTACTACTAAACCACCGAAATATGCCATAGCACACCTCCACTTGAAAGAAACTAAAAAGAATATAAATAAACATTAATTGAATATTTATATCATTAATTGTATTGTATCATGGATGTATCTTAAGTTCTATAGAATGAATGTATTTTACAGCGGTAAAAGCATTCTAATAATGCAATCATAGATTCATTTATGTACTTCCTGTATGTTTAAAAGCAATAAAAAAGACCGACCGAGAAAACTTCACAGCATCTTTTCTTACGAAAAAACTATGCCGGGTATCTCGGTCGATCCTTTACATTATCCTACCCCTACTTAGTATTAGAAGGCAGGAATAATCGATCCTTTAAAGGTATCTTCAATGAATTTTTTTGTTCCCTCAGACTGATATACAGCGAGGAGCTTCTTAATAGTTTCGTTATCCTTATCGGCTTCACGAACGACAAAGACGTTAGCATACGGAGAGTCTTTGCTTTCTACAACAACGGCGTCCTTCAATGGATTAAGACCTGCATTTAACGCGTAATTCGTATTTACGCAAGCAATGTCCACATCATTCAAGGAACGAGCAATCTGTGCTGCTTCCAGTTCTTTAATCTGCAACTGTTTAGGATTGCTTGTGATGTCAGCTACCGTAGATTTAGGCGAACCGCCATCCTTCAAAGTAATAAGTCCGGCCTGCTGTAACAAGAGCAAGGCGCGACCGCCGTTAGTCGGATCGTTCGGAATCGCTACGGTTGCACCGTTCGGCACTTTTGTTAAATCTTTATAGTTATTGGAATATAACCCCATCGGCAAGAGAATCGTTTTGCCGATAGATACAAGCTTCATGCCACCATTTTTTACCATGTTATCAAGATACGGCTGATGCTGGAAGGAATTTGCTGAAAGCTCCTTATTTTCCAACGCCCGGTTAGGCTGAACATAATCATTAAACTCGACAACCTTAACCTTTAACCCCTGCTTTTCCGCTTCTTTAGCCACGTAGTCCATTACCTGTGCGTGCGGTCCTGCAGTGACACCGACAGTAATTTCTTTATTGTCACTGCCGGAACTGCCACATCCGGCCAAAAGCAACGCAAAGGATGCTACTAGAGTCAATGCTAACACTAATTTTTTCATACCCAAACTCCTTCTTTCTTACGAAAAACTCTCTGACTTTTTATCTCCGGTTCTATATACACAAGGTTCTCTTTTTTCTCTTTACTTTTTCTCTTTACTTTTTCTCTTTACTTTTTCTCTTTACTTTTTCTCTTTTTCTTTTCTCGTATTAACGCTTATTCACCTTACGGGATAAGAAATCACCGATGGATTGAATGAGCTGTACCAAAACAATGAGGATAATAATGGTCGCCAACATAACATCCCCTTGGAATCGCTGATAGCCGTAGCGAATAGCGATATCCCCGAGGCCACCGCCGCCGATAGCACCGGCCATAGCGGAGTAGCTGATTAAGTTAACGATGAGCACCGTTACATTATCGATAATTGTCGGCAATGCTTCCGGCAACAATACTTTGCGGATAATCTGGAACGGCGAAGCCCCCATAGCTTGTGCTGCTTCAATAACACCGCTGTTGATTTCACGAATCGAGGTTTCCACCAACCGCGCCAAGAAAGGAATAGCGGCAATCGTCAACGGCACACAAGCTGCAGTCGTACCGATAGAGGTACCCGCAATAAGACGGGTTAAAGGAATGATGGCTACCATCAAAATAATAAACGGAATGGAGCGCAATGCATTTACTACCGCCCCTAAGGTCGAGTTAACAGCCTTATTGGATAAAATATGACCTTTCCCGGTAATAACCAAAACAACACCTAACGGTATGCCCACAATCATTGCCACGATAGTAGAAATCGCCGTCATCTGCAGCGTCTCGCCCAAGCCTTGAATCAAAAGATTAATGATTTGCTGCGACATAGCCAATCACCTCACTTTTAATAGGAAGCCCTTCTAAGTACGCCACTGCTTGTTCCGCACTTTCACGGGACCCGTTCAACACAATAATCAAATGACCAAAGCTGGTATCCTGAATGTAATCAACACCGCCGAAAAGAATGCTCACATCAAGGCCGAAGCGACGAATCATACCGGCTACAATCGGTTCATCCGTCACGTCACCGGTAAAGTTCAGACGGATAAGCGGGCACAAGCCGTCATGCCACTCCTTTTGCACATTTAGATGACGCCATGCTTCTTCCGGTAATTTGTGACTAATAATAGAGCCTACAAATTCACGGGTTGTTTTTTCTTTCGGTGCGGTAAAGACATCCAATACCGGACCTTCTTCAATAATAATGCCCCCTTCGATAACAGCTACACGATCGCAGATTTCTTTGATAACCTGCATTTCATGTGTAATGAGAACGATGGTAAGCTTTAGCTTTTCATTAATATCCTTCAACAATTCCAAGATGGATTTTGTCGTCTGCGGGTCCAATGCCGAGGTAGCTTCATCGCAAAGCAATACCTTCGGATTGCTGGCCAAAGCGCGTGCAATACCAACACGTTGCTTCTGACCACCGGATAGTTGCGACGGATAATTATCCAATCGATCACTCAATTTTACGATATCAAGAATAGGCAAAATGCGTTGACGAATTTCATCCTTGCTCATGCCCTGCAATTCCAAAGGAAATGCTACGTTTTCGTATACCGTCCGGGAGGACAACAAATTAAAATGTTGGAAAATCATCCCAATATTTTTACGCTGTTCGCGTAGTGCATTGCCGTCCAACTTTGTCATTTCTACACCATCCACCAGGACAGAGCCCGATGTAGGGCGTTCCAGCATATTGATGCAACGGATCAACGTGGATTTACCGGCACCGGATTGACCGATAACACCAAAGATTTCGCCTTCCTTAATGGATAAGCTAATATCCTTGAGTGCTGTTACCTTATTAGGTCCGTCGTAGACTTTACTGATATGAGTCAGTTCAATCATATGAACACTCTCCTTTTACGCAATAAAAAAAACTCTTCACACACAAATGAAGAGCTACCGTAATCTTCATCTGCCAAAGCATTTGCTTTGTTGGAATTGGCACCGTTTCCTTACGGATGGTTGCCGCGACTTCATAGGGCCAGTCCCTCAGTCAACTCTTGATGAACCATATATAATTTTGCTGTGATAAAAGCATATCATTCTTAAAGTATACTGTCAATAGTCATCCGTTTTATTTTCCTGTTGTTTTTTGCATATGTTTATTCCTTCTTTGCAACTATGAATATACATGTGGCAGTCCGGCAAAGGTATCTTCTTGCTATAGCTTCTTAAATCCCCAATAAAACGATGAACTGCCCCCAATTATTACACGTAACGTCTAATAATTGAGGGCAGTTCAGGATGCATATCGTTTGCATAGTAACATCACTAGCATTAACATCAATGGTAATTGATTGAATCACCATCGTTACCAGCCATGAGCCGCAAGGATTAACCGACACGCCGATCGATAAGAGCCGCAAAGAGTACTGCCAAAACACCGGTTACCAGCTGTGGCCATCCCATGGAAAAAAGAATTGCCGTACGTATCGGTCCACCGATGTGTATCCCCATAAACAGGATAGTAAAGCCTCCGTACAATACCGCTGCCTTCCCCAACGCACAGATCATAGCTGCCAAGATGCTATTACGACCTTTCATAACATAGGCCAACAGCACAAAGACGCTACTACCTAATCCCACAATGGGAATAAATGGCATGAAAGGCAACATTCCCTGCATAAAAGCTACTACCGGCGTCACCCATGCGATGATTAATCCTGAAGTGGTGCCGTATCGCCAAGTCGCCATAACCATAGCTAGGCCTACGATTGTACCGATGAGAAACATACTCACTGTATTGGGAATCGGTACAAAAAGACGCAACGCTTGCGCCAACAGGGCTACGGCCAGCAAGACTGCCGTCCCTGTAATTGTTCTAACACCCATGCTTATGCCATACCTTCATGCAATAATTTCTCATACCCGTCACGAAGGCGCATAGTCACAGGGCCCGGTTCACCATTGCCTACCGGCTTGCGATCAAGCTTAGTAATCGGGATAACCCCGCCGATAGTATCCGTAAAGAATAATTCGTCCGCATTTTCAATGAACTCGCGACTGCATGCCTTTTCAATAACCGTAACGCCTAATGACGGAGCTACTTTAGTAACAATCATCTGGCGGGTAATCCCTTTCAGAATTAAATTATTCGCCGGATGCGTATATAAAATGCCATCCTTCACAGCAAACACATTTGATGTGGCCCCTTCGGTGCATACATCATCACGGAATAAAATAGCGGAGTACGCAAATTTCTTTTCTGCTTTCGTCTGCGCCAAAATATTCGGAATCAAATTCAATGTTTTAATATCCACATGAAGCCAACGTTCATCCGGTAAGCTGATTGCTTTTACGCCGGCTGCCAGCTTACTCAAATCTTCTTCAATGGGACGAATATACATAAGCATGGTCGGCTCCAGCTTGGAGCGATCATACGCATGATGACGCGGCGATACGCCGCGAGTAATCTGCAAATAGATATAGCCATCGGTAATACCGCTTTGCTCAATCATAATTTCATGTAGCTCTTGTAAATCATCCGGCGGCATTTTTACAGGAATATCCATTTCACGCATGGAACGATACAATCGATCCTGATGATAGGAAAAGGCAAAGCAACGACCGTTATATACACGGGTCACTTCATATACACCGTCACCAAAACAATATCCGCGATCATCAATGCTTACACATTTTTCACCGGGTTCCACAAATTCGCCGTTAAAATAGGTTAATTCTTTCATCCGACATACACCTCTCTTAACCAGTTCCATTTCCTGATGAATGGCCTTCAAAACATGTGTTATATCCCGCAAGGTCATTCTTCTATAAATGATTCTTTCATTCAGATTTCTTTCATTATATCACACACCGGTCATCAATCGACACGTAAATTTTCATCGCTATATTCCGCCTCATCCTGTTTCATCATCAATGGCCCAGTAAAATTCGATGCAGCCATTTCGGTGTTGCCGTTAGCGCCAAAGCGCCTAAATATGACATACACACCGCACATACATAGAGGGCAATAACTGCCGGTACCGTATAAGCAAAGTTCATCTTCGTCATCCATGCGGTAACTATAATAAGCATAAAGGGATGAATTAAATAAATGCCATAGGAATGCTCTCCTAACTGCTCCCATACGGCCCTAGCCGTATCCGAAATCGGCGATGCCTGAAAATAAAAGAGGAAGAAAAGCGTTCCTGCTCCGGTATACACCATGCCCATCGGGCTCAGCTGATGAATGGTATAAATAGCTTCCAACAAGGTATAGTGCCACTCATTCATAACGTAGTAATACCCGCCCAGCATAGCCATGATCGACAAGGCGAACACCGTGGTCAACACAACGCGCCATCGCCAAAACAACGCGGGAATCACTTCATACTTTTCAGCTAATACCGCTCCCAACAAGAAAATCCACACATAATGAGCCACCCAGTAATTAAGGCGCATAGAGTATGCATACTGCAATGCCGGATTTTCAAAGACAATGTGTCCACCAAAATAGGCAAAGTAAAAGTTAAACGCCGTTTGCCCAATAAAAATCACTGACAGCCATAGCACTGGATGAGGCAAAATGGCGCGCACTATAACGCGCCACACAGGCATGAGCAAATAAAACCACAGCAAGATAACCATAAAATATAAATGGTAATAACCATTGCCGAAAAACAAAGTAGGCAGTAGATAACGCGGTAGCAAACCGTCCCAGCTATGCATGGTAAGGCCACTGTAAATAATATACAGCAACGACCAAGCTAAATACGGCCACAGCACAACCTGTATACGGCGACGCAAAAAGGCACCGTACGAGAAGGGTACATCTACCGGAGTGTGGTAGAATAAGCCGAATGCCGACAAGAAGAAAAATGCCGGCACCGAAAAGCGTGACAAAATTTCCAGCACACTGATGAGTTGCGGATTGGCCGCCGGATTTAAAAGAGCAATCGACCCGACATGGATAGTGATGACGCCGAGCATACACAGCCCGCGCATGTAGGTGATTTCCGGCAAAAAGGGGCGCTTCATACAACTCCTCCTTACTGCTCTTTCGTTACAGGTACGGCTTGGGATACACCGGCTGCTTCACCGTTTTGTGCCGCTTTAGCCGCTGCTTCTGCTTTGGCTTTCGCTTCCTGTTCGGCTTTTTCACGGGCGATGCGTTCACGTTCAGCAGCTTCCCGCGCTAAGCGAATTTCTTTCTGTAACGGCACAACCGGTTCATCATACACACTGATATCCGTTTCGAACAAGCGTCCCCACGGGAAGCGAGCCGATACACGACGAGGATCAACGCCTAAATATTTATCTGCAAAATCCTGTATACGTTCTACTAAGTATTCCTGTAATTTTTCGTTAAGCGTACCGGTATAACGTACATTATCCGTGCGAATCGAATCTTGCATGCGGTAAATATCCTTGCGGATGTTCGCCTGATATGCCCAGTTATCCAAATACTGCTGTGTCAGCATATCTTGATGTGCCTGCGACGACATAGCCTTACCTAATACGCCCTGTGCAATCGCATAACCTACGGTGTTGCTCGCCGTATTCCAACCATTATAGGCATCCAGTTTGTAGAGCAAGCCCCGTTTGTACAAACCATATACCAGCGTATTGTCCGAACCGTTGGAGTACGCTATATCCGCAAGACTGACCGGCACACCTTCATTAACCGCTGTTTCTACCTGATCCAGGAATGCATTGGTGCTCTTAGAAATCATTGGGAAATTTTCAAAGGCTTCCGATTCGCCCGTCACCTTGCCCAGCGGCGTATTAACTGCCAACAAAATATCCGGTCGACCATTGACGGTCATCGTACCGCCTACCGCTTCAATATGTTCGGCAATCGTCTTGTCAATCGTTTGATCTTCGTAATGTGGCAAGGTTTCACCGCCACCGCCTAAGGGATAGATAACCTCAAAGGATGGTGAGGTCCCTTGTTTATCTACATACGCTCTGGCCATAAGAAGTAATCCCAGCTGATCTGCTCCGGGGAAACTACCATACTGTTGTTTGGATAATCCCTTGCTGTACTGCTGTAAATAACGACTTTCCATGGCCGACTGCGACAACGAGCTGGTGTCGTCATGCCCCAGCGCAAAATATTTGAACACACCGCTGCGCGTAGCATCGATAAGCGCACGATTGACTGCCATATTCTTTTGACGGCGATTAAACCAGTCTTGTAAAAATTCTACCGGCACCGTCGCCTGCAAACTGAATAAATCCTTTTGTTCTTCTTCGCTCAGACCTTCAGAGTCTAATTTATCCTGTAGCGCAGCAATTCTAAAAATTGTCGGCCCATAGGAATCGTAATAGGATGGTTCTACCCCACCGCCGCTGGCACGAGGCGAACGCATGACCGTACCAAAAGCATAAATAGGTACGCGCGGATATTTTTTGTGCAACAATTCGATAGATTTGGTGCGATTCAATAACGTCGGCAATGCGAGATCATGTTTACGTGAATCAACAAGACCACCGTAAATTAAAGTATCTGTACTGAGCACCATAATATCGGCACGTGCTGCATTTTCATCGACCCAAGACCAAATCTGATCGGCTTCCCCATGATAATTACTACCGGAGATTAAATGCTCCGGCGGAGTAATCACCGTATATCCGGCACCGCGTGCCGTGTCTACCGTATAGGACAGACTTACCGGTCGATTATCCTGCGGCACATACAATATTGTTTCTGCCTGCGCCGTCGAGCTTCCCCACAAGACGGCCGTTGCCAGCACACCGGCCAGCATGGAAAGATATCTTCCCACGTATCTCAACTCCTTTATCACCTATATCGTGTTGGTTATTAGTATTTTATTATTATACCATTTTCACAACAGTTGCGAAAATCCAAATCTATCTGTCTCATCATATACTGTCTATAAAAACAGTATCCTCATTGCATCGCATCTTCCTTGCATATACCGATTGCCACAATAGGTACAATCTACAACGAAGAAAATGTAACTAATAAACACGCGGTAAGCTCCATTCATAACGAATGGCTGCCGTGCGAATAAGAAACACGGTTATAAAGGAACCATATGAAGCATATAGCCATGCACCGTCATAACCAAATACGTAATAAACGGCACTGCCGATAATAGCCGGCAACGCATACACTTCTTCCCGAAGCACCGACGGCACACGTTGAGCCAATACATCACGAATCATTCCGCCACCGACGGCTGTTAAAATTCCCAGTATCATACAAAAAATCGGATATTGCGGATATGCATATACACCCACACTGGTGCCCGTCACCGTAAACGACGCCAGACCAATCGTATCCGCCGTTAAATATATACGGCGCACCCAACGCGTTGACATATGATGATCCTGTTTCGAGCGATACACCATAAACACCGCTATTGTCACCGCCAACGTGAGCAGTACGTAAAATCCCGTCTGCAATGAATTAGGCGGGAAGTGTCCTACTAATATATCACGCACAATACCGCCACCGATAGCCGTGGCCAAAGCCAGCACGAACATACCAAAAATATCCATGCGTCGTGACACCCCAACTAATGCACCGGAAATAGCAAAGGCAATAGTGCCTACAATTTCAAACGAAGTCCATAAGAATTCCATAGTTACCTCATCAGTATATCCAGATAATTACTTCTCAAAACGGTTCGTACGTTCATATTATAATAACATATGATTCGCTGTGTATATGCTCTCCACCTACTCGATAACATATTGTACGATTTACTATAGCATATCCGTATCAGGTAGACAACAAAAAAGCGCTTCGCCTGCATCATAACCTAATTTGTTATAATACAAACGAAGCGCTATAGATCCCGTGAAAATGGCGGAGAAGGAGGGATTTGAACCCTCGCGCCGGTTTTGCCGACCTACCGCATTTCGAGTGCGGACCCTTCAGCCACTTGGGTACTTCTCCGTGCTGCGCGCCGCTCTTTGAAAAAGTCTTTCATAATCTGACTGCATTCATCAGCCAATACACCGGCTACTACCTCGGGCTCATGATTTAATCCCGGGTGGCTCAGTACATTGAATAAAGACTCAACGGCACCGCCCTTGTAATCGCTACTGCCATATACCACCTTGTCCAGACGACTGTTGATAATGGCACCGGCGCACATCGGACACGGCTCTATAGTAACATAAAGCGCGCATCCGGTCAACCGCCAACGTGAAAGTAATTCGCAAGCTTCGCGGATGACTAGCATTTCCGCATGTGCCGTTGCATCATGGTCAATTTCACGTCGATTATGATGACGTGAAATAATCTGTCCCTCGTGCACCAGCACAGCACCGATAGGAATTTCCCCCATCGCATAGGCCTTGCGGGCCTCCGCCAACGCTTCACGCATATAGTCTTGATCTGTCATTACCGATCTCGTTGTTCTTTTGACACTAATACATATTAGTCAACAACGGCAATAACTTCGACTTCTACTTGGAAGTTAGCCGGTAATTCTTTAACAGCTACGCAGCTACGTGCCGGTTTGCTGGTAAAGTAATCAGCATAAATAGCATTAAATTTGGCAAAGTCATTGATGTCTGCCAAGAAGCAAGTCGTCTTTACAACCTTGGAGAAGTCTGTACCGGCTTCCTTCAAAATAGCTTCGATATTTTTCATAGCCTGCAAGGTTTGCGCCTCTACGCCTTCTTGCAATGTGCCGGTAGCCGGATCAATGCCCCCCTGACCGGAAATAAATACAAAGCCATTCGCTACAATTGCCTGGGAGTATGGTCCCAAAGCCTTCGGTGCCTGTTCTGTGTGAACTGTTTTCATGCGTATCAAAACTCCTTTCGCAGGTTCCCCTACAACAATAAATTTATACGTCTATTGTACTCGAAATTTATAAAATATACAACGCAATATTCATTTTTATTAATTTATAAATAAGCTAAAATCATTAATAATCCCGTTCCATAGGTTACCATCATTATCGGTTGGCATTACTACGTGTTTCAGATAGAATACAATTATAGATATTCGTAAATAAGAAGGAGCCCTTTTATGAACACCCAATCAAATGAACGCATCATCTATACGCACTCGTTAACACTGCCTCGCTTGGGACCGCTCACGCTTTACAGCGACGGTACTCACCTCATCGGCCTTGCCATGCCCACACAAAAATATGATACTATCGGGGCTGCCCAATATATTTCTAAGACTTTACCTATTTTTGAGGAAACAGAAGCTTGGCTTCACGCCTATGAAGAGGGAAATGATCCCGGTCCCGTGCCGCCTTTACAACCGGAAGGAACCGACTTTCGAAAAAGAGTATGGCATGCGCTTTTAACAATTCCTTACGGCCGGTTAACAACCTATGGTGATTTAGCCACAGTCGTTTACGGCAACAAATGCGGTGGCTTGTCAGCCCGCGCAATAGGCGGTGCTGTAGGTCACAATCCAATTCCTATCATCATTCCCTGCCATCGCGTCATCGGCCATGATGGTTCGCTCACCGGGTATACGGGCGGATTAGATATCAAGATACGACTTCTCGAACTGGAACACCTTACCGTAACCGATAACCAGGTTATATCACCGCCGCTTATTTCAACAGCTTCGTTAATAACGGAGACATAACATCTCTTTCTGCATCAGGTGTAATCATGAGGTAAGCAATCGGTGTTTGCGGTGCTGCAGCTACGGCAGCACCTACGTAGTACGGCAAAAGGATGCCTTTCGTATGTACTTGGACACGTGTGCCCGTGACAAAGGTATCATATTGTTGTCCATGCATCAACTTCACCGGTTCCTGATCTCGCAGCGTCACCGTCGTATCACTGTTAGTACCTGTCTTTACAGCCTGCATTGTCTGCCAAGCAGCCAATGCTTCATCACTATTTTGCCATGCCTCGCTGAGTCGCTGTGAAATTACGGATGCCACTTCCGGACGCAAGCGCCATGCACCGTCATTATCTGTCGTTCCGGCTAATGCATACAACGAACCACCGAGTACACCTAGTTGTAACCCTTCAGGCAAATAATTCTTCATCTTGCCTGCCATGGCATCGGCTAACATATCCGGTGTAACTCTCGCTTTTACCATCCATGCCGTATAGTGGCGATCGTTTTTTGTTTTCTGTAGCTGATATACATCAATATCGCCATTGGCAATCATCTGTGCGATTTGCATGCCCCGTTTTTCTTTATCCGTATTATGCACTGCCGCTACACTGCCAATATATTCATCAACAACTTGTTTTATGATGGGTGACATATCTGACTGAGAGAGCTTACGCACTGTTACCCCCTCCTCAGCCAGCACGTTCAAGCCCGGTTCCTGCGCCGTTACCGATGTAGCCTCGCCACGCATAACGGCACCCAAATCAATCGTCCGTGCCGAATCGTTATCGGCTGCCCACACGGCCGGTGCAGCGATTGCTGTCGTTACACCCCCGATAAGCAATAATCGTTTCCATTGTATACGCATCTCAATCATCCTTTCAAAATTATTCAGTCTTTATTGTTTCACTTGCCATAATTCGTTCATCTGTTGTTGCCAATACTCATAATCCGAGTCGTTGGTAAGAACGCTCATTGAGGTAATACCATTTTTCTCATAGCGTTCCAATGTAAGTAATCCCAACGGAAATACGAAGCCATCTACATCCAATGCTCCTCGTTGGGTAGATAGAAACCCTTTGCCCAGTTCAGTCTGTACCGGTGCACCAAAATTAATATCATATTGATGCCAATGCATATTTTTCAAAAGGTCAAGACCCGCCTGTGCTGCACGGCGTTCTCCCTCCTTCATCGGTTCGCCTATAGTACCGCGATCACGTTCATCGACGTACCATTCACCTAAATACACCAATGCATTGCGTCCCGTATCTAATACTTGATACGCTTTATATGCATCATCCACCGTCTTAGGACTTTCCTTGTCATTTAAGTAATCCTTATGCGCTAAGTAATAGCCAAACGGACTATATTGTTGCGGGTATGCCGGCTGTAATTTCCATAACGCATC
This sequence comes from Veillonella magna DSM 19857, assembly GCF_000428745.1. Lineage (GTDB taxonomy): Bacteria > Bacillota > Negativicutes > Veillonellales > Veillonellaceae > Veillonella_A > Veillonella_A magna. Next base: position 32,392 of record NZ_AUAN01000014.1, read on the forward strand.
CAAGTCACCACGCAAGGTAGTTACATACTGTTCCAACCCTTTTACACGCTGTATAAATCGACTATAGTCTTCGGCAGTGAGTTTATGTGTCGTCTCTTTTGTAGATGCACCGGCGACTGACGATGGCGAAGCAGCACTTTCCCGTTCCTTTTCCAAGGTCGTTGTCAATGTAGCAATCCCCTTTTGTGCATCCGTCATGCTATCATCAACAACTTCCTTGGCCATATCCATGAGCGGCATAATGTTTCCGTCTGTAAGGTCTTCCACTACAAAGGCTGTGTGCAAACCAGCCTTATCTTCGCCACGCAGCTGATGATACTGTGTCTTGGATTGTACCTTAGCCAATTCATTGAGCAACTTTTTTAGTTTTACCGGTACATCGCCGGGTAACGGAGGCACCGTGGTCTGCATATTTTGAAGCGTTTTCTTATCCGCCGCATCATAGCTGACCGTAGTCACCGTCATTCCCTTCGGTAAGGGAAGTACCTGACCGTCAATCGTCGTCAGGCTCACGCCGGAGGTAGTAATGTTCGGTGATACCGTCTTTGTAACCGGTGTTGATATATCTTGGCTGCCCGTCTGTATTCCCGTCGCATCTGCCGCATATAGATGTCCGCCCATGGATACAATCGCAGCTGCCGTTACAGCCAGTGCTATTTTTTTACTTTTACACGACCACAGATTGCGTCTCTTCATCACGGTTGATGTATGTAATTGTTTCATACTATCCCTCCTTAACCCTTATAACATTACCCGCATCAATCACTCTTAGTATACTGTAAAATCCGCCTCGTATGTAGTTCTACTATGACAGGCTTAGATTTTACTTTTCTCTGAAAGTAAGTTACAATGATAATCGAATTGCTCAATTACAATGAGTAGCAAGTACTAACGTTCTCGGTGCAGTTATACAGCACCCACTTTATATTACAGTATATTGATGTAAAATGAATCCTTCATGATACAAACATGATACAAAGGAGATTATCATTATGACCTTCCCTCAGTTTATTCGACTCGTCCGTCCCCGTACGCTGACGGCAGCCTTTAGCCCGGTAGTACTGGGAGCTGCGTATGCCTATGCCAGTCATACCCCGGCACACCCCATCGCTGTATGCTTAGCCTATACGCTTATGGTATTAGCTTGTGTAATATCCGCACAAATGGCGGCCAATATGTGGAACGAGTATTTCGATTTTAAGTCCGGCCTTGATTTAAATCAGGCTATCGGCAACAGTGGCTCCATTGTCCGCGAAGGCATTGCACCTTCACAGATTAAACGGCTCGCTGTATCCTTTACGATTTTCCCCTTGTGCTTAGGGTTTTTCCTATCCGCCTTGGTAACCTGGTGGTTTATCCCTGCCGGCATACTCTGCATCTTAGTAAGCCTACTTTACTCCGGCGGTCCTAAACCATTATCCCGCACGCCCTTTGGCGAAGTGGCCTCTGGTTTAGCTATGGGGTTTGCCATCGTGATGATTACTGCCTTTGTCTGGACCGATGCATTGACCTGGGATTTACTAATTCCTGCTGTTCCTTCTACAATTCTCATCGGTACTATCATGATGACTAATAATCTACGTGATTTCAATAATGATAAAGCGCACGGCCGTCGTACCTTGGTCATTTGTATCGGCAAGTCTGCCGGTATTCAGCTTTTGGCCATTCTATTTGCCTTTTGCAATGCTTGGCTCGTAGGGTTTGCTTTTGCCGGACTCATCTCTTGGTGGTCGCTAGCAGCGGTCGTATATACTGTTCCGGCTATGCGCGCCGTGCGTATTCTCGATCGGTATGCCGACTCCATCAACATGGATGCGGCCATGAAATTTTCTGCTATGGGTACTACTGTATATCATATTCTCTTCGCGGCAGGTCTTCTCATCGGCCACTAACAATCTAATAATTCACAAATATAAAGCCCCGATATCCGACTTCGCATCTTTCAAAGAAAACCAAGTCGAATACCGGGGATTTTATTATACATTATTAAGTATACTATTTATTGCTGTTCTTACTACTATTCTTATTGCTGTTCCCATTCCGTGTGGAAGGTGCCTTCCTTATCCACGCGCTGATAGGTATGGGCACCGAAAAAGTCGCGCTGCGCTTGAATCATATTTGCCGGCAACACACCGCGGCGATAGCTGTCGTAATAATCCAAGGACGACGAGAAAGCCGGTGTTGGAATGCCGTATCGTTTGGCAGCAATAACCGCTTCGCGCCAGTTGTCCTGATGCGTTTCAATAGCCTCTTTAAAGAATGGATCTAAGAGCAGGTTTGCCAAATCGGGGTTATTAGTAAAGGCACGCTTGATATCCTCCAAGAATACTGCACGAATAATACAGCCGCCACGCCATAAAAGAGCCATATCTCCAAAGTTAATCGTCCAACCATATTCATGAGCCGCTGCTTTGATAAGAGCAAATCCCTGTGCGTAGGAGCAAATCTTCGATGCATACAAAGCGGAGTGAATCGCTTCGATAAGTGCCTTCTTGTCACCATCAAAGGTAGCGCTAGGACCGCGCAATACCTTAGCCGCTTCTACACGTTCCTCTTTGTACGCCGACATGCCGCGAGCAAATACAGCTTCTGCAATTGTCGGAATCGGCACACCCAAATCAAGACCTTCTTGGCTTGTCCATTTACCTGTACCTTTTTGTCCTGCCTTATCAAGAATGCATTCTACTAAAGGCTTTCCGCTGTCCTTATCTTTGACATGCAAAATCTTAGCGGTAATTTCAATCAAATAGGAATCGAGAATGCCTTTATTCCATTCTTCAAATACATCGCCGATTTCATCATCGCTCATGCCCAACAATTCCTTCATCATGAAGTAGGCTTCGGAAATAAGCTGCATATCGCCGTATTCAATACCGTTGTGAACCATCTTTACATAATGACCGGCACCGTCATCACCGACATAACTGCAGCACGGTCCATCGGCAACCTGTGCCGCTATGGCCGTAAATATCGGAGCTAACTCTTCATAAGATGCACGGGTGCCACCCGGCATAAGACTTGGTCCGTTCAAGGCACCTTCTTCACCGCCGGATACACCAACACCGAGGTAACGGAAACCTTTAGCTTCCAGTTCTTTACAACGTCGACGAGTGTCGGCAAAGTACGAGTTACCACCATCAATCAAAGTATCGCCCGGTTCCAAGTACGGCAAAAAGGCCTGAATCATGTCGTCTACCGGCTGACCCGCCTTCACGAGGAACATAATCTTACGCGGCTTAGCCAGCATATGTACCAATTCTTCCGGAGTCATAGCGCCTCCGATAGTACCTTCATCACCGTAATTCGCCACAAAATCCTTCGTCTTTTGCGGGGTGCGGTTGTATACGGCGATGGAAAAACCGTGGCGAGCAATGTTACGCGCTAAATTTTGCCCCATAACAGCTAAGCCGACCAACCCGAATTCATATTTCATCTCTGTCATGTGAATCCTCCTTTTGTTCATGGTGTAACGCCAAGTCGCGCGCTCGACAAATCACGGCTTTAAATACCGGTGGTATCAGTTCGTCCGTCAAATGATAGGCGATGCGTCGTCCTACGATGACACCTTTGTTACTGTAAAACCAGGAAAAGTAATACTCCTTTAAATCTTTATATTGTCTGTCGGATATATGTGATAGACGCCGCGGTGATATTTGCGTACGCTGCACTGACAGTTTTGCCAGCCCTCGCTTGAGCATATCCCGCGTCACCGTACCGTGACCGTCCTCCACCAAATCCGCTACAATCTTATCTAATATATCACGCCGTTTGCGCCCTAGCAAGTGAGTTACAATTTCTGATTCAAAGCATAGCGTGTCCGTAAAAAAAATATTCTTAGAATTGCGACTATACTTCTCGGACACATCTTGATCATACAGCACTACCGTAGGGATGGAAAACCTTCGGAACAGCTTAGCCAGTTTACTGATGGACGACTCACCGCGCGCATTAATCAAACAAATCCCATAGTAATCAAAATCAACTCCGATATGTTCGCCAAAACCACGAAAGCTGCCGTATTCCGTTTCCCCTTCCACCAAGATAATTGCCCGCGCATACAAGGCTTCTTTAGCCTCCGGAAAATGCATAATCAAATGTTTTTCCAGTTCTCGGGGAAAGAAAAAACTGGCACCGCAGGCGGTAGCGATATGACCGTTTGTATCCCGATAAAAACGAATGATATTGCGGTAATCATCAATCAGAGCATCCGTGGCATGGGTAACAATAAAAAGCTGTCCCCGCAAACCATCAATGCCGAAAAGTCCCTTCAAAAGAGACGAAAAGGAACTGCTCTCGTTAGACAGTAGTTTGCGGTAGCAACTAAGCACGGCACGCTGTAAATATGGGTTCAGGCGAATTTCCGGTTCATCCACACTGACCAACAGCGGCAAGTAACACCGATCACCGGATACATACACCAGTGATTCGCGCAAATTAGCGGCCATACTTTGACTGCGTTCATATAAATATGCCAACATCTTTAATTGCACAACCAACAACAGTTGCTCCGTATCCGGCGTATACCCACAATCGGACATGCGCTCATGATACGCCAGCATCGTCAATAATCGTTCCATCAAAGAAATACCTGCCGGCACATATCCACGACATAAATCTACCGGTGCCGTCAAAACGGATAGAGATATGGATTCGCCGACTAACCATTGACAGCCTTTTTCTGCAGAATCAGGCAGTCCCTTGGGACTTAAAAATTGATGTAACTGCTTTTCCAATCCCGCCAGGGTAGACTGCCGAATTTCATACAATGACGCAATCGACGTATCACGATGGGACACATAGCAAATTTTGCGGAACAATGCTAAGGGCAGAGGCCGACGCTTTGTATCCGTCTGTCGATACAGTCGCGGATACACCTCCTGTAAGAGTTGTTCGGCAACCAACGTGATCGTATTCACCGTTCTGTCGTCTTCATCCCAATAGGTGCCCTGCTCCGCTTCTTCCAATTCGATTTCCATCGTTATACGGATAGGCTTATGGATTTCAAAAAAATCCTTTTCATCAAATCCCTTCGTATTGGCCAAAATTGACAATAAATCCAACAGATTAGATTTACCGATGGCATTTTCACCGACAAAATAATTATACTGCTTATGAAATTGCACCGTTACCTCTTGCAGGTTGCGGTAGTTTTCAACGCGAATCCATTGTAAAAACATAGTGTCACCTAATCTCTGTAGTAGTATTAAGTCGTAGTAAAATCGTAATGCATGTTCCCCCTCTATGAAAACACGTTCACTCTATGATTGCCGTCCCGTGGCATGACGCTCCTTTAAGCGCGCCAACATAACGGATGACGTAAACATAATAATCCCGCCGGCAACAGTAATCCAAGATAATGTTTCATCAAAGATGAGAAAGCCCCAAAAAGAATTAAAAAACACCCCGATGTATTGCATAAACTGAGCTACTACGGCATTCGTAGCTACAAAGGCACCGGTTAAAAAGAACTGGGCAAATACCGAAATTGCTCCGATAATAATGATAATGCCCGACTGTCGCATATCAGGCACCACAAAGTTAGGCCCCATCAGAATGCCCCCTACCAACATAGTGGTAAACAGGAAATAAAACATGATTTCATAGGTTCCATGTCCACCTTGGATACTGATTTTACGAATTGTCGTATACGCAGCCGCCGAAAAAGCAGCCCCGCCAATAGCATATAGGGAGTACCAATTAAACGTTGACATTGACCACGGATGAATCATAGCCGTAACGGCGCAAAAAATAGCTAACAGCCATTTTACAGATCCCTTCGGCAAGGCTTCCTTCAACACCAATGTACTAAAGATGAACACGAAAATACCGGACAACTGAAACAAAATCGATGCATCTGCCATATTCATATAGGCAAGGGCAATAAAATTCAATAATGTGCCTACCCCTCCGAAAATGCCGCGCCACATAAGAAGCCCGCGGTCCTTTGATGAAAAGGAAATACGCTTGACTCCCATATAAATAAGCACCGCTGCCGTACCGATAAGACCGCGGAAAAATGTAATTTCCGAAGCAGGCATGCCCTGCCCTAACATCTTAACAAATAAATTCATCACACTGAACGCCAGTGCCGATGTAATAGCAAAGAAAAACGCTTTTTTCATTATTTCGTAAATGCATCTACGAAAGCCAAGATTTCTTTACGCATTTCTTCCTTATCAATAGTGCGATCGAACCGAATCGGCGTATCCTGCAAAGCGGCTAACTGTTTCGGGAACGCTACGCCGGTCACCGCTGAAATGTGTTCCAGGCTTTCGTAAGGTGTACCTCCTTCCCGAATATCCAATGCTTCACAAAGCGCCGACGGAAATTTGAACGGATGGGCTGTCGCGGCAATAACCGTATGACAGGCACCCAGTTCCGGACGCTTGGCCAGTAATTTCATATACGCTCCCATGGCAACTGCTGTATGCGGATCCATAACATATCCATAGGAATTATAGACCTGTTCAATCACTGCTTTTGTTTCTTCATCATTAACATACGCGCCAGTAAATTCCCGTTGAATACGGCTTAATTCTTCTGTCGTTACACTGAGTTTACCGGATTTCTTAAGGCCTTCCATTTCAGCCTTAATGCGCACCGGATTTTCTCCGCACACATAGTATAAAAAGCGTTCAAAATTTGAGCTTTCCACAATGTCCATGGATGGTGACAGCGTCGTAAAGAACGGGCGTTTGCAATTATATGTACCAGTTTCGAAGAATTCGGTCAAAACATTATTCCTGTTGGATGCACAAATCAAATGACCGATAGGTACCCCCATCATTTTAGCGTAATAGGCCGCCAAAATATTACCAAAGTTACCGGTAGGCACAATGATATTGAACGCTTCATCTTCATGAATAGCTCCCTGCCCAACCAATTCCTCATAGGCTGCTACATAATATACTACCTGCGGTGCCAGACGACCGATATTGATGGAGTTTGCACTGGAAAACATTACGCCTTTATCTGCTACCGCTTGATTCACCTCTTCATTGACAAAGAGTCGTTTCAAAAATTGTTGTGCATCATCAAAATTTCCCCGAATAGCAGTGACATTCACATTGTCCCCGGTTTGCTTTTGCATCTGCTCCTGCTGCATGGGACTTACGCCGTCCGTCGGATAAAATACTTGAATATGTGTGCCCGGTACATCCTTAAAGCCTTCCAAAGCTGCCTTTCCCGTATCGCCGGACGTAGCTGTCAAGATGAGAACCTCTTTTGTTTCTCCTTCTTTCTCCTTAGCTGCGGTCAACAAATACGGAAACAACGATAACGCCATATCTTTAAAGGCCTGCGTGCGTCCGTGGAAGAGCTCCAGTACCGATACGCGTTCCAACAAGGAATGAAGCGGAGCAATGTCATCTGTACTGAAATTCTTTGTATTGTAAGCGGCATTAATCATATCTTTCAATTCTGCTTCTGTAAAATCCGTAAAGAATTTACTCAATACAATCGCCGCAATTTCCTGATAGCTTTTTCCTGCAATATCCTTATATGTAATACTGCACCGAGGGAAAGAAGCCGGCACATATAAACCGCCATCGGCGGCCAACCCGTTTAATAACGCATACGTTTCGCGCACCTTTTTATCACTGCGCGTGCTTGTGTAATTCATAAACTAACTCCTTTTTCTCTCATACCTATCGCCTGTAACGATATCCCATAGTTTTATCACACCCTATATAAGTTGACATCGCCTGTGTCTAGTAAAAATACGTCCTGCCTTCACATCAGTCTAACCTGTTTTAGTATAGTCGTGTGATATCTATTTCATTATATCTAAAATACATAGCTTGCGCCAGTCGTCCCTAGGTACATCTTTCATAATGTCTATGAGGTTAATTAGTGATCTACTACTTCTTATATCCGTTAGCACTCAAATTACTTTTTATACTGCAGTTACCGTTAGTTCTTTCAATTACGCATTATATATCTGCATCACCATAAAATGCACCCTCTCGGGTGCCTGTAAAATTTGACAAAACACATTGCGTGTTACATAATATAAACAAAGACGAGATACTAAAGCGTTCTGCAAGGCGCGAGCTCGTCCCTCAAAGTAAATTCTAATTGAAGAAACGGTCGCGTCCTACTGAATGCGGCCTTTTTTCATGCCGCTAAGATGATTATCTTGCCGCCATGATAATGGTAGCAACTAAAATACCAAATGCTATCATGAGAGATAGCACTTCATATATTCTCATCACTTACCACCGCCCTTCATACGAAGGACAAGCACGCTACGCTTTTGTATCTCGTTATACTTATTGTACCGCATACCGCCTTGAGCGGTTTTTTTCTATTTTCCCCGCAGTAAACCGTGCTAACGTATCTAGCAACTTTTCCAGGATGAGATATTGCCTATCTGTGTCACCGCATCATCATAGCTAATATACATCGTCATTGCATCACCTCCTAAAAATGGGTATGAAAAAACCGCCTACTCAAAAGGCGGCTAATGCATTTTATCATCCTCCGTTACAATATGTAAATGTAATTGGAAGCTCTTTATTTTTATTTTTTTCAATAATTACACGGCTTATAGCTCTTAGGGCCCACACATCTGATACACTTTTGCTTGATTTTTCTATAGTAGATTCATTGACATTATCAAAGTCGACACAAAAGATGCCATCTTTTGTGTCGTTGAAACCGAAAACGTACCAAGCTTTATTCAATTGATTCTTTATCAATTTTGCCGACACTATCAATTTCCATCCTCCTAGAAGAACTACATTAAGCTTATTCCGATTGTATTTTCTATAAAAACGTGCACATAACTATTCTCTTTAAATTCTATCTCCTTTTCGCACTTCTTGCAATAAATAGTAATTTTTTTAGATATACCAAGCAACAAATAAAAAAAAAGCGAATCTCCTAAGAAATTCGCTTATCTATCAAAGTGGTGGACCACCAGGGGTTCGAACCCTGGACACCCTGATTAAGAGTCAGGTGCTCTGCCAGCTGAGCTAGTGGTCCTCATGACATCGACTATTATATACGGAAATGCCCTGTCTTGTAAAGACCTAATTTAAACTTTTTCAAATTCTTTTTAATAGTACCGCTTTTTTCGCTTCAAACTCCTCTTCGGTTAGAATCTGAAGATCATAGAGCTCCTTTAATTTTTTTAACTCTTCATATACGTCTTCCCCATCAGCCACTGATGCAGCAGACGTTAATGACGCTGAGTGTACCGTTGCCGATTCGCCTTGCTGCCCATCTATCTCAGTTGCTACATTTGCTTTTAATGCGATGTCTTCTGTTCCCGGCAATCGTGCGTCTATCCAAGTTTTCGCATTGTCACAAACACCGCGACGCAACACATCCGTTGTAAACAAAGTCCCCTCATTCCCTTGTATGAGCAGCACTCCGTGCGTATTACTTACTGCCTTATATTCTACCGTTCGTACATCTCGATTTTGAAACGAACCGCGCATACCATACCGCCCTTGATATTCAATAGTGCCGGTAGAAGGTGTAAAAATTAATGTTATCCCGTCAATGCGACTTCCCGGTGAATATGTTTCTGCATCAGCTGCCTTTGATGATTTAAAAAAGTCAAAGAATCCCATACATACCTCCTAGCCTATATCCGCATATGCATTGCTTCCGCAAACTACGTCTATCTTACCGCTTCCAACGGCTCATCGTTTTCCCGATTTTAATTGCTTTACAACGACTTTCCCTCTTGTTACTTTTCTTAATTATATCATATTCTTTTTTAGATGTTGTAACTCTCTCTCATTTGCCTCTTTACAAACCTTAACTTTCACGATATACTACTGTCCATAGGACAACAACATATTTTTTATCGAGAGCGATGGAGGGACTGGCCCTATGAAATCCGGCAACCATTCGATGGTGCTAATTCCTGCGGTGTAGACCGAGAGATAAACTTGTACATACAACGATGACTCGGCGTACGCAGTCATCGCTTTTTTTATGAGAAAGAAGGAGGATTCCCATGAAAAAATTATTTGCTTTAGCCGCCACGGTTGTACTTGGTGGGGCCCTATTATTATCCGGTTGTGGCAGCGACAAAACCGCATCAGCCGGTGGCGATCAGAAACAAGTAACCTTAACTATCGGAGCATCTCCGGTGCCCCATGCTGAAATTTTAGAGCAAGTAAAACCAATTCTTGCTAAAGAAGGCATCAACTTAAAAGTAATTGAATTTACTGATTATGTAAAACCGAATATGGCGCTTAACGATAAAGAGCTGGATGCCAACTTCTTCCAGCATGTACCGTACATGGAAAAATTTGCCAAAGAACACAATGAAAACTTAGCATCTGCCGGTTCCGTTCACGTTGAACCGATGGGCGTATACTCGTCTAAGATCAAAGACTTGAAAGAGTTGCCGGACGGTGCTAAAGTAGCCATTCCTAATGATCCTACTAACGGTGGTCGCGCACTTCTTCTCTTGCAAAAAGCCGGCCTCATTTCCTTAAAGGATCCCAAAAATATTACGGCTACTAAAGAAGATGTAGTAGACAACAAGAAAAATCTTCAGTTTGTAGAATTGGAAGCTGCACAATTGCCGCGTAGTCTTGATGATGTAACGGTTGCTGTTATCAACACCAACTTTGCATTGGAAGCCAACCTTAATCCGTTGAAAGATGCACTTGCCTTGGAAGATAAAGATTCCCCGTACGCTAATATCGTAGCTGTACGCAGCGGTGACCAAGATCGTCCGGAAATTAAAAAATTAATGGCTGCACTCCAGTCTCCGGAAGTAAAGAAATTCATCGAAGACAAATACAAAGGTGCTATTTTACCGGCCTTCTAAGGTCTTACCGGTAAATTCGGGTTATAGGACAAAAAGTGTGTGTGGATAACTCCAATTAATCCCAATACGTGGGAAGTTCCGTGGACATATGCAATTCATTCCAGGCAATTGCGTCACCCCATTTAGGTATGGTATTGTTCACACGGTTGTTGTTCCAAGTTATTTTCTTATAAATAGCAGATATACTTTCATCTGTAGGCATATCGTTTAATAGTTCTGAAAGAGAAAGCGGTCTTGGCGAATGCATATAGCACCACCAATAGACCGCTTTTAATCG
>NZ_AUAN01000015.1 GCF_000428745.1 Veillonella magna DSM 19857
TGATTTGCAAAACCATCGCTGTGATCCTGACTTTAACACTCCATGTCTAATACATTTTTGACTGCAATTAGGACAAATCACTTGCTTCATATGTTATTCCTCCTTTTTTGTTTTTGTATAGGAAGATATAACCTTATTTAGGCCAGTATTTACAAGGGCCTATCGATATTTTTACACACACTTTTTGTCCAACCTTTATCTTCTCCCAAAAAAGATAAAACCGCTATAACCCCAGTACTTAACTGGTTTTATAGCGGTTTTCACCCACACTTTTTGTCCTATAACTCTTAATAAACAATGTAATTTATAAATAGTAAATATGTAATTAATAAACAATGAATACATAATAAAATAACTAGCACCCCTACACAGTATAGGAGTGCTAGTTTTCATTTATATGTTACATCGTATTCAATTTGTAATAATCATTTTCTAACAATCAATTTGTGATGCTCATGTTGTGACAATCAATTCGTGACGATTACAGGGTGATATTAGCTACGGGCAACACGTCCACATAGTCACCCTTATCATAGTCTGTATGTCCTTGCAATAGTTTGGCCAACCCATTCGTCTTGGCCATGCCCAGCAGGGCACTGGAGGTATATAGTTCGTTGGGATAAAATACGCCTTCCCCTTGTTCGCTGACAATAACGCCTTGCACATAGCGATCGAAGGGATTTTTTTTATGAATGTCTACGCCAAGGCGCACGCGCAGCGGTGGTCGCAACGCTTCCGCATAGCCGGACAGTGTTCGCAGCAGTGGTACTACGAAAAGCTGAAACGAGTTATATGCTGCCGTCGGATTGCCTGATAAGCCCAGACAAAATACGGGATTACCTTCATCGCGGCGAATAATCCCACCGTACGAAGCGGCGCCCGGTCGCATTTGAATGCGTCCGTACAAGGCTTCCGCTCCCAATGCTTCATAGATGGCCGGCATCGAATCAAAAAGACCTACGGACACACCGCCGGTACTGATGATAACATCCGCCTCGGCAGCTAACCGTTTCACCATAGTCGTTTCTTCATCCAGTCGCGCCGGATCGTCACTGATATGGTATGTCGCATATGGCGTAAGCCCCTGCTCCTGCAACAAACCTTTCAGCATATACAGATTGGAGTTATATACCTTTCCCTTAGTCATCGGCGTTCCCGGCGCAATAATTTCACGGCCCGATGTTAACAGTAACACCTTCGGCCTGCGGTACACGGTTACAGATGCGCGGCCTACGCCGGCAGCCACCGCCAGTTGACCGGCACCGATACCGATACCGGCGCGCATCAATACTGCCCCGGCTTCACATTCTTCGCCGCTGGGGATAATATTGTCACCTTCCGTGATAGTACCGCGTACGGTTAATGCATGGCCATCCAGCTCACAACGTTCTTGCATGACAATGGTGTCGCAACCGTCCGGCAATGGTGCCCCGGTCATAATGCGCACCGCTTCGCCCTTTGCCACCACGCCGTCATACACCTGCCCCGCGCCGATCGTCGCCACCACCGTAAAGTGTTGCCGTCCCGCTTCGTAGGGCAAAGCAAAGCCGTCATACGGCGATTTGGCAAAGGCCGGGATTGCTTCAGGTGCCGTCACCGTTTCAGCGAGTACCCGCCCCAGCGCCTCATCAAGCATGCATTCTTCCGTCTTCTTTTTATATGTTGCCGCTTCCGTCAACAATCGTTGACGAACTGCTTCCACTGTTATACCGTTCACAATAGACCTCCTTGGTCACCGCACTGTCGGTGGCATGTCTTCCTATAAATTCAGTATATCATCAGTGCCCATGAAAATATAGTGACACCGGCAACCATCAACGGAGGCTTACTACTCGCAATGCTTTCTTAGGACAGCCGCTCACACAGGCCGGCGTTCCTTCTTCGGTGGTGACACACAAATCACATTTCGTTGCCACCATGCGCTGCGCCTTCGTAGGCGCTATCCATACGGCACCGAAAGGACAGGCCAACACGCACTCCTTGCAGCCGATGCATGTGTCTTCATTGACGATGATGCCGCTTTGCCCATGCCCCTTCTCATCTTCGTCCCAGGTGCGGCGCTCGATAGCTCCTACCGGACACGCTGCCATGCACGGCGCATTTTCACAGTGACGACAGTGAAGGACCCCCTTTACATCCTCTCGGCGAAAGCTCTTGCACCGCTGCCGCTGCGTCGGTTCATCTAACGTAACTTCCTTGATGCTCAGCTGTTCATGACTCATAATACACCGCCGTTCACACATACCGCAGCCAATGCAAAGCGATGTATCACAGTATACAAAGGCGTTCATTAGACTCCCTCCTTTCCGGCAACCCGAGAAGCCGCTCGTACGGAGCGAACTTGTTTGTCCGTTAGGCTCTGCTGCTGTACATCCTCCGTATAAAAGGTAAGGGCCTCAGTAGGGCAATGCGACACACAGGCCGGTGCTCCTTCTGCCGTTGACGTGCACAAATCACACTTATGCGCCACACGCCGTCCCTTTTCATCAGGCGCTGCCATAGTAATGGCGCCAAAAGGACACGCCATCATACATTGCTTGCAACCGATACACTGCTCGTTTTCAAAGGCAATATGGTGCGCCTCTTTATATAACGCCCCGGTCGGGCAAACCGCAGCGCAAGGAGCATTTTCACATTGATGGCATTGCACCGTTTTTGTCATGGTTTTTGTTTTCACTACCTTAATGCGCGGTTGAAAGTCCGCATCATCGGGATGCATTGTAAAAATAGACGGGCCTTCATGCGCGACTACACAAGCCACCATGCAGGTGCGACAACCGATGCATAGCATGGGATTTCCCTTTACAAAATAATTCATAACGAACGTACCTCCCTTTCTTTCGCCGGATTCATTGTCACTGCTGTTGCCATAGCTGCCTTTGCCTGTGTTGTTGCCATGGCTGCTTTTGCATGTGCTGTTGCCATGGTACCATTGGCTGCTCCGGCGGTGTCTGTTTTGGCAGTCGCCTTTGCGTTTTTGTCGTTTACGGTAATCCCCATGCGCGTCCGCAAGCGTTCATAGTACTCGCTTACCTTGGCTTCCGCGGCCGCTTGATCGGCAATGGCTTCCACACGAACGGCACAATATTTATATTCCGGCGTGCGGCTCTTCGGGTCCAACATGCCGATAGTCAATTCGTTACACGCACCGACCCACCATTGATAGGTCATATAGGTAGCCCCTTCCTTGGCACGCTCGGTAGCTAAACACCGTGTGATGGTTTTGCCGCGCCGTGAATGGACATACACTAAGTCGCCGGTCGTAATGCCCAGTCGCTTACAATCTGCAGGGTTCATGGCAATCCAGCCCGGTTCATCCTCCAGCTTGCTCAGCATACGACAGTTCCCCGTCATGGTGCGCACCGAATAATGACCTACCTCACGGACGGTACAAAGGGACAACGGGTACTCGCTGTCTACCTCTTCATGCACCGGTTTATACGGCGCAAAGAGCAAGCGTCCCTTGCCGTTTTCGGTAGCAAAAGTGCCGCCTTCATGAAGATATTCCGTGCCCCTATCCTCCATGGAAGGATCAACGCAAGGCCACTGCACGCCGCCGAGGGCTTCCATTTTTTCATAGGTTGCACCGTAGAATTTAGGTGACAGGCTGCGCATTTCATCCCAAATTTCCTGCGTTGATGTATAGCTCATAGGGTACCCCATCGCCGTCGCCACTGCGCATTGAATCTTCCAATCCGGCCAAGCTTCACCCACGGGTTCGATTGCTTTACGCACGCGCTGAAACCCACGATCACAGCTACTATATACCGCATCATGCTCACCCCAGGCCGTCGCCGGCAGCACCACATCGGCAAACTCCGCCGTCTTATTCATGAAAATATCTTGAATGACCACGAAATCGCAGGCGCTGAGTGCTTCGCGAATCTCCGTTAAATCCGGATCGGACTGAGCCGGGTCTTCGCCTACAATGTAATAGGCATGAATTTGCTTTTTCGGATCTGTTTCACGGAGAATTTTCTCCGGCACCAACGTCAATGGCAACCCCGGTGTGGCCGGTAAGGTGACACCCCAGGCCTTTTCAAATTTAGCGCGTGCCTTCGGATCGTCTACCCGTTGATATCCGGGATACACATCCGGCAATACGCCCATATCGCAGGTGCCTTGTACATTATTTTGTCCTCGCACCGGGCCTACGCCGGTAGCTCGATGCCCGTAGTTGCCGGTAAGAAGTGACAAATTTGAGCAAGCAATCACGCTGTCCACGCCTTGCGCAAATTGCGTAATGCCCATGCCCCACAGCGTAACGGTGTGCTTTGATGAAGCAAATAACCGTGCTGCCCGGCGTATCATCTCTGCCGGTACGCCGATAATCGATGCCATCGCTTCCGGCGCGTAGCCACCGAGCGCCTTCGCATAGTCTTCAAAGCCTTCCGTGTGCGCCTTTACAAACGCTTCGTCCACTAAGCCTTCTTCAATCATTGTGTACGCCATGGCATTGAGGAGCGCCAAATTCGTACCGCCTTTAATTTGCAAATGAATGTCCGCAATGCGTGCCGTTTCCGTAATCTGCGGATCCACACAAATAATTTTTGCCCCCTTAGCCTTGGCTTTCACCACGCGTCTGGCCACAATGGGATGCGACGTCGCCGCATTATAGCCAATGTTAAAAATAACCTCTGCATCTTCGATTTCCGGTACACTGACGGACATGGCTCCTTCACCGATGGAAGCGCGCAAGCCCGTTACGGAAGCGGCATGACAAATGCGTGCGCAGTGATCCACATTGTTCGTGCCGATGCAGGCACGCATAAATTTCTGTGTAATATACCCGGCTTCATTTCCGGGACCGCGCGCCGAACCGGCGCCCATCACTGCATCCGGTCCGTATTCCTTGATGATGGCCTGTAAGCGCTCCGCCGTATATTGAATGGCTTCCTCCCAGCTCACCCGTTCTAACGGACTGCCTTTACCGCCTTTACGAATCATAGGATACCGCAACCGCTTCGTCAACAGCTGCGGATCGGTCAAGTAATCCCAGCCGTAATATCCCTTTAAACACAAGCGGCCTTCATTCGTCCGTCCATTCGCACCGGTGGCCTTCACTATGCGATTATGTACCGTATCTACGGTTAATGCAATGTGACAGCCGGCACCGCAATAAGGACATACTGTTCGCACTGTCTTGTAGCCCTGTTCCATATCCCTTACCTCTTTTCACTTGAATCCATCATACACGACTGCGTTCTTACTCATCGTACAGGCCTACCGAACATACTGATTGTGCCGGTCCTGCCCATCTGCCGGTCTTATTCATCGCACTGCCCTTGCTATCGTGCTGCTTCTACCGGTCGTACTGATTGTATAGATACTAAAAAACGCATGTTCCTTATGTTTATGATTTACAATTATCTATTTTCTAATCAATGATTTAGATTGTTATAAATAATTAATAAATATATAAACATAAATTATTACATGCGTTTATTGTATATCTGTATTTCTATTTTTGCAACTATTCTGTGCAACTTATATATTCTTAATTTTCATAGATAAGTAACCGCTCTCCTATGACTTTTCGATATGATGGCTACCTATTGTTTGTATCCAGTATGTATAACTCGTTTCCTGATTTGTATGTATAACTCGTTTCCTGATTTGTATGCATAACTCATTTTCTGCTCGGTATGCATAACTCATTTTCTGCTCGGTATGCATACCTCATTTCCTCTTCGGTACGTACAATGACTCTACTGTCTTCGTCCAAAAATATCTCGTTCCAGTAACCACGTTGCCAAAGCGTCCCCTTCATCAAAGGAGAAATACCGACATGCCGTCTCCGGCAGTGGACGTGGTCCGTCACTGACTATGGCCAGTATCTCTTGCGGCTCGCACGGCAATTCCTCCATATGCCCTTGGCGAAGAACAGCAATCTTCGGAAAGGATCCGTGATGACGACTTTCCAACAACGCCACGTCCGCCTTCATACCTTGGGCTAGTGTAAGCAAGCTATCTTTCGACGGCGTATGCTGCAACAAGGCGTACCCGTTCGGTCCGCTAATGGCCACTGCCGCAGCGCCTGCTGCCGTTGCTTTTCCCGTATCCGTATCAGCATAATCCATGGTAAATCCATGACCGTCACTTTTTACCAGGCCCACCTTCATGCCCTGACTTGTCAGCTGGCGAATTAATTCGGTGGCCACTCGCGTCTTTCCCGTTTTTGAACGATTGGCGGTAACGGTCACGATAGGTACTGTGCGCGTCCGATTAATCGCGTATGCCAAAGCTTCCTTATATGCCAGCGGTGTATTCACATTGCGGTAGCGCCTATTGTCATTGGCAATCGGCACATAGACGGTCGGCACAACGGCTACTAACGATTGCATCCGGCGTTCGCCCTTTTCCAATAACCTACCGGCTATCTTCCCGCACTGCCGATGATAGATGGCGGCCAGCGGTTGCAGACGGCCGTCCGCTTGCTTGGGCATGACGATATACGGTGTGTCAGATGCATTCGGTGCTAACGTAGCCGTTTGCCATTGGGCTAAGACAATGGGATCCGGTTCGTAAAACGGCATATCTACCGACACGGTCAAATAATAGTCCGGCAGTGCCGCTTCCCCTGCATCGGCTATAGCGGTAATTGCTCCCAGCCCCGCCTCTACGCCGGCTAAGGGACCGCACGCTTTGAAGCGATCGCTTACGACCAGCATAGAAATAATGCGTTCACTGTCCGGCGGTTGCCACCGATACATCCTTCCTTCTGTTGTCGGCACTATGCAGGCATCGCCTCGTAACAGTCCTCTGCTTTTTGTTACGGGCCAAACTCTTCCCGGCCATTCTGTTTTTGCCAGCGGTCGATTGATGACCACACAAAGGTGTGTAAATGAATATGACCTTACCGCCCTCATCGCAAGTGAAGACAGTAAGGTCCCATCCATCCACGGAAGCGATGCCTTATCGCGTCCCATCCGTGTACTCATGCCGCCGGCTACCATCATACATCCCAATCCCGTCATGGTGGTAGACTCCTTTCAGTGTAATTAAACGTATACGTCTATGTTATCGTTTGGTAACACTATTAATATTATCGTTTGGTAACACTATTAATACCTTTCATAATCTGTGTATAGAATAAAACAATAACCAATCCGTTAATGAGCATTTCCGGAATCATATAGGTTGCATTATACACAATCGAGTACACCCACGGATTTTGTCCGGCCGGTGCATAGGAAGCAAACACAACGGCTCCGCTGATAACGGACGATAACCAGCGCAGCGTGCAGCCCGTGAAGGAACCGATAATTGCTGCCGGGCGACTGTCGCCGAAGAAACCGGCTACCCCTAAGGCGCCAAAGCCAACAATGTAATCCAAAATAATACTAAGCGGATGCAGGCTAAACTTGAATCCCAAGAGAAACGCTACCAATCCGTACACGGCGCCGGTAAGCATTCCGGCCTTACCGCCCCATCGCAAAGCGAAAATAAATAACGGCACCATGTTAGCTGCATTTACCGATCCGCCTTGTGGCATTTGAAAGAGCACTACAAAATGTAATACATAGGCAATGGCAATTGCCAGTCCTGCCTCAACCAACATCCGTGTATTTGCTTTGCTTACCGTGTTTGGTGTTTTCACCATATTTGCCGTAGTCATAGTATGCGCCTCCCAACTACTAAGCCAACTAAAAGATTACTCACATTATACGCTATTGTCTTGAATAGTAAAAGTGAATTTTTGTCATAGTACCTCATCATTCGTCATTATCCTAATATTATTATTAAAATATTTTAAAATGTTCGGGTTTTACTCTTGTCAAAGTGGGGCTTCTTTTGTATAATGCTTAATGGATTGTTTTGTTATTACAAGGAGGCAACCAATGATTAATACAACTAATATTTTTGACTATGAAGATATACAACTGATTCCTAATAAATGTATCGTTGACAGCCGCAGCCAATGCGACACCAGCATCAAGCTCGGCGATCGCACCTTCCGCTTACCGGTTGTACCGGCAAACATGCAGACCATTATCGACGAAGACTTGGCTGAAAAATTGGCCCGCGGTAACTACTTCTACATTATGCACCGCTTTCATCCGCATACGCGCTTGGCCTTTGTAAAACGCATGAAGGAAGCCGGTTTGTTTGCCTCCATCAGCATCGGGGTTAAGCCGGACGAATTCAAGTTCGTACAGGAATTAAAGGACGCCGGTCTCACTCCGGAATATATTACCATTGATATTGCGCATGGTCATTCCAACCGCGTCATCGACATGATTCGCCACATTAAAGAACAGTTACCGGGCAGCTTTGTTATCGCCGGTAATGTAGGCACTCCGGAAGCCGTTCGCGAATTGGAAAATGCCGGTGCCGATGCTACCAAGGTGGGTATTGGACCGGGTAAAGTATGCATTACCAAATTAAAAACCGGTTTCGGTACCGGCGGTTGGCAGCTTTCCGCTGTTCGTTGGTGCGCCAAAGCCGCTACCAAGCCGATTATTGCCGACGGCGGTATCCGCGATCACGGCGACATTGCCAAGTCCATTCGCTTCGGTGCTACCCTCGTTATGATCGGGTCCCTCTTTGCCGGTCATGTAGAATCACCGGGTAAAACCGTTGAAATCGATGGCAAGCCGTACAAAGAATATTTCGGCAGTGCTTCCGAACATCAGAAAGGTGAACGCAAAAATGTAGAAGGCAAAAAAATGTACATTCCTTCCAAAGGCAGCTTGTTCGACACCTTGACGGAAATGGAACAGGATTTGCAGTCCTCTATTTCCTATGCCGGCGGCACCAATTTGAATGCCATCCGCAAGGTTGATTACGTTATCGTTAAGAACTCCATCTTCAACGGCGACCGTTAATCAAATCGTCGGATAGACAACCGGTATACTCATCGTCTACCGAAGAGACACTGAATATAACAATTAATTGATTATAATTACAATCATTAATTAAGCAAGCATAGATATAACTATCATTTACATAGACAAACGATATGCAAACGAAAACCGCTATACCCTAGGTCAGCCTAGATGGTATAGCGGTTTTTATTTGTCGCTGTCGCCTGCTTACATAGATTCTCGCAAAATGTCTGCTACCTCTGCAGGACTTACTTTTTTATAACCGCCGTAAATAGCAGCTGTGTTAGCAATATCGTCGATCATGTCTTCAGTAACACCCAGTTCGGTCAATGTCGGATACATACCGCATTCGCGCATAAAATTTTCCAGTGCATCGATACCGGCCAGTGCTACTTCTTCATCGCTAAGGCTGTCATCGCAAATATCCCACACATTGCGTGCAAAGGCAACGAAGCGCGGTAACCCATGTTTATAAATATAGCGATAATAGGTCGGAGAAATAGCCGCTAAGCCCATGCCATGCGCACAACCCGTATAGGCTCCGATTTGATGCTCGATGCCGTGAACATTCCAATCATGGCTCTTGCTGAGACCTACAATCCCATTCAACGCCACCGTAGCTGTCCACATCAAATTGCTGCGTGCTTCATAATCCGTCGGATTTGCCACCGCTTTACGGGCATTGGCAATAAGGCCGCGCATCAAGCCTTCATTCATATAATCTCCCGTAGTTACTTCCGTATCGGAGAAGTACTGTTCCATCAAATGGGAGAAGGTATCGAAAATACCGCTCTTCATTTGGTATTCCGGCAAGGTCATTGTGTATTCCGGATTAAGGATAGAAAAGCGCGGTGCCAAGCGTTCATCAAAGATGCGGCCGATTTTCTGCTTTGTCGCCGTATCGGTAATGACAGAGCCCGTATTCATTTCCGATCCGGTACCCGACATCGTTACCACCGCTGCTACCGGCAAAGTATCATTGGTCACGTCCTCTTGATTTACCCAAAAACGCGTAAACACATCGCCGTCTGCCTTAGCACTGGCAGCAATGCCTTTGGAGCAGTCCACAACGGAGCCGCCGCCTACGGCAAGCACTACGTCTACCTTGTGCTTGCGTGCCAGATCTACACCTTCTCGAAGCTTGTCCGCCGTCGGATTGGACATAACCCCGGACAGCTCTACTACCGTTTTGCCCGCTTCCTTCATATACTCCATAATGGTATCGTATAAACCGTTCTTCTTAATGGAGTTGCGACCGTATACCATAAGCACTGTCGGTCCGTACTTCGGTAATTCTGTCCGCAGATTTGTCAACGCATTGCGGCCGAAATAAATTTTTGTCGGTGTATAATATGTAAAATCAAAATTCATAGTAAAACTCCTTTCCTCTATTACGCCTGCTCCTCTCGACTACCTACTACCAGCAGGCGAACGATACCCTCTCGCTCAACAAATACATCTACGCGTACCGATTGATGCTGTCACTAATTAGCATCAACGATTCACACTGATCCAACGTTCTTCCGTAAATTTTTCGATGACCCATTCACCATTGGTACGACCTAAGCCGGACTGCTTCATAGGCTGCATCCACATCGGTGGTATCCGCTGCTCGATAGCTATATAAGGCTTCATCGGTAAACGGATTGGTATTCGTTAAGGTATACTGACTATGTCCTTCTTGCCATGTTCCGTTAATGTATAGTGTATCATATGTTTTCATTGTTGACATCCTTTCTCACTTTTAGTCAATAACTTTTAACTCATTATTTTTAATTCATTTGCCGTTGCCCGTTGGGGTCGTCGCGCCGGAGTTAAACGCTTTGTGCTGGTATCCGCTATCGGCGCCGATCCTCATTCGCCGCTGCGCTATTTCAAAGCCAAAGGTGATACGGAAGCAGCCATTGCCGCTCTCTATTATGATAGTCTGCAGATTGCACACCCCTTTCTCATCATTGGCGAACGCGGTGACTCTCGCCCAGTAGAACGCAGTGCTGCATGGCTGTTCGATCGCATCGCCAGTCGCCGTCTCTCACGCTTTCAACCGTCCGACGGTAAACAAATTGCCACCGTCATGATTGAAAAGGCGCAGCTTCCCATCCCCAATCAGCCTACGGTGTATCGCTATCATCCGCAGGAATTTCAAGCACCGCGTACACGGTAACTCACCCGGTAGAGACCGATAAATAACAAGGTCTACAGGTATGTAAGCACACCTCTGTGTAACCAAGTAACTATCTATACAACTAAATAACTAACGACATAACTATATAAACGCGCAAGAATAAAAATAATAAAAGGCTGTATGTCCCATGGTATCTCTTTTTGTTACGTTCTCGTTCAAAGTAACAAGTACCATGAGGCATACAGCCTTTTATTTGTATTCGTATGTGTTAGGTCATTTTATAAAAGCACTTAAGCAAACACGGTTTGCACCAACACCATATAAAGAATCGTCCCTACTGCAATACTAAGGAGCAAATTTCGTTTATACACATGAAGAATGACCAGCACGGCTAATGCGATAGCTTCCGGAATGCCATAGGGATAGCTTGTTATCGTTAAGTCTTTTAACGAATACACCACCAACAGACCCATAACGGCTCCCGGCAATACATCACCTAAATATTGCACCACCGCCGGTGGCTTAGCTCGATTGGCAAAGAGCACAAAGGAAATCACCCGCGTTAGTATGGTGCCGAGCACAACAACGGCAATCGTAACATACACATGCCAATCCAAGTGTTGTATCATACCTGCGGATCCTCCTTTGCTTCCGTCTTCGGTTGACTATCATGACTTGCGCTTCTTTTATAGCGCCGCATACTTAGAAAAACCACGACAATAGTAATCATGGCAGGAATCATAAATCGTTCCGGTCCGACTGCGAGCAGCCAAGCCGCTGTAATGCCAAAGCCTAAATAGCAATACAGGCGCTTTCCCGCCGTGAGCAGCAGCTCCAAGAACAATACGGCAAATAATGCCGTCAATACAAACTCAATCCCTTTCAGGCTAATCGTAATCAGCTTGCCGCCAAAGCTGCCCAGCGCAACACCGCCAACCCAATACAAATAATTAAGCCATGTCACATGCAGATAAAACCAGCCTTTATCTATCGTATCGGGGATCTTTGTCGTTGCATTGATGGCAAAGCTTTCATCGCACATACCGTAAATGAGGGGAATCTTCTTCCATCCTGTACCGCGATAGGCCGTTACCATGGATAAACCATAAAAGATATGACGTGCATTCACCAATAGGGTCAGCAGGAATGCACCTAACGGATCGAATGGCGCTGTCAGCAACGCCACCGTTACGAATTCCATGGACCCTGCAAAGATGGTAGCACTCATCAAAACCGGCAAAAACGCAGGAAGTCCCTGTCCCGTCGCATAGAGCCCGTAGGATATGCCCAGGAACAGGAACCCCGCACAAATTGGAACTGTTAACGGAAACGCGTAACCAAAAGCGCTTCTCTTTACCAAACTTTTTCCGCAATGGATTTGAGAAGACTCAGTTTTTTCCACTGATCTTCATCGGTAATTGCATTGCCCTCTTCGGTGGAAGCAAAGCCGCACTGTGGGCTGATACAAAGCTGTTCTTTAGGAACATACAGCGTTGCTTCGTTAATTCTTTCAATAATATCTTCTTCTTTTTCAAGATCTGCAAACTTAGAAGTAACCAAACCTAATACGACCTTCTGGTCTTTAATATGACGTAACGGCGTGAAGCCACCGGCACGGTCGGAATCGTATTCGAGGAAGAAACCGTCTACCTTGCAATGAGCAAAGAGAATCGGCGCGATTGGATCATAGCCGCCGGAGGAGAACCAAGTGGAGCGGAAATTACCGCGACAAATATGCATGGTCACCGTCAAATCAGCCGGCTTATCTTCCAATACTTTATTGATTACTTCCACGTACTTCTGACCTACTTTATCTACATCAATGCCGCGTGCTGCATAGGCCTTACGTTTTTCCGCATCACAGAATTCGCCCCATGATGTGTCATCTAGCTGTAAATAACGGCAGCCGGCTTCATAGAACGCATGTAATGCTTTTTTGTATGCCTTGGCAATATCTTCAAAAATTTCATCTTCGCTGTTGTAGCAAGCCGGCAATGTAAAATGTTCGTTTCGCACACAACAAATCAAATGTAACATGGACGGTGAAGGAATTGTCATTTTAGCTACGGCGCGATTATTCACGATAGCATTAAACTCTTTGAAATCCTCCACAAACGGATGATCTTCGAAATCAATCGTATCGGTAATCTCAATGGTTACCGCCTTCGGCTGATGAGATTTAAATTTTACCGACCATGCATCGGCCTTTACATGAGTAATCCCCTTGAGATTTTCAAGGAAATCAAGATGCCAGAAGCTACGACGATATTCACCATCCGTAACAGCCTTGAGGCCTACGGCCAATTCTTTATCGACCAACTTAGCAATTTCTTCGTTTTCTACCTTGCGAAGGCCGGCTTTATCGAGTGTACCGGCTTCAAAAGCCTGACGGGCTTCTTTGATTTCCGGCGTACGCAAAAAGCTGCCTACGATATCATAACGGAACGGTCCTTTTTCAATAGCTGTACTCATTGTCATCTCTCCTTTACCGGTAGTCCTGTGCTACCTTATACATTCGGTCTCTTTTCTCTCTACTTGGCAAATCATCTTGGTTAGCCAACCAGTGCCCCCTGTGTTCCTATTCCAACGGCTGCCGTAACAGGCTCCTCATATTCCCTTCTTTTCCACTGCATACACGTAGCAGTACCCATTCGTAAGAATATAAAAAAAGCGTTATCCTCACAGATAACGTCTGATAGCCATCATCTGCTAGGTCAAAGCCTACTGGAATTGGCACCTTGCCCGACTCAGGCAGGTTGCCGCAGCTTCACAGGGCCATTCCCTCCACTGCTCTTGATGATCTGTATGTAGTTGGTAATACAACGATGTATCACTGTTTCTACATGATACTGTATTTGAAAAGTTTTGTCAAATTGTTTTGCCGTAAAGGAAGGATGAGGCGCGGTTGGTATCTTTTTATTTTTGTGAATCACTCTCCCTCCGTATAATATACACCATACATAAATTTATATTCTACAAAAACAGTTACTTACACTCGTTACTTCCTTGACTTCCCTTTATCCCGTATTATAATTAATTTATAGGATATATTGATAACAAAACTCAATTTATCTATCTAACAGTAAAATGGAAAATAAAAACAGCAAAGGAGGGATTAGCAATGGGAGTGGCATTGCATAATTCACAAGACGTGTACAAAGACGCAGGGAGCAGCGTGATTTTTTTAATGCTCAAATTACATCGTAAGGACCAGCCGGCGGAAAAAGAGGTTATCGCCGATATGGCCGATCGCATTCAGGGGATTCAGCGTTCCATGAACATTCGCGCAGAATATGCAAATTTAAAAATTGCCTTTGGCTTTAGTAATGATGCATGGGAGTATCTCTTCCCCGGTGCCAAGAAGCCAAAAGAATTAGAAACCTTCCAAGAAATTAAAGGCGATCGCCACACAGCCGTATCTACCCCGGCGGACTTGTTCCTCCATCTTCGCGCTACTGACGAAGCTGTCGTATACGAAGTGTGCGACCAGATTATGGATTTCCTTCGTCCTGTAACCGATGTAGTCGACGAAACACATGGCTTCCGCTATTTTGAAGGCCGGGCTATTATCGGTTTCATTGACGGTACCGAAAATCCGGTAGGTGATGAAGCCGCCGAATGGGGCATCGTCGGCGATGAAGATTCCGATTTTGCCGGTGGCTCTTATGCGTTTGCGCAAAAATATATCCACGATATGGATGCGTGGAAATCCTTACCGACGGACATGCAAGAGAAAGTCATCGGTCGCCGCAAGTTCAGCGACATCGAACTGGACGATGACGAAAAAGATCCACATGCTCACAACATCATCGCCCAAGATAATCGCGATGGTAAAGAACATAAAATTGTGCGCATGAACGTGCCCTTCTCCAATCCGGGACAGAATGAAACCGGTACCTACTTCATCGGCTACGCCCGTTACTGGGATGTAACTAAACAAATGCTGACCAACATGTTTACGCAAAACGATAAACTTTTGGATTACAGCACGCCCGTTACCGGTGCCCTCTTCTTTATTCCTTCGCGAGACGTGCTCGATGCCATCGCCGAAGGCGAGTTATGATACATAAAATATATTGCTAATAACTATTACTAGATAGCCAACACCTATCGGTCAGTAACTAAAAAAGTCCCGCCTAAATTAGGTCGGGACTTTTTTACTAACAGCAGTCTTGTATGATGCAACTCACAAAACTGCTTCATACACGAGGTTCTTCAGACTATCTTCCTAGCCTCCTATTGACTGGCTTTTTCTAGCAACTCCAACTATTTTTATTAAGTATATGTTCTCTTCATCGAATAAATTGTGTAAATACTTTTTCTTCTGCTTCCGGTTCATCCGCTACCATTCGAATCGCGTGATACGTATTGCCTTTTGCTTTTGGACTTCCGTTAAATGCTACTACCATCCCTAACACATCCCTAAATAAAAGGACTTTCATCTCCGTCTGTCGAAGTATATAAATGAAAGATAAAACTAAGTACATCATCTGTATAGGAGGTAGTAGTATGAACAGCATTGTAAAAAATGGGATTTCCTTTGGTACTGCCTTGGCATTAGTCATTAGCTATGCCAACTGGCATTCGATTCCTTGGGCTATTTTCCACGGGATTCTCGGCTGGGTATATGTGATTTACTATGCCATCGTTCACTAAACGGATTTCATCGTAGAGTATCCGTTAATTCATGAAGAATAACGGCTGTGCTGTAAGCGATGATTCCACTCTGCACCGGTCATGATATATACTATAAAAAGCGCCCTCGTCATCAATGTGACGGATACACATCAAGTATCCGTCGCACTGTGTACGAGGGCGTTTGCCATATTAATAGCCGTAACGTGATTGATTGGCTTTCCAATACCACACAGCGACAAAGAAGGTAGCTACCTCGGCAATGACTACGGACCACCATATGCCGTCCATCCCGATAAGCATTGGTAATACCAATACAGATCCGACTTGGAAGATGAGTATGCGACTCATGGAAATCACTGCCGAAATCCGACCGTTGTTAAGTGCCGTAAAGAAAGCCGATGCGAATCCATTTATACCGGCCAAGATAAAGGAAAGACAATAAATCCGGAAAGCCTCCTTAGTCATCTGCCACAAGGCTGCATCATAGCCTACAAAATAATAGGTAAGCCAACCGGCACCGCTATACGCAATAGCGGTCATCACCAAGCTGCCACCGCCAACGAGAACCAAGCTTTTCATCAGTACATTGTGAAGCTCCGATGTATTCCGCGCTCCAAAGTGATAGCTGATAATCGCCGAAGCTCCCATGCCGTAACCAAAATAAATACTTTCAAAGGTTCCGTTCGCATAGAGCATCACACCATAGGCGGCCACACCGTCCGCCCCGATGTAACTCATCAGCTGCAGGTTATACAGAATGCCCAGAATAGAAGCGGAAATACTGGTCAACATTTCCGAAAACCCGTTAGTGGCTGCTCTCATAATAATCGGCCACTCTATAGCCGCCGTCACTAATCGCAAGGCACTGCTGTTGGGCAAATAAAAATATACCAGCGGCAACAGACCGCCCAAGACTTGGCTGAGCACGCTGGCTATGGCTGCTCCGGTAATGCCCCATCCCCATAGAACGATAAACACATAGTCCAACACCAGATTGGTCACTCCGGCAGCGACCGTCATGTATAACCCATATTGCGGCTTTTCTGCCGTTGACCACAATGCTTGCAGCATAACCTGCAACATGAACGGAATTAAACCGAGCAGACAAATCCATCCGTATTCCATGCCGGCTGTAAACAGATCACCATCGGCTTCCATAAAATGTAAAAAGTACGGCAAGATCCATTCGCTGAGCAGCGTCATCACCGCTCCAAAACCAATCACCACATAAAGGAGCATGGAGAAATACCGATTGGCATCATCCCTGCGCCCCTCTCCCATGGTTGTTGCCACAACGGCTGCTCCGCCGGCAGAAAGCATAAAGGCTACCGACGAAGGAATGACAATCGCCGGTGTCAATACATTTACTGCCGCAAAAGCAATCTTTCCCACATAGTTTGAAACAAAGTAACCGTCCACTACATAATAGATAGACATGATAATCATCATCCAAATGGATGGTATGACATACCGAACCAATTTTCCGTATGTAAAATGTTCTGATAACTTAATCGCCATATACACTCCTCACAACTAGCACTTCATTGTATTGCACGGTATAATTCGTTACCGCACCGCAGTCATTATTATACGCTACCCACTTAGTATGCCGTCAATAACTGTAGCTACGCTTTTACCATTCACTCATATAATGATATACTAATAGTACATAGTTCTTGCTTACAAGGAGGGTATATATATATGTTGAAAGAATTTTCTGCTGCACTTTGCGCGGCTGCACTCGTAACGGTAATCACTCCGGTGGCAGCTGCCGATACAGTATCACAGCCGGTGATAACCAACGAGGCTACGGCTACTACGACTACCACTACGCCGGATGCTACGGAAACTACAGTTGCTACGGCTAATGAAACAGCTAACGGCAGTACAACCTCAGCTGCCCAAGATCCGGTAAGTACGCAACGTGTTCTTATCGCCGTACCTAATTCCAATCGTCAATTGGGTCTTGATAAAACGATCCTTACCGATTTTGTAACGCGTACCAAAGCACTCTTCCCCTATCCGGCTTACGGTACACGAGAAACAAATACGGGCCTGTATCCGACACAGGTAACCTTAGCAAAATTAGCTAACGACAACGACGCTGACATCGTTGTTATGCCGGCTATCAAAAATTGGACCTTCCGCACGATTCGTCCTCGTATGGATCGCTATGGCAACGGCGAGCTCTACACCGAAATCAATGCCTCTATTTCTCTTTTTGTGTATGACAAAACTGCCGATCAGCTTTCTGAAATGACGTCATCCTATCACGCTTTGAACCAGAGCCTATCGGCAAAAAGCGAAGGTGAAGTATTGGCGTACCTTATGATGCACTTACAGCGCGCCGAATAAAAAAAAGTCCAAAAGAAAAAGCGATGCTCATATATCGCAAGAGTGCCATTCGCAAGACATGACCTCTAAGATATATGCGCATCGCTTTATTTTTAAGAATGCTCTTCCTTATATACGCAATCCGCCAACGATGTCGCTGATATGTGTCAGCTTCTCCGCTTCTGCGTACTCATTCATTTCTTTGGCAATCCGAGCAATCGCCGTAGGATCCACCATCGTTGCGGTGCCTACCGATACGATATCCGCACCGGCCAGCATAAATTCGACGGCATCCGTCCCCGTCATAATACCGCCCATCCCCATAATCGGAATCGATACGGCCTGCGCTACTTGATGCACTAAACGCAACGCTACCGGTTTTACTGCCGGACCGGATAAGCCACCGTACAAATTACCTAATATCGGTCGGCGTGTACGGACATCGATAGCCATCCCCAGCAATGTATTAATCATGCTAATGCCGTCTGCACCGGCGTCTTCTACCGCTTTCGCAATTTCTACAATGTTCGTTACATTAGGTGACAGCTTCATAATCACCGGCAAATCCGTGTGCGCCTTTACCATACGGCACACTTCGGCGGCACTTTCCGCTTGTACGCCGAAAGCCATGCCACCGTTTTTTACGTTCGGACAGCTGATATTGACTTCAAACCCGGCAATGCCGTCTACGGACAGCGTTTCCGCCATGTAACCATAGCCGTCCACATCAGCTGAAGAAATATTGGCCAAAATCGGTACGTCATACGTTTTAAGTACCGGCAATGTATCCCGTACGAAGGTTTCCGCTCCGGGATTTTCAAGACCGATACAGTTAAGCACGCCCGATGCGGTTTCCGCAATACGCGTCCCTTTATTACCGTGACGCGGTTCCGGTGTCAACCCCTTTACGGAGATGGCCCCTACATCGTGACTAAGGTCGAGATAGCCTGCATATTCTAAGCCAAAACCAAAGGTACCGGATGCAGCTACGATGGGATTTTTCATCGGAATGCCACAAAATTCTACGGCCAGCTTCGGATAGGCTGTACTTGTATTATTCATATCTTTATCCGGTGTTACCATTAGAAGAACACCTCCTCTGCCGGGAAGACCGGCCCGTCCTGACATACCTTATACCGCTTACCGCCGGCACCGTCACAGCCACAGCCGAGACAACCGCCGGTACCGCAGCCCATCCGTTCTTCCAAGGATACTTGGCACGGAATGCCAAGAGTAGCCGCTTCGGCAGCTACCCCTTTCATCATTGGCGTCGGCCCACAGGTCAATACCGCCGAAAAGTCATTGTCTGCTGCCAGGGTCGGCATAAGCGCCGTAGGAAACCCTTTCGTTCCAAGACTTCCGTCATCCGTAGTGATATGCACCTTCACCGGATACGGCTTGAACAAGTCGGCCCAAAAGGATTCGCTCTTACTACGGAAGCCCAGGAGTACCTGCGCTTCTTCGCCGTCCTTTAACTTTGATGCGATGCACAGCATAGGCGCAATCCCTACGCCGCCACCGACTAAAAGCATGTGCCGCGATGTTTCAAAGCGACTTCCCAAGGGTCCGAGGCAATCCAATGTATCATCTTTTTCAAGGCGCGTCATCAATTCCGTACCACGACCGACTACGCGATAGAGAAGAGTTATGGTTCCCTTTTCACTGTCAAAGCCGGCGTAGCTGATGGGACGCCGCAAGAGCGGCGCTGTTCCATCCGTGACGCGCACATTACAGAACTGTCCCACCTGAGCCTCTTTGGCTTGCTTTGGCGCATACAGTTCCATTATCCATACATCGGCACCGATTTGCTCATTTCTGAGAACTCGAGCCGCTTCTACATAACCGCTCATGCTGTATCACTCCATCTCGTAATCCTGTAACGCTTCTACATCAATGGTAACTTCCTTTTTGGCACGACCGACTACAACGCGCAATACTTCACGCGCCGTATCGAGAGAGGTCAAGCAAGGTGTCCCCATTTCTACAGCCAAACGGCGCAATCGGAATCCTTCACGTTCCGGACGTTTGCCGTAGGTCAATGTGTTCACCATAAGGTCTACCTTACCTTGACGAATGAGGTCCGCGCAGGTAGAACCGCCTTGATGAATTTTATTAACCAGTACACAATCGACACCATGGTCTTTGAAGTATTGACCGGTGCCATCCGTTGCCATAATGTGATAGCCCAGCTCCGTAAAGCCTTTGGCGAGCTGCGCGGCTTCTTCTTTATCGCGATCCGCTACGGTAATCAGAATATGACCGGCTTCCGGAATGCGCATGCGCGCTCCATGAATAGCTTTGAAGAGGGCTTCCGAATACGTGCGGCCGATGCCCATAACTTCACCGGTTGATTTCATTTCCGGTCCCAAAGCAATTTCAACGAGCCCCATCTTTGCAAAGGAGAATACCGGTGCCTTTACGGCTACATACGGTTTAGGCGGTACCAAGCCCGTAGGCAAGCCCATGCCCTTCAATGTTTCGCCTAAAGCAATGCGCGTTGCATAGGCAATCATGTTGATGCCCGTTACCTTACTGATAAACGGCACCGTACGACTGGAGCGAGGATTTACTTCGATAACATGCAGTGTATCATTCGCAATAATGTACTGGATATTTACAATCCCTTTCACATTAAGACCGCGAGCAATGCGGCGCGTGTAATCTACAATTTGCTCCGTCATTTCCGGCGATACATGCTGTGCCGGATACACGGCCATAGAGTCACCGGAGTGTACACCGGCTCGTTCGATTTGTTCCATAATCCCCGGGATACATACATCTTCGCCGTCGGAAATAGCGTCTACTTCCACTTCCATACCTACCATGTAACGGTCGATGAGTACCGGGTGATCCTTCGAAGCCACAACGGCTTCTTTCATATATACATCAAGTTCGTCATCGTTGTATACGATTTCCATTGCACGACCGCCGAGGACATAGGACGGACGCACAATCAGCGGATACCCGAGGCGTGCTGCCGCTGCCAACGCTTCTTCATGGGATGTTACCAACGCCCCTACCGGACGAGGAATGCCCAAGGTATTTAAAAGGTCATCAAAGCGTTCACGGTCTTCCGCCATGTCGATGCTGTCCACCGAGGTTCCGAGAATTTTTACACCACGCTGTGCCAGCGGTCCGGCGAGGTTAATAGCCGTTTGACCACCGAACTGTGCAATAACACCTACCGGATTTTCCTTGCGAATGACTTCCATTACATCTTCTACCGTTAACGGTTCAAAGTAAAGGCTGTCCGATGTATCAAAGTCGGTACTTACCGTTTCCGGATTGTTATTGATGATAATGGACTTCATACCGGCTTCGCGCAGCGCCCACGAGGAGTGTACCGAACAGTAATCAAACTCTACGCCCTGTCCGATGCGAATCGGTCCGGAACCGAGAACGATGACGCTCTTATCGCCTTGCGGCACTACTTCGTCTTCCGTAGCGTAGGCACTGTAGTAGTACGGTGTGTGCGCTTCAAATTCAGCAGCACAGGTATCTACGTATTTGTATGTTGGATATATAGCAAGTTCTTCTCTCTTTTTCGTCACTACATCAGTACCTACACCTGCATAGCGCGCAATAACGCCATCCGGCATGCTGTAGCGCTTTGCCAAACGCAGCGTATCTTCCGTAAGGTTTTCACCTTCAGCCGCCAAGCGCTGTTCAACGGTGATGATATTTTTAATCTTATTGATAAAGAAGGTATCAATCTTCGTGATATAAGCAATCTTTTCCACGCTGATACCGCGACGCAGTGCTTCCGCTACCGTATACAGTCGTTCGTCGTCCACCTTGTGAAGGCGTTCAATGAGCTGTTCCATCGATTCGTGCGCCAGCTTCGGCAACGCAATATGGTCAAGACCGATTTCCAGAGAACGAATGGCTTTCAAAAGCGACCCTTCCAAGGTGCGATCGATAGCCATAACTTCGCCGGTAGCCTTCATCTGCGTTCCCAAGGTGCGGTCGGCCATGCTGAATTTTTCAAACGGCCAGCGTGGGAACTTCGTTACTACATAGTCCAAGGACGGTTCGAAGCACGCCTTGGTTTCACCGGTTACGGCATTGGTAATTTCATCTAAGGTCATACCTAACGCAACCTTGGCAGCTACCTTGGCAATCGGATAGCCCGTTGCCTTCGAAGCCAACGCCGACGAACGGGATACGCGCGGATTTACTTCAATAACATAGTAATTGTTGCTGTGCGGATCGAGAGCGTACTGTACATTACAGCCCCCTTCGATTTCTAGGTAACGGATGATGTCGATCGATGCCGTGCGAAGCATCTGGTATTGAATGTCGTTCAAGGTCTGACTCGGTGCCACAACTACCGAGTCCCCGGTATGTACACCTACCGGATCTATATTTTCCATGTTACATACGATGATACAGTTATCCGCACTGTCGCGCATAACTTCGTATTCGATTTCCTTCCAGCCGGCTACGGAGCGTTCTACCAAGATTTGGTGAATCGGGCTCAGTTTAATGCCGCGTAAGGCAATCATGTACATTTCTTCTTCGTTCTGCGCAATACCGCCGCCGGTGCCGCCCAATGTATAGGCCGGACGGATAATAATCGGATAGCCGATGCGGTTCGCAAAGGCCACTGCTTCTTCCACATCGCTGAAGATATCACTTTCCGGTACCGGTTGATTAATGCGCTTCATCGCTTCCTTAAAGAGTTCGCGGTCTTCCGCCTGTTTAATGGCCGCCAGCGTCGTTCCCAACAAGCGTACATTATATTTTTCCAAAACGCCGGCTTCGGACAATTCCACCGCCATGTTAAGACCAACCTGGCCTCCCAGAGTCGCCAAAAGACCGTACGGGCGTTCCTTACGAATGACTTCGGTAACAAATTCCAAACTAATCGGTTCGATATATACGCGTTCCGCAATATCGCTGTCCGTCATGATTGTCGCCGGATTCGAGTTAACCAATACGACTTCATAACCTTCTTCACGTAAGGAGCGACATGCCTGTGTACCGGCATAGTCAAATTCTGCGGCCTGGCCGATAATAATCGGGCCGGAGCCGATAACGAGTACTTTTTTTGCTTCTCTAGTCACTGTTAACCCTTTCTCATTAATTCCTTAAACTGTTCGAATAGATACAGGTTATCCGTCGGTCCGGGAGATGCTTCCGGATGATACTGCACCGACATAATCGGCATCGTATTGTGACGCATACCTTCTACGCTACCATCGTTCACACTGCGATGCGTAATGGTCACATCGGCGCCGTTAAGGCTTTCTTCCGATACGGCATAGCCATGATTTTGAGAGGTAATATAAATGCGTCCCGTCTCTAAATCCTTTACCGGATGGTTCGATCCGCGATGACCGAAGCGCATTTTATACGTATCGCCGCCATAGGCCAGCGCCAATACCTGATGCCCCATGCAAATCCCGAAAATCGGCTTCTTGCCCATTAACTTTTTTACTTCTTCCACGGCATAGTCAAGAGACTTCGGATCCCCCGGTCCATTAGACAGGAAAATCCCGTCCGGATTAGCGGCCAGAACGGTTTCGGCTTTGGTTGCTGCCGGATAAATCGTCAAGCGACAACCGCAGCGTTCCAAGGATTGCAATATATTTTCTTTTACACCAAAATCGTACACAGCTACATGAAAGTCTGCATTGTCAGCGCCGCGATGACCTTCCCAGGTCGTTGTCACCCGCGCTACCTGATCCGTAGGCAGCTCCTGTGCCAAGAGTGCTTCAATACGCGCTTCGTCCGTATCTGCCGGGCAAATTACGCCTTTCATTACGCCATGGTTGCGGATACGGCGCGTAATCGCGCGCGTATCCACATTATATAAACAAGGTACTCCGTAGGCGCGGAGAAACTCTTCAAAACGTCCTTCGTTTTGCCAGTTACTGGGGAAGGTACACAACTCCCCTACAATCATCCCGCGACAGTACGGCTTCGGGGCCTGTACAATATCGCGGAATACACCGTAATTCCCGATAAGAGGATAGGTCAACGTAATAATCTGGTCTGCATAGGACGGATCCGTTACGATTTCCTGATACCCGGTCATGCCTGTATTAAATACTACTTCCCCCAATATAGGAGCGCCGCCTAAAAGCTCCCCTTCAAATACAGCGCCATCTTGTAAAACTAATTTGCCTTTCACCGGGTAACAACTCCCTCCTTCATAACAACATCTCCGTCAACCACGGTCAACTTAGCACGACCGGTTAACGTCATCCCGTCAAACGGGCTTGTTTTTCCTTTCGTATAGAATCGGTTGCGATCAACCGTCCATGCTTCATCGGTACTGAATACCGTAATGTCCGCTGCCTTGCCTACTTCCAATACGCCGCCTTCTACACCGAGCAGCTGTGCCGGACGCGTACTCATGAGAGATACGATTTCGTCCAAGGTCAAAATTCCCGTTTTATATGTGTGGGTAAGCACTGCTGCCAACGAAGTTTCAAGACCGCTGAAGCCATTCGGTGCACAGCAGAATTCCTGATCTTTTTCTTCTTCCGCATGCGGTGCGTGGTCCGTAATAATCGCGTCGATAGTACCGTCCTTCACGCCGGCCAACAATGCCTGACGATGTTCTTCGGAACGAATCGGCGGTGCCATTTTAAACGCCGGATTGTATTCGCGCAAATATTCATCGGTAAAGGCCAAGTGCTGCGCCGTTACTTCGCAGGTTACCTTGATGCCCTTTGCCTTAGCTCTGCGAATTTGATCCACCGTATCCTTCGAGCTTACATGGGCAATGTGAATATGACCGCCCGTCATTTCGGCGAGGAGAAGGTCACGAGCTACGGCCATATCTTCCGCTACTGCCGGACGTCCTTTAACGCCCATTTCATAGGCTACAAAACCTTCGTGCATGTGCCCTTCACAGGTCAATGTCACTTCTTCGGCATGATCGATAACCGGCTTGTTAAACATGCTGGAGTATTCCAAAGCGCGGCGCATAAAAGCAGCGCTTTCTACATAATGTCCGTCATCGGAGAAGCCTACTACACCGGCTTCGGCCATATCGCCCATTTCCGCCAACTCTTTACCTTTAAGGCCTTTACTTACCGCGCCCATAAATTCAACCTTCACTACGCCTGTCAATTCCGCCTGTTTACGAAGACCGCGTACCAAAGCCGCATTGTCTACAACCGGTGTCGTATTTGCCATCGTTGCTACGCGGGTGAATCCACCGGCAGCCGCTGCCTGTGTACCACTGTAAAAATCTTCCTTCGCTTCTTGTCCCGGTTCGCGCAGATGCGTGTGCATATCAATGAGGCCCGGTGCTACTACCAACCCGGTAGCATCATATACGTCAGCACCGTCAGCGCTTAAATTCTGACCGATAGCGGCAATCTTGCCGTCTTTCACCAATACGTCGGCTACTTCATGTTGTTTCTTGGCCGGATTTACTACCGTACCACCCTTAATCAGCAAGTTCACTGCCGTCACCTCCGATAATCGTCAAGTACAATACTGCCATGCGAATCGCAACACCGTTGCGAACCTGTTCCTGAATCACCGATTCATCACCATACGCTACATCCGGTGCAATTTCAAGACCGCGATTCATCGGTCCCGGATGCATAACCATTACGTCATCTTTTGCATATTTCAACACATCGCGGTTGATGCCGAAGATACGTGCATATTCACGATTCGTCGGATATAACGCCGAGTTAATTCGTTCCAACTGAATGCGAAGTACATTGACTACATCGGCACCTTCAAGGGCTTCCTTCAAATCATAATGTACCGTCACACCCATCTTAGCCATTTCCGGATATACCAGCGTGCGCGGACCTACGAGGTGTACATCGGCACCCATGGTCTTAAGGCCGTAAATATTCGACCGTGCTACACGACTGTGCATGATGTCGCCGGCAATGACTACTTTAAGACCTTCCAAGGATTCTTTCTTTTCTAATATGGAGTACATATCGAGCAGTGCCTGTGTCGGATGTTCATGCGCTCCGTCACCGGCGTTGATGATAATCGGGTCTACACATTTTGTAGCATACAGCGGTGCTCCTTCCGCACTGTGTCGCATAACGATAGCATCGGTGCCCATATACGACATCGTAAGCAATGTGTCACGGAAGCTTTCCCCTTTTACCATGGAGCTGCCGCTCTTGGAGATGTTGATTACATCGGCCCCCAAGTACTTGCCGGCCAACTCGAAAGAACTACGCGTTCTCGTACTCGGTTCCATGAATAAATTAATAATCGACTTGCCTTTTAACAACGGATGCTTCTTATTGTCCGACAGCACGATTTTCTTCATCTTCTTCGCCACGCGTAAGATTAATTCAATCTCTTCCTTAGTGGCATGCTGCAGACCTAACAAATGCTTGCCCTTCAAACTTACCTGTCCCATTTCTGTCCTCCTTGATGAGTTTCATGGCCCTGTAGCAAAAAAGACCCCTTGCTTTGAGGCAAGAGGTCTTATAGTAGACGTAAAGGTGCATCCATATATACGGATAGCCTAACTATTGTTCCCTTACTAGCCTCACAGGACTAACTTAAAAGGTATTTCTCATGAAACGAACGGTCTCTCGTACCGCTTCTGCTGTTTCTTGTTATATTGTACTCTCTGCGAGGGAGTGTGTCAATATTATTATAAACAAAGCCTTGCAACTCGTTAGAGCTACAAGGCCTTGTTATAATTATATTTCCTATGGTGCGCCTAGCAGGATTCGAACCTGCGCACCCGGTTCCGGAGACCGGTGCTCTATCCCCTGAGCTATAGGCGCATATCTGCCTTAAAAGTATACCAAGGAACGAGGTACTATGTCAAATGACGTCATCACACATACAGAAAACGGGAGAAGGGTTAAAAAGAAAAATTCTGGAAAGAATATGTATCTTGCTTATATTGTGAGAAGCATTATATACTAAATGAAGAAATAGAAAATCATGCATATTAACTTGTGAGATCATTTTTAAGATAGGCGGTGAAACTGTTAAGTAATGGGGAGGATAGAGATTATGGATGTTTGCTCAGAGTCGGCATGTATGATTGCTAGTGTATGAATAACTGTGTAAGAGATGATGAAAACAATGAAAAAATATGTTCGCATTCTATTAGTAGCAATGATGTCCCTCATGGTATTAGCTCTCGCCGGTTGTGGAGAGGAAGATAAGTACAATCAAGCTAAGGCAGAAGTTCTAACTATGGTAGAACAGGTTAAGACTGTAAATGATAGGAAAGATAGTCCATTTTTTAGTAATGATGGGGATAAGAACAAGGCACTACTTAGAGAACATGGACAGGAACGAATTGATATTTTAAAGGGAGAACTTCAGAACAGAACAGATTTATATAATAAAATTGATGAGAAATTAAAAGATATGGTGGGGTATGCAAAAGGAAATGGTAAATTAGAAGCAGATTTAGCCGAACTAAAGAAGAAAATTGAATCAGACAAAGCAGGATGGATTAGATTATCAAAAGAACAAATTGCGGCAGAAGAAATGGCTGTCAGAATGGCAAAAAGAAATTTAGAGTGGCATGGTTAATTTAAGTTATTCGCTCATATGGGCATAGCCACGCTGGTTCACTAATTTAACCCATGGATCATCGCCCCAGCCAATACTCTTTTCGTTAATGATTTTCTTACGGCTTCCGTTTCTGCTTTTGCACTAGCTTCGGCTTGCTTCTTATCGTTAATCTTTTCCTGAATTTCTGCTTGATGTTTCATAACTTCATATTGTCCCTGAAGAGCCTATAAGTAGCTGTTCGCAGCCTCCATATGGGATTTTAGATATTGAAACTCCGGAACCGGGTGCGGTAGTTCGAATCCGCTAATACAAGATAGACCATATACAGCAATAGATCCCAATATTATGAAATATGCAAACTTTATGATTCTTTTACATTCCGAGTCTAATGATCTTGTTCAATTTTTCTATACACATTTTAAAGAACTACCTGAACAACCAATTGAAAGACTCTTTGGATATGAATTTTGGAATCAACCACCTAAAAATACGCCTTCCTATGATGGATTTACCTTACTTTATAAGATTTTTTCGGCAACTAAACAAGAAGCTTGGCTCCGCTCTCCACTTGCACAGCCAGTCAATGATGCTAATATCTTAGCTTTATTATTACCAGAAAATAATCATATAATCCGTCTTTTTATACGACCAGAAAAATACGGATGTAAATTACATGCAACATATTCTTCTGACTTAGAAAACCTTATAGCAAGTTGGTTAGAAGAAGATCCTGCCCAAAGAATAGCTAAAGCCCAACAATATTGTTTATCAATTATGAAAGAGGAAACTGCTAATGAAGATTTTATAGATAACAATTGTACAAACACAGATGATTATGATGAAAAATATAATCTTAAACATTTCTTAGAAAAACGTGGTGCAAAGATAACTATCGATTAGTAATGATGTGTTTAAAAGGATATAAAAATAAAGATGCTTACACTAAAAGAACAAAAAAAAGCCGCTAAAATCTTTGCCGAAAAATGGGCTGGGATTGGCGACGAAAAACAAGATTCTCAACGATTTTGGATTGAACTATTACAAACTGTATATGGAATAGAAAATCCAGCTGATTTTATTCGATTTGAACAACGAGTAATGCTTGAAAATATTAGCTACATTGATGCTATGATTCCTGCTACTCATACTATGATTGAGCAAAAAAGTCTTGGAAAAAGTCTTACAGCTCCTATTCGTCAATCAGATGGATCACAATTAACACCATTAGAACAAGCTAAACGCTATTCTGCTAACTTACCATATAGTGATCGGCCACGCTGGATTATCGGTTGTAATTTTGCTGAATTCCAAATTCTTGATATGGATAATCCCAATGCGACTCCAGAAATTATTTACTTAAAAGATCTCGAAACCGACTTTTATCGTCTTAATTTCATAGTTAATACCAAAGACACTCATATCGAAAAAGAAATGGAAGTTTCAAGAAGTGCAGGTGAACTAGTCGGTAAAATTTACGATGTACTTCTTACCCAATATAAGCTTAATGAAAAACTTTCTGAAGATTATATTCTTCAAAATATCAATAAACTTTGCGTACGTTTGGTTTTCTGCCTTTATGCAGAAGATGCTGGTTTATTTGGTAGTCGTTCTCTATTCCATGATTATTTACAAGAATATAAATCACAACAATTCCGTAAAGCACTTTTAGAATTATTCCGTATACTTGATACTCCAGTTTCTGATCGTGATCCCTTTGAAGAAGAAAACCTTCTTGCCTTCCCTTATGTAAATGGTAATTTATTCAGTGAATCTATTGAAATCCCACCATTTAGTGAAGAAGCTGTTCAAATGTTACTTGATGAAGCTTGTGCATTTGACTGGAGTGAAATCTCCCCAACTATCTTTGGTGGTATTTTCGAAAGCACTTTAAATCCTGATACGCGCCGCCATGGTGGAATGCATTATACGAGTATTGAAAACATTCATAAAGTTATCGACCCTCTCTTTTTAGATGAATATAAAGAAAAGTTCAAACTTGCCATGAAGGAAAAAGTATCTAAAAAAAGAACTGAAAAACTAAAAACTTTACAAACTGAACTATCTTCTTTAACTTTTTTAGACCCTGCTGCAGGTTCTGGAAACTTTTTAACAGAAACATATTTATCTCTACGAAGGCTAGAAAATGACATTTTGCGTGAAACGATAACTGATAAATCTGGAACAGGTATACTAGGTTTTGAGGAAGACGAATTAAATCCAATCAAAGTAAGTATTCAACAATTTTATGGTATTGAAATCAATGACTTTGCTGTAGCTGTAGCTCGAACAGCTATGTGGATTGCTGAAGCGCAAATGTTTGCACAAACAGAAGGAATTATTAATAGAGAAATGGATTTTTTACCACTCCATAATTTTGCAAATATTCACGAAGGTGATGCACTCACATATGATTGGAGTAAAATAATTGTTCCAGAAAATCTTTCTTATATTATGGGAAACCCCCCGTTTGGAGGGAAAAAGGAACAATCCGAAAAACAAAAAAAAGAACTTATTGCTACTTTTAATAATGCAAAAGGGGCCGGTAATCTAGA
The DNA here is from genome assembly GCF_000428745.1 of Veillonella magna DSM 19857. Lineage (GTDB taxonomy): Bacteria > Bacillota > Negativicutes > Veillonellales > Veillonellaceae > Veillonella_A > Veillonella_A magna. Next base: position 29,958 of record NZ_AUAN01000015.1, read on the forward strand.
CTATGTGACAGCATGGTATATGAAAGCAGCCCTATATATTCAAGGGACTCATATAAAAGGGGCTTTTGTCTCAACAAATAGTATCGTTCAAGGAGAGCAAGCACCTGTTCTATGGGAAAATCTAAGCCCATTAATTTATCCGATTTTTGCTTATCATTCGTTTAAATGGGATAGCGATGCAAAAGCTAAAGCTGCAGTACATTGTGTAATTATAGGATTTACAGCTATTAACAACTCTGTAGAACATAAATTAATTTTCAATGGAAATGCAATAAAAGAAGTACAGAACATTAGTCCATATCTTAATGATCTTCCAATGTTTTTCATAAAAAGTAGAACAAAGACAATTTCAAATGCTCCTCAAATTTTTTATGGCAATATGCCTATAGATGATAAACACTTCACTTTAACAAAAGATGATGTAAATGATTTACTCAATGAAAATCCTAACAATACTAACTTTATAAAAAAATATATCGGAGGGGCCGAACTAATCCGAAATACTTCAAAATGGTGCCTTTGGTTAAAAGATGCAAAGCCTTCTGACTTAAAAAATTCAAAACTAATCATGGAAAGAGTTAACCTAGTTCGAGCCTTTAGAGAAAGTAGCAAAAGGCCTCAAACAAAAAAACTTGCCGATACACCTTGGCTATTTGGAGAAATTCGCCAACCAGATAAAGATATGTTAGTCATTCCCAAAGTATCCTCTCAAAGCAGAAGATACATACCAATGGCTTTTATTCCATCTGACATAATTGTAAGTGGCAGCGCTTTAATCATTCCAGATGCAACACTATTTGATTTCGGTATTTTAACATCGAATGTACATAACGCTTGGATGAGAGCTGTTGCGGGGCGTATGAAAAGTGATTACCAATATTCTGGTAACATCGTTTATAACAACTTTCCTTGGCCTACGCCTACAAAAACTCAACAAGCAGAAATAGAAAAAACAGCCCAAGCTATTCTCAATGCTCGTGCAAAATATCCAACAGAATCTTTAGCCACATTGTATGATGATAATATAATGCCTATTGACTTATTGAATGCCCATAGAAATAATAATCGAGCTGTAATGAAAGCCTATGGTTTTGATACAAATATTTCTGAGTATGATTGTGTTGTTAATCTTATTTCTCGTTATACAAAACTTATCAATACCTAAAAAGCATAATAAAAATTCATATAAAAAGGCTTAGTTGTGAAATAAAAACCAAAACTCTTAATTTAACTATATTTAGGAGCATAATATATGAGCTACCAATACCTAAAAAAATCATCATCAAAAATTACTATAACATTACCCTCTTCTATAGATAGTGCTCATGTTTCTACTTTTATTAATGAAATTGCTCAATTAAATTTGGATTCTATTGCTTCTGATAAATCTAAATATATTCTTTTAGATGCTCGCACGATTAACTGGATTGAACCATACGCATCATTACTCATTATCGCCACCTTAAACTCATTACAACGCAAATGTAACGATTTAGAAATAGACGTAAAGTCATATAAAATCCAAAATTTTAATGGATACGCTGAGCATATTGGTTTCTATAATGCAATTTCTCTCCCGTATGGGAAAGAAATTGGTGTCGCACCAGGTAGTGATTCATATATTCCAATCCACAAATGGATTAAAACGGAGCTAGAAAAAGAGGCTAAAGATAAACATATTTTAGTTCAACAATTGCTAGAAGAAGAAGCATATACACTCAGTAAAACATTGAACTATCATAATAACTTCCCCGATACTTCAAAATCAATGGGGTTCGCTCTTTTCGAAATACTAAGGAATGTGTATGAACATAGTGAATCTGAAACACTTTGGTGTTGTGCACAAGTATGGCCACAGAAAGATAAACTCGAAATTGCCGTTGTCGATGAAGGAATTGGAATAAAAAAATCCCTAGCGTCTAATAAGGCTTATAACGATGGGAAAGATAATGTGGGATCTATTTTATTTGCACTACAACCCGGAGTATCTAAAAGTTATCGTCCACGCAAAAAGCACAATCCTTTTAGCGATAATGATGATAATGCATATGCTAATAGTGGATTCGGCTTATATCTTACAAGTCAGGTTTGCAAAGATATTGGAAAGTTTAAAATTTGTAGCGTTGGAAATCAAGTCCAATTATGGAAAGATAACAAACCTAAAATTACAAAACTAAACTTTAATGGTACTGGAATATGTATTAATATCAATTTATCTAAACTCGATCAATTTATGGAATTAAAAAAACAATATCTTTCAATAGGCGAAGCTGAAATAAAACACAAGCCAAATGTTATAAAAGAAGCTTCTGCTGCATCTAAAACAATTGGTCCAATTAGTAAAAGATTTGATTTTTAATACGCCCTACTCTCTCATATACATATTATATGCTATTACTTCACCTAATAGTGTTAACCTACCTTGAAAAATTATGCATTGCATCAATTCATGTTTTGAGCCCAATAACTCCATTAATTCTATAAAAACAATAAAATTACATAAATTAGAAAAAAATAACCGTAAAATAAAAAGCCTATATTTATAAGCTTTCTGTAATCTTTATTATCTGGATAAACTTTATAAACTTGCTTAAACTTTCTCCGGAACCGGGTGCGCAGGTTCGAATCCTGCTAGGCGCACCATATAAATATATAAAGGAAAGAGCCTGCAACTCTAAAAAGTTGCAGGCTCTTTCCTTTACAAAAATCCCCATCGCCGTTGGTATTCTACATTCAATGAAAACTCCGTATCCGTGAACCCTTGTTGTCGTAAACGGGCTTTCACATCTTCACCTTCACCGTCATAGATAACAGCATGCCAAGAATTGTCCGCATCATCGATGACAAACCGATGTTGATTAGCGAAATGACGCAGACGCTTCCGCACCGCTGAAGAAGCAGTAGCTGCCGGTGTCAATGTAATTTTTATAGCAATTACTGATGTCATATGCGCACCTCCTAACAACCGTTGCGTGCGTAGTTCACATGGACGCAGTGTCACAACATATTACAGCTGTAGCCAAAAATTCTGAAAAACTTGTGTCGATAACAGATAGCCTAACGGTACATTGATGGCCACACCGATAGCAAAAGCAAGCAAGGGTTTATATCCTACCTTCGTTAAATCGCGAAGACGTGTAGTAAGGCCAATGCTTAAGAACGTTAAAACAAAGAACCAGCCACGTAATTCCTTGAGCGCTGCCAATACGGTTTTACTGTAAGCTGTCCCCGTACTGCTATCAAGTCCGGTTAGTACCAATGAGGTAACAATGGATGCCACAAAAAAGCCAATAATAAATTTGGGAAAGCGTCGCCAAATTTCTTTTTTGTCGATGTGTTCACTATCTTTTACTTGCTTACGTTCCCACAATGTTACGGAAAGAATAGCCACCAAGAAGGCCCATACGCCGACAAACATATCGCGGCCCACCACTTTCATCAAGGTAAATGCCCGTACCGCTGCTTCATGCCCGATTGTCTCAGCCGCTGCAAAGCCGGCAGCATCAGCAAATTCCGACGTACCGATCCAAGCACCGGCTACACCGGGATGAAGCCCCAATGCTTTTGCTGCTGCCGGAAGAGCAAAGATCATAACGACGGCCCATACAATAACTAAGGAAATTGCTACCGATACATGTTCCTGTCGGGCGCGGCATGCACCGCCGATAGCAATGGAGCCGGATACGCCGCATATAGATCCGCCAGCACCAAGGCACGCTGCAAACCGTTTATCCAAGCCAAACAGCTTCGTTGCCGCTAAATAAATACTTCCAAAAGTAACAACCGAAACAATAAGTGCCTGTCCCATGGCGGCCGGACCGGCTTGCAATATAATCGTGAAGGGCAAGGTAGCACCCATGAGTACAATGCCGGTTTTTACATAATACTCGGTGCGCAGTGCATCGCTGAGCCATGCCGGTAATCGCACCAGATTACTGAGAATAAGTCCAACCACAAGTGCTAATAAAGGTCCTTCCAGTTGTGCGGCCTTTATCCAAGTATGAGATGCCAATACCGTAACGACGACCGCCAGTACATATAATGCCGTAAAGCTGCCGATAAAACGCCGGCTGCCAAAGCCAAGATAGTACGCACCCACCGTAATTACGGCAGCCAATACTATATATAACCGCAGAATGGATGCCCAACCATTTTGTATAATTTGCCCCAGCTGTTCCCAGCTTTGCCATGGCGTTACCTTAAAACGAATCCAGGACGTTATATCTCCCAGTCCGCCGTAAAACAAAAGACTCAATACAGCAATAAATCCCAAGCCGATGACAATGGCCCAGCTGTCTTCCTTTTTGTGCCAACGATATTTTGTTTCCATATACAAACCTCTCTTTTTTCTCAATACTACCTTTATGCGGAGTACTACGCGATGACCGGTACGGTCTTTTGACGGTCCCTCCCCCAAGGAACCATCCCATGTATTACTTAAATTCTTGCTAAGAATGTACATAAAGAAAACACCCGCCTTCCTCAGACGGGTGTCTCTCACCTCACTCATCTTTCAGAAAACTCTGCCGGATGTAGCACCGCTTCAATGAATATACTCATCGCCGGTTGCTGTAGCTTCTACGGGCCGTTCCCTCCACTACTCTTGATGAAATCCTATGCAATTTTAATTCCTATAATACATGTAAGAATTCTTGTGCTCTATCTTACACCGAGTCATTACGATTGTCAACGTCTTATTTAACTAAATATCATTATTTTCTTTCATAATACCCCTGTCTAATTTTCCTTTTACACTGTCTGACGACAGCTTTCCAGAGTAATCGTCAATATGCGATTAGCAAAAGGACTTCCGTTATGAGTCTCTTCAAATAGAGCTCCTTTTGTTCAAAATTCTGCAGTAAATGGTTTAATTCACATTGCTGGTAAAATAACTTATACTCCCTATTGATGAAAAGTACCCTGTGTCTAGATATCATTAATTTTGTCGTTTATATACACCTTACTGCATTGTCAATACTATATCGCCAGGCAATAGCAGCTAAACTAAGTATGCTCATAATAACACCACCGGCTACTACCCAAGGCAACCCCAGGATTGCAATCACATATCCACATCCTAGACTAGCTAATGTAGTTCCTAAATTAACGGCAGTTAGGAAAAGCCCATTCACAAAGTCCGGGGCCTCCGGTGCCGACGTATACACCCAATACTGCGTCACATTAGCATTGATTCCCGCAGCTATCCCCCACATAACAATACACATCGCTGAAAGCCATACACTTGTTGTACTCACATACATACCAATATAAATGCTGCCTACTGCTATCGGTAAAATCCACACTGTTTGCTTTGACCTCTTCACCAACAAATGCCCTGCCCACAAACTGCCCACGATATTCATAACGCCATATATGAAAAGAAGTACACTACCCACTAAGGGGGATACCTGTATAACCATACTGATATATTCTGCCGCATAGCCAAAAACACCATAAATAGCTCCATTCATACAAATAGCGCCAACAATGGATATCCATAATACCGGCTTTGCAAGAATCTTTAGCTGCGAACCATACGATAACGGTGCCGTCACCGCCATAGAAGGCACTTTTAATGCTATCAGTAATACGGCAATTGCGTTAATAGCCGCAAAGAAATAATATGCGCTCTCCAACGATATCTGTGTCGCCAAAAAATTGCTAATGGGCACACCCAATACCATTCCCGCTGACACCCCGACCGTAATATATGCTACTGCTTTCGGCGATTCTTCCGAGTCCACTGCGCCTGCTGCTATTGAAAAAGCTAATGAACAAAATACAGGATGCAATAGAGCAGGTAAAATGCGTAGCACCAATACTATATAAAAATTATCTATCCACGGTGTTACGGCGGTGCATAAAAAGAATACGCTAACCACCAACAGCATGATGTGTTTACGATTATATCGAGAAAGCAACAAGGGCAACACCGGTCCAGCCAAAGCCACGCCGAGCGCAAAGCCGCTTATCAGCAGACCGGATTCAGTAATACTGATATGAAATACCTCTGCCACTTGAGGCAGAATTCCAATCACCCCCATTTCTGTATTTAAAATACCAAATACCCCAAAAGCTAATATAAGTAATAATGTTTTTGTCTGTCGCTGTATGGCCATGCTCCCCCCTACTTTATACATCTTACTCTTGCCATATCTATATATATCTTACTCTTTCCACTTACAGCTATCCGGCACACTATCTCACACAAACCTACTTCTTCTATAAATTTCTATCGTAAAAAGCAATTAAACGGTCAAAGGGTATTTTGTCAATTTGATCATATAAATCTGTATGTGTGGCATTCGGCACTACAATAAGCTCTTTAGGTCCTGCAGCCTTGGCATACGCCTCTTCTGAGAAGTATCTTGAGTGTGCTTTATCGCCGGTAATAAAGAGAATTGGACGAGGACTGATTTCTTCAATATGCTCACCTAAAGCAAAGTTAAAAAATCCATAGGGAGCCAGTACATTCCATGCGGTAGCGGAGTTAATAGCTCGCGGATGATAGGCCCGTCCACGATAGTAATTAAAAAATTCCTTCGTTACCGAATCTGCATTAGCCGGCAATACATCCGGGAAGAGAGTGTCTGCATATACAGCCTGGCCATCCGTTGTCACTGGCACTTCATGAAGTCCTCGTGCTTCCTTGCCTGTATCCACACGCTGCCAACGCATGTTAGCCAGGTACTGTTTAACAGCTTCTCGTTGGTCCTTAGTATAATAATCACCTTTGTAGTGATCGCGAATACTTTCTGACATATCATACATAGCCGTAGTAGCAATGGCTTTAATACGCGTATCGTTAACGGCTGCCGTGATAGCCGGACCAGACAAACCACAAATACCCAACGCTCCGATGCGATTGCGATCAACAAAATCGAGGGAGCCCAAGAAATCTACGGCTGCACTGTAATCCTCTGTAAAAATATCCGGTGAAGCCATATCACGCACCTCTCCACCGCTTTCCCCCGTCATAGCCGGATCAAAAGCTATGGTTACATAACCATGCTTCGCTAATTCCTGTGCATATAATCCCGACGACTGCTCCTTAACAGCTCCAAAAGGACCACTAACAGCAATAGCACCATAGGTATGACCTTCTTTAAAATTTTTTGGCAAATACAAATGACCTGCAATCTCATAGCCATACCGATCGGTAAAGCGTACATTTTTTACAATAATAGATGTATCTTTTTTGAATACCCGTGTATCCTGTTCCGGAGCAAGCGGTATAATACTCGTCTTTTGCATATGACTAATAACCTCCTTTGCAGATGTCTTACTTGCAGTTGGTGCGACAGGTATAATGGGTGCCGTACCTGTAGTAGATGTTACAGTTGCAGTAGCTACTTCAGCAGTAGTTACCGGGCTAGCCGCTTCGCTAATGGTAATAGCCGACAGCCCTGTAAGCAATATAGCCGCTACCAATGCTAATCGTTTTTGTTTTTCTCTCATTATTTGCCTCCTTATTCATCGGTACCATTCCATCTATTATTAATGGTTTTAGCCGATACATAACGAAACACACTATTAGTTTCATCATACGTAGTTATCACTAACAATTGTAGCTGTATTGTAAATCCATTGCTGAGTTATGTAAAATATTTACTATCTATGATAAGATATAGATGTAAGATATATCTATTCAATTATTTTTCTCTACTAGCACCTCAATGACTATTCACAACCCAAGGAGGTTATCATGGAGCTACGAGTATTACGTTATTTTTTAGAAGCAGCTCGCGAAGAAAATATTACCCGTGCTGCCCGCAAGTTACACGTATCTCAGCCGACTATGTCAAAACAACTAAAAGACTTAGAAAATGAATTGGGACAACAACTCTTTGTTCGCACAAACTATGCTATCAAATTGACCGACGCAGGACTATTTCTAAAAAAACGGGCTGAAGAAATTCTTAATCTATCTGATCGCACGGAGCGGGCCTTTCGTTCTTTAGATACTATTGATGGTTGCGAAATTCATATTGGTAGTGCAGAAACAGAAGTGTTTTCCTACCTATCATGCGCCTTTCATAAACTACAACTAACGTATCCTCATATCCGCCTTCATGTTACTAGTGGTAATCTTTCTGATTTGACAGAATCATTGGATACAGGCATATTGGATTTTGCTCTCGTATCCGATTTTATCAATACTGATAAATATAACTTTCTTGACCTACCAATGGTTCATCATTGGGGTATTATTCTGCGTACTGATGATTCACTGGCACAAAAGCCTTATTTCACGATTGACGATTTACGTTCCTTACCTCTTATTTGTTCCCGCCAAGGCTTGTCACAATTAATGGCATCTTGGTTTGGTCACGATACTGACCAACTACGTGTTGTCGCCACCTATAACCTTATCTTTAATGCTGCTATTATGGTGCGATCACATGTAGGTTATGCTATTACCTTCGACAATCTTATTCCTAATATTCCCGGCTATGACCTTTGCTTTCGACCCCTGTATCCTTTAAAGCAATCTACATTAAAAGTCATATGGAAAAAGTATCAACAATTTACACCACAAGCCGCTGCATTATTAACTGAACTACGCCATACACTGACACCAGAGAACATACACTCGAATAGTACGTCCTTAAACAATATTCACTCTAAAAAGACAATCACCAAAGATTTTACCGATATATAACACCTCAGGTAAAGAGAACGATAACTAAATAACTGCCAATAAATTGCTACAGCAAAAAGGAGATGCGATATGCGAGGCAAAAGCCTCACTTATCGTATCTCCTTCTTTTATTTTCCGACATACACGCTGGGCACACCATTGACGTCAGCACAAGTAGTTCGACAATGCTCGGTATTACTGCAAATCCAACGTTTACGCGTTCCTTCTCCGGCAGCCACAAAATATCCTGTCTTACACCGCGGACATACATAGCCCTTCGCCTTGGCATCGGCCAGCTGTGCATCATTCGGTTGCCAATCAAATGTGGTGTTCGTTCCTCCCGTACCGTCATTGTCGCGAGGCATTCCGTCATCACCGACACCTGCCGTATACCGACATTTTGGAAAATCACTGCACCCAAAGAAGGTGCCGAACTTACCTTGTCGCCGTACTAAATGACCTGTACCGCAGCGTGGACAGGGGATATCCGAATGGGGCTGTTCCTCACGATGACTGCCCTGTCTGTCAGTAGTCATCGTATTTCTTTCAATCGTGCGGGTAGTAGTTTCCATGGGCACCCCATAGCCGCCAGGCATAGTCGATCCTGCTCCATTGATTCCTTCATTGGCTTTATTGATGAGCCTCGTTAAAAATTGCACTTGATCGCGCAAAAACGCATCTAATGTCCCCTTGCCATCACTCATATCTGCCAAACGTTCTTCCCATATCGCGGTTTCATCAGGGTACAACATTTCATCCGGTAATGCATCTACCAACATATAGCCCAGCTCTGTCGGCTGCAATACTTTTTTCTTGCCGCTTTCCCGCATGAATTTACGACTGATAAGCTCGCCGATGATAGTGGCCCTCGTTGCTTCCGTACCAATGCCGGATACCGCTTTAAGCTGTTTTTTCAGTTCGTCGTTGCGCACATATTTGTGAATTTCCTTCATCGCTTGTAGCAAGGTGGATGATGTAAACCGTGTAGGCGGTTTCGTCTGTTTCTTATCGATAGCCGTGTTCTCTACCGTTACCGTATCGCCTTTTTTCACGCGCGGCAGTTCATGACTTTCACCGTGACCTTCATGGGTATCATCGTCATCACTACGACCGTCACCGGTATCTTGATCGCCGGCAGTCTCTTTTTCTCCCGACTTGGCTGTCTTCTTTGTCGTACGCTGAAAGAGTGCCTTCCATCCCATATCGAGCACCACATGACCGGACGCCACAAATTCTTCGCCCACTTGCGTCACAGTTATTTTTGTTTGCTCGTATATGTGATCACCGTAGAACTGCGCAATGTACGAACGGGCAATGAGGAAATAAATGTTTCGTTCCATCGCCGTCAAACTATCTTTATTTGCTTTTACCGTTGTCGGAATAATCGCATGATGGGCGGTAATTTTTTTATCATTCCATGCCCGCGTCTTAATGGATGGATTGGCTCCCTGCACCCATGCGCTGAGCGTAGCATCACCGTAAGCGGCCAAATGCTGTAAAATAGCCGTGCGGTCTCCATACTGATTTTCCGGTAAATAATCACAATCCGAGCGGGGATAAGTAGTGAGTTTCTTTTCGTATAGCTTTTGTGCCGTATCGAGTACCTGCTGCGGATCATAGCCGTATGCTTTACCGGCTGCCACCTGCAAGGCCGATAGCGACAAGGGCAGACGAGGGGCTTCCTTCTTTTTGCTGAGACTGCAGCTACTGATAACACCGGTCGTATCCGCTGCCACCCGTTTGGCTAGTTCCAACGCCACCTCTTGTTTGATGACATGACCGTCCGCATCAAGGCCGACCTGTTCATCCTTCGGTTTCCAAGTAGCCCAGAACGATCCCTTCGGATGGGCATACAGCACCTTTAACAGATAATAATCTACAGGCTTAAAATTCTCCAGTTCCCGTTCCCGCCGTACAACTAAGGCCAAGGTTGGTGTCTTTACACGGCCGATGGGAAAGGTTACCTTATTCCCCTTACGTCGCTGCGCCAAAGTATACGCTCTGGATAAATTCATACCGATAAGCCAGTCTGCCCGCGACCGCGCCAAGGCGGATTGCTTCAAATTGAAAAAGTCCTTGTTATCTCGTAAATCACTTAATGCCGCACGCACCGACTTTTCATCCAAAGCATTGAGTAAGATGCGCTGCACCGGCTTCGTATTACCGGTGTATTCTAAAATTTCGTCAATCAAAAGTTGCCCTTCCCTGTCCGGGTCACCGGCGTTGACAATGACATCTGCCTTTTTCATCAGCCCCGTAATTATCCGAAACTGTTTGGCACTGCTTTTAGTAACCAAAAGCTTCCACGCCGTCGGCACTATCGGCAAATCTTCGGCACGCCACCGTTGATACCGTTCATCATAATCCCCCGGCTCAGCTTGTTCCAACACATGACCGAAGGCCCACGTCACCACATCATTGCCGTGATCGATAAAGCCGTCGCCACGCTTTGGCGTTCCCCCTAAATATTTACTGATCTCTCTCCCTACACTCGGTTTTTCCGCTATAAACAGTCGCATGACCTCTCCTTTTACCTATATATTTATCTTTTATATTCTACACCATATGTTCTCATGTTGTATATAAAGATGACAAATACCGCATGGGTAGTATATAATCGTAATGCTAGTTTAATTACAAGGAATGATACGTCGTTACCGAGTAACCGCTCATTTCTATTTCATAGACAACTTTCATGAGGTGACACACAATGACATTTTTAGAAGAAGTGAAGCGTCGTCGTACCTTCGCCATTATCTCGCACCCTGACGCCGGTAAAACGACGTTGACGGAAAAACTGCTCCTATACGGCGGTGCCATCCACTTAGCCGGTTCCGTTAAATCCCGTAAGACACAAAAATATGCTGTGTCCGACTGGATGGAAATCGAAAAGCAGCGTGGTATTTCCGTAACCAGTTCCGTTCTGCAATTTGATTATGACGGCTGCCGCGTCAATATTCTTGATACGCCGGGTCACCAGGACTTCTCCGAAGATACCTACCGCACCCTTATGGCTGCCGACAGTGCTGTCATGCTCATCGACGTAGCCAAAGGCGTAGAAGCACAAACAAAAAAACTCTTTGCCGTTTGTAAAGAACGAGGCATTCCTATCTTTACCTTTGTCAACAAGATCGACCACTACGGACGCAATCCGTTTGACTTGATGGAGGAAATCGAAAATTCCTTAGGCATTCGGGCGGTACCGATGAATTGGCCGGTAGGCATTAACGGTGAATACCAAGGTATTTATGACCGCGCAACTCACACGGTTGACCTATTCGCCAAAGATGAAACGCATGGTCAAAAAAAATTGGCTTCCACGAAAGAATCTGTAGACGACCCTGCCTTCCGCGAGTTGTTAGGAGAAGAGGTGCATCAATCTCTTGTCGATGATATTGAGCTTCTCGATATTGCCGGCGATGCCTTCGACTTTGATCGTGTCCGCGCCGGGGAGTTAACACCAATGTTCTTCGGCTCTGCTATGACTAACTTCGGCGTTAAACCGTTCCTCGAAAAATTCCTAGAATTGGCTCCGGCTCCGGCAGACCGCAAAGCCTTGGAGGAAACCGTGTCCGCATCCTCTGAAGATTTTTCTGCATTCGTCTTTAAAATCCAGGCTAACATGAATCCGAATCACCATGACCGCATCGTGTTCATGCGCATTTGTTCCGGCAAGTTTGAAAAAGGCATGTCTGTTCTTCATCGTCAGTCCGGTAAAACCGTACGTCTTTCACAGCCGCAGCAATTTCTCGCTACGGAACGTACCATTATCGACGAAGCCTATCCGGGTGATATTATCGGTGTCTTCGATCCCGGTACGATGGGTGTAGGCGATACGCTTTGTGCGTCCAATCACAAAGTAACCTTTGGTGACTTCCCTGTATTCCCGCCGGAATTTTTTGCTCGCGTTACTCCAAAGGACACTATGAAGCGTAAACAGTTCTTAAAGGGCATGACGCAGCTCGCCCAAGAAGGGGCCGTACAGATTTTTGAACAGCCTCACGCTATGGACTCCTTCATCGTCGGAGCTGTTGGTATGCTTCAGTTTGAAGTATTGCAGTATCGTCTCAAAAATGAGTACGGCGTTGATTTAGTGATGAACAACTTGCCGTACAGCGTTGCCCGTTGGGTTAAAGGCGATGTGGAAATAAGTAAGCTGAAAGGTCTCGACAGCGCCATGGCCGTTACCGATAACCGCGGCCGAACTGTTATCCTTATCAGTAACGAATGGCAAATGGGTTGGGTCGTGGAACGTAATCCGGACATAACGTTCCTTGAAACTCCACCACTCAACGAAGCGTAAGCGTTAGTGATTAGAAAAATATTTTTTATAAAGTAAGACCAACCGTGATAGCTCTTTGAAGCCCGGTCTAACGAAGAGCATTCTTCATAGCTATCACGGTTGGTCTTTTTGCATTCATAACTACAATTCTATTTTTCTAATCACTAACGACATTCGCAATCTTGACTGGATG
>NZ_AUAN01000016.1 GCF_000428745.1 Veillonella magna DSM 19857
AAGGCAAAAGTAGTAAAACCGCTTAGCGGTCTTCGCGTAGCCGAATACTATGGTTGCCATCTGCTTCGTCCGCAGGAAGAAACAGGTTTCGAAGACTTCCAGATTCCGACCAGCTTAGCTGACGTAATCAAAGCTATCGGGGCTACTCCGATTGATTTCTCTCGTAAACTTGACTGCTGTGGTTTCCATGCTGTATATCCGGCACATGATTCTGTTATGCGCATGACCGGCTCCATCAATGCTGATGCAGCAAAAGAAGGCGCTGATTGCGTAGTAACGCCGTGCCCGCTGTGCCAGATGCAGCTTGATATGTTCCAGAAGGAAGCAAAACAGTATGTACCGAGCGATAAAGATATGCCGATTATCCATATGAGCCAGCTCATTGGTTTGGCATTGGGCATCAGCCCGGCTGAATTGGGAATGACCAAACGTCATATGACCAGTACTGCCGCTTTAAACCGTTTCGTCGGTGCATAAATATATACGCATAAATGTATAATATAAAGCCCGTTAGGGAGCTACTAAGAATCCTACGTTAATGCAGGAAGTCCCAGGTAGCCCTTAACGGGCTTTTTGTTGTATGTAAGGCTGAGAAGAAATAAACGTATAATTTAGGGGAAAAGAAGTGAAGATGCACACTACAAAAGATAGCATGGGGTCACAACGTAGGCGATGATGTGCATATGATGGTGTAGTGTTAGACGATATGTATTTTGAGAATAACCATATGCATAATTGCCATGGATTTGAAGATGATTTATAATTGACACTTCGTCTGAAACAAGGTATTATGCAATCAAACAAAATATACCAAGCTTGGTAATCGGCAATGGAGCCCTCGTAGACGTACGAGGGCTTTTTCTGTTGTCGGATGTAGGTATAGTTTGTCAAAGGAGAGAGGCATATGGAACGATTGGTAATCGATACGGGCGATACAGCGTTTATGCTGATATCAATGGTGTTTGTTATGATTATGACGCCGGCGTTGGCGTTATTTTACGGCGGCATGGTACGCGCTAAAAATGTATTGAATACGATTATGCAGTGCTTGGCGGCAATTGGAATTATCAGTGTACAGTGGGTATTATTTGGTTATAGTTTATCTTTTGGTCCTGATGTAAATCATATCATCGGCAATTTTGATTGGAGTCTGTTTACCGGTGTAGGTATGCCGCCGGAAGAAGTGTATTCAGCGACAATTCCGCATATGCTCTTTGCCTTGTTCCAGATGATGTTCGCCATCATCACGGCAGGCATTATTACCGGTGCTTTTGTGGAACGCATGCGATTCGGTGCCTTTTTAATTTTTATTGCCCTGTGGACTACGCTGGTATATGATCCGGTAGCTCATTGGGTATGGGGTGTTGATGGTTGGCTTCGCAATGAAGGTGTACTCGACTTTGCCGGTGGTACGGTTATTCATATTCTATCCGGTATTTCCGGCCTGGTAGCGGCCATGCTTATCGGCAAGCGCGCCGGTTACGGACGTACGGCGATGATTCCTCATAACATTCCTATGGTAGTTATCGGGATGGCGTTCTTGTGGTTAGGATGGTTTGGTTTTAATGGCGGCAGTGCGTTTGCTGCTAATGGATTGGCAGCGCATGCAATGGTGACTACACAGGTAGCGGCAGCTACGGGCATGCTTGGGTGGATGCTTTCGGAAAGCATGTTGGCCGGTAAGGCAACTACATTAGGTGCAGCATCCGGAGCTATTGCCGGTTTGGTTGCCATAACGCCCGGTGCCGGTTTTGTACCGGTATGGACGGCATTGCCTATTGGTTTCATCGGTGGCATCATTTGCTATACCAGTGTGGCACATATTAAAACTAAGCTAGGCTACGATGACTCGTTGGATGCGTTTGGCATTCACGGTGTAGGCGGCCTATGGGGGGCTATTGCTACAGGGCTATTTGCCAGCACGGCAGTTAATGAAGCCGGTGCAGACGGGTTGTTCTTCGGTAATCCCATGCAGTTATGGATACAGATAGAAGGTATTGTGTATTGTGCGCTTTACGGTATCGCGGTTACGGCGGTTATCGTTTTGGCTATGAAAGCATGTATGCGCGTGCGTGCCGATGAAGGCGAACAGATTGTGGGCATGGATGCTTTGGAACATGGCGAACGGGGGTATGCGTATATGGATTCCTTGGGCGCGCTTAGTTTTTCAAAACCGATTGATGCACCGCAGTATACTACGGCATCGGCTAAGGATGCCAAGCGATTGGCTATGACAGAGTAGCCGTGATGGAGAGAAGGGAAGTCATGATGGAGGATAGAAGCATGAGTACAGGCATTTACCGAGTGGAAATTATTACGCGACCGGAGCGACTGGAAGCGTTGAAGGAAGCGCTTCGTGCTATACGAGTGACAGGCATGACCGTATCACAGGTGTATGGATGTGGCTTATCTACGGGATTAAAAGAAACATATCGAGGTCAACAGGTAGAGGTAAGTTTGCTACCTAAGATTAAGGTTGAAATTATCGTTTACGAAGTAGCAGTAGATGATGTTATTGATGCGGCAATCGGTGCTTGTCGTACGGGACAAATCGGTGATGGAAAAATTTTTGTTACCGAGGTGGCCGATGCGGTGCGCATCCGCACAGGTGAACGAGGAGCAGCGGCCATTATGGATCGACCGTCGGAACGTGAATTGGTTGAGCAACGTATAGCAGGACATAACTTATAGTAAAAATAGAAATCCCCGGCAAATGATATGGTATTTGTCGGGGATTCTTACAAGTATTTTATAGATTAATACATATGAGATTCTATAAAGTTAGTATATATGCTAAAAACAGATATTTGTATTGCTCTTGAATTATAATTATGGTAAGATGTCCTTATACTAATTATTAAATTAATTTTTCTAATTAATTGTAAGGAGTGTAGGGTATGGATTCATTAACAATTATCTGGGTTATTGTTATCGGCTATTTGGTGCTCAACCTGGCCGTTGGCGTATATAGCCATATTCGGGTAAAAAACAGCGCGGACTATTTGTTGGCCGGCCGACGTATTGGTGTGTTGATGACGGCAGGCACATTGGCGGCTACGGAAATCGGTGGCGGCAGTACGGTTGGTGTAGCGGCGAAGGCTTACGGCTCATGGGGGTTGTCAGCAGGGTGGTATGTGGTAGCATCCGGTATCGGGGTTATTTTAGTTTCCTTTGTAGCACCTTTATTGCGCAGGGCCATGGCAACAACGGTACCGGAAATTATCGGTCGCCGATTCGGAACGTCCAGTTATCTTATTACCTCCGTGCTCTCTATGGTATCGACTATTGCGTTGGCGGCTGTACAAATTACGGCGACAGCTACTATCATCAGTGTACTGACCGGTATGTCTACGGACGCATCTATTTTACTATGCGGAGGGATCTTAGTATTGTACACGATGTTCGGCGGTATGTGGAGTGTAACACTGACAGATGTCATCCATTTCTTTGTATTGGTAGGTGGCTTTTCATTGGCTGTGCCCTTTGTATTGGAAGAAGCTGGTGGCTGGCATGCCGTGGTAGCTGCGTTACCGCCGGAGCAATTGGGCTTTACCAAAGTAGGCTGGAAAACAATTGTTGGTCTAATTATCATGTACTTTATGACATTTTCTACCGGACAGGAATCAGTGCAACGTTACTTTGCAGCAAAGGATGAAAAAACAGCTGTATGGGGATCGATTATTTGTGGTATCGTTATGGCTCTCTTTGCTTTTGTTCCGGCTGTATTGGGTTTGGTGGCCTTGGCGGTATTCCCAAATATTGAAGCCAATAATGCCGTAGCTACGGTGGCGCTGAATTTAATGCCACCGGTGATGGCCGGACTTGTTATGGCTGCGGTGGCTTCGGCGACGATGTCATCCGGTGCCGGTGATTTACTCGGTGCAGCGACGGTGTTTACCAAAGATATTTTAGAACGTCATTTTGTGCCGAATATTACGGATGATCAGTTGACGCGATACAGTCGGTGGTGCGTATTTTTCCTCGGCTTGGTAGCTATCGGCATCTCCTTTGCCAGCAAGGCAATCATTCCTCTCTTAGTATTTGCCTTTACGATGCGTTCGGCCGGACCGTTCGCCGCATTTCTTTTGGGACTTACTTGGAAAGGTGCGACTAAGGGGGCCGGTATTACATCTATTGTTCTGGGATCCTTGGCAGGCTTTGGTTGGGAAATTGCCGGTCAGCCTTTTGGCATTATGTCCATCATTTTTGGATCGGGAGTTAGCGTTATCGTATTTGTTGTTACCGTCTGGATTGAAAAGGCGATGGGAAGAGAACCGGCACCGCCGGCAATTCCGGAGTAGAATTAAAAGGCTATCGTATATAAAGTGTATTGGAAATAATTACAGGAAGTTATATACATTATTGTGGTTCTTTCTAATTATTTACAGTTAAATTTTAAATAGTATATTGACAACCGGACAAAATGCGTGTACTATAATAACCAACTTAAGCGGACAACAATCCGCGAAGTGTGAACAAATTACATATATGTCTCACAAACCTATGAGGTGGAGATAAAAATAGGAAGTGCGCTTACAGAGAGTGAGGATGGCTGAGATCTCACAGAATGCAGCTTATTAAATGGACCACCGAGGGCGTTGTCAAAGGCATTGTTACATTACTTAACAGTAATGGCAGTGATCGAGTATTCAACGACGCGACATTGGCGTTAACAATGAGGGGTATGTTAGTACCCTGCGAAAGAGGGATGTACATCTAATCAAGGTGGTACCGCGAGTATACGGATTGTATGACAAGAGCCGTAAGGCTTTTGTAACGATAGTAAGTTTACCCGTCCTTGGCAAAGCAGATTGTGCTTTGCTGAGGGCGGTTTTTTATTTATATAATTGATTGATAAAAAAGAGAGTTAATTACCCGATATATACAGGAAAGGAAGAGTAGTGATGGCTGAGATAACATTAGAAACGGTAAAAGCTTATGCCGATACGTATAAGGCAGTGCCGATTACCGTTGAATTATTTGCCGATGTATGTACCCCTATAGAGTTACTTCGAATGCTACGGCAAGCAGGAACACCGGCGTTTCTGTTGGAAAGTGTGGACCAACAGGAACACTGGGGACGCTACTCTTTCCTAGGCTATAAGCCGCAGCTGACAGTTCGGGCCAAGAATGGAACAGTGGAGGTGGTAACGGACGATACCTGCCAGGTGGTTACAGATACACCGAGGCAAGCTATACGCCGCGTGTTAGCACAGTATAAGGCACCGCGTTTGCAAGGGCTACCTCCCTTTATCGGTGGTTTTGTTGGCTATGCAGCTTATGAGTATATCGGTTATGTAGAGCCGCATATTCATTTCAATTACGACAAGGGTGACAGTCCGTCGGCGTATGATGTGGACTTGATGTTCTTTGATAAAGTGATTGCCTTTGATCACTATCGACAGAAGATTGTGTTGGTGGCATTGGTGGCAACGGATAATTTGGATGTTAACTATAAGGTGGCTCGCGCTGAGTTGGCTGCGTTAGCAGAGCAAATAGAAGGACATCACATTCATCCGGTAGCGGCTCCGGTAGGGGGACGACGTAAATATTTGGATGATGGTGGTCAGTTGCAAGGTGATTTCACGGCGGAGTTTACGCGGGACGGTTACATGGCCGGCGTGGAACGGTTGAAGCATCATATAGTGGAAGGCGATATTTTCCAAGCCGTGTTATCCAATGCACAGTCGGCTCCCTTTGAAGGTAGCTTGCTTAATACATACCGTGTGCTGCGAACGACAAATCCGTCGCCGTATATGTTTTACATGGGAGGCGAAAATTTAGAGCTTGCCGGTGCGTCTCCGGAAACGTTGGTACGGGTGCAAGACGGACGTGTTACTACGTATCCGATTGCAGGCACGCGCAAGCGAGGTCGTAATGCAGTAGACGATGAACGGATTGCGGCGGGATTACTAAAGGATGAAAAGGAATTGGCGGAACATACGATGCTCGTTGATCTTGGTCGCAACGATGTAGGGCGGGTGAGTCGATTCGGCTCGGTGGAAGTAACTCGCTTCAAGGGGATTGAAAAATTTTCCCACGTCATTCATGTGTGCTCTACCGTAGAAGGTGACTTGCGTGATGATTGCGATGCGCTGGATGCACTGGAAGCAATGTTGCCGGCAGGCACTTTATCGGGTGCTCCCAAGGTTCGTGCTATTGAATTACTAGCCGATATGGAAGGTACTCGGCGCGGTGCTTATGGCGGGGCTATTGGATACTTGGATGTTACCGGTAACATGGATATGTGTATCGGCATTCGCATGGCTGTTCTTATGGACGGTATCGTTACGGTACGAGCCGGTGCGGGTATTGTGGCGGACAGTGTGCCAGCTATGGAATACGAGGAGACTATTAATAAAGCAAAGGCAGTTATGGAAGCGATTCGCATTGCCGATACCTTAGGAAATAAGAATGACATCCATTCAGCCCAAGGTATGAGTCATGCAATTGCGAAAACGATGACAAAGGACGGTGAAGATGCATGATACTGTTAATTGATCATTACGATAGTTTTGCTTTCAATGTGTACCAAGCCTTGGGAAGTATTAACCCGGATATCAAAGTGGTGCGCAGTGATGCAATTACTCTCGATGAAATCGAAGCCTTGGCACCAACGCATATTGTGTTATCACCGGGACCGGGAAAACCATCGGAAGCGGTCATTTATGGACAGGCCATCGAACGCTTTAAAGGACGGATTCCTATTTTGGGCATTTGCTTGGGACACCAAGCCATCGGTGAAGCCTTTGGTGCTACCGTTACCTATGCGCCGCAAATTATGCACGGCAAGGCAAGTAGGATAACTATTGATGCAGATAGCTGTTTGTTTAAAAATATTCCCAAGACATGTGAGGTGGCACGGTATCATTCCTTAGTTATCGATCCTCGCACAATGCCTGACGATTTGAAGGTTACGGCACGTACGGAGGATGGTATTGTTATGGCAGTTGAGCACCGAACGTATCCGGTGTACGGCGTACAGTTTCATCCGGAATCCATTTTGACGCCGCAAGGTATGACAATACTTAACAATTTTTTAGCATAGCAACGACCGACTCCATAGCGAATCGGTATAAGAGATATAAAGGAAAAAGAGGACAGCATAGAGAAAATTAGAAAGAGAGTGAAAACCATGATTCAGCAAGCAATAGATACTATCATAAACGGGGAGAATTTAACATACGAATTGGCGCGCGACGCTATGGGGAGAATTATGAAGGGGGAAGCTAACGAATCGCAGATTGCTGCCTTGTTGGCTACACTTCGCTTAAAAGGAGAAACGGTTGAGGAAATCAGCGGGTTTGCGCAAGCCATGCGCGATGCATGCCTGACGGTACAGCATGACGGAGATGTGTTCGAAATTGTCGGTACCGGCGGTGACGGTGCCAATACGTTTAATATTTCTACCACGTCGGGATTTGTTATTGCTGCCGGCGGTGTAAAAGTAGCCAAGCATGGTAACCGCGGTGTATCCAGTAAATGCGGAGCTGCCGATTGTTTGGAAGCACTAGGGGCACAGTTGCAATTGAATGCAGTGCAAAATGCCAAACTTCTTAACGAGTCCGGAATGTGCTTTATGTTTGCACCGGTATATCATCAGTCGATGAAATATGCAGCGCCGGTACGTAAGGCGTTAGGAATTCGCACAGTGTTCAATGTATTAGGTCCTCTTAGCAATCCGGCCGGTGCTACCGTTCAGCTGATGGGCGTATATGATAAAGATTTGGTAGAGCCGTTGGCGAAAGTGCTGGTTAAGCTAGGTGTTAAGCGCGGTGCTGTTGTCCATGGCTTTGATGGCCTTGATGAAATTACAGCATGTGATAAAACCTATGTGTGCGAAATCGATAACGGTACGGTAATAAGTTATGTGCTCGATCCGGTTGATTACGGTATGACTTATGCGGCCCATGGTGATTTACGCGGCGGCGAAGCCAAAGAGAATGCGGCAATTACCAGAGCAGTACTTGGCGGCGAACAAGGTCCGCGAAGAAATGCAGTACTATTGAATGCGGGCATGGCCTTTCATTTGACAGATCCGTTGCTTACCATAGCGGACGGGATTGCGCGAGCGGCAGAACTTATTGACAGTGGAGCAGCTTTGCGTTGTATGGAACAGTTTGTCAAATTATCCAATGAGGTGACGCAGTATGATTCTTGATACGATTGTAGCAGCAACGAGAGAACGTGTGGCGGTATTAAAAAAGGTAAAACCTATCGAGGCAGTACGACAGGCAGCTTTGGTGCGGGCGGAAGAAGAACGAACAGCATCCGGCGGTACCTTTACCTTTCCGTTTGAACGGGCATTGATGGAAGGCAGTATGAATTTTATCTGTGAAATCAAAAAGGCATCTCCGTCGAAAGGTGTTATCGTTGAAGAATTTCCTTTTGTAGATATTGCAAAAGAATATGAAGAAGCCGGCGCGGCAGCTATTTCGGTTTTGACGGAACCTGCTTATTTTATGGGTGTTGATTCGTACGTAACGGACGTAGCCGATGTGGTTACGATTCCTATTTTACGAAAAGACTTTATTGTTGATGAATATCAGATTTACGAATCCAAAGTATTGGGAGCCTCGGCTATTTTGCTCCTTTGCTCCGTACTGGATGAGGAAGAATTAGCACGGTTCATGGCGTTGGCTACGGAGCTTGGGCTATCCTGTTTGGTGGAAGCGCATAACGAAGAGGAAGTAAAAAAAGCGTTGGCCGTTAATGCACGTATTATCGGTATAAATAATCGCGATTTAAAAGATTTTAGTGTGGACGTAGGTAACAGTATTCGTCTGCGGTCGTTAATTCCGGACGGTGTTATTGTAGTGGCAGAGAGCGGAATTAAGTCAGCTGATGAAATTGAGGCTTTGCGCGAGCATCAAATTCATGCCGCATTAATCGGTGAAACACTGATGCGGTCGGAAGACAAAACCAAGGCATTAACGGAACTGTTCGGACCGGTGCGCGGCTTGCAGGTGAAAATTTGCGGATTATCCCGCACCGAAGATATTACGGTAGTCAACAATCCGGCGGTGCGACCGACTTATGCCGGTTTTGTTTTTGCAGAAAGCCCGCGTCGGGTCAGCGTATCCGATGCGCGAAATTTAATTTCCCAGATGGCACCGCAAATTCAGGCGGTCGGCGTTTTTGTTAATGAAGATGTGGAAACGATGGCGCATTTGGCGGAAACGGTACCGTTACAAGTCATCCAGCTTCATGGCGATGAAACGGAAGATATGATTAAGCAACTGCGGCAGTTAACTACGGCTCGTATTTGGAAAGCCGTGCGGGTGCAATCGGAAGACGATGTGCTGCGCTGGAATGAATCGGCAGCAGATCTATTGCTCTTTGATGCATACAAAACAGATGCATATGGCGGGACCGGTCATGTGTTTGATTGGAAGCTGTTGAAGAAATGTACGAAGCCCTTTATTTTAGCTGGCGGTATTCACAGTAAAAACGTGGCACGGGCTATACGCAATGTGAAGCCCTATGCCATTGATGCCAGCAGTGGTCTTGAAACCGACGGTGTGAAAGATAAGGAAAAGATTTTCCACTTTATGGATATTATTAAAAAAGTTCGTAACTAAAAGCCTATGGTGTAAGAGGCACTTGGCTAGGTAGCATAGAAGGAGAGAGAGTATGGAAGCGATGAATATTCAAGGCGGTGCCAAACAGGATGGCCGTTACGGTGAGTTCGGCGGACAATTTGTGCCGGAAACATTGATGAATGCTATTTTAGAAGTAGAAAAAGCATATTTACAATATAAAGATGATCCGGACTTTATTCGCGAATTGGAAAATTTGCAGGTTAACTATACCGGTCGGCCATCGCTGTTGTACTATGCGGAAAAAATGACAAAGGATTTGGGCGGTGCGAAAATTTATTTAAAGCGTGAAGATTTAAACCACACCGGATCGCATAAAATAAATAATGTCCTTGGCCAAGTGTTGTTGGCTAAACGCATGGGCAAGACGCGCATCATTGCCGAAACCGGTGCAGGTCAGCATGGTGTAGCAGCGGCTACGGCGGCAGCACTTCTCGGGATGGAATGCGAAGTGTTCATGGGAAAGGAAGATACGGAGCGACAAGCACTGAATGTATACCGGATGCGCCTGTTAGGAGCAACGGTACATGAAGTTACTACGGGAACGATGACCTTAAAAGATGCGGTCAGTGAAACATTGCGAGAATGGACGCGTCGCGTTGACGATACGTATTACGCAATGGGATCAGCCGTAGGGCCGCATCCGTTCCCGATGATTGTGCGCGATTTCCAAAGTATTATCAGTAAGGAAGCTAAAGAGCAAATTTTAGCGGCTGAAGGGAAATTGCCGGCAGCCGTATTGGCTTGCGTAGGCGGTGGCAGTAATGCCATTGGCATGTTCCACCACTTTGTGCCGGAGACGTCCGTAAAACTTATCGGATGTGAAGCGGCCGGGCGAGGTATTGATACATTGGAACATGCGGCTACATTGGCGAAGGGATCTAAGGGAATTTTCCACGGTATGCATTCCTACTTCGTACAAAACGAATATGGACAAATCGCACCGGTGTATTCTATTTCGGCAGGGTTGGATTATCCGGGAATCGGGCCGGAGCATGCATACCTACATGCATCGGGACGTGCGGAATATGTGCCTGTTACTGATGATGAAGCCGTAGATGCTTTTGAATATTTGTCGCGCACGGAAGGGATTATCCCGGCTATTGAAAGTGCGCATGCCGTAGCTTATGCAATGAAGATTGCACCAACTATGAAAAAAGATGAGAGTATGATTATTTGTCTGTCCGGTCGCGGTGATAAAGACGTAGCCGCTATGGCAGCGTATAGGGGGATTCAGATCGATGAGTAAAATAGCAGATGCATTCACGAATAAAAAAGCATTCATTCCGTTTCTCACCGCCGGTGATCCGACGATGGAAGCAACGGAGCGTTACATTAAAATTATGGCTGATGCCGGCGCCGATTTAATTGAAATCGGGATTCCTTTTTCGGATCCTGTGGCGGAAGGACCGGTGATTCAAGAG
The DNA here is from genome assembly GCF_000428745.1 of Veillonella magna DSM 19857. GTDB lineage: Bacteria > Bacillota > Negativicutes > Veillonellales > Veillonellaceae > Veillonella_A > Veillonella_A magna. The sequence goes on from NZ_AUAN01000016.1 coordinate 11,024, forward strand.
GCCACATTGCGGTCCTTAACACATGGTACAACTACCGATGCTATTTTTGATATGGTCGAACGCGTTCGTCCGACTATATCAATTCCTTTAGTCGTGATGACCTATCTTAATCCGATTTATGTATATGGTGCGGATCGATTCATGGCGCGTTGCAAGAAGGCAGGAATTTGCGGCGTCATTGTGCCGGACATGCCTTTTGAGGAAAAAGGGGTGCTTATTGATGTAGCACATGCCCATGATATTGAAGTGGTGTCGTTGATTGCGCCGACATCGGAAGAACGCATTGGTATGATTGCCAAAGAAGCGGAAGGTTTCGTATATTGCGTATCCTCTATGGGGGTAACCGGAGTGCGCAAAGAAATTACGACGGATGTAGGATCTATCGTCGATCAGATTAAACGTTATACCGATGTGCCGGTAGCTATCGGGTTTGGCATCAGCACACCGGAGCAGGCGGCGGCCATGGCAAAAGTATCCGATGGAGCAATCGTTGGTTCGGCTATTGTCCGCATCATCGGTGAACACGGTGATAAGGCAGACGAGGCACTGCGTGAATATGTAAAGGCAATGAAGGCTGCGGTAATGTTTTAACTGCATATAAACAGAATGGGCTTCTTCGTTCTTTTCAATGATAAGAATGAGGAAGTCCATTTTCTTTTTATATAAATCTAGCATAATGCACATAAATTTTTCTATCTATATGACTGCTAAACAATTTGTTTTACTTATATCAGAGTAAAAGTATTAACTGTTTGTGGTGATACCGATTATAGAGTACGCTATATGCATAGTATGAATGAGAAAAATAGATGAAATACCTATCACCCGTTAGAAAAGTCATGTTGATTGATAAAGTCAACAAAGGCTTTCACGCTGGACAGATGCTTATAGTTGTTGCGGTAGTACATCCAAGTTTTACGAAGCAAAGGCTCACCGTTGGGCAGGTGTAACGGAATCGTCATGATATCCGGTGTATCTTGACCACAGCTTTGTGAAAGTAATGTAAAACCTAGATTTTGTTGTACTAATTTAAGAGCTGTATCCATAGCATCTACTTCAATCGTTGTACGCGGCGGCTTTTGGAAGTGCGCATACCACCAGTCATCAAGTACGCTTTGAAGAATGGGATCTGTTTTGTAGTGAATGTAGGGGGCGGTAGGTAAGTCGGCAATTTCCAAGGGCATTTTGGTAAAGAGACATAATGGCTCTTGCCATAGTAATTGTTTATGTTCAGACCAATTATGATCGCCGCGGGCAATGCAAACATGGATATCGCCTTCGAGAAAATCTTTGTAGCGATTATGGCTGTAGCCACTTCTCATATTGATTTCAATATCCGGATAGGCTTGCTTAAATTCTGATAAGAGGCGAGGCATACGATATTTGGCAAATACATTGGAACAGCCGATTTTAAGAAAGCCTTTTACGGTGGATCCGCGGGAGGTAAGGATTTCTTTGATGCGGTGATAATCGTGCAAAGCATGATTAAAGTAGCGACAAAGCAGTTCTCCCTCGGAAGTAAAGGTAATCCCACGCGGTTGGCGGATGAACAAGGTACAACCAAACTCTTGCTCTAATTTTTTCAACCGGTCACTGAGAGCCGGTTGTGACATGAAAAGCCGTTTGGCTGTGTGCGTGATGTTTTTCTCTTCATATAATGTTTTGAGTAATACAAAATCTTTATCGTCCATAGTAGTCTCCCATAGGTTATAGCTATATGCATTTAGTATACCATAAGCTATTGAAAAGAGGGGAGAACTATATGTATAGGAAGAGGAGGGTACAGTTATGCTTAATGGCATAATTATAGCAACTATAGTAGTGACGATTGCCTTGGGATATAAGACAAAGATAAATACAGGGCTCTTTGGAATGATTTTTGCTTATATTATTGGAACATTTGCTTTAGGTTTAAAACCAGCAGAAGTAATAAAAATGTGGCCGGTAAGCATATTTTTTGTTATCTTAGCTATTTCTTTATTCTATAACTTTGCTATTTCAAATGGAACGTTAGAAGTACTATCACAACATATGATGTATAGAACACGTAGCTTTCCTAAGTTGCTTCCGTTAGTAATTTTCTTTGCGGCAACGATTATAGCGGCACTAGGGGCAGGTTTTTTTGCTGTGATGGCATTTTTTGGACCTATTACTATCATATTGTGTAGAAAAACAGGGCTTAGTCCATTGATTGGTGCTCTAGCAGTTAACTATGGAGCGCTTTGTGGTAATAATTTTATGGTTAGTCCCGGTGGTGTAGTTTTTATTGGTTTGATGAATCAAGTTGGATATGAAGCAGTGTCATATGGCTATGCGTTCCAAATTTTCTTGGCGTCTTTGGTTATTCCCATTATTGTATTAAGTGTGTTGATATTAATCAATAAAGGTAAAAAATCTTCACAAGTGATAGATATTCCTAAACCTCAAGCGTTTAATGGAATTCAGAAAAAGACATTGACTTTAATTTTTACTATGGTAACTATAGTTTTGATATTCCCTTTACTACATACTTTTATACCTTCGGTAAAATTATTTGCTTCTTTGGGGAAATCCATTGATGTTGGGCTTGTTGCCATTATTTTCACTGTTATCGGTTTGTTGCTAAATATAGGTTCGGAAAAAGATATTATAAAAAATGTTCCGTGGGGAACTCTTTTAATGATCTGTGGTGTGGGAATGCTTATTTCTGTAGCAATCAAAGCAGGTACAGTAAAAATGATTGCTAGTTGGGTAACGGCTGCTTTACCAACAGCCATTGTACCAGTTGTTATGGCTGTAATTGGAGGCTTTATGTCTTTCTTCAGTAGTACTATGGGTGTAGTAACACCAGCTCTATTTCCTGTTGTTCCAGGTATTACAGAGGCTTCTGGTATCAGTGCTGGAATTTTATTTTCAGCCATTGTTATTGGCGCTCAAGCAACGGCTATTTCGCCATTCTCTTCCGGTGGTAGTTTGATGCTTAGTTGTGTTGGGGATGATGAACGAGAAAAAATGTTTACTGACTTGATGTTTAAAGGGGCACCTATTTGCTTGGTGTCTTCTATAGCTTATGCATTCATGATTAATCTTTTCTTCTAATATATAGGGATATTTTTCTTTTCGTATTTATCACTAAGATTTATTGTAGGAGGCTAATATGAAATATACAGACGCTCATGCACATGTTTTTGAGCCGGGGTTACCGTTAGCAAATGTACGACGTTATGCTCCGGAGTACAAGGCTACGAAAGAAATGTTTGCAAATCAATTGGATTCTCATGGAATGCAGCGAGGTATTTTAATTCAACCTAGCTTTTTAGGAACCGATAATAGCTATATGATAGATGCTATCGATACATATCCTGATAAATTATATGGGGTTGCTGTTATTGAACCAAATGTAGATTTTGATGTACTTAGAGAATTGGATAAGCATAATATCATTGGGATTCGATTAAATCTTTATGGTAAAGAAATCCCTGATTTAAGCACACCCGTTTGGCAGCAATGTTTAAGTTATATTAGAGAATTGAATTGGCATGTAGAACTTCATATTGATGCCTGCGTGTTACCAAGGTTAATTACTCCTTTATTAGAGGCCGGAGTAAAAGTAGTAGTTGATCATTTTGGTAAACCTAATATAGAAGATCCTTTGGGAGATGAAGGGTTTCAATATTTATTAAAGCAAGGCAATACTAAAAGAGTATGGGTAAAGGTATCAGCGTGTTATCGCTTAGGTGGTTTTGAAAAAGGCTTGGAAATAGCAAAAAACTTGTTACCACATTTATTAAATTCTTTTGGACCGAGACGATTATTATGGGGAAGTGATTGGCCACATACGCAAAATGAAAGCACTATGACATATGATCGTGCTTACGAAGCAATGAACGAGCTTATAGGAAGTGATATACGCGAAGATATTTTATCTACTTCTGTTGATGAGCTTATCTATCTGTAACGATAAATAAAACCTATGATAGATATTAAGAATTAACTGTTTGTACTTATGACGAAGCGGCGCTAGGATATAGACAAGACATGGATATTGCGTTTTATTACGAAGGTAAGGATAAACAGTAAACGGAGGATGGACAGATGGTAACATTACTTTCAGACGGAGTCTTTCTTCGCAACGGAGAAGAATTAATAGAAGCTAGGAGCGTGCAGGCTCATGATGCGGGCTGGGATGCTAAGGAAGCAGCCAAACAGACGATGGCGTATCGGATTTTAAAAGCGCATCAGCAAGCAGATGGGATGGAGAATCTTAAATTGAAATTCGATGCATTGGCTTCGCATGACATTACGTATGTGGGCATTATTCAGACAGCGATTGCCAGTGGTTTAAATGAATTTCCTATCCCGTATATTTTGACAAATTGTCACAATAGCTTGGCTGCTGTAGGTGGCACGATTAACGAAGACGATCATGTTTTCGGGTTGTCGGCGGTGAAACGGTTTGGTGGCACGTACGTACCTCCGCATATGGCGGTTATTCATCAATACATGCGTGAAATGATGGCCGGTGGCGGTAAGATGATTCTTGGTTCCGACAGCCATACCCGCTATGGTGCGTTGGGGACGATTGCTATTGGCGAAGGCGGGCCGGAGCTTGTTAAACAGTTACTGGGTCGCACCTACGATATTAAACGCCCCGGTGTTATCGCTATTTATTTAAAAGGCAAACCGGGCCATGGCATTGGACCACAGGATGTGGCGTTGGCCATTGAAAAAGCTGTCTTTGCTAACGGCTTTGTAAAAAATAAAATTATGGAATTTGTCGGTCCCGGTGTGAGCGAGTTGTCTGTTGATTTCCGTAACGGTGTGGATGTAATGAGTACGGAAACGACCTGTCTTTCTACTGTATGGCGCACGGATGACAAAGTGAAGAACTTCCTCGCCTTACACGGTAGACCGGATGCGTTTAAAGAAATGAACCCCGGAGAGGTAGCTTACTATGACGGCGCTGTTGTGGTAGATATGTCCAAACTGGAATCGATGATTGCCATGCCGTTCCATCCGAGCAATGTATATACAATTAAAGAAGTAAATGAAGGCGGTAAGGAATTGCTTCGCCATATTGAAGAGCAAGCCGTTAATCAGTTAGATAATACGTCGTTAACATTGGGCTTAGCCGACAAGTATTACGATGGTAAGATGCATTGTGACCAAGGCATTATTGTCGGTTGCTCCGGCGGTTTGTACGAAAACCTGGTAGCAGCAGCCAGTATTGTCGGCGGTAAAAGTGTGGGAAACGGACGATTTGCTTTTAGCGTGTATCCGTCCAGCCAGCCGATTTATTTAGAGCTTATGAAGAACGGTGCCTTGGTTGATTTGATGGAAGCCGGAGCCATTGTACGCACGGCCTTCTGCGGACCTTGCTTCGGTGCCGGAGATACGCCGAATAACGAAGGCTTCAGCGTACGCCATGCGACGCGGAATTTTCCGAATCGGGAAGGCTCGAAACCGGGGAACGGTCAAATTTCTTCCGTCGGTCTTATGGATGCTCGCTCTGTGGCAGCTACGGCGATTAACGGCGGCGCGCTTACTCCGGCCACGGAAGTAGCTTATGATGAAAGCGTACCGGAATACCATTTCGACGGTAAACCGTACGAACATAAAGTATACAGCGGTTTTGGTCATGCGGATGCGAAGGAAGAATTGGTATATGCACCGTCCATAAAACCGTGGCCGTCTATTAAGGCATTGAATGATAATATTGTATTAAAAGTAGCGGCGTACATCGATGATCCGGTAACGACAACAGATGAATTAATTCCGTCCGGCGAAACATCTTCTTATCGGTCCGATCCGTATGCCTTGTCTGAATTTGCTTTAAGCCGTAAGGTACCGGAATATGTTGGCCGTGCAAAAGCGGTACGCGCCATGGAAAAAGCGCGTCAAGAAGGTAAGTTAGCTGAATTGGCAGATCCGTATGAAGCAGTAACGACGGCGATGCAGTTACAAGTAACACCGAAAGAATTTTGGAGCCATGCTTCCATCGGCAGCGTTATCTATGCGAATAAACCTGGGGATGGTTCCGCTCGTGAACAGGCCGCTTCCTGTCAACGCGTACTCGGTGGGGCTGCCAATATTGCCCGCGAATATGCGACGAAGCGCTATCGCAGTAATGTAATGAACTGGGGGATGCTACCATTCCTTATCGATGAGACCGACAAAAATGCATTCGGTGTAGGTGATTATATTTGGGTGCCGAATGTACGGAAGATATTAGAATCCGGTGAAGATACGTATACGGCGTACGTCATCGATGCGAAGGGCCACACAAAAGAGATTACTTTGCATTTAGGTGAATTGGAAGCAGAGGAAAGACAGATTATGGCAGCCGGTTGCTTGATTAATCATTATGCCAAAGCATAAGAGATAACGGTTTGAATTGTTGATAAGAAATAGCAATTTAATAGGTGTGACAAATTCATTGCACCGAATTCTCCTTGGTTCTCTGTAATGTGTTTGTATATAGAAGCTATATAGGTAGGATAGCTATGAAGGTCGGCAAGGGATTTAATCCCTTGCCGATTTTTATATTTATAGTTATAGTTACATGAAGAATGCAGATGCGGTGAGAAAAATCGATAATATGTATCTCTCTTAACAAGTAAATTTATAATATGTGACTGGTAGTGGAAATTTGTAGTGTCCATTTTCTATAGACAGCAGCAAACAAGGAAATGAATTTTTAGTAAACCACTTGTATTTTTCTTTGATGCCGGAAAGGCATTCATTACGGATACAAGATACATAAGGCGTGACGCTTTATAAGTGGATTGAATTTAGTAAAAATAAGGATTTGTATCACTAAACGATATAAGTAAAATGGAAGCAAACTCTTTCTTTGTATTGTGTATACATGATATAATGATGCCATCTTAGAATACTAGTATTTGTATTAGGTATAGAACAGTAGAGAAGATGTACAGTGAGTACGGACGTAATAGAAAGAGGTTGACAGTATGCGTAAAGAACATGATTTTTTAGGCGAACTTGAAGTATCCGATGAATTATATTATGGTGTACAGACCCTGCGTGCCTTGGAAAATTTTAATATTACAGGTAAACGTTTGGATCGTGATTTTATTCGCTCCATGGCTATGGTAAAAAAAGCCTGCGCTTTGGCAAATATGAAAACGGGCCGCTTGGATGCTACGATTGGTAAAGCCATTGTACGAGCTGCCGATGAAATTATTGCTGGTGGCTTTGTGGATCAGTTCCCGGTAGATCCGATTCAAGGTGGAGCCGGTACATCCTTTAATATGAATATGAATGAAGTATTGGCTAACCGCGGTTTGGAAATTTTGGGCAAACCGAAGGGAAGCTATGATATTATTTCGCCTAATAATCACTGCAATATGGCACAGTCTACGAACGACTCCTTCCCGACAGCTATTAAGGTTTGCGCTATTTTGAAGAGCAAACCGTTATTGGCGGCATTGCAGCGTTTAGTTGATGAATTGGAACGCAAAGCGGAAGAATATAAAGAAATTTTAAAAATGGGCCGTACTCATTTACAGGATGCCGTACCGATTACATTAGGTCAGGAAATGGGAGCCTATGCTTCCGGGGTACGCCGTGGTATTCGTCGTATTCAGTCGGCTATTGCGCAAGCTCATATTGTAAACATGGGAGCTACTGCAGTTGGTACCGGTCTTAATGCGGAACCGTCGTACATTAAAGATGTTGTTGATGAATTGTCGGCTGTTGTTGGCGAAGAATTCCATACGGCAGATAATCTTATTGATGCTACGAACAATACGGATATTTTTGCCGATATTTCCGGCGGTTTGAAAGTTACAGCTTTGGTTTTGATTAAGATGGCTAACGACTTCCGTCTTATGGCATCGGGCCCACGTTGCGGTATTGGCGAATTGAAATTGCCGCCGCGCCAACCGGGTTCTTCTATCATGCCGGGCAAAGTTAATCCGGTTATTGCCGAAGTATTGAATCAAGTTTGCTACCAAGTAGTGGCCGATGATTTGGCAGTTACCTTAGGTGTAGAAAATGGTCAGTTTGAATTAAACGTAATGGAACCGGTTATTGCGTATAACCTTTTCAACTCCATGTGCTATCTTAAGAATGGTGTAAACACCTTTGTTGATAAATTGCTCATTGATTTACAGGTTGACCGCGAACAGTGTCAGCACTGGTTGGATCGAAGTGTTGGCATTGTAACTGCATTGTTGCCGCATGTTGGCTATGAAAATGCATCAATGTTAGCAAAAGAAGCCTACTCTACCGGTCGAGCTATTAAGGAAATTATTCTTGAAAAGGGATTGTTGTCCGAAGCCGATATGAACCACATCTTATCGCCGGCAGAAATGACGAAGCCGGGGATCGCCGGTGCGGATATTTTGAAGACACATGGCAACTAATATAAAGGTTTGCATATAATATACAATAATATAATACATATAATATAATACATATAATATAAAAGCTCGGCGCAAAGGAGTAAAGTATAACTTCCGTTGCGTTGAGCTTTTTTATATAAGTTCCTTTACAAAAGAAAAATATAATGGTATAATACCTAATTGCAAATGCACATGGTTTCGTGTGCGATGAATAGTAAGCTATAACATAGTTCGTGATAAGGGGAAATCTTCCAAGGTTGTGCTGATACATGTAAAGCAAGGTTCAAAAAAGAGAGAGGGCCTTGCTTATTTTGTCATTGTATGAGCAGGAAAACTGAGACCTGGATTATTGTCGTTTGTCATACCGTTATAGAATAGATGGTAAGCCAATGAATATGAGAGGTGAAAGCTAGTATGTTCAAACCTGAACAGGTAGGTAAGAGAACTCGTTACACGTACGCTAAGATTGACGAAGTCTTAGAAATGCCACATTTGTTGGACGTGCAGCGCAAGTCGTACGAGTGGTTTTTGGAGAGTGGTTTACAGAATATTTTTGACGATATTTCTCCGATTAAAGATAATTCAGGAAATTTAGTGCTTTCCTTTGAAGGCTTTAGCTTAGGTGAGCCTAAATATGATATTAATGAGTGCAAGAATCGTGATGCTACGTATGCGGCACCGCTTCGTGTCAATGTACGGTTAGTGAATAATGACCCGGAACATAGCGATATTAAGGAACAGGAAGTATTCATGGGTGACTTCCCGTTGATGACTGAAACCGGTACATTTATTATCAACGGTGCGGAACGTGTTATCGTATCTCAGTTGGTGCGCTCCCCGGGTGTGTACTATGGTAAAAACATTGATACTATGGGGAACCGTTTGTATGATTCTACGGTTATTCCTAACCGCGGTGCATGGATAGAATTGGAAACGGATGCTAACGAAGTTGTGGCTGTTCGCATTGACCGCAATCGTAAGCTGCCGGCTACCGTGTTGGTACGTGCCCTCGGTTGGAGTACGAACGAATCTATTTTGGAATTGTTCTGGAATGGTCAAACCGATGAAGACGGGCATCCCGTATATGATGAACGCTTGATTCGTACCTTGGAAAAGGATACTACGGAATCCAGCGAAGAAGCGTTGGTAGAAATTTACAAGAAGTTGCGTCCAGGTGAACCGCCGACAGTAGAAAGTGCACGTAACCTGTTCGATAATTTGTTCTTTGATCCGCGTCGCTATGATTTGGCACGCGTAGGTCGCTATAAATTAAATAAAAAATTAGGCTGGCGCCAACGTATTTTCGGTACAGTGTTGGCAGAACCGATTGTGAATACGGAAACCGGTGAAGTTGTACTTGATGCCGGCACATATATGGGTGAAGAACAAATTGAGGTAGTAGCCCAGAGCGGTGTATTTGCCGGTGAAGGTACTGCTGAATTTTTCGTAGAAAATCCGGAAGGTACCGTATCTAAGGTTATTTGCAATAACAGTAATCTTGAGTATGATCATCGCACGGTAACTCGTGAAGATATGTTAGCCAATATCAGTTACTTACTTAATTTGATGGATGGTCTTGGACATACCGATGATATTGACCATTTGGGTAATCGTCGTCTTCGTTGTGTAGGCGAATTACTTCAGAATCAGTTCCGTATTGGTTTGACCCGTATGGAACGTGTGGTTAAAGAACGCATGACAATTCAGGACGATGCGATGATTACACCGCAGGCATTAATTAATATTCGTCCGGTTGTGGCAGCGGTAAAAGAATTCTTTGGATCCTCCCAGTTATCTCAGTTCATGGACCAGACTAACCCGCTTGGCGAATTGACTCATAAACGTCGTTTGTCAGCTTTGGGGCCTGGTGGTTTGTCTCGTGAACGCGCAGGCTTCGAAGTTCGTGACGTACACCATTCTCACTATGGTCGTATGTGTCCGATTGAAACACCGGAAGGTCCGAACATCGGCTTGATTTCGTCTTTGTCTAACTATGCGAAGGTAAATGAATTCGGCTTTATTGAAGCGCCGTATCGTAAAGTAGAAAAAATTTACGGCACCGGTGAAGATGCCAATAAAGTAGTAAAAGTTCTGGTAACGGATCAGGTTGTATATATGACGGCCGATGAAGAAGAAGGCATGACTATTGCACAGGCAAACTCTGCATTGGATGCAGAAAGCTGCTTTGCAGATACGCATATTGCGTGCCGCCGCGGTCATGAAGTCCTCGAAGTTACTCCGGATAAAGTCGATTACATGGACGTTAGCCCGAAGGAAGTTGTTTCCATCGGTACTGCTATGATTCCGTTCCTGGAAAACGATGATGCTAACCGCGCACTCATGGGGGCGAACATGCAGCGTCAGGCTGTGCCATTGCTTCGTGCACAGGCTCCGTTGGTTGGTACCGGCATGGAATATAAAGCAGCATGTGACTCCGGCGTATGTGTATTGGCTAAAGAAGCCGGTGTGGTTACTCGTTGTTGGGGTAATGAAATCCATGTACTTCGCGATAACGGTCGTGTAGATGTATATAAATTGAATAAATTCCTTCGTTCTAACCAGTCCACTTGCTTTAACCAGAAACCGATTGTCTTCCGTGGTGATCGTGTAGTAAAAGGACAGGTATTGGCTGATGGCCCGGCAACGGACGGCGGCGAATTGGCATTGGGCTTTAACGTGTTGGTAGCCTTCATGCCTTGGGAAGGTTATAACTACGAAGATGCTATTTTGCTTAGTGAAGAACTTTGCAAAGAAGATATTTACACATCTATTCATATTGAAGAATACGAATGTGATGCACGCGATACTAAGTTAGGCGCAGAAGAAATTACTCGTGAATTGCCGAATACCGGTGATGATAACCTGCGCAACCTTGATGAAAACGGCATTATTTGCATTGGTGCCGAAGTACATCCGGGAGATATTTTAGTAGGTAAGGTAACGCCGAAGGGCGAAACAGAGCTGACTCCGGAAGAACGCTTGCTTCGCGCTATCTTTGGTGATAAAGAACGTGAAGTCCGTGATACTTCGCTTCGCGTGCCGCATGGTGAATCCGGTAAAATTGTTGACGTTAAGGTATTTACCCGTGAAAACGGCGATGAATTGAACCCGGGCGTAAACAAATTGGTTCGTGTATATATTGCGCAGAAGCGTAAGATTCACGAAGGCGATAAGATGGCCGGTCGCCACGGTAACAAAGGGGTTGTATCCCGTGTTATGCGTCAGGAAGATATGCCGTTCTTACCGGATGGCACCCCGGTGCAGATTGTATTGAACCCGTTGGGCGTACCGTCTCGTATGAATATCGGTCAGGTATTGGAGACTCACTTAGGCTGGGCGGTACAAGGATTGGGTATGCAGATTAAGGCTACGGATTTGCAGATTCAAAGTGTCTTGGATCGCGCTAAAGCAGATAGCCGTTACTGGGACACCATTGATCGCATTAAAGACCTGTATGCGGAAATTGATGACTTGAAGAAAAAAATCGGCGAAAATGTGACAGTACCACATCTTGATGTTGATGCGGAAATTACGACACGCCGTGAAGAAGTATTGGATAAGATTCGCGAAACAGCCATGGCTGAACTCAATGCTTTGGGGGGCCGTGCTCGTTATGACGAATTAAAAGCTATCGAAAAGACGTATATTGATGCCGAAATCGAGTACTTCGACAATGAAGACGAAGAAGCGCCGGAAATGGAAGAAGGCTTGAGAAACGAGCTTCAGGGTCTTAGTGCAGTCGTAGATATTTTGGATACTATCGATTCGGCACGTGCTAAACGTGAAGAAATTCGTAAGGATTTGGAATCTTACGGTTATGACTTCACTACTTATGGTATGCCGAAGCCGGATGTAGCCGGTATTCATATTGCTACACCGGTATTTGACGGTGCTCATGAAGGCGACGTGTTCGATACCTTACGCATTGCCGGTAAGAGTGATGACGGTAAAACCGTATTATATGACGGGCGTACCGGTGAACCGATGGATAACCGTGTAACGGTAGGCTATGTATACATGCTTAAATTGCATCATCTGGTTGATGATAAGATTCACGCTCGTTCTACAGGCCCGTACTCCTTGGTAACGCAGCAGCCGCTTGGTGGTAAAGCACAGTTCGGCGGTCAACGTTTCGGGGAAATGGAAGTGTGGGCGCTTGAAGCTTATGGTGCAGCTTACACGCTTCAGGAATTGCTCACTGTTAAGTCTGACGATGTCGTAGGCCGTGTAAAAGCATACGAAAAAATCGTGAAGGGTGAAAATATCCCTGAACCGGGGGTACCGGAATCCTTCAAAGTATTGCTGAAAGAACTCCAGAGTATCGGTCTTGATGTGAAGATTCTTAACGAAGACCAAGAAGAAGTTGTCATCAAGGAATTGGATGACGATGATGATGGTCGCGATGAACAAAACGAAGACGAAATTAAAGAAGTTATGGAGGAAGGCGACGTACAGCGCGGCGATGAAGCGATAGCTGATGATGCTATTATAGAATCGGCAGACGACGCTCCGAGTGACGAAGGTGATGACAGCATTATCAGCATGTTAGGCACCTATGATGAAGATACCTCCACAGATGAAGACTGATAATTGAGTATCCAAAAAGAAGGGAGCGATACTTGTGCTAGACGTAAATGAATTTGATTCCATGCGGATTGGCTTGGCCTCGCCTAAGCAGATCTTGGAATGGTCTTACGGTGAAGTAAAAAAACCGGAAACAATTAACTACCGCACATTGAAGCCGGAACGCGACGGTCTGTTCTGCGAACGCATTTTTGGACCGACAAAAGACTGGGAATGTCATTGCGGTAAATATAAGCGCATCCGTCATAAGGGCGTAGTGTGCGATAAATGCGGCGTTGAAGTAACACGCGCTAAGGTGCGTCGTGAACGTATGGGCCATATTGTGTTGGCCACGCCGGTATCTCATATTTGGTATTTCAAGGGCATTCCGTCCCGCATGGGTCTTATCCTTGATATATCGCCGCGTTCGTTGGAACGTGTATTGTATTTTGCTGCTTACATCGTAGTTGATCCTGGCGAAACTCCGTTGGCGAAACGTCAGCTTCTTACCGAATCGGAATATCGCGAATACGAAGCGCAATTTATGGATGAAAACTATACGATCGGTGGTAAGCAGGTAGCTCTTGAAACGGTATCACAGCGTCGTGAACGCTTGGCTATCGTAGCGGAAGCTAAACGTAAGGAAGCTAAAAACGCCGCATTGGCAGCAGATACTTCTATTCCGGAAGAAGAAAAGGAGTATGAAACGTTAAGTCGTGAAGAACGCTATGAGTTGGCAGCGTTGAACGAAGTGTCGTTTGCCTGCGTAGATATGGGGGCAGAGGCAATTAAAGAATTATTAAGCGAATTGGATCTTGATTTGCTTAATGCTGAGCTTCGTAATGAATTGGAAACGGCTACAGGTCAGCGTAAAGTTCGTGCCGTACGCCGTTTGGAAGTAGTAGAAGCGTTCCGCCAATCCGGTAACCGTCCGGAATGGATGATTATGGATGTGGTGCCGGTTATTCCGCCGGAGCTTCGTCCGATGGTTCAGCTCGACGGTGGTCGTTTTGCTACGTCCGATTTAAATGATTTGTATCGTCGCGTAATCAATCGTAACAATCGATTGAAACGTTTATTGGATTTAGACGCACCGGAAATTATTGTTCGCAATGAAAAGCGTATGTTACAGGAAGCCGTTGATGCGCTCATCGACAACGGTCGCCGCGGCCGTCCTGTTACAGGTCCTGGTAACCGTCCACTGAAATCCTTGTCCGATATGTTAAAAGGGAAACAAGGTCGTTTCCGTCAGAACTTGCTGGGGAAACGTGTTGACTATTCCGGCCGTTCCGTTATCGTAGTTGGTCCGGAATTGAAAATGCATCAATGCGGCTTGCCGAAAGAAATGGCGTTGGAATTGTTCAAACCATTTGTTATGAAGCGTTTGGTAGAACGCCAGCAAGCAAGCAATATTAAGGCTGCTAAGCGTCAGGTAGAACGTATCGGTCCGGGCGTATGGGAAGCTTTGGAAGAAGTAATCAAAGAACATCCGGTACTTCTTAACCGTGCCCCGACACTGCATCGCTTGGGGATTCAGGCTTTCGAACCGATTCTTTGGGAAGGCCGTGCTATCAAACTTCATCCGTTGGTATGTACTGCGTTTAACGCTGACTTTGACGGTGACCAGATGGCTTGTCACTTGCCGCTTTCTGTAGAAGCGCAGTCGGAAGCACGTACATTGATGTTGTCTTCGCATAACATCTTGTCAACTAAAGACGGTAAGCCGGTTGCGGTACCTTCTCAGGATATGATTCTCGGCACCTACTATCTGACCGTAGTACGTCAGCATACGAAGGATAAGGCTAAATATTTTGCTAATTACGATGAAGTTATGTTGGCATATAACTCAGGTATTATCGGTTTGCAAGATATTTTATATATTCGTCTTGAAGGCTATGGCCGCGTAGAAACAACGGCTGGCCGATTGATTTTCAATGAAGCTTTATATCCTGAATTGCGTCAATTTGAGCGCCAGGAAGACGGTCACTACACATTGGGCCGCGTTATGGATAAAAAAATGGTAGGCAAACTGGTTGACCAGTGTTTCCAATTATTCGGTAACGAAAAGACGGCGGAACTTCTCGACCGCGTAAAATCATTGGGCTACTCCTTTGCACGTCGTGCGGGTATGACAATCGCTATTGCCGATATTAAAGTACCGGAAGAAAAAGCACCGATTTTGAGCAAAGCTGATGAAGATGTAGATAAAGTATCTCGTCTGTATCGTCGCGGTTTGATTTCCGAAGATGAACGCTATCGTAAAACAATTCAACTTTGGACACAGGCTACGGAAGATGTAACGGATGCCATGATGGACAACATGATGCGTGACCAGGAAGGCTTTAACCCGGTATACATGATGGCTATTTCCGGTGCCCGTGGTAATAAACAGCAGATTCGTCAGTTGGCTGGTATGCGCGGTTTGATGGCAGACCCGTCCGGTCGGATTATCGACTTGCCCATTAAGGCTAACTTTAAGGAAGGTCTTACCGTATTGGATTACTTTACCTCTAGCCATGGGGCACGTAAAGGCTTGGCCGATACGGCTCTTCGTACGGCGGACTCCGGTTATTTGACCCGTCGCTTGGTTGATGTATCGCAGGATGTTATCGTCCGTGAAGAAGATTGTGACGTTGTGGGTATTGATTTGGTGCGTGAACGTGCGCGCTTGGCAAGCTCTACTCGTCAGGCAGTTAACCTTTTAAAGGATAAATTGATTGGTCGCGTTCTTGATAAAGACGTTATTGTTCCGTCTACAGGAGAAGTTATTGTTCCGGCGGAAACGATTCTCACTGAAGAATCCTTGGAATTGTTGGTAGAACATAAGGTGGCGGATATTTCATTACGCGGTGTTCACCTTGGTAATGACAGCGATATGAACCATACTAACCTTGTACAGAACATTAAACTTGGTGAAACGGACGAAGGCATTCGTGAAACTCTCCGTGAAACCATGGTTCATAACATGTTGGGCAAGGATACGGTAAACGCCGTTATCGATGGTGAAGGTAATGAAATTGTTCCTGCCGGCGTAGCATTGACAGAAGAAGGTATAGAAGCAATTCTTGATAGCGATGTAAAAGAAGTACAAGTACGCAACAATGACATTCACGGCATTGAAGTAGAAGCTATTGTCGAAGGTGCCGGCATCATTGAACCGTTGAAGGATCGAATTGTAGGCCGTACGGCAGCAGAAGAATTGATTAATAAAGATACCGGTGAAGTTATCGTACCGCTTAACGGTGAAATTACGGAAGAATTGGCAGATGAAGTCGTTAAATATTACGATACTGTCAAGATTCGTTCCGTGTTGACTTGCCGCTCCCCGTATGGCGTTTGCATGAAGTGCTACGGTCGAGATCTCGGTACAGGTAACCAGGTACAGGTTGGTGAAGCCGTAGGTATTATTGCGGCACAGTCTATCGGTGAACCGGGTACACAGCTTACGATGCGTACATTCCATACAGGTGGGGTTGCCGGTGACGATATTACTCAAGGTTTGCCGCGTGTCGAAGAATTGTTTGAAGCACGTCGCCCGAAGCGCCATGCTATCATCAGCGAAGTAGAAGGGGTAGTACGTGTTGTACCTAATGATAATAAGAAGGGGACAAATACAATTTTTGTAACCGATAAAGACGGCGTAGAGCAAGATTATCTTATTCCGTACGGTGCGCGTATCATCGTTAAGGACGGAGATCATGTAGCTTTGGGTGGTCGCCTCACGGAAGGTTCCATTAATCCACATGATATTATGCGTGTAATGGGCACGGAAGCAACGCAGCGTTATCTTGTTTATGAAGTACAAAAAGTATATAAATCGCAAGGTGTAGAAATCAACGATAAGCATATTGAAGTTATTGTACGTCAAATGCTTCATAAGGTTAAGGTTGAAAGTGCCGGTGATGCTGATCTGTTGCCGGGCGATCCTGTAGATGTGAATACCTTTGAAGCCGAAAATCGTCGTTTGATTATGAATGGTAAACAACCGGCTACAGGTAAACGTATTTTGTTAGGTATTACTAAAGCAGCATTAGCTACCGATAGCTTCTTGTCAGCCGCTTCTTTCCAGGAAACGACTCGTGTTCTTACCGATGCAGCTATTAAAGGCAAGATTGATCCGTTATTGGGCTTGAAGGAGAACGTTATTATCGGTAAATTGATTCCTGCCGGTACTGGTATGAGTCGCTACCGTAAGATTCGCGTTGTAAAAAAAGAACCACAGATTATTGATGTTCCGGCAGAAACGATGGACGATAGTGCAGACGCATAGGAACTAAGAATCGTGAGTGGCACATAGTCTAATTGGTTTCTTGGTAATAGCTAGGAGAGTAGCTATAAGAGTGAGTCACGTGAGGTTCTTGAAGACTAGCCGAGCGTATAAATTTAGATATCTTATATAATAAAAAGAGAAGTACAATCACAGGATTGGCTTCTCTTTTTGTATTTATTTTGCAAGGAAGTTATGCGTGAAAAGCAATATTGATGTTAAAATTGAAATATTATACGAATATTAGCTCAAGATTTGCATAAAATGGGAGAAAATATTCATTGAAAAATAAAATTGAACCGCACGGAAAAGTGTACATATAAAAGCCAGTGTTTATGCGGAAAAACAGCAATTAATTTTGTTGACAACAGTCGGGGATGATGCTAAACTGTTATAGTGCTTACGGAAGAGTGTGCCCATGAGCATAATAAAGACAAGGAGCGAGGATATGGAACTCAGTATTCTGACATCGTCTGCGAAGACAATTGGTGCTAAACAAACTTCAAAGGCAATAGCACGAGATGAAGTAGAGTTGGTATTCGTTGCTAACAATAGTGATGATCGAATTGCGTTGCCTATTCTTGAACTTTGTGAAGTACACGGTGTTGCCGTTGATAGAAATCATTCGATGGAAGAACTTGGTAAAGCAGCTAACATTAAAGTGAAGGCGGCAGCAGTAGGTGTGCTTAAATAAATTTGGTAATATCCGGTACAGCTCTTGTTGTACGGGATCAATTATAAATCTAATTGTTTGGAAAGGAGGTGCCCAAATGCCGACAATCAATCAGCTAGTACGTAAGGGTCGCGAAACATTGACTCGTAAATCCACGGCTCCGGCATTGAAAGAATGCCC
Organism: Veillonella magna DSM 19857; assembly: GCF_000428745.1. GTDB lineage: Bacteria > Bacillota > Negativicutes > Veillonellales > Veillonellaceae > Veillonella_A > Veillonella_A magna. Next base: position 29,052 of record NZ_AUAN01000016.1, read on the forward strand.
GCAGAAACGTGGTGTATGTACTCGTGTATATACAGCTACTCCGAAGAAACCGAACTCCGCACTTCGTAAAGTTGCCCGTGTTCGTTTGACAAATGCTATCGAAGTAACTGCATACATTCCGGGCATTGGACACAATTTACAGGAACACAGTGTAGTACTTATCAGAGGCGGTCGTGTTAAGGACCTTCCGGGTGTGCGTTATCACATCGTTCGCGGTGCATTGGATACAGCCGGCGTACAGAATCGTATGCAGAGTCGTTCCAAGTACGGCGCAAAAAAAGCTAAGAAATAATTGGCTTAACAGTAACACACATCGTTAAAGGAGGAAATTGATATGCCAAGAAAAGGCCCTGTGCCGAAGCGTGACGTACTTCCGGATCCGGTGTACAACAGCAAATTGGTTACACGCTTCATTAACAAAGTAATGTATGATGGCAAAAAAGGCATTGCCGAATCCATCGTATATGATGCATTTGAAATTGTTCGTTCCAAAATGGGTCAGGACCCAATGGAAGTTTTTGATCAGGCTCTTAAAAACGTTATGCCTGTATTGGAAGTTCGCGCTCGTCGTATTGGCGGTGCTAACTACCAGGTTCCGGTGGAAGTTCGTGCCGATCGTCGTTTATCCCTCGGTATTCGTTGGATGGTAAACTACGCTCGTCTTCGTGGTGAACGTACTATGAAAGAACGTCTTGCCGGTGAATTGATGGATGCGTTCAACAATACTGGCGCAGCAATCAAGAAAAAAGAAGATACTCATAAGATGGCAGAAGCCAATAAGGCATTTGCACATTATCGTTGGTAATTAGTTAAAGAGGAGTTGACATTAGTGGCAAGAGAATTTTCCTTGGAGAAAACTCGCAATATCGGTATCATGGCTCACATCGATGCCGGTAAAACTACCACGACGGAACGTATTCTTTACTACACAGGCCGAGTTCATAAAATCGGTGAAGTACATGAAGGTGCTGCTACGATGGACTGGATGGCTCAGGAACAGGAACGTGGTATTACAATCACGTCCGCTGCTACTACTTGCCACTGGAAAGATCATCGTATTAACATCATCGACACTCCGGGTCACGTTGACTTTACTGTGGAAGTAGAACGTTCTCTTCGTGTATTGGACGGCTCCGTTGCAGTATTCAGTGCTAAGGGCGGCGTTGAACCGCAGTCCGAAACTGTATGGCGTCAGGCTTCTACCTACGGCGTACCGCGTATCGCTTATGTAAATAAGATGGATACGGTAGGTGCTGACTTCTTCAACGTAGTAAATATGATGAAGGAACGCTTGGGTGCAAACAGTGTTGCTATCCAGGTGCCAATCGGGGCAGAAGATACCTTTAAAGGTATTATTGACCTGATGACAATGAAAGCCGAAATTTATACCAGCGATGACGGTAAAGAATATGAAATTACCGATATCCCGGCAGAATATCAGGAAATTGCCGAAGCTCGTCGTGAAATGATGGTTGATGCTATTGCTGAAACTGATGATGAAATCATGATGAAATACTTGGAAGGCGAAGAAATTACCATCGATGAATTGAAGGTAGCCCTTCGCAAAGCTGTTTGTGAAAACAAATTGTTCCCGGTATTGTGCGGCTCTTCCTATAAAAACAAGGGCGTACAGATGCTTTTGGATGCTGTAGTAGATTACATGCCGGCTCCGACTGACATCCCGCCGATTAAAGGTGTTAACCCTGAAACGGGTGAAGAAGAAACGCGTCCGTCTTCTGACGAACAGCCGTTCTCTGCATTAGCCTTCAAAATTATGGCTGACCCGTATGTTGGTAAATTGGCCTTCTTCCGTGTGTACTCCGGTACTTTGGAATCCGGCTCTTACGTTTATAATTCTACAAAAGGTAAGAAAGAACGTATCGGTCGTATTCTTCAGATGCATGCCAATAGCCGTCAGGAAATCGAAAAAGTTTACTCTGGTGACATTGCAGCAGCAGTAGGCTTAAAAGATACAACTACCGGTGATACGTTGTGTGATGACAAGGCTCCGGTAATCCTTGAATCCATGGAATTCCCGGAACCGGTTATTTCTGTTGCGGTTGAACCGAAAACAAAAGCTGACCAGGAAAAAATGGGTATTGCCTTAGCTCGTTTGGCTGAAGAAGACCCGACATTCAAAGTTCGTACTGATGAAGAAACCGGTCAGACTATTATTTCCGGTATGGGAGAATTACACTTGGACATTATCGTTGACCGTATGAATCGCGAATTCAAGGTTGAATGTAATGTTGGTAAGCCGCAGGTTGCTTATCGTGAAACGATTCGTAAATCTGTTAAAGCACAAGGTAAATTCGTTCGTCAGTCCGGTGGTCGTGGTCAGTACGGTGACTGCTGGTTGGAATTGATTCCGCAGGAACCGGGCGCAGGCTTCGAATTCGAAAACAAAATCGTTGGCGGGGCTATTCCTCGTGAATACATCGGACCTGTTGAAGCAGGTGTTAAAGAAGCAATGGAATCCGGTGTTATCGCCGGTTATCCGATGGTAGACATTAAGGTAATCGTATTTGACGGTTCCTATCATGATGTTGACTCTTCGGAAATGGCCTTTAAAATTGCTGGTTCTATGGGCTTCAAAGAAGGTGCTCGCAAAGCTGATCCGGTTCTCCTTGAACCATATATGGCAGTAGAAGTTGATGTGCCGGAAGAATACATGGGCGACGTAATCGGTGACCTTAACTCCCGTCGTGGCCGCATGGAAGGTATGGAAGCTCGTAATGGTACCCAGCATATCAAAGCCTTTGTTCCGTTGAGCGAAATGTTCGGTTATGCAACCGACTTACGTTCCAAGACACAGGGCCGTGGTAACTACAGCATGGCTGTTGACCACTACGAAGAAGTACCGAAGAAAATCGCTGAAGAAATTCAGGCAAAGAAAAACGGTTAATCCTATAAGGGTTACAATATTTAAGAAAATTTTAATTATCCGGGAGGACAATTCAAAATGGCAAAAGCAAAATTTGAACGTACTAAACCGCATGTTAACATCGGTACCATCGGTCACGTTGACCATGGTAAAACTACCCTTACCGCAGCAATCACTAAAGTTCTTGCTGAAAAAGGCCAGGCTCAGTTCCAGGACTACAGCATGATCGATAAAGCTCCGGAAGAACGTGAACGTGGTATTACTATTAACACTGCACACGTTGAATATGAAACGGACAGCCGTCACTATGCACACGTTGACTGCCCGGGCCATGCCGACTATGTTAAGAACATGATCACTGGCGCTGCTCAGATGGACGGTGCTATCCTCGTTGTATCCGCAGCTGACGGCCCGATGCCGCAGACTCGCGAACACATCCTCTTGGCTCGTCAGGTTGGCGTACCGGCTATCGTTGTATTCCTCAACAAAGCTGATATGGTTGACGACGAAGAATTGTTGGAACTCGTAGAAATGGAAGTTCGTGAACTTCTTTCTTCCTATGACTTCCCTGGCGATGATGTGCCGATCATCGTAGGCTCCGCTTTGAAAGCCCTCGAAGGCGATCAGAAATATGTTGATAAGATCATCGATCTTATGAACGCTGTTGACGAATACATTCCGACTCCGGAACGTGACACCGATAAGACCTTCTTGATGCCGGTCGAAGACGTGTTCACTATTACCGGTCGTGGTACGGTTGCTACCGGCCGTGTTGAACGTGGCGAAATCAAAGTAGGCGACACTGTTGAAATCGTTGGTTTGCAGGAAAAACCGTCCCAGTCCGTTGTAACCGGTTTGGAAATGTTCCGCAAAACTTTGGATTCCGCAGTAGCCGGCGATAACGTTGGTGCTCTTCTTCG
>NZ_AUAN01000017.1 GCF_000428745.1 Veillonella magna DSM 19857
CATAGAAGCAAGCTTCCACGTCTCTCCGTTCGACTTGCATGTGTTAAGCACGCCGCCAGCGTTCGTCCTGAGCCAGGATCAAACTCTCCAAGATATCTTGGAGCTATTTGCTAGCTCGTTTATTCGTTGTTGTCGGTATATTACCGACGGAATTTTTGGTTGGTTTCATATTCGAAACCCGCACTCTGGATATGTTCACTTCTTACGAAATGATTACCTTTACATTGTTCAGTTTTCAAAGATCCGCTGTCGCTTTTCAGTAGTTACTGTCTTGCGACGACTTGTATATCTTAACACTTTCAATCGAGAGTGTCAAGAACTTTTTTCGAAAGTTTTTCGAAGTTTCTTTACATTTCCTTCAAACGGAAATACAAAGAATTCAGCAACCATCCAGTGTTTCAACCACTACCCGGTGTACTGTTCCTTCGCTTTCAAAAACCGTCTGTCGTAAGCGACTTGTATATAATACATGGTTTTCAAACGTTCGTCAACTACTTTTTTAAAAATTTTTAATGCATCGTTCACGCACAATACATTAACTAGATAATTGGCACTAATCACCACTATAACTAATTTAAAAATACGACACCAAGCATCATCTAGAACAGAACTGATGTACTACATACAAGCCTCACGCCGAGGTATGTCACCAATTATAGTTACTACTCTTGTAAATAGCAAATATTGAATACTCATATTAAAAGAGGATGTAACTTATCGTTGCCAAAGTCACATCCTCGCACATCTTACATCTTGTACTACTCTATCTTTATTATTTTTATTACCACTATATATTGATTAATGCATTCTTGTTATATATCCAAACTATTGAATTGTTATTTTTTCTCCTAGCTGGAAGGAGCCTTTGGAAGTAATGACCCTTTCCCCCGCGGACAGACCATTCATAATCACAATAAAACCATCCGCTTTTTCACCGGTTTCTACTACCCGTACGTCTACAGTATCATCGGCTGTTACGACATACACATATTTACCATCTTTTCCTTCATGGACCGCTTTTTCTGGTAATGTCAGTACGGATGCTTTTACATCGGATTCAATGACCAATGTATAAAACTCTCCAGGTTTTATAATATTATCAGTATTTTGGAACGTTGCCTTCAATAATACTCCCGGACTACCGGCCGGTGCATTTGTATTAATATAGGTAATCTCACCGGGCAACTCTTTGTCATCTACTTTTAAACGAACTTTCACCGAAGCTTTACCTTCCGGTGAGGCCAGAGCCATAGCAAATCCTTGAGGAATCGTCAATGTTGCAACTACCGGTGAAGTTTCCTGAATCATCATAAAAGGTTTACCCGCTATAGCTACCTTTCTGTCTTCATTATAAATAGCCGTAACCTTACCATTGATAGGCGCTACAATTTGTGCCTGAGCAATCTGCGCTTGCACTTGTGCAATTGCAGCCTGCAAACTGCTTGTATCAGCCCCCGGTGTTGTCACATAACCACCACCGCTGGTAACAGTTGTTGTTTGTGCGCGAGAAGCAATCGTAGCATATTCTTTTTCAGTAATAATGCCATTGGCCATCATTTCCCGAGCCCGTTCCACATCTGCTCGTGACACCGCCCCAGGTACAATTGTTGTAGTCTGTGGTGCCGCATGTACAGTTGCTGTTGCTTGCTCTTTAATTTTTGTCAGTAATGTGTTTAGCTGTTCCTGTAGAGAAGACGTATCTAACGTTGCCACCACTTGGCCTTGTTTAACATCATCACCTACTTTTACTGCCAAGGTAGCGACCTGTCCTGATGTGGCCGGTTCAATGGTTGCCTTGTTCAACGCTGTTACATTGGCATCGCTGCTAATACGCACCGGTAAATCTCGTTGCGTCGCTTCCGTCACTGCTACCTTTTTCGGGCCGAAACATCCTGCTGTCAGCACCGCAGCCATCATCACGGTTACCATTCCCAATCGTTGCAAATACTTATGCTTCATTATTCCACTTCCTATGCTATTACCGGTAAACTCACAGTTCCCTCTTTCATGGATTATTATGTCGGCTCTTATTGTATCACAAATAAACTATCCTGCGTAAATGAGTTTTCTATGAATTTTATTGTGTAAGTTGCTTAAACTTTTCATTATTATGAAAGCGCATAAAATGATCTTGCTCCCGAGCTACTGATTTTACTGTCGAATCAGTTTCAATTGCTCTTTTCAGCCATATCAAAGCTTCCGCATCATGCCCTTCATCAGCATAAATAGTAGCCAATCCATATAATGACCACGTATTATGTGGCTCTACTTCCAGCACCCGTCGAAACCATTTTGCCGATTCATCCAATTGGCCCTGCAATTTATATAGCATAGCTAGATTATAATAATTACTCACATTTTTTTCATTCAACGAATATGCTTTTCGAGCCAACTCTAATCCTTTTTTCGGTTCTCCCAACAATCCCAATGCCATTCCCTTTACAGAATATGCTATATCACTATCCGGTTTTCTCAACAACACAGCATCTGCCTTAGTAATTGTCGCTTCGTATTTTCCTTGCTGAAACAGATCTACAACAGCTTTTTCTTCTGCCGTTAACTCACTCGTTCCTTTTTTTGTTGTCGTTTCCACTGAAGTTGTTGACTCAGTGATCTGTGTGTCCGCAGCTACTTTATCTCGGTCGCAACCGATTAGTGTCATCAACATCACTATCGCCATCACTATAAATAGAAATTGAATCCCTATTCTCCATCGACGCACCGTTTTCGACGAATTCATTTCACATCAACTCTTTCCTTTACATCTATCAGGTTACACATTCATCCATACATGTGCGAGCACGTTTCCTTTATTTTGAGAATCCATTCTTCGCTTACTTGTTCATCATAGCAAGCTATTCCTGTCTTGCCAAGATGTTCCTATTATTGTCTAACACCAATCTCATGCAATATTTTTATCCATCGAGTACAGAAAACCCGGCACAGCAGTAAGCCGTGCCGGGTAACTCATCTATAAGATTTTATTTAATACTTGGATGTATCTCTATTATATTTATCGGTACACATGTATACGATCTTTTAGAAATTTATTTTCCTATACGTATCCTATAGTAGTCTTATTTATACTTATCCTTAAAAGCCTTAAGTTCTGCTTCTTCTAAGCTATTGCCTTGCGCTATATATGTATCAATGGCTTGACGCATAGTGGCAAACGCTACAGGCACTAGCTTTTTGAAGCGCTGTCCAAAGTTAGCCCAATTATCTAAAATATGACGTCCCTTTGCACTATTCGTATACAACACATGACGTTCAATTAAATTCTTAATTTTCTGTACGTCATCATTTGTTACTTCCTGCACTTCTACTAAGCCTGTATTAACACGGCGTTCATCCAAATCAAGAACATACGCATATCCACCGGACATACCTGCACCGAAATTTCGGCCGATAGATCCCAATACAAGGACTTCACCACCGGTCATGTATTCGCAGCCGTGATCACCCACACCTTCGACAACAGCAGTAATACCGCTGTTACGTACGGCAAAACGTTCACCTGCACAACCATTAATATACGCTTCCCCGGAAGTAGCTCCATAGAAAGCAACATTACCAATGAGTACATTGCAGTCCGCTTCAAACACAGATTTACGCGGCGGATATGCAATAATCCGTCCTCCCGATAATCCTTTACCCAAGTAATCGTTGGCATCACCTTCCAATTCCAGGGTCATACCCTTAGGAATAAACGCCCCAAAACTCTGACCGGCACTGCCTACAAAGCTTAGCTTAATTGTTGTGTCCGGCAACCCAGCCGTACCATAACGTCGTGTCACTTCACTACCCACCATGGTGCCGACCACGCGATTTGTGTTATTAATAGCCAACTTAGCCCGAATTGGTTTCTTATCTTCGATAGCCGGTCGGCAAATACGAAGTAACTTTGCCATATCAAGAGTTTTATTAAGTCCATGTTCTTGTTCTACTCGATGATAGTGGCCTACACTGGCATCTGTATATGGGCGGAAAAGTATACGCTTCAAATCAACGCGAGACAACTTATAATTATCCTCTACTACCTTTTGACGTAACAAATCCACACGACCAACCATTTCCTCAACAGTCCGAATGCCTAGGCGAGCCATAATTTCGCGGAATTCTCTGGCCAAGAAATACATTAAGTGTTCCACATACTCCGGTTTACCTTTAAAGTTCTTACGTAATTTTTCATCTTGCGTTGCAACTCCGTACGGACATGTGTTGAGATTACATACGCGTGCCATTTTGCATCCTACAGCCACGAGCGGTAATGTACCAAAGCCGAACATTTCTGCACCGAGCAAGGCCGCAACGGCAATATCAAAACCGGTCATTAGTTTGCTGTCTACTTCCAGCACAATGCGATCTCGTAACCTGTTAAGCAGCAATGTTTGGTGTGTTTCGGACAAGCCTAATTCCCAAGGTGCTCCCGTATGCCTCATACCGGTACGTCCGGCCGCACCGGTACCGCCATCATAACCGCAGATAAGAATATTATCGGCTTTCGCCTTAGCCACCCCGGCCGCGATAGTCCCTACTCCGGCCTCCGATGCTAATTTCACGCTGACCCGCGCATTAGTATTAGCATTTTTCAAATCAAAAATAAGTTCTGCCAAGTCTTCGATGGAGTAAATATCATGATGTGGTGGCGGCGATACTAATTCGACACCCGGTGTAGAATGACGCGCCTTACCGATAGCCGGATATACTTTTTTGCCCGGTAGCTGGCCTCCTTCCCCCGGTTTCGCCCCTTGTGCACATTTAATCTGTAGCTCCTTAGCATGAACCAAGTATTCTGAGGTTACACCGAAACGCCCTGATGCTATTTGTTTAATTTCACTGCATGCATTATCGCCGTTAGGCAACAGCTGATAGCGCGCAGAATCTTCGCCCCCTTCACCGGAGTTGCTCATAGTTCCCAAGCGATTCATAGCAATGGCAATAGTTTCATGTGCTTCCTTACTGATAGCACCGTAACTCATAGCACCGCCTTTAAAACGTTTTACGATAGATTCCACCGGCTCTACTTCTTCAATAGCAATACCGCCACCTACAGGGAAATTAAATTCTAATAAACTCCGCAAAGTAACATGATAGTTTTCACGAATTTCTTTGGAATATGCTTTATATAATTCATAGTCGTTATCTATACAAGCACGTTGCAACAAGTCAATCGTTTTCGGATTGAACAGATGTGGTTCTCCACCCTTGACCGGACCATAGAATCCGCCCGGCGCAAGTTCATCACTATCACCGCCGAATGCCTGTTCATGACGCTGACAAGTTTCGAGAGCTACCCCTTCTGTACCAATCCCACCGATACGACTTGGCGTATTAACAAAATATTTATTAACAAAGTCACTGTTCAGGCCTACTGCTTCAAAGATTTGTGCACCATGATAACTGCGTACTGTGGAAATCCCCATTTTAGACATAACTTTTAAAATACCGTTAACGGTTGCTTTAATATAATTTTTTTCTGCTTCTTCGGCACTAATAGATCCTAAGCGTCCCTTTGCTTGTAAATCCTTAACGGTTTCCAGTGCCAAGTATGGATTGACTGCGGTAACACCATATCCGATAAGCGTACAGAAATGATGTACTTCACGCGGTTCTGCGGATTCCAACAGCAACCCTATATCCGTACGCAAGACTTTACGAATTAAATGATTATGTACCGCTGCTACTGCCAAAAGAGCAGGAATAGGTGCATGGGTTTCATCCACACCACGGTCGGATAAAATAAGTACATTATAGTCGCTACGCGCTGCTGCTTCTGCCGCTTCACACACGTCCTTTAACGCTTTGCGCAACCCATCGGCACCTTCATTTGGATTAAACAAAATAGGCAAAGTGGTAGATTTCATACGACGACAATCCAACTGCTTAATCGCCGCAAAATCTTCATTGGTTAAAATCGGGCTGTCCAAAGATACACTATAGGTACCTTCCTTATTCGGTTCCGTCATATTTCCGCTATTACCAAACATAACCTTAGTGGAGGTTACCATTTCTTCACGAATCGCATCAATCGGTGGATTTGTTACCTGCGCAAAAAGTTGCTTGAAATAATTATAAAGTAATTGTGGCTGTTCCGATAAAATGGCCAATGGTGCATCAGCCCCCATAGCACCGACCGGATCCTTGCCATCCTTCGCCATCGGGATTAACACGCGCACCATATCTTCACTGGTATAACCGAACGCTTGCTGTTGCTGTACTAAATTATCAATAACGGGTATACTATCCGTCGAAGCGGGCGTCACTTCATCCATATGAATAATATGTTCCGCAATCCATTCCTTGTAAGGTTTATTCGTAGCAATCCGTTGCTTGATTTCTTCATCGGACACAATACGCTGTTCTTCCGTATCTACGAGCAGCATCTTTCCCGGTTCCAAACGACCTTTATAACGAATATTTTCGGCAGCTTCATTCACTACACCAACTTCGGAAGCCATGATTAAACGATCATCTGCCGTTACATAATAGCGGGACGGACGCAAGCCGTTACGGTCAAGTACACCACCAATAACCGTACCATCCGTAAAACCCATGGCTGCCGGGCCATCCCACGGTTCCATCATAAAACTATTAAACTCGTAGAAAGCACGCTTTTCTTCGCTCATCAAGGTATTCTTTTCCCATGGTTCCGGAATCATCATCATCATTGCATGTGGCAAACTACGCCCCGTCATATATAGAAATTCCAACGTGTTATCAAACATAGCCGAATCCGATCCGGTATCGTCTACAACAGGGAATACTTTTTTTATGTCCGGGAAATACTCAGACTGTGCCTTTCCTTCCCGCGCATTAATCCAGTTGATATTCCCACGTATTGTATTGATTTCTCCATTATGCACAATAAAACGGTTCGGATGCGCTCTAGCCCAACTCGGAAACGTATTCGTACTAAAACGTGAATGCACCATGGCCAACGCCGAAGTGAAATCAAGGTCTGATAAATCAAGATAGAAATTCCGAAGCTGCTTCGGTGTCAACATACCTTTATACACAATCGTCTTGGCTGATAAACTAGCAATGTAAAAATCGCTGCTTTCCGCCTTGCTGATAGGAATAATTTGTTTTTCTGCTTCTTTACGAATAACATACAGTTTACGTTCAAATTCTTGGTCATTCATAACATTCGGACCTTTACCGATAAAAATTTGAATAAACCACGGTCGAATCGCGGCCGCTTCAGCACCGACTACATGAGAATCTACCGGTACTTCACGCCAGCCCAATACAATCTGACCTTCCGCACGAACGATATCCTCTAAAATAGACTTTTGCTTTTTACGGAGATCTTCGTATCGATGGGCAAATACCATTCCTACACCGTAACTACCGGCCGGTGGCAAAGTGAAACCCAAGACTTCACATTCACGGCGGAAAAATTCATGTGGAATCTGAACCAAAATACCTGCGCCATCCCCAGTTGACGCATCGGCCCCGCGGGCACCGCGATGTTCTAAACGTTCTAAAATGCGTAGACCATCGTCAATAATATCGTGTGATTTACGCCCTTTAATATCTACAACAAATCCCATGCCGCAAGCATCTTTTTCATAAGATTTGCTATAGAGGCCATGTTTTTCCAATACCTGTTGTTCTTGCCGTTGTGATTCTATTTGGCTGTTGTATCTCATTTCTTGACTCATATCCCTTTCTCCTCTCTACCGTCACATGCTCCAGTCCTGCATTCATCATATATGATGCCTTCATCACAGGATTAACGGGGCTATTGTTACAGACCTTTTTCCATGTATTCGGTACCATTACCCATTGCTCGTACACGCGGCATATAACTGCTCTCTTAAAATTCTATAGAAAATAGTCTAATCACAGTATAATAAAGTCTCTCCTAAAATGCACATAGAAATATGTAATACCCATATGCATTTATCTCATGTTCTAATCTGTTTTTTGTATCCATAAAAATTGCACCCATGTACCTATTCATGCTACTATAATTATATTATCAATAATGATTATCAAATTTTCAAAGAATACCACCTACGGTATTCCTGTTTCTTATAGCTATCACGTAAGTACGTAACGGAGGTTTTTATGACATCAAAAATAAAAGAAATTTTAAATGAACGCAAGGAGGACGTAGCTGCCAGTGAAATTAATGCGGTTGATCTTTCTCATCGCGAACGGGTTATCGTTGAAGAATACGAGCGATTATCACCACATCTTATTTTTGAAATTATTCGACGCGACGGCATTGAAGAATTACTCCGTCCCGCCAAATCACTGATTTTTTCGGGCATTGCTGCCGGTGTAGTTATCACATTTTCTTTTTTCTGCATGGCGCTCTTGCAATCTGTATTGCCCCATGAAGCATGGATGCCTTTAATTGCCAAATGGGGATATACCATAGGCTTCATTCTGGTTATTTTGGGTCGTATGCAGTTATTTACGGAAAACACTATCACCACGGTAGTACCTATTTGTAAACCTTTCTCTACCCAAAAATTAATTTTTCTTTTACGTTTATGGATTATTGTATTGGTATCAAATCTCATTGGCACCGCATTGGCATCTTCATTTTTAACATTGCCTCAAGTTGTATCTCCGGCTATTACGGCCGAACTACAAAGCATTGCCAATCACGTAGCTCACTTTACCGCTACAGAAAATATTTTGCGTGGCATTCCCTCAGGTATATTGATTGCCGCTATTGTATGGATGATGCCATCTGCACGAAATTTTAGTTTTTTTATCATCGCCTTCTTCACCTATTTTATTGCGCTCGGTGATTTTACCCATATTGTTGTAGGTTCCGCAGAAATGTTTTATGCCGTACTTAGCGATAAAGCAAGCATGTATGATTACTTTTTCCGTTTTCTCTTGCCAACAGGGCTTGGCAATATCATCGGCGGTACCGGCGTTTTTACCCTGCTTATTTATGCACAGATTAATTCCGAATTGGAAGTAAAGGAATAACTTCGTTATATTTTTCCCGAAATTAAAATTTTAGTCTTCGTGTATATGAAAAAATTAAAGTTTTTTCTCTTGCACGTGATAAGCCTATAGTAGGTATATATTACGGACATCTATTTTTCTGAAGAGGAAATCAAGTGTTGACACAAGCAAAAACCAGTGTTACACTACAGAAGTACTCACAAAGAGTACATATCAAATTTGTTTTTACATAATAAAGGAGGGATTTACTCATGGCAACTACATATACGATGACCTATACCCATGCGGTAAATTCCACAATTATTATTATTGCACCTCATAGGACCGGAGCCAGGTAAACAGTTACCTGTGCTTGGGTCCCATTCGTCGTGACGATGGGACGCGAAAGCACCTCATCGTTAAACGATGAGGTGCTTTTTTATTTATCAAAGAGAGAGTATTTGGAGGGATTCGTATGTCAAACAATTCTGCGTCCTACGCTTCACCTTATGAAGCCACAAATCCGGCCGCCGATGCCGGTGTCGATTTACACTCATTTCAACGTCGTCGTATGCTGCACGTTGTCTTGCCTTTATTTCTAGTATCGGTCATCGCTTTTCTCGATCGCGTCAATATTGCCTACGCCGGCATGACGATGAAGGACACCCTTTCCTGGTTATCACCGGAAGTATTCGGTCTCGGTGCAGGTATTTTCTTCGTTGGTTATGTACTCTTTGAAGTTCCTGCCTCACTACTAGCTGCTCGCTTTAATGCTATGCACTGGGTAGCACGTATCATGTTTAGCTGGGGCCTCGTCTGCGTTTTAATGACTACTATGAGCACGGAACTCGAGTTCTATGTATATCGTTTCTTGTTGGGGCTTTGCGAAGCGTCCTTATATCCAGTTATTTATTCACTGCTCATCCCCAAATGGTTTTTACCGCAAGAACGTGCAAAAGCTATTTCTCTGATGCTGACATCCTTACTTATCTCTACCATCATCGGTGCTCCTTTAGCCGGTGTTCTCTTGGAATTAAACGTATTCGGATTTCACGGCTGGCAGACACTGTTTATTGTTGAAGCTGTACCGGCACTCATCTTCGCCTTCGTTTTTGCTAAATGGATGAAAGCAACTCCCCAAGAAGCCTCCTGGGTAACTCCGGAAGAAAAGGCATTCATTGCTCGCGAACTGGAACGAGAAGAAGCTAATAAAGTAAAAGTAAAAAAATACACTACCTTACAAGCTTTAACAGATCCTAAAGTATTGCGTTTATGTCTTATCTATTTCTTATGGGTTATCGGCTTCTGGGGATTCAGCTTCTGGATGCCACAGGTATTAAAGCAACTCTCCGGTTGGTCTCCGAGTCTTGTAGGTTGGTCCATTGTATTCCCAATGACCGCCGCTCTTATCGTACAAGTATGGTGCGGTCATTCTTCTGCTAAAACCGGAGAAAAACGTTGGCATACCGCCGTACCACTTTTTATCGGGGCTGCCGGTCTTGCCGCTACTCCGTTCAGTCCGAATCCGTTGGTAAGTTTATTCTTCATTTGCTGCTCGGCTATTGGCGTCTATGCCGGTATGGGTGTTTGGTGGACTATGCCGACAACGTTCCTATCCGGTGCTGCCGCAGCCGGAGCAATGGGACTTATCAACTCCTCTGGTAATGTCGGTGGTTGGGTCGGACCTTATATGTTAGGTTTCTTAAATCAGACAACAGGTTCCTTTACTATCGGTTACCTTGTTATGGGTGGCTGCATGTTCTTAGCAGGTCTGCTCATCTTAACGCTAAAGAAAGAAAATACCACCAATGACACAACAACCTATAATGCGTCAACGATGTAATAGATTATTAACTATTACAAACACGTAATATAAAAAGGCAGTCATCCTGTGATAACAGGCTCCTTCTCTCATCCGAGCCGTTATCAAAATGACTGCCTTTTATTTTTATGTATGCACCCTTTACCGACAGCGTCTTAGTATCTTTCCAACTATACTATTAAGTGCTTATCCTATTTCAAATTTTTTTACTGAGTATACTACTTCAATTTAAGCCAAAATCATGCCATCTTGCGCCAATTCATAGCAAGTAATACCCGTCAGCTCTTTTGCTAACTCCAAAGTAGATTTTTGACAAGTAAAGATCCAAACTTGCGTTTCTTCCGCTATGGTTTTGAGCAATGCCAAGGCCCGTTGCTGTCTTGTTTCATCAAACCGCACCAAAATATCATCTAAGATAAGAGGCATAGGCTCAATGCGCTTACCGAACGTATGGGCTAAACTCAACCGCAATGCTAAATACACCTGATCGGCTAAGCCACTGCTCCAATGAGCCATATCTAATCGTTCATCATGCTCATTCAACAAATAAATCGCCTGTGGTGCTGCTTCCGTATCAAGACGATATTTGCCATCCGTCAATATGCGGATATACTCCGATGCTTTCGCCAACGCTTGCGGCTGCCTGTCTTTTTCATATGATTGCTGTGCCTCCTCCATAAAATGAGCAATGAGAACCTGTGTAGTCCAATCCTCCAAAGCATCGCGCAACTCACCTTCCAACTGCGCCTTTTGCTGCAACGCCTTGGCCAAAGTAGCATCACCGGCCAAACTATTCATCGCTTCCTGTAGTTGCCCCCGTTCTTCATAAAGTGCCGTCAACTGACTATCCAAGCCTCGGATTTCACCGGTACTGCGTTCATATTCTGCCGTCCATTTTCCTTTGTCACTGCCTTGCAGTCGACGATAGAGAAGCTCATTATTTTCTGATTGAGGAGCCAACAGCTCCAGTTGTCGTTTGCTTTGCTGATAAATGGTCACCCATTGCCTATACTGCTCCTGTTTTAAAAGGCGCTGACGATATTCACCGGCTGTAGCAATCCCCGCTTTTTGTAAAAGCAAAGATTGTTCAAGAAGCAATTCTTTTTCTTTCCGGTTCCAGTGATCATATTCTTCACGATAATTCCGTCGTTGCGACTCTTTTTGTTCCCATCGCGCTTGATTCTGGCGGTAGGATTTAAGCAAACTATACAACCGGCGCAGCTCAATCGGGGTCACCGGCGCATTAAATTCTAACTTTTCCCATAACATTCTTGCCTGTGACTCGATATGCTGTAACATTTCCTTATACTCGGCTAACCGTTTTTCATATCCTTTATATGTATTTTGCTGCTCACGATAGCTGTCGTACTCTTGCTTCATTCCAAAAAAATCGCTGTCCGTCAATGTTCTCTTTGCCGCCGTTGGGAGCCATTCCAGCCATTCCTCCATAGCAGCACTACCCTTAGCTTCTAATGCCTTGCCTTCTTCCATCCATGCCGTGCGCTGCTGCTCATAGCTGTACAACTTAGCTAATTCTATATTATTACTGCCCAACGCTCCCCGTAATGTAGCATACGCTTCTTCTATAGCATCCATCGCCGCTTTGTCATGAGGTACACCTAGCCCATATTCACGATTAAGTGCCTCTTGCTGTTCTTCGCTGCGGTGCAACTGACTCTCAGCGTCCTTACATCGTAGCTGATAACGATAATTGCCATAATAACCGTAGCCACTAACCATCATTCCGAGAACGATCAATCCCCAACCTATATAGGTAAAAGGCATCATCGGCCAAATTGCCGCTATCCCTATCCCGACGAGAATAGCCAATGCCGCACCGGCATACCATCCCTTTATTGACGGTGCTTGGCGCTTTACAGCATCTAATGCTGCCATAGCTTCATTTCGTTTTTCGTAGGCTTCTTTCACCAGAGTCGTCCCTTGTTTGATACGTTCTAATTGATGCTCTTCCTTTTTCATCTGTACCTGCAATGTAGCATCCGCAGGAGCTACCGGCTCACGTCGTTGCCAACTCATATACGCCTCACGGGCACTACGTAACTTTTGCGCAATCATTTCACCGCGTCGCCAATCTATCTCTGCCGGCATTTCTTCGTCAGTACGCCATGCCGTATGCAGCTTGCGCGATAACTCCAATTGCTCTCTAACCTTAGTTAAATAACGCTCCCCTTCGGCACATTCCTTTTGAAGCTGTGTCCACTTAGACACTTCCTGCATCAGGTCTTCTATTTCCTGTCCGTAAATACCGATAGCATCATCGGGAGCAAAATTATCCGGCACCAAACCTTCTTCCTTACCACGCCAAATACGCATATGCTCACGGCACTGGTCTATTTCCTGTTGCAAAGCCATGAAGGCATCTCGTTCTAATTCGGTAGTATCCGTCAAAACATTGATTTTAGCTTTTGCCTCTTCCGCACGCTTATAAACATCCCATGCTCTAAGCACCAATTCAATGCTGGACGCATACTCACGCCATTCCTCTATGCGCTCACGCAACTCTTTCTCTGTTACCGCCGTCCCCTCTAATTGTTGCTGCAATTTTGTATATGTTTCTTCATGCTTTCCCAACTCTTTCAGTCGCGTGTCCAACTGTGCCAATTCATCCATGAGCACATTAATGCGCCGCTTACCATTAGAAGAAGCTACCAATAAATCAGCTGCTGCTTTATCAATATCCTTAACAGCTCGGCTGAATTGCTCACCGCCTTCACCGCCAAAGAAACGAATGCGTACATCCACTTCATTTAGAATATCCGCCCCTTGCAAATCTTCCAGGGTAATCGCAAAAATTCGATCGTAAGTTTTCTTATCGAGCCCATGCCACCATAACTGTGACGGTTCCTCTGTCAATGTTTCACCGCCCAACGGATAAAAATCTAATTTTTTATGACGTCGACCGATGTGATAACTCTTATCTTTGTGAGTAACCGTGACATGACCCGTTCCTTCCTTATAGGTCTTACCTCGCTTACCAAAAATAAATGATCGCACCGCTTCCAGTAACGATGTCTTACCACTTTCATTAGGTCCGTAAATAAGCTGTACACCATCTGTTTTCGGTGTAAACGACCAGTCGCGATACGGACCGAATTCTTTTATATATACTTCATCAATCTTCATAGGAATCTCCCAACAACCGCAATGCACCTTCTGTTTCGGCACGTCGTAGTGCTCGTCGCACCAATTCCGGGGTCAACATATGGCGATACAAACCTAATCGTTTTGTTTCCGGTCTGGCTAATACTGTATCGCGCAACTTTATTATGCTTTCATCGCTACCATCAGCTACTGCCGCATCATAGGCCGCCAAATAATCGCCCACCATATCATGTAACTGGCGTCGTTCGGCTAAATCAATTTCCGGCCATGTGTCATCTATTATGCGATATGGCAGAATAAAATGAATACGATGTGCTTCTTCATCACGAGCTGCTTCCATCCACATCTGCCGAGTAGACTCATCCGCAGCGGCACGATGCAGCGGCCCCGATCCGGTAAGTACAATTTCCTGTAACACCGGTTTTTTTCCTTTTCTGAGCATTTCCTTCTTATGCCGAATCATTTCTTCCAACTCTGCCGATGTACGCAGCCCCGTAATATCAATATGGCTTTTAGCAAAACGAATGGCACCGGTTTCTCTAAAATCAAGCAACACACGGCCATTACCACCAACCGTCACTAAATAACACCCTTTGGGACCAACTTCCTTGCCATGCAGCCCTTGCGTATTACCGGCATACACCACATAAGGTACTTCATGTAGTACTTGCCGTTTATGAATATGTCCAAACGCCCAATAATTAATCGGTGAACGCAGCAAAGTATCCATAGAACAAGGTGCCGTAGTCACATGATTCGGTTGACTGCCGACGGTGCCATGAATGAGAGCGATAGAAAATACATCGTCCGCGTGCACTTTGATTTGTGATGCCAGGTCCACATCACTATTTTTTCGGCTAATACTCATACCGTAAATACCGGCTACTTCACGACCTTGCACGATGAGACTGCGTCTCTCCGGTTCATCTGCCGAAAAAATATGTACATTCGTTGGCAGATTAACATGTGCTTGCCAGCTTTCTGCCGGATCGTGATTACCTTGCACCATAAATACCGGAATGTGTGCCTCCTGTAAGCGCTCACATTCCCGAGCAAACCGTACCTGTGCTTCCAAATTATGGTCATCACTATTGTATACGTCGCCGGTAATAAGAAGCGCATCCACTTGTTCATCCAGCGCCAACTGCACCACACCTTCAAAAGCCCGGTATGTAGCATATCGCACAGCCTCATCCGCTTGTCGTCCCAGCGTCTTTAAATATCCAAACGGAGCCCCCAAATGAAGATCCCCGCATTGTATAAATCGAAATGGTATAGTCATGATAACATCCTTCTAAATTCCCTTCCACGCCGCTGCCAATCGCATAACGGCTTTTTCCAACTGTTGTGTCGGTATGGCACTAAATGACAATAAATAACTAACTCCATCAACAGTACGATCCTCTTTAACCGCTAACCCGGCAGCAAGAGCCCGTTGTGTAACGAGTGATTTCGGCAATACCGTATGAACTGTTACCCCGATATAAACGCCGCCTTCCGGTGCTGTTACAATAATACTGTCGCCGAGATACGTCATCAACAGCTTTGCCATATACCGACTTTTTTCCGCATAGTGTTTTCGTAAACGCCGAATCTGCTTACTCCACTCACCGGCTTCAATATATCGCGCCCATACGAGCTGTTCCATTACCCCCGCACTCTGCCGATACCTCTCCTTACCTTTAATAAAATCATCCATCAAGTCTTGTGGCAATACCATATAGCTCAATCGAATGGATGGTGGTAACACTTTTGATGGCGTGCCTATATAAATAACACGCTCTTCCTTATCTAACCCCTGTAAAGAAGCCATCGGTCTTCCATAATACCGCAACTCGCTATCATAATCATCTTCTATAATGTATGCCTTCGATAAAGATGCCCAACGCAACAACTCTTTACGACGTGCTACCGACATAACACGTCCTCGGCTGTCACCATGCGATGGCGTACAATAAAATACTTCAATCCGTTCATCCACTAACCGTTGCACTAAATCTTCGCTATCCTGCGATACGGTAATCACGGAAAAGCCGCAGTCTTCAAACACGCCAATGATAACATTGTACAAGCTACTGTCCACAGCTATGCGTCGAAGACCTCGCCGACGTAACAGAGAGGCCGTCACAGCTACCGATGACTGCGTACCACTGCCGATAATAATTCGATCAGCTGTCGATTGCACACCACGAGCCCCTTGTAAATAAGTAGCCAAATTTTCTCGCAATACACTCTCACCTTGACTATCACCATAACCCATGAGTCGTTCCGGTTCACGCAATACGTAACCTATATACCGTTTCCAACGCGTATAATCAAATCCCTCCGGATCCATAGCCCCGGTAGCAAAATTGTAATATACAACAGGTTTCATACGCTCCATTGCCTGTGCACTCACATGATTATCTTCTTCAGCACCAACACGCTTACTCTTCTCAGTAGGTAGTAATGTTGACGTTACCTCCTCATAATAAGGTAAATCCAATACCTCATAAGGTGAACGGTTATGCGCACGAATATATCCTTCCGCTGCTAATTGTACATAGGCTTGCTCTACCGTTATTTTGCTGACACCATTTTCTGCGGCCAACGCTCTAACCGAGGGCAAGCGAGTACCTGCCACAAAGTGGCCTCCTTCGATAGCTTCCTTTATATATCTATATATTTGTTCATATAATGGCTCTGCCGACTCTCGATCCAATGCCAGCATCTTCGTCACCTCTTTTGTTCTTGTATCATTGAACAACCGCGGCCTTTGTTGACCTTTTCATTGACTTCTATTGTATCACACCTCCCTGATTTATAATATCTGTCCCCATCAGAAATTATATTTTATACTCTTTACTTTTATAACCATCTATCTTTTATAACCGTCTATAGTATCTATCATTTAACAGAAATAAAATTTTATATCAAAAATTCTGGTTCACTGATATGCTACCCTCTTTATTATTGTTAACTTTCATTTAACTTTCAGTTGACTATGAAAACAAGGGCGTTTATAATAAAGCCAACGGCAGAATTCATGCCATATAGGAATTAGAGGTAGAGGTGTAAGTATGACAACTGTAACAAATCAGACAACCGACAATCTTTCCGGCTACGAACGGATTATCGCCTACGCACAAAAGGTATTGGACGGTGGCGAAATCACTCGTAAAGAGGCGGAAGAATTAATTCATACATCTGACGAAGATACCATGATTTTATTAGCTATGGCCGACAAGATTCGTCAAAAATTTAACGGTAATGAAGTTGACCTGTGTGCCATTGTCAATGCACGCTCCGGCAAATGCCCGGAAAACTGTAAGTTCTGTGCACAGTCTGCCCACCATGACACAGGGGTAACCGTATATCCCTTCATGGATGAGGAAGACATTGTCGCTGCTGCGAAAAAAGCAAAGGAAGCCGGTGCTATCCGTTTCTCTATCGTAACCAGCGGTCGCAATACAAGTAATCCAAAAGAATTTGAACAAATCCTCAGCGCCTTAAAGCGTATCCGCAAAGAAACCGGATTGGAAATTTGTTGCTCCCTCGGCCTCCTCACGTATGAGCAAGCCGTGCAACTTAAAGAGATTGGTGTTACCCGTTATCATTCCAATATTGAAACCGCACCGAGCCATTTCCCGGATATTTGTACAACTCATGAATATAAGGATAAAATGAGTACCATTGCCAATGCGCAAAAAGCCGGCATCCGCGTGTGCTCCGGCGGTATCTTCGGTTTAAACGAAACCTTAGAACAACGTGTAGAAATGGCATTTGAACTAAAACGTCTCGGTATTGATTCCGTGCCGCTTAACATTTTAAATCCGATTAAGAATACACCGTTTGAACACAACAAGCCTTTGGCTCCCTTGGAAATTCTCCGTACATTTGCTGTATTCCGTTTCATTTTGCCAAATGCTCAGATTCGTACTGCCGGTGGTCGCGAAGTAAACCTCCGTGATTTACAGGCCTTAGCTCTTACCGGTGGCTTGAACGGCATCATGGTCGGTGGCTATTTGACAACCGGAGGCCGTTCCCCGTTGGAAGATCTTCGTATGCTGGACGATCTTCGTTTATCTCGCACAGCACCGCAGGTATAAAACAATACGTTACATTTAAATGCACTAGTGATAAACATACTCCTATGCTTGTCCTCTAGTATGTATTACACAACTTCGCGGCTATATTAGCCATTTACTATAATTGTTTGAATGCTCTTTCCCCGTCTATGCGATGCGTAGACGGGGAAACCCTTTTATGGAGCAATTTTTAAAAGTATATATTGCATAATATTAATTATGATAAAAGGACCGATAGCCTTTGATAGCATCGGTCCTTTCATTATGTCTTTATTCTCTTGTTACCTCATATATTAATCGCTGACATTATCAACCCTATAGTCATTATAAGATAGAACGGTAAATCATCTTAATATCCTCTACAGATGTATCTCTCGGATTACCCGGAGTACATACATCTGCAAAAGCAGATTGCGCCAAAAATTCAATGTCTTCTTCTTTTACGCCGGCCTCAGCCAAACTCTTAGGAATCTCTACATCATCTGCCAGCTTCTGAATAGCTTCAATGGCTGCTTCACGGTATTCTGCTTCGCTCATAGTATCTACACCATCTACTCCCATAGCCCGAGCGATTTCACGATATTTACTTCCTGTTGCGGGCGCATTATATTGTAATACCGCGGTAAGCATCATTGCACATGCCTTACCATGAGGAATATCATATACAGCACTCAAAGGATGTGCCATCGAGTGAACAATACCAAGGCCTACATTGGAAAAGCCCATTCCTGCAATGTATTGTCCCAATGCCATTTCTTCGCGAGCCTTAGGGTCGCCTGCTACGGCCGCACGCAAAGAACGTCCAATAATTTCGATGGCCTTTAAATGCATCATATCTGTCATTTCCCAGGCACCCTTCGTAATATAACCCTCTACCGCATGTACCAAAGCATCCATCCCAGTAGACGCACATAATCCCTTTGGCATACCCATAGACATATCCGGATCAACAATCGCCACTATCGGAATATCATGAGTGTCTGCGCAAACAAATTTGCGCTGCTTTTCCTCATCAGTAATAACATAATTAATAGTTACTTCTGCCGCTGTTCCCGATGTTGTCGTCACAGCAATAATAGGCAGACATTTATGCTTTGTATTAGCAACGCCTTCGAGACTTCTTACATCTTCAAATTCAGGGTTAGTCATAATAATAGCGATTGCCTTACTGGTATCGATCGTACTGCCTCCGCCAATAGCTACAATACAATCCGCTTCTGCTTTTTTACAAGCAGCTACTCCGTCCTGTACATTTTTTACTGTCGGATTTGGCTTTAACTCATCGAAAATTTCATAGTCAACCTTAGCTTCCTCCAATAACTTCGTTACTTTCGTAGCTACACCAAATCGGATTAGGTCTTTATCAGTAGTCACCAGCACCTTCTTCAGATTATTTGCCTTTAACTCATCTACAATTTTATTAACAGCGCCAAATCCAAAATAGGATGTTTCATTTAAAATCATACGATTAACCATGATATAACCCCTCCATTACAATAATAAATTCTTCTATGCCTTCCGCCATAACTCATTAGCCATACTTGACAATGCTTCTTTCTGTTTGTCCGTTAATGGTTTTATCGGTACACGGCAATATTCTTGCACCGGCAACCCCATTTCCTTGAGAGCCCATTTCATAACCGGATTAAACGGGGTGTGTACTTCATATAAAGCAAAATATTTATCTATACTACGTTGTAGCCGTGTAAGTTCCGAAATATTTTCAGATGCCAAAGAACGAATAATGTCTGCACAAATATCCGGTCTAATATTAGATATAGCCCCGATACAGCCATCGCCTCCGGAAATAACCGAAGGAATACAATTATTATCATAGCCGGTGTACACCTGGAAGTCTGGGAATCTAGGTTTTAAAAATTGAATATATCGCTGTGTATGGCGCAACACCGGATTTGTATCCTTCACACCTACCAAATTATCATGTGCTTCTCGAAGCTTTAACAACGTTTCTGCCGATACATCATAACCTGTTCTCTCAGAGTAATTATATAAATATACCGGTCCTTTTACAGCCTGTAAAATTTCATCATAATAAGCATATACATCATCCTCATTACAAGCACTGTAATAAGGTCCCACAACAATGACTGCATCAGCTCCAGCTTGTAATGCTTCGTTCGACAAACTAATTGTTTCCGATTTAGCCATTCTACCCGTACCGGCAATAACAACACCACGATTGCCTATATATTTTACCGCATCTAAAATAAATGTACGGATTTCATCATAAGTGAAAGCGTAAAACTCACCAGCGCTACCGCCTACTAGAATCCCATCAATACCGGCTTGTAACACGCGATCATAAAAAGCATGCATCTCCTCATAATTCACGGACCCATCCTCATTCATAGAAGTTAATATAGGACAAATATACTTAGCCTTCATTAGCTACCACCCCTTCTACTATCGACACATTGCTAAAAACTATATGTCTAACTTATCTCATAATTTAGATTATTTTTTCTTGTTTAAATCGTAGACCATATCCATATCTGCCCACCATTCATGCTTGTAGGCTCCTTCAATACGAGTTTGACATGGATCTGTTTCCTTCCACCATCTCTGTGTCTCCGGATCTTCTGCCATTTTTGTCATATCGTATTCAAAATCATCACCTGTATATTCCATAATTGAAAAGAGTAAATCATCTCTATTAAAAATCTGATATTTTGTAATACCACAAGCACGAATCATCTTATTGACTCCCGAAAAGGGATCGGCATGAAGTTTTTTATAATATTCTGCTTTTTCCGGCCGTAGTTTAATAACAGATGCAAAAATTTGCGGTTTATTCAACTTATATAACTTCTTAGCATTTTTTGAGAAAATATCTGGATTATCTTCAAAGTATTCTCTTACAGCTCGTAAATGTTCATCAAACGTGGCATACTGCTCTACTACCGGATAATTTGAAGCATATAATAATTTATTAGGTTCGAAAGTACCACTTATAAAATCCAATAGATTTTTTACGAATTTAGGATCTGAAGTTGGAAATCCCGATACTTTACAGTAAACATTAGGCAAGGCTGCTAATTTTGTCATAGCCCGCTTATATTCTTCTGATAAAGTCTCTACATTACCACAGTGATTAATTACTATTTTGGCTTCTGGTACTCGTGATGCAGTTTTCCACATATCTTCCAATTCACCAGGTCGATTGCAACTTTCAAAAAGCAAGTCTTGTGCTGCTAAAACCTCTAAACCTTCGATAAAACTAGTTTCCAAACAACGTCCTCTAGGCGATGAATCAATATGCAAGGGCTCCCTCACTCCGACAATCCCTATGGGTAGACGCATATGTCCACAAAGATGACGGGCTCGCATAACCTTTGCTAGTATTTTAGGGCTATTCAGATTAAATATATAATCATCCTCTTTAATCGCATCGTCACAGTCCACTTCAACATAAATGCCACCTAAGAAATTTAAATCATGCGGGCCATACGCTTTTATTACATCATCAATAGAAAAGCTACGCTTAATTACGCCTTCGCAAGAGTTAAGCCAAGGAAGATTCAGTACATCTAAATTCCAAATGTGAATGTGAGAATCGACAACTTCAAGCATGTATATGCCTCCTTATTTTTCAATCGGTTTTGAACCATTAAGCCCATACCATGCAACATAGAGGAAGCATGGCAGCAATAACAAGTATCCTGCACCAGTTCCCCACATATCAGCTACATGCCCCATAAAGAACGGCATAAATGCTCCGCCAACAATACTCATAATTAGCAAACTAGATGCTTTTTTTACATAACCATCCGGAATACGTACAACTGACAAGGCAAAAATTGTAGGGAAGCTAATAGACATAAAGAAGAAGGAAAGCCACAAAACTATAACGGCCGGTAGACCATGAACGAACTGCAATACAATCATTAACCCCGCATTAATAATAGAGTACACCGCCAAAATTGTATTACTTTTTACTTTTTTCATAACCGGTGTTGTCACTACACGCCCCAATAAAAATGCTACTAATGCAATACTAAAGAAATATGCAGCTTGACTATCCTGTAACCCCTGCCAATGTTCAACACTATAGTTGATAAAGAAAGCACCAGCACCAACTTGCGCTGCAATATACAAAAATTGTGCTAAAACGCCTAACTTAAAATGACGATATCCAAAAAGAGCACTATAGCTTCCAGAATCAGAGTCTTCTCCTGCATCATTACCAGTTACTGCAGCTCCTTCCGGCATTCGACTAATCACAAAAAGAAGTAGAACTGCGGCCACAACAACAGCAATGCCAACATAAACCATCTGTACATTAGCCATATTTTGTTCAATGTCCCCATGGGATAAAGAAAGGAAGAGAGCTCCGCCTACGATAGGACCTAAGAATTGTCCAACGCCATTAAAACTCTGTGCCATATTTATTCTAAATGCTGCATCTTCATCTTTGCCAAGTTTAGTTATATATGGGTTCGCATTTGTTTCTAAGCTTCCCAATCCACATGCAATAATGAAAAAAGCAAGTAAGAATAAGCTAAAACTTTGTGCATTACTAGCAGGTACAATAAGGAGCGCACCTATAGCATACAGTGCCAGACCCATAATAATACCACCCTTATAGCCGAATCGTGTAGCCACCAAAGAAGCCGGTATAGCAATTACAAAGTATCCACCGAAATATGCGGCTTGCAATAAACCTGATACAGCTTTAGTAATTCCCAAGTGATTCTGGAAATTTTTATTCATAACGTCTAGCAAACCATAGCTAAACCCCCAAAGGAAGAATAACGAAGTCACTAGCCAAAACGCAATTTTTATATTGCGACTGCTCACTATCGATGTAGTCGTATGTTTTGTTTGCATAGCATGTCCCTCCACTGTTTTTGTAGCCATTCCGGCCACCTCCTAATCTAGCGCACGATCCAAATGAACATAACCACCATCAACAAATATCCATTGTCCCGTTGTATGTGAAGACTTCGGGGACAATACAAATACTGCTGTGTCACCGATTTCATCAACAGTAGTAAAGCGATGCTCGAAAGGAATCTTATCGGTAATTACCTTTTTTCTTGCCTCCGGATCATCAAAGGTCTTAATCCAATTTGCGTAAAGCGGAGTCCAGCATTCGCTAACGACAATAGCATTACTTCGTACACCATCTTTAATAAGCGCCGCAGCCCATTCTCTAGTCAATCCTAAAATAGCACCCTTTGCCGCTGCATACGCACTAGTTTTACCCTGGCCTGTCAGCGCTGTCTTAGAGGAAATATTCAATATAGATCCTTTGGATGCTTTCAAATATTTAACAGCAGCATGAACTAACTCGTAATAATGCGTTAAATTACCATGCAAACTTTTTTCAAATTCTTGCCAACTAGTCGTTTCTAATGCCTTATTATCATTAGCTCCTGCATTATTAACTACACCATAGATACCGCCATAGCGTTTAGCGACGTCATCTACAATACCTTGTATTTTTTCTGTTTCATTTAGGTCAATTTGAATAAATTCATAATTCGTAGTAATTGCTTCTATATTCTTTTTAAATTCCTCAGTAATAGCCGAGCGTGAAAGGATAATTGGTATTGCTCCCTCCCGAGCCAGCGATAAGGAAATACCGCTACCAATACCTTTACCACCACCGCTAATTAATACCACTTTGCCGTTTAATTGTAAATCCATAACTACACGCCTCCTAATCTACACATTGGCCACATCACTCGACCAATATTCACCATATTTTCAATATAAAATTACACTGTTGTGGCTAGCCGCCAAATGGAAAAATCATTCTGCTCATTTAATTCTGCTTTAGTTTGTTTTCCATTGGCTACAGCTATGATTTCCTCTACAACTTCTTTGCCAACTTCTTCAATTGTTTTACCTTCATCAATAATGCCTCCGGCATTAAGATCAATGCAATCTGCCATATTTTTAAATGTAAATGTATTTGATGAAAGCTTTATCGTCGGTGTCACAGGACTTCCCGTCGGTGTACCTCGACCAGTTGTAAATACACAAATATTACAACCACCCGCAACCATGCCGCTTAGCTGCTCAATATCATTTCCTGGAGTATTCATAAAAGTTAATCCCTTGTCCGTAATCGGGGCTGCATACGGTTTAACAGCTACAACCGGCGAATTCCCCGCCTTATAAATACAGCCTAAAGATTTTTCTTCAATGCTACTCAGTCCACCTTCAATATTACCGGGACTAGGATTAGCTCCACGAATATCCGCATGAGAATCTATAACAGTCTGTTCATATCCCGTAATTGTATCTACAATTGCTTTACTTACATCATCGTTAATACCTCGCTGTGCCAAAATATGTTCAGCACCGATGAGTTCTGTCGTTTCAGCCAAAATCACTGAGCCACCTTGAGTAACAACAATATCAGAGGCTACTCCCAACGACGGATTTGCAGTCAATCCTGAGAAGCTATCGCTGCCACCGCATTCTGTCCCCAGCACAACATCTGCCAAGGTCCCCGGAACTCGGCTTTCTTGCATAGCCTCTTCTAACATTTCTTTAGCAAGCTTAACTCCTTTTTCAACAGCTGCTGCCGTACCGCCCTCACCTTGAATTGTCAAAAATTCTACCTTCTTATAAGGGGCTCGAGTTTTAATCTCTTCTGCAGTATCTTTCGCTTGGATAACTTCACAGCCCAAACCAACAAGTATAACACCATATACATTAGGATTAGTGGCAGTACCTACTAATACATCCATGGTTTGTCTAGCATCATACGATAATTCACTACATCCATGTTGGTGTGTCACATATACAGCCTTTGTATCTTCCCGATGTGGTGCATCCGTCCACGCAACAGAATTTGCAATTCGTTCTACTACTTTATTAGCACAGTGTACTGTAGGTAAAATCAATACATGATTCCGAAATCCGAAGCTACCATCGCCACGTCTATAACCTGTAAGTGCATACGTCGTATCTACACCAATTACACTTCTATCTCTGTGAACATCTTGTTTGATATGACGAACCATATTGTCTACGTCACCGCGTCCACGTTCACCTTCTATATTATGAACATGCACCCATTGCCCAGCTTTAATGTCTACACTAGCAATACCAATATGAGAGTCATATTTTATAATCGGTTCTCCTTTAGCAATCGGTTCTGTTGCAAATTTATGTCCTTTAGGTATTTTCTCCTCAATCGTTATTCCCATCACTATCTCACCTGGAATAAGCTTTTCAACTGCAGTGGCCACATTATCGTTGTGACCTACATGAACTGCTTTCATAGTAAATCCTCCTTACTATAAATTTATGCTCACTATACTCTTCTATAATCAATTTACGTAAAAATATATGTTTTTCGTATTTTCGTAACATCTACAGGTATATAGTACTGTTGTATTCCGAAAAAATCAATTAATTATGTATATACGTAATATCTTTTAAGCATATACCCACTGATTCCTCTATAGCATTTTCTCAAAAAGCATATTATTACGTATATTCGTACATTTGACGTTATCCCCTTACATAGTGTATTTTAGAAGTATATAAAAGGAGTGATGCATATGAATATAACCCTATCAGCAACCCAGCATAAACCAACGCTTCGAGTTATAAAATTGTTGGAAGCTGTTGCCAGTACCTCACGTGGAGCTACACTTTCAGAAATCGCTGAAATTATGGAATGTCCGCGTAGCACATTGACCCCTATCCTAAAAACATTAGTAGACTGTAGATATCTTATTTGTGATAATGAAACATTGCGTTACTCTATAGGACGCCAAGCATATATTATTGGCAATACATATCAATATACCGGGGATGTTTTGGATTTAATTCGTGATCAAATGGAAGTAATGGCCTCACTCTGCAATGAAAATGTACATCTTGGCGTACTTGATGGCGATAGTATTATATATTTACAAAAAGTTACTGGTTCAAAACCGTTACGTCTAATTTCCGCTGTTGGTAAACATCTCCCTGCCTATGCCACTGCACTTGGTAAATCTTTATTATACGACCACACGATTAAAGAACTTCATACATTATTCCCTCCAAACCTACCTGCTATTACCGATAAAACATTGGCTACTGTAGATGATTTATATAAAGACATCCATAAAGATAACAACGATGAATTCACCTACGAAGAAGAAGAAATCACCAAATATGCTCGATGTATTGCCAGACCATTACGTATAAATGGAAAAATTGTGGCTGCCTTAAGCATTAGTTTTATCGTCTTCGACGGTACCGCGGAGCACGTAGAAAAAATAAAGCAAATTCTCCGTCGATTTGGAACCATCATTGAAAAACTTATTGCAGCCAAAGGCGCTCCCTATTAATTTATTACCACTTATTCTTTTTTCTTATCGATATATAAAAAAACTCCCACCAGGACATTAGCTGAACCTAATCTCCTGATGGGAGTTTTTCGCATATATTCTACTGTACTCTATTACATATTACACCATATATTTACATGGCATATTCTTCACAGGTACTATAATTTTTATTTAAATACTTCTTCCAATACGATGGTCTGATTGCGGTTAGGACCTACAGATACAATGCCCAGTTTAACACCGGTTACTTCCGCAATACGTTCTACATAACGGCGTGCTGCTTCCGGCAATTCTTCATACGTACGAATTCCGCTGATATCTGTCTGCCATCCCGGTAAGGTTTCATATACCGGTTCACAAGCTTCCAATTCCTTAAGACTGGCCGGGAACCCTTTAACTTCTTGACCATTCTTCGTATAACCGACACAGATTTTAACTTCCGGCAACTGATCCAAGATATCCAGGCGCGTAATAGCCAAATAATCAAGACTATTCAAATCGGCTGCATAGCTTACTACCTTCAAATCAAGCCAGCCGGTACGACGCGGACGTCCCGTTACGGTACCGAACTCATGACCGGTTTCACGGAGATAATCACCGGCTTCATCCAATAATTCAGATGGGAACGGACCTGCGCCTACGCGAGTAGAATACGCTTTTACAACGCCTACAATATTATTTAAATAATTAGGTCCTACACCGGAACCTACGGAGGCACCACCGGCCACCGGATGTGAACTGGTTACAAATGGATAGGTACCGTGGTCAAGATCAAGCATAGTAGCCTGTGCGCCTTCAAACAATACCTTTTTACCACTTTTTACGGCATCCACTACAGTGAAGTTAGTATCAGTTACATACGGGCGTAACTTTTCAGCATAGCCCAAGTAGTCTTTTAAAATGGTGTCATAATCAACAGGATCTACGCCATACACTGCTGTTAGCATCTTGTTCTTTACTTTCACATTATAAGCTAACTTTTCCTTAAATACGTCTTCATCCATTAAATCACAAATACGGATGCCTACGCGATTTACTTTATCCGCATAGCAAGGCCCAATCCCGTTCTTTGTCGTACCGATCTTAAGATCTCCCTTGGACAATTCTTCTGCTTCATCAAGACGATTATGATATGGCAAAATTACATGAGCACGGTCGGAAATCTGAAGAGACTTAGCACTTTTACCTTCCTTTTCCAGATTGGCGATTTCACCTAACAACACCTTCGGATCTACCACAACACCGGAGCCAATAACATTTGTTTTACCATCATATAAAATACCGCTTGGAAGCAAGCGCAATGCGAATGCTTTATCATCAACCACAACGGTGTGACCTGCATTATTACCACCTTGACTGCGAACAACAAACTCTGCCTGTTCTGCTAAATAGTCAACGATTTTACCTTTACCTTCATCACCCCACTGGGTGCCGATTACCATACTGGTTGCCATACGTTTAACCCTCCATTTCACGCAGTCCTTACCATACTGCCGTGCTTTTACACTTCATTATAACACATTTATATCATTCTCGACATCTGATTATTAATCGCTTATCACGGATTCTTCTAAGTCTATTGCTGCGCACTTTCTGATTAACTCTCCCGAAACACCCTATCTATTTTTCCATTATATTATCCAGCGCTCTCTAACACTCTGACGTATTTGCCTCTAACTACTCAGGACTCCTATAAATATCATTATTATATTTTCTGAATACTCCTGTTTTCATAGCTATTTTTATAAGTAAGTGCTATGATGTACGTAGTTGTATACTTGAGGCGTACAAGCTGTTATAAAAAAGGAGATGTATACTATGGACTTGTATGTAGGCCTTCAAATCATCATTGTATTGGTCGCTATCTTTCTTGGTGTCCGCCTTGGCGGCATGGGGATTGGCTATGCCGGCGGTCTCGGTGTTGTCTTCCTCACGTTGGGCATGGGCATGAACCCAGGACAAATTCCTTGGGATGTTATCCTCATCATTATGTCGGCCATTGCTGCTATCTGTGCATTACAACTGGCCGGTGGCTTAGGCTATCTCGTCGGCGTAGCAGAACGAATTTTGCGCAGCAATCCTAAGCATATTAATTATTTAGCACCAACAGTTACTTATGTACTGACTCTATTGGCGGGAACCGGTCATACAGCCTTTTCTATGATTCCGGTTATTGTCGAAGTATCTAAAAGTGAAAACATCAAACCGTCCGTCCCATTATCTATTGCCGTTGTTGCTAGCCAAATTGGCATTACCGCCAGTCCGGTCAGTGCAGCTGTTATTGCAATGAGCGGTTTCTTGGAACCCTATGGTGTATCCTATCCGATGCTTCTTGCTATTTGTATTCCTACCACCTATGCCGCTTGCATGATTACGGCATTCATTATGTCTACCTTCCTATCTACTACGCTTTCCGATGATCCGGTATACCAAGAACGCTTGGCCCACGGCTATGTAATGCCACCGAAATCTGAAAGCGCCTACCAAGAATTGCCGGCAACCGCTAAACGCTCCGTGCTGATTTTTCTTATCGGCATCATCGCCATCGTCGCATATGCAACAGCAATTTCCAATAACCTTGCTTGGATTCATCCGGTCATTCTTGGTCGTAATGATGCTATCGTAGGCTTTATGATGGCTATTGCAACAGCAATTACCTTATTCTGTCACATTGACACGGCTCGTCTTGTAGAAATGAGCACCTTTAAATCCGGCTTATCCGCTTGCGTCTGTGTCTTAGGTGTTGCTTGGTTAGGTGATACTTTTGTAAAAGGGCATATTCCCGAAATAAAAACCTTAGCGACCCAACTGGTATTGGCCTACCCGTTCTTATTGGCGGTAGCCCTTTTCTTTGCCAGCATGCTTCTCTACTCACAGGCAGCGACTACACAAGCTTTGATTCCAACAGTAATCTTAGCTATGGGCATTACTGCTAACGACACTTCGGGACTGACTATCATCATCGCATCCTTCTCCGCTGTATCCGCGTTGTTTGTCCTGCCGACATACCCGACTTTGCTTGGAGCAGTACAGATGGATGATACCGGTAGCACACGAATCGGAAAATATATTTTTAATCATCCATTCTTCTTTCCCGGTGTAGTAACAATCGTAATCGCCGTAGCCTTAGGCTTCGTCGTAGCACCGATGCTATTGCCGTAATAAATGTTTCTAGATATCCTTGCAAAGCACAAACGCATGCGAATATATCTAAACGCATCATTACATATTTGCTGGTTGTATTTATTGATTGCGTATCTATTGATTACGTATCTATTGGATATGTATCTATCAGTTACGTATCTGTTGATTACATGTCTAACCTTGCAACCAATTATCCCATGGCATGTAATGCCCCTATCCTAAAAATGTTAATATAAAAAAGGATGACCCTACGGTCATCCTTTTTTATTACCTTACTCACGACCATCAAATAATAATTATAAACCGAAACGTCCCATAATCGTGTCCACATGTTTCAACATAGCATGCGGATCAAAGCAAGCTTCAATTTCTTCATCGGTTAAATACTTCTTAATATCTTCGTCACTCTTCAAACCGGCTAAGAAGTCCTTGCCTTCCAACCAACGAGCCATAGCATGACGCTGTACCCAACGATATGCATTATCGCGGAATGCTCCTTTATCAACAAGCGCCGTCAACACGCGCTGACTGAAAATAAGCCCACCGGTCAATTCCAAATTCTTCTTCATATTTTCCGGATACACTAATAACTTATCGATTACGCGCGTTACCAAATGAAGCATATAATCCAAAGTAATCGTGCTATCCGGCAAGATTACACGTTCTACAGAACTATGAGAAATATCTCGTTCATGCCAAAGCGCTACATCTTCCAAAGCTGCCTGTGCATTACCGCGCAACACACGAGCCAAACCGCAAATGCGTTCACATGTAATCGGATTACGTTTGTGTGGCATAGCGGAAGAACCCTTCTGTTTCGGGCTGAAATATTCTTCTGCTTCACGTACTTCCGTACGTTGTAAATGACGAATTTCCAAAGCAATCTTGTCCAGTGTGCTACCAATGATAGCAATGGTGCTACACAATTCCGCATGACGATCGCGTTGCACTACCTGTGTAGCAATTTTTACCGGTTCAAGGCCTAGTTTTTCGCATACATATTTTTCAACAAACGGATCAACTACTGAATACGTACCTACTGCTCCGGATAATTTACCTACTGCAACATTTTTCTTGGCATGTTCCAATCGTTCAAT
Organism: Veillonella magna DSM 19857; assembly: GCF_000428745.1. Taxonomy (GTDB): domain Bacteria; phylum Bacillota; class Negativicutes; order Veillonellales; family Veillonellaceae; genus Veillonella_A; species Veillonella_A magna. The sequence continues at coordinate 30,491 of NZ_AUAN01000017.1, forward strand.
ATCACGTTCAATTTCTGCCATCCATAAGCACATTTTAAGACCGAAAGTTGTCGGTTCCCCATGAATGCCATGAGTACGACCTACCATCGGTGTATATTTAAATTCCACAGCACGACGACGAAGTACATCATGGAACTTATGCAAGTCTGCTAACAAAATATCACATGCTTGCTTCATCATATACCCCAATGCTGTATCTTTTACATCTGTAGAGGTCAATCCAAGATGAATGTATTTCGCTTCTTCGCCTACGTGTTCACCTACTGCTGTTACGAAGGAGATGATATCATGGTTTGTTTCCTTCTCGATTTCATGAATACGTTCCACTTCAAAATCGGCTTTCTCGCGAATTACCTTAGCCGCTTCCTTAGGAATCACACCTAACTCTGCCTGTGCTTCACAAGCCAAAATTTCTACTTGAAGCATCGTATCGAACTCATTACGTTCACTCCAGATATGCCCCATTTCTTCTCTCGTATATCTTGCGATCATGCCGATTCTCTCCTCCTGTGAAAGACTGTACTTATAATTCCGCTATAATAATAACATAGGACTTATACAGGGTCAATATAAACATCCGAACATTCAAATTAACAAAACTAAAAATCATTCGGATATTATTATCAACTTACTTTTGAACCCTATCGCGAAGTACAACAAAAAGCCCGTTAGGGCTACGAGAACTACTTCATGCTAAATAAGCTTCGTATTCTCTATAAATTCCTAACGGGCTTTTACCGTTTTACATTATATAACTATGCACCGATGAAACGGTTTAAAGCGGCAGTGCTGGTCATATGACGTTTGGTCATTCCCAATTCAGCCGGGCTGATGCCCAATGCCAAACCAATGAGCTGGCTCATATGGATAATCGGCATATCTTTGTCGCTCGGTACATACTGTTTTGCTTCCTTCTGGAACATATCAAGCTGCATCTGGCACAGCGGGCACGGCGTTACTACGCAATCAGCGCCTTCTTTTGCTGCATCAGCATTGATGGAGCCGGTCATACGCATAACAGAATCATGTGCCGGATATACAGCATGGAAACCACAGCAGTCAAGTTTACGAGAGAAATCAATCGGAGTAGCCCCGATAGCTTTGATTACGTCAGCTAAGCTGGTCGGAATCTGGAAGTCTTCGAAACCTGTTTCTTCCTGCGGACGAAGCAGATGGCAACCATAGTATTCGGCTACGCGAAGACCGCTAAGCGGTTTTACTACTTTTGCCTTCAAATT
>NZ_KE386796.1:0-4651 GCF_000428745.1 Veillonella magna DSM 19857
AAAGCCGAAGCAGCTCAAGGCAAAGCCGAAGATGCTCAGGGTAAAGCCGAAGCAGCTCAAGGAAAAGCTGAAGACAAAGCCAAAGAAGTCCAAGATATTGCCGGTGCTTTAAAAGGCGCAGGCATTGAAGCAGGCAAGACCGAAGATGGTTCTACCGGTTCTACTGCTGTTGGTGGTGAATCCAGTATTGGTAAAGACTCTGATGGTTCTGTAGCCATTGGCAAGGCTGCATCCGTTGGTGATCAGTCGTCTAACTCTACTGCTATTGGTAATGGTGCTAATGTAAAAGACAGTGCTAAGGATGGTACCGCTATCGGCAACGGTTCCACTATTGGCGACAAGTCTTCCGGTTCTACCGCTATTGGCAAGGATGCTAATGTAGGGACGGATGCAACAAACTCCACGGCGATTGGCAATGGATCTAAAGTAAATAACGGTGCTGAAAACAGTACAGCGATTGGTACCGGTTCTACCGTTGGCGCCGGTGCGACGAATGGCACTGCTATCGGTAACGATACTGAAATCGGTGAAGGCGTTGATAATGCCACAGCAATCGGTAACGGTGCCAAAGTAACCGGCGACGCAACGAACTCGGTTGCCATCGGTGCGGGTTCCGTAGCAGATCGACCGAACACGGTATCGGTTGGCCGTGTAGTAGAAAAAGACGGTAAACTTGTAGAAGAAACACGTGTCATCACTCATGTAGGTAATGGCTTGGTAGCTAAAGGTTCCACCGATGCTGTTAATGGCGGTCAGTTATATGAAGTAGCACAGCAGGTTGGCAATAATTCACAGGCTATTCGCGATTTGCGCAGAGATAGCCGTAAGGGCGATGCGATGAATGCCGCTCTTGCCGCTCTTAAACCTATTGCCTACAATCCGGCAGAACCGACACAGATCATGGCCGGTATCGGTACCTATCGTGGTGAACAAGCAGTAGCTCTTGGCGCGGCACATTATGTGAACGGTCGCACTATGCTCAATGCCGGTGTGGCTTACGCCGGTAGCTCCAATATGATGGCCAATGTTGGCGTAACTTGGAGAGTAGGTCAGGGCGAAGTTCCGGAAGATATTCCTACGGATGCACAGGCAGTAGCCGGTCTTAACAATCGTGTGAAATCTTTGGAAGGTTTGGTTCAGGAACAGCGCGACTATATGAAGAAACAGCAGGCGCAAGTTGATGAACAGAAAAAAGAATTGGAAGCACAGCGTAACCAGATTGAAATGCAGAATAAACAAATGAAACAGCAGCAAGAAATTATTGATGCATTGATGGCTCGCTTGCACTAAGAAGATATGGGAAGAGCCGTTGTGGTGACAAAGCGTTTTCTGTCTAACATGTAGTGATGGATGATGTTGGGGACATATAAATAAGTATATCTAAGATATGGTGGCATAATTAATGAATGAAATTTAATTATGTTGCCATATCTTTTTTGTTATGGGAAGTAATACTATGGGATAAGATAAGGGCTAATTTGTGGAAACACCAGAAGTTATATGAAAAAATGATATAACTACAAATATTTTATAAATATCTTACTAGTTAACATTTACATGGTGGGGTCTACACGTATATAATGAGTATACAATTATGTCGACTTTGATAAAGAAGAGTAAAAAAGTTGATAAGTGAAGTTGATTATGTAAGAGAATGTGTCGTTGGATTCGTTTAGGGTAAGGAGCGTTCATTATGAAACAGAAAACGAGTAGTAATGTAAGACCTCTTGTACAACAGGGGGGGGGCATTTGCAAATAAAAGTCGTTTGGCGAAGAGCATTGCCTTGTCATTGGTTCTTGGCGTGTCGGGTTTTGTGAGCAGTCAGGTGCAAGCGATAAACTATAAAGCTGCTAATGATACGGTTAATATTAATACAGAATATGGCAAGGTAGCGACAGCTGACGGTACTCAATCCGTAGCGGTTGGTGGCTTGGCAACTGCCGGTGAGAAGTATACGATTGCGGTTGGACAGAATGCACAGGCAAAGAGTGAAGGCGAAGTAGTGGTAGGACGATCTGCCGGATCGGGTGCAACCTATCAGAACTATTCGTTAATCTTAGGAACGGCAGCCGGACAAAATGCAAATGGTATGGCAGTACCGAATGGTACTACCGTGAAAACCGATGCGCAGATTCGTGAGGATGTAGAAAAGGCCTTGTCGGATGATGAAAAAGCGCTTGAGGCTACAGAAAAAGAAAAGCTTATTCAAAAGCGCATCGATGCGATAAAAGACAAATATGATTATGGATACAATATATATGCAGGATACCAAGCCGGTAATGATTCCCGCGGTGTAAAGAATGTGTATATTGGTGCGCAGAATGCCGGTAACAAGGCTGTCGGTGATTTTAACACCGGTATTGGACATGCATCGTTAGAAAGTGCGCAAGGAAGTTATAACTCGGCTCTTGGCGTCAAGAGCGGTCAGCAGATAAAAGGTTCTAAAAATGTAGCTGTTGGTATGTCGGCCGGTTGGGGAGCGCAAGGCAATGAGGCTGTATATGTAGGTTTGGAGTCCGGCAATGGTTCGGTGCAGAGTGATTCTTCCATCATGATTGGGCGTTATGCAGGGAAAGAGTCTAATGGAACATCTAATGTAACGAATCCTAGTACTGAGCTAACGCAGTTGTCTAGTGCACTGGCAGCTGAGTGGAGAGATAAGGTTATGGCTGCATTGACACCGGAAGAAAAGAAATTGCCGTATTCTCAGCGTATGGCCTTAGTTAATCAACGTGTGATAGCAGCAGTGCAACCTCTTTTAGTAGAGGCTATGAAGTCGGGTCAAAATGTATTTATCGGTGATAGCGCAGGCGCTTCAACGGTAGGCGCTAAGAATACCGCCATAGGCACGTACAGTGGTGAAAATGTAAATGGCGGATTTAATACAGCATTAGGTATTGATAGTGGTCGAAATATTACCGGTGATTACAACACATCTATCGGTCGTCTTAGCGGCGATAAGACAGAGGGCCTATCTAACGTAGCTCTTGGATCACGTGCCGGTAACAGTGTGACAGGCAATACGAATATTTCTATCGGGATGCAAGCTGGTTTTAAAACCAAAGGTAACAATAATATCTTGATGGGAACGAATGCAGGTACGGCTACAACTTCGGGAGCAGCTAAGGATAGTGCAGAGCCGGTTACTGGAGACTTCAACATTATTATAGGGAACGCTTCGGGAACCAACCTTAAGGGTTCTAGTAACACGGTCGTTGGTAATACTGCGGGTGGTGTTATTACCGGAGAACGCAATACGGTTATGGGATCCTATGCCGGAACAAATATGGTAGGTACGGGATTGGTAGCGATTGGTAATGAAGCGGGGCAATCGCTTAGTAATGGGGTTTTTGTAGATAAAAAATTAAGAACGGTGACACATGTTGATACCGGTGTTAATGGGTATGAAGGCAATGTAGCCATCGGTAATCGTGCAGGTAAATATATTCAAGGTGATGGTAATGTATTCCTCGGTGGCTATGCGGGTACGCTAACAAGTGATCAGCAGAATGTTGCATCGGAGGATTTGAAAGTTGATCGTATCTTTTCCACAGCTGGTGCTAATTCACAAGCAGCGATAAATGGTACGGTTGGTATAGGTGCGCAAGCAGTTGCCTCCGGGTCGGGCAGTACTGTTATAGGTTACCATGCATCCTCGATTCGTGTCTTAAAAGAGGGAACCTATGGTGACGAGGGATATATTGCCCCTGATGTGACTAATCCGGGAGTTGCACAAAATAACATTGCTTTTGGTTATGAAGCTAAAGCTAATGCAACGAAGGTAGCTAACACAGAACGTTCCATTGCTTTCGGTTATCAAGCGAATGTAGACAGTGCCACCAGTGCCATTGCGATTGGCGATGCAGCAATGACAGTATCGGATAAGACGATTGTTATTGGTAGTGGTTCTACAACGGTAGCACAGTATAATACGAATGGAACTGTTGTGGAAAAGACAGGGGCTACCGGTTCTATTGCTATCGGCGCAGCGAATACGATTGACAAAGAACACGTAGTGGCTCTCGGTAATGAAATTACTAAGACGGCAGCTAACTCCGTTTTCTTAGGTAAAGCAGCCTCTTATGTAGAAGCTACGACTGCAACGGCACCTGCCACTACGGATGGGACTGCAGACGCAGCAACCGAAGGAGCACCGGCTGAAGAAACAGTAAAGGCGCCTACTATTACAGACACCTCTCGCACAGCAGGTCTTGAAGCGGATATTCCCTATACGAAGGCGACCTTTGGTGGCACGGAATACAGCTTTGCCGGTGGTGACCAAGTGGTCGGTGTGGTTAGTATTGGATCGGCTACGGAAACGCGTCGACTTCAGAATGTAGCACCGGGGTTCATTGGAGCCAACAGTACGGATGCCATTAATGGTAGTCAGTTGTATGCGGCTATGAATGCGCCGGTATATATTTATAATTCTGGTATGAAACAGGATACTTATAAACCGGGAGCGGCCGTAAATAAATTTACCTTAAGCAATATGCGCATCGATTTTGGCGATGGCTTGAAGGCTAAATCTGTAACTAATGATGGCAATGAAATTGTGTATGTAAGCCTTGATAAAGATGCGTTAGCCAACGATGATCGGTTCAAAGGACCGCAAGGCGAACAAGGAGAGCAGGGAATCCCGGGCAAAGA
>NZ_KE386796.1:5011-30441 GCF_000428745.1 Veillonella magna DSM 19857
AAATCTGCTTATGAGGTATGGCAGGCTGCAGGTAATCAGGGAGATGAAAAGGATTTTATTGATTCCTTAAAAGGTAAAGACGGCATTGACGGTAAGGACGGCTTCGGTGGTTCCACCTTTATTACAGGAGATGGTACAGCTATTACCAAGGTAGGCGATGATATTTACAAAGCATCTGATGTTAATCCTGATGGCACGGTTAAGAATGGTGCGGTGAAGCTTGATACGCAATCACTTGGTGATAAACCATCGCAAGCATTGACAGATATTAACGGTTCTACGAATACTCCTGTAAAATTAACCAATGTAGCTGATGGTGAAAAAACTAAGGATTCCACCGATGCAGTGAACGGTGGTCAGCTCTATGCTGTTGAGCAGAAAGTAGATACTAATACGGAGCGCATCGGACAGGTAGCACAGCAGGTTGGTAACAATACACAAGCTATTCGCGATCTTCGTAAAGAAAGCCGTAAAGGCGATGCGATGAATGCGGCTCTTGCAGCTCTTAAACCTATCGCCTATAATCCGGCAGAACCTACACAGATCATGGCCGGTGTAGGATTTAATCGTGGTGAACAGGCGGTGGCTATCGGTGCGGCTCATTATGTAAACGGACGCACTATGCTTAATGCCGGTATCGCTTATGCAGGAAATTCTGATGTGATGGCTAACATTGGTGTTACTTGGAGAGTAGGTCAAGGCGAAGTTCCGGAAGACAAAGCGGTAGAAGCAGATAAAGCAGCGGCAGAATTAAACAGCCGTGTACAGTCGTTGGAACAGACCGTTAATGAACAGCGTGAACAGATTGAAAAATTAATGGCTTTGTTACAGGCAAAATAAAAAGGGCAGTATAACGTAAAAGGGATGCGTTATCCTTGTATCCAAATAAAAAAACGTATATGAGATAGTGGGTGTGTCGGTAACTATAACAGCCGCAGCAATCGTGCGAATGTGCATGGTTGCTGCGGCTGTTTACATAGATGGATATTAAGTTTGTAGTATAGAGTGCTTCACTCCTGAGGCTCTCCCGTCTGATATAAATCGGTAAGATAGCTGATGATATCGCGACTGGCATAGGATAGATATTTATTGCGCGGCCAAGCGATGCCGACGGTTACTTTCATGCGCGGCGAAGTGGGACGAAGTACGACATCGTCGCGATGTAAGGTCACTTTATCCAGTAGAAAGGACAGGCCGATGCCGCTAGCTACGGAATCGATATTGCTTTGTATATGATTGGAGGATAAGGCTATCTGTGGGGCAAAGCCGGCCTTGGCACATTCATCGAAAATGCGTTGGCGATGAAACGAATCTAAACGCATCATAATTAACGGTTCGTTACGAAGGTCGCTGAAAGGAATTTCTTCCTTGGCCGCTAACGGATGGTTACGGGGAACACATAGCTTGTGTTCGGCCGTAAACAATGGCAGTGCATCGATAGTATCGTCCAACTTATCTATGATTACCAATGCCAGGTCGAGCTCTTTGTGGAGAAGTCGTTGGCGCAATCCGATGGAGCCATCTTCCACAACCATGAGTTCCCAATGGGGATGGGTATTGCGAAAATAAGTAATAAGCGGTGCAAAGGTAAAGGTACCGATCATGGGAGGAATTCCCAAGGTAATGGTGCCGGACTCCTTATCGCGGGTGTCTTTTATTTCGTCGACGATATTTTGTAAATTAGATAACAGCGGAAGAATCGCTTCGTAGAAACGCTTGCCCTTCGGGGTGAGCGTTACTTTTTTATATTCCCGCGTAAATAATTTTGTCCCTAGTTCTTCTTCTAATTTTTTTATGGCCACAGTAATGTTTGGTTGCGATACGTAATGCAATTCTGCGGCTTTTGTTAAATTACCCAAACGGGCAGCGGTGATGAAATATTCAAGCTGACGAAGTTCCATAGATACTCTCCCATAAATATAATTTATTGCATAGATATTATAATATATTTCTCAAAAATGCAAGTGGTTGCTATGATACAGGTATGAAGTGATATGCACTATGGGATCCGGACCCGTCTCGTGTTATGGATAGCGTATGCTATGAGGTTAAGGAGGATAGCAATGAGAGTAATAAATACGGCGGAAGTTATACCTGTCATTGAACGGTTGTGTAAGAAGGCCTGTTATGAATTAAATGATAATGTAATGAATGCATTTCGTTGTGCTTTGGAGAAGGAAGAGTCACCTATTGGCAAGGAATCGTTAGAGATTTTAATTGAAAACGGTGAATACGCTAAGGAACACCAACTGCCGTGTTGCCACGATACAGGAGCAGCCGTGGTGGTTATGGAAATCGGTCAAGCGGTAGCTTGGGAAGGTAAGCCGCTGGTAGAGCAAGTGAATGAAGGCGTACGCCGCGGTTATGGTACGGGATATTTACGTAAATCGATTGTTGATGATCCGTTAAATCGGAAAAATACGGATGACAATACGCCGGCGGTAGTACATACGGAAATTGTTCCCGGTGATGCGGTGAAGATTACGGTTATGCCGAAAGGCGGTGGTAGTGAAAACATGGGTGCCTTTAAGGTACTCTTGCCCGGTGAAGGTGTAGAGGGTGTGAAAAAATTTGTTATGGAAACGGTGGAACGCGTTGGCGGTAATCCTTGTCCTCCGTATATTATCGGGATTGGTATCGGGGGCACTATGGATCAATGTGCTTGGATGGCTAAGAAATGTTTGCTCCGTCCCATCGGTGAACGTCATGCGAATCCTTTTTATGCCAAGCTGGAAGAAGAACTGTTGGAATTGGTAAATAAAACGGGTATCGGGCCTATCGGTATGGGCGGTCGCACAACAGCACTTGATGTACATATTGAATATCATGGTGTTCATATTACGGCATTGCCGGTAGCGATTAATTTTCAGTGTAATGCGGCTCGGCAGGCAACCGAGATTATCTGATAGGAGGAATCAGCGATGGAAGTGACATTACCCTTAACGAAGGAGTTTGTGAAAACATTAAAAGTAGGTGATGTACTGTATTTGACAGGCTATGTGTATACGTGCCGCGATGCCGGACACAAACGTATTCAAGAAGCCTTGGCCAGAGGAGAACAGTCACCGGTAGATTGGACCAACCAATTAATTTATTATGCAGGCCCGTGTCCGGCACCTCCGGGAAAAGTGTTTAATTCCAACGGACCGACCACGGCAGCTCGTATGGATCCCTTTGTAGAGATGATGTTTCAGCAAGGGGCGGTGGCTATGTTGGGAAAAGGCGACCGTGCGCCGTATGTTGCGGAACTGTGCAAAAAATATGGTGGCGTATCTCTTCTCGGTGTAGGCGGTGCTTCGGCCATTAATGCACAAAAAATTAAATCCGCCGAAATCGTAGCCTATGCTGATTTAGGAACGGAATCAATAAAAAAATTGTACTTCGATCGTTACCGCGTTATTGTCGGTATTGATACAGAGGGAAATGTATTACAAAAACAAGAGGTGGCCAAGTATCGTCGGCTATAATTATCTGAGGTATTATCGACTCGGCCGGTAAAAGGAATCGGCCGAGTATGATGGTGTTTCAGTATTGGATTAGGTAAATGAGTGTATGGCGAGGGAGCTACCAGTTATGAAACAAGTATTGTGGAAAGGCGCTGTTATTATAGGTAGCGGTTTATGTATTTTGGCGCTACCGGTGCCGGAGGGATTGCAAATTCAGGCGTGGCAATTATTTGCGCTGTTTGTATCTACGATTATAGCTTTTATTCTGCAGCCGTTACCCATCGGGGCGTTGGCCTTTATGAGTATTACGGTAGCCATTGCTACTAAGGTGTTAAAACCGGCGGCGGCACTGTCCGGCTTTTCGGATAGTACTATTTGGCTCATCGTATCGGCATTTCTTTTTGCGAAAAGTTTTATAAAAACAGGCTTAGGCAAGCGAATTGCTTTTTTACTTATTGAAAAAATGGGCAGTAGTACCCTTAGTTTGGCATATACTATTGTCTTAACAGATTTGATTATTTCTCCGGCAACACCGTCAAATGCGGCACGAGCCGGTGGCGTACTGTATCCTATCGTAAGAAGTTTGGCATCCGCCTTTAAATCAGAGCCGGAAACAAGTCCGCGCCGTGTAGGTTCGTATCTCATGCAGGTTGAATATCAAGGGAATACAATTACCTCGGCGATGTTTATGACGTCTATGGCAGGTAATCCATTGGCTGCTTTGTTGGCAGCTCAAGCGGCAGGCATTGAAATTAGTTGGGGCCTATGGGCATTGGCATCGGTCGTACCGGGTGTGCTAGCGTTGCTGGTAATCCCTTATTATTTGTATAAGGTATATCCGCCGGAATTAAAAAAGACGCCGGAAGCGAAACTGTTAGCGCGGCAGGAATTGGCAGATATGGGTCCTATGACGGGAGCAGAAAAAATTGTGGCTTGCATCTTTGTAGTCGCGTTGCTCTTGTGGAGCACGGCGCAGTACACTGGTATCCATGCTACGGCGGTAGCGATGTTAGGCGTATCGGCGATGCTGTTAACACATATTTTAAGCTGGCAGGATGTTATGCAGGAAAAGGGCGCTTGGGATACATTGATTTGGATGGGAGCCTTGGTAGGCCTGGCAGGACAGTTGGCTAAGTCCGGTTTTATTAAATGGTTCTCTACATCCGTAGGATCTATGTTGACGGGAATTCCGTGGTTATGGGCATTCATTATTTTACTGATAGTATATACATATGCTCATTACGGCTTTGCCAGTTTAACCGCACATATTACGGCGATGTATTCGGCCTTTTTAACGGTTGCCATTGCTACCGGTGCGCCGGCGTATTTGGCTGCTTTGGGATTTGCTTTCATGTCTAATCTTTGTATGTCTATTACACATTATGCGGCTTCACCGGCACCGATTTATTACGGCGCTGGCTATGTACCGCAGGGAAAATGGTGGAGTTTGGGATTTCAGGTATCCGTTATTAATTTGATTATATGGATAGGCGTAGGCTCCTTGTGGTGGAAAACCCTGGGATTGTGGTAACAAGTCTGTGACAACAATATAAGTAATACTATATAAAAAGCACATCTATCTTGGCGTGTCATTCGTAAGACATGACTGCTAAGATAGATGTGCTTTTTTATGTATTCAGTTTCATTTTACAATTATCCAAAAACCTTTAATGGACGTTAAAACATAAAAACCCCGGCAGACTTCCACTCTGCCGGGGTTTTGCCTTATGCAATATCTATCCTTTTACCTACTTGCAGTATAGCAGAAGTTAAGACTTCTGTAAAATAGTACAGGTTTTATATTTTTCTGACGCCTTACCTGTATGATTGTTTTCGTAATTATAATCAATCGCTTTGATACTTGAGACCGTATGCTGTTTTCATGTATATGCAGTGATTAAGTTATAAATATAATTTTATTTATGATTGTCGGAGCGAGAAAAATCGTAGATTGATAGACGGCTCTCTTTGGAGTTTAAGGTGGATATATTAGTAATCTACAGGCAAAAGCGATGATGGATTATCATATATAAATAGGTGGACATAACTATTCTATAGAAAGTATAATATAAACATAAGGCGATCGATGTTACAAACAAATCTATAATCAAGTATAGAGAGAATTAATCATGACGGATGATTGCCGGACCATTGAGAAAAGGAGGGACTGTATATGTTACAGGTTCGTGAAGAAGTACAAGCGATGAAGGAACAAATGACGGCGTGGTATGAAGCGTTGCACAAACGACCGGAGCCGTCCTTTGAGGAATATGAAACGACGGAGTTTATTCGGGAAAAGCTGGAGGCCATGGGTGGTTACCGTATGTGGCAGGTCATGAAGACGGGACTTATAGCCGAGATTGAAGGCGGCAAGCCGGGACCGGTAATTGCATTGCGCGCCGATATCGATTGCTTGCGCATGCAGGAACTGACGGATGCGCCGTTTAAATCGGAGAAGGAAGGTCTCATGCATGGTTGCGGTCATGACGGTCACACGACGATGCTGTTAGCGGCGGCTGCTTTTTTGAGTGCCCATAAGGAAGAGCTTGTCGGCACCTATCGTCTGCTGTTTCAACCGGCGGAGGAATTGCCGCCGGGAGGAGCGCTGGAGTATGTGAAGGCCGGTGTGCTGGACGGCGTTGATTATGTATTGGGACAGCATGTGATGCCTTTCTTGCCGACAGGTCAATTCGGTATAAAGCCGGGACCGATTATGGCGGCGTCGGATCGATTCTATATTACGATTCACGGCAGCGGCGGTCATGCTTCGCAGCCGCATTTGACGATTGATCCGGTAGCGGTGGGCATTCAAATCGGTGCCAACTTGCAAATGTTGGTATCGCGCGAAGTGGATCCCTTGGATCAGCTGGTGGTAAGCTTGACGAATTTTCATGCCGGTTCCGGCGCAGTGAATGTCATTCCCGGCGAGGCGGAGTTGTCCGGCAGCGTACGAACTTTTAATGAAGACACGCGGCAAATGGCAGCGAAGCGCATCAAGGAAATTGCGGAAAGCGTGGCGGCGGCCCATCGGGCAACGGTAACTGTGAAGTACACCTTCGGTTATGATGCCACGGTTAGCGATGAGTATGTAGCATCCGTCGTGCGCGACGTGGCAGCGGATTCCTTCGGTGAAGAAAACTTGCCGACCATTACTCCGCTTATGGGCGCAGAAGATTTTTCGCGTTATCTTAAGGTCGTACCGGGATGCTTCTGGTTCCTCGGCATCGGCAATGAAGAGAAGGGATATACGCATCCCATTCATCATGGCTGCTTCCGCATCGATCCGGATGCATTGCCTTTAGGCGCGGAGCTGCTGCTGAAGAGTGCCTTTGCTTTGGCAGAGCGTCATGAAAGCAGAAGTATACGGGAGGTGTAACATATGACAGGTAAAGTATTGGCGGATATGCTGTATGCATTGGGTGTATTGAGCATGTTTTTGCTGTTAGGCGTATATATTCGGGCGAAGGTGCCCCTGTTTCAAAAAACATTTATACCCGCCTCGGTTATCGGCGGTTTTATCTTATTAATTTTAGGACCTATCGGTTTGGGGTGGCTTCCTATTCCGAAAGAGTGGCTCAAGCTATATGCGTTAATCCCTGGCATTTTGATTGTGCCGGTGGTGGCTTCGGTGCCGTTGGGGTTAAAGCTCAATGCACAGGATAAAACGCTGCGCGGCGTAATTCCTCTCTTTTGTATCGGTACGGCGGTGGCTATGGCGCAATTTGCGTTGGGCTTCGGCACGCACATTGCTTTTAAAGATAGCTTTGATTTTTATCCCACCTTCGGTTGGGAATTGGGCCTTGGCTATGTAGGCGGTCATGGTACGGCGGGACTGCTCGGCAATATGCTGCAAGGTATGAATCTCGGTTTCTGGGAAACAGCACAGGGCGTGGCGGTAACAACGGCGACCTTTGGCTTGGTCGGCGGTATTATTATCGGCATGATCCTCATCAATATTGCAGCGCGCAAAGGCTTTACACAAACTTTGCAAAAGCCCGGCGATATTCCGCACAGCTTTAAGGTAGGTTATGAAAAAGATATTACCAAGCAGCCCTCTATGGGACGGGAAACGACGCTGTCCTCCTCTATTGACGCCTACGCTTTTCATGTGGCGATTATCATGGCCGTATGTGCTATGGCCTATGCTGCGTTGGGCGCGGTGAAGGGGGCCAACATTCCGGTGCTCAAAGATATTTCCATTTGGGCGTATTGCATTGTTATTATGTTCATTGTGTGGTGGGGGATTTGCAAATTAAAAATCGATTACTTGGTAGACGGTAAGGTGAAGAGCAAAGTGTCCGGTTCGTTGACGGAGTTTGCCGTAGTGGCCGCCATCGGCAGCATGCCGGTTCATGCGGTGATGACGTATATCGTGCCCATCCTCGTTATGTGTGTTCTCGGTTATATGCTGACCATAGGGATGCTGTGGGTGCTGTGTAAAAAGCTGCTTCGTTCCTACTGGTTTGAACAGATGATTTCCGTATTCGGCATGTCCACCGGCGTATTCTTGACGGGCGTGTTGTTACTGCGCATTTGCGATCCCGATTTTGAAAGTCCGGTGCTGGCTAATTACTCCTTGGCGTACACTTTGTGCAGTGTTACTTACTTTGCACTATTGGCGTTATTCCTTACCACGCTTCTCGAAGGGGGTATTGTGTCGGCCTTCTATCTTGCCATCGGTACGACGGTAGTGCCGCTTATTGCCGCTTTTGTTACAAGTCGTCTCTTTCTAGGCAAGGCATAAGAATCTTTGCTGATGAGGATTAGGATTTTTTTCATTGACAAGCAAAGGAAAACTTTTCTATAATACCACTAGTATCCTTTGTGAGGATGATAGAAAGAATACCTAATATTGTGATGATAAAGACGGTCATGGCAGGTAGTCTGCAGCGAGTCGGCGTATGGTGCGAGGCCGATAGATGAAGCGATGACGGATCACTTTTGAGCAAGCAATACTGAATTGCCGGTGAGCACCGTTATATGCGTGAGTGGCTTTGCCAATGGCAGAGTCAGTAGGGTGGTACCACGGATGTTATGCGTTCGTCCCTTCGGGGACGGGCGCTTTTATTTTTGAGAGGAGAGACTGCAAATGGATTATGGTAAAACATTACATTTACCGGCTACGGAATTCCCGATGCGCGGCAACTTGCCAAAGCGTGAGCCGGAAATTTTAAAATTCTGGGAAGATAATAAAATTTATGAAAAGCGTTTGGAAAAACGCCAGGGCAATAAGCCGTTTGTTTTGCATGACGGACCGCCGTATGCAAATGGTAAGCTTCATATCGGTCACGCCCTGAACAAAACATTAAAAGATATTATTATGAAATACAAGACCATGCAGGGCTATTACACCCCGTACATTCCGGGATGGGATACGCACGGTCTGCCGATTGAACATGCGGTTATTAAAAACACCGGTCTCAATCGTCACGAAATGTCTCCGCTTGATTTGCGCGCTAAATGTAAAGAATACGCCTTGCAGTGCGTAGAAGAACAGAAGAAAGATTTCATTCGCTTTGGTGTATTGGGCCGTTGGGAAGATCCGTACGTAACATTGCGTCCGGCTTTCGAAGTAAAAGAAATCGGCATCTTCGGTGAAATGGCTAAACGCGGTCATATCTACAAAGGTCTTAAAACTGTATATTGGTGTACGCATTGCGAAACAGCGCTGGCTGAAGCGGAAATCGAATACAAGGAAAAGAAATCCTTCTCCATTTATGTAAAATATGCGTACCTTCAGGAAGTAAAACGCACCTTACCGGCTGACGTGCCGACGGATAAAGCATATGCTGTTATCTGGACCACTACACCGTGGACCTTGCCGGCATCCCAGGCTATTTCCGTAAATCCGGAACTCACCTATTCTTGGGTACAGGTAGGTGACGAATACTACTTGATGGCAACGGATCTCGTGGAAGTAGCACTCAAGGATTGCGGTGTGGAAGAATACAAAGTACTCAACACGTTCAGCGGTGAAGAACTTGAAATGGCTACGTTCAAGCATCCGTTTATCGAACGTACGGTGCCGGTATTCCTCGGCGACCATGTTACGCTCGATGCCGGTACCGGTTGTGTACATACAGCTCCGGCACACGGCGAAGAAGACTTTGGCGTATATATGAAATATAAGAACGACGGCAAGGTTGATTTTGAAATCGCTTCCTTCGTGGGACCGACCGGCGAATATGTAAGCGCCGTAGATACCGATCGCTACGGCGATACGGAACAGTCGTTGGCCGGTGTGGAAATTCATGATGCGGAAGTACCGATTTTGAAAATCGTGGCTCACAACGGGGCGCTCCTTCATAAGGGTACCTTGCGCCATCAGTATGCACATTGCTGGCGTTGTAAAAATCCGGTTATCTACCGCGCTACGGAACAGTGGTTCTCTTCCGTTGACGGCTATCGTCAGCAGGCCCTCGATGTAATCGACAATCAGGTACAGTGGATTCCGAAATGGGGCCATGACCGCATTTACAACATGGTAGCCGATCGCGGTGACTGGTGTATTTCCCGTCAGCGTGCATGGGGCGTGCCGATTCCGATTTTCTATTGCAAAGAATGTGGCGAATACGTATGTAACGATGAAACTATCAAATCCGTTCAGGCATGGGTAGCCAAGGAAGGCTCCGATGCATGGTGGGCTCATACGGAAAAAGAATTGTTGCCGGAAGGCTTTACTTGTCCGCATTGCGGTCATGATGAATTCCGCAAAGAAACGGACATTATGGACGTGTGGTTCGACAGCGGTTCCTCTTGGGCAGGGGTACTTGAAAATGAAGGTATCGATGTACCGTGCGCTATGTACCTGGAAGGCTCCGACCAGCATCGCGGTTGGTTTAACTCTTCTCTTTTGACCGGCGTAGCTACTACCGGTCATGCACCGTACAATGCCGTATTGACTCACGGTTTTGTTGTGGACGGCGAAGGCCGCAAGATGTCCAAGTCCGTTGGTAACACGGTAGCTCCGTCCGATATCATCGATGTATACGGTGCGGACGTTATGCGTCTTTGGGTATCTTCCGCGGACTATCAGGCAGACGTGCGTCTTTCCAAAGAAATCGTAAAACAGCTGTCCGAAGTATATCGTAAGATTAGAAATACGTTCCGTTTCCTCCTTGGCAACTTGGATGATTTCGATCCGAACAAGGATAAGGTAGCCTATAAAGATATGACGGAACTCGACAAATGGGCATTGCTCCGTTTGGAAGAAGTGCGTCGCAAGGTAACGGAAGCGTATGAAAACTATGAATTCCATATCTTGTATCACGCGATTCATAATTTCTGCACCGTTGATCTCAGTGCGTTCTACTTGGATGTATTGAAAGATACAATGTATGCGGAAAAGGCAGACAATAAAGCGCGTCGCAGTGCGCAGACGGCGGTATATGAAATCCTTACGACCTTGGTTCGCATGGTAGCGCCGGTATTGTCCTTCACCGCCGAAGAAGTATGGCAGTACATGCCGAAGGAAGAAGGCATGGGCATCAGCGTTATGTTGGAAGATTGGCCGGAAGGTCACAGTGATCACTATGACGAAGCCTTGGCTGAAAAATGGAATCGCGTATTGGCTCTTCGCAGTGAATTGACGAAAGCGCTTGAAAGTGCGCGTCAGAAGAAGGTTATCGGTCATTCCTTGGATGCGGCTATTACTGTATATGCAGATGGCGAAGCATACCAAGCATTGGCCGGACTTGGCAATGAATTCTTAGCTTCCCTTCTCATCGTCAGCGAAGCAAATGTTGTGGAAGGTCGTGCGACAGCACCGGCTGAAGCTGTGGCAACCGAAGAAGGTCACCTCAGCGTAGTAGTAGGTGCCAGCCATTATGAAAAATGCGAACGTTGCTGGATTCATCGCGAATCCGTAGGGCAGGATGCGGAGCATCCGACTCTGTGCCATCGTTGCGCAACTGTATTGGCAGACTAATATTGTATAAATAAAATAATCGACCTACTGTCATAGGTGTTGGAAGCCCGGTCTAACGAAGGGCGTTCTGCACACCTATGACAGTAGGTCTTTTTTATGCGTAGCAAGTCAGGTCTTGCGAATGACATCTAGCGACGATGTTACAGATGTCGGCTAAAGGGGAGAACGAATGACATTGCTCAACCTATATACAGGGATTTTTTTAATAGGATGCCATACAGTGAATGCAAGCGCTGAACAGAGTCGAGGGGGGAGGAAGCCCGGTCTGGCGAAGGGCGTTCTGCACACCTATGACAGTAGGTCTTTTTGATGCATAGCAAGTCAGGTCTTGCGAATGACATCTAGCAACGATGTTACAGATATTTTATAAATTTTATTGACGACTTTCTTTTCCTCGTGCTATAATAAGCCGTCAGGTTGATGTACCTGGCTTTTTTAAGTTGCCTAAAACTTGACAGACATATAGGGCTGTGGTAGTCTATATAAGCATGTTATCTTTTTGTGCAACAACTAACAGATTAAAGTGAGGTGTATCCGGATGCGTAATGCAGTAACTTTGGCATGTACTGAATGCAAACAGCGTAACTATCAGACCAACAAAAACAAGAAAAACAATCCTGATCGTATTGAAATGATGAAATACTGCAAATTCTGCGGTAAACACACGTTGCATCGCGAAACGAAGTAATTTTATTTCAATAATTCCTGATGATTTAAGGATGTGAAACGATGGCAGGGTCTAACTCGACAGTACAGCAGCGTCGTGGCGGAGCTGGCAAGTTTTTCCGCGAAATGAAGGCTGAACTTAAAAAAGTAGTCTGGCCGACCAAGAAAGAGCTCATCAACTACACAATCGTGGTATTTGTGACAGTTATCTTCATCGCCGTATTGATCGGTATCGTTGACGGTATCTTCTCAAAACTCTTTGAATTGTTGATGCACTTAGTCGGATAGGAGGCCTTCACATGGAAGCAGATAAGAAATGGTATGTAATTCATACATATTCAGGCTACGAAAATAAAGTAAAAACCAATCTGGAACGCAAGGTGCAGTCCATGGGTATGGAGGATGTTATCAGCCGTATCCTGGTTCCGTTAGAGGAAGCTACCGAAGAGAAGGATGGGGTTAAAAAAGTAGTTAAGCGTAAAATTTTCCCGGGCTATGTACTCGTTGAAATGGAAGTCAACGATAAATCCTGGTATGTGGTGCGCAATACGCCTGGTGTAACGGGGTTTGTAGGCTCTGCTACGAAACCGGTACCGTTATCTGATTCCGAGGTCGAATATATTCTCAAATCACAGGGATTGGATCAAAAGCCGAAACAGGATATTGATGTTGAGGTAGGCGAAACAGTGCGCATTACTTCCGGTGCCTTTGAAAATATTTTGGGCGTTATCGATGAGATTAATCACGAAAAAGGAACATTGAAGCTTACGGTGGAAGTGTTCAATCGTGAAACTCCGGTAGAGGTAGAATTCTCTCAAGTCGAGAAAATTCTTTAATATATATACATATAACTCTAAAAACTTTTTAGGCGGCTTTGGTGGTCGCCAGTGGGAGGATGTAAACATCCGTTACCACCACATTTTGAGCGCAAGGAGGTGTAATCACCATGGCTAAAAAAGTTGTTAAAATGGTAAAACTTCAGTGTGAAGCAGGAAAGGCTAGTCCGGCACCACCGATTGGTCCGGCACTTGGTCAGGCTGGTGTTAATATTATGGCATTCGTTAAGGAATTTAACGAACGCACTGCACAGCAGGCCGGTTTGACAATTCCTGTAGTTATTACTGTATTTGATGATAGAAGCTTCACTTTTATCACTAAGACGCCGCCGGCAGCTGTTCTCTTGAAGAAAGCAGCAGGTATCCAGAAGGGTTCCGGCGTACCGAACCGTGATAAGGTAGCAAAAGTTGGTCGCGATAAAGTTCGTGAAATCGCTGAACTTAAAATGCCTGACTTGAATGCAAATACTGTAGAACAAGGCATGCGTATGGTAGAAGGTACTGCACGCAGCATGGGTATTGAAATCGTTGATTAATGAGCGTACGACGTGTGCCTAGCACACATCGGTGGGAGGGTATTCCCGTTTAACCACATAAGGAGGAAATTAAGATGGCAAAAGTAGGTAAGAAATACGCTGAAGCAGCTAAACTTATCGAAGCCGGCAAATTCTACGAACCGGTAGAAGCTGTTGAGCTTGTTAAGAAAACTGCTACTGCTAAATTCGACGAAACTGTTGAAATCTCTTTCAACTTGAACGTCGATCCTAAATACGCTGATCAACAAGTTCGTGGTGCCGTTGTTTTACCGCATGGTACTGGTAAAACCAAACGCGTACTCGTATTTGCGAAAGGCGATAAAATTAAAGAAGCTGAGGAAGCCGGCGCAGATTACGTTGGTTCCGAAGAATTAGTGGCTAAAATCCAGGGCGGTTGGAGCGACTTCGATGTTGCTGTAGCAACTCCGGACATGATGGGTCAGGTTGGTCGTCTCGGTAAAATCTTGGGTCCTAAAGGCTTGATGCCGAACCCAAAGGTTGGTACCGTTACTATGGACGTGGCTCGTGCCGTTAATGAAATCAAAGCCGGTAAGATTGAATATCGTACCGACAAAGCCGGTATCATTGCTTGTGCAATCGGTAAAGCATCTTTCGACGCTGAAAAATTGCTTGACAACTATCGCACAATCGTTGATACTATTATCAAGGCTAAACCGGCAGCTGCTAAAGGTCAGTACATTAAGTCTGTAACCTTGAGCGCTACTATGGGCCCCGGTGTTCCGCTTAACGTTTTCAAATTGACTAACGTTACTAAGGAACAGTAATTACATATGTTCTCTTAGCTGTAGACCGCAGGTATGTATAATGGATGCAAATCCGCCCGCAGAGGCTGACACCGAATCTTGATACGAAACGGTTACGACCTCATCGCGTTGCGGTGGGGTCGTTTTTTACGCTAAGATAGTACATAGAGCATCACCAAAATCTACAAGGAGGTATTCTAATGGCTGTCACTACAGAAAAACAGGCAATTGTTGCTCAGATGAAAGAAAACCTTTCCGAAGCAAAAGGTGCCGTATTGGTTGGTTACAATGGCTTGACAGTAGCACAGGTAACCGATCTTCGCCGTAAGTTCTTGGCAGAAGGCGTTGAATACAAAGTAATCAAAAATACTTTGACTCGCATCGCTGTTAACGAACTCGGCCTTGAAGGCTTCGCTGAACATTTGGAAGGCCCGACTGCATTGGCTATTTCCAAAACTGATGCCGTAGCTCCGGCTCGCATTATTGAAGACTTCATTAAAGATACTAAAACCGAAGCAATTAATGTAAAGGTTGGTATTGTTGAAGGTAAAGTGGTTGACGCTGAAGAAGTTAAGGCTGTTGCAAAACTGCCGAACCACGAAGGCATGCTTTCCATGCTTCTCTCCGTACTTCAGGCGCCGATCCGCAACGTGGCTTATGCAGTAAAAGCTGTTGCAGACAAAGACGAAACCGTAGCTTAATCTCTACGAATAAAATCTTGGTATGGTTAAATACTAATATACAACATGGAGGAAATACATCATGGCACTTAACATCGAAAACATCGTTGCTGAATTGAAAGAAGCAACTATCCTTGAATTAAATGATCTTGTAAAAGCAATTGAAGAAGAATTCGGCGTAACTGCTGCTCCGGTAGCTGTAGCTGCTGCTGGTGGCGCTGCTGCTGGTGGCGAAGAAAAATCCGACTTCGACGTAATCTTGAAAGACGCTGGCGCTTCCAAAATCAACGTTATCAAAGTTGTTCGTGAAGCAACCGGTCTTGGCCTTAAAGAAGCAAAAGCTTTGGTTGACGGCGCTCCGTCCCCGATCAAAGAAGGCGCTCCGAAAGCTGACGCTGAAGCTCTTAAAGCTAAATTGGAAGAAGCAGGCGCATCTGTTGAACTTAAATAATTCGGCTGCAGCATGAGCTGCTCCGTAGAAATCGCCTCGGTGCATGTATGTGCATCGAGGCGATTTTTTTTATTTTATAACTTCGGATACATTTATTATACAGATACATTTATCATATAAGCCTACAGACAGTAGATAAGCCAATCATTGTGAAGTGTTTGCCATTCAAGAGTTTTTGTTGAAGAGTGTACCGCTAATTGTACTGCTAATTGAGTTTCTGTTGAAGGGTGTATTGATACTCTGATAGTATCTTGAAGAAATTAATGGGACGCATGGGGTTATCCTATAAAATAGATTATATGTAGGGAAGAAAAATTTTAAATCCGGTTGTTTGCATAGGTTATTGACAGGGAGGGGCTGCGTAGGATACAATAGGTTTCGCGAAAACATAAATGAGATAAAATATCATTTGTGCAAATAGACAATTAACAAACATAGATTCATAACGCCAAGTGTGCGTGTAATTCATTTCAAAAAACCGTGGGTACGGTTTCTTCATAAGTGTGTATATAAAAGAGAGGTTTTACTATGGCAAAAGCCAAGGTAGCGGCCTCGGTGAAGGACTATCCCGGTACAAGATTACAGGCGCATTTGCAGACAAGGTACAGTTGGGTCCTTCCGGGCCTGACTGTTTTTTTATTTATTGTGATGATAGGTGCTATCAGTATTGGCAGTACGATGATCAGTGGTAGCGATACCTTGCGAATTATAGCAGCCAAGCTGGGTGGCTATGATGAAGTGCCCCACATAGCACCGGCATTGGTGGATATTGTTTGGGATTTGCGAGTACCACGTGTTATCTTGGCGGCTACCGTCGGTGCCGGTTTGGCGTTGGCTGGTGTCATCATGCAGGCATCGGTACAAAATCCATTGGCGGAGCCTTTTATTTTGGGCATTGCCTCCGGTGCTTCCGTAGGCGCGGTAGTGGCCATCCTCTTGGGAGATATCATCGGAGTCTCTATGGGACTTCCTTTATGGGCATTCTTCGGTGCGTTAGGTGCCACTTTGTCGGTGCTGGCTCTTTCCGGTATGGGCAGGCGGATATCAACGGTCAAGCTTGTGTTGGCCGGTGCCGTTGTCAGCGCATTGTGTACGGCTTTGTCCAATTTTATCGTGTACATGGCTGCCGACGCGGAAGGGATGCAAAGTGCTGCGTTTTGGACGATGGGTTCGTTGGCAGATGCCAAATGGGAGCGTTTGCTTTGGCCGGTATCGGTAGTGGCGCTGATGAGTGTATATTTTCTGTCGCAAGTACGCATTTTGGATGCCATGTTGTTAGGTGAAGATATTGCTCTAACATTGGGGATCAATGTACACCGCAAACGACGTTGGTATATGGCATTGGTTGCTTTATTGACGGGACTTCTAGTAGCACAATGCGGCATTATCGGTTTTGTGGGGCTGGTGATTCCGCACATGGCTCGCAGTATATGGGGCGCCGGGCATAAACGATTATTGCCGGTAGTTATTCTCAGCGGAGCCCTCTTTCTGGTGGTTGCGGATTTGTTATCACGCATTTTGTTACCAGCCGGTGATTTGCCTGTTGGAATTTTAACGGCTTTGTTAGGTGCGCCGTTGTTTATGAAATTATTATTTGGCAAAGCAAATAATTTCGGCGGTTAGGAGGGATGGTATGGCAGACAATGTAAAAAAGCTAAGGCTACATGAAATTCGCATTGATGGATTGTCTTACACCGTAGATAATGCGACAATTTTGCATAACCTTAGTGTTACCCTCCCGGCTGATCGTTTTGTAGGACTTATTGGTCCGAACGGTTGTGGTAAATCAACGTTGCTAAAACATTTGTATCGGGTACTTCCGGTTCAGCAAGGAGTGATTTATTTTGATGACGTCCCCATATCGGCCATCTCTTTAGGTGAAGCGGCACAGTGCATCGGTGTTATGGGACAATTTCATGCGGTGCAGTTTGATTTCACTGTATGGCAGGTAGCCATGATGGGACGGACGCCGTATAAAAAATATTTCGATGAAGATACGGAAGAGGATTATCGCATAGCGGCCGAAGCGTTGCGGCGCGTTGGCATGTGGGAAAAAGCAGAGCGCAGCTTTTTGTCTTTGTCCGGCGGTGAACAGCAGCGCGTCATGTTAGCACGGGTGCTCACGCAGGAGCCGACGTATCTTATTTTGGATGAGCCAACTAATCATCTGGATATTACGTATCAATTTGAATTGTTGTCCTTGGTGAAAGACTTGGGTATTGGTGTTATTGCGGCTCTTCATGATTTGAATTTAGCGGCTATGTTCTGCGATGAAGTCGTAGTCATGGAGAAGGGACGCGTGGTGACAATGGGACCACCGAATGCGGTATTGACGGAGAATTTGATTCAACGTATTTATGGCGTACCCAGTGTAGTGAGTCGTCATCCGGAAGGTTATCCGATGATTCGTTATGAAAGGCCGAGCCATGGACCGGCGTAAGGTGTGGCCTCGTTTCATTCGCTTTGTGAGCGCGACCATGTGGATCTTGATCGTAGGAACCGTGCTTTTACTGGCCCTCGGTCATGGACGCTTTCCGTCGTGGGGGCAAGGGGAAGCAACGAATCAAGACACTTCGCATAGACCGCAGCGTGTCCTGGTAACCTATCCGGGGGCAACAGAACTTTTGATTGACCTCGGCGAGGCACGCCGCATTGTGGGGACAGTGGCACCTTACGGTGTGGAACCGCCACAATATAAACGGCGGTACGAAGCGTTGCCGATTATCGACGCGCCTTATGTGCCCAGTCGCGAAGACGTGTTGGCCTTGAAGCCGGATATGATCATTGCATGGTCTCATCATTTTACGCCTACCTACTTAGGCGATAAAAGTAATTGGCAAAGACGAGGCATAACTACGTATGTTGTACCAGCTACGATTCGTAAAGGGCAACCGACAGTAGAGAGTACGGTGTTTCCTTTCATTGATGACATGGGTCGCATATTCGGTATTGAAGCGAAAGCGGCGGCGTATAAAAAAAGTTTGGTCAACCGTGTAAATGCGGTCCAGGCCAATGCTGAAAAACGAAAGACAATGGGGCGAGAGCCAACGGTTCTTATTTTACAAGCCCATGGTCACAGCACGTATAGTTTATACGGACCGATTTATGTTATCGACGATATTGTAAAAAAAGCAGGTGGTCGCAATTTGGTAAAACACCAGCTGTCGCAGGTAGGGCCGGAACGAGTACTCGGGTTTGATCCCGATTATATTGTGTATGTGTATGCCGGTGATATGAGCGGACATGTGCCGACGGATGAAGAGATGAAAGCATCGCTTATGGCCGATGAAAATTTGCGTCATATGCGTGCTGTTATGAACGGTCATATTATACCGGTTGCTTTCAGCGATGTGAATAATGGCAATGGTCGTACCATTACGGCGTTGGAAACGATAAATAATGGATTGAGTGAGTTTTAACAGTCGCTACAAACGAAAATTTTGTACAGCTTGTATTTGCGTGATGCGTTGTGTAGTGAAGAGACGTGTGAATTTTGATAGAGAGTTTGTAAAGGAGTAGTAATTAATGAAGTCTATGATGAACAAAGCGATGTTAACAGCCTTGGTGGGGTTAGCGTTAAGTGGATCCGCCGTATCGTTGGCCGCCGATGTGCAGGATACGGTATATGATTTCGGCGAGGCTATTACGACGGCCAGCCGAATGGCAGAAAAGAAAATTGATGTGCCGGCGGACACGACGGTGATTACCGCAGAGACGATTGAAAAGGGAAATTACAGTAAGGTGTCCGATGCATTGAAGGCGAATAATGTGCCGGTGGTACAAAAAGGATTTGCGGCGTATCCGGAATTGAATGGTGACACACGAGTTCTTGTTATGGTTAATGGCCGTCGCATGAATTGGGATCATCTAGTTGTCAGCGGTGCCAGCAATGCAGTGAATATTGATCAAATCCCTATGGAAAATGTAGAACGTATTGAAGTAGTGAAGGGACCAAATTCGGCGTTATATGGTGAACGTGCTGTAGCCGGGGTAATTAATATTATTACTAAAGAACCTGAGGAAGGAAATAAAACAACAGTGCGTGCTGAGTACGGAACTTGGAAAGCACGTAAAGCATCACTTATCACGCAAGGCGGCGATACTAATGATCGTTACATGATTACGTATAGCAAGGAACGGCAAAATAATTATAATTATAAAGATGCCAACGGTAATACTCATGAATTTCCCAATAGCTATATAAATCGTGATATGGTTACGGCCCGTTATGATCATAATTATAGTGATGACAGATTATCAGTTGATTTTTCTCGTTCGGAAAAGAAGGACGGTTATGGTATTTCTCTCAAAAATCCTTTAGCAGGTATTTCCAATTATCCGACCGGTAAGCACCATGTCATTGATGCATCTTACGGTGTAACTTATACCTTCGGGGCGTTGACGGAAGGGGAAGGTACCTTCGTACGTGCCTATCGCAATACGGAGAAGACAGATTCCGGTTATGGCAATAGTCCGTATAGTCATGATTTGGCCTATGATGTGGTAGATGGTCAGAAAACGTGGAAGTTAGGTAATCACACGGTGGTGGCGGGTTCGTCGTATAGTAAGGAACATATTCAAGAAGCCAATGCAGGGGTATCTTTCGATAAAAAGGCCATTGTAAAATCGTTGTTTGTGGAAGATAAGTGGGACTTAGGTAGCGGCTGGGCGCTGAACTATGGTACGCGCTTTGAAGATCATGACACCTTTGGTGGTGACTGGGCTTCCCATGTAGGACTTAATAAAAAAATATCGGACGGCACTCATGTATATCTATCTTGGGGACAAGCTGTTAATAACCCTACGTTGAAGATGCTCTATGCAAATACTAAATACTGGAAAGGAAACCCTGATCTTAAACAGGAAAAATCACATACTACTACTCTTGGTATTGACAGTCAAGTCAATGACAAACTATCTGTATCTGCCAGTGTCTATGACAGCCGCTTAAAAAATGCACAGAGCTGGGTGAATGGATATGAAGTCAAGGGCACGGATGATTATGTGCCGGGGTATTATATCAATGCCAATCGTGAAAAACGGCGCGGTCTTAATCTAAGTGCTCATTATAAAATCGATGATTCGTGGGGAGTGCGTGCTGGCTATCGCTATAGTAAGATTGAACAAGATACAGGCAATGGCTTCTCTAATTGGGAAGACAACCGTGAACCCAATGCATATAGCTTTGAAGTTACTTATGATAAAAATCGTTGGTCCGTAAGCTCCCTCGTGCAGTATGTGACAGGGCGTTCGGAAAAACGATACACGGATACATCGTATGTAACTTGGGATATGAACGTAAATTATCGGTTGAATGAAGCCACAAAGTTCTATGTAAAAGGATTTAACTTAACTAATGAATCTTACGAAATCGTACCGAGTGCAACTCTTGGTGCTTACGCTATGCCGGAGCGTCACTTTGTTATCGGTATGGAGCATTCGTTCTAAGCACAATGCAAAATAAATTGTATAAGCCAACATGAGAACAATCGAATAGGCAAGTGTTTACTATAAATGAAAGGACGTCATCGATTGAGGTCCGGTAGAGAAAATGAGGAGGAATACGTATGGAACTGTTAGCTATGTTTCACCAAGGCGGGTTGGTTATGTATCCGCTGTTACTGTGCTCTATTATCGCGGTAGCTATTTTAGTGGAACGATTGAGAACGTATAAGAAAGCAAAATCAAATATGGCAATGCTGCGGGAAGAGATTCCTGCTCATATCCATGAACGGGAGGCGTTACTGGATATTTGCGTTCGCGACGGTGGCGTAGCTGCCGAGATGGTATATGCCGGAGCAGCGCAGGGCGGTACGCCGGAGCAACAAAATCAGCGCATGCAAAGCGCAGCGGTAACGATTGCCGGTCGCTTGCGTTCGTATCTAAATTACTTGGAAACTATTGTCACCTTGGCACCGCTTTTGGGATTGCTTGGTACGGTAACCGGTATGATTAGCTCCTTCAATGTGCTTTCCGTAGCTGATGGTCAACCCTTTGCAATTACTGCCGGTGTAGGGGAAGCCTTAATTGCGACGGCCACCGGTCTTTGTGTGGCTATCATTGCGTTAGTAATTCACACCTATCTGGTGCAGGTCCAAGATAAACTAATCACGGACATGGAAGAAATGGGGAATGTGTATATAGGTGCGTTGACCGGTATGTCGCTGATGAATGACGGTGAACAGGTACGTGAAGTAGCAGGTGATGTAAGTGCAGCTTAGAAGTTTACGGACAACCAACAAACCACGCTTAATGATTATTCCCATGATTGACATCATTTTTTTCCTGTTGGTGTTTTTCATGATGAGTATGCTTTCCATGGTCGTGCAACGATCGATGCCGGTGCATTTGCCGACGGCTTCGGCCAGTGCGGTTGATGTGCAGCGTAAAATTCCTATTACGGTAACGCAAGACGGTAAGATTTATGTGGAAGAAGAACAGACTACCTTGGATGGTATGATGACGCGATTACAATTGGAAAAGGCAAAAGGCCAGGAGATTACGATTATCCTGCGCGCCGATACAAAAGCGGAATACGGTGCCTTTGTACAAGTGCTGGACACACTGAAACAAATGGACATTACTAAAATTGCCGTAGCCACGGAACGTAAGTAGGTGATGGACATGGAGCCTACAAAAGAGTGGCAGCCTTTTGCCCATAGGTATACATCGTGGCGCATGCCGTGGTTGGTTTCACTGGGCATCAATGCGTTACTGGTATTGGGACTGGTAACTTTCATGATGCTTCCTGCCGGTGAAACCGAAGCCTCTAAAGGTGTGGACATTGCTATTGTCAGTGACAGTGAAGTCGGTTCGGCCCCTGCAAAGGGACCGAAGGTGACAGCACCTGCACAAGCAAAGGTAGCACCGCCCAAGCCATTGTCGCCGGAGGCGGTAAAGGCGATTCAGAATGGAGTACCTGTGAAAGAAGTGGAAAAAACATATACGCCGCAGACTGCGGCAACGACGACAACAGCGACAGAAGCCGGTACATCCGCGGCGGTAAGCGGTGATGGTTCCGGCAATGGTGCGGCAACGGGTAGCACAGGAAATAATGGTAATGATTCGGGTGCAGGCGAAGGTGTGGGCAGTGGCACCGGCGATAAAGCGGATCCTGCACCGCCGCATGATCCCGTTATCGTAGCACCACAATTAATACGTGCCCATCAACCGACATTGCATTTGAATGCTGCTGTTGTGGTGGGTATGTACATTGATGAAAACGGCAATGTTACCGATGTAGATGTGGTAAGTGCCGAAGGCGATAGTCGAGCCGTAGGGCCTTCGTTGGCGGCGGCAAGAAAATTTAAGTTTTCCCCGAAGACAATCGATGGTGTGGGCGCACCGTCTTATGGGACGCGCACGTTTACATATAGACAGGGGTAAAGAAGAGCATCGTTATTCATGTTGAATCCGCTGACGGTTAACTTCGATGTAAGGGGGACTGTTTACCGCTAGCAACCTATGATATAATATAGGGACGAAGACTATTCCGGGCAGGACAATATACGGCTTGCCCTAGACTCGGCAAAACAGTAGCACAATATGTGAACGATTGAGGGAGGATATAATGAACCAAAAAGAGCTCGTTATCGTTGTTGACTTTGGTGGACAGTATAATCAGCTGATTGCCCGTCGCGTCCGTGAAAACCACGTGTATTGCGAAGTGTATCCGTATAATAAAGCGGTGGCAAAAATTAAAGAGTTACAGCCGACAGGTATTATCTTTACCGGTGGTCCGAACAGTGTATATGAAGAAGGATCGCCGCGTATTGAAAAAGAAGTATTTGAAATGGGAATCCCCGTACTCGGCCTTTGCTACGGTATGCAGCTTATGGCTCATACTTTGGGCGGTGAAGTAAAATCGGCTGCGGCTCGCGAGTTCGGTAAAACGCCGACAAAGGTGAACACGGCCTCTCCGCTTTTCAAGGGATTATCCGAAGAAGAAATTGTTTGGATGAGCCATGTGGATTATGTAGCACAGGTGCCGGAAGGCTTTGAAATCGTAGCACATACGGATAACTGCCCGGTGGCAGCTATGCAGAATCCGGCGCGCAAGCTTTATGCTATGCAGTATCATCCGGAAGTGCTTCACAGTGAACACGGCAAGGAAATGATTCATAACTTCCTTTTTGAAGTATGCGGTTGCAAGGGCGAATGGACAATGGCTAACTATGCCAAGACGGCTATTGAAGATATTCGAAAAACTGTTGGTGATGGCAAAGTGTTGTTGGCTTTGTCCGGCGGTGTAGACAGTTCCGTAGCGGCAGCCCTTATTTCCAAAGCTATCGGAAGTCAGTTGACTTGTATTTTTGTTGACCATGGCTTGATGCGTAAGAATGAAGGCGACGAAGTAGAAGCGGCGTTCAAAGATTCCGGTATGAACTTCATTCGTGTTGATGCGGCAGACCGTTTCCTCGGGCGCTTGGCCGGTGTGGAAGAACCGGAAAAGAAACGTAAAATCATCGGTGAAGAATTCATTCGTGTATTCGAAGACGAAGGACGTAAGATTGGCTCTGTTGATTTCTTGGCACAGGGTACGATTTATCCGGACGTTATCGAATCCGGTGCAGGTGATGCGGCGGTGATTAAGAGTCATCATAATGTAGGTGGCTTGCCAGCTGTTGTTGATTTCAAAGGCCTTATCGAACCGCTTCGCAATCTTTTTAAAGATGAAGTGCGTGAGTTAGGTGCCGAATTGGGTTTGGCGGATTACCTCGTATGGCGTCAGCCGTTCCCGGGACCGGGCTTGGCTATTCGTGTTATGGGTGAAATTACGCGTGAAAAGTTGGATATCCTTCGTGATGCAGATGCCATTTTCCGCGAAGAAATTGCCAATGCTAAATTAGACCGCAGCATTAATCAGTACTTTGCGGTGTTGACGACAACGCGTACTGTAGGTGTTATGGGCGACTTCCGCACATATGACTATACCTTGGCATTGCGCGGTGTAACTACAACTGACTTCATGACTGCCGACTGGGCACGCATTCCTTATGATGTATTGGATACAATTTCCAGTCGAATCATTAACGAAGTACAGCACATTAATCGCATTGTGTACGATATTACATCTAAGCCGCCGGCTACCATTGAATGGGAATAAGTTAATATAGCTGTAACGGGCAATTTGTAGTATGTTGATGAACCGATACCTTTGTTATTGAAAACCATGTTATAGTGGTTGAGGGGCAAGGGTATCGTTTTTTTGTACTTTGTGTATAGCTATGTTGTTGATTATGACCAAGAGATTTTCTGATTTTTGATAAAAGAAGATAGATATTTTTTCAATTTATGATGTACGATATACATGTCTTTAGGGGAGGAGATGTAGGATACGTTTGACAGTGGGCAGATATCTTCTGTATAATTAACTTAATTAAATAAGCAGAATGCAAGATTTGAAAAAATAATGGAAGGAGGTGTGTTGTGATGGCTCCCGTTGAAGCAGTAGTGGAACAAAATAACGTAACAGTGAGAGAAAAGCGTTCGTATTTAATGCGTGAAAATTCAGGGGGGGTATACTTATAAAAATAATCTGTATATAATTAAAAATAGATATAAAAGTAGAACGATTGCGAGCCGTTATGTAAATAACGGCCTTTTGTGTTGCCATTTTGTAGCTTTGAAGGATGCCATTGTAACATGCATAACTCATTAAAGAGAGGCAAGCTGTTTATTTATACAAAAAATGTTGTATTGGTTATAGAGCGATAGGGTGAGTAATATGAAAGTAAATAAATCGCAATTAACAAAATTAATTTTATCTAGCGTAATGGCAACTTCTGTAGTGGGTGGTGCCATGGCGACAGTGAGTGATCAGGATTTTTCGAATCTGCAAACGGATGTAAATATTATCAGTGCTAAAGTAACGCGTATAGATGGTGAATTAACGGATATAAAGAATACGGTAAATGATGCATCTACAGCACAGCGAGGGGCAGAAGAAGCTAAAACCGGTGCGGAAGCGGCACGGGATGAATCTGTACAAGCAAAAGATAGTGCTGTAGAAGCACAAGGAAAGGCGGAAACGGCACAGCAGGGAGCTGAAACGGCTCAATCTGCAGCGGAAACTGCACAGAATAAGGCAGAAGTAGCACAGCAGGGAGCCGAAACAGCACAAT
>NZ_AUAN01000020.1 GCF_000428745.1 Veillonella magna DSM 19857
CCAGATGTGGAAGAGCTGTGAGGCTTGGAGCTGACTGGTACTAATAGATCGAGGGCTTTACTTAAGAAGTAAGGAAGAGGATGTACAAAAGTACAATGACTAATGTGAAACAAATACAATAGCTTCTATGCGGTTTTCAGAGTGCAAGCTCTGACAGATTCAGTGGCGATAGCTACGAGGGTCCACCTGTTCCCATCTCGAACACAGTAGTTAAGCTCGTAAACGCCGAAAGTACTTGGCTGGAGACGGCCCGGGAGGATAGGAAGTCGCTGATTGGAAAGAAAGCGTCAACCGAAAGGTTGACGCTTTTGTTGTACATATAGGCAGTTTGTTATTTATGTAGTTTATTATTTACTCATACAGTAATAAATTTTTTATTTAGAGAATATATAGAGAGAAAATCAATGATATAATTAGAATATAACAGTAGTATTGCAATAAAAAGGGAAATATAGCCTATAAGTTATTAAGAGAGGAGGATTTTGTATGAAAATGTTTTGGGGAAATAAAATAAAGACTAATTTAGAACGACGCATTGTTGTTCCCAGTCTAGTTATTATTATTGTCACTGTTTTGGGATGCATGTTGGTACCGGAAAAGGCTAATGCCTATTTGAGTGGCATGAAAAATTATATTTTTAATGAATTTAGTTGGGTCTATATTTTGAGCGTTGCCTTCTTTTTAATCTTTCTTGTTATCCTTAGCGTGGGTACTTTGGGAGATATACGCTTAGGAGATGATGATGAGGAACCGGAGTTTTCTTTTTTCTCTTGGGTGGCCATGTTATTTGCTGCCGGTATGGGTATTGGCTTGATGTATTTTGGTGTGGCCGAACCGATTTTGCATTATGCAGTGCCGCTTCATAGTAGTGCTACTCCGGCGATTCAAGAACAAGAAGCGATGATGAATACCTTGTTTCATTGGGGTATTCATGCATGGGCTATTTATGGGATTATTGCATTATCCTTAGCGTATTTTGGATTTCGCTATCGATTGCCGTTGACGATTCGCTCCGGGTTTTATCCTATTTTGAAAAAAGATATAAATGGATTTTGGGGGGATCTTATTGATATCATTGCTTTGTGTGCTACCATATTCGGTCTTACCACAACGTTAGGGTACGGGGCATTGCAGTTAAATGCCGGACTTCAGTCGGTAACGGGATATCACGACACATCTTTTACACCGATTGCAGTACTTATTGTTATTGCCGTGACGATGGCCATTATTTCTGCTATATCCGGTGTAGGCAAAGGAATTCGTTTGTTGAGTCAAGGAAATTTGATCATTGCCGGAATTTTAATGCTCTTTGTGTTATTTACCGGACCTACGGTATATGTGCTGTCGGCGTTTTCACAGAATATAGGGTATTACTTATCCCATTTGGTAGAGCTATCTTTTAGAACCTTTGCCTATGATACAACGCATAAGGATTAGTTTACTTCTTGGACTATCGTGTATTGGGCTTGGTGGATTTCATGGGCACCTTTTGTGGGTTTGTTCATTGCCAAAATTTCACGGGGCCGCACGGTTCGAGAGTTTGTTATGTGTGTGTTGGTAGTGCCGACGGTATTTAATATTTTGTGGATGACAATCTTCGGTAACTCGGCTATTTGGCTAGACAGTCATCACGGCGGCGTTTTATCGGTATTGGCAGGACAAACGGAGCAGATGTTGTTTCAATTTTTGCAATTGTTACCTTGGCCATTGTTGACATCGATATTGGCGTTGGTAATCATTGCCATATTTTTCATTACTTCCGCAGATTCGGGAATTTTTGTTATTAATAGTATTGCTTCATACGGTAAAACAAAATTTCCCCGTTGGCAAAGTATATTATGGGGCGGACTCATGGCATTGCTCGCTATCGTATTGTTATACTCGGGCGGGCTTGCGGCGCTGCAAACTATGAATATTGTTATGGCGTTGCCTTTTGCGTTGATTATGATTATATTGTCCTTCTGTTTGTTGAAAGGAATGATTGTAGATAATTCGTATTTCAGTCGAGATTTAACGAAGGGGACATCGTATTGGACCGGCGAGCATTGGCAAGAGCGATTGGGAACTATTGTAGCGACCATGGATCGAAATGAGCTTCTTCGCTTTATGGATACGACGGTGCGCTCAGCTTTCACAGAGATTGAAAAAGAGTTGACACAGTATGATATTACTGCGTTGGTTCGAGAAAATTTAAAAGATGACGCACCCTATATAGAGTTGGTAATTAAGAAGGAAACCTTACGCGATTTTGTGTATGGTGTAACGTGTGTGGAAAAGGCTATTTCGCGGCTGGTAGTAGATAATCCTTCCTTCCCTACGGTGGATACGCCGCATACGCTGGAACCGATTTGTTATTTTTCCGACGGCCGACGCGGTCATAGTGTAAAGTATATGCGTAAAGAGGAATTGATTACGGATGTGCTACGGCAATATGAACGGTATGTTAAAATGGCCAGCGATGTTCATCACAGTTTGTATTTGTATGACAAGGAATAAGTGACAGCATAAAAATTTTTAGGAGGGAAACATTGTAGAAGGAAAATGATGGTAGCGGAAATTTGATAGTGAAGGGAAAATCATAGTCAAGAATATTACGAAAAGAATGATAGTAGAAGGGGAACGTTATCATAGAAAATAAAAATATGGCGGAAGATAGTAATATCTTCCGCCACGTTTTTTTGAATGTATATGTTTTTCGCTATAACATATGGTAGGGATTAGGCCAATGCTTTATCAAAAACAGCTTTAATGTATGCTTTTGTCTGCGCATAGGTTTCACCCGGCTGTGCTTCGTACTGTTTGTCGAGATCGAACCATATATTCGGATAATATTCGTAAGGATGCGTTTTAAATAATTCGTGAGCATCCTGATCTTCTACCCAAGTAATTTTAATATCTTTGTATGCCGGGTTTTCTGCTTTCAATTCGTCAATGGCGCGAAATGCATTAGCGCAGTAAGGGCAACCGTTAAGATGGAAACCTAAAATTTCTTTCATATGTCAACATCCTCTCTTTTTACCATATAGGGTATGTAATAGTTACCAACGACACAAGATAAGGTTGTGATCGCGGCTAACATCAATCGTATACTGATGCTATGTTTATTATATAAGATATGTAGCAAATTTAAAAGGCATGCTATTACCTAGGCATAAAAATATCTTGTAAATCCTACTCTTTATATTTATTATATTAAATTTACAAGCCCGACGGCTAGTGCTATAATCATATCCGCTTCGAGGGTTATATATATTGTGAAGAAGGGATATGTAGTATGAAAGTTGGATTTTCTTATGTAACGAATGAAAGTCGGCGCCACGTAGGCTTGGCCGTTCTTATCGGTATTATTACAGGTATTATCGGGGCCATTGCCAAATGGGGATGGGAAGTGCCGTTCCCGCCGCGAGATCCAAATGTGTTTTGGCCATTGGATGCGGCAACACGAGTAACACCGCCGAAGGTGTTGCTGGATATGATGGGTGTGCCTGATGCATCATACACATTTTCCGGCGTGCAGTTGCCGGTCGATGTATTTACGGTACATGTATTATTTTCCATCATATTTGCCGTGGGGTATTGCGTAATTGCCGAGTATTGGCCGCGCATTAAAATGTGGCAAGGTTGCGTGTTTGGTTTCTTCGTGTATTTGTTGGCACATGTAATTGTTATGCCTTTAATGGGACTGACACCGCCGACGGCAGACATTCCGTTTGACGAAAATCTATCTGAACTTTTCGGTCACTTATGGTGGCTGTGGATTATGGAAATTGCTCGTCGTGATTTGCGAAATCGGATGACCGGCGAACCTGATCCGGAAAAAGTTATGGGCAGTCGCTAATTAGCGGAAGCCAAAAGACTGTAGCGAAGTGAAGTATGTACTTCCTTTCGTTACAGTCTTTTTTAATGCCCCTGAGTATATACAATACATCTCTGAAGGGAAGTGTTGTGTCAAAATTTTTTGGCGCTTGGGATTACATACAATACATCTCTGAAGGCAAGTGTTGTGTTAAAAATTTTTTTGTTGTTTGTTGTACCTGCGGAGCATCATAGTCTTTGCACATACGGTGAAGAATGGTGAACACGTAAAATAAGCGTATCCTACATCAAAAGTGATGTGAGATACGCTTATTTTGAGAGTTTTATTTGTACCGACGAATCGGCTGAAAGCGATAGGTATAAGTCGGTATGTTTAGTAATTAGTTTAGTAATGTTTAGTAATGTTTAGTAATTAGTTTAGTAATTAATTGTGTTTATGGTCAAGCCAATACCGCGTTAAAGCGGCGCGGTTGCTTACGTTCAGCTTTTGGAAAATACGACTGATCGTTTTCTTCACCGTAATTTCGGCGACGCTTAAATGCTTGGCAATGTCTTTGTTCGTCCAGCCCTGAGCAACGAACGAACCCACTTCACGTTCGCGGGTGGATAAGCTCGACAAGGCCGATGGCGCAATATCGCGGCGAATGTGCTGTAAAGAACGCGCGAAGGAAGAGTGGAAAATTCGATTGATAAACTGTGATGCTTCGGAGCTGACAAAAATAGATGACAGGATTTCCGATAAATATTCGGAACACTCCGCAAACGGCGTGATAATATTATCCGGCACGGCCAAGTTGATAGCCTGAATCACATACTCTTTAGCTTGGAAAGCATTGTCTTTTTTCAATGAGGCAATAGCCAGGAAGAGCAGGTTGTAAATGCGAATAACCAAGTTATCTTGTTCCACTGCCAAATCATAGGTAGTATAGGCTTGATCCTGAAGATGAACAAAATCTTTTTTCGCCAGCAACAAACGACTGTGAATGGAATTGACGATAGACTGCGTCGGATAATAGAACAGGCTCTTGTTTAAAAGATGCAAGCTTTCCTGTACATTGCTTTCCGGCGATTCTAAAATACCGTTCAAGTACGCTTCGCAAAGGATGACCATATCCATGTGACTGGTACTGCTCGTGTTCGGCAATAAATCTTGAATCTTATTCAAAATCAGTTTTACGTCATGAGCATTGCCGCGGTTGATTAAGATGCGCGCCTGATAGAACAGCGCGGTAATAACCGCACCGGGAATAATTAAATATTCTCCTAATGTATCGGTTACCGTTTTGAAATAGGCTGCGGCGCGATCAAATTCACCGGTGAAGTAGTAATATTCACCCCAAAGAACATCGCTCCATACTTTGAGCGACGGATCGTTGACAATCTCTATGGCATAATTAATAATTTGCTTCAATTTGTCGCGCGTTTCCGTAAGCTCTCCGGGATTGCTGTGATACAGCGGTAATAATGCCGGTACGCCATAGGGCCAATACATGAAAGCAATGGCCGGACGCGGTGAAGTCGGCAATGATTCACGGGCTTTTTTCATCCATTTTAAGCTTTCATCAATATCGTTGAAAGCGCGATGGGCTTTCATACAATACCCGTAGCAAAGCAATTCCTGTTTTGTGCTTTCCCCTAACTCGGCGTGATTCAGCAATTTAAAATACGTAGCCAAATGCGTATCGAACAGTTCCAAATCATTATGTGCAAAAAGTGAGAATAGAATGCGCAGGTACGCGCGCAAATGCTGAAGCTTTAATTTATCGGAGCAATGATCGAGTATTTCTCGACGAATGCGTGCCGGTTGGAAGCGCAGTAATTCCGGACTACCCATCTCGATAGCGGACAATGCCGTATGATAATCCTCTGCCTTGAGAGCCCAATTCAATGCTTGCTCATGATTGCCGACGGACAAATACCAACGGGCCGCTCGATGTTGTTGTTTATGCTGCCATTCCACAGGCTGAACCGTAAAATGCTGCTGTAAATAATGGCGCAATGCCGGATGGAATACATAACTATCGGTTTGTACATCGAATTTAAAGAAAATATTGGCTTCCGATTCCGTTTCCAACAGTGCCGGCGTATTGCTATGGCGCCACATATAATGGGCTTGGCTCAGCGTGAAGGACCGGAATAAGGACATGGCCATAAAGAATTCTTGATCTTCCTTATCAAGGAATGAATAGAACCGATCCTCGATGACACGTTTAAAGAAACGTTGGTCGGACTCACTCATGTTACTGAAGTTATCCGGCCGTTCCATCAAATCGACGCCGCGGATACTGCGTTGTAAGGTTTGAATCCGCGTCGGTGTTTGCCCGCGATATACCCAAGCGTGATTGAGGTAAATAATCTTCCAATACGACGCGACCACATTGGCTCGTTTGAATACGAAGGCGCAACTTTGGTAATCGCGTAGGAAAGGAAGATGATGGCTGGAGGCCTCTACTTCATAGATGGCCTGATACAGCCATGTGTTATCGTCTAATCGTTTTACGGTAAAACTGTGATTATTAATATGGCAGGGGAAAAACTTCTTCTGACTATTAATAAACAAGCGCGATACATCGGCATAGCCTCGCAGCTGATACGACCGACCACCGCCGACAAATAGAATATCGTCATCCATATGGGATAACAACAGTTCAATATCGCCTTTTTCATAGTAGCTGTGGAGAATTTTTTCACCTAATGCCAAAATGACGTCTTTGTCTTTAATCATTATTTGTGTCCCCTGTAAAATACTTATGTAGTTGCATAGTACTGTATACATATTTTAGCATATAACCAAGGATAAGAAAATACTGAGCATATAAAAGAAAGCAAAAAAGCAGGCTAGGGTAAGCCTGCTTTTTTGCTTGTGAGTGGGATGTGTTGTATAGTGGAGAATTAGTTCGAGGTTTCCTCTATACGTTGATAGGGAATAATGAAAGGAGTTCCCTATACCTCCAGAGCCTTCATGGCATTGGGTCGGGATGTTGCCTCGGCTCCTGGATTAACTTAATTATAGGTCATGTGGTAAAAAAATAAAATTATACACAAGTATAAAAATTTTGTAGTATTCATGGGTAGTAAATGTGATTTTGGGAATATTTTCATTGACATGGATAGGGGACAATAAGGTACAATACAATAAGTACAAGAAAAGTATTGAAATCTAAAGTACCGTATTTATCAAAGGCCATTGCCACAACTTGATTTGGTTGACAATAGAATATATATGCCAAATTGATACAATTTTTGTATAAACGATATGATAAATCAATGCGAAAGGAGAGAGGGTATTTGCATCTATCAAAAGAGAATACAGTACTATTTACCGTTATGGTGGCTTCTTTTTTAACGCCTTTTACGGGAAGCGCACTTAACATGTCCTTACCGGATATCGGCAAAGAATTCAGTGCAGGCACGTCCGCCATGAGTTGGATTGTCGAAATATTTTTGATTACCTGTACGATTTTTGTATTGCCTATGGGACGGCTATCCAACATTGTAGGCAAGCGACGCATCTTTTTGGGAGGAACGGCATTATTTACTTTTTCCTCGGTGGTGATCCATTTAGTGCAATCTGTAGAAATGCTACTATTGGTACGCGCTTTGCAGGGCATTGCCAGTGCGATGCTGTTTGCCACGAACATGGCCATTATTGCGTTGGCTTATCCGAAAGAAAAACGGGGGAAAGCCATGGGACTGGCAGTGTCGGTTATTTATATCGGCCTTGCCGTAGGTCCGGTCGTTGGTGGATTCCTTAATTATTATTTTGGTTGGCGCAGTATTTTTTACTTTATTACTATTAACGGCGCTACGGCGATGGCATTGACCTTGAAGGTTATGAAGGAAGAATGGATTTCCGAACCGAACGGTCGCATGGACTATAGCAGCTCCGTGTTGTACGGCATCACCTTAGTGCTGCTTATGTACGGATGGTCGGAAATCGTAACGGACCCGATGGCCAAGTATATGCTTATGGCCGGCTTGGTGCTAGCTGTTATTTTTGTGCGCTATCAGGCAACGAAGAAGGATCCGTTACTGCCGGTACGAATTTTTTTAGAAAATCGGACGTTTTCTTTTTCTAACTTGGCGGCGATGATGAATTACAGTGCTACCTTTGCCATTGCTTTTCTATTGTCCTTATACTTGCAGATGATTATGGGGTACGACTCCAATCACGCAGGCATGATTTTATTAATTCAATCCATTATTATGGCCGTATTATCTCCGGTGGCGGGGTCCTTGTCGGATCGCTATGGCTCAAAGGTGTTGGCATCGGCAGGCATGGCTGTCATTGGGGCAGGATTATTGGTGATGATATATGCTACACATGTGGAAGCATTAACCATGATCATTGCGGCATTGGTCATTGTAGGCGTTGGCTTCGCTATGTTCTCGGCTCCGAACAATAATGCCATTATGAGTGCGGTACCAAAACAATATTTTGGTTTGGCCTCTTCCGTTATCGGTACGGTGCGTCTTACGGGACAGGTGCTCAGCATGGCTATCGTAGCCTCTATTTTGTCACGGCCGGTGGCCGGTTTGGTTGATTCCACGGCGGTGCTGCTATATAATATTCAACACGCATTTATGGTATTTGCGGTCATCTGTTTCTTAGGGATTATTCCGTCATGGATACGCGAGTAATGGGATGTATACATGGCGATGAAAGGTAGGTAACGAATATGCGAATAGAGGTATTTTCCGAATTGCCCCAAGAGGGGAAGGCCTTGCGTGAAGATGTGTTTATGAAAGAACAAGGCTTTAGTTATGATGCGGATGAATGGGATGCGGAAGCAGCGCATTTAGTCGGATATGATGAAGCGGATACACCGGTAGGTGTATGCCGTTTTTATCGGGATCGTGAAGAACCGACGGCGTTTATTATCGGACGGCTGGCGGTGGCTAAGGATAGTCGCGGCACAGGAAAGGGAGCCGATATGCTCCGGGCGGCGGAGGATATTATCCGCGTCATGGGCGGTGAAGAGACAAAGCTGGCAGCGCAGCTACAAGCTAAAGCATTTTATGAAAGTCTGGGCTATGAAGTCAGCGGGGAACCGTTTGATGAAGACGGGACTATGCATGTGTGGATGAAGAAGGTCGGCATGTAATCGACGGAACTATATGGGAAGAGCCTCGGTAGGTGTGGCTAGGAAACGCGGTCTGACGAAGCGTTTCTGCGCCACACCTACCGAGGCTCTTCTTTTTCCGGCGGTACATGCCGAAGAGGCGTGGAGAGGTCTTGCGAAGCATTTCTTACGTTAACCTATAGAGCCTTTTCTATTTAAAATAAGCCGATGGATACCGGTGGAGGAGAGTGTCTGATGAAGCGTTTCTGCGCCACACCTACCGAGGCTCTTTTTGTTTCCGGCGGTTAGATGCCGCTAGGAAAGGGGGATGCTGTTGTAATATAAAAAAGCTAACGCCTCATCATCGGATGGGGAGAGTTAGCTTTTTTTTATAGTTATTCTATTTTTTTGTTTTTTCTATTTTTTCTTAGTCGCCTTGGCGGAAGTGTGTGTTTCGGATAATGGATGTAGGTGCGGGCTTTTCGGTACGTACACTTGGAGAAAGCCGGGAAGGACTTCCATGTCTACCGGCATAAGGGGGCCTTTATTACCATCCATATTGGTAGGCAGTTCAATGTCATCGAGCAGTTCAATGTGTGCTTTTTTTACTTTTAGAATCGTTACATACTTAGATGTGTAGATGGAGCCGCGCAGGATGAGTGGCAAAATGCGGAGAACATCCATGATAAAGTATTCGCGAAAGATGATAATGCGCATATAACCGTCGTCTACGGAAGCGATGGGCATAAATTTTTCAAAGCTGGAGACTACATTGGTTAACAGGGCGATAACCAGCGGCGATCGCGTGGTGAAATCGTGATCCTCCGTGCGAATGCGGAAGGTATAATCCTTGGTGGTAAAGAGAGCTTGACCGCCTTTGACAAAATAGGCCAGCGGACCGAGCAGTTGTTTTTCTTTCGGCGTTACTTCTTCCACTACTTTAGGAATGACACCGGCGGCGATATTATTGCAAAAATATTGATCGTTGCAACGACCAATGTCGACGCGGCGAATTTCACAGTTAGCCAAGGAACGAATGGCATCCAGCGGCGCTAACGGAATGCCTAGCGCACGGGACATATCGTTTACGGTGCCTACGGGGACAAAGCCGAACTTAGCTTTACCGCCACCTTTGGCAATGCCGTTGACGGTTTCGTTGATGGTTCCGTCACCACCCATGCAGAAGACAGCGTCGAATCCGTCGCGAGAGGCTTCGACGGCAAAGCGGGTTGCATCGCCGGCGCCGTGGGTAAATTTAACCTCCATGTGGTCAAACATATTGCTGAGCTGCCACTCCAACTCCAGCGCATATTGTGCGGCACGACCACCGCCCGATACGGGGTTAATAATTACTAAACATCGACTCATTGGTAAGAGGCTCCTATACGTAAGTAAGCTCCGTCGAACCAAGCCTATGCACATGCAGGCACAACGGCCTGCAATTGACAGAAAAAGCGGCGGAGCTTTATAATTAAACTGGGTGTGGAATATAGACTACAGAATGTGCAATCTACATTCTAATATCACCTTTTATTATAGTATACTTGGCGATAGATGTCATTACGAATTTTAATAGGGCGACGAGTGATTAGGAGATAACAGTTATGGAAAAACATGAAGAATATCGCTTAAATACAATTGATTCAATCGGGCGCTTGCCGTTAAGCGAGCAGGTGTATGTAACGTTGAAACAGGCTATTTTGACAGGTGCCTTGAAACCGCAGGTGAAGTTAAACGAAGTAAAAATTGCGGAACAGCTTAATGTGAGTGCTACGCCGGTGCGCGAAGCATTCCGTAAATTGGCGAAGGATAATTTGGTGGTCATTAAGCCGTGGAAGGGTGTTACCGTAAAAGGGTATACGCCGGAAGAAATCATTGCCATGTACCAGTGTCGCGAAATGATGGAAGGGTTGGGAGCGCGACTGTGTGCGGAAAATTGCACGGATGAACAAATTGAAGAATTGCAATCCATTTGTGATGCGGGCATTGCTTCGTCCAGTCCAGAGGATCGCGTGCAAATTAATAGCCGATTCCATTCGTTGATTTCGTTCTTCTCCGGTAACGAACGGGTCGTAGATTATTTGGCAGAGTTTCGTGAAATGGTCAATCGCGATATGTATATCAGCACGTTGGATAAGGGGCGTACCGATTTGTGCGATCGCGAGCATATGGAAATTATGGATGCGATTCGCGCTCATGATCCGGAACGAGCCGAGCAGGCCATGCGCAAGCATATTCGAAATGCATTTGTATTTAAAAAGGCACATGCCGACTTGCGGGCTAAGCGATTTGGAGAATAGTCTTTGCTAGGTAGACAATGACGTGCACCTGTCAAAGAATTGATAGGAATTTATACGGGAATTTCCTGTTGTACCTGTTTACTTTTTTTGGGGAGTTTGTTATAATCAAATTACGATATGACGCAAGGTCATATCTAGGGGCATCCCCCAAAGCCCCTTAACATTTGAATTGAATTCAAATGTTCTCTCTCTCTTTTTTCTCAAGCACAAAAGCCTCGGTGATTGCCGAGGCTTTTGTGCGTTTACTGCTATGTATGCAGAGGATGAAGTGTATAGTCTATATAACACGGACATGGAGGTCTAACATGAAAAAGATTCATGTACGCGACGCAGTGGGTGAGGTGTTGTGTCACGACATTGCACGCATTGTTATCGGAAAAGTAAAGGATACACCGTTTCGGCGTGGGCAACGCATTACGGCGGAAGATATTCCGTTGTTGCTTTCCTTGGGCAAGGAACATATCTTTGTAATGGAGCCGAGCGATACAAATAAAATGCACGAAGAGGATGTGGCCGCAGCGTTATATGCGCTGTGTGCGAATGATAGCATCTATCCGTCGGAGGTACGGGAAGGAAAAATCGAAGCCTTTGCCGCGCATGACGGGATGCTTTCCATTGATGTGGATCGCCTTAATGCAATTAATGGGATTGGTGAGCTCACCATTGTTACGAAGTGGAGCCACACGGCGGTGAAGAAGGATGACAAGTTGGCAGGGATGCGTTGCATTCCGCTGCTTTTGGACACGTCCGAAGTGGAAGAGGCCAAGCGTATTGCCGGTGATGAACCGCTGTTAAAGGTAGTTCCTTTTACAGTAAAAACCATGGGGATAGTTACGACGGGATCGGAAGTGGCTACGGGACGAATTAAGGATGCGTTTACTCCGATTATTAAGGAGCGAACGGCGCCGTTTGGCATGGAGCTGGTAGCGCATGAAATCGTGACGGATGATACGGATTTAATTGCCGAAGCAATTCGCCGGGTGAAAGCGGCCGGTGCGGATATTGTATTTTGCACGGGCGGTATGAGTGTTGATCCCGATGATCTTACGCCGGGTGCGATTGCTCGCTGCGCAGAGCGCGTAGTGACATATGGTCTGCCCGTATTGCCGGGGTCTATGGTATGCATTGCCTATATGGCGGACGGTACGCCGATTGTAGGTTTGCCCGGCGGCGTATTGTTCAGCAAGCCTACGGCGTTCGACGTGCTTTTGCCGTATTTGGCATCGAGGACGGAAATTACAAAAGAGGATTGCGTAAAGTTGGGACACGGTGGTCTGCAATAACGCCGAATATAATTTAAGAGATAAAAGCCCTTCCTATAGGCATCGCAAGTCAGGTCTTACGAATGACATTGCTCAACCTATAGGAAGGGCTTTTTGTTTTTTATATGTCAGCGTGATTGTAGGTTGGTGTTGGTGTGCTTTCGCGGCATACCAGTGAAGAGTTAAAGATGATATGTTGGGCAGAAAAGGCAGTATCTTTATTGGCCTCAATTTCCTCAATAGCCAAAAGAGCGGCTTTACAGCCTATATCCTGTGCCGGCATTTCCATAGAGGTCATGGTGGTTTCTAGCATATTGCCGATGTCGTGACCGGTTAGGCTGATGAGCCGTACATCATGCGATGTTTTTTTATTCTCGCGCAAAGCGCGCAGTGCTCCGATACCTTGCGCATCAACGGCGGCCATAATAGCATCTAAATTTGGATGTATTTGCAACAGTTGCTTTGTGCATTCGTAACCATATTGCAACGAATTACTGAAGCCTTCGCTGATAGCAGTAATTTCTTCTAAATCATGAGAAGTAAGAAAATCCTTGTAGCCGTCATAGCGTAGTTTATAAGGTGCAATTTTGAGAGAGCTGCTGATTAAACCGATATGGCGACAGCCTTGATTATAAAGAAATTGCGCAGCTTCAAATCCACATTCTCGATAGTCAACGGTTACGCTACTTAAATTTTTGTCTTGTAAGCGAATAACCTGTGTAATAGCTATGCCGGAAGCATGAATGTCGCGAAGTAATCGATTATTTCTGCCGGTTCCGGCAATAATAATTGCATCTACCAATCCATTGCGAAGACGGTTTAGGCCGTCTTTTTCTATTTTAGGATCATCTTCGGTGCTACAGA
Source organism: Veillonella magna DSM 19857 (assembly GCF_000428745.1). Classification (GTDB taxonomy): domain Bacteria; phylum Bacillota; class Negativicutes; order Veillonellales; family Veillonellaceae; genus Veillonella_A; species Veillonella_A magna. Next base: position 13,306 of record NZ_AUAN01000020.1, read on the forward strand.
TTAACGTAGCGTATCCTTTATCACGTGCTGTTTTTTCAATCGCTTGTGCGATAGTAGAAAATACGGTCAAGTGCAGGCCTGGGACAATGACTCCGATGGTATGGCGTTTGCCTTGGCGTAATCCTTTGGCTAAAAGGTTAGGTTTATAACTCAATTTTTCAACAGCTGCCATGATACGGGCTTTTGTATCAGGATGAACATAGGATGTATTGTTAAGTGCTCGGGATACGGTGCTTACATCAACCATAGCTAGTTTTGCTACGTCTTTTAGGGTGGCCATAGATAACACTCTCCTTGATAAATTGTTTTGTAATAACATGGTATGGAAAACGATTGCATATATAATTTATAAGATAACTATAGCATGTTTATAGAGACATGACTATTAAAATTTAGTGAAAAATTAAAATAATTAAGATTATAACTGGATTTATGGTGGTAATTGTCCTGCAATAAATTGCAGGTGTGTCCACATCTATTGACCATGGCTCTTTGGCTATCGTATAATTAGCTCAAGAAATATGCAAACGTTTGTAGAGATAGGTAATGAGTTTTATTTTAGGAGGTTTACTATTATGGCTAAAGTTAAAAATTTTAAAACAATCTTCCCGGCAGTGTCTGTTCCTTTGAACGATGATTACTCTATTAACGAACCGGAGTTTCGCGCATATCTTCGTTGGATTAAATCCTTCTACGGTAAGGGCATGGATGGCTTAGTATGTAATGGTCATACCGGTGAAATTACCGGTCTTACTCGTGCAGAACGTAAACGTGTTGTAGAAATTTGCGCAGAAGAATGCGGTGATGTAATGACAATTATCTCCGGCATCAACTGTGAAAATACGGCAGAAAGCATCGAAATGGCTAAGGAAGCCAAAGAAGCCGGTGCGGATGGTATCTTGTTAATGCCGCCTCATATGTGGCTCCGTTTCGGTATGCATAAAGATGCTCCGTTTGAATATGTAAAAGATGTAGCAGAAGGTGCTGATATCGATATCATCATTCACTTGTACCCGGCTACCAGCAAGGCGTTCTATCCGGTAGAAACTTTGATTAAGATGTGTAAAGAAATCGATCATGTAAAAGCAATTAAGATGGGTACTCGCGTAACATCCATCTATGAACATGATGTACGTTTACTCCGCAAAGAATGCCCCGACATTTCTCTTATCACTTGCCATGATGAAACACTTTGCGTAAGCTTCTTCCCTGGCATGGATGGTGCTCTTATTGGTTTTGCCGGTTGTGTTCCGGAAATTATCTGCCCGGCTCGCGAAGTATTTGCCAACCCGGATAAACATACACTTAAAGAAGCACAAGATTGGTCTGACCGTATCTTCCACATCTCTCAGGCTATTTATGGTGGCGGACAACCTTCCGGTGAAGCGCATGCTCGTCTTAAAGAAGCTCTCGTACAGCGCGGTATCTTCTCCTCCGGGCTTATGAGAAAACCGGTATTGCCGTTGAATCAAGAAGAAAAAGATTGGATTGCTTTAGGTCTTAAAAACAGTGAATTACCTAAGGTTGACATGGAACAGTTTAAATAATTGGTAATACACGTTTAGGTAAGCCCGATAAATCAATAGCAAGTAGTATTGGTTTATCGGGCTTTTTTCGGGAGGTACCTATGAGTGCAGGAATGGAGTTTAACCCGGATACAGTAAAACACTTATCCTTTTGGGAAATTTTAAAACGCATTGGCCCTGGCATTATTTTGACAGGGGTAGTTATAGGGCCAGGTGCTATCACTACGGCAGCTATGTTGGGAGCCAGCTATGGCTATTCATTGCTGTGGCTGCTGATACCGATTGCGTTTATGGGCATAACGTTTATGTTGACTACATATCGTATTGCGATGTTGACGGGAATGCCTATACTGCATGCAATTCGTCACTACTATGGTGGTGCAGTATCCGGTTTTGTTGGGATAGCTTTATTTTTAGCTTGTTTGTTTTTCACGTTAGGAAATATTTCCGGCAGTGGTGCCGGAATGAATCTAATCTTTGGAATCGATTGGAAAATCGGAGCCTTGATTATGATTGCTATTTTACTCTGGCTATACTTTTCTAAAGACACGTATTCCAAAGTAGAAAAAGGGATTCTCGTTTGTATTATAGGCATGATTTTAGCATTTTATGCAACTCTTGTCGCATCCGGCGGTCCGGACGTAGGTTCCATGGCTAAGGGCATGGTGTCATGGGGATTCCCGGAAGGCAGTGTGCCTATGGCGTTAGCTTTTATTAGTACCCATGCGGCTGTCACTGCCGGTGTGTACGGAACGTATTTGGGTGCCGAAAAGAAATGGAAGAAGGAAGATTTATTTAACGGCGTTATGTTTTCTGATGCCATGGCTCATGTAATTACGATTATTTTGATTTCCGGCGCTATTATTTTAGTAGGGGCTATTGTTCTGCATCCGCAGGGACTGACGATTAAATCGCCGGTACAATTAGCGGATATGTTGGTTCCGTTCCTGGGCAATGCAGCTAATTATGTGATGGGCTTAGCACTTCTTAGCGCGGCATTTTCTTCCTTGCTTGGGAATACACAGCGTGGCATTGTATTGTTAAATGCCGGTTTTAACTGGGAAGTTGCCTTAGAATCTAAATTAGTTCGCTGGAGCTGTGTAGCTTGCTTGGCATTTGGCTGTATTGCTTGTTTCTTCTACAGCGGATCCGCAACATCTTTGATTTTTATTGCCAACTTGGCGACTGCTATTGGTACGCCGGTAGCCGGTTTGTTTATTACACTTATGATTTGGCGCAAAGATGTAAATCAAGGTTTGAAGCCACCGCGTATGTTACAAATTTGTATGACTATCAGTTATATTTTTACATTAGGGCTTACTCTGTTTTCACTTATGAGATATATTGAACGCGTGCTGTGATTGTACGATAACCGTTGGAAGGATGATGACGTATGAGAAAATGGTGGACATATTTTCTTATGATGGCAGCTGCATTATCACCGGATACCGTATGGAGTGAAAATCCCTTCGTATAATTGAATAAAGAAATCCCCGTATATAGGTATGGCAGGTAGGTTTTACGAGTTATGTTGATTAACCTATATACGGGATTTTTGAATACTACATATAAAATTAGGTGCAGGTAGCACTCCAATGATATATGACTTTTAATTTATCGAATGCTATCTATGTGGTAAGACGCAAAATGATGAAGAGTATAGGCGGTATCTTGTTTTATGATTTGCCTAACAATAGTGACGAGATGTAAGAATACTTTGCAATGAAAAATAAAAAATGTTTTTCAAATGATGTTGCAATATTGATATAAGAATATCTTATATAATTTATCACTTTTACTTGCTGCCGTGTCGTGTATCCTCGTATAATTAGGGCAATATGGGAGCGTAGGTCCCGTTATGAAAGGACGTGTAGAGAACATGAAAAAATCAGTAGTGACTGCGTTGGCAGTAGCCGCGTTAGGTATTGGCGTTGTAGGGGCAGCCAATCCGTTCACCGATGTGACCCCATCCGATTGGGCATACCAATCCGTATCACAATTGGCAGCAGCCGGTGTGATCAATGGCTATCCGGATGGCACCTTTCAGGGTCAAAAAAACATCACCCGTTATGAAATGGCTCAGATGGTAGCGAAGGCAATGGCGAATGAAGGGCGAGCCAATGCAGAACAGCAGGCGATGATCAATCGCTTGGCCGATGAATTTTCCGGGGAGCTCAACAATTTGGGTGTACGCGTAGCTAATCTTGAAAACAAAGTAGGCAACGTGAAGATTACCGGGGATGCGCGTATGCGGTATCGCGGTTCTGAGAAAGAAGGCATGGTAAAAGCCGGTTCGAAGTCTTTGTTTGACTTCCGTGCTCGCGTACAATTTACGGCTACCGTAAATGATTCCACTACGGCAACTCTCCGTGTTCGTACCGGTGACACCGGCGACTATGAATTCGGCGATGCCAAGAATAGTGGCAGTGTAGCTTTTGACCGTGCCTATGTGGCTCATAAATTCGGCAAGGATACGACGGTTAACGTCGGTCGTTACGGCGTTGTCATCGGGGAAGGTCTTATTTACAATGATGAACCCCTTGATGGTATCGGCATCAGCCAAAACTGGGGCAAGGTGAATTTGTCCGTTAACCACGGTAAAATGACATCGTATTATGCAAGTACTTATGCACAGGGACCTAAAACATTTGGCTGGAATAAGATTCAAAAGGGGGCTGACGGTCTTGATGCGGATGCCAACCCGAGTGTAACAATTTTGCAGGCGCGCGCTGATTTCAATAAGAACCTTCGTGTAGATGGTTATTATATTTTAGGTCATGATGATTTGCCGTTCGACGTATGGGGCGCGGCTTTGAATGCGAAGGTAACCGACAAGGTATGGCTCGGCGGTGAATATGTGAAGATGACCAATATTGATGATACGGAGAAAGCTAAATTAGATAAAGGCACCAGCGGTTGGGTAGCCGGTATTGGTTACGGCGGTTACAATATGGGTAAGCAAGGCACATGGGATGTAAAAATGCAGTACTTCCGTGAAGGTGAACAAACTCCGATCTTCACGTCCCGTTGGGCACAGCTGAAACCGCGTGATTTCAAAGGTTGGCTGGCCACCGTTGATTATGCATTGTATAAGAACGTAGGCTTCACCGCGTACTATGGCTTCAACAACAAGAAGGTAAGCAATGGCGATAGCTACGGTGATTACTACCGTGCAGAATTGAACTTCAAGTTCTAAGAAATAACGTTTAAAAAGAACGTCTAAGCAATAACATTTATGCAATAACATTTATGCAATAACATTTATGCAATAACATTTATGCAATAACATTTATGCAATAACATCTAAGAAGTAACGTCTAAGAAGTAACATCTAAGCAATAGCATAGTCATAAAATAAAACAGTATGCTCGTTCAGACTCCTTACATAGCAGGAGATTTCTAAACGAGCATACTGTTTTTTTACGTAGTACGTGTAAGTATAAGTAGCGAATATAAGTAGTGAGTACTACGCGGTAAGTATACGCCGTGAGTAGTACTATGCGGTAAGTATACGTAGTAAGTAATGGGTGATAAATAGTGGATAGTGTGTAATTTATAAATGTGATGAAGTGAAGATATATGTGGCGTTATTTTACGATAACCGATACGCCATCGGGGATGACGGTAACGGAGCCGTCGGTTACGCCGCGCTTAGCAAGGATGGCATCGGCCATGGCCATGGCATCTTCGATGTTGTCGGTGTAATGCATGTGCATGTCTTCAATCATCTGCTGCGGTGCCTTCGTTACCATAATAACATCGTGCTTTAACAAAATGCGCAGCAAAATTTGCGACTCCCATTGATCGAATACGGTTTCGTTACGCTTGCGAGCGAGGATGGTGTTCATCGTGTCCTGCAGATTGGTGGAGTCTTTAAGGATGCGATAAAAATCTTCGCCACCGTGACCGTCTTCGCAAGCAGACACCATAACGATAACGCCGCCTTCTTTACAAGTGGCTTCGGCAGCGGTCATGCCCTTGACAGTTTGATAAATATTTTGATCCAGCGGATAGCCGCCGTTAGTGCTGACCACGATATCGGCCGGTACGGGAGCAACACCGGCTAATTTCATTTCAAAGGCAGTACCGGCTTCATGTGCTTTTTCGCGATCGCCGGCAAAGGCAGCGATTACTTTTTTATCCGCGTCGATAACTACGTTGCAGATGAAAGCCAGCTTGGCTGCTTTGGCTGCGTAGAGCATGTCGCGATGAATCGGATTGTTTTCCAAATTACCGGTACGCGCGTAAGGACTGTTGATAAATTCTGCGCAATGGTTAGCCAGGACGGTTACCTTGCTGGCAATACCCGGCAAAATCGACTTGCGCCCGCCGGAGAAACCGGCGAAAAAGTGCGGTTCGATAAAGCCTTCGGCAATGAGTAAATCGGCTTCCACCGCGGCGCGGTTAATCAAGCATTCCCCACCGGACGGCAAGGTACCGATGCTTACCATATCTTCATCGTTACGGCTGACATGCATAATAAATTTTTCCTTGGTAGCAATCGCTTCGCCGTACTTAGCTACTAACTCCTCTTGCGTAGTGGGGCGATGCATGCCGGTGGCAACGAGAATGGAAATGTCGATGTCCGGATTGCCGGTGCGCAATTCGCGAAGAAGCTGCGGCATAATGACATGACTCGGTACCGGTCTGGTGTGATCGCTGGAGATGATGACACAGCGTTTCTTGCCTTTAGCGAGTTCGGATAATTTCGGAGAACCGATAGGATTGGCCAACGCGTCGGCCACCAGTTCGTCTTCACTTTTCGTTGCTTTATATTCGTGTGCGCGAGAAAGCAGTACACCGGCCAGGCGTTCGTCCGGTACTGTTAACGTGCAATGCTCTTTGCCATATGGGAGAGAGAAAGTTTTCATAATAATTACCTCGTTACCTAATAGCCTATGAATTGTATTGTCATAGCCGAATGTATTGTGAATCATCGTAGCTTGGCACACTATGACTTGTCACCGTCGGATATATTGAGACCTAACGTGACTTTGTTATACGTATAAGGGTACAGCCTGTCGACATCGTTAGTATACGCTTGTTACGGTTTAAAAGTAAATATTATATATACTAAAAGATATGAAAAGAGTGAACAAATTAATTAATCAATATAAAACGCCCTGCCAAGACACGTTCCTTATGGATGAAAGTGTGCTTTAGCAGGGCGTTTATATAATCACGCTAACGGTTAATCATCATGACAGTTAGTAACTATTGTAATAAGGGTGAGTGCGATTAGCGTTCGGTTTGCGGCAACGGCTTTTTCAGTACTGCTAACAAAAGACAGGTCACAACGGAACCGATGGCGATTGCCACGAGATACATCAGCGGATTGCCGATGGTAGGCACTACAAAAATGCCGCCGTGCGGTGCACGCAAGGTACAGCTAAACGCCATGGATAAAGCGCCGGCAACGGCAGAGCCAACAATGCACGAAGGGATGACGCGAATCGGATCGGCGGCGGCAAAAGGAATCGCGCCTTCGGTGATGAAGGACAGCCCCATTACATAGTTGGTAATACCGGATTTGCGTTGCGCCGGGGTGAAGCGGTTGCCGAAGAAGGTCGTGCAAAGAGCGATAGCCAAAGGCGGTACCATACCACCGGCCATGACGGACGCCATAATGCCGTATTCGCCGGTAGCGAGGAAGCCGGTGCCGAGAACATAGGCGGCTTTGTTTACGGGCCCCCCCATGTCAACGGCCATCATGCCGCCAAAGATAATGCCCAGCATGATGCGGCTGGTAGAATCCATGTGTTTTAACGTATCCATGAGCCAGTTGTTAAGGGCACTTACCGGTGGGTTGATAACGAAGGTAATGGCAATTCCCATGAGGAGAACGCCCAATACCGGATAAAGAAGAACCGGCTTGATGCCTTCCAGTGATTGCGGCAAGGCACTGAAGAGACGACGCAAGCCGATGATGAGGTAGCCTGCCACAAAGCCGGCGATAAGGGCACCTAGAAAACCGGATCCACCGGCATTGGCTAAGTAACCGCCGACAAAGCCGACAGCCAGACCGGGACGATCGGCAATACTCATTGCGATGAAACCGGCCAGTACAGGCAGCATGAAGCTAAAGGAGGCACCGCCTACTTTCATGAAGAACGCAGCCAGCGGCGTTCCGGAACCGAACTTGCTCGGGTCTGCCGGATTAAAGGTATCGAATAAAAAGGCTAGGGCGATGAGAATCCCGCCGCCGATAACAAAGGGAAGCATGTGTGATACGCCGTTCATCAAATGTTTGTAAATTTGACGGCCTATACTGTCTTCGGCGGAAAGCAAGGTATCGTCATCGGCGGTGCTGTCTTGCTTGGAACCACCGTACACGGCTGCTTTGCCGGAGGTCGCTTCTTCCAGCAGACGACGTGCTTCGTTAATGCCTGCGGCTACGCGTACCTGAATGAGGGGTTTCCCTTTAAAGCGATCCATGGGTACATTTTTGTCGGCAGCCACGATGATGCATTCCGCATGGGCAATGTCTTCGGCCGTAAGGGGATCCTTCACTCCGCCGGATCCGTTCTTTTCTACTTTGATGGAAATACCTATGTCTTTGGCAGTGCGTTCCAAGCTTTCCGCAGCCATGAATGTATGGGCAATACCGGTAGGACAAGCGGTTACGGCTAAGACGCGATAGTGCTTGTCGGCGTCCGAGGACGGAGCCGTTTGCGATGATGGGGAGGTAGCCGTAGTATCAGCAGTACCGGCATCACCGGCGACAGCACCGGCGGACGCATCGTCAGTATCGGTAACATCGGCAGTATCGCTAGCGGCTTCCTCCGTCGCAGCCGATGCATCTGCTGCGGTAGGCTGAAAGCGATCGTCTTCTTTGGCATCGATGAGAGCCAGAAAATCGTAAATGGATTTGGCGCGAATCAAGGCTTCGCGAAAATCGGGATCGATGACCATCATGGCCAAGCGGCTTAACAATTCGATGTGCGCATCGGCTTCGCCTTCCGGTGCGGCAATCATGAAGAACAATCGTGCCGGTTTGCCGTCGATGCTGTCGAAGTCAATGCCTTTCGGAATGACCATGGCAGCCAGTCCGGCGGTGGCAACACCTTTACTTTTGGCGTGCGGCGTAGCAATGCCGTCGCCGAGACCGGTAGAGCCGGCTTCTTCACGGGCTAACACATCGGCGAGGTACACGTCTTTATCGCTTAAACAACCGGAGGCTTCCATGAGATCGGCTAACATGTGAATGGCTTCTGTTTTGTTGGTGGCAGGTCCGTTGAGCAGTACGGACTGCGGTACTAATAAATCAGTAATACGCATGGGAGAATCCTTTCTGTAAATGAGTTTCTGTAAAATCGTTCAACGCGTATGAGGTTATACAGAAATGTTAAAAGGTATCGAATTACAAGGCTACGGTGCTGATTTCTATTTGTGTCAGCAAGAGGCAGACTGCATCTTTCGGTGCCAACCAATCGTCAAAGGCGGAGGCGGATCCGGCGGCTATGGCTAAACGAAAGGCAGACTCGATGTCGCCGTCGTTACGAAGGCCTGCAAGGAAACCGGCCACCATGGAATCACCGGCGCCGACGGAGTTGCGCACAATGCCGTGTGGTGCGCTAGCCGTGTAGGCGCGACCGTCGTCGGTCAGTAGCAGGGCACCGTCACCGGCGCGGGAAATCAATACATGACGGGCACCGCGTTGTTGTAATTCTTTGGCACCGTCAAGGAGATGGGCGATATCCGGAAGCGGCCGATCCAATAGCTCCTCCAACTCATGATGATTCGGTTTGACAAGCAGCGGTCGATGAGGTAACGTTTCGTTTAACAAGGAACCGGTAGCATCGACGATGCACCGAACGCCGCGCGGTGTTAAGCGAGATAAAATATCGCTGTACAATGTGACGGGCAAACCGGCAGGAATGCTGCCGGACACGACCAAGTAGTCATCGGCGGTCAAGGTGTCCAGCTGTGCAAACAAGCGGTCTACGTCGGTTGCGTTTAAGCGCGGACCGGCGCCGTTGATTTCAAACTCAGCGTCGCTTTTTACTTTTACATTGATGCGGGATAGGCCATCTTCTACGCGAATGAAGTCTTCGGTACAACCCCATTGGCGGAGCTGACGCATGATTTCATCACCGGTAAAGCCGGCCACAAAACCAAGGGCCGTCACCGGAACGTCGAAGTGACTGAGCATGACAGCGACATTAATGCCTTTGCCGCCGGCGATTAAATTAGCATCGGCCGTGCGATTCACCGCCGTCGGCGAAAAGTCATGGACTTTCATTATATAATCCAACGAAGGATTGCAGGTCAGAGTGTAAATCATGGGTCTACTTCCTCTACTACAGTATATTTTCGGTACACGCGGTTCACGAGGTGCGTAGTAATAATTGACGCACCGGACACGGATGAAAAGGTAATGGGTGTTACTTTTTCGAACTTGGACGGATCGGCCAACACATAGGCGTGACGACAATGGGCCAGCGCTTTTTGCTTAACTGCTGCTTCGGCCGGTTCCGGTGTGGTGAATCCGCTGCCGATACTGATGCCATTGGTGCCGAAAAATCCTTTGGTAAAGTTGTACTTCTCCAGCTGCTCTAACGCCGTGTCACCGACGACGGCACCGGTGTTGCTTTTTACGTGACCGCCCAACAAAATCACATTGTATTGACGTGCTGCCAAGAAGGTGGCATGAGCAATGCCGTTGGTAACAAAGGTGGTTATCTTACTTTTTAAATGATGGAGTAACACCTCGGTAGTAGAACCGGCATCGATGTATACGAAATCATCGTCCGTAATATAGTTGGCCGCCAATTCGGCGATGGCATGCTTTTCTTTGGTAAATAATAATGCCTTGGAGGACATATCCGGTTCGGTCGTGTTGAAATCGGTACTGATGCTGGCTGCACCGCCGTGAACTTTTTGAACTAAGCCGCACTTGTGAAGATAATTCAAGTCGCGGCGGATGGTAGCCGGTGATGAATTGAATAAGTCTACCAACTCCTGCACCGTTACCGTTGATTTTGTTCGTAACCGTTCAACAATTAATCTGTGTCGTTCTTCGGATAACACATAACCACTCCTTTTCTGAAATAAGAGGGAACCACCGCAGGGGATTACTGTATGAATTGACATATAGCGTTAATTCATAGTTAACACATAAAGTTAATAGGATAGTTAACATATAAAGTTAATACGATAGTTAACATATGGAGTCAATAGATAGTATGAGAATATATTCCTAGCGGTGATTGAATTTGATGTAATTACTTCTTCGAGATACGCGTGATGCAGTAGGAAATCGATGGCAAGCACATGGCTTGCAACTGTAATTCCTATACGCGTTGATGCGATATCTGCGGAAGTAATTCATTATCTTGATTGTACGAAGTAGAGGCTATGAAAGTCAATAAAAATATAAAAAATAATCAATAATGCGCAAAAGTAATCGTATGAGATACAATCCCCTTACATGGGCTCCGCAAGTCAGGTCAGACGAATGAGGAGATAGTAAATGAGAGGCTTCCATATTTCAGCGGTCAGGTTTTACGAATGACACGCTTGCAATATAGAAGCCTCTCATTTTGTTAGGGACAGGAGAGAAAATTTGACTTTTTAATATATTCCCATCTTTGACACTTACAAAAGAATAAAAGGCTAGAACCCCTTGTTTTTACTGGGTTTCTAGCCTTTTTTGTGCGAAAAATGTGAGTACTTTTTTATGCCTTTTTGGTTGTTTTTAAAATTTTCTTCATTTGTGTTTCGCTTAAGACTTCATAATCTGTGCGGAATCCAAATGCGTCATGTAGTCTGTCGGTAATTTCAGTCCGTGTATAGGTAGGTACGAAATCTCCTGAAGATAGTTGAAAGAAGTTCATTTCTCTTAGTTTTTGTATCAAATCTCGTGGTGTAAAGCCGTGGTCAGTTTTCTTTTCAAGGTAACGGTATAACGTTAAAGATAAGAAACAGGTTAAGAAATGAGTACGTATTCGTGCTTCTCGAGATAGGTATACAGGACGTGTCTTGAACTCTGTTTTCATGATGCGAAAGCACTCTTCAATCTCCCAACGCCGTTTGTTGAGTTGAATAATATCTGCTGGGGAGTCATCTAAACTAGTACATACAGCATAAAATCCGTCATACTGTGCTTCTTTTGCTATGCGTTCGTAATCTAGTGCTTGTAATTCTTTTGCTGCAACCTCACCGTCTGGTGTAATGTTGGTTCGTTTTACCAATCGCTTGTAGTCATTAGGGCCAAGCTTTTTAAGCAGAGCTCCATTAGCCTCTATGGCTTTTGTTGCTCGTTGGACTTGTTCCTCTCTAATTCGTTGTTGGTAGTGTTTGTATTT
>NZ_AUAN01000021.1 GCF_000428745.1 Veillonella magna DSM 19857
GTTTGAGAGACAGATACACACAAATAGGCCTGAAATTTTAGGAATGGAAGGATAAAAAAGAAATGGTGTATTAATCGTAGAAATACTCCTCGCAAGACCGAGCTTTCGAGATTGATACACCATTTCCTTTTAAAAGGAAAAATTTCCCCTTGACTTGGAGTTAACTCACAGTATTATACTACTACTGCACTTTTAAAAAAGTTACCTACATTATAAATAGAAAGTTATAGTGTGGGGTAAAAGAGAGTAAGAGAACAATCATATAGTATATACGCAGTAATAATCACATGTACGCTGCACGTTTGTGAGAAGAGGAGGAAATGAGATGAGTGTATTGGATCGCGTTAATTATCCGAAGGATATTAAAACGATGAACATTGATGAATTAAACGCCTTGGCCGGTGAAATTCGTGAGTTGTTGATTCATAAAATTTACGAAACCGGTGGACACATGGCACCGAACTTGGGATTTATCGAAGCAACGATTGCATTGCATTATGTATTTAATTCGCCGATTGATAAGATTGTGTATGATATTTCTCATCAGTGCTATACGCATAAAATTTTAACAGGTCGTAAAGAAGCGTTTACCAATCCGGAGAAATACAAGGATTACAGCGGATATACGAATCCTAATGAAAGCGAACATGACTTCTTCACCATCGGTCATACTTCGACGGCAGTTAGCTTGGCTACGGGGATGGCGAAGGCTCGTGATTTGAAAGGTGAAACGGGTAATATTATTGCCGTTATCGGTGACGGATCTATGTCCGGCGGGGAAGCGATGGAAGGTCTTAACAACGCTGCCGAATTGGACAGCAATATGATTATTATCTTTAATGACAATGACATGTCTATTGCGCCGAATTACGGCGGGATGTATAAAAACTTCAAAGAATTACGCGACACGAAGGGCAAAGCAGATACCAATTTCTTTAAAGCCTTGGGTCTTGATTATGTATTCCTCGAAGATGGTCACGATATTGCCAAATTAATTGAAGTGTTTACCGCATTGAAGGATAGCACGAAACCGGTATTGCTTCACGTATGCACCGAAAAAGGGAAGGGATTACCGGAAGCGGAAGCCGATCGCGAAACGTTCCACTTTATTGCGTCTAAACATTTTGATGTGGAAGCATATAATAAGGAAGAACACTACGATGAATTGATTTCCGAATTTTTGCTTAATAAGATGGAACAGGATCTGACGGTTATCGCTTTAACTGCCGGTGTGCCGGGCATTGCAGGATTCTCTCCGGCTAATCGTGCTCGTGCAGGTAAGCAGTTTATTGATGTAGGTATTGCGGAAGAACACATGATTGCTATGGCAGCCGGTCTTGCCAAAAATGGCGCAAAGCCGGTAGTCGTTGATGCGGGTACATTCTTGCAGCGCACCTATGATCAGTTATCGCAGGACTTGTCGCTTAACAGCAATCCGGCAACGATTGTTTCTTTCAGTCTCGGCGGTGGTATTAGCTCTATGGATGCTACGCATTCCAGTGCATTCGATATGTCGATGATGAACAACATTCCAAATCTGTTGGTACTTTCTCCGGCGACGAAGGATGAAATGTTGGCCATGCTTGATTGGTCTATCGAACAGACCCAGCGCCCGGTGATGATTCGCGTTCCCGATGTGGTGGAATGCGGTGAAAGTGGCGCCGCTTTTGATGGCCGTTTGGTGAACCAAGTGGTAGAACAGGGATCTAAGGTTGCCATCTTGGGGCTGGGCGCTTTCTTCTCGTTAGGCCGTAAGGTAAAAGACCTGTTGAAAGCGGCTACGGGTGTAGATGCAACATTGATTAATCCGCGTGTATCCTCGGACGTGGACGAAGCGACCTTGTCTGCCCTCGTAAACGATCACGATGTTGTGGTTACCTTTGAAGACGGTGTGCTCGACGGCGGATTCGGTGAAAAAGTGGCGCGCTACTTTGGACCTACCGGCGTAAAGGTGCTTACTTTCGGGATGAAGAAAGAAGTTAATGACCGTGTACCGGTAAACGAATTATATGAACGTTATCACTTGACTCCGGAAATGGCCGTAGAAGACATTAAACAAATATTATAATAAAAGGGAAATGTATTCGGCAGCGATAGTACTTGGTCGTGCAACGATCCTTTATTATGCTGCCGGATAGCCTTCTTTTATACGAATAGGAAAGAAAAGGCGTGTATCCATCAAAGCGTGTCATTCGTAAGAACTGACCGGCGCGATGAATATACGTCTTATTTTTAATTTTATATCTTCATGGAACTCTCATATAACATTCATAGGGAACTCATGTAATTTCAGTACAATACAAGCATCGGTTATAGGTAATAATCGTTACAGCATAGATGTTGTCGGTACAATGATGAAATAAAAAGTATGTGGAATACAGGACGTTCTTTTAGAGAACGAAGGAGGCTATAGTATGAAATTACGTTACATGGCAGTATTGCCGGTGGCTATGATTGCATTATGGGCGAACCAAGCAAATGCGGCATCCGTGGAAGGTGCGAAGGAACCGTTGTTGCAGCCGGGCTATCATCAAATGGCAGTACAGGCGAGCGAAGAGGATACGAAGAAAGAAGGAACTAAGGATTTTCGTTATCGATACCATCATAATCAGCCGATGATGGCGGAAGGAATGCCTGCACCCAGAACAGGTGTGACTCCGTATCATCATGAAGGAATGATGACCGGAGGTATGATGCATCATTCTGACAATCGTAAGTTATGTGACGGTGAGCGAACACGTAAAGCACCGGCAACGGCAGAGGAAAAAGAGCAGCGTAAAAAAGCATTGGCTGCCGACTACCAACGTCGAAAATAAGCTATCGTTATTACTAGGATGTACTCAATAGGTATGATAGGCGTGATAGGCATGAATTGCATGATATATTATCATGATATGAGAAAGCCAGTTATCATCCGTGTTTACGTCAAATGATAATGTAAGAAATTGTCGTTTTTTGGACGCTGCATGCATAATTGATACGATAAATCATGAAGAAAAGTGATGTTTTCTATTCCTATAGGGCAACATTACTGTTATAATGAGAACAGGTTAAGACAGTTCGGGATACAAACCACCGCCGAAACAACGGCTTGTCCGTTGGGGAGTGAGTGGTTATAAACATCCTGAGTAGTGTAAGCTTGGCCCGAGTAACTTGAGATTGGCGCTTGTAATGAAGTACGGAACTTATATCAGTCATTTAACAAGGCGTTGACGGGAAACGGTTATTCGGGTCAAGTTTTTTTTGTTTTTAGAAGGCACATATACATCTTGGTAGTCAGGTCTTACGAATGACGTACCTACGATGTATATGGGCCTTCTTTATATTTAAAACACTTGATGCCGAACAAAAGAGGGAGGCAAAAATGATAGGTGTTTGATGTATATTGGAGTCCTCTTTTTAGATATTTTTTGGACATTTAAAAAGTATACTATCACTAGATTATTGTTTTAATATATGTGATAGGAGGGGTTCCTATGAAATCGGCTACGACAGTCACGCCCGGCAGTGCTACTAAATTTATTGTATGCAGCGCACTGGGGATTATCATGTTTTTTGTGACTATAACAATTAACGGGAAAAGTACGATTCCATTGGATCATCTGACCAATTGGGTGCGAAGTGTATTGGGACCGTCACAAAAATATATTGTATTATTGGCCATTGCCGCAGGTGCTGCGTTACCGTTTGTAAAAGGAACATGGAATCGCAGTAGGCAAGACAGGATTTTTTCGCTTTGTAAACTCATAGGATTGCTTTGTGCGGCTATGTTTGTATTCGGCTGGGGACCGGCGGAGCTTCACACCAATAAAAATTTATTTCCTTTTTTATTTACCGTGCTATGTAGTTCGCTTTGTTTTTTAATCCCCATCGCTGCTGTGTTTCTGTCATTTCTTACCGACTACGGGTTGATGGAATTTGTAGCGATTTTTTTACAATCGGTTATGCGGAAAATTTGGAAAACACCGGGGCGTTCGGCCATTGATGCGGTAGCTTCTTTTGTAGGCAGTTATTCATTGGCGTTGTTGATTACGGATCGCTTGTATCGGGAAGGTAAATATACGACGAAAGAAGCATTTATTATTGCTACCGGTTTTTCGACGGTGTCGACTACGTTTATGGTGGTTGTTGCCAAAACATTACAGCTCATGCCGTATTGGAATTTTTATTTTTGGACGACCTTAGTCATTACTTTTATTGTTACGGCCATTGTTGTGCGATTGTATCCAACAGCACATGTAACGGAAGCGTATGCGGATGGTGTAACGCCACAGCCGGAAGAAGTTATCACCGGTAACCGTTTATCGCGGGCATGGCAAGAAGCACTGTTGGCTTCATCGGCTTCGGGCAATATCGGTGCTAATGTGTGGCGCAGTACGCGCGAAGGCTTACACATGGTGTGCAATATTTTGCCAACGATTATGTCTATCGGTTTATTCGGCATGTTGATGGCATTATATACACCGCTATTTAATTGGCTGGGATATATTTTTTATCCTTTCACGGCAGTGATGCAAGTGCCGGATGCCTTGGTGGTAGCACAGGCAGTGGCTACATCCATTGCGGAAATGTTTTTACCGGCTGCTTTTGTAGTGAAAGCTGCCATAGCCGCGCGTTATGTAGTAGCCGTTGTTTGTATTTCGGAACTTCTGTTTTTCTCAGCATTGATTCCATGTATCTTATCGACGACAATTCCTGTGTCCATACCTAAGCTATTGGTGCTGTGGGTGGAACGGACTATTTTGTCTATTATTCTTGCCGGAGCGGTAGCACTATTTTTCTTCTAACTATTTAAAAGAGAGAGCGGCCATATATATGATTCGAAAGCTCGGTCTTACGAAGAGCGTTTCTACATCATATATATGGCCGCTTTGTTTTTGATATATCGTATAAAAATAGCGACGTATCGGCAAGAAGAATAGAAAAAAGTCATTAAGGGAGAAGGGCGTTTCTCCGTCGTATCAATGTCCGTTTTTATAATAGATGCGAAGAAAAAGAAAATGCTTCTTTTTATATTTTTATTCATAATAGATTGCTGTAGGTATAGTTGGAGAAAGAGAAGGAAATACGGGGATAACATGATTTATAACGTATATTGTTATAAATGTAATGTATACAAAAATAATGTATTGTATATTCAAAATGAGTATTTACAAAGGAGTAATGTCCATATATAATGATATACATAATTAAATTTGTAGGCTATAGAGAGAAAAGGAGGGACGCGCGGTGACGAATATAGAGGAACGTGCTAAATCATATGAAGAGCAGTTATTGGAATGGTATACGCATTTGCATACATACCCGGAAACGTCGTTTAATGAAGTCCATACGACAGAGTATCTTATAGAGCAATTGGAAGCTATCGGAGGATATACGTTAACTCGCGTATCCAATACAGGCGTGATTGCGGATATTACCTGTGGCAAGCCGGGACCAAAGGTGGCGCTAAGAGCAGATATTGATGCGTTGGCAATGCCGGAGAACAGCGGTCTTTCCTTTGCTTCCGTTAATGATGGCGTTATGCATGCGTGCGGTCATGACGGGCATATGACGATGTTGTTGGGGGCAGCTAAATTAATTCGTCAGTGTCAAGATGAATTGTCCGGATCGTATCGATTATTGTTTCAACCGGGAGAAGAATTATTTCCCGGCGGGGCCAAGGAATATGTAGAAAAAGGCGTGTTGGACGGTGTCGATTATATTTTGGGACAACATGTAGCGCCGTTTTTACCGACCGGAACATTTGGTTTGGTAGAGGGTCCGATTATGGGGGCTACCGATGTGGCTCATATTAAGATCATCGGTCAAGGCGGTCATGCCTCCATGCCTCATTTAAATACGGACGTCATTGCTACGGGAGCGGAGATTGTTACTAATTTACAACATTTGGTAGCGCGTGAAGTCGATCCGTTGGCACAGGCTGTTATCAGCATTACTAATTTCCATGCCGGAACAGCGCACAATGTCATGGCCGGTGAAGCACTATTAAGCGGATCAATTCGTACTTTTGATGAAGAGGTGCGACAATATTTGGCAAAACGCATTGAAGAGGTGGCCACAGCTATTGCTAGGGCACACCGTTGTGAAGCCGAGGTGGCATATGAGTTTGGTTATCCGGCAACAGTGAATGATGCGGCAGTGACAAGAACAGTGAGGGCGGCGTTACGCGATTTGTATGGTGAAGCTGCGCTACCGGAGCAAAAGCCATTGATGGCTGGAGAGGATTTTGCATCTTATTTGAAGGTATGCCGCGGTACGTTTTATTTTATCGGTGTAGGCAATGAAGAAAAAGAGTGCAAGTATCCGTTGCATCATAGTTGTTTTAAGTTAGATCCGGACGCATTGCCGTTAGGTGTAGCCGGGTTGATTGCAGGATCGCAAGCTGTGATGCGAGCACATCCTATTGCGGAATAGCAGTGTAGTATGGAATGAAAGTGCCGCCGGTTATAGGCAACAGAGAGTGAGAGAAAGTTAGCTCACGCAAGTAAAAGGAGGGCTGTAGTATGGAAGAAAAGAAAAAGATGTCTTTGATAGAACGGTGGTTGTACCGAGTAGAAGTCGTGGGCAATAAGTTGCCGGACCCGGTTACGTTATTCTTAATTATTATTGGGATTATTTTGATTGCCTCTTATGTGTTAGCGGGCATGGGATTTTCTGTGGTTAATCCGGCTACGAACGAAACAATTAAGGCTGTGAACTTGCTCAGTATGGAAAGTTTGCAAAAGATGCTTATCGGTGTGGTTGGGAATTTCCAAGGATTCCCGCCGCTAGGTCTTGTGCTGGTAACCATGATCGGTGTTGGTGTAGCGGAACGGACGGGGCTTATGGAAGCAGCGATGAAATATTCCATCGCAAAAATTCCACCGGCCTATGTTACATTGCTTATCGTATTTATCGGTGTTAACAGTAATATGGCTGCCGATGCGGGTTTTATCGTATTGCCGCCGTTGGCCGCCAGTATTTATATGGCGTTGGGACGTAATCCGTTGGCCGGTCTATTTACTGCCTATGCGGCAGTAGCCGGTGCGTTCCATGCCAATATTATCGTAAACATGACGGATGTATTGGAAACGAGCTTTACTATTCCGGCAGCGCAGCTGGTTATGCCAAGCTATGTGTCTTCACCGGCGATGAACTTTTACTTTATTGCCGTATCAATGGTTATCTTGGTGATTGCTGCTTATTTTATCAGTACTAAAATTATCGAGCCGCGCCTTGGCAATTTTGCGGCGTCCGATGATTTGTTAAAGGAGCACGCTGTTGCGGCTACGGATGATCCGGCGGTTGTTAAGAAGGAATTAAAAGGTCTCTTGTGGGCTGGTATTAGTGTGGTAATTTTTATTGCTGTTCTCGTAGCTCTTTCCATAGGTCCGGATGCATTTCTCAGAGATCCGAAAACCGGTTCGTTATTGAGCAGTAAAGCACCGTTGATGGCAGGGTTAGTACCGATTGTATTAACGGCGTTCCTCATTCCGGGAATTATTTACGGTCTTATTACCGGATCTATTCGCTCCGACCGTGATGTAGTAAAAATGATGACCGAAACTATGAGCGGAATGGGCGGTTATATCGTATTGGCCTTTGTGGCAGCACAGTTCTTGGCCTATTTCAAATGGTCTAATATGGGACTTATCATTGCCATCGAAGGGGCGAATACGTTGAAAGAATCCGGCTTTGTCGGTATTGGTTTGGTAATAGCTTTCATTATCTTGGCCGGCTTTATCAATCTGTTTATTGGCAGCGCATCGGCTAAGTGGGCTATTATGGCACCGGTGTTTGTACCGATGTTGCTTCTCCTTGGTTATGATCCGGCGTTAACACAGATGGCATATCGTATCGGTGACTCCATAACTAATCCGATTTCGCCATTATTCCCGTACTTCCCGATTTGTATTGCTTTTGCACAGCGATATATGCCAAAGGTGGGCATGGGGACAGTCATTGCTAATATGCTACCGTTCTCTATTGTGTTCGGAATTCTTTGGACAATTCTCTTGGTTATTTTCATTGTTATGAATTTGCCATTGGGACCCGATGGGTTTATTTATCTCGGTACCCATTAATATATTGTTGAAATAGAGTAGAAAAGCCCTTTTTATAGGCTCGCAAGTCAGGTCTGACGAATGACGTTGCTCTGCCTATAAAAAGGGCTTCTTGTATATATAAGCGATGTATTAACGTGTGACGAGACAGAAAAGGAGAAGTGATGAATGACGTTGCTTTATCTATAGCCGATGGCTTTTTATATGTATTTTATTTATATCCAACCAAGCATTCCTAATATAATTCCCAATACACCGGAGCCGAGAAGTAAACGAATAACACCTGTTTTTCTTCGTACGGCAAAGAGGGAAAGAAGAAGTACCGCCAAGCCGCCCCAACTAATATCGCCCCAATGTACGGGGATATCTTCCGTATTCCATACGGCAAGAAAAATAAAACTGATGCTGGCGGCGCAGATGAGGGCTACAACGGCCGGGCGAAGTCCGTTTAGTACACCGCGAATCGGTCCGATATTTCCATATTTTAAAAAGAGGCGGGCTAAGATAATACCGAGAATGATGGAGGGAAACACAAAACCAAAGGTAGCGGCCATAGCACCGGGAACACCGGCGATTTTAGTGCCTACGAACGTGGCAGCATTAATTCCAATCGGTCCCGGTGTCATTTGTGAAATGGTAAAAATATTGACGAAGTCACTCATGCTGAGCCAACCATAGGTATCTACCACGGCAGCCTGAATAAGGGGCATCGATGCGTAACCGCCGCCGACACAGAAAAGGCCGATTTTAGCAAATTCCCAAAATAGTGTGAGATAAATCATAGTGGTAAGCCTCCTTTAATTGTACTTGGCAGCGCGCATAAAGAAAAAGCCTACCAAACCGTCCAATACAATGAGTGTCATAATATTCAATTGGAAGAAGGCATTACCGATAAAGGTGACTAACAAAATTAATAGAGGCAACGCTAATTTCTTTTTGCATTGCTTTACCGCCAAATCTATACCGACGTTAAGGATAAGCGCTGTAGCACCGCACTGCATGCCGCGCAACATGTAAGCGATAATTTTATTTTGAATGAAATAATCATAGCAATACGAAATAATACTCAGCGTAATAAGCGGTGGCAGTACGGTAGCTAATAGTGCTACGAAAGTGCCGAGATAACCGGCCATGCGATAGCCTAAGATGATGGCGCTGTTCGTGGCGACAATTCCCGGCATGGACTGAGCGATGGCCACCATATCCAAGGTATCCTTATCGTTGATCCAGTGATATTCATCAACGTACTTGGCTTTTAATAAGGGAATAATG
The DNA here is from genome assembly GCF_000428745.1 of Veillonella magna DSM 19857. Taxonomy (GTDB): domain Bacteria; phylum Bacillota; class Negativicutes; order Veillonellales; family Veillonellaceae; genus Veillonella_A; species Veillonella_A magna. The sequence goes on from NZ_AUAN01000021.1 coordinate 9,318, forward strand.
ACGAAGCCACCGCCGACAGTGAAGGCACTGATAATAAAAGTGGATTTAAAAAGGGTCCAAAAAAAATGAGCGTCTCGTTTCGGTGGTGTAAGCACTGATTCATCTTGCTTTGACAACGTAGGCTCTACAACGCCGTGTTTATTTTTTTTAACTTCCATGAAAGTACTCCTTGTTTGTTATTGGCGTGTGGTGTAATAGTGGTTACTACAATATATTCTTTAGAAGAAGATGATTATTTTACAGATGTAATTATATCACTTTGTGTCGGGTCATACTACTTGTTATAACTATTCGTCCCCTGTAGTAAGTAAGCAATGTGATTTACAAAGAGGTGATGCGACAGGAAGTAAAGAGAAGTCGGTTTAGTGTAAAATAAAAAGAATGTCTTGCATAACAAGACAAATAGCCGTATAATGATAACCGTAACCGAGGTGGCTAATGAAATTTCCAATATACTGCTATATGACGGAAGGGCCATTAATCCGGATGCAGACTGATATTGGAGGATGTAATATAGAAGTTGTAAGCAGAAAATAAAAAATTTCTGTTGACAATTTTTAATTCATAGTGCTATAGTAGGTTTACAAGTTAGATACGAAATCACGACGATGAAGAGAAAAGTACATGTATGCCGTTGTGTACAGCGAGTCCGGTTGGTGTGAGCGGATGGCAAAGCATAGATGGAAGTGCATCTCGGAGTTACTAAGGCAAAGCCGCGGGGGCGGGGGAGTCTTTTTCGGGTGTCGCCCGTTATAGCGAATCTGTATACAGTCGTTATTGTATGATAGAATTAATTCATTGATAAAGGCCTGTACAGTAAGAGATGTTCAGCTTCGGTTGAATAACACAAGGTGGAACCGCGATAGTATCGCCCTTGGTTGTCAAATGACAATCAAGGGCGTTTTTTTATATTCGTTTCGTGATGTGCAGCAGAAGGAGAGAGCTGCTGCACATCATCAGATGAATAGACGAGACAGTCGGTATAGCTAGCAACGATGTTGTCTCTATTGCGGACGTATTCTTGTGGCATGACGGTGACGGACGCCTAATGGTCTTGTAACTGACTGAGGTACCTGATGATTACAATACAATTACATATAAGAGAAAAGAGAGACGAAGAAAAAGAAGAGAGAGAAATAGAAAATAAAAAGAGAGAGGAATATGACCTTGCCCATGAGAGTACATACAATGAAAAACAGTGAGCGGTGATTCTGAAGTAAGTGGGGAAAATATAATCGTAGAATCACATGGTAAGATACGTATACTTTAAGAGAAAAACTCTGAGAAAGGATGAGAGATTATGGCACAGACAGTAAATGATACATTACAGTTAATCGGTAACACACCGGTATATAATATTAAAGGCACAGATGTGTATGTAAAATTGGAAAAGTATAATGTCGGCGGCAGCGTAAAGGATCGCGCCGTACTCGGTATGCTTCAAGATGCACAGAAGAAAGGCCTTATTAAGGACAATACCATTTTGGTAGAAGCCACCAGCGGTAACACAGGGATTGCGTTGGCAATGCTCGGCGCTGTACTGGGAATTAAGGTTGTTATTATCATGCCGGAAAGTATGAGTAAGGAACGTCGCGAACTCGTTAAAGCTTACGGGGCTCAGTTGGTATTGACGCCGAAGGAAACCGGTATGAAGGGTGCATTGGCCAAAGCCCAGGAAATTCTTGATGCGTATCCGGAAGCAGTAACGCTCGGTCAGTTCGTAAATCCGGCAAATCCGGGCATTCACTACGAAACAACAGCGACAGAAATTTTAACGCAGGTACCGAATGTAGGAACTATCGTTGCCGGCGTAGGTACGGGCGGTACATTTACCGGTATTGCTCGCAAGCTGAAGGAAGTGAACAGTGCGATTAAAGCGGTAGCTGTAGAACCGGCAGGATCGCCGGTTATCTCGAAAGGGGTAGGCGGTACGCATAAAATTCAGGGAATCGGTGCCGGTTTTATTCCGGATAATTTCGATAAAACATTGATGGATGAAATCGTAGCCGTAACGGATGATGATGCGATTGCACAGGTGCAGACATTTATGCGTGAAACCGGTATCAGCATCGGGATTTCTGCAGGGGCAGCAATTAAGGCAGCCAAAGATATTGCGGCTAACCATCCGGGCAAGCCGGTAGTAGCGATTGCTCCGGATGGCGTTGAAAAGTACTTATCTATGTTAACATTTGATGATGTTACCTACGTAAAAGCGTAAGGGCTAACGGTAACAGGCGGCTCGTTGCGAGCAAGGAGGATGTATGAAACGATTATGGCAAGCCATTCGTTATAATATTAAACGCGTTATGGATTCGGATCCTGCGGCGGATTCGGTGTGGATGGTGCTGTGGACATACCCGCATATTACGGCTTTGTTTTGGCACTTTTTTGCGCATCGCTTATACAAGCGTGGCTACAAGCTATTGGCTCGTCGTATCGCATTGCATTCACGGCGCGTAACGGGCATTGAAATTCATCCGGGAGCAACCATCGGTCGCGGTTTGTTCATTGATCATGGCATGGGCGTAGTCATCGGTGAAACGGCTATCGTCGGAGATGATGTGACATTATTTCACGGTGTTACCTTAGGCGGCATGAGCAGCAAGAAAGTAAAGCGTCACCCAACGGTGGGCAATGATGTACTTATTGGAGCGGGTACTAAGGTACTCGGTGATATTACTGTTGGCGATCACAGTCGTATTGGTTGTAATTTAGTCATAAAACGTGATGTGCCGGCGAATGTGGTGATTTATGAAACGGAACCGGAAAATGTAGTGAGTCGCCGTCATAAGCCGACGATTCATCTTATTGGTGGTAATGGTCATAGCAATCAGAATCAGAGAGAGGGTCACAGCGAAACAGGCCGTCATGTGCCGCGTCATCGCATTGCTTTTACGCCAAAGAATATGACAAAGGAAATGGCTTGGTATATTTAGGTTGTATTTTAGAATTTGTGGATACAGTTGCGATATGGACGAGGCTATTTTGTAAGTAGTACATTGAATGTTAGTAGGCCGATTATTTTATAGGAATGAATGTGACGACAAATTCGGAGGACAGCAGGTGATGTACATAGAAGATAAGTAAGGCATAAGGCTAGTATGTCTACAAGTTCGTCGGTAGGTAATCAATCTAAAGAGTATATTCAAAATGCTATTTTACCGTATACCAGTCATCATATTACTGCGGATAATTATAAAACATTGCAAATCAATGTGGCGCGTTCTCTAAAAAATAGTACATCTGGCAAAAATTCATAAAGGTACATTACTGGTACAGCGGTAAGATAAAAAAGGGACTGTAATGGAATGAGCGAAAAACTCATTTCGTTACAGTCCTCTTTTTAACGATAACGCGTCGGATCCGGATAGAGAATAGAAGCGAGTAATGTCTTTGTATATGTTTCGCGAGGGGCCGCAAAAATTTGCTCGGTGTCATTATCTTCAATAATGCGACCATCCTTCATTACCAATATGCGTTGGCAAAGATAACGTACCAATGCCAAATCGTGAGCGATGAAAAGAATAGCAAAGCCTTCCTGTTTTTGTAATTCGGTAAGAAGATTAATGATTTGAGCTTGCACGGACATGTCTAAGGCAGCGACGGCTTCATCGGCGATGATGAGGCGTGGCTGTACAGCTAACGCCCGGGCAATAGCTACACGTTGACGCTGTCCGCCGGAGAGTTCGGACGGGTAGGCAGTGCCGTAATGAGGATCGAGTTGAACCATCGAGAGTAGTTCATCAACTCGTAAGCGCCGTTCCTTTGTCGTTAGATTAGCATGCGTCAGACGTAATGCTTCATCAATACTTTCAGTAATGGTTCTTTGCGGATGCAAGGCACCGTCCGAATCTTGGAAAATAAGTTGGATATCGCAAGGATGAAGGTCATGATGTAATTGAGACGGCGAAGTGATTATGGGGCGACCATCAAAGAACATGGTCCCACAGTCAGACCGATATCGCCCCATGATAAGACGGGCTAATGTTGATTTGCCGCAACCCGATTCACCGACGAGACCGACAATTTCGCCGGCATGAAGTGTAAAGGATACATCGGTTACAGCGGGAATCGTCATAGTGTGGGCAGTGATAAATGTTTTACTTAGTCCGGTTACTTTGAGAAGCGGTTTGGCGATTGGGTTATTGAGGGAAGAATTGTTATTTTTTTCTGCAAGGGGAGCAGCATCGGTAGTGGAAATAGTAGCGTGTGTATCGGAACGTATTTGTTTTTTGGAGGCCGGTGTGGTTTCGGCAGGTTTTTCTCCGGCGCAGATAATAGGGGGGGTTACCTTTGGAGCACGAGAATCTAAGAGCCATGTTGCGGCGCGATGTGTAGGAGATATAACGAACAGCGGCGGCCGTTTATGGTAATCGATAGCCATTGCGTAGGGATTGCGCGGAGCAAACGGATCGCCCACAGTACGCTGTGTGAGGAGTGGCGGATGGCCGGTAATAGAGTGGAGCGGATGCCCCTTGTCGGCCTTCGCCGGGACAGAGCGCAGTAAGCCCCAGGTATAGGGATGACGCGGATGACAGAGAATATCCTCGGCCGTACCGATTTCGACAATGCGACCGCCGTACATAACGGCAATGCAATCGGCCATGTAGGCGGCGACTCCTAAATCATGAGTGATTACAATTAAGGACAACCCTAAGCTGTGCCGTAATTTTTTTAGTACATCCAAGACTTGAATTTGTACGGTAACATCCAGCGCTGTGGTAGGTTCGTCGGCCAGTAAAATATCCGGCTTCATAGCTAATGCAATGGCCAACGCACAACGTTGGCGTTGACCGCCGGATAATTCGTGAGGCATCATGTGCAGCCAATTTTTTTCGCTAGGTAAACCAACGGCTTCTAAAAGGTGAAGCGCTTTTGTAGAAAGCATTTCTTTTGTTGAGGTCGTTTGGTCGTGAGGGGATTTGGTACTAGTCATTTTGGCGGAGAAGGAGGGATGTAAACCTTCGCGCCGGTTTTTTATTTCTCTTTGGCGTAGGGCTTCAAACAGCTGTGCCCCGATTGTCATGGACGGATTTAAAATTGTCAGCGGATGCTGGAACATCATGGAAATACGGTGACCGCGCAGCTGTTGCAGCTCTTTTTCCGAAGCGGCGGTAATATCGATTGTTGTTGACTGCGGCTGACGCGGATGAAGCACAATGCGTCCGCCGGTGATATGACCGCGCTCCGGTAACAATCCCATGGCGGCCTTACATAGTACGGATTTGCCACAGCCCGATTCGCCGAGCAATACCAAAATTTCCCCTTGCTTTAATGTAAGCGATACATCGTCCAAAGCATAAATTGTACCGTTTTGATGAGTAAATTCCACAGATATATTTTCAATGGTCAATGCCGGCGGTGTATCATCTGTGGATGGCGCGTGTGAGTTTGGTAGAGTCGTTTTATTTTTTGTGGACATGCTGTTCATAATTTTATTTTTGGTAGGCTGTGTCATTGTTGTATATCCCAGGTTTCAATGTTCCACATGACTCCGGTCGCGTGATGACCGAGGACGCGCTCTGTAGAGGGGCCGGTTATTTTCTTGGATGCTACGTAATTGCCGTCTAAATAGGCAATCATAATATAGGCCGGATGAGCGGCAAAGGCTTGCTGAAATTCGTCATATGCCAGCTTGCGCTGCGCCGGGTCGTAGGTAGCACGCGCTTTGGCTAATGCAGCATCAACGGCGGCATTGCTGTAATGCGTGTAGTTGCCGCTACCATTTGTATAAAATAAATCGTAAGTTCCATTGTCCGGATCAAAGGGAGCGGCTTGTCCGATCATGATAGATTCGTTATGCTTCCAATCAAATTTGGATACGATGTGAACGCGCATGTCGATGCCTTCTTCCTTTAGTTGTGAGGCGATGACCTTTGCCATGTCTACCCGCTCCGTTTCGTATTCACGCACGTCTACGGAAAAAGCGAGTTTTTCCCCGTTCTTTTCGTAAATACCGTCAGTACCGCGATGCCATCCGGCTTGGGTTAACGCCTCTTTTACGTAGGTCGGATTATAGTCACGGTGGGGTACCGTCGGATCATTATAGGTAGCATTTTGTTGTAACGGGCTATAAGCCACACTTCCTTGATTGTTGAGAACACTGGCGATGATAGCTTTTTTATCGATAGCATAGCCTAGGATGGAAACCAATTCGGGATGCTTTTTCCAAAAGGCGTTGTCAAAATTAGGGGCAATGCCGCGATAATCAGCGGTTTTAAAATCGTAAACGGTAAATTTGTCATTGCCACGGAAGGCTTCTGTATTGTGTGCATTCAACCAAGCAATATCGACGCCGCCGGATTTGACCTGTGTGGCCTTAGCGTTTTCATCAAGAATAATTTTGAAAATAATTTTGTCGATATGGGGCACTTGATCGTAATACGTTTCGTTTTTGGAAACGACGATGGACTGTCCCTTATCCCAGCTAACAAATTTATAACGGCCCGTACCGATTGGATGACGGTTGAAATCATCGGTCATAATGTCCTTGCCTTCCAACAGATGTTTAGGTAAAAGGCCGATGGTCAAATAATTCAGCATTGCCGCATTGGGCCGGGACAATACGATTTGTACAGTATTGTCATCAACGACGATGACGTCTTTAATTTCTTTGTAGTTGTCGCGAATGGAAGCCTCCAAATTTGTATTCTTCGTCAGTTGATCCAATGTAAATTTTACATCGGCCGCAGTAAACGGTGTGCCGTCATGCCAAGTAACACCTTTGCGTAAATGAAACGTATAGGTCAGTGTTGCTTCGTCAAATTGGTAATCGGTGGCCAAATCGGGAACCGGTTCGCCGTGGCCGTTATATTTCATCAAGCCGGAAAAAATAATATCCGGCAGTTCATCATGTGTATTTAAAATCGGGTTGATAGTGGTGTAATCCGTGCTGGCAAACGTAAGCGTTTTACTGTTGGTGTCGGTTCCCGCTTGCGAACCGCAGCCGACCATGAGTGCCAAGCAGGCTACCGTTGTCAGTGTTAAGGCAAGACGACGCAGATGCTGAGAAAGTTCCATGAAGACCTCCTTATAAATTACTGCAACCGCGATTCAATTGTCGGCGAATATAGTAGCCGAGACGAGTAATCGAGAGCAGTGTAATAACTAAAAATATACCGGGAATCAGAATGACCCACCACGCATTGGTAAGCAATGCGCGATTGGCCAAAGAGAGCATGGTTCCCCAAGAAATAACATCTACGGACAGGCCTAATCCTAAAAAGCTGAGTGTCGATTCCATCAGTATGGCAGATCCTATCGAGGATACGACCATAAACATAATGGGGGACCAAATACTGGGCCATAGATGGTAGCGCAGAATATATAACGGGCCGGCGCCCATAAGGCGGGCGGCCCATACATAATCGCTGTTTTTAATATGACATACTTCGCTGCGGACGATGCGGGCCAGGTTCATCCAAGTGGTACCGCCGATGATAAGTGCTATAGATATCGGGCTCGGTGAAGGAACAAAGGCTAAGCATAAAATCATGAGAAGTAATGAAGGAATGCTGCTAAGAATTTCCGCCGTGCGTATTAGCACCGTGTCAACTATGCGTGAAGCGAGGCCGCTCAATGCACCGTATAATACGCCAAGGCCGGTAGATACCAGCATACTCAGTACACCGATGCCAAGCGATAACCGGCCGCCGTACCAAATGCTGGAATATATATCACGGCCCAGTGCATCGGTACCGAAATAAAATTTTTGATTAGGTGCTTCGCTGAGATGATGCAAATAAAAATGAGCCGGATCGTGATTGGCAATCAGCGGCGCAGCCAAACATCCGATAATGATGAATAATAACCAAAGCACAGCAGGCCAAGGAAAACGGCGGCGCTTTTGAAAGAATTGTCTATGCAATAGTTCTGACTGCCATGATGTTGTAGTCGGTGGTATGGCAGATAACTCAGCAGATGATGCGGTTTGTGATTCCTTGCATTGTGGCATAGCAGAGTCGGTTGCCAAAGGACGGACGAAGCGAAATTCGTCATCATTCGATAGCGTAGGTCGGCTCATTTATATCACCTGCCCTTCATCGTGCTGCAGGCGTGAATCTAATTGTTCGTTAATGGCCTGGGCCGCTAAACCGGAAGCGATAACAAAACAGCCGGTAAGCATAACGATGAGCATGAGCAAATTATAATCGTGATACTTTGCGCTTTCAATGGCCAGCATGCCCAGTCCGGGATAAGAAAAAACGGCTTCCACCACATATGTACCGCCGACGATATGATTAGCGGATACGGCCATGACACTGATAATGGTGGGCAGTACATTGCGTAAACAATGACGGATAAGAATCGTACGGCGGCTAAGTCCTTTAGCCTTGGCTAACAATACGTAATCGGCGCGGGTTTCGTCTAACAATTTATTGCGAATGATATAGGCATAGTACCATACATGCGTGATGACCATTACAGATAAAGGAAGTATTAAATGATTGGCGCGGCTTAATAGGTTTTCGCTTTCACCGGGAGCATAGGCACCACTGCCGGGAAGCCAACCCAAATTAACATTGAACAGTAAAAGAAATAGGAGCCCTAACCAGAAGGAAGGAATATAATTCGCAATAGTACCGACAGTGCTAAGCAACCTATCAGGCCAGCGATCTTCGTATAATGCACAAATAAGCGCGAGAATAATGGCAATCACAAATATGGTAAGGTACGAAGCGATCCCTAACAGTAGTGTGTTACCAGCCATGTCGGCCATTACATGCATGGCGGGTTCGCGATATTTATAAGATATACCGAAATCACCGTGGAGCCCATGAGTTACCCACTGGATATATTGAATATACAGTGGTTTATCAAGACCTAATCGAAGGCGTGCTGCCGATTGCTCTTCAGTGCTCATGCGATCGATGCGTTCACCGTAAAATGCTTGCAACGGATCGCCCGGAGCTAAGCGTGCCACAGTAAATACCGTAATAGATAAGACGAACATGGCACAGAAAAAAACAATAATCGTGTGCCATAAACGAGAAAACCGATGTGCCACGGGCAGTGCCTCCTTTCTATAGTATACTCAGCCGTATTATAGCACACTTATATATAAATCACTAATAATGTAACTGTTTCGGAGACAGCGTCATATGTGTATACAATGCGGTGAAATAATAAAAGAAAAACCTCTCGTCTCTATGAAATATAAGAGTGAGAGGTGGGGGTACCGGTTAGTGGCCGGAGATATGTTCGGGGCGGATGAATTTGTAAAAGACAAATAATCCTAAGCTTTGACTAATAAGCATTGTCGCTGCCATCGGAACGGCACTGCTGTCACCGGCGATACCTACCAGCGGTGCGGATAGACCGGCGCATACGGTACCAAAAAAAGATAATAAAGCAGTGACGCTGCCGGCGAATGCGCTTTCCCGTTGCAGAACTGCAGCAAAGGTAACGGTACCAAAAGCAGCAATAGGGCTAACGACGCAAAATAAAGTGGCCGCTGTTACCCAAAGCGGCGCTTGCAAAATCACGGCCAAGGAAAAGGCGACTAAGCTCAGCTCTGTCCACCACAAGGTAAAGCGCATCATTTGGTATTCCGTGAAACGATGTACCAAACGAGTGACAAGAGCACTGCCTAGCACGATACCTACGGAATTAAAAAAGAAAAAATAGCTGTACTCTTGCGGCGTTGTTCCGTAGATTCTTTGAAAGAGAAAAGCGGATCCGGATAAATAGCCAAAGAAGGCCATAAAGACAAAGGCTTGCAGCAAGCAATGACCAAGGACATATTTCTTTTTCAGCAGCGTGGTAAAGGCAGCAAAATTTCTGCTAAAGCCGCCTTTGATGCGGCGTGCAGGGGGGAGACTTTCCTTAATGCACAAGCCGCCGATGAGCATGACAGCACCCAGTACGGCGAGGACAGCAAAAATCATACGCCATGAATAAAAGCGCACAATTTGTCCGCCGATAAGCGGTGCAATCACCGGGGCAAAACCGTTAACAAACATGAGGACAGCCAATAATTTAGTTAGAGCAGGCCCTTTGGCTAAATCCGTACTGATGGAGCGAGGACTGATCATGCCGGCTGCACCGGCAAGGCCTTGCACAAAACGAAGTGCAATTAATTCCCAGACGGATGTGACGTACATGCAGCCGATACTGGCTAACGTAAAAATCAGCAGTCCTCCGCACAGGGGGCGCTTGCGACCGAGACCGTCACTTAAAGGACCGATAATGAGTGTGCCCAAGGCGGAGCCAATCATAAAGCCGCCGATGGTTAACTGCGTCAGTGAAGCGCTGGCGTGAAAATCCATAGCCACTTTAGGTAAATCGGGCAAGTACATGTCCATAGAAAAAGGAACCATGGCGGAAAGTATTCCTAAAAATAAAGTAAATATAATGCTTATGGATACAGCAGGTGTCATCGGTGGTTCATCAATGGGCACATTCATGTTTGTGCGCTCCTTCATACTTACATCCTCTTTGCAATACATATATAAATCGCGCCATAACACATGGCGCGATAGTATGAAAAAAGAAAAAATAAAAAACGCTATACCGCAAGCAGCACAGCGTTCTTTGTGGCGGAGGATTAGGGATTCGAACCCTAGCGACGGTAACCCGCCCTAACGATTTAGCAAACCGTCCTCTTCAGCCTCTTGAGTAATCCTCCATATATGTTACTCGTAAATTCTAGCATTAATAAGAAAAGTTGTCAAGAGTGCGGTCTGGAGTAAAAGTGAAGGTAGTTTTATGCTGCTATAAAAACTATTGAAAAATTATTGAGAAGTTGAGAGAAGGTAATGATGAGAATTTGTAGTTGACAATCTGATTTATATCGTGATAATATAATCCCATCAAATTTAATAGGAAATCATCAAGAGCAGCTGAGGGACTGGCCCGGTGACGTTGCGGCAACCTTCCTTGAGAAAGGTGCCAAATCCAGCGATAGTATCGGTAATGATTATGTCGAAAGATGATTGGTAGCTAATGAGTAGATAGCCCTTGTCTTTCGAGACGAGGGCTTTTTTGTTGACTGCCTGCAAAATGGTATGTAGTGAATCAGCGACTACTCATTGCTAAAGTTGGAAATAACTTGATGATGTATATTGAGTGAGAAGAGAGAATGCTCGGTCGGAGGTGAGAGACCGGCCAAGTGCAAGGAACGTCTGAGGGCATATATATTGAGAAATAAGAGGAGGATTATAGTATGAAATTTTCTTGGAAATGGTTTAAAAAGAGTGCGCTTTTAGGAGCTGCCGTACTGGTTTTGGGTGGTGCATTGGCTGGTTGTGGCAGCGATTCATCGGCAGTAAAAAATGAAATTACCGTGGGAATTACACCGGGCTCCACGGAACAAATTATGGAATATGTAGTGGAAAAGGCTAAGAAGGAAGGGCTTACAGTTCATGTAAAAACATTTTCCGATTATATTACACCGGACCAAGCGGTGGCTACCGGCGATATTGATGTAAATCTGTATCAGCACAAACCGTTCATGGATGCATTTAATGCGAAGAACGGTACGAACTTGGTTAGCATCGGAACGACCTACTTGGCGCCGTTGGCCGTGTATTCCCATAAATACAAATCATTAAACGAAATTCCCGACGGAGGAACGATTGCGATTCCCAATGATCCGACAAATGGTAGCCGTGCCTTGATCCTATTGGAAAAGCAAGGGTTCATTACATTGGATCCGAAGAAAGATCCGTTAAAAGCCGTACCTCAGGATATTGTAGAAAATCCGAAGCATATTCAAATTATCGAACTGGAAGCGGCACAATTACCGCGTTCGTTGGAAGATACGGATGCATCGGTTATCAATGCAGGCTTTGCTATTTCTGCCGGACTTAACAGCAAGCGCGACGGTATTGCCGTGGAGGGCGATACCAGTCCGTATGTGAATATTGTGGCAACGCGGGCAAAAGATAAAGATAATCCGACGTACAAAAAATTCGTTTCTATTTTCCAAAGTGACGATGTACGCGATTTTATCAATAAAGAATTTGAAGGTGTAATTATTCCTGTGTGGTAATATCGTTGGTTGATGAAATTAATTTAATGTTTTGTAACATAGTTGGTACTTTGTAGCATATTGATACGATGTTGCAAAATATCTTAGAGAGCCTAGGGTAAATTTATTTTTGGCATATGAGGATAATTTAAAAGGATACATTTTCTGCAGCGTGTAAGGGCAAGCATGTTGCGGGAGATGTATTCTTTTTTATTTCAATGATTACCGATGATTCAAAGAAATTTGATATACTTTTGCGTTGACGTATGGACAAATATCCACATATAATAGAACATAGTATTGTAGTAGGAAAAGAATTGGAGTAGGAAAAGAATTGGAGTAGGAAAAGAATTGGAGGGGAACTATGGCGCGATTAACAAAGGAAGAAGTAAAAGAACGTGTATGCCGTGCAATTGAAGATGCAGCTCCGGAACTTAAGAAAATAGCGGCATCTATCATGGCAGAACCGGAGTTAGGCTATAAAGAGGATAAGACATCGTCCAAAGTGCAACGAGCTTTCGATGCAATGGGATTGACATATACGACGGGACATGGCCGTACCGGTTTAAAGGCACGCCTTAATGGCGGCGCTTCCGGTTATACGGTAGCCATGATTGGCGAATTGGATGCTATCGTGTGTCCGAAACATCCGGCGGCAGATCCATTGACGGGGGCAGCCCATTGCTGTGGTCATAACATTCAGATTGCGAACATGTTAGCGGTAGGGAAAGGTCTTATGGCTGATGGCGTAATGGAATCGCTGAAAGGTGACGTGGTTCTTTTTGCGGTACCTGCCGAAGAATATGTAGAAATCGATTACCGGAATAAACTTCGTGAAGAAGAGACGATTAAATATTTGGGCGGTAAACAACAGTTGATATATGAAGGTGCTTTTGATGACATTGATATGGCGATGCAAATGCATGTAGCAACGGCAGAAACTCCGCAAGGAGAAATGAATCTCGGCACCACATCCAATGGGTTTATTGGCAAACTTATCGAGTATAAAGGAAAAGCGGCCCATGCGGCAGCAGCACCGCATGAAGGAATCAATGCATTGCAGGCAGCCATGATGGGGGTTATGGGAGTGAATGCTATACGCGATACATTTAAAGAAAGTGATTATATTCGCTTTCATCCCATTATCAACAGTGGTGGCGATTTGGTGAATGTGGTACCGGATAAGGTAACGATGGAAAGTTATGTGCGCGGTGCTAATGTGGAAGCAATGATTGATGCGAACAAGCGAATTAATCGAGCCTTGAAAGCCGGCGGAGATGCGGTTGGTGCTACATGTGATATTCAGGATTTGCCGGGATATTTACCAATGCGGAATGATGCAGTGATGAATGGTCTGTTGGAAGCTAACTCTAAAATGCTTTTCCCGGAAGGCAATGTACGATATGGTGAACATATGGCGGGGAGCACCGATATGGGAGATGTGTCGCATATTATGCCGGTGATCCATCCCTGGGTTGGTTGCATTGACGGCGTATTGCACGGCGCCGATTATGTGGTATCTGTCGAAGAGGTAGCCTATATAAAAACGGCACAGGCATTAGCTATGACTATCGTAGATTTACTATATGATGATGCAGCCGGTGCAGAGAGAGTGATGGCGGAGTTCACGCCGGCGTTGACAAAAGAAGAATACCTGGCATTGATGGACAGTATTGACAGTAAACACTAGACGAAATTGCTGTATAGCAGATACCTCATTGTAGTCGATGAAAGTAAGCGATAAGAAAAAGGGGGCTTGGCACACATGGTGAAAGCCCCTTTTGTGTATGATGATTACATGATAACTATAAGATAACTATAAATTTTCTCTTAAATTTTTGAATAAGATTTTGTCTTAGCAATACATGGGATACTCGAATTCCCACCACAGAAAGTGATATACGATGTGTATTTACTATATATAATAACTATTTAATGTTAGTAATAGTTAGTAGTAATGCTGGTATCGTACATGAAGAGATGAAGAATACTTTGTATAATGTGGTGGGCTCCGCGATAACCATCAATTCAGATTAAACGCAGATAATAATAAAAAATTGAAAATTTTAAAAAAAAGTAGTTGACGAATATTTGAAAACCATGTATTATATACAAGTCGCTTACGACAGACGGTTTTTGAAAGCGAAGGAAGAGTACACCGGATAGTGATTGAAACACTAGATGGTTGTTGAATTCTTTATATTTCCGTTTGAAGGAAATGTAAAGAAACTTCGAAAACTTTCGAAAAAAGTTCTTGACACTCTCGGTTGAAAGTGTTAAGATATACAAGTCGTCGCAAGACAGTAACTACTGAAAAGCGACAGCGGATCTTTGAAAACTGAACAATGTAAAGGTAATCATTTCGTAAGAAATGAACATAGCCAGAGTGCGGGTTTCAAATATGAAACCAACCAAAAATTCCG
>NZ_AUAN01000022.1 GCF_000428745.1 Veillonella magna DSM 19857
TATTACTGTACCAATTACGAATAACCGTTTAGAAGGAGGGGTTAATGCTCAGCTTAGAGATATGCTACGTACTCATCGAGGATTATCTCTTGAAAGGCGATTAAAAGCGGTCTATTGGTGGTGCTATATGCATTCGCCAAGACCGCTTTCTCTTTCAGAACTATTAAACGATATGCCTACAGATGAAAGTATATCTGCTATTTATAAGAAAATAACTTGGAACAACAACCGTGTGAACAATACCATACCTAAATGGGGTGACGCAATTGCCTGGAATGAATTGCATATGTCCACGGAACTTCCCACGTATTGGGATTAATTGGAGTTATCCACACACACTTTTTGTCCTATAACCCTATTAAGGGTGAAGAGTGTTCGTTATCAAAAATAAAATCGGCCAATATGTTATCGTCTTTGGCAGTTTGATGAGAGTCTGGAGTTAATGTTCTCCATATAAACTATAAGAGGAATGACATAGGGGATATAAAAAATAAAAAAGCTGTAACCGAGAGATGTGTCTGCTCGGTTACAGCTTTTATTATATTGCCTTACTTTCTTATTATATAAATAGTATCTACGCGAGACTATTACATGAACATTATTATATGAGTACTATTATATGAGCACTATTAACATGGACATCATCACGTGAAGAATATTATGTAATTATTACTTGCGTGAGTTAGTTACATGTGGTTATCTCGTGCGCGTTATTGTATGAGTAGTACTACATGTGTATTAGAGGATGTGGCGACGTTGCGCTTCATCGAACTCATCGGTTATCGCTTTAGACGGCGGTGCATCTAAGAGGCTGACCACGACAATGGCAATAGCTGCAAAGAGGAAGCCGGGAACGATTTCATAGAGACCGAACCATCCAAATTGTTTCCAAATCAACACGGTCAAGCCACCGACAGTAACGCCGGCTACGCAGCCGAGGCGCGTCATCCGACGCCAGAAGAGAGAAATCAAAATAGCCGGACCAAAGGCGGCACCGAAGCCTGCCCATGCATAGGCAACCATGGTGAGAATGTAGCTGTCAGGGTTTAATGCTAAGGACAAAGCAATAGCAGCCACAATTAATACGGTAATACGGCTGACAAGAATTAATTCGCGATCGCCGGGGCGATGGCCTACGAGATTTTTGTATAAATCCTGCGCTACGGATGAGGCAGTGACTAAAAGCTGCGCCGATGAAGTACTCATGATGGCGGCGAGGACGGCGGACCAAATAAGTCCGGCGATGAAAGGAGAGAACAAGCTTTCACTCATAACGAGGAACACCGTTTCTGCCTTGGCACCTTCCAACAGTTCCGGCAGGTACACACGTCCCACCAGGCCGACGGCAACAGCAGCGGATAAAGAAATGATAACCCATGTCATAGCAATACGAGTTGCTTTGGTAAGTTCCTTGGAATCGGATATGGCCATGAAGCGGACCAAGATATGAGGCTGACCGAAATAACCGAGACCCCAAGCTAAGGAAGAAATAATACCGATGACCAAGGTAACGGTGTCAGGTGCGGAGCCTAACACAGATAAGCCTTGGGGAAATTCGCTTTCGATGAGAGCCGCCGTATTAACGGGACCATGCATAGCGATGACAGCTGTGGTAGGAACCAATAAAATCGCAAAGAACATCATCATGCCTTGAATGAAGTCGGTCCAACTTACGGCGAGAAAACCGCCGAGGAAGGTATAGAAAATAACTACGCCTGCTGTGATAAACAGAGAAGTTAAATAATCAAGACCGAAGATAGTAGTAAACAGTTTACCACCAGCTACGAAGCCGGACGAAGTGTAAATAAGGAAAAAGATAACGATGAATAAGGCCGAGATGATCGGCAATGCTTTACCGGTGTCATGAAAGCGATTGCGAAGGTAATCGGGAATCGTCAAACTATTGCTGGCTACCTCGGTATGGTTGCGCAGACGTTTAGAAACAAAGACCCAGTTCAGCCATGTACCGGCAGCGAGACCGATGGCAATCCAAATTGCGGATAAACCCGATGCGTAAGCAAAGCCGGGTAATCCCATCAGCATCCATCCGCTCATGTCCGAAGCCTCGGCACTCATTGAGGTAATCCAGGGACCTAGTTGGCGGCCACCGAGGATATAGTCGCTGAGATTTTTTGATTTTCTGTAATAATAAATTCCTATGTACATCATCAAACCCAAATATAATGCAAAGGCGACGATGACAGATGTTTGCGTGTGCATACGCGTACAGCCTCCTTATATAAATTAGTATTTTTTTATTTTACCATAAAATGAATCGTCGGCATAGTAAAAATGTTTTTGCTGAATGGAGAAATGTACTTTTATAACAAGGCGATTGCCGATACACATAGAAATTATACCGAATATATAGTATAGTAAAAGGTACACGATAAAGACGAAAGGACTGTGATAGATCATGACGGAGATTATGGCAACGGCAACGGCGCTGCTGAAAAATTATTTTGGCTATCCCGCATTTAGACCGGCTCAAGAAGTGCCGGTACAAACACTGGCCGAGGGTAAGGATGTGTTAGCCATCATGCCTACCGGAGCGGGCAAGTCGATTTGCTTTCAAATTCCGGCGCTGATGAAATCGGGATTGACCATTGTATTTTCTCCGTTGATTTCACTGATGCAAGACCAAGTTGATGGATTGCGGGTACAGAAAATTCCGGCTGCCTATTTGAACAGTACTCTTACGCGCGAGGAGTTTAATAAGATTATGTACTATGTGCGCGAAGGTCGTATTAAATTGTTATATATGGCACCGGAACGACTGGCATCGACATACTTTTGTAATATCTTGCGATCACTGCCGATTTCGCAGGTGATTATCGATGAAGCTCATTGCGTATCACAATGGGGTCATGATTTCAGACCGGCTTATTGCGATATCGGTCCTTTCTTGGAAAGTTTACAGAAACGTCCGGTGGTTGGTGCTTTCACTGCCAGTGCTACCCGCGAAGTAGAAGAGGATATGAAACGATTGTTGGGCCTTACCAAGGCACGGGTTCATGTAACCGGTTTCGATCGGCCGAACCTGAGCTTTCAGGTGGTACAACCGGATGATAAGATGGCCTATGTACTGCAATACGTGCGGGCGCATAGCCATGAGAACGGTGTCATCTACTGCGCTACGCGTAAGGACGTAGAAAAGGTATACGGAGAATTGGTGCGCCGAGGGATTAAGGCCGGTTATTATCACGCGGGACTGACCGATGCGATGCGAAAACAGCAGCAGGAAAATTATGCCTATGACCGCGTTCAAATTATGGTGGCTACCAATGCGTTTGGCATGGGCATCGACAAGAGTAATATCCGGTATGTATTACATTATCAAATGCCGCGCAACATGGAAGGGTATTACCAAGAAGCAGGACGGGCCGGTCGTGATGGTGCACCGGCGGAGTGTGTACTTTTATATAGCGGACGGGATGTTATCATTCATAAATATCTGATTGAACAATCGGTGGAAGAACCGCAGCGACGGCGTATTGAAATGGGAAAGCTGCAGAGTATGATCGATTATTGCTTTACCGGCGGATGTTTGCGGCGATATATGCTCACCTATTTTGGAGAGACCGTCGGTTGGCAGCATTGCGGTAACTGTAGCAGCTGCAACGGAAAGCAGGCACGGCGCGATATGACACGGGAAGCACAGATTATTTTTAAGGCCATCCTCGACACGGAAGAGCGTTACGGCGCTTCTATGATTGCCGCTATTGTAGGCGGTGTCGGTACGGATCGCATCAGGCGGGCCGGGTATGACCGCTTATCCGTATTCGGCGCATTATCAGGCGTGGATGAAAAGGAAATAAAAGGCTATATTAAACAATTCATAGCCCTAGGATATTTGGAAAGCAGTTTGGGGAAATATCCTACGTTATCCGTTACGCCCGGCGGCGAAGCGGTGCTAGCAGGTACACAGCGCGTTATAGAAGCACGCCGCGAAATTGTGCGCGTACGACCGGAAGCACCGCGGCGCACCAAGACAAGTGCCGGGGCAAAGGGCGGCTTGTTTGAACATTTGCGTCAGCATCGCAAAAAATTAGCCGAAGAAGCCGGTATTCCGCCGTATTTGATTTTTTCCGATACGGTGCTGATCGATATGGCTTCGTTGCGGCCAAAGACATTGGCGGAATTATGTGAAATAAAAGGAATCGGTGAGGCCAAGTTAAAACGGTACGGCCTGTCATTTTTACAAGCTATTGCGGAAGGAGAACGAAAATGAGTGTAGCGGATACACAGTATTTAGCGATTGTGGAACGAATTTTAAAGGAAGGCTACTATGCCAATAATCGCACCGGTGTGCCTACCTATAAGTTGGCGCATCAGATTATGCAATTTGATTTAGCTAAGGAGTTTCCGATTTTGACGACAAAATTTGTTGCTTTTAAAACGGCCGTGAAGGAGCTGTTGTGGATTTGGCAGAAGCAAAGCAATGATGTGCGCGAGCTGCAGGCTATGGGCGTACATGTTTGGGATGAGTGGATGCGTGAAGACGGTACTATCGGTAAAGCCTATGGCTATCAGATAAAAAAATATAAGCAGCTGGATAACTTGCTTCACATGTTGAAAACCGATCCGCAAAGTCGACGCATGATCGTTACGTTGTGGAACATTGAAGATTTGCCGGATATGGCGCTGCAACCTTGCGCCTATGAAACATTGTGGGATGTGTCCGGAGATCGGTTGAACTGCATGTTGGTACAGCGCAGCGGCGATATGGGATTGGGTGTGCCCTTTAACATGACGCAATATGCGGTGTTGGTACATTTGGTAGCCAAGGTGTGCGGCTTGAGGCCGGGACAATTTACACATGTAATAAACAATGCACATATTTATGAAAATCACGTAGATGCCTTGGAAGCGCAGCTGAAGCGCCGACATGAGGCAAAAGAAGCACCGGGGTTAAAGGTGGCGGACGATGTACATGAGTTTTATGCCATTACACCTGATGATGTATGGCTGGAAGGATATGAACATTTGGGCAAATTAGCTATGGAGGTAGCCGTATAATGATAGCGCTGATTGTGGCAAAAGCAAAAAACAATGTCATCGGTAAGGACAACCAATTGATTTGGCATTTGCCGGAGGATTTGAAGCATTTCAAAGCACTGACCACGGGACATATTATTATTATGGGGCGGAAAACATTGGAATCCTTGCCCTGTAAATTACCTAATCGGGAACATTGGGTAGTGACCCGCCAAGAAGGCTATGTACCGCCTTATGAAGGAGTACGCATTTTTCATTCGCCGGAAGAAGCACTTGATGCGGCGCAACAGGTAGATGATACGGTGTATTGCATCGGCGGCGCCGAGTTGTACGGTGCGATGTTGCCCATGGCGGACCGATTATATGTGACGGAATTGGAAGACAGTTTTGACGGTGATGCGTTTTTCCCTGTTATTGACGAGACGGTATTCAGAAAGACGGCGGAAGAAAAAAGACAGCCCACTGCCGACCATGGCGGCTTTGCGTTTGTCACTTACGATCGCATCCGGCGATAATTGTGAAAGCATGCATGGGGAGAACGAGTCAAGATACCCGTGGAATGGAACAATCAATATGCCTATGCAATAGAAACGAAATAAAAATAAGAAGTGTGAGGTTTTTACTATATGACAGAGGAAGCAATAATGAATACGATGGCCATCGATACAGCACGTGTGATTGCCGATGAATTAGGGGTAAAGACATGGCAGGTACAAGCGGCTATCGATTTGATGAGTGAAGGCAATACGGTGCCCTTTATCGCGCGCTATCGAAAGGAAAAGACCGGCGAACTCAAGGATGAACAGCTTCGCGACATCGAAGAAAGACATCGCTATTTGGAAAATCTGGCACAGCGCAAGGCTGATGTTGTCGCTTCGATTACGGAGCAAGGCAAGATGACTGAAGCGTTGGCCCAGCAATTAGCAGCGGCGATGAAGCTGCAAGAGGTAGAAGATTTATATTTACCGTATCGCCCGAAGAAACGTACCCGTGCCTCCATGGCCAGGGATCGTGGGTTGGAGCCGTTGATGGAATATATTGTCGGCACAGCAGTAACGGAAGAATCCGCCATAGCCGAAGCCGCGCAATACATAACGGACGAAGTACCCGATGCGGCAGCGGCTTTGCAAGGTGCAATGGATATTTTAGCGGAAGACGTAAGTAATCGCGCCGATATACGATCACATTTGCGCGATTCTATTTGGAACGAAGGCAGCTTGCACACGGCTTTGGTCGGAGACGATGAAGAGGTTAAAAAAGTGTTCCTACAATACGAGGAC
Source organism: Veillonella magna DSM 19857 (assembly GCF_000428745.1). Classification (GTDB taxonomy): domain Bacteria; phylum Bacillota; class Negativicutes; order Veillonellales; family Veillonellaceae; genus Veillonella_A; species Veillonella_A magna. The sequence goes on from NZ_AUAN01000022.1 coordinate 6,279, forward strand.
TATGAAGAACCGATCCGTCAGTTGCCATCCCATCGTATTTTGGCGATCAATCGCGGAGAGTCGCTGGGAGCGTTAAAGGTAATTATGGTGACGGCCGATGAACGCTACATTGCCTATATACTCAACTGTATGGTCGAAGCCGGTCAGGCTAACAATGTGTATACGCAGGCCGTCGCGGAAGATGCGTATAAACGGCTGGTACTTCCGGCGTTGGAGCGAGATATTCGCAATCAGTTGACGGAGCAAGCGGAAGAACAAGCCATTAAAGTGTTCGGTACGAATCTTCGCAATCTGTTATTGCAACCGCCGTTGTCCGGCTATGTCATTATGGGACTGGATCCGGGATACCGCATGGGATGTAAAATGGCGATTATCGATGAGCAGGGCAATGTGCTCGATCAAGGGGTTTATTATTTAACAATGAGTGATAAGCAGCGGGATATTGCGCGGCAAGCCTTGGCGAATTTGATTCGTAAATGGCATGTCACTTTGATTTCCATCGGCAACGGTACCGCTTCTTATGAAACGGAACAATTTGTTTCTCAAATGCTAGCCGAAGAACAGTTGGACGACTGTCATTACATCATTACCAATGAAGCGGGGGCCTCGGTATACTCGGCATCTAAATTGGCCATTGAAGAATTGCCGGACCTTGACGTATCCATTCGCGGCGCTGTGTCGATTGCTCGTCGCGTGCAGGATCCGTTGGCGGAATCGGTAAAGATTGATCCGAAGTCCATCGGCGTCGGTCAGTATCAGCATGATGTCAATCAGAAGCGGTTGGGCGAAGCATTGGATCAAGTGGTGGAAACCGTAGTCAATCATGTAGGCGTGGAGCTTAATACGGCATCGCCGGCGATTTTGCGACATATTTCCGGTATTACCGGTACAGTGGCCAATAACATCGTAACGTATCGCAAGGAAAACGGCCCCTTCACATCACGTAAGGAGCTATTGAAAGTCAGTCGGTTGGGCCCGGCAGCCTTTACGCAGTGCGCCGGCTTTTTGCGTATTCAGCGCAGCGCGAATGCACTGGATAATACGCCGGTTCACCCGGAATCCTATAGCTTGGCGGAAAAGATGATTCACCTTTTGGGGTTTACGCCGGAGGATATGCACAATAAAGAAATTCTGGAACAAATAAAAGCTAAGGTGGCTACGGTAGATGCGGCGGCCATGGCGAATGAGCTGGATGCCGGCGTGCCTACGGTGCGCGATATTTTAGAGGCGTTGGCTAAACCGGGACGGGATCCTCGCGAAGATTTACCGGCACCGCTTATGCGTAAACATGTATTGAGCCTTGACGATATTAAAGTGGGAACCGTGGTGAAAGGGACGGTTCATAATGTGGTGGATTTCGGTGCCTTTGTGGATTTTGGACTCAAGGTAAACGGGTTGCTTCACCGCAGTGAATTTTGTCGGCGCAACCAACATCCGTCGGATGTATTGGCAGTAGGCGATATTATCGAAGCGGAAATTATTTCGGTGGAAGCCGAGCGCAATCGTATCGGACTTTCTATGAATGCCTTGAAAAAACGACGGGGCGAGATGAATGACGAAGACAATCGAAACGGGCGCGAGAAAAAACAAAAACAGTATTCTCGCGTGGCCGGTGCCGATGAACACCGTAAGAATGAGCGCCCGGACAGAGGGCAAGGACAAAGAAACCGCAACGGACAACATAAGAATAAGCGGCAGCGGGACGGAAGACAGCACCGTGATAAAGGCTTTGTCTTTGGCGACAACGATATTCGTATCGTGCGGTCAAAAAAGAAATAAAAGTATCTATCGCAGATAAAGTGTGATATAATTAACGAATATGCTGGAGAAAAATACAGAGAATATTCGTAACATGCTAGGAGGATGCATATAGTCAATGTTAGAACGTTTTGAAGAATTAAAAATTAGTGAGCCTATATTACGGGCTTTGAATGATATGGGTTTTGAAGAACCGACGCCGATTCAGCAGGAAGCGATTCCGGTAGCCATGGAAGGCCTGGACATGATTGGGCAAGCGCAAACCGGTACCGGTAAAACGGCAGCGTTCGGGATTCCGGCGCTGGAAAAGGTAGATCCGGCGCAGCGTGCTGTACAAGTATTGGTTCTTTCCCCGACGCGGGAGTTGGCCATTCAGGTAGCGGAAGAGCTGAATAAAATGGCGCAGCACACGGACATACAGGCATTGCCGATTTATGGCGGACAGGATATTACCCGTCAGTTCCGCAGCCTCAGAAAAAATCCGCAGATTATCGTAGCGACTCCGGGACGATTGATGGATCACATGGATCGTGGTTCCATCAGCTTTGATGCGGTGAAGATGGTAGTGCTTGATGAAGCCGATGAAATGCTTAACATGGGTTTCGTCGATGATATCAATAAAATTTTGAGTGCTGTGCCGGACGAACGACAAACATTATTGTTCTCCGCCACCATGCCGAAAGCCATTCAGAATTTGGCGGAAACCTATTTGAAGGAACCTCGCTTGATTCGTATGAAGCCGACGCAGGTGACGATGGATCTGATTGATCAGTACTACATCGAAGTGCAGGATCGTCAGAAGTTTGATGTACTGTGTCGTTTGCTGGATATGCATGCGCCGGATTTGGCCATTGTCTTCGGTCGCACGAAGCGTCGTGTGGATGAAGTGACGGAAGGCCTAAAAAAGCGTGGTTACATGGCGGAAGGTATTCACGGCGATTTATCGCAGCAGAAGCGCGACAGTGTGATTCGTCAATTCCGTGAAGGGACCATCGATATTTTGGTGGCTACCGATGTGGCAGCGCGCGGTCTTGATATCAGCGGCGTTACGCATGTCTATAACTACGACTTGCCGCAGGATCCGGAAAGCTATGTGCATCGCGTAGGTCGTACGGGCCGTGCCGGTAAAGCCGGTAAGGCAACGACCTTTGTAATTCCTCGTGAAATGGAACACCTCCATGCTATCGAGCGATTGACGAAGCGCAAGATTACTCGTCGCAAAGCGCCGTCCTTAGGAGAAGTATTGGAAGGACAGCAACGCTTGGCCGTGGAAAGCTTGATTTCCATGTCGGATAACGAAGAAACCTTAAAGATGTATCGCAGCAGTGCGGAAGAGCTTTTGGCCGATATTGATTCGGTTACGTTAGTGTCCGCAGCGATTAAGCTGTTAACGAAGGAGCCGGATACGACACCGGTAACCATTACCGAAGAAGCACCGCTTCGCGTACGCAAACCGCGTCGCTTCGGTAAAGACGGTCGCCGTCGTGACGGACGTTCCTATCGATCCGGTGATCGTCGCAAGTTCGATAAAGGCGGACGGGATCGCCGCGATGGTCGTGATCGTCGAGGCAGTCGCAATGCACGCAGTGGACGCGATCGCCGTGATGGTCAGCGTGAAGGTAAGGAAAGTAGAGCGAATAGTTCTTTCAAGCCGTACTTTAAAGATTAATTAACAACATAAAATCTGCAATTCTGTGCAGAACATATAGAACAAATTAAATGAGGGTGCCCTTGTCTTGGCAGCTGCATCCAGTGTCAGATTGTGTTAATGAATGACATGACATTGGATGGAGACTGAGAGGCGAGAGCGCTCTTTTTATTTTTTTGCACCGTAAAAATAAGAAAGTCATGATAGAAATTTATCGGATATTGCATTAAGTCATGTAGGTAGTGATGTACCTAGCGATATAGAAGCGATACGCGAGAGAGACGCACAGCGATACGCAAACTGATACGCACGCCGGTACGCACACCGATACGCACGCCGATACCATTCTTAAACTAAACAAAATAAAACTAAACAGTAGGAAAGAAAACCATCAAAGAAAGGAGGCGATGGTTATTACGTATTTACTCATGCCCTTGTCGATTACAGATTGATGAAGAAAAACATACCCTGACCTACATGACTGCTTAGCTATAATTGATTTTTCCTCCTTCATTTGCTATAATTACTCAAATAATAATTGTTATTGTTTGTTATTTGCTACAGATGTAGTATAATATGAATAGTAACAAATAATAGTTTGCGATGTAAGCTATTACAGTCGGCTAAGTAGCTGCTGGGACAGATATCCGAGTGGAGAGAGGAATGAAAGTATGGATATAGCACAAAAACTACGTTCTGAAGGATTCAAAGTAACTCCTCAGCGTATTGCCATTTACAATGTATTATACGGGCAAAACGATCACCCCACAGCGGAAATGATTTATCAAAATTTGCGCAAGGAATATCCGACCATGAGCTTGGCAACAGTGTATAAAACGATGGAAATTTTCGAACGCATCGGCCTTGTCAAGGTGTTGGATATGGGGGACGATTGCAGTCGGTATGACTGGGATACCCATAATCATCCGCATTTGCGTTGCACCCAGTGTAATCGCGTAGAGGATTTGGATGGCATCGATGTCGAAAAGATTCAGGCGGATGTGGAACGATTGAGTGAATATCGCGTAACCGGACAACAGTTGGCATTTGAAGGGATTTGCCCTGATTGCTTGCGCCGGGAGTCGCATTAAAAAAGAGCCGTAAGGCTCTTTTTTAGTAAGGAGGAACATATGTTAACAATAGGATGTCATCTATCGATCAGCAAAGGCTATTTGCACATGGGCAAGGAAGCCCTTTCAATCGGAGCCAATACCTTTCAATATTTTACACGCAATCCCCGGGGCGGTAAGGCACGGGCTTTTGACGAAGCGGATATGAAGGCGTTGGCGCAGTTTATGGAGGAACATCATTTCGGAAAAATTCTAGGTCACGCACCGTATACGTTAAACGGCTGTGCCAAAGATGAAGGCTTGCGTGAATTTGCGCGGCAGTCCATGCGTGAGGATTTAGAACGACTGGAATATTTGCCGCATCAATTATATAATTTTCATCCCGGCAGCCATGTCAAGCAGGGGGTAGATCAAGGCATTTCATATATCGTGGATATGTTAAATGAAGTGCTCTTCCCGGGAATGAAAACGATGGTGCTTTTAGAAACAATGGCCGGTAAGGGAACGGAGGTGGGACGCACCTTTGAGGAGATTGCCCGCATCATTGACGGCGTAAAGTTAAAAGAATACGTAGGCGTTTGCATGGATACCTGCCATATTCACGAAGGCGGCTATGATATCATTGATAATCTGGATGGAGTGCTGGATGAATTTGATTCAATCATCGGACTCGATCGCATTCATGCCATTCATTTCAATGATTCGAAAAACCCGCGCGGCGCACACAAGGATCGTCACGAGAAAATCGGTGAAGGGCATATTGGCATCGAAGCGTTAGGTGCGGTGATTACGCATCCGAAACTTCGGCATTTGCCCTTTTACTTGGAAACGCCGAATGAGCTTGACGGGTATGCCAAGGAGATTGCCATGCTGAAAGAGATTTACGCAAACGAGGTGAAGGAATAAATGCGTATTTTGCACACGGCAGATTGGCACTTGGGGCGCATATTTTATGCAAACTACTTGACCGAGGAGCAAGCCTATGTGTTGGAGCATCAATTTTTGCCGCTGCTCAAAGAAGCTCGTGTGGATGCAGTAGTGATTGCCGGTGATGTGTACGATCGTGCCGTTCCGCCGGTAGAGGCAGTGGAGCTGTGGGACAGCATAGTGACACGCGTTGCCAGTGATAAACGGATTCCTATGTTTGTCATCGGCGGGAACCATGACAGCGGTGCTCGGCTAGAGGTGGGACATACGCTGTGGGCTCCGTCGGGGCTTTATGTATGGGGGACGCTGCGGCATTTACAAGGACCTGTTATAGTCAATGACGCATACGGTGAGATTGCCTTTTGTCCCATGCCCTTCAGTGAACCCAAGTCGATTGCCAATTATTTGTTCGCCGATGAAGCGAATTCGTCGGATATGACAACTCATGGACAGCATAGCTATGATGAAGTGTATCGATTATGGGGAGACTACGTGCGAGGACAGGTGCCGAAGGGAATGCGTTCGGTAGCCATGGCCCATGCATTTGTCAGCGGCAGTGCGGAAAGTGAATCGGAGCGTCCGCTTATCATCGGCGGTAGCTACGCAGTGGCGGCACAGGCGTTTTCCGGATTTAGTTATACGGCACTGGGGCATTTACATCGTCCGCAGCGAGCAGGGTCCGAGGTTATTCGGTACAGCGGCTCCTTGTTAAAATATTCTTTTGATGAAGCGGCGCAGCGCAAAAGCTTTACCTTGGTGGATATTGATGAAAAGGGAGGAGCCACTATAGAACAAATTCCCGTAGAGGCGCGCCGTGATGTACGCATTGTGGAAGGGGCCTTCACGGATATTATGAATGATGAAGCATTGCATCAACGTTGCGGCGATGATTATGTGATGGTGCGTTTAACGGATACAGCACCTGTCATTGATGGCTTGGCTCGGCTGCGTTCGGTGATTCCTCAGGTGATGACGTTAGAGCTTACGGGGCGCATGGCGGTGAATGAGTCCGATGAAGACATGACACCTAACTTTTATCATTTGTCGGAACGGGATTTGTTCGGACAGTTTGCCGTCGCCGCCAGAGGGGAAGCGTTGACGGCAAAGGAAGCACAATACATTGATGCGCTGTGGGATCGCATCAATAAGGAGGAGCTATGAAACCGATACAATTACGCATGACAGCCTTCGGCCCGTTTTGTGATACGGTGAATATATGCTTTGAAGACTTACAAGGAGACAGTTTATTTTTGATTACCGGACCGACCGGTGCGGGTAAAACGACCATATTGGATGCCATGGTGTATGCGTTGTTCGGTCAGACCAGCGGCGGTTTGCGCGACGGCAGTGATATGCGCAGTGATTATGCAGGCGCGGATATACTTACGCAAGTAGAATTTACCTTTGCCATCGGGGATAAGGAATATCGTTTGGAACGCAGTCCCAAGCAATGGGTGAAAAAGAAGCGCGGCAGCGGTTTGCGTGAGTTGCCGGCACAAGCCGTTCTGTACAGTAAACAGAATGGTGCTTGGCAGGAAGTAACGACGCGAGCACAGGAGATAAAAGAACAGGTGCAGTCGATTATCGGTTTTCGGGCCGATCAATTTTTGCAGGTAGTCTTATTGCCGCAAGGCGATTTCCGGCGACTTCTGGTGGCACCTACTTCTGAGCGTGAAGAGCTGCTGCATAGCCTGTTTCGAACAGAAATATATACAAGGTTGCAGGAACTGCTCAAGCAAGACTACGATAGATTGTATGAACAGGCCAAGGAACGAGTGCAAGCGCAGCAATTCATTTTGGATAGTTTGGAAGTAAAGAATTTACAAGAGGCCGTACAAAAAGCAACGCAAGCAGAGTCAGCGGCAAAGGATGCGCTAACATCCGGAGAGGCGGCTAAGCAGTATTGGCAAACTGTAAGCAAAGGCCGTGCACTTACGGTGAAACGGGATGAGTTGCAGCAGGCGCTGGAAACGGCCGATAAGCTTAGAGAAGGTTTGGCGGCGCACCGTGAGGAGCAGCGGCAACGCAAAGCACTGATTGAATTGCTGCCTTCTTATGAAGCGTGGTACAAGGCCGTTCGTGAACGGGATACTGTTTTGCAAGAAGCAGATGAAGTCAAGCAATCTATAACGCAGATGGAGGCGGAGGCAACTGCACTGGCCGAGAAGCAACAGCATTTGTCGGCAGAGGAAGAACGGTTAGCTGAGCAGGCGGAACAGTATGAGCAGGCACACCGCATCGTAGTAGGGTCGGAGGCTATACGGGAAGAAATTAAATCGTTGGAAGCACGGCGCCGGCAGCACCGCGACAAAGCAGCGCAACTGGAAGAGGGTTCGGATCGGATACGAAACTTTGCAGCAGAGTTGGAAACGAATAAGGAAACGCTGTCGACGGCAACCAAGGAAGAAGCGGATGTGAAGGCGACGCATGCCTATCTTACGGAAATCATAGATATCCTCGGTGCTGCCGAGGAGCTGCGCAATAAAGTAGAGGAGTGGTCAACACTTGTTAAACACAGCACTGACGGTGCGGCGCAGTTGACACAGTTGCAGCGTCAGTACAATGAAGCGGTGGCGGCGGAAGCGTATTACAAACAGATTTGGCATGCGAAGGAGTCGGCTTTGCAAGCACAGCAGGCAGCTACTTTGGCCATGGGGTTGGAGCCTGATAGTCCCTGCCCGGTGTGTGGATCTTGTCATCATCCGCATCCTGCCGTTCCCGGAGAAGAGGTTCGACCGGACGACGAAGCAAGAGCCCGTAAGGATTATATGACCGCTAACGGAGCAACGGCTTCTTTGCGAGGCAAGCTATCCTCTGCCGAAGAACGTCAGCAGGCGTGGCAAGCGGAAGAAGCTCGGCGGTATGAAGGGATAATGCGCATAGTGACTTCTTTACAAACAAACCTGGATAGCTATGTGAAAGTGCGGCCTGATGCGGAAGAGCATCGGGCAGTGACGGTAGTGCGCGAACGTATTGGTGCGTGGTTAAGCAATGATACACCGACACATGATACGACGGATGTGGCGGAGATACTCGATTATGCACAATGCATCGCCGGATGTGCAGCGGAGATACGAAAGGAGATTCATGCTCTCGCCGCTGCGCTGGATCGTCTGCAGCATCAAGTGTTTACGCTGCGCGAAGCGCAAGCGACGAAACAACAGCGACTGGAAACGATGCGGACAACATATACATGGGAAAGCAATGCTCTCGCGCAAGCCAAAGAGGAAGATGAAGCGCGTTGGCGTGAGCTAGCCATTGATGATGTAGTTGCATGGAACCGGCAAATCGATGAATACGAAGTGTACTGTGATGAATATAAAAGACGGCAAAGCTCTTTGGCGAATGAACGTGTAAGGCTCAGCAGGGAAGACAGTGCATTAACGGTGAAACGCACGGAGACTAAGCGGCATGAGGGATCCTTGCAGCAACGTTTGGCGCAAGCGAAAGCTGATATAGAAATGTATCTTCAAGAATTGTCGACATTGCCGGAGTGGGAAGAGCGCTTAGCGGCAGCAAAAGAGAAGAAAACGGAGCTTTTACAAGCCATAGATAAGTATGATCGACAGTGGCATCGCAATGAAGGCGTGCGCAGTGAAACCTTGGCAGCGCTTAACGCTTTGCCTGAAACGGCGGTAGTTGTGTCGGCTGAAGAAGAGCGGCAGGCCAGAGAAGGTTGGACACGAGCGGAACAGGAAGCGGCTACCCATGCTGCCGAGGCTAAGCGGATACAACAGGCGGTGGATCGATTAACTGCGTTGCATAAGGAAGACGAAGCCGGAGCGGAGGAGCGCGAGTTTGTATACGGTTTATCCCAAATGGCAAGCGGTGCTTCCGAGGGATTAAAAGGCGTTACCTTTGAACGCTATGTGTTGGGGGCGATTTTAGAAGAGGTGGTCAGCGCGGCCAATCTTCGTTTGCGCAAGCTCAGTCGCGGGCGCTACACATTGCAACGGGCCGCATTCGATAATAGCGGTCGCGGTCATAAAGGACTGGACTTAGCCGTGTTTGATGCATACACTGGGGCTGCACGACCGGCCAATACTCTATCCGGCGGCGAGACATTCTTGGCATCGTTATCATTGGCGATGGGGCTGGCAGATTGCATACAATCCTATGCCGGCGGTATTCACTTGGATACGATGTTTATTGACGAAGGCTTCGGCACATTAGATGCAGATACGTTGGAGATTGCTATGGAAGCATTGGTTAGCTTGCAATCTTCGGGACGCTTGGTGGGAATTATTTCGCATGTGGGAGAATTGCAGAGTAGAATTCCCCGGCATCTGGTAGTGGAACGAACCGCGAAGGGGAGCCGCGCTTATTTTTCCGGTGATAAGGCTTCGTCCTAACTATAGAAAACTAGGGTACGTATAGTCATATATCGAAAAATATGATACTATAAGAGCGTACCTATTCGGATATGTGTCGCCACGACGTGGCGTGCGTATGCACAATAGAATGATAACGAGTGAAGGAGGAAGAGAAATGAAATTTGTCTTTGCCCATAATAATATTAATGTCTTCGATATGGAAAAGAGTTTAGCCTTTTATAAAGAAGCGGTAGGTCTTACGGAAGGGCGTCACATCGAACCGGAAGACGGCTCGTTTAAAATTATTTATCTCGACGGACCGGACAGCCCGCATCAGTTGGAATTGACATGGCTGCGAGATCGCAAAGAACCGTACAACTTGGGGGATAATGAATTTCACATTGCTTTCTATGTAGATGATTTTGAAGCAGCGCATAAAAAGCATGAAGAAATGGGTTGTATTGTTTACGAAAATCCGGCCATGGGCATTTATTTTATAGCTGACCCGGATGGGTACTGGGTAGAAATTCTTCCCGCTAAGTAAGAGGCATTCATCAGATGGAACATATGTTAACGCGGCTGGAATGGCTGGTGGGAAAAGAAAACATAGAAACCTTGGCAAGTAAGTCGGTGCTTCTCTTCGGCGTCGGCGGCGTCGGCGGCTTTGCCATGGAAGCGTTGGTGCGTTCCGGCATTGGGCGTATAGTCATCGTCGACGGTGATGCGGTGAGCATCAGTAATTTGAACCGGCAGCTTATTGCTACAAAGGATACCATAGGTCGTCGTAAGGTTGATGTGGCTAAGGAGCGCATTCAATCCATTCGTTCCGATATAGTCGTGGAAACCTACGATATGGTGTATAATGGCGAAGCGCATAAAGATTTTATTGCTTCGCTGCAGGTGGATTATGTAATTGATGCCATCGATATGGTATCGGCAAAGCTATCCATCATCGAAACGTGTCAGCGCTTGGGTATTCCCTGCATATCCTCAATGGGGACGGGCAACAAGATGCATCCGGAACTATTGCGCATTACGGATATCAGTAAAACACATACCTGTCCGTTGGCCAAGGTAATGCGACGAGAATTAAGAAAGCGCGGTATTAAGCGGCAAACGGTTATTTTTTCGGAAGAGACGCCTATGACGCCACATCGCGATGATGACTCGCGCAGCCCCGGATCTTGCGCTTTTGTGCCATCCGTATCGGGGCTTATGATGGCGAGCTTTGTAATCAGAACATTTTTGGAGGTTGATTAACCATGAAAAAAGCAATTATTCACATGGATAAAGGTGATATCGTTATTGAGTTATTTGACAAAGAAGCACCGGGTACGGTAGCTAATTTTGAAAAGTTGATCAAAGAAGGTTTTTACGACGGACTTACGTTCCATCGTGTTATTCCGGGCTTTGTAGCACAGGGCGGTTGTCCTATCGGCAACGGTACCGGTGGTCCGGGATACACCATTAAGGATGAACTCATCGGCAATCCGCACAAACATGTGCGCGGTGCGTTGTCCATGGCTCACCGTGGTCCTAATACAGGCGGTAGCCAATTTTTCATCGTGTATGAACCACAGCCGCATTTGGATGGAGTTCATACCGTATTTGGTCAGGTCATTGAAGGTATGGACGTAGTAGATGCTATCTATCAAGGCGAGCACATGAACACCTTGGAGGTAGTGGAAGAGTAATCCTGCGAAATAAAGGAGAGAAATGGAAGTTTTTTCGATTAAACATCCGGAATGGTTGCAAGTTAAAAAGGACGGTCGCTTTTCGTACGGATATAACCAGGAATGGTACCGCGATGATTGGCAACAGTTGGCCGGTTGTGGTCCTACGACGGCAACTCAGCTTATTAGCTATGCAGAGTTTCGGGATCATTATTTGGATTCGACAAACAGTAAAGACGGTGAGGAAGCGTTGCGTCGGATGGAAACAATTTGGAACTACGTACGTCCGCGCTTCGGCGGCGGTTTGTACAAAACACATTGGTTGTCCGATGGTCTTACGGCGTATATTGAAGAGCATAAGTTACCATACAAGGTGCCGATGCTTAGCGTATATCCCTTTGCTAGCTGCAAACCTTCCTTGGAAGCAGTCGTAGATTTTATTGAACAGGGCCTGCAGGCAGATTCGCCGATTGCTTTTTTGAACCGTCATCGCGGTAGAGAGCGTGAGTTGTCTACGTGGCATTGGGTGCCGATTGTAAAACTGATGAAGAATAATGATGATATACGTTGTATGGTGTATGACGAGGAAATCGAGCGTATCTTTTCGTTGAAGCGATGGCTGAAGGATACCATGCTCGGTGGGGGATTTGCGTACGTACAGCATATCGGTTAGGTACATGAGGAGGAATTGTTACATGTCACAGTGGATTACAGAAAATCAGTCAGCACATTTACGGTTAAGCGCCGAAGTTGACAAGGTACTTTTTTCGGGTGAGTCCCAGTTCCAAAAAATCGAGGTAGCTCACAGTTTGGAATACGGCAATATGCTTGTGTTGGACGGTGTATTTCAAACATCTGAAAAAGAGGAATTCGTATATCATGAAATGATGTCCCACGTGCCGTTGTTCCTTCATCCGAATCCGAAAAACGTGCTGATTATCGGCGGCGGCGACGGTGGCGTAGCCCGGGAATGCGTACGTCATGACTGTGTGGAAAAAGTGACCATGGTAGAAATCGACGGCAAGGTGGTAGAGTTGGCAAAACAGTATTTGCCGACCATTGCCGATGCTATGATTCGCCAGGATCCGAAGTTGACCGTAAAGATCGGTGACGGCATCGGCTTTATGGCACAGGCCGATAATGAATACGATGTTATCATTGTCGATTGCTCCGACCCTATCGGTCCCGGCGAAGGACTATTTACGAAGGAATTCTATGCTAATGTGCATAAGGCGTTAAAAGCAGACGGTCTTTTTGTACAACAAACGGAATCGCCGGTTATGCATAAGCCGTTGGTGGAAAAGGTATTTGGGTATGTGCGTGATCAGTTTGCTATGGCGCGTTTATACACAGCATATATTCCGATCTATCCAACCGGGATGCATTGCTTTACTATGGGGACTAAAACTTATGATCCGTTGACGTTTGTACCGAATCGTGAACGTACATTTACGACGAAGTACTATAATGAAAAAATTCAGACAGCTGCGTTTGCCTTGCCGAATTTTGTAAAAGAATATCTACTGAAAAAATAATTTAATAAAATCTGTTGACACCGCTCTCTAATGATGATATACTTATCTTCGTTACGGAGCGGTGCTCTTGTAACGGCCACGGTGGTGGGTATGGTGAAGCGGTTAACACGGCGGATTGTGGCTCCGTTACGCGTGGGTTCGATCCCCACTACTCACCCCACAACCCCTTTAGGGGCGTCGCCAAGTGGTAAGGCAATGGACTTTGACTCCATTATGCGCTGGTTCGATCCCAGCCGCCCCTGCCAATATTAATCTGACTCACTAGCTCAGTTGGCAGAGCACCTGACTTTTAATCAGGGTGTCCCGCGTTCGAATCGCGGGTGAGTCACCATTGAGGGTAACACTAAACCGTATGGTTTAGTGATTTTTTTATATAACCTACAAGCAACGGTTACCTAACAAGTAATTGCTTGTAGGCTTTTTTATTTTCTGTAGTTTTTTTCTTGGCGAATAAAGAGTATAATTAAAAGTAAATCAAATCATCCCGACGATGGATGTCGGTGAATACAAAGAAGAACGAGGTGTATGTATTTAAGGGGGCAGTAGAATGGAACATAGTATGGCCTTTTATGCGTCCATAGCCATATTCTTGGTGACATATGGCTTGATTGTATGGGATAAGTATTCGCGCATGCTTGTCTCTTTGGGCGGTGCCGTTATCATGATTGGATTTGGGTTTGTATCACAGGCAACGGCAATCAAAGAAGATATTGATTTTAATACATTGGGGCTTTTGGTAGGGATGATGCTTATCGTTGCTATTACCAGTAAGTCCGGTCTCTTTCAAGCCGGTGCACTTTGGGCCGCACATGTTACAAAGGGGAGCCCGTGGCGATTGTTGTTTTTGCTTTCGGTAATTACCGCCATAGGTTCGGCGTTGTTTGACTGTGTAACCGCCGTCCTTTTGATTGCGCCGGTAACCTTGACATTGGCAGATAAATTGAAAGTTAATGCCTTCCCGTTTTTGATGACGGAAATTTTGGTATCCAATGTAGGCGGTACCGGGCTTTTAGTAGGGAATCCTCCGAATGTTATGATAGGTAGTGCCACAGGTCTTACGTTTAATGACTTCTTTATTTATTTGGCTCCTGTGTGCGCTATAGCAACATTGCTGATTATTCCTATTTTGATTTTCCTTTATCGCCGCGATTTAGAGCCGCATCCGGAAACCAAAGATGCGATCATGAGTATTTCTTACCAGGATGCCATCGAAGATCCGGTGCTGCTGAAGAAATCATTGTTTGTTTTGGCTTTGACCATTGGTTGCTTTATTGCACATCATTGGTTGGGTCTTGAAACGGCGACGATTGCCATCGGCGGAGCCGTGTTGCTCATGGTTATTGCCGACATTAAACCTCGCGAAGTATTGCATTTGGTTGAATGGACGACGATCTTTTTCTTCATGGGTCTTTTTGTTGTCGTAGGTGGTTTGAAAGCCAGCGGTGTTATGACATTCTTGGCTGAAAAAGTTATTAGCGTTACCGGCGGTGATTTAGAAGCTACGGTATTTTGGGTTCTGTGGTTGTCGGCGATTGCTTCGGCCTTTGTTGATAACATTCCGTTTGTAGCTACAATGATTCCGATGCTACAGGAAATGGGGCATTTGACGGGAATGCCGATGGAAGCCGTGTGGTGGGCATTGGCATTGGGCGCCTGCTATGGTGGCAACGGTACCATGATAGGGGCTACGCCAAACTTGGTAGTTGCCAGTATCGGATCCTTACATGGATTGCGATTCACCTTTATGGAATACTTGAAATTAGGTTTTCCGTTAATGCTTTTTAGTGTGTTGATAGCACATATTTATTTATATCTCGTATACTTTGCATTCTGATTTAAAACACCGCAATCTTGGGGATTGAGATTGCGGTGTTTTTTGCATTGTATTCATTTTGTGAGAACCATGTTGTCTATAGGAAGTATGTAGTTAGCAGACAAATGGTAAACGAATGGTCTATAAGAAAAGAATGAAGTTAGCCACGGTAAGTGTGATGCACGCACCTAGCATAGGAATCGCCGTTCGCTTTACTAAATCGAACGGTGAAATTCCGGCCATACCCGCAGATACGACGATAACGGCAGTAATCGGCGAGATAGCACGAGCGGCGCTGGCGATAAAATGCATAGGTAGAATCATGAGTACCGTGGGAACGCCGGTAGAAACGGAAATCGTCGGTACCAAATGGGCAAAAGCGAAGAAGGGGGCGTTGCCGGACCCCATAACGACGGAAGACACGCCGATAATAGATACCATTACAAGGGTAATTCCGATGCCGCCGAATCCGGATGTTTTGGCCCATTCGATGAGGGCGGAAATAGTGCCGGTGGCCATAAGACCTTTGGCAAATGTTTCGCCTGCTACGATGAGAGTGACTACATTTGCCATTTGTCGTCCCATGCCATCAAAATATACCTGTAAATCTTCTAACGTTTGGCGACCGTCGCGAGTGCGAATATATTGGAAGATCATACCGATTACGGTACCGATGAACATGGCGACAATAATGTTCATTTTTATCCAGGAAATCCATAAATTAGAGAAGGAAAGAATGAGAGCCAACGGAATTAGGGGGAGTAATGCATAGTAGGGCGGAGCTTCATGTTTTAATTCGCTGTTGGTCATCTTGTCTTCGTTGACGGTAACTTCTTCGCCGGGGCGAACAATGTGTCCGTCTTTTTTATCGAAGTACTTTTGAGTGAAATAATGAAGTACGGCTACTACCGGGAAGACGCAGAGGGCTACGGGTACTTGGAATGAATGCCAATACGTAACGGGGTCAAGACCGGCAAGCTCAGCGGCAAAGATGGTGCCGGTATCGCTGGGGCTCCAATCAAGACACAATGTGGTGGCGATGGCAGCCGTAGCCGACAATTTACTGACACCTAAAGCAATGAGTACCGGATACATGGTAACCATGAGCAACATGGCAAGACCGGAGGCGCTGTTAATAGCCAATCCGATAATCATGCCCACTATCCAACAAGCGCTGAGGACAATGTAGGGAGATTTGAGACCGCGTAACGGGCGAATGGCCAAGTGAACAAGTGCGCGTGATGCCCCGATGTGATCCATGTAGCGTGCAAAACCTGCAACGGCCATAATGTTGAGACCTAGTTTGGCAGCGCGATTGCTAAAGAGATCTCTGATGAGTTCAAAAATATCGAAAAAGAAATTACCGGTTGCCTGTTTAGGTGGCAGGATAGTACCGTAGCCGGCTATGTGTGCAATAACAAGCAAAGTGATTCCGCCTAGAAAGAGAACTGCTTGTGCTTTATACCGTTTAAACACAAGGGTGCCGACCCAGGCTATGACGAGTAAAGAAATGGCTATGTTCATAAAACACCTCCGTAAATAATGCCATTAAACAATAGGTAGGTTAAAACATACTATATCAGAAGATAGTCATGAGAAAGTCAAAACTTGTAGAAAATTAAAATTACAACGAATAATAAGAGGTAAATATAAATGTTTAAATTAAAAATAAAAGAATACAGAAGGTTAAGGTTGGTAATATAGGGAAAATGAAGATAAAATAAAAGAACCAGAATAAATTATAAAAAGGTGTTGACAGAGTGAGGAGGAATGGCATATAATAAGCAAGTCGTTTGACGGAGACGCAAATGTGACTGAGGTTGAGTATGTTTTCTGCCGAAACAGAAAACAAAAAGATTAAAAAAGTAGTTGACAAGATGCTGATTACTTGTTAAAATGATAAAGTCGCAAGGTGATACCGGAACGACAGCGGATCTTTGAAAACTGAACAATGTAAAGGTAATCATTTCGTAAGAAATGAACATAGCCAGAGTGCGGGTTTCGAATATGAAACCAACCAAAAATTCCGTCGGTAATATACCGACGACAACGAATAAACGAGCTAGCAAATAGCTCCAAGATATCTTGGAGAGTTTGATCCTGGCTCAGGACGAACGCTGGCGGCGTGCTTAACACATGCAAGTCGAACGGAGAGGCATGGAAGCTTGCTTCTATGAATCTTAGTGGCGAACGGGTGAGTAACGCGTAATCAACCTGCCCTTCGGAGGGGGATAACAACGGGAAACCGTTGCTAATACCGCGTACGAT
>NZ_AUAN01000023.1 GCF_000428745.1 Veillonella magna DSM 19857
GCAATGGTTCCTGCCTGCACTGCATTATTGGCTTTCGCTTTTACTTCGTTGAGCTGTTTCATATTGACCGCATCATTATCAACTTGGCCATCAGCAATGTTTGTAATGCGGCGCTTCATAGTTGCATTGCCGACACTGACAGTACCATCTGTTGCTTGTGATTGATTACCGATAGCCACAGAGCCCCAGCCAGATGCCTTTGTGCCTTGGCCCAGTGCAATGGAATTATCGCCTTCTGTCGTTGCATCCGTACCTATAGCAATGCTATTATTCTTCAGCCCTTTCGCACGCGCACCAATAGCGACTATACCACTGCCCGTAGCTTGGGATCCATCAACAATAGCTATCGATGATGCTCCGTTAATCGTGCCCTTTTGTACTGCATTTGCGGCTTTTTCCTTGACTTCTTTAAACTGTTTCATGATAACGACATCGTTGTCGTTTCTACCGGCATCAACATTTACAATGCGGCGTTTCACACCCGCAGCATTGCCGACACTGACCGTATACTCTTCTGTTGTGCTTGAATTAGCACCTAAGGCCACCGAATTAGCTTTATCCGCCGTAGCATCTGTACCTATAGCCACAGCATTTCCCGATGTAGCATGCGCACGCCCGATAGCTATAGTTCCACCGCCCTTAGCTTCTGATGCTGTGCCAACGGCTACGGCAATATCACCGGTTGCACTTCCTTTTTCTACATAGGAAGCCCCCCCTCCGGTAGACTCTGCCATAACCGATACATCCGACCATGCACTTGTTGCTGCCAAGGCAGCCAACATTGTTACTATTACTTTTTTCCTGTTCATGGATTCTCCTCACATAATCACGTCACACAACAATATATACATTTGAGTATATGTCCTTTCGATCTATTGTAACGCTCTATTTCGTCTTTTTCAAGAGTAATCTATAACAATTTACTCACCATTTGAAATTTAATTGTCTATCTTAAATAAATATGATAAATATACCACAACATTCTTACATATGTTTGAATATGTTTAGTAAATCTGTCTATTCAAACTATAGGGTGTGAATCCGCAAAAAATGAAGACCCGCATATGCGGGTCTTCATTTATTTGACTAACATATCTTCATTAGCTATAATAAATATAAATGAGGCAGCAAAGCGTATGGCAGTGCGCAGCTCGTCTCTCATAATTATTGCTTTGAAGAAACGGCTGCGTCTTACAACACGTGGCCTTTTTTCATGCCGCCAAATAGGTTTAGTTTACTTAGTGGCTAGAATAATAGTTGCCACCAGTGTTCCAAAGCCAATTACTACTGTCAATATAGACAAAATGCTACCATAACTACGTAATAAAAAAATGCCGTCATAGCTACGAAGAATACCCTGCTTAACATCAGGATTCTATGAGCTGTGACGGCATTATTTATTTACTTATTTATTTGTCATAGTCGCGGCTAAGATCCACGTCTTTCAGCGGTACCATCTTAGTACCTCTGAGCCATTTATAACCGAGGTATACAGCGAGGAATACGGGGATACCGATATAGGCTACGCTGGCACCGTACCAGTCGATTTCATCGCCGGTAAAGGCGGTATAGTTCTGGCCGGCAATAATGATAAGGCAAAGAATGAAAGCAAAAATCGGTCCGAACGGGAACAGCGATGCTTTAAAAGGAATTTCTTTCAAATCACGGCCCTGCGCATGGAACGCACGGCGGAAGCGATAGTGGGCAATGGCAATACCGAGCCAAGCAATAAAACCGCTCATACCGCTAATGTTAACGAGCCAATTATATGCCGTACCTTCGCCGATAAGCGAGGTCAAGAAGGCAAACAGTCCAAACGCCGCCGTAGCCAACAGCGCCGGCACCGGCACGCCGTGTTTATTCAGCTTAGTAAACACAGCCGGGGCTTTACCGTTTTTCGCCATCGCATACAGCATACGAGTGGATGCGTATAATCCGGAGTTACCGGCGGACAATACAGCCGTTAAAATAATGGCGTTAATAAAGCTGGCCGCAAAGGCAAAGCCAAAGCGATCGAGTACCAAGGTAAACGGACTGATAGATACATTTTCAACACCTTCCGCTGCTTTCAATAAATTCGGATCATTGTACGGAATCAAGAAACCGATAACGATAAAGGCACCAATATAAAATACGAGGATACGCCAGAAAATGGAATGAATGGCCTTCGGAATATTTTTTTCCGGATCTTCCGATTCACCGGCAGCCACCCCGATAAGCTCCGTCCCTTGGAAGGAAAAACCTGCCACCATGAAGATAGCTAAAATAGATCCGAAGCCGCCTACGAACGGCGCTTCACCGGTGGTCCAATTCGTAAAGCCCGGCGATGTACCGCCGATACCGAGGATGAGCATCGTGCCCACGAATAGGAAAATAAATACGGTAATTACCTTCATGCTGGCGAAGAAGTATTCGCTTTCACCGAAGGAACGGGTGGACAGATAATTCATCAGGAAAATGCCGGCTAAGAACAATGCGGACCACACAATGGCCGGTATGTCTGGAAACCAATATTTCATAATCAACGCCCCGGCCACGAGTTCCGCCGCCAAGGTAATGGCCCAGTTAAACCAATAGTTCCACCCCAGGGCAAAACCGAACGCCGGATCCACATAGCGCGATGCATAGGTACCGAAAGAACCGGGCACCGGTAAATAGGTAGCCATTTCGCCGAGACTGGTCATCAGGAAATATACCATAAGACCGATAAAGCCATAGGCTACGAGGGCACCGCCCGGACCGGCAGTACTGACAACTTCACCGCCGGCTACGAATAACCCGGTACCGATAGCGCCGCCGAGGGCAATCATATTCATATGACGTGATTTAAGGCTGCGATGCAACTTTTTTTCTGTTGTTTGCACATGATTTGTATCCATAGCACTCACTCTCTCTTACAAGTCCAAATTGCGAACCATCTTCGCATTATCTTCGATAAATTTACGACGCGGCTCTACCTTATCCCCCATGAGGACGCTGAAAATTTTATCCGCTTCGATACTGTCTTCCAGGCTTACCTGTAAAATGGTACGGTTTTCCGGATTCATCGTCGTTTCCCACAGCTGTTCCGGATTCATTTCCCCTAAGCCTTTGTAACGTTGAATGATTATATTATCGCGACCGATTTCATCGAGCTTGGCCGCCATTTCCGCATCGCTGTACACATACCAATGGCTCTTGCCTTTTTTGATCTGATACAGCGGCGGCTGTGCAATATACACACGGCCGTCTTCGATGAGCGGTTTCATGTATCGATAGAAGAAGGTAAGAAGCAGCGTTCTAATGTGAGCGCCGTCTACGTCCGCATCAGTCATGATGATAATCTTATGATAGCGACTCTTATCGAGATTAAATTCCTCGCCAATCCCCGTGCCAAATGCAGTAATCATAGAGCGAATTTCCGCATTGGCCAGAATCTTGTCGAGACGTGCTTTTTCTACATTTAAAATTTTACCGCGCAACGGCAAAATCGCCTGATACCGACGATCGCGTCCCTGCTTGGCGCTGCCGCCGGCGGAATCACCTTCGACGAGGTAAATTTCCGTCATTGCCGGATCCTTTTCGGAGCAATCCGCCAGTTTCCCCGGCAAGGAGCTGATTTCGAGAGCATTCTTGCGACGCGTCAATTCGCGCGCTTTACGAGCGGCTTCACGGGCGCGGTTCGCGGTGGTCGCCTTTTCGACGATTCGCTTGGCTTCCGCCGGATGCTCTTCCAAATACACGCGCAAGCCTTCGGATACTACCGTATCGGTAATCCCTTTCACTTCGCTGTTGCCCAGCTTCGTTTTGGTCTGCCCTTCGAACTGCGGATTCAATACCTTAACACTGATAACCGCCGTCAACCCTTCACGCACATCCTCGCCGGACAAATTGTTTTCATTGTCTTTTAACAATCCTGTTTTGCGCGCGTAGTCATTGAGCGTACGGGTCAAAGCGCTGCGAAAACCGCTGAGATGGGTACCGCCGTCAACGGTGTTGATGTTATTAACAAAGGACAACAGATTTTCGCTGTAGCCGTCATTGTATTGCAAGGCTACGTCAACCACTACATCGTCGCGGGTGCTTTCCACGTCGATTACCGTGTCATTGATTACATCCTTGTTTTCATTTAAGAATTTTACAAAGGAGTTAAGCCCGCCTTCGTACATGAAGCTTTCCTGACGATTGTCGTTGCGCGCATCCGTCAAGGTGATGCGCAAGCCTTTGTTGAGGAACGCCAATTCCTGCAAACGAATTTTAAGCGTGTCGAAGTCGAACACCGTCGTTTCAAAAATTTCCGGATCCGGCTTAAAGGTAACGGTGGTTCCCGTATCCTTAGCCTGACCGATTACCTGCAGCGGCGATGTCATAAGACCACGTTCAAATTTAATTTCATGGAGCTTACCATCTTGGCGTACCTGCACGACAGTCCATTCGCTAAGGGCGTTAACCACGGAAATCCCTACGCCGTGAAGACCGCCGGATACCTTGTAGCCGCCACCGCCGAATTTACCGCCTGCATGCAGCTTGGTCAATACCAGCTCTACCGCAGGCACACCAGTTTCATGCATGCCGCAAGGAATGCCGCGCCCGTCATCGACAACTGTAACGCTGTTGTCTTCATTAATGGTCACCTCAATGTGCGTGGCGTAACCGGCTAAGGCTTCGTCCACACTATTATCTACCACTTCATACACGAGGTGATGCAGACCGCGTATGGACGTACTGCCGATGTACATTCCCGGACGAAGACGCACGGCCTCCAACCCTTCCAGCACCTGTATATTTTGGGCACCGTAATTTTGTTCAGACATTACTGATCCTCCCATATCCCTGTATTATTTATTAGTTATCATAGTTACCATAAAATAGGTGTACTCTTTATTATACATTATTTTTCGCCCTTGTGTAAAAAGATACGGGCATGCCTTGATGAATGGCTTGTAACCGACGGCGCACCGCCGCCATCGTCATGTGCAGCGCGTACACCGTATAAGGCGTCACAATATAGGTCCGCACGGATAACGGCGCATCGGGATATTCGATAGGCATGCCCATTAAAAAACGCCGCCGCGATGCATGACCGTCCGGCGGCGCCCCAACCACGGCAATAATGTCTTCAGAGGAAATAATAATATCGTCCGCAATATGTATATACATCAGTTAAGGAGTCACCACCTTTCGTTTTTTTTCATCCGGCAAATATTTATTGGTCAAATTGATAACAAACTCCGGTGTCAGCTCCTCCCGGCGCTTGCCGGTAATCAGCATGGCCGCCGTATATAAATCGGCCCACGACTTCGTGCCTTCGTAGCTTTTTCGCAAATACAAATAAATACTTTCCCGCTTGGCTTCGCCGTACAAATCCTGATCGCACCAGCCATACATGCGCCGCACCTCGTCCAGCTTGGCGAAGGGATAGTTCCGCAGTACCTCTTTAACGGCAATCACCCGGCTGCGCCGCACCTTGTAAAGACAGGTCATGCACAGCGGCCGCTCACCTTCGATCCACAAACCGCAATGACGGCACCGATGATAGCCCTTGGCGGCCATGACCCGTTCCTTTTTTGCTTGATTGATGCGCACCTTGCGGATGGTCGCCGCCAAGGCCGGATCGTCTATGACGGCTACGGACTGTTCGATGTCCTCTACCTCCGCCTCGGACAACACCGTCTTTGACGCATCAATTTTAACGCGTTTTGGTATATCGCCGAGAAGCTCTTTTTTCGCGTCTTCCTCTTCTTTCACAAAGCTGTGACGATACATGACAAGCTCCATTTCGGTAATGACCAGACCGCCGTAGTAGTCGTTTATTTTTTTGAGTAGCTGCGGCTTGCGCATTTGCAGCTGCTGCAACCACGGCGATGTAAACGCGGCGACGCGCACTACCGGCGGCTCTACCTTGAGCAGCTTAGTATTATCCGCAATGCGCCGACCCACCACGGTGGGCCACGCTTCGAAAAGCCGCATAATCGCCATGTGCTGCCACAGCTTGCCTGCCTTCAACGCACCGCCCAAGCAGGCCTCAAGGGGCGTCATTCGTTCAGTCATCCGCCGTCACCTCCTCACGACAGGCAATGAGCATCGCCGGCGATAGGCCGGTCATATCCTCGCTATCCGTGGTCGTGATAAATGTCTGGACACGATTGTGAATAAACTGCAGCAAATTAGCGCGCCGCTCCTTGTCCAATTCACTCAGTACATCATCTAACAGGAGCAGCGGATATTCGCCGACTTCCGATTTGATAAATTCCAGTTCGCTCAGCTTTAGCGATAATACCGCCGTGCGCTGTTGCCCTTGGGAGCCGTATTTTTTTAAATCCACCGGCCCGGCAAAAAATCCCAAATCATCACGATGCGGTCCCACCGAGGTAGTAAACCGTGCCCGATCCCGAGGCAGCGATTCCTGTAACAGCTGTAAAAATGCATCCTTTTCCGTCACCGGCCCTTGCGCACTGTACGGCTGCTCGTAGCGAAGCTGCAAATTCTCCTTGCCGCCGGTCAACCGGCGATTCATCAAATCGATGAGAAGATTGAGCTTCTTTATACTTTCCAGTCGCTTTTTCACCAAATAGGCCGCCCCCGTCGCCAGCTGCTCATCCCATTCCAAGAGCGGTACCGACCGCTGACCGGCATATTCTTTGAGCAGCCGATTTCGCTGTTGCAGCGCGCGATTGTATAGGCTCAGCTGATGATAATACGTCGCGCTGGTCTGGGAAATTTCCATGTCGATAAAGCGCCGCCGCTGCTGTGGACTGCCCTTGATGAGCTGCAAATCCTCCGGGCAAAAAAGCACCGTATTCAGCGTGCCGATAAGCTCCCGTTGAGACAGCGCATTGCCGTTGAGGCGAATATCTTTGCGCCCCTTGGCGGCGAGACGAATCGTAATCTTCTGCGGTGTATCCTTTTTCGTAAATTGCAGAATAATCCCCGCCTCTTCGGCGCCGAAGCGAATCAAATCCGCCGTTTCCGTCGTCCGATAACTGCGGCCGACGGTGGCCACATACACCGCCTCCAAGATATTCGTCTTGCCGATGCCGTTCGGCCCGTACAATACGACGCTGTCCGGCCCGAACTCCCAGGTGCGCTCCTTATAATTTCTGAAATTGATCAGCTGTAAGGAGTGAAGTCGCACCCTAGGCCTCCTCCACTACGAGGGTAGTTTCGTTATCGATGACTACCGTATCGCCGGGATACAGCTTTTTGCGCTTTTCCCCGCATACCTCACCGTTCACCATAATGGCACCGGCTAAGAGGAGCGGCTTAATCTGTCCGCCCGTACCGATATCGCCATGTAATTTCAGCAGCTGATCCAACTGAATGTACGGTGTGGTAATCGTCACCGTTTCCTTGGTCATACTCATACAATTCCTCCTCAATTCGTACGCACCGGCGTCACCACATAGGTATAGTGACTGGTATCATCCTGACGAATCACTACCGGTCCGTTATCTTTTAAATACAAATGAATGCGTTCGCCCGTACTGTGTCGCAAAATATCGCTGATGTAGCGACCGTTAAAGGAAATCGTAAACGGCGCTCCTTTAAATTCACAAAGCAATTCTTCCTTGGCCATGCCGATTTCCGAATTGCTACTGGACAATACAACCTGACCATCCTCCCAATCGTAACGGATAACGTTATAGCTAATATCCTTAGCCAACAGCGACACGCGATCTACGGCGCCGGCAAATTCGCGGCGATTTAAAATGGCGCTGGCATCAAACTGGGACGGTACCACCTTTTCATAATCCGGATAGGTGCCTTCGATAATGCGTGAAATCATATAAATCGTATCAAAGATAAATACAATCTGCGTGCGGTTCCATACGATGCGCACCATCGTAGGCGTATCCGTGGGCAATAAACGGGATACCTCCTGCAAGGTCTTTGTAGGAATCACCAAACGCAGCGGCGAAGCCACAGCTTCCTCCACCGAGGTACGCTTAACCGCCATGCGATGTGTATCCGTTGCCACCATAGTCACCACCGTATCCTCCGCCTCTAACAGCGCACCGGAGAAAATCGGGCGATCGTCATCGGTAGCGGCCGCGTAATTGGTCAAATCGATTAAGGATTTTAATTCGTCCCCGTCAATCATCAAATGATTTTCATCGTGAATCTGTTCCACTAAGGAAAAATCATCTTCACTCATAGTCACCAAATTAAATTCGGAGGAACCGGACTTAATCACTAAATTATGACTGCCTTCCGGATTGTGAAGCTCAATGTCGGAACCCGGCATTTTGCGCACCAATTCTTGAAAATAACGAGATGCCACAACCAAAGTACCTTCTTCGATAATTTCCGCATCTACCGTAATGCGAATCCCTAAATCGAAGTCGTTCCCTTGCATTTCGACTTTATTATTCTTTGTAGTTATATAAATAGCGCCCGGTAAATTTGAGCTTGTTTTATTCTGTGTTACTTTAGATAACACGGTAATAGCTTTTTGCAGATTCTCTTTGGGAAATTTAATTTGCATACGTTGAAGCTCCTCATTCTATGGTACTAATACAACGATGTGAATAGTGAATTAATTTAGTAGTCCTAGTAGTAGGCACGGTGTATAGGTGGATAAGTATGAAAAGCACAGTAGATATGCACAGTGTAGCGTGTTGATAGTGATGTGAACAACCATGACCAAGTTATCCACTTATGGACAACCGGACGGGAGTTTTACAGGTATTCACTGTTTACACACAGATTATACACAGAGTATCCACAGACTTATCCACATATTCATGTGCATGTGTCCTTCATTGGACGTATACCCTAGGACTGGCCTTTTAATTTGCCTGTAATTTCGTCGATAAGGCGACGACTGTCTTTATTTTCTTCGATTTCTTTGCTGATTTTTTCATACGCATGGAGCGCTGTCGTATGATCCTTCTTGCCAAAGGCATTGGAAATGCCCGGATAGCTTTCGTTTAACAGCTCGCGACATAAATACATGGCGATTTGCCGTGGATACGCATATTGCTTATTCCGTTTCTGACTCAGCAGGGCGTCCCGCTTAATCTGAAAGAAATTGGCAATAAAGGTTTGAATGTAATGGATGGACAAAGCGGGTTCTTCATCGTCGGGAATTAAATCGCGCAGGGCCTGGCGTGTGTATTCGACGTCAATGGCATCTAGGCGATGATCCACATCGGCAGACATAATCAAGCTGTTCAATGCGCCTTGTAAATCTCGAATACTGCGCTTGTTGAACTGCTTGCCTAAATAACGAATGACTTCGTTCGGCACCTGTAAGGATGGATATTTTATGCGTTCCCGATCAATGGTGGATTTCAAAATGGCTTCCAACATTTCCGGATTCGGCGGATCGATGGTAACGACCATGCCCGAAGCGAAACGGGTTTTCAAGCGATCTTCCATTTGATCCATATCCTTCGGCAAGGTATCGCTGGTGAGGATAATTTGCTTGGCCCCGGTCATAAGATCGTTAAAGGTGTGGAAAAATTCCATTTGCGTACCAGTGTAGCGTTTATCTTGAATGAATTGAATATCGTCGACGAGGAGAATATCCACGCGGCGGAACTTGTTGCGGAAGGCCGTATTTTGCTTGGAGCGAATGCTTTCTACAAAGAGATTTAAAAAGTTTTCGCTGGTAATGCACATGACCTTTAGGCTGGGATGGGTTTCCAATAAACGATTGCCAATGGCGTGCATCAGATGCGTTTTTCCCAGTCCGGACTGCCCGTAAATAAAGAGCGGATTATACCGTTCCGCCGGTCGTTCCGCAACGGCCAGAGCCGCCGCATAGGCCAGCTGGTTCGAGCCGCCTTGGACGAAGGACTCAAAGGTAAAGGACGGATTCAGCGTGGAATCGCTTAAATCGATGTCCGGTTTTAAGGTGTCCTCCGGCAAGGTAATCAGGGAATCCTGATTGGGCTTTTTGCCTTGGTGCGCATAGGTCGGCGCAAACAGCCCTTCGTCGAGGGTGCCGTAATCGTCCGTTGGCGCGGTGGGTCTATCGATGAGGATAGGGTCCGTATACACGGGGCGATTTAAATTGAGATTGGCCGGTGCCGGGCGTTTCGGTTCCGGTGCTGCCGGCGGTATCACTTCGCCGGGCAGTGGTTCACCGGTGCGACCGTATAAATTATCCGCATAGGTTTCCGTATAGTCTTCGCCATACGGCACGTCGTCCGATGCCGGCTTGGGCGCATCTTCACCAGCGACAGGTGCGGTCGGCGCAGCCGTCAGCGGATAGGCGGCGATGAGCTCCGCACTTTGATTGGTATCGATGGCCGTGATGATGACATGAATGGATTCATCTTCGCCGATAAATCCGTTTTTTAGGGCCAGGTTTGTAATGATTTGCTGCAGCGTCGTGCTCAGCTGTGCGTTGCCCAATATAAAATCCATTTTATATTTTTGCATGGCCGCCAATTGGAGGACGGCCTTTGTCGGGTCAAAGCCGGTAGGAAACAGCGCCTGCTGTATCATCTGTTCCCAGACAACATCGGCCAATACCTTTTTTGTGTCATTCAGAACCTGGTTCCAGAATGAATTAATATCAATGGTCGACATAAAAAAGTCCTTTCTATGGTCGCTTCAGCGGCGTAGATCATAAGGTGAGTAACTTTTAATTACAAATTGTGGATAACTTTTGAAAATCGGTAATTAAAGGAAAGAAAAAAGGCTATGAAACGCGATGAATACTGAATTTATGTTGTAAACAGGTCGCTGTGTACAACTTGTGTATAAATTGTGTATATCTTGTTTATAACCTGTGAAAAGTACGCGGTGAAACTGTCATGTATTGTATTTTGCCTTACTATTTTATCAGAAAAGAGCGGCTTTGTCATGGTATGGCGGGCAGTGTTGTGGATAACTATTCCGAAAAAGTTATCCAAAGGAGAAGATATAGTAGAGAGTGAATAAATTATTCACTCTATGTTGTATATGTAGAATAGAAAAATTTTTTTTATGGTGTAAAAGACCTATTCCATAGCTCTTTGAAGCCCGGTCTTGCGAAGGGCGTTCTTCATAGCTATGGAATAGGTCTTTTTGTCTAAAAAACATTCGGCGAGGAGGAGAAGGTCTGACGAATGACGTTGCTCAACCTATAGGCAGGCGTTTTTTGGCATTACATACATCATTGCGTTGTATTGGTACTGAAAAATATTTGTAGAGGAGAGGAAGGGTATTCTTCATAGCTAGTGTGGCAGGTCTTTTTGTCTAAAAAACATTCGGCGAGGAGGAGAAGGTCTGACGAATGACGTTGCTCAACCTATAGGCAGGCGTTTTTTGGCATTACATACATCATTACGTTGTATTGGTACTGAAAAATATTTGTAGAAGAGAGGAAGGGCATTCTTCATAGCTATGGAATAGGTCTTTTGTCTAAAAAATATTCAGCGAGAGGGGAAAGGTCTGATGAATGACGTTGCTCAACCTATAGGCAGGCGTTTTTTGGCATTACATACATCATTGCGTTGTATTGGTACTGAAAAATATTTGTAGAGGAGAGGAAGGGTATTCTTCATAGCTAGTGTGGCAGGTCTTTTTGTCTAAAAAATATTCGGTAAGGAGAGAAAGAGCGTTTTTTAACGTTAGAGAATGGATTTTTTTCTAAAAAAAATATTTGGTAAGAAAAAGTGCGTTCCGACTAGATGGAGCGCGGGTTTTTGGTTTAACCGGAGGGGAGGATTTGGGATGAAATTAAAAAAATTAAAAATTTTTTTAGAAAAAATGTTTACAAATCGATTTTTGAAACGATTTATATATTGAGGGGGTAAAACACAATCAACAAAAAATCATGTGTAATTTATGAACACATTGCAAAGGAGATGGCACTATGAGGTGATGATTTAGTTACTATTGATTGGACAGTTGTAGAAAAAAATAAGAGTGTTCGTTACTAGGAAAGGTGATACATATGAAAAACGTTTCAACAACGGCAGTGAATGAAAATAAATTTACATTAAAGGTAATCGATGGCGGCGCGGTAGGCAGAGAAAATACTATTGCCGTTACAGCGGAAGGGGTAACATTGGCAGAATTTTTACGACGGGTATCTTCGTATTTGAATGCGCTTCGCTAATACGTAATGGTACTAGCTAATGGGTAGTGGTGTTGCGGTAGGTTAGTCATTCAGGGCACCGCAATACCGGAAAGGAGTTATATATGATTAGAAAACACAATTCGGTGAAGGACATTATTAAATTAAATTTTACGGACGATGAAGGGAAAGCGACCTTTGCATTGGCCGTGGATTTTCCTAAGGAATTTCTGACGGCGGAAGAGTTAGAGGACGTAGGCCGTTATATTGCGATGGCTGGTTTCTTTAAAAGCAGCGATGGTCATGTGATTTGTCGTTATCTTTGTGCGCACCGTGAAGAAACGACAGTGAAAGAAGTGTAACCCTTATGAAAGACATTATAAAAGTACTTGTTCAGGCACTGGTAAGTGTATTGTTGAAGCGATTATAAGTCTGAAAGCGCAAGTGAATAGCCTGCGCCAGGTAAATGGAACGTATATAGTCAGCCGTAACCAGGCAATACCGAATCATTGCGTGGTACACGGTAGGTAAGATAGTTGCAGGAGGTATGTGTAATGAGTGATTTATTTGCAATGAATGATGAAATGAAACCGGAAAAAGCCAATGGAGTAACGAGTGAGGCCCGCAGTGAAGTCAGTCCTGCGGCGACTCATGGAATGACTCCGGCGCTCAATGAAGTACCGGCAGTAGCGGTAGAATCTACGGACAATCATCCAGAAGAAGCAGCGGCGGTAAGCGGGCCGGCGGATGGTGAAGACGCACCGGCGGAAGAACACCCTACGGAAGAGCATCCGACAGAGGATCATGGGGCAGTAAGCGATACACCGGAGGACACCGGTGACGGGGAGGATGACGTAGTTCCTTTTAAGGAGTTAATGGAGGTGATGAAGCCGTCTTGTAAATTGCAGATTACCATTGATGTAGGCACGAACGGTAAAAGTCATGTACAAACTGTAAACTTACGCAATATTAGCGGACATCGCACCGATGAAGAGCTGTGTGAATTGGCCGGTCGCTTTGGTGCTTTATTTGAAGGGACCGTCGTAGGGTTTACCCGCGTGGATACAAAGGCCTATAGTGCCGACGAATTGGCGTAAGTTGTTCGCGTATCTTCGGTGTACCGGAGACATATGCCATGAGGTCTATGGCAACCGGGCGGTGGGCGGTACTGACTATCCGGTTGCAGGCCGCCATAGATAGCAGATGGTACATTACGATGTACCACTACGTTGAGAGGGAATTATTAAAATGACAACTAGGATACCTAGTTAATTATTTAAAATTTAATAAACTCACGATGCTTAACACATAATAATGGGGATGTGTAAGGAAGTCATATATTGGCGAAGCGGCCAATCCTTATACATCCCTTTTTTATTGTTTGGGGATAGGTTAGGTATAGTGTGAAGGTGGAGGAACGGATTAATATGAAAACTAAAAAGAAGGCTGTATCAAACGTAGTCGTAACGGTGACGGGCAAGACGAGTAACAAACTAGTAAGACAAAGTACGGCGACGATGATACGACAACTGATGAGCACCAATAAACCATTGGACACCATGACGGAAGATGAAGTGGATAGATGGTTGGTAGGAAAGGCACAACGGGGCGATAAAAGAGCGGAGCATATTATCTTTGAAAAGTATAAGAATTTAATTAATCGATATATAAATAAGAATAGTTTGGAAAGTAATCGTAAGGCTATAATGGATAAAATATGGATAGCCGTGGCGTTGGCCATTAAAACGTTTAATTTAAAAGGTCCTGTTCCTTTTTCTGCCTATGTATATAGTTGTATTGACAGAAGGCGTATCGACGCACAACGAGTGATGTGTAGACACTGGCAACACGAAGTGTTGGCTTTTGATGATGAAACGAAGCGAGATTGGATGGAAGGTTATTTGCAGATAGGTGCTATACAGGATGGTCATCAGGATGAAGGCAAGCCACAGGCGAAGGCAATGAAAAACGCAACGAAAAAACAGGTCCATGACTATGTGAATAAGTTGGGGAAAAAGGAGCGACGTCTTATTGAAGATTTATATTTTAAGGGGTTATCCGTAGATACCGTGGCTCGTCGCAATGGTATTAGCAGGCAAGCGGTGAATCAACGGAAACAACGAGGCTTACAGAAATTGCGGAAGATGATGGTGGAGGATAAAGACGCAGAGTTATAAAAAATTAATGAGTATGTATTTATAAGATATATGAAATAATAACTATAATTATGACTTATAGTAATACAGTGGTGAAGTTTTATAAAAAGAACGTCCGTTTATACCACAAAAGAACAAAATATATGTTAAGTAAGACGTGCGGCTACCATACATACAACGATGATTTAAATTGTATAAATGCAGTTATATACTGATTGAACTTAATTATTAAACCGGAACTTAAATATCCATAATACTTGCACAAAACAACCTATGCAAAAAAAGTATATATACTTATGGGGGGTAGAACGATATTGATATATTTTCTCTAGTAGACTATAATACATAATAAAAATAAATAGATAAAGAGTATATCTTTATTTTATGTACGCAACCTGTTGATGAATCATTTTGTATACTTTAAAAACGCTTTTCTACACAGAATATGAATCATACATATATGTTGTAGAGGGCGCTAGTTATGCGGATAGTAATTGACAGAGTAATGGGACAACTAAATATAGCGAAAAAAGACGTAGGCTTACATAGTACATTGGTGTGAACTAATTACTGTGCGATGATACGCCTTTTTTGTTAATTATCTACAAAAGACAGTGACTTTAGTAATTTATAATAAAAGGGAATTATAGAATATATACTAAAGATACTATTTTGTATAAGGTTGTCGAAATAAAGCGTACAATATGTTGGCTCATGGTATAGGTGTGAGCTGAGGGTGAGAGAGTGCCGGTGGCATGATTAGACTGTATGAGGAGGCAGTAATGAATCATATTTTTAAGGTTGTATGGAGTAAAACAAAGCATTGTTATGTAGTAGTGTCGGAATTGGCCGGAATGCAAGGAAAAAAGAGTAGGTCCGAGAAGCGGTTGGTGCAACGGTCGTCAATGAGTAGTAGCAAAGTGAGTGCTAAATGGCTGCGCGCCGCCTTGGCAGCGGCTGTACTGGTAGGCGGTATAGGTGTTGCACAGGTAGAGGCCTCTTATTTATATGCAGGAAAGGGATCTGTTGGTAGTAATGAAGTTACCGATACAAATAAAGAAGCGGTAGCGTTAAATCCCAGTAAAAATGGAACGACTAATGACGGACGATCGGTAGAGAATAAAACAGGGTTTCAAAGTGTAGTTATTGGTACCGATGCGGAAACCGCTACGGGCTCGGTGGCTATCGGTTATGAAACTAAAGCTACGGCGATACGATCGATAGCTATTGGTACAGGTGCGTTGGCATCAAAAAATCCGTTAGGCATATTCAACGATGGCAATAAGGACGGTGGCGTAGAAGGGGCCGGAGGCGGTCAGGCTACAGCGGTAGGTGATGGTGCCATCGCTTCGTCACAGGCGACGGCCGTTGGTAATGACGTGTATGCGTTGGGACGTTCATCGATTGCTCTTGGTAATGACGATGTAGCTACTTATCGCGACGCAATCAGCGATTATGATGCAAAAAATTATTTTTACAAATTGTATTCTAAAATCGATCCTAAAGGGGAAAAATATGGCTATCGTGTAGAAGGAAATAGTTTAGTCGCTTCTGGAGCTAGGTCTACATTGGATGATGGGACGCAAACCTATAAAAATATTTGGTCCCCTACATTGTCACAAGGGGATGGCTCCATTGCTATCGGATCTCGCTCTATTGCCTATGATGCAGGGGCGACTGCCTTGGGAACCTTAGCCTTTGCGTTAAAAAAAGGATCTACCGCCATCGGTACGCAAACACGTGCCGAAGGGGTAGGGGCATTAGCCTTTGGTAGTAAATCCTATGTATTTTCGGATAATTCCATTGCTGTCGGCAGTAAGTCACAGGTGCTTAAAACGGGCGGTACGGCGTATGGCTATCGTACGTATGCCGGTGGAAATAACTCCATTGCCATCGGTCGCGATGTATATGCAAATGCAAAGATGAACTTTGGTACAGGCAGTAACGGACAAGAAGTATTTTCCGCTAACGGTTTATATAATTTCAACCCTGCAGTCAGTGCAAAATCTATTCTCAGCTCAACTACATCGGCATTAAATACCTTTGAGGATATTATTAAGGCCGGTGGCGATGAGAATGGAGAACCGGGACTAGGCACATATGCTACGGCAGTAACTAAGGAGCATAACGGGGTTGAGAATATTGTTCAGGAAAATGGTCAAAATGCTATCGTATTAGGATCGCGTTCATTAGCGCAAGGTGATAATGGTCTTGCTCTAGGGCGCGGTGCCATTGAGCGAGGCAACAATAGTATGGCTATCGGTTCCTATTCTATGACGGATGGGGATAATGCAGTAGCCCTTGGTTTGGCATCGAGAGCGGTAGCCAAAAATAGTATGGCCTTGGGTACTGCAACGGCTACTATGGGAAACAGTAGTTTGGCAATTGGTATCGGTGCCATCAACTATGGCAGTAGTTCCTTGGTGTTGGGGAATACATCCGGCATCGGTTCAGATACTGCCGGTTCGGTTGTGTTAGGTACCAATACGATTATTGGGAGCAACGTTAATCGCTCTATTGCCATTGGTAACGGCGCCAGTGTGGGAAGCTACACGCGCGGCGAAAATGGTGGTGTTATGAAAATTGACCCTATTACAGGTAAACCAACCAGTAAAACTATTACGTCAGTTGACGAGATGGAACGGGAAGATTCTATGCAAAATGCCATGGCCATCGGCTCTAATGCACGCGTGTATAGCCGTGAAGCAGTGAATACGACTAGCGGCGACTCCGGGTATGCCTCTATGAACGGTAAAAATGCTATGGCTATCGGTAATAATGCACAGGCGTGGTTGGAAAATTCCTTGGCCTTAGGTGTTGATTCAAGAACGGACTATACGCCGCAGCAATTGGCTACCGATGCTTGGCGTACACCGGATGCTATTGCGGTGAGTACTACTAGTAAGGTTGGTGTTATCTCTGTAGGTTCTATCGGTAACGAACGACGCATTGTCAATGTAGCGGCCGGTGCGTATGATACGGATGCAGTTAACGTAAGTCAGCTCAAGCAGACCTATGAATCGTTGAGCCGTCAGCTTAACAGTAATACGGCACAGTCAGGGTCGCACTTTGTATCTACTAACTACTCGGCTATTGATAATGGTAGTGGCGTTGTAGATTATGTGAAGAAACAATTTATGCAGGATACCTATGAACGGTACATTAAAGCGTATACTGATTATAAAGGTTATTTAGTAAAAGAGCAGTATGGTGGGGCGAAGCTTACCGATACTGCAAAGCAGAATTTTAACGCTGAGTTGACTAAGTTAGAAAACGATTTACGTGCCGTCGGTATGAGCCAGGAGCAAATTAACCGATTGATGGTAAATACGTATGGCGGCGGACAGAAGCAGTATGCATCTGATGGTACGACCATTACCGGCGTAACGGTGGATAAAGCAAGCTTGACCGATCCTACCGTAGCCGGAGCGATATATCAATTAACCAAAGCGCAACAACAGGATATTTTTAATGTCGCTACTATTACCGGCATGACTGCGGATGAATTGAAAGATAAATTGTCCGAAATTAACTACGATAATTCGCAGGCCCAAGGTAAAGGTAGTATTGCTATTGGTTACAGTGCCGGTACAACGCAAGAAGGTGGTTTGGCACTGGGCTACAAAGCAAAGGTATTGGCGCAGGATGATTTTGTTGCCGGCAGTGTAGCCTTAGGCGATAAATCGACGGTATCGGATACAGACTTAGAAGCTACCAAACAGGCAGGCAAACAATATAAAACAGCCATAGCGGGTAATGCAAGTACGCCGAACGGCGGTGTTGTATCCGTGGGGACTACCCGTTCCGATGATGGGTATCAGCCGATGACGCGCCGTATTATTAATGTGGCCGCCGGTTATAACGACACAGATGCGGTCAATGTAGCACAGCTCAAATCGTTGGCGACGCAAGAAATTACTTTACAAGACGGACAGAACAAAAAGACAACGGCACAGGCTATCGGCAAGGAGGACGGTGTTAACTTCACACTCAGCGGCGGTACCAATGGAGATATTACCACAGTGGCCAGCGGTACTACGGTAACCTTTGGTTTGAATAAGGCGGCGTCCGTTACTAATACCGGTGCAGATAAAGATAAAGCGGTTACCTCCGGTGCAGTATACACGGCGGTAAGCGGTGCTAAGACGAAGGTAGCCGCTAATGAAACCGATACAACCGGCATCTTGACCATCGGTAAAACGGAAAGCCAAGATTTGACGGCTAACAACTATACATTGGGAATTAATACGGAGAAATTAAAAGAAGTCTTAGCAAATGATTTCGTTTCTAAGAAAGATGGCTTGACGGCAGACATTTCTTATACGGCTAATGGGGCTGCTGCTAAGAAAGTCGGCTTATCCGCCGGTCTTAACTTTACGAACACGGATAATTTGACTGCGTCCGTAGAGGAAAACGGCGTTGTGAAATATGCCTTAAACAGTGATCTTACGGGTGTGAACTCTATCAGTAGCGGTAAGAACTCGACAGATACTAAGATTACCTTGGAAAGCGATAGTGTAACGCTGAACAATAAGAAAATCAGCGGTTTGGCACAAGGCACAGAAGATTCCGATGCAGTAAATCTTGGTCAGATGAACTCGGCGATTAATACAGCTACGTCTACAATTACTTCAAATGTGAAGACTGTGGAGAATAAAGTTACGGCATTGGAAGGGAATACTATTGCGCTTACCGGTGATGGCACCAGCAAGACGGATGTACAAACGTTAGGGCAAAAAGATGGGATTAGCTTTGGTATTAAAGGCGGTGCGGATATTACGACATCTGCATCCGGTAGTGATGTAACCTTGAGCCTTAATAAGGCAACGTCTGTTACTAATTCTGAAACAGACAAAGATAAAGCTGTTACCTCCGGCGCAGTATACACGGCAGTAAGCGGTGCTAAGACGAAGGTAGAAAAAGATACAAAGGATACTACGGGTATCTTGGAAGTAACCAAAGCGGAAGGTACCGACCTTGCGGCGGATACATATACATTATCTGTAAATACTGCAAAGTTAGAAAACGAAATGAAAACATCGCTCAACGATGATTTTGCAAAAGTGGATGCGTCGAATCTTAGCGATAGTAATGTAACTAGCTGGCGCGATAAGCTTAATGTATACAGTAAAGATGAAACGTATAGTAAGACAGAAATAGATAGCAAAGCTAAGGCAAGCAAAACGGAAGTAAAAGCAAAAGACGGTCAGAGTGCAATTACGGTAGATACATCTACGAATGATACAGATGGACATACCATCTATACCGTAGGCTTCAATGGTGATCAGATTGCTACGGCCACAAACATCAAGTATAAAGCCGGTGACGATACAACATCTAAATCGGTAAGCCTAGCACAAGGTCTTAACTTCCAAGCAGGAGCAAACTTGACGGCAACATCCGGAAACGATGGTCAGATTACTTACGGTTTGAA
Source organism: Veillonella magna DSM 19857 (assembly GCF_000428745.1). Classification (GTDB taxonomy): domain Bacteria; phylum Bacillota; class Negativicutes; order Veillonellales; family Veillonellaceae; genus Veillonella_A; species Veillonella_A magna. The sequence continues at coordinate 19,583 of NZ_AUAN01000023.1, forward strand.
TGCTGATCTTACGGGCATTACCTCTATTAGTGGTCCCGCCGGAAAAGATGGGACTAATGGTACAAAAATTACCATTACCGAAAAAGGCATCGACCTTGGCGGTAAAACCATCAGTAATATTGCTGATGGTGAAAAGGATACCGATGCAGCTACAGTAAAACCGGTAAATGAGGTAAAGACCGATGTAACGAAGTTAGTAGATAATACGATTACCCTTACCGGCGATAAAGATACTGCAACTAAGGGACAGGCATTGAACCAAAAAGATGGTATTAAATTTGCCATTACGGGTAATAGTGACATCACGACTACAGCTAGCGAAAGCAGTGTAACCTTGAGCCTTAACAAGGCAGTGTCTGTTACTAATACCGGTGATGACGCAAATAAAGTTGTTACCTCGAGTGCTGTATATAATGCAGTAACAGGTGCCAAGACGAAGGTAGCTGTTAACCCGGCAACGGGTGGTATCTTACAGGTAGAAAAAACAGCAGGCACTGACCTTGCAGGTGATACATATACCTTATCTGTGAATACTGCGAAATTAACAGAGACTTTGGATGATAGCTTTGCTAAGAAAGATGCATCGAATATTAAAGAAACCGAAGCCGGTCAGTGGCGTACTGCTCTTAATATCTATGATAAGAGCGAAGTAGATGCTGCTACGAAGGCAAGCAAAACGGAAGTGAAAGCAGCCGATGGTCAGAGTGCCATTACAGTAACTAAGACGCAGACATCTGACGGAACAAATCCGGATATCTATACAGTAGGGTTTAATGGTGATCAGATTGCTACGGCTACGAACATCAAGTACAAAGCCGGTAGTGATGCAACAGCTAAATCGGTAAGCCTAGCACAAGGTCTTAACTTCCAAGCAGATGCAAACCTT
>NZ_AUAN01000024.1 GCF_000428745.1 Veillonella magna DSM 19857
TTGTAGTTGGCAATTTATATTTCGCCGTGTTCATTCAATACACTTCCTTTGTTATTATTGTATCTTGCATCTGCATTTGTGTCTATTGTATTAGATGCAATACCATTAACCTTCTTGGTAAATTGTTTGGTAATCATAAAATCCCTCCTTACTATTAAAAGTACGAGGAGGAAGTGTTGTTGTCCTATTTAACTTTTGAACTGTTCATTATTCTACTCTCAGTGCTAGTGAGTACTCTCAGTGTTAGTTTTTAGAAGCGATGTCCATATATCTCAGAGGTCAGGTCTAGTGAATGACACTCTTGCGATATATGATCATCGCTTTTCTTTATGGGAAGAAGGAAAAGAAGGGAGACTTGACTGCCGATGTATGAATCTCTCTTTTCTCATCCCTCAGAGGAAAAGCCCCTATAATAGCGATGAAGAATGCCTTTCGCAAGACTAGGCTTCAAAGCGCTATTATAGGGGCTTTATTTATTCGCAAGACCGGGCTTCAAAGAGCTATCGTAGGATATTTTTTATTTTTTGTTTACAAATTCATTTTTAAAACGATTTATATAATGAGGGGAATTTTAATGTAAGAGGAATATTAATTTTGTATTACAAAATCATATAACTCGTTGGCCCTTGCAACTTCTACCCTCATGAGAGTTTTGAACGAGTGAGTTACAGATGTATTGCGAAAAAAGTATAAGTAATTATGTTTAAAACTAGGCCATTTTTTGCCTGTAATAAGTGGAGGGGTAATTTTTATTTTGTAAAAATATACAGAAATTTTTACACGTTAGATTGCCGTCCCGTTGCAATTCCGTGACTACGGAATCTAAAAATTTAAAAAATTTTTTTAAAATGACGTTTACAAGTTTACATCTGCTGGATGGTAATAAGTGAGGAGGAGAGACCCTCGAGTATAAATGGGAGGTATTAGCTATGAATTATATTGAAGAGATTAACAAGTTCCAAGTTTGGATCAGCCTGCATCCGGACGTGTCTACATCGGCGCGGATACTGTGGTTTGCGCTGATGCATTATGACAATGTAAGCGGTTGGAAGGAAACGTTTTCGGTGGCTATGAGCAGTTTGATGGAGAAAACCGGCTTGGGCAAGCAGGCCATTGTGCGGGCGCGGCGCGTTTTACAGGAGAACGGACGCATCAACTATGTGGCGCGGAAAGGAAATCAAGCTACCATGTATCAAATACTTTCTTTCTCCGGCGAACCTATTGTCACTACGGGATTTTCTGAAGAAGCCAATGCATCACGGACACAGCTACCGCCATCAACCGAAATGGGCGTGATTGATCCGCAAGCGGTTAATCAGACATTGACTGATCAGACGTCAGTTAATCAGACATCGAATGACCGGAAGTCGGTTAATCAGATATCAGTTAATCAGCAAGCCGCTTGTAATGCCTCTGACGATAAAGTGGGTCATACATCGAATGCTGTAGCAGATGACATACCTAACGCTGTAGCCGGAGGTATATTTGATTATACATCTAGTGATGTAGCAAGTAATACACCCGGTGATGTATTCGGTAATATACCTTGTGACGTACCTAGTAATACACCTAGCGGTACGCACGCCGATACGCACACCGATACGCACACCGATACGCACGCCGATACCATTCTTAAACAAAATAAAACTAAACAAAACAATAGGAAAGAAAACCTATCAAAGAAAGGAGACCCTGTGGAACTAATTGATGAAGCCGGATGTACGCCGCCTTCGTTAGAAATGGTTCAGGCCTATTGTTTGGCACGGGGCAATACGGTGGACCCGAAACAATTTGTAGATTACTACCAACGTCGGGATTGGTTTGTAGGACAAACGAAGATGAAAAACTGGAAGGCTGTGGTGCGAAGCTGGGAACGACGCCAAATCGTTAAGAAGCAAACGGCATCACCTAACGAGCAGACATCGTCACTTAATGAGCAGATGCCACCGAAAAAGTATGTGTATATAGACGCCGGTGACGGCAGTTATGTGGATGCTGAAGGGCTGCCGATTATGTTTGAGTACCATTGATACTGCAACACGAAGGATTAGCAGCAGGCATTGGTAGTCGGTAGTTAGAACAGAAAAGAAAGTAGATGGCACACGTATGGCAGATAACAAACAAATGGAATGCATGGGGCGAGTAACGGATATCCTTCCCATGACAATGCAGGACGGAATGGCAAGCGCACCACAGGGTGGCGGATACATGGACGACATTATTGCGCAGTACCAACGACGCATTGACGAGGCGTTGGCAAGAGAACACATTACATTGACAGATACGGCAAAGCAAACGGAGGCATTGTTCTTTCCGCTGTTGGAATTTGCAGAAAGCAATGAGCATTGTACCTTTCACTGTCCGGGCATCGATGCCTGCGATCACATTCACAAAGGATACACGGCACGGATGGATGAAAATGGTCACATATCCTATGCCAAATGCAGGATGAACAGTGCATCGCATACAGGCCTGTCACCGGTAACGCTCAAGGACGCAGCGCAGATTCCGGCGCGCTATCAAGCGATGACCTTTGCCAGCTTGAAGACGGGAACCAACAACCAAAGTGCCGTCGTTTATGCACGGCAGTTAGTGAAAGAAGGAACCGCAGCGAAGGGCCTGTTCCTTACGGGACCGATGGGCATAGGAAAAACGCATTTGGCAGTAGCCACCTTGCAAGCTTGGGCAGACGAAGGGCATAGCGGTATATTTTGTAATGTGTCGCGACTCCTGGAAAAGCTGCGCGGCTGCATTGATACGGGCAAAGCAAGAGAACTGTATTTGCGACCGTTGGAAGAAGCGGACATGGTAGTGTTGGATAACCTGGGCGGCGAACGCGATACGGAGTGGACGAGGGAAGAATTGCTGCGGATCATTGAAAATCGCTACGAAGATCGTAAACTGATGGTGATTACCTCGAACCTTACCTTGGAACAATTTGTCTGGCGCAAGGACGTGCGATGGCAACGCATTTGCTACCTCATTGCCGACAGCTGTATGGCCTTTAAACTTACCGCCCCTTCCGCATAAACATTACAAAGAGGACGTTCCCTATACATGAATGATGACCTGACGTTTGACCGGCGGTAGGCTAGTAGAGAAGAGGGGGCCGATATATAGGTCGAGCAATGTCATTCGCAAGACTAATCTCTCCCCGCCGCCACAAAGAGGACGTTCCCTATACATGAGTAATGACATTGTAATCGTGAGGCGGCTGTATGTGAGAAAGGAAAGTAACGTATCGGCACGAGAAATGCTCTTCGCAAGACCGAGCTGCCTCCCCGCCGCCACAAAGAGGGCGTTCCCTATACATGAATGATGACCTAACGTTCGACCGGCGGTAGGCTAGTAGAGAAGAGGGGGCCGATATATAGGTCGAGCAATGTCATTCGCAAGACCTGACTTGCGAGACCTATATATCGGTCTACTCTGCATAGTGTCGCAGCCGCCGGACGAAAGGTCATGACAAAAATGTATAGCGAACGAATGCTTTGTGACTTACGTCACCGTGGCCCCTATTTCCATTTGGTATGCTAAAGATACCATAAGGAGGGACGTAGGGATGAAAAGTATCTTTCAGAAATATAAGTATATGACGCCGAAGGAAACCAGCGCGAACGGTCATGCGCAAACCTTCGAAGGCGGCCGTGAATGGGAAGACATGTACCGCGATCGTTGGTCCTACGACAAAGTGGTACGCTCCACGCACGGCGTGAATTGCACCGGCTCGTGCAGCTGGAATGTATTTGTTAAAAACGGGATTGTTACTTGGGAAAATCAGAATCACGACTATCCGGAAACCAGCCCGGACATGCCGGACTTTGAACCGCGCGGCTGTCCGCGAGGCGCTTCGTTTTCCTGGTATATGTACAGTCCGCTGCGCGTAAAATATCCGTATGTGCGCGGCGAGCTGGCCAACCTGTGGCGCGAAGCGCGCAAGACGGCACCGAATGCCTTGGCTGCGTGGAAATCCATCGTGGAAGATCCGGACAAAGCGAAGTCCTACAAAGAAGCGCGCGGCATGGGTGGCTTTGTGCGCTCCAACTGGGAAGAAGCGTCGGAAATCGTAGCCGCTTCCATGCTGTATACCGCACAAACCTACGGACCGGATCGCAACTTTGGCTTCTCTCCGATTCCGGCCATGTCCATGCTTAGCTATGCCGCAGGGGCACGCTTTATGAATCTCATGGGCGGTGCTTGCCTGAGCTTTTACGATTGGTATGCGGATTTGCCGCCGGCCAGCCCGCAGGTGTGGGGCGATCAAACGGACGTACCGGAAAGCAGCGACTGGTACAACTCCGGATACATTATCACGTGGGGATCTAACGTACCGCAAACCCGTACGCCGGATGCACACTTCTTAACCGAAGTGCGTTATAAAGGCACCAAGGTCGTATCCGTTTCACCGGACTATGCAGAATCCACGACGGCGGCCGACACATGGCTCAATGCCAGAGCCGGATCCGATGCGGCATTGGCTATGGCGATGGGACATGTCATTTTGAAAGAGTATTATATCGACAATCCAACGCCGATGTTCCTTGACTATGCTAAGCAGTACACGGACTTTCCGTTCCTCGTAACCATTGAAGAAAAAGACGGTCACTACGTGCCGGGGCAGATGCTCAGCGCCAATATGATGGGCAGCAAGGCAAAACATAGCGAGTTCCAGTATTTCGTGGTGGATGAACTGAGTCGCAAGATGGTTATTCCTAACGGCTGCATGGGTCATCGCTGGACGCGCAAAGAAAAATGGAATTTGAAGATGGAAAACAGCGAAACCGGCGAAGCCATTTCTCCGGTATTGACCTTAGACGGTCGAGGCGACGGCATCGTTACCGTAGCGCTGCCGCACTTCGGTCACCTAGACGGCATGAAGACCATAGAACGCGCCGTGCCGGTGAAGAAAATCGACACACCGGACGGCAGCTTGTATGTGACTACCGTCTATGATTTGATGATGGCAAACTACGGCATTGATCGTGGCTTTGGTGGCGTAGCGGCGAAGGACTTCACCGATGATACCCCGTACACGCCGGCATGGCAGGAAAAATACACCGGTGTCAATCCGGAGTTGGTCATCCATACGGCTCGCGAATTTGCGGATAACGCCATCGCTACCGGCGGGCGCTCCATGATTATTATGGGTGGCGGTATTAACCACTGGTTCCATGCGGATGTTATTTATCGCGCCGTATTGAATTTAGTACTCTTCTGCGCTTGCGAAGGCAAGAACGGCGGCGGTTGGGCGCACTATGTGGGACAGGAAAAATTACGTCCTGCCGAAGGCTGGGGTGCTATCATGTCCGCCAAGGACTGGCAGGCAGCACCGCGACTGCAGAACAGTACGTCCTTCTTCTACTTTGCCACCGACCAATGGCGCAGCGATGAAATGGATGCGTCCGATTTGACATCGCCTCTCGTAACACCGCGGTATCGTCATGCGGCGGATTATAATGTATTGGCAGCGCGACTCGGTTGGTTGCCGTCATACCCGACCTTTAACAAGGGCGGGGCTACGATTATGAAAGAAGCGGAAGCGGCCGGCAACAAAGACTTTGACAGTGTGAAAGCCTATGTGGCTCGTCAACTGAAGGAGAAGAAGCTGCACTTTGCCATCGAAGATCCGGATGCGAAGGAAAACATTCCGCGCAACCTCATCGTATGGCGTGCGAACCTGATCACCTCGTCCTCCAAGGGACACGAATATTTTATGAAATACCTGTTGGGTACGAAGAATGGTTTGTTAGAAGAAAATGATGCGCACCCGACGGAAGTAAAATGGCGCGACGATGTGCCCAGCGGCAAGCTAGATTTGTTGGTAGATCTCGATTTCCGCATGGCCGGGTCTGCCCTGTATTCGGATATTGTATTGCCTACGGCTACGTGGTATGAAAAGACGGACTTGTCCTCGACGGACATGCATCCCTTCGTGCATCCCTTCCAGCCGGCTGTCGATCCCGGTTGGGAATCCAAGACGGACTGGGATATTTTTCTCACCTTGGGCAAAGCCGTAGAAAAGGTAGCCAAGGAAGCAGAACTGCCGGTGTATCGCGATATTGTAGCGGTGCCGCTGCAGCATGACTCGGAAGGCGAAACCGCACAGCCTCACGGCAAGGTACGCGATTGGAGTCGCGGCGAATGCGAACCGATTCCGGGCAAAACCATGCCGAACCTGGTGTATATCGAACGAGATTACACGAAGATTTTTGAAAAGCAGCGCGCCTTGGGTCCGAACCTTGAAAACGGCACAGTAGGTGCTCACGGCATTACGGCTCACATCGGTGACCAATATGAAGAATTAAAACGGCGCAACGGTATTATCGGTGACGCGCAGGCACCGGGCTACGGTTGTCCGACCATTGAAAATTGTTACGATGCTTGTCAGGCTGTATTGACCTTGTCATCGGCGACAAACGGTAAGGTAGCCCTTAAGAGTTGGCAGACGGCAGAAAAAGTAACCGGTCTGACGGGACTTACGGAAGGCCTGGACGGTCGCGCCGGTGAACAGATTACCTTTGAAGATATCGTGGCACAGCCGCGGCAGGTTATCAGCACACCAATCTTCACTGGCAACGGCAAAGGCGGTCGACGCTATACGCCGTTTACGAATAATATTGAATTCCTCATGCCGTTCCGCACGATTACCGGTCGTCAATCCTTCTTCCTCGATCATGAAATCATGAACGAATGGGGCGAACAGATGGCAACCTTTAAACCGGTACTCGATTATGCGCCGATGAAGGAAGGCCTTCCCAATGACGGCACGCCGGAAATTACGCTGAAATACTTAACACCGCACAGCAAGTGGAGTATTCACAGCATGTACTTTGACACGCAGCAAATGCTGACCTTGTTCCGCGGCGGCCAGACGGTATGGCTCAACGAGGATGATGCGGCAGACATCGGCGTGAAGGACAACGACTGGATTGAAATGTATAACCGCAATGGTGTAGTGGCCTCCCGTGCCGTAGTGACACCGCGTATTCCGCGCGGTCAAGTCTACATGTATCATGCGCAGGATCGCCATATCAACGTGCCGGGCTCGAAATTATCGAACACCCGCGGCGGCACGCACAACACACCGACGCGTATCCATATGAAGCCGACGCATATGATTGGCGGCTACGGCCAGCTCAGTTACGGCTTCAACTACTACGGACCTACCGGTAACCAACGCGACGTACTGGTTGTGGTGCGTAAGATGAAGGAGGTAGATTGGCTTGAAGATTAAAGCGCAGATTTCGATGGTAATGAACCTGGACAAGTGTATCGGTTGTCATACCTGCTCGATTACCTGTAAAAATACATGGACGAACCGCGAAGGCGCTGAATATATGTATTTCAACAATGTAGAAACGAAACCGGGCATCGGCTATCCGCGAAACTGGGAAGACCAGAATCGTTGGAAGGGCGGCTGGGTATTGAAGAACGGCAAATTGGAGCTCGCTACGGGCTCCAAGGCAAGTCGCCTGTTAAAGCTCTTTTACCATCCCCAGCAACCGGAGCTGAAGGATTACTTCGAGCCATGGACCTATGATTATGAAACGCTTATTCATTCCAAACGCAAGAACAATCAGCCCGTAGCCCGTCCGCGTTCGCTTATTACCAAGGAACGGATGGAAGTGGAATGGGGTCCTAACTGGGAAGATGATTTGGCCGGCGGTGATACGGCGCGTGCCGATATCAACCTGAAGAACATCGGTCAGGAAGTGGCGCTCGACTTTCACGACATCTTTATGAAATACTTGCCGCGCCTGTGCAATCATTGTTTGAACCCTGCCTGTGTGGCCGCTTGTCCGTCCGGCGCTATGTATAAACGCGACGAAGACGGCGTGGTGCTCGTCAACCAAGACGTGTGTCGCGGCTGGCGTCATTGCGTACCGGCTTGTCCGTACAAAAAGGTGTACTACAACTGGAAAACCAATAAGGCAGAAAAATGTGTGTTCTGCTATCCGCGCCTTGAAAACGGCTTGCCCATGATTTGTGCCGATACCTGTGTAGGGCGCATGCGCTATGCCGGCGTGCTCCTTTACGATATGGATCGCGTGCAGGCCGCAGCGGCTACGCCGAATAAAGAAGACATTTACGAAAACGTGCTAGATATTTTATTGGATCCTCACGATCCGGCAGTGATTGCCGCTGCCCGTGAAGAAGGCATCAGTGAAAACTGGATTAAAGCCGCCCAGGAATCGCCGGTGTACAAGATGGTGAAGGAATGGAAAATCGCGTTGCCTCTTCACGCCGAATACCGCACGGTGCCGATGGTATGGTACGTGCCGCCGATGAGCCCGATTCTTCATCAGCGCGCTGCCGGTGTTAACTTCCCGGAATCCGAGGAAATGCGCATCCCCGTGGCTTACCTGTCGCAGCTGCTCGCCGCCGGTAACGAAGCAGTCATTCGCCGCGTATTGCAGACCCTCATCGACTTGCGACGGTTCATGCAAAAACAAACCCGCGGTGAAAGCACAGACGAATTTAAGGAACGCTATGACACGGATCAGCTGATGGCCATGTATCGCCTCTTAGGCGTTGCCAAATATCGGGAACGCTTCCGCATTCCGGCGGGCGCACCGCTAAGTCGCGAAGAAAAGAAGGAAGCTCAAGGCTGTGCAGGCTTTAACACCTGCGGAGGTTGCCATGCCTAATCGTGAAATGACAAGCGAACAATATGCGCTGCAGATCATCGGCTTTCTTCTCAGCTATCCCGATGCGGCGTGGCGCGATCAGCTTTCGGCCGTGGCAGACGGAATCAAAGACATTGACGATGCCCGTACCCGCCATGCTTGTGAAACCGTACTGCAGCACATCAACAGTTTGACCGTGCGCGACTATGAAGACGAATACGTGCGCGCCTTCGATTTCAGCGGCAACACCAACATGTACCTGGCCTCCTATGACTGCTCCAATGCAGGCGAGCAATCGGAAAAACTGCTGGCCTATAAAGGATTCTTTGAAGACAATGGCTTTACGCTTTCCAAAGAGCTGCCCGATTATGTACCGGCCTTGCTGGAATTGTGTGCCGCCGTATCGCCGGCGGTAGCAGCGGACATTCTTGCTTACGCGGAAGAGGCGCTTGGCTTGTTTAAAAAGCGTCTTGCCGACAGCGGTTATGTACAGGCACAACTCGTGGATTGTATTCTCAGCAGCAGACGGCGGCTGGAAGGGAGGACATTATGAGTGAATTTATCTGGGTGGGCTTGCCGTATATAGCCTTCACCTTTCTCGTTATCGGCAGCATCGTGCGCTATACCGTTTCGGAGCGCACATGGACTACGAAGTCCAGTGAATTTTTAGAAAAGAAACAATTGAAGATAGCAGGACCGCTCTTCCACGGCGCCCTTTTCTTCGTATTTTTAGGTCATGTAGGCGGCGTGCTGGTACCGCAAGAAGTGACGGAATTTTTTGGCGTCAGCGAGCACCAATATCATGCCATGGCTCTTTATATCGGTGGTCTGGCAGGCATCGCGTTAGTAGTCGGCTTCTTTTTGCTCATGCGTCGTCGCTTCTTCTCCCGTTATATGAAGGTCAATACATCTACTATGGATGTGTGGCTCTTCCTTTTCCTGGGCCTTACCATTTGCACCGGCTTTGCGGCGACTATGCTCAATGCCGACGGTGCCTTTAATTATCGCGAGTACATCGGACCTTGGTTCCGCAGTCTGCTCTATTGGCATCCGCAGCCGGCGTTGATGGAACACATTCCGGTTATTTTCAAAGTTCATATGCTATCGTGGATGATCGTTTGCATTATCTTCCCCTTCACCCGCTTGGTACACTGCCTGAGCATTCCCTTTAACTACCTGCGTCGCAGCCCTGTCGTGTATCGCAAGCGATAAGACAGTATGCTATATGATAAGGCTGTACGCTACACGATACATACGAAGGCTGTACGCTACACGCTCACGATACATACGCGATACATACGCGATACATACATGATGCGTACATGATGCATATGCGATATATATGTAATCTACGTTCTAAATGATGAAGGCCGTCGATGATGACGGACGAAAATGAATGAAGAAAGTGAAAAAAACCTATTACAAATAATTCTTATACGTTGGGAAAACGTCAAAAACAGAGCTTTCATGTAGTCAAAACCGACGTTTTCGGTCCTAAAAATCGTCAAAAAATAAGTTTATTTGAGAAGTAATATTAAAAAGCTGGTAGAAGGACAGGAGAGAGTCCCATAGATGATAGGAAGAGATACCTCGAACGGAGGTATCTCTTTTTCATTTATCCGTAGCATAAGAGAGAACGAAATTGTGAAAAACGAGTAGACTATTCAAAAATAATGTGTAACCCTTGTGGTTTTCGTCCGCAAGGAGTACCTTCTTTTCGGTGGGGATGGGGTAGACGGCGGAGCGGAGCACCTCGGCGGTATCGACAGTCTTGGATATGTACACCATAAATGTATAAATATAAAATAATAAAGTTAAATTGCCATAGTAAAGTATATCGAAAAAGGCTGAAATAGCCGAAAGTACGCCGTTTTAATAAATTAGAGAATGATTTTCAATATACGGGATAGGTTGAGTAAACTGCATAGCTATGATTTGAAAAGAGCTATGACGTGTGGTATTATTAAGCCATGAAATATATCTCGTGTTACATTGAGGAGGGATTATTTTGCGTACAATTGATGTAGCAAAAATTACGGAAACAGTTGCGCAGATGTGTAAAAACGCAGCTTACTACTTACCGGAAGACGTGTATACAGCTTTGAAACACGGTCGTGAAACAGAAAAATCTCCGGTAGGTTGCGTTGTATTGGATCAGATTATTACAAATGCTGAAATCGCCAAAGAAGAAGACCGTCCTATTTGCCAGGATACCGGTTACACCATCGTATTCCTCGAAGTAGGTCAGGACGTACACTTTGAAGGTGGATCCCTTGAAGAAGCCATTCAGGCCGGCGTTGCTAAAGGCTATGTTGAAGGCTACCTCAGAAAATCCGTTGTTGCTGAACCGTTGTTCAACCGTAAAAACACCCAGAACAATACTCCGGCTATTATTTACACCAAAATCGTTCCTGGCGACAAAGTTAAAATCGACATGGAACTTAAAGGTTTCGGTAGTGAAAACAAATCCGGCATTAAAATGCTCGTACCGGCTGACGGCGTAGAAGGCGTTAAGAACGCTGTTATGGAAATCGTTAAAAAAGCCGGCCCGAACCCGTGCCCTCCGATGGTTGTTGGCGTTGGTATCGGCGGTACTATGGACTATGCAGCATTCCTTTCCAAGAAAGCCTTGCTTCGTTCCACTCAGACTCGCAACGAACATCCTGAATATGCAAAATTAGAAGAAGAATTGTTGGGCATGATCAACAAGACCGGTATCGGACCTCAGCTCGGCGGTACTACTACTGCATTGGCAGTAAACATCGAATGGGCTGCAACTCACATTGCCGGCCTTCCTGTAGCTGTGACTATTTGCTGCCATGCAAGCCGTCACGCTGAAGAAATTCTTTAATATTAGGGAGGAAAGTTACAATGGCTGAAACAATTCGTCTTACTACACCGTTAACGGAAGAAGTTTCCAGAAAATTAAAAGTCGGTGACAGCGTATTAATCACCGGTAAAATCTATAGCGCTCGTGATGCTGCTCATAAAGTTATGACCGAAGCATTGGCACGCGGCGAAAAATTACCTATCGATTGGCATGACAAAATCGTGTACTATCTCGGACCTACTCCGGCAAAACCGGGCGATCCGATCGGTTCCGCAGGCCCGACTACTTCCGGCCGTATGGATGCGTACACTCCGACTATGCTCGCACAGGGCATCAAAGGCATGATCGGTAAAGGCTCCCGTTCCCAGGCAGTTGTTGACGCTATGAAAAAATATGGCGTAACTTACTTTGCTGCTGTTGGCGGCGCTGCTGCTTTGATTGCTAAATCCATTAAGAAATATGAAGTTATTGCTTACGAAGACCTCGGTCCGGAAGCTTTGGCAGAATTGACTGTTGAAGATTTCCCGTGCATCGTAGTTGGCGATACTGAAGGCAACAACTTCTACGAATTGGGTCAGAAACCGTACCGCGAAATCTAATCGAATCGTTCATTAGAAGATGGTGCGATCAGCTAACTTAATAGGGATTTAACCACGTTAGGTATAGAGTGGTCATATAGAAACGACCGCATCGCCTTGAGGGATAACTCAAGGCGATGCGGTCGTTTTTTAGATTCTGAACGACGTGTTCAGGATCTTTTTTTATTTTTGTTCTTATGAAATCAATCAGCTTTTGGCTGTAGGGAATCTGTTGGTTAGACAATTCACAGTGAGTACATTTGATAAATAACTTTGATTCGACAAAAGATATTCAGTTGTATAGACGTAGTTGTAAAAATTACTGACTAGTTAATACTTATGTAGATAATTGAAGAAAAATAAAATAAAAAATCGAAGTAAATACATTCAAAAACACAACTTACCTTTACACAACCGAAATAGGGGAGTATACTCATGGTAAACACACCTTAGTGAGTATAGTGAGTACAAATTGTTATATTTCAAGTTAAGGATTCAGAAAACGCAGAGTTATCAAGTGAGGAGGATGCGTCGTTATGAAACATACTATGAGTGAGAGTGTATATGCTTCGTCCAATCAGGGGGCATTCGTAAGAAACGGTCGGTTAGTCAAGGCCGTTACATTAGCATTGGTGCTAGGATTTTCCGGCGTGGTTGGCGGAATGGTTCAGGCAGCAGGTGTGACGGATACTACCGAAAAAGGTGGCGTCGCCGTTAATTTGAGTTCGGATGCGGCAAAGAGGGCGACAGCTGAAGCGGACTCTTCAATTGCTATTGGTGAAAATGCCGTGGTTAATAATTCTAAACGACCAGGAGAACCAGGTGGGAGCTCTATTTCGATTGGTAAAGATAGTATAAGTGGAACATATGGTGCGAATAATATTGCTATCGGAACGTCTGCAAAGTCGACTTTTAAGGGTGACGTTGCCATTGGACATAAAAGCTCTGCTGCAGGTGCTTATTCTACGGCTGTTGGTGATGATTCACATGCAAGCGCATTAGCTTCAATCGCACTAGGTCATGGAGCTAACGCAAGAAATAGTTATTCCATGGCTATAGGTATGGCAGCCGACGTAAATAGAGACAAGTCGATGGCTATTGGACCGTGGGCACGTGTAGAAGCGAGAAATAGTGTAGCCTTGGGATATTATTCTAGTGTACAAAAAGATGATATCAAAGATGGTACGGCTAAGTTCAGTAATGAGAAGGTTAAAGCGAGTAGCGGGGTTGTTTCTGTAGGAACTAAAGAATATACTGTTAAATCAACAATCACATTGGATGATGATGATAACGATGTGTCTACATCTTTAAGTATCCCTGAAGAGAAACGTAGGATTATTAACGTTGCTGGTGGTATTGATGATAATGATGCCGTCAATGTGGCACAGCTGACTGCGGTGGCTAATCAGATTAAAAGCGGGAATAAGTACATAAACATTAAGGACAGTGATTATTCTCTGGCTATTGGTGTAAGTAGTGCTGCTTCCAATCAATGGGCTACTGCCTTAGGAACAAGTTCTAAGGCGGGTGGATTTGGCAGTCTTGCTTTAGGTGTTGGATCAAAAACGACCGCGGGGGCAGAAAGAGCGGTAGCTATTGGTTTGAATTCATATGTCGGTGATTTGACAGAGGAATTTGAAAAATATAAGATTGTTGAAAATCCAACGGTATTAATCGATGATTCGGAAGAACTCGCTGGTGAATATGTCAGTATTGATGGCTCTCCTAAATCTGATGATAAACCATCTGTACCCAAAGAGGATATAAATACACCTCAACTTAATTCCATTGCCATTGGGCAGGGAACAAAAACATCAGGGTATCAGGCAACTGCGATTGGTCAGGGAGCACGGGCTTATGGTGCGCGTGCTATAGCTATGGGGCTTGCTTCAAGAGCCATTTTGGACGATACGATTGCTATCGGTTCTCAGGTGGCAGCCTCTGCAAAAGGTGCCATTGGTATGGGACGATTTGCCAATTCATTTGCTTATGATTCAATTGCAATCGGAGATAGGACCGCAGTGGGAGCAAAGGCGAACTTTGGAACGGCCATTGGTGCCTGGTCACGGGTCAATGGAAAAAACAGTGTTGCTTTAGGCAGTTTCTCAAGTACAGAAGGAATTGATTTTGAAACGGACGGTGTTGCAAAATATAGCGGCGAAAAAGTCAAGGCCCAGCACGGTGTGGTTTCTGTTGGGTCGCATGCTTATACAATTAAGTTCAGCGATAATGACATGAATATCCCCGACATCAAACGCCGTATTGTAAATGTAGCCGGTGGTATCAATCCTAATGATGCAGTCAATGTCAAACAGTTAACGGCTGTGGCTGAATCACCGGTATATATCTATAGCGGTGGAATTAAAGATTCTCAAACCGGTGATTATCAGGATAATTCTCAGGTTACACCAGGGGCTAGTCAAAAATATACCATTAACAACTTGCGCTTTAATTTTACCGATGGCTTAACAGCGACAAATGAAGTAGTTGGAACTGGTGAAAATGCTAATAATGTTATAAAAGTTGGCATTTCCGATGAATACATGAACAAGATTAATCAGGCCGTGGCTGATGCTAAAACGGCTCAAGAAAAAGCCGAAGATGCTCAAGGTAAAGCCGAAGCAGCTCAAGGCAAAGCCGAAGATGCTCAGGGTAAAGCCGAAGCAGCTCA
>NZ_AUAN01000025.1 GCF_000428745.1 Veillonella magna DSM 19857
TCTCGAGAAGCACGAATACGTACTCATTTCTTAACCTGTTTCTTATCTTTAACGTTATACCGCTACCTAGAAAAGAAAACTGACCTCGACTTTACACCACGAGATTTGATACAAAAACTAAGGGAAATGAACTTCTTTCAACTATCTTCGGGCGATTTCGTACCTACCTATACACGGACTGAAATTACCGACAAACTACACGATGCATTTGGATTCCGCACAGATTATGAAGTCTTAAGCGAAACACAAATGAAGAAAATTTTAAAAGCAACCAGAAAGGCATAAAAAGTACTCACTTTTTTCACACACAAAAAAGGCTAGAAACCCAGTAAAAATAAGGGGTTCTAGCCTTTTATTCTTTTGTAAGTGTCAAAGATGGGATTATACCCTAAATTTAGCCACACATCAATATCAAAATTCGTAATATGAATCTTCTATAGCACAATAAAAAAGCCGATAAAACCAGAGCCATTCCGATTTTATCAGCTTTACAATCAAAATATGCTATTGTATTCGTTCTACCCCACAGCCTCTTCGCGTTTCTGCAAGAAGCTATCTTTCCCCCATGCCTCGAGGGTCGGCACGAAGTTAATAAACACATTCGGGTCCACTTGTTGGGCCCGTTCTCGGGTTTGGGCCGCATCGCGAAAAGGTAGTACGGATATAATCCGCTCCATAACCTCCCCTTTTTTGTTCACCACATAGTCTAGGCTGTACCCTACTTCTAATTCGTCGTCTAGCAATTGCTTAATGGCCTCTACGTTTTTACTGATAATCACCATCTTAACGATGCGCATATTGCCACCGAATAGCACGAAGGAAATAACCTTGGAATACGTAAATTGAATGATTAACGCATACAATACGGTAACCTTCGAAAATACCGTTAAGGATATGAGCAAGATAAACACATCAATGGCCAGCATCATTTGTGGCAAGGTCAAGCCATGACCCCACAGCTTGTGAATTACCTTCGCCAACGTATCCGAACTGCCTTGGCTGAACCCTTCTTTCAGTACCAAGCCCGTACCAAAGCCCATGAACACGCCGTAGAAGATACAAATGACGATTTTTTCCGTCCCTTCGTCGATGAAATTAAAGCTTAAGGCATTTGCCACGATGAGCAGTAGCGGATACGTTAGCGACAGAAAGACGATGCGCTTTGCCGCCCGCTTGCCCAGTACCAAGTACGCGGACAACAAGATGCACAGCACCGTTACGTAATAAATGTACGTGTACGGAATGTGAATCCAATGCTCTAACACGATGGCCCAACCAGTGATGCCCGCCACCACCAAGTCGTTCGGCTTTAAGATGCAGGAAATGGCGAAGGCCTGGATGATACAGCCGATTAGTACAGTTAAATATTGCCTCATAAACACCTCATACAAAAAGGTAAGCGTGAACACATTGTGTCCACGCTACTTATTCTTATAAACCCATAGTTAAATATTTATCACGCATTTCTTGAGGTACCATTCTACCACCAGTAGCCCAAACGATATGCGTAATGTTATCTACTTTGTCAGTTAACCCTTGTTCTTCATAGTAACGTTTCATGTCTTCTGGACGAATCAAGCAACCATAACCTGCACAGGAACTTGGTTCGATGAAAGTACCTTCTGTATCGAGTAATGCACGCATTAAACCATATAGACGAACGTCTTCAATAGTCGCTACGCCAGATAATACAGGCTCAATAACTTTACCAACAAAAGCGGATGGTCTGCCTACTGCTAGGCCGTCTGCCTCTGTTTTTCCATCAATACCGATATCATTTACAGAGATACCATCATGTAAACCAGATGCCATTCCTAACATCATGCAACATGCATGAGTTGGTTCTGTAAAGAAGCAATGAACATTTTTACCATAAATAGATTTTAAACCATATGTTACACCGCCTGGTGCACCACCAATACCGCAAGGGATGTAAACGAATAAAGGATGATCTTCGTCAACAGCGATGTTTTGTTCTGACAATTGTTTTTGTAAACGTTCAGCAGCTACGGCATAACCCATGAATAATGGTTGAGAATTTTCGTCATCTACGAAGTAGCTCATTGGATCTTTATCGGAATTGCGACGACCTTCGTCAACAGCAGCACCATAATCGTCTTGGTATTCTACGACTTGTACGCCACGACTGCGAAGCAAGTTTTTCTTCCATTCTTTCGCATCAGCGGACATGTGTACGATAACGGTGAAGCCGATTTTAGCACTCATAATACCGATGCTCATACCAAGGTTACCAGTGGAACCTACTTGTACAGTATATTGGCTGAAGAATTTTACCATTTCAGGGCTAGCCAATTTAGTGTAATCATCAGTTAAAGATAATTTACCTGCCTCAATAGCTAAATCTTCAGCATGTTTCAATACTTCATGAATACCACCGCGAGCTTTTACAGAACCAGCTACTGGTAAATCGCTATCTTTTTTAAGCATCAAACGACCTGTAATGTCAGCACCGAAGTTTTCGTTCAAGAACTTTTTCATTTCTGTTGTTTCTACTACTGGTGATTCGATAATACCTTTAGTTTCAGCTAATTCTGGGAATACATGAGCCAAGTAAGGAGCAAAACGTTGTAAACGGTCGCTAGCATCTTTGATTTGGTCTGTCGTTACTTGAGTTATTTTTTCAAACCCTTCCGGCGTGAATTTTGGATTGAACCAGAAAGTTTCTTCTAAATTAGCAGCCGCTGCAATCACAGGATTGGATTTTTTTAATGCTTCTGTATCAATTGTCATTATTCTATCTCCTTACTAACTGGATAATATGTATTTATAAAATCTCTAATGCTGTCTTTCACACGAGGGATTAAGAACAGCAAGGCGCCTATATTAGGAATGATCAGCAGACCAAGTGCTATATCTTGCACATACCACACAAAATGTACGGAACTAGTCGTTCCAATATAAATCAAAACAGGAAAAATAGCTTTATATAATATATTGCCACGACGCCACTTCAAAAAAGTCAAGCTTACATGCCCAAAGTACCATTGGCTCATAATGGATGTGGAACAGAACAGCAATAAACTTATGTACACCACATACCGATACCCATTGAACACCGAATCGAAGGCAGCTGCCGTTAAGGTTGCTGGATTACTGTGAAAGCTGTATACACCAGTAATCAAAATGGTAAGACCTGTGATACTACAGATAACGAAGGTATCAATGAACACCTCTATAATGCCGTAAAAGCCTTGCCGTACCGGATGGTCTACGTGAGCTACACCATGTAGCACAGCAGCCGAACCTTCACCAGCTTCATTGGAATATAGCCCGCGGGCTAAACCATAACGCATGGCTTCTTTGATACCATACCCAGCCACACCACCGATACCCGCTTGTACATTAAAGGCACTATGCCAAATATTGGCTACCATCATTGGTACTTGGTCTACGTGAATGAGCACAATAATGGCTCCAGCCAACACGTACAATGTAGCCATAATAGGCACCAAGGTTTGGGATATGTTGACGATACGACTTAATTCTCCACGAATGACTACAATCATAATCACAGCCAACACTACGGCCGTCAACATGTATGGTACGTGAAAGGCTTCTTTCACCACTTGTCCAATAATGTTAGATTGGATAATCGTAGCACCACCATTTTGAACAAACAGCAAGATTGCCATTAATTGGGCTAGCAAGGACCACCCTAACCCATGTTGGATATAGTACATAGGGCCACTAATAGGCATCCCCTTGTCATTGTACGAACGATACATGATACCTAACACAATTTCGCAAAACTTGGTCGCCATGCCCCAAAATGCGGAAAACCACATCCACAGCATCGCCCCTGGGCCACCTAAAGCAATGGCCGTAGCTACGCCAACGATGTTGCCACCACCGACGCAACTGGACAAGGCAGTACACAAACTTTGGTACGATGAAATATCCGATTTTGATTTCGTGCCAGTACTTGTTAATACACCTTTAGGCAGTAATTTTAGAAAGGTAAATTGGATGCCACGAGTCATAAAAGTCGCATATATACCTAAGCCTACTAGCGTATATAACAACCAATCGCCCCACAGGGCATTGGCAATATAGGCAACGGCTTGTTCCAAGTTTTCCATAGCATCACCTTACGCTAATACCGATTTTCCTTGTGCTTTTGGTAATTCAATCCCCATAACTCCAGCCAATGTTGGTGCTACGTCGATGAGTTTTACCATGCCAATATGTTTAGGTGCCACACCTGGTACAGATAAAATGAAAGATGCACGCATTTCTTCAAATTGCTCGCTGTAACCATGTTGCGCTGCTTGGGACAAGTGCGTATGGCAGTATGGACCTGTTAAGTCTTCGCGGATTTCAAAACCTTTGCGAGACACCACTACAAAATCGGATTCAGGGAAGCCACCACGAGCTTGTGCCATGTCATTCGTTAATACTTCTAAAATGCCTTTCGCTGGATCCGCTTGTAATTCATTAAGAATATCTAGTACTAATTGACGATCTGCTTCAGTAGCATCAGCATGCATGCGAATTTCGCCGACGCCACCAGCCCGTTGGCAGAAGGCTTTCCAATCAGTCATGTTGCCAGCGTCATCAACGGAAATTAAACCTTTTTCTGTGAATACCACATTTGGCGAAATGTTGAATTGGTTATCTAAACTACCGTGGTCAGAGCATACGCAAACTACAAGATTATCACCAGCAATGTCTTTCGCTGTGGCAATCAATTTACCTAACATCGTATCGATTTTCATCAAGCTGTTAGCTGCTTCCTTACTGGAAACGCCATGAATGTGAGCACTTTCATCAAAAGATGCAAAGTAAGCCGTCATAAAGAAGGATTTACCATCAGCTACTGCTGGACGGATTTTTGTATCTAACACCCAATGAGCCGCTGTGAAGCGTTGTGCATCCCCTTCATCCGTTAAATCTAAACCGTTAGGACATACGCTAGTAGCCGCTACTAATTCAGCAGCTAATCCTTGCGGTACGGATACAGCATCGATAAATTTATGGTCAATATCAGAACCATCCCACCAGAATTCTGGCAAAATATAATCCCCTTTCGCCCCTATAGACGTTGGAAATGCCACACTGCCTACAACGTAACCAGCGTTTTTCGCCGCTTCCCATAAGGTGATGACATTTTGATTTACAAACCAGTGCCACGCACCATTATGCTCTTTCTTAGGATCAAAAATGCCATTATTGACGATGCCATGTACATTGGGATTTACACCAGTAATCATACTTTGGTGGCTTGGATACGTGAACGTTGGGAATACACTTTGCATACCTTGTTCTGCTACTAGTGCTTGTTCCATCAGTGCACTAATGGTTAGTAATGTAACACCATGAGCAGCTTGTTCTAAAATGAATTCTGGTTTTAATGCATCAATCGACACAAGTAATACATTTGGTTTACTCATGTAATACACCCTCCTCTTGGGCTACTAAAACTGTAACGCCTGCGGCTTTAAACTGTTGTAATTGTTCTTCTGAAATATGTGTATCCGTAATCATGCGACCCACCTCTTGGATGGAACACATGCTGACCAAGGAATTAACCCCAATTTTGGAACTATCTGCAATGACAATAGTTTCCGTTGCCGCTTGCATCATGGCCAATTGCGTATTCACCTCATCCATCCGTTGATAGGTAATGCCTTTTTCAACAGATATGCCACAAGTCGTTAAAAAGAACAAATCAATATTGATTTTAGAAAAAATAAGCGTCGATAAATCAGAAATAAAGGCACGTTCTTCACCATTATAAATGCCACCCGTTAATACCAAGGTAATTTGGTTTGCATTTACTAATTCATTAGCAATGGCCAACGAGTTAGTCACCACTGTTACTGGGTACCCTAAACTGGCAATTTCCTTCGCCAATAACAAAGATGTAGTACCCGAGTCCAAAGCAATGCAATGGTTAGGCTTGATTAGCGTCGCCGCCAACCGTGCCACCGCCTCCTTATCCGACAAGTTTTCCACTTGCCGTTCATCAAACGGTACATACGACGATGGTCGATGGTCTGTTTCAACCTTCTTTGCACCGCCATGAATGCGCATCACATAACCTTGCTTTTCTAATTCCTCTAAGTCTCGACGTATCGTTTCCCGCGACACTTGCATTTTTGTGCATAAATCTGCGGTTTTCACACTAAAATTCTTTTCTAATTCATTGATTATAACGTGATATCGTTCTTCTGCTAACATACAATCACCTCATATAACGACAATCTATTTGCTCACTTATACTAGCACACTGTTGCAATATGTGCAATACCAATTTTTAATTTTCTGTAATTTGCAAACTTTTACACATTTTTATACAAAAACGCATTGACAACACAAAACCGAAACCGTATACTAACAACTGTCAAATCTATTTGCAA
Organism: Veillonella magna DSM 19857; assembly: GCF_000428745.1. Lineage (GTDB taxonomy): Bacteria > Bacillota > Negativicutes > Veillonellales > Veillonellaceae > Veillonella_A > Veillonella_A magna. The sequence continues at coordinate 6,381 of NZ_AUAN01000025.1, forward strand.
ACGATTTACTTTTTATTTACGTTTACGAGGTGAATTATGAGTTCCAGTATTGATAAGAAATGGATATCATTCGGTGCCTTAATGCTTGGTTCTGGCACCATCTATAAATTAGGCTTTATGAAAGACGCCTTCTACGTACCAATGCAACAATTCATGGGCTTATCCCATACACAAATTGGTACTGCTATGAGTTTAGCAGGCTTCATTTCCACATTCGGTTTCTTAGCTAGTATTTATTTAACCGACAAAACTTCTAAAAAAATCATGGTGCCATTATCCTTGCTTGGCATCTGCCTCAGCGGTTTATGGCTATCCACATTCCCATCTTATGAAATATTTTTATTAATTTATTGTTTACTAGCCATCTTCTCCGACATGATGTTCTGGCCAACCATGTTAAAAACCGTTCGTCTCTTAGGCTCTAAAGATGAACAAGGCCGTATGTTCGGCATCCTAGAAGCAGGCCGCGGTCTAGTCGATACGATTATCGCCTTCTGTGCCCTCGCCATCTTCTCCGCCTGTGGCAGCGATGCCTTCGGCTTACGAGCTGCCATTTTATTCTATGCCATCGTACCTGGCGTTATTGGCGTTATTACCTACTTCCTATTAGAGCCAGACAAAAAACAACCTAAAACAGAAAACACTGGTTCTGGTATGTCTGAAGACATTGCCAAAATTAAAATGGCCTTACAAAACAAATTCATTTGGCTCGTTTCCTTCAACATCTTCCTCGTATACAGCGTATACTGTGGTTTAACTTACTTCATTCCATTCTTGAAAGACATCTACGGTCTTCCAGTTGTATTAGTTGGCGTGTATGGTATCATTAACCAATACGGTTTAAAAATGCTTGGTGGCCCTATTGGTGGTTTTCTAGCGGATAAAGCGTTAAAATCCGCTACTAAATACATGAAAATCGCCTTCTTGATTACTGCATTAGTTTTAGTGGGCTTTGCCTTCTTGCCACATGACAGCATCAACATCTATGTGGGCATGACAGTAACCATCTTCATCAGTGCGTTAGTATTCTCCATGCGTGCTATCTTTTTCGCTCCCATGGACGAAGTGGATGTACCTCGCGAAATCACTGGTGCAGCCATGTCTATCGGTTCCTTCATCGGCTACCTGCCTGGTGCCTTCATGTACACCATCTACGGCAGTCTCCTTGACGGCAACCCAGGCTATGCTGGTTACAAAATGGTATTCTTACTCATGGTGGGCTTCGCTGTACTTGGCTTCTTGCTCAGTACTTACATCTTGAAAAAAATCTATAAATAATAGACTTAAATGACAAAGGACAGTTAGTGTCATGTGCACTGACTGTCCTTCTATTGTAGCTATTTAATTGTTATTCGTAGGTTATACTCCCTAATCCCATTCATTTAAAACAAGACTTGCCCGTGATTCTTAAAATGTTGGTGGCGTAATAGCAAATATAACACGCACCATAGTTTCGCCTACATTTGTCCACTTATGGTTTATGCCAGATGGTATGTGAACACTATCGCCTTCTTCTAATAGGAATGTATCCGCTCCTAATAAAAGTTCCACCTTGCCAGCCAATACATGAGCCACTTCTTCCCCAATATGACTCATCGGTTTCGTTACGGAATTTTGCGACGGATAAATATCCATGTTGGCTTTTTCAGCCACTTCTTTCAGCGTTAAATTCTGCTTTTGTCGTAAGGAGGCTATCCTTACCTTCTCACTAAAATACAAACACTACCAACAACGAATTAGAGAGGAACAAGTCCAACGAGCAACAAAAGCCATAGAGGCTAATGGAGCTCTGCTTAAAAAGCTTGGCCCTAATGACTACAAGCGATTGGTAAAACGAACCAACATTACACCAGACGGTGAGGTTGCAGCAAAAGAATTACAAGCACTAGATTACGAACGCATAGCAAAAGAAGCACAGTATGACGGATTTTATG
>NZ_AUAN01000026.1 GCF_000428745.1 Veillonella magna DSM 19857
GCTGATGGCCAAGTTGATAATGATGCGGTCAATATGAAACAGCTCAATGAAGTAAAGAAGACAGCTGAAAATGCAGTACAAAAAGGTAATGGAACCGGTTCCGCTTCGCAAGCCGTTGGTACTGGATCTAATGCAAGTGGGTCATATGCATTAGCGGTGGGAAATAATTCTAATGCAGGCGGAATGTTTTCTATCTCCATGGGCTGGGGTAGTCAGACAGGTAATAATCAGTCGGTTGCTATTGGACATGATGCAAAGGCACAGTCCGCAGAAGCAGTTGCTATTGGTAATAGTGCGATTGCCCAGCAAGTTAATGCCATTTCCATCGGTAACAATTCCGTAGCGGGGTTATCCAACGAAGGATATGATGACCCGATTTGGTATGCAATCGGTGATGATGGAAAGCCGCTTTATAGTACATCCGATCCGAACGGCAATCGTGGCGGAGCACGCAGTGGTGCTGTGGCCGTAGGTAATGGGGCGAAAGCATTGGGCTATCGCAATATTGCTATTGGTGAAAATGCTATAACGGCTAAAAGTAAATTAAAGGATGGCGAGTTTGTACCTAACGCCGGTAAGAACAATCCGGAATATACGGAACCTGGCGTCATCGGTTCCATTGCCATCGGTGGTTATGCTATAACGGAAGGCAGTCATTCGACCGTTATCGGTAATGCAGCGTATGCTCTCGGAAATTACACATCAGCCTATGGTATCCGCAGCTATGCGTATGGCAAAGACTCTTCCGCCTTTGGTAATTCGGCTACGACTATGGGCAAACATTCAGTAGCTGTTGGTTCCTATGCTCGTGCCGATCATGATAATTCCGTAGCATTAGGGTCCGGGTCTATTACGGATAAAGCAGAATCTACGGCATCCTATACAATAGAAGCCGGCAAAGCAGCGGAGTATGTTGATAGTATAACGGGAAAGAAATTAGAATTTGCCGGGTCCGAAGCATACGGTACGGTCAGTGTAGGTGGTAAAGGCATAGCCGGTTATACCGGCAACGCTGATGAGAATGGCACGCTTAACGGATATACGTATCCATTTAAGGGTAAGGTAATGATGGATAAGCCGATTTACCGTACGGTAACCAATGTAGCGGCCGGTCGTATTTCGGAAACCAGTACCGATGCTATCAACGGTAGCCAGTTGTATTATGCTATCGGCAAGACTGAAGTCAATGCTGAGAATATTGAAACGAATGCCGGTAATATTACTACGAATACAACGAATATTGCCAATTTGCAAAAGGACGTAGATAATCAAGGTAAGTTGATTGATGCGAATAGCAAACTCATTGATGCCAATACTAGTCGAATTGATGCGAATACTAGTCGAATTGATAGTATTGATACACGGCTGAACAATCAAGATGAACGTATGAATCAGCAAGATGAACGGTTGAATGATCAAGAGAAACGCCTTGGTCAGGTAGAAACAAATTATGCGGTACAAAATGGAAAAATCCAGCAGAATACGGATGCTATTAGCGATTTAAAAGAACAACAGAAATCCATCGATAGCAAGTTAACTACTATGGATGGAAAAATCAGTGGCGTACAGAATGACCTTAACGCTTATAAAACGAAAACCGATACGGCTATTGCTTCTATTAACGCATCGCAACAGGCACAGTCGCAGAACTTGACGGAGATTAAAGACCAAGTATTGAACAATACGTCGTTGATTACTAATGTTCAACAAAGTGTAACTAATTTGGATACGCGGGTAATGAATAATACGACGGAGATTAAAAATAATGAAACGCGTATTACATCCGTAGAAAAAACGGTGGAAACGCATACGGCAGAAATTGAAGAAAATAAAGAAAACATTGCCAAAAATGCGGGAGCTATCGAGGTCAACAAAGATAATATCACCGCCAATACGCAGAGCATTAATGAATTGGCACAGGCACAGCAGCAATCGATGGATGGGATTCGTCATGCTATCAATGATGTGCGCAAGGAATCCCGTCAGGGCGATGCGATGAATGCAGCGTTGGCCGCATTGAAACCGCTTCAGTATGATCCGGATGAAAAGACGCAGATTATGGCCGGTGTAGGCGGTTATAAAGGAGAACATGCCGTAGCATTGGGATTGGCGCATTTCTTTAACGACAGCTTGATGGCAAACATCGGCGGTGCGTACACATCGGGCAGCTCCATGATATGGAATGCAGGCGTGACGATTAAATTCGGTTCCTCTCACGACAAGGATGATGAACATCGTCGCACCACCATTGAATATACACCGGACGTGGTGGTAAAAGAACACATCGCTACCTTGGAACAAGAAGTGGCTACCTCGAAAGCTGAAATGGCTGCACTCCGTGCATCTTCAACGGCACAGATCAATGAACTTCAGAAACAAATCGAAGAATTAAAGCGTTTGTTAACAAAATAAAAAATTACGTGAGTGTATTTTCTTTGTAGTGGATGATGTAACATATACTATATAAAATACAAAAAAGGACTACGCCTATCTTCGCAGTTCACTGTGTGAACGCGTTGATTGTGGGTAGTCCTTTTTTATATCTTGATTCATATTTGACATAGCATGAAAGTTTGAAGGCGTGCCAGGTGTTATTAAGTGGGGTAGACCCTGAAGGCTCGTCAGAGGTCATCAGAAAAAGAAATTTTGAAAAATAGATATAGAAGGTATATCTATATGTTATATACAGTCCTTTATATAAAGACTATGAGCTATTGTAAATATACAAGGGGTAGATTTTATTGTATCATGAAGGTAAAATGAGTGAATCGTGTGGGTTTAGGAGGAAAATATATCATGATACACAAGAAAATAGCGACTCGGATTATGCTGGCATTAAGCCTGGGTGTAGTGTGGAATGCAGCAGGGGCAGTAGATAGTAGCGAAAATTATACAAAAATAATAACTGGAGAGGAAAGTGATTTAAATTTAGTAAGAGGAGATAAGAGCTCGGATAATAGGCTTCTTGTTATAGGCGGACAAGGGTATGGTATTTGGGGCGCACAAAATAATGCGGTAGAAGGGGATGCAAATAATAATTTAGTCACCTATAATAATCCGTATAGTGAGGAAAAGAAAAATGACTTCCGCTCCTTAACGGGAGGGAGTTCTTGGCAAAATGATGCTAATAATAATGTGGTAGAGGTAATTTCGGGTAAAATACTTTCAGAGATTACAGGTGGTGAAGGGGTTAATCATGCTAATAATAATCGCGTAATTTTAGAGAAAGATTATCAGGGGACGTCAGAGATCATTGGCGGAAAAAGTGGACGACAAGCTAATAATAATGAAATAGTTATTAATTCTTCTGGCGATATACATGGAATCATCGCAGGACAGATATTTTTTTGGAAAAATTTAGGTGTAGATTTATCAGAGGTCGAAGCTACCAGTAATACAGTAACCATTAATGCCCCGATTACGGTCTATAGAGGAATCGCTGGTGGAAGAGTACAGGATTATATACAGAATAATTATGATGCATTTGAGCATCCCTTAGAAAATGTATCCTTTAATCAGGTAAAAAAGGGAAATACGCTTAATATCAATACATTTGGAGTAGTTGCAGGTAATATTTATAATTTTGAAAATATTAATTTTAATCTGCCAAAGCAATTGGAAGACAAAGCGATGTTAACGTTGACGAAGAATGAGGTTACTGATTTAACGGGGAGTAAAATCGTTGCGCACGTAGCCGGGGATACGAATGTAACGGGACCGACAAAGATAGTTTTACTAGATAAGAAGCAAGGCGAGCTTATTATGAAGGATGCAACGACGCGTAATCAATTAACAGTAACGCAAGGGGTATCTCGTGTCACGTCTTTGAAGATGCAGACGGAAGATAACGACATCGTACTGTATATAAACGGCACACCGGCAACGGATACAACTGAACCGGCAACGAAACCGGATGAAACGACAAAGCCAGACAAACCGGCAACGGATACAAACGAGCCGGCAACGAAGCCGGATGAAACGGCAAAGCCGGACAAACCGACAACGGATACAAACGAGCCGACAACAAACTCCGGAGAAACGACGAAGCCGGATACACCGTCGAACAATACGGATTCCGTCTTCCATCACGGGGATCCGCTAATGGAGCAGACAAAATCTCTGGTAGAGACGGCAGTAGCTATGGCGTCCTTTACAAATAAAGGAGCCGATTCGGTAGCTGAAACCATGGCATCCAGTGTAAAAGCGGTAATTGCTAAAAATAATGGCAATGATTCTCCGTTCTTTAACTCTACTCTGTTTGCTTTAAAATATGAGACGGGATCCCATATTAAAACCTATGGTTCTACTACACAAATCGGTTTTGGTATGCAGCGTGAAAAAGCAAATGGCACGGTAACATTCGCTCCCTTTATGGAATATGGCGTAGGAAAATATAGTAGCCTAGTCGACAGTGGTGTACGCGGTGATGGGGATATTCACAATTTCGGCGGCGGTATGTTAGTCCGTTACGATACTAATACAGGTGCTTATTATGAAGGCGCTTTACGCGTAGGTCGAATCAGTGGTGATTATCGTGGCGTATTTACTGTGGGCGGACCGCAGGCCGTCTCCTTTGATTCGGACGCTACCTATGTTACGTCTCATGCCGGAGTAGGCTATGTTAAACCATTGTCAGATACGACGACGCTGGATACGTACGGCACATATTTTTATAGTCATACCGGCGGTGATACAGTGCGCCTAAGCACCGGTGAAACCTATGATTTTGATGCGGTGGACAGTCATCGATTGCGCGTAGGTACACGCTATACGAAAGACTTTTCAAATCATCATGCCGTGTATGCCGGATTGGGTGTGGAACACGAATTTGACGGAGAAGCAATTGCTTATTATGATGGAGCATCCACGCCTTCACCGCGGCTGAAAGGAACCAGCGGTTTAATTGAACTAGGGTGGTCACATAATGTGGGAAAAGCGCGCAGTACCTATCAGCAAATCGGAGTCACCGGATGGTTTGGTCGCGAACGAGGTATAACGGCACATGCTAATTTTGGTTGGGTATTCTAACAGTTTTTTATTTTTGTAAAGTTGTATTTGCTATGGGTATCTTTTATAATAAAACAAAGATATATCATGAAAAGTATAATTACTATCACTTTCGTGATAGCGGTATTGGCCGTAAAGGTGGTGAAAGGAGGTCCTTTCAGTGAAAGAATACAGTAACGGCGAAATTACTATTGTGTGGGATTCGTCGAAATGTGTGCATGCCGGGGTGTGCGTTAAGATGTTGCCTAAGGTATATAATCCGAAGGCGCGTCCGTGGATAACCATTGAAAATGCCACAACGGAAGAATTGAAAAAGCAAATCGATGCGTGTCCGTCGGGGGCATTGACGTATCGCTTGGAAACAAATGCATAACATATTTCTACCGGGTGAGTGGCTACATGCGTACATACAATGGATTGCATATAATGATGACATGGTATGATCATGGATGTGTATAGTTGTGAAGGGTTCGCAGTAATATAGCGTAGATACGAGAAGGAGAGAAACATGGAAATTACCGTAAAGCAGGTGGATAAGGAAAAGCGCGGTGCCTTTGTAGCATTGGCAGACGGCAAGGAGTTCGCCGGTGAAATGACGTATAGCCGTGTGAATGATTCGCTAATTATTATCGATCATACGGAAACAGATCCGTCTTACGGCGGCATGGGGGTTGGCAAACAGATGGTGCAAGCAGCCATTGCTTGGGCTAAGGAAACGGGGACAAAGATTATGCCGCTATGTCCGTTTGCTAAGGGATATTTTGAAAAGCATCCGGAAGAAGTGGCAGAGATTATTGCCAAACAAGGATAAGCGTAGGCGTGAGTGGGACACGGCCAATATATACGAGAAGAAGGAGTAGGTTATGACAACGGGTCGATTTATTTCTTTTATTTGCGTTGTCGTTGATTCCTGTTTCGACAGCCTGGATTGGTGCCAATGCCGGCGCGGTAGCGCCTACCGTTTTGTACGGTGTGGTTTTGTTAGGCTGTGCGCTTGGTTATTATATACTGCAGTCGGTTATCGTTGCTGCAGAAGGTGAGCATTCACAGGTCAAACAGTTAATAGGCCGTGATTATAAAGGAAAGCTGTCAGTAGTGACATATACTGTGGCAGCAGTGATTGCCTTTATGTGGCCGTGGGTGGCGAATGTGTTGTATGCGGTTATGGCCGTTGTTTGGCTTATACCGGATAAGCGCATGGAGATTGAATAAATAAAAATACGACTATAGGTATCGCAAGTCAGGTCTTACGAATGACATTGCTCAACCTATAGTCGTATTTTTATTTTTAAGGTAAAGGAAAGAGGTAACTATCACAATTGGTCTTTTTATATAGGAAGTGAAGGGGCAGTCGTATTTTTATTTTTAATAATAATTATCAAGATGTCTAACAGAAGTAACATAGTTATTTGTTAGTGTATCAAATATAATGAAACCAAGAGGAGGCCTCTCTTACACAATCGTATAGGATGTGCATTACTGACGTATAGATAAAGGAGTATACTAATGGAATTGTATAAAAATTTTGAAGGTAAAGCGCCGGTAATCGATGTAAATGATGCTGTGCTATTACTGATTGATCATCAGAGTGGGCTTTTCCAGTGTATTCATGACTTGCCGTTTAAGCGTGTTCGGGATCATGCGATTGCGTTGGCAGAAGCGGCAACTTTAGTAGGGATGCCTGTTATTACAACGGCGTCTGTACCGCAGGGACCTAACGGTCCGTTGATTCCGGAAATCCACGAAGCAGCTCCTCACGCTGTATATGTGGCTCGCCGCGGTGAAATTAATTCGTGGGATTGCAAGCCCTTTGTGGAAGAAGTAAAGAAAACGGGTCGCAAAACATTAATTATTGCAGGAACCGTAACCAGTGTATGCTTGGCATTCCCGGCTATTGCGGCGATTCAAGATGGTTATCGCGTATTTGTAGTACCTGATGCATCGGGCACATATTCCAAAATGGCGGAAGAAATCAGTTTGGCACGCATGGTTCAGGCCGGTGCCGTACCGATTGATACGGGTGCTGTATTAGCGGAATTACAACATACCTGGCATCGCGATGATGCTGACAAATGGGCAAAACTATGGACGCGTATTTTCGTGAACTACGGCTTGTTGTTAGAAAGTTATGAAAAAGCAAAAGAAGTTATCACCAACGGTGAAATTTCCGATGCAGAACGTGACGACTAAGTAACATCTTACACACTGTACATACTCATTGAAATTAGAATAAAGAAATGGTGTATCAATCGCAGGATTGCTATTTGTAAGACCCGACGTTTGAGAGACAGATACACACAAATAAGCCTGAAATTT
>NZ_AUAN01000027.1 GCF_000428745.1 Veillonella magna DSM 19857
TCTATCGTTACGTTTTCCCCGGCTGTATACGTTGTATCCTTTGCTGAAATTTTTCCGTTTTCTATCATTACGTTATCTCCGGCCGTGTACGTTGTATCCTTCGCCGAGATTTTTCCATTTTCTATCGTTACATTATCTCCGGCCGTATACGTTGTATCTTTATCTGTCGCCGAGATTGTAACATGTGTTACCCCATCTTTTTCTTCGGACTTAACAGTTACATTATCGCCCGCCTCAAAAGAATACGTAGCCGCATTACCTGTATTCGTATTGGTAGCTGTCACGGTTATCGTACCATAGTCGGGTTTTGTCGGATCATCCTGCTTTGTAATCGTTACACCATCACCGGCCTTAATACCGTTAAAGAGTGCCCCTCGTAACTGGCGCAGGTTAACCGCATCCGTATCATGCGTCCCATCAGCTACATATTGAACTTGTCGGATATACGTAGCCGTTTGTACCCCTTGCTTATTATAAAGTTTACTACCAAACGATACGGGACCACGCAAAATATCGTTGTCCGCACCGGTCTTGCCATTACCGTTTACACTAAGCTTTGCTTCACTGTACGGTGCTTTTTCAACTTCAACAACATCTTCGGGCAAGGACTCTGATTCCATCCCCAGTGCTACGCCATAATCGGAAGAAGCAACTGACCAAGCACCGACTGCTACACCCTCCTTAGCCGCTGCTTTTGCCCAATAACCGACCGCAACCGTATCTTTAGCCAACGCCTTCGACTCACGACCTAACGCTACAGCTTGCTTAGCTTTTGCCTGTGAAAGCAATCCACCAGCCAATGCGGCTTCTTCCGTTGCTTCCGCCCCCGGACCAACAGCTGTCGCATAATTCGCCGTTGCTTTAGATATATATCCTATTGCTACCGGTGCCATAATGTTATTCTGTGTCATTGCATACTTCCAACCGAAATTCGACATAACGATATTAGCTGTATGCTCTCCACCGGCACCACCACCGGATTGCTCAATCAATTTTTCATAGCTGGCAATACCGACAGAATCAAACCACCATTTATACTCGTTGAATAAAATAGGATCTACTTTATCCATTCGTTGGTATTCTGTTTGCGAAGCATCATAGGCGCCAAATTTATTAGGAAAATGTTTTTGTAAATATTCCGCATAATGAAAAGATCCCGGTGTATACAGCGAATCGGCAAATGCCGTCGCTGCCTCCAAAGAATTGGCAGCAACCGCTCTCGAACCTAACGCAATAGACAATTCTCCCATGGCCACAGAATCAAGTCCCATCGCAATACTTTGTGCATTGGCTAAATTATTCTTACCAACTGTAATCGCCGCCGATGTCATTCCGGCCTGTTCTCGTTCTGTAGGTACTGTTCTGTTAAATACTCCAATACCTACACTACCATTACCGTACACTCTGTTCTGATAACCCATCCCCATACTTACTCCATTGCCAGGACTAAGCACTGTATTATCATTCCCAAAAGCATACGCCTGACCGGCATAGTCATTATTAATCCCATAAATAATCCCGCTATTACTTTGCGTACTAATATTCTTGTTTCTCTCACCTATCTGAGGTTCTTCAATCGTACCTGCCCGTACAGACACCGCCCCTATTTTGATCCCCTCACTACCGGAGTGTAACGTCGTGCCCCCAAAGAAAGAAGTAAACCACGTCTTTTCTTCGTCAGTTAATCCATCCGTATTACCGCTTTCCACAACTTTCTTTAGTACCGCCGCTTGGTCAACAGCCGCGCTTATACTATCTCCCCCAAAGAACAGAGTAACCCCCCAAAGGACTGCCATAGCTGCTAACATTGCACTTATCTTTTTCGTTTGACTCCTCTTCATCATGTGATTACCCTCTTTCCCAACATATGCATATAGCCTACACAATCACGCGAGATACATATCATTATATCCATCGGCAATAAACGACCACTTCGGTAATTTATCTCTCCCAACGCAACAACATACTATACTTTATATATTACTACTTTTCTAACTATGTATCACTATGTTTATGATTTACAGCTATATTATTCATACCTTTCTCGCACAACAGAAAAAGAAGGAGATTACTATCGCAGACATGGCATTCGCCAGACCTGACTGTCGAGATAGAAATCTCCTTCTTCGTTTCCCTTCCCCGCTATTTGCCGTCCATCGGTTATAACAAGAGAGTACGGCAGTACTGCGCATTGGGTATTCGCCTGCCCTTCCCCGCTATTTGCCGTCCTCGGTGATTTTAATACAGCGAAAGAGGGGATCATAGCTACGCAGAGAGCATTCGTTTCCCTTTCCCCTATTTGACGCTCAACGGTTATAGCAAGAGAGTCCGGCAGTACTGCGCAGTGGGTATTCGTAAGACCTACCCACCTAGTGGTACTGCCGGACTCTCAAAATAATTAACCGATGACGGCACCAATAGCTTCTACTGTTTTAGCTATCGCTCTATCCAACGTTTCTTTATCAATGGTCAACGCCGGATTGAAATACAGCACATCTCCCAGCGGTCGAAGGAGCAATCCCCGATTGAGGGCGGCTTTATAAATCTGATAGCCCGTTCGCTGTTTACTGTCAAAGGCTTCCTTGGTTTCTCTATCCTTTACTAATTCAATGGCATTGATTAAACCGATGTGACGAATTTCACCGACATGCGGATGATTGCCCAGTGCCGCGTTCAGTTGCTCGTGAAGATATGTTGCCGTTTCGGCCGCCGTATCCAGCACATGATCTTCTTCCATAATATCGAGCACGGCCAATGCTGCCGCACATCCCATCGGATTCCCCGCATAGGTGTGGCTGTGCATGAACGCTTTGTACTCACCGTAATCTGCATAGAACGCATCGTAAATGTCTTGCGTTACGATGGTAATGCTCATCGGCATATAACCGCCGGTCAATGCTTTCGATACCGTCATGATGTCCGGGCTGACCGATGTGTGATCGAAGGCAAACATTTTTCCCGTACGACCGAAGCCGGTAGCAATTTCGTCAGCAATGAGAAGCACGCCGTACGCATCGCAAAGCTTGCGCAATTTTTCCAAATACAACGGCGGATACATGCGCATACCGGCGCAGCCTTGTACCAACGGTTCCACAATAACCGCCGCCAGTTCGTGACCGTGCTTAGCAAAATCTTCTTCCGCTTTCACAAAGCATTCGCACCGGCAGGTGTCGCGCTGCTGACCGTAAGGGCAACGATAGCAATCCGGCGCTTCCGTATGCACCGTTTCCATGAGCATCGGCTTATAAATTTTGGCAAACAAATCCATACTGCCTACCGACAAGGCGCCGATGGTTTCCCCGTGATACCCTTCGGATAAGCACATAAACTTTTGCCGTTCCGGATGTCCCGTCTGGTATTGATACTGAAAGGCCATCTTCAGTGCCGCTTCCACCGCACCGGAGCCGTTATCGTTGAAATGAAATTTAGCCAGCCCCTTGGGGACTAATTTACTCAGACGCTGTGCCAAGGTAATCGCCGGCTTATGACTGAGATTGGCAAAGATAACATGTTCCAAGGTGTCCAACTGTTTTTTGATGGCTTCATTAATCCGCGGATTGCAATGGCCAAGCAAATTACACCACCACGAGCTGATGATATCGATGTATTCCTTGCCATCCACATCATACAGCATAGAGCCTTCGCCCCGTTCGATGACGATAGGCTTTAATGTTTCGTAGTCTTTCATTTGCGAACAAGGATGCCATATATATTTTAAATCCGTATCTACCCAATTCTCTTTCATGTCTCTATCACCTCAACCTAATAGGAATGTGTTATACGCCGTTCCTCACACGATGCGCATACCTTTGTTGTAAATTCGTTTTATTCGTACAAACTAGCTAACATGGCCGGATCCGCTGCAAGCTCCGTATCCCCCGGAGCTACCTTTGCCAATACCTTGCAACCGGTTAGCTCTTCGATCATATACACATTGTCTTCCTGCATAGTGCCGCCGGTGTAATGATTTAAAATAATTCCCTTCACCGGAATATGGCGCGCTTTTAAATATTCCACCGTAAGCACCACCGTATTGATCGTGCCCAAACCGGCATCGGCTACAATCAGCGTCGGCAGGTGGAGCCAATGAATAATATCCGTTAAAAAGTAATGACCTACTTCGTCATAGCGAATCGGACACACGATACCGCCGCTGCCTTCCAGCGTAACAAAATCACGGGTAGCCGCTACCCGTTGATAGCCTTTGATGACCGTTTCCTTTTCTACGGGATTGCCTTCCAGCTTAGCTGCCAAATGCGGCGACACCGCTGTCTTATACAAATACGACAACAATTCTTCATCGGACTGTCCCAGATTAGCCGTTGCATTGACAAAGCCTGCGTCACTTTCAGCCACACTATCCGCGCCACTGATAGCCGCCTTGTAATAGCCTACGTTATATCCCGCATCATGAAGGCGTTTCACCAGTAACGCCGTCACATAGGTCTTACCGATGTCCGTACCGGTGCCGGTAATAAATAATCCCTTACTCATGTTACATAACCTCTTTTCTCTGTACAGGGCAAATGCATGTTTCAAATTCCCGTACATATACACTGTAATCAGACTATATTTAATGTTATTATATATGCCGATTTTTAAAAGTCATATGTATTATATCCGTAGATATATTCCTTCTATCCTTTGGATATGTCTTCTCTATCTTATGTATCTTTATCTTATGTATCTTTCCCGTTCTCTATCTTATGTATCTTTATCTTATGTATCTTTTCCGTTCTCTATCCTATATACCTTTTTTATTCTTTATACCTTTTCTGTTTTTTATACCGTTTCTATTCGCTGTATCTTCTTCGGCTTGTTACTACCCGCGATGACGAATGGCCGGAATGACCCGCTTACCCAGCATCGCTGCCACAACGGATAGGAAAATATCTCCCGGCACGGCCAACACGAAGCAGTACCACACAACATATTCAAAGGATACGGCTTTGCCTAAATAAAAATTGCACACCACATACAAATACGCCATGCCCAACGCATACACGACAGCCAAGTTTGCCAACGTTGCTATGAGCAGTCGTCCGAAGGTAGGTCGCCCTTCCCCTTCCGTCATGCGTCCGCTAACATAGGCACCACCGATAAAACCTAACAAATAGCCAAAGGTAGGCTGAAAGATATAACCGGGTCCGCCACCTTCCGTAAAGATAGGCACGCCCATCAATCCCAATACCACATACACGCCCACAGCCAATGCGCCCAGGCGTTTGCCCAATAGCAAACCGGCCATAGCAGTAAATAAAAATTGTAATGTAAACGGACATACCGGCACGGGCACACGAATGAATGCACCTACGGCGATAAGCGCCACGAAAAGAGCGCACACGATCATGGCATACACCGACAATCGCTGTTGACTGCGGCCGTCCAAAGCCGCCGCCTGTTTTACCTGCATAACCTATACCTCCTTATCATCCACACCTCGGATGAATACCTATACCATCCACGTCTCGGATGCGTACCTATACCTTTAAATTCTCAATTACCTTACTGCTATTAAAGCACACTGCGTTCTTATTGTCAACTTTGTTTATTTGCAGTGGTTTATAATGGTAACAATATCTCCCTATCTCGAAAATATAGTAAACAACTAGGATTTTAACCGATAGTTCTCCCATTTCTCTCCCTTGTCACCTTACCTACCGAATATATTCCACCACTGCCGCGCCTTATCATCCACATCCGATTATCATGAATTTTGCACGGCTCATTCTCAATTACATTCTATGGTTATACAATCCCGCTCTTACGCTTAAACTCAAATTTTCTCTCCTGTCCCTAATAAAATGAGAGGCTTCTATATTCGGAAGTTTGACACTTGCTTCTAACCCTTCAACAGCATAAATCCTACAACCAAGCCATTTATGGCTTATTTTTTTGTCAATTTTTCGTCTTTTCTATTAAGTAATATTAAGTAACACGATATATTGAGGTGAGGAGTGATGGACTATGCGACTAAAAATTTCAGAATCTAAAAATTCTAAATCACTTTATGTTATTCGCTCAACTTATGAGAACGGCAAACATTCTTCCAAGGTGGTTGAAAGACTTGGAACATACGACGAACTAAAGAAAACCAATGACGATCCAATCGCATGGGCTAAAGAATATATTCGCAAACTTAATGAGCAAGAAAAGGAAGAAAAACGGGAAATAATTGTACGATTCAAGCAATCTAAGTACTTAACTAAGGATAAGCAGCAACATTTTTATGGGGGCTATTTGTTCTTACAATCGTTATATAACCAGTTAGGATTTCCTAAAATCTACCAAGATATTGCTTCGCGTTATAAATTTACCTATGACTTGAACAGCGTTTTATCCAGGCTCATATACACAAGAATTCTCTTCCCTTCCTCCAAAAAAAGTTCTTTTGAATTTGCTAAAAACTTTCTTGAAGCCCCTGCATTTGACCAACACCAAATGTACAGAGCTCTTGAGGTCCTCGCTGAAGAGGATGACTTTATACAATCTCAGCTGTATGCCAACAGCAAAAAATTAGGTAAACGAAACGACCGCATCTTATACTACGACTGCACAAATTTCTTCTTTGAAATTGAACAGGAAGATGGTATCCAAAAATATGGTGCGTCTAAAGAACATAGACCTAATCCTATTGTAGAAATGGGGCTCTTAATGGATGGCGATGGTATACCACTAGCGTATTGCCTACACAGCGGTAACCCAAATGAACAAACAACATTACAACCATTAGAAAAGAAAATTCTAAAAGATTTTAATCTTTCCAAATTCATCATTTGTACAGATGGTGGCTTATCTTCTCTATCTAACCGCAAATTTAATACTCGTGGGGAACGAGCTTTCATCACTACACAGTCACTTAAGAAAATGAAGGGACACTTAAAAGATTGGCCCTAATGACTACAAGCGATTGGTAAAACGAATCAACATTACACCAGACGGTGAGGTTGCAGCAAAAGAATTACAAGCACTAGATTACGAACGCATAGCAAAAGAAGCACAGTATGACGGATTTTATGCTGTAT
>NZ_AUAN01000028.1 GCF_000428745.1 Veillonella magna DSM 19857
TGAAATGAATAGATAAAAAAGTATCCTACGATAGCTCTTTGAAGCCCGGTCTTACGAAGGGCATTCTGCATAGCTATCGTAGGATACTTTTTTCTAGCGAGGAGAAGAAAGGAGACTATCAGCATAAGAAACGCTCTTCGATAGACTGAGCTTTCGTTGCTGATAGTCTCCTTTCTTTTGGGTGTTCATTCGTCAGACCTGACCTCTGAGATATATGGACATCGCTTGTAAAAAATCTATTTTATCTTTTACAATATATGCATACGCCTACCGTACATGATGATTGTATAGAAGGAACTCATGATATAGCAGTAATAGATTAATTATTTTATGTGAGAAAGGGATTTTAATGAAAGAAACAGATCAAACCACAACCTCATCAACAATCCAACAGAACACACCGGACGCACTGCGCGCTGATATTGAAGCCTTACTCAGCAGTCGTTGCACCATTCCCGGCAGTTTACCCCAGTGGGAAAGGGCTTTCACCAAACTATGTATGGCTTGGGGGCGCATGGAAGATAGCATTAACCCCGTCCACATCGTGTATAGTGCCGACAATGGCATCACGGAAGAGCCACATATTCAGTATCCCCAGTCCATCACCTATCATCATACGGTGAACATGCTTCACGGCGGTGCTACCATCAGTGCCTTTTGCCGCTTCAACACGATTCCTTTAGTCATTGCCGATGTGGGAATTAATCATCCTGAACCGGTAGGGCTCAATTTGAAAGCAGCTACCGGAACAAAGAACTTTACCAAAGAACCGTCCATGTCAAAAGAAGAATATACCCACGTGTGGAACAAAGCCGCTCAGCTTATCACTCATCAAAAAGAAGCCGGTTATAATCTGATTTCCTTCGGTGAAATGGGAATCGGTAACACTACAACCTCGGCAGCCGTATTGAGTGCCTTAACAGGATTGCCACCGGAAGAAACGGTAGGCTACGGATCCGGAGCCAGTGAAGAAACGTATCGCATCAAGCGCGATGTAGTTAGACGAGGACTCGCTTTGCATCACGATGCGATGACATCGCCGCAGGACATTCTCCGCTGCGTCGGTGGCTTTGACCTCGTCGCCTTAACCTCCTCCATGCTCGCCTGCCTGGAGCAGAAACTCCCCTTTGTCATTGATGGATTTATCACTGCCGTTGCCTTAGCGGCTGCCTATGCCATTGATCCTAAGGTCGCCGACTATGCATTGCCATCACACCAATCGCGTGAAACCGGCATGACAGCGGCACTTGCCTTTGCCCACCAACCACCGGAGTCAGTCATGCTTCATGCTTCCATGGCCCTCGGCGAAGGATCCGGCGCAGTGTTAATGGTACAATTATTAAAAACTATCTACTATGCATTCACCCACATTATATCCTTGGAAGATATTTTTAAAGAAACATTGCCATAAGGAAGTACTCTGGCTATTAACTATCATCGATAACTTACTATTATACAGCGAAAGAGGGTATCATAGCCGCGCAGAGAGCATTCGCAAGACCTGCCTTCCCTTAATCTTGCTTGGCTATTAACTATCATCGGTAATTTACTATATATACAGCGAAAGAGGGTATCATAGCCGCGCAGAGAGCATTCGCAAGACCTGCTTCCCCCTATCTTGCTTGGCTATTAACTATCATCGGTAATTTACTATTATATAGCGAAAGAGGGTATCATAGCCGCGCAGAGAGCATTCGTAAGACCTGCTCTCCTAGCGGCTATGATACCCTCTAAGATTACAGCGTAACCGATGAAAGTTACTTAGCCAACAACTGCTGTACCATTGCCTTCAATTCATTAATTTCAGCTTCTTGTTTAGCCAAACCTTCTTGTTGTTTCTGAATATCTACTTGTTGCTGTTTAATAATGGCATCTTGCTGTGCATCGCGTGCTTCCATAGCATTTACCATGCGAACAAGTTCTGCCTTAGACTTGCCGCTGTACGATTCACCGCTGCCTGTACGCCAGCTAATACCCATGTTCCACATGTTTTCACCGTTACCGAAAGCACCGCCTATGGAAAGCTGCGTTACTTCGTTCGGACGATAGAAAGCACCTAAGGCCATTGCCGAAGTTCCCTTATACGCACCTACCCCGGCAGCAATGTTCCACTTATCATCCGCATCAAAGTCGAGAGGATGTAATGCAGCGAGTGCCGCAGCACCGGCCCCCACCTTATCTACACGGCGATTGGTTTCACGAATGCGATTATCCAATGCATTTACGTGCTTATCCACGCCATCAATGCGATTATTAAGATCTTCTCTAACCGTATACAGCTGTCCGCCGTTCACAGCATATGTAGAATCACCTGTTAACTCACTGCCAGCTACATTAGAAATTGTCTTTCCGCCTGCATCAATGCCGTTAGTCGTAATGGATGGGCCGTTCGTAATGGTAAGACCATTAGCATTTACCGTAGTAGTATTTGTAGAATTTCCAATAGTAAGCGAGCCTTCGTTACCCATGTGGATGGAATTGTTTTGTATTATTGTGTCGCCTACCGTCACCTGCTTGGAAGCAGTAACACTATCCACAGAAATATTTTTACTTAAGGACACTTTATATTCCGCTGGTTTAGAGGGGGTAGTGGAGTCCATTCCCTCAGGGGAAACAACAATATTAGAATCCCCACTTTGAACTTTACCTACGCCACCATCTTTACCCGGTTCACCTTTCAAGGAGTCGATAAATTCTTTTTCGGTTTTATTTGCATTATTTATATCACTGTTCTTCCAGATGTCATATGCAGACTTGCCATCGGCACCATTTTCACCCGGTTCACCTTTCTCTCCTTTAATGGCGTTCTCATATTCTTCTATGGTTCCATCTGGATTGCCGTTTTCTTTCCATACTTCATATGCGGACTTTCCATCTTTACCATTTTCACCATTTTGACCGGGTTCGCCCTGATCACCTTTCTCTCCTTTGATGGCGTTCTCATAGTCTTCCATGGTCCCATTTGGATGACCATTGTCTTTCCACACTTCATATGCGGACTTGCCATCGGCACCATTAGTGCCATTCGTACCGGGTTCACCCGGTTCACCTTTCTCTCCTTTGATGGCGTTCTCATAGTCTTCCATGGTCCCATTTGGATGACCATTGTCTTTCCACACTTCATATGCGGACTTGCCATCGGCACCATTAGTACCATCAGCACCATCTTTACCCGGTTCACCTTTCAAGGAGTCGATAAATTCTTTTTCCGTTTTACCCTCATTGCCGTTTTCTTTCCATACGTCATATGCAGACTTACCATCGGTACCATCTTCACCTTTAGGTCCTTTAAAGTCTGGATCATTTTTGAGCGTGTTTTTATCTAAGGTAACAAGAATTCGTTTATCATTATCTTCGCCTACTTCAGTAACCTTGAGTCCATCGCCAAAGTCAAAAGCAAGATGGCTAATATTCATAGTGCTTTTAATTTTATTCCCACTTGTATATGCATCTTTACTATCCTTGCTACCACCACTGTAGAATGTAACCGGCGTAGTCATAGCTCGTTTCAACTGCGCTACATTGACAGCATCGGTGTCATTCGTACCGGCAGCGACTCCGGTGATTTGACGGGTAATCTTCGTATCCCCTACAAGATCCCCTACCGATACAGCCGCGCGAGTGCTCTGCCAAATATATGCTGAATCCTTGTCAGAATCAGACAATGCATACTCCGTTCCTGTACGAGGATCATAGCCGGTTTTTTCTTTATCTACACTGGCTACACTCTCGCTACCAAGGGCTACGCCGCCTTCCTTCTGTACATTCGCATTGTACCCAAGAATTGTAGCATTAGAAACGGCAAGTTCTCTGTTTTTTTCTGCAGAACCAAGGATAACATTGTTCGTCTTTCCGCTCTTAAGAGTATAGTTATCGCCGAAGATGATATTGTCATTGGCTCCTTTTTCGACTGTATTATTACTGCCGATGATTTTCACTTTGCTCGCTTTGGTAATGGTATTGTTATGACCAATAACAGAGTCAAGGGTAACCACTTCCCCAGGATCTTCCTCATTTTCTTGACCTGTAACAGTATTATTAACACCTGTAATCATGGTGAGATTTGTATAGTTGGCTACGTTACCGCCACCGAAAGCCATGGTCGCTCCGCCGCCATCGGATTCTTTAATTGTAGTTCTAATTTTTCCAGCAAATTCTTTAGCTGAATCACCGCTATTGGTCGGAGCCTTCTTCAACGTAACAATAGAATTAGTAATTTCATTACCTGCACCATATATAAGTGAACCATTCGAGTTAGAAGTCCTATTAGCCACACCGGTAATCGTGTTAGCTATACCAGAATAATACTCTCCATTCATTCCCTCAATACTGTTTAGTGCACCAGTAATAGTGGCCCCTAAATTTTTTACGGGATTAGCCAAACGACCACCATTATAATTGCTTGAAATAATGTTATAAGCCCCTGTAGTCGTAGTGAATGCACCATTGCTAAAGCTGTTCGCACCAACAGTTGTGGCATAGACATTCAATGCATACGTTCTGGTTGATGCTGTATCAACAGTGGTATCACCTAATTCCCCCTTGTAATTATGAGAACCTATCATGGTGCTACCAGTACGAGCAAAGGCATTATCACCAATAGCTATACTTCCAACTACTTTTGACGGATCTTCCGGTATTCTAGATGCCGAAAAAGTGCTGCCACTAAATGTTGTCTGTCCAAAGGCAAAACTAGCTTCGCCACCGCCGGCCATGTTTTCTATTTTCGCATTTTTACCGATAGCAATACTACCACCTTGGCTAGCATAATTATTAATAGTAACGTCCGACCCAATAGCTATATCACCAGTTGCTGTTGAGACACCATTGCTATATTTAACAGTGGCACTTTTCCCAATAGCTATATTTTCTGCCTTAGGTGCATTACTACTAGCGCCTATGGCTACCCCACTCGATATCGCTTCCGTACCAATAGCTACAGCATTCTCAGCGTTTGCCTGTGCACCACTTCCTACAGCCGTACTGGTTGCATCCGTTGCTACTGATCCTGTTCCGTAGGCCACGCCATTGCCTGTCCCTACTGTCTCATCCGCAGCCCCTACATAACTTGTCACCCCACTGCACAAAAGCGTGGCGCACAGTAATGCTACCGTCCCCCTAGATTTTGTTGTTCTGTGACTACTCTTTACATGCCCCTTGACTAATTCCGATACTACCACAAAGCAATTTCGTGTACCGCTCCAGATAACTCGATGTATTTTGTTCATCCTAACCTCCTTAAGCATACGCCGTTTCCCTCATTGTATATATCTATTTATACTAAAATATTACCCCCCCCGTGTACTTATGTCAACAAATATGTACTTTCACAATAAATTTTTATGGTTATTGTTATGTATTTATCAAGTTCATATTATTTTGTATACAAATCAGTACAAATACGCATCACACATCTATATAACCAGCACTTACGTATATGTTATACAACAAGATAAATCTCCATAATACAATCAGTCCTTGATGACTCCCTAAAAAATAAACGCATACCATGCCGCACTTTACACCCATTACCACTACGCATACCATTTAGGATTATGTCGTCTTTCATCGACCATGCATATATAGCAATGGATTATAACCCTATAATCTATTACTATATATGTATATGAACTAGTCTTTCTATCATCAACGAAGTAATCTCCGGACTATCCGATTGTCTCGTAGGAGGTCTATTATGTACGAGTTATCCGAAACCAATATATATCCGTGCTGGCATTACGATGCCGAACTGAGCACGTCAGCGGCCACTTCGATTTCACGGGAAGTGCGTTATGAATTGTATTTGGATCATCAATCGTTGGGGCATGTAATCGCGTCACCGCATCACTTAGATGAATTAGGTCTTGGCTATTGTCTGGCAGAAGGCTATATCCAATCACCTGATGAAGTCGCTGCCATTGATGTAGATGCCACGAGTCATCGCATCACACTTCGTCGCACGTCTATCGCTACGGCAACGATGCAACGCCGGAGCTCGTCTTCAATCGTCGATACAACTGCCAAGTCCGTTTCGATTAGCAGTACAACTCTCCGGTCCGCTTCGAGCATTGATACAACCCACAAGTCCTCACCGCATTGGTCTGTTACCTCTGAGGAAATTTGTTCCTATGGTACACTGCTGGACTCTATCACGAAAGCGCATCACATATCGCATGGCGTTCATGAAGGAGCCATAGTCAAAAACGGTTGCGTCGTAGCCTATGCGGAGGATGTGGGCCGTCACAATGTATTGGACCGACTGCTGGGCATTGTCGCCAAGAAGCATATCGACACGACGGATACTTTACTCATCTTTAGCGGTCGCGTACCGGACTCGGTGATTCGCAAGGTTCACCGCATAGGCTGTCCTATTCTCTGTTCGCGTGCCATGCCCACAGAGCTGGGTATTACCTTGGCCGATGCCTACGGAATTACACTTGTCAATAAGCTACGTCCTACAGAGTTTTTAGTCTTTGCTCATCCGGAGCGCGTCATAGCCGATACGCAATTAATACATAGTTAGTAAACGGTTAATAAAGGGTTATAGGACAAAAAGTGTGTGTGGATAACTCCAATTAATCCCAATACGTGGGAAGTTCCGTGGACATATGCAATTCATTCCAGGCAATTGCGTCACCCCATTTAGGTATGGTATTGTTCACACGGTTGTTGTTCCAAGTTATTTTCTTATAAATAGCAGATATACTTTCATCTGTAGGCATATCGTTTAATAGTTCTGAAAGAGAAAGCGGTCTTGGCGAATGCATATAGCACCACCAATAGACCGCTTTTAATCGCCTTTCAAGAGATAATCCTCGATGAGTACGTAGCATATCTCTAAGCTGAGCATTAACCCCTCCTTCTAAACGGTTATTC
>NZ_AUAN01000029.1 GCF_000428745.1 Veillonella magna DSM 19857
AATTCATTTTTAGCTTCGCGAAGCATAAGCGTACATGTGTTGCACACTGTCATCAGGTCAAGTCCTTGCTGTTCAGCTAAGGCGATGTTACGAGCATTCGTAGCTAAAATAGCCAACGGATCGATATCCTGTACATGGGATGCACCACAGCAGGTCCAGCCATCGAGCTCTTCGATCTGAATACCCAATTTTTTAGCCACGGCTTTCGTAGCAACGTAGTCTTCTTTCGCTGCGCCTTCAAGAACGCAACCCGGGAAAAATGCGTATTTCATTATTTTTCTGCCTCCTCTGCTGCTTTAATAATGGTGCGCACGCCTTGGATACCGGTTACCGGTTTATGAGGCACGATCAATTCTAACGGGTTAATCTTACCATGAGCCCACAGACGCATAGCATAGAGACCCTGTTTTGCAGAATCTACAAGACCATCTGTCTTGAGACTCATCGTTACTTCGTTCAAGCGACCGGTCTTCATGAGGTCTTGCTTGAAGGCTACGGCATGGCGCGTACCCTTGTTGCTGAGGCCTGCACGTGTAGCTACTGCACGAAGTTCGGAAATATCCTTAGCCGGTTTTAAGTGTTTCGGGCAACGGGAGATACAGTTCATGCAGTGAACGCATTTCCAGAGACCATTTTCGAAAGCCGGATTAACGTGTGCCATCGGAGCATCGTCACGGGAATCTTTTACAAAACGGTTAGCTTTGGTATATACATACGGATCGAGGAAGTCTTCGCGACCGGCACTCAATTTATTACATTCGGATGCACAGCAACCGCAAAGAATACATTCAGTATTGAGTACGAATTTTTTGAAATCTTCCGGAGTCTGACGAGTAGCTGTCGTCTTAGTGTATTCCGGTTTCATGAAAATCCACGGAGCCACTGTCTTAAGACGGTTAACCTTAGCTTCCCAGTTAACCGCAAGGTCACGGATAACATCGAAGTTACCGATTGGAGCAATTTCAAATTCATCGCTACCGAAACGTTCAGCCAATTCATCGATTTTACTTTCGCAAGCAAGCATTGCCTGTCCATTAATCTTTACAGAGCAAGCACCACAAACAGCACTACGGCAAGCAGCGATGAACGTCAAGCTCGGATCAATGGTGTCTTTAATTTTCTGAAGGCCCCAAAGGATAGTACGGTCCGCTTCATAATCGAAGGTATAGGTCTGTACATAGGAGCGGCCTTCGTTATAACGGTGGATATGATACGTAATCTGTCTCATCTTAGTACGTCCTTTCTTTTGGTTCGAAACGAGTAATTACAACATCGCTCTGGCCTACCTGGTATTCACCATCTTCACCGAGGCTGATGAGGGTATGGTTCAAGAAGTTAGCATCATCACGTTTTGTAAAGTCTTCGCGCAGATGGCTACCGCGGCTTTCCTGACGACGAAGAGCGCCGAGAACTACGGCTTTAGCTACCGTCAAGAGGCTACCGATTTCCACATAGTTTACGAAGGCCATATTGAACGTACGATTTGTATCCCCTACATAGCAGGTCTTGTATTCTTCAATCAATTTATTCAAGGTTTCGAGAGCTTCCTTCATCTTAGATTCTTCACGGAAGATACCTACCTTATTCCACATAGCCAACGCCATTTCATCACGGATTTCGGATACCGGACGACCGGTTGTACGACCCGTAACTTCTTTGAACTTGGCTTCCCAAGCAGTAGCTGCATCATTTAATTCCTTAGCAGCGTCTTTTGCACTGTTGTTTTCTACATAAGCAATAGCACCTTCACCGGCCACTTTACCGAATACAACGGCATCAGCCAAGGAGTTACCACCCAAGCGGTTAGCACCATGGATAGATACACAGGAAGCTTCGCCGGCAGCGAAGAGGCCCGGCACTACCGTAGCACAAGTTTTATAATCTTTTACATCGATACCGCCCATGGAGTAATGGCATGTCGGACGAACCGGAATCGGCTGTACTAACGGATCCGCATGTTCGAAGGTAATTGCCAAGTCACGAATACCATGTAATTTTTCAAGAATCAATTCTCTCGGCAAATGACGAACGTCGGCTACAACGTATGCATCAAGACCGGTACCGCCAAAGCCACGACCTTCGGCAATTTCTGTTTCGATAGCTTTTGCTACAACGTCACGCGGAGCCAATTCCATTTTGCTCGGTGCGTATTTAGCCATGAAACGTTCACCTTTATTGTTCAAGAGGTAACCGCCTTCACCACGTACGGCTTCGGACATCAAAATACCGCTCTTACCAAGACCGGTCGGATGGAACTGTACCATTTCAGGGTCTTTCAAAGCACAACCTACACGGAAGCAAGCAGCCATGCCGTCACCTGTGGAAAGGTACGGATTGGACGTACGCGTCCAGAACATACGGCCTGCACCACCGGTAGCAATAACTACTGCTGTAGCAGCAATTTTTTCTACGCGGCCTTCCTTCATGTTCCAAGCGACTACACCACCAACACTACCGTCGGCTACTTTTACAATATCAAGCAAGTACCATTCCTGAAGGAATTGTACATTGTGTTTCAAGCACTGTTCATATAACGTATGTTCAATTACATGACCGGTTTTATCGGCACTGTAGCAAGTACGCGGATAGCTCTGACCACCGAAATTACGCTGAGCAATCTTGTTTTCGTTTGTACGGGAGAACGGAGCACCAAAGTAGTCCAATTCTTTAATCCCTTCCGGACAACGTTTAACAAAGAATTCGATGGCATCTTGGTCACCCAGATAGTCACTACCTTTTACGGTATCGAAGATATGGTCCTCAATCGTATCTTCTTTGGCTACGTTGTTCAACACGCCGTTAATACCGCCCTGAGCCATGGCCGTGGCTGAACGGCTAGGAAAAATTTTTGTAATAAGCGCAACACGCAAACCTTCACGGGAAGCTACTTCCAAGGCTGCACGCTGACCTGCGCCGCCGCTGCCTACTACCAGAACATCAAACTGTTCCATAATGTACCTCCTCACTTCTACCTAATCTTATAGGCAAACCCAAGTAATCCATATACCTTGTACATAACATACATCGTATAATTCAACTTCATTATATACGCTCAATCGCACTTTGTCCAAAGGCCTAAACTCCGCTGTTTTTCAAGTTCGATGCCTATTTTGATAGATTTTTTCATTAAGCATATGTCTGCCTATACACATACACATATGCATCAAAAATATTTCTTCTTACAAAATTTTCAATTGAAAGCAACTAATCCATCAACACAGCCTATTATTACCGTTTTAGATTTTTATTATGCATAATTACCTGTATCAAAATATCAATTTATGCATCATTATAATTCTATTTTAGCAACATTGCTATATTCGAAAATTTCTATATCATGTGATGCTTATTATCAATAAATATTTTTAAAATTTTTTATTGTTTTTTGTATACATGACGTTAAATCTGTAAAATAGTATCGTCCACTTAAAATTTTTTCTTTGTAAACCATACGATTTACAGTGCGACAACATTATAATCATGAAACTGCACACCGTCTTTTTCCAAAATAAATAGACCCCCATAATGAAGCGAACCCCTTTTGTTAGACACAATCTAACAAAAGAGGTTCACTTCACACGAAAGAGGTCCTTCTTATTAAAATATATTCACATAAGATACAATTCACATACAATGCACTTGTACGAGATTTGTTCGTACAAGTTACATTATAGCTTATACATCCTTAATTTTTTCTATTGTCTAAGCCTCACTGGTTCTTGTCCTTGCACTTAGTTTTGTATCTATCATTAGTCACCCCTTGTCGATTCTAATTAATACGACGCAATTTGCCCATCCGTTCGTTTCTCCGTTGCTCCACAAAGAATACCGTTCTTATCACGGACAATAATCTGTCCTCGTCCCATATGATACGGATCCGGTTGTACGATAATTTCATGTCCGCGTCTCTGCAAAAGACGAATGATATAATTAGGTGTCTCCTGCTCTACCTCTACTCGTTTACCACCAATCCACTGCCACCGCGGTGCATCCAATGCCTGCTGAGGATTAAGGCCAAAATCAGTAAGATTCATCGCTACCTGCACATGTGCCTGTGGTTGCATAAAGCCCCCTATAATCCCAAAAGAAGCTACGGCTTCACCATCTTTAGTAAGGAATGCAGGAATAATCGTATGGTATGGTCGTTTACCGCCGACTAGCGCATTAGGATGGCTTTCATCAAAAGAAAAGTTTTCTGCCCTGTCATTGAAGGAAATTCCCGTTCCCGGTACAACAATGCCCGATCCAAAGCCACGATAGTTACTTTGAATGAAAGAAACCATATTGCCGTCTTTATCAGCCACTGAAAAATAAACTGTCGAACTATACCGCGGATCACCAACCACCGGTTCAATAGCTTCAGTACCGATAAGAGCGCGACGGTCTATAGCGTAACACTCTGACAGCAGCTCTTCTACCGTCACTTTCATATGCGACGGCTCAGCTACATACTCCTTTGTATCCACAAAGCTCAACTTCATCGCTTCGATTTGACGATGCATCGTTTCTATGGTATCTCTCTCCGTAAAATTCCAAGCCTTCAATATATTTAGCGCCATCAACACGGTAATCCCATGACCGTTAGGCGGAAGCTCCCATATATCATAACCGCGATAGTTCACGCTGATAGGCTCAACCCATTCCGGAGTATATGCCGCTAAATCTTCATAACGCAAGAACCCATTATGCTTTTTCATAAAAGCATCTACGGTCTTTGCCAATTCGCCACGGTAAAAATCCTCGCCTTTCGTTTCTGCAATCCGTCGCAATGTTCGCGCCAAATCTTTGGAAGCAAATACTTCTCCCGGACGATAATAACGGCCTTGCGGTAAAAACGTATCAAACCAACCTTGAAACTCCGGTCGCGCCTTAAATTTAGTATAAATTCCTTCAGCTTCTTCCCATAATCGGCTAATATTCGGTGATACTGGGTACCCTTCCTCCGCATAGCGAATAGCCGGCTCCATAACCGTCATCAAATCCAATGAACCGAATCGTTCGTACAAAGCCATCCACGCTCCTACGGCGCCGGGTACATTAATCGGCTCTACACCATATGAGGGAATCGTATCATAACCACGCTCTTTCAACGCTTGTATCGATGCCAGCTTAGGAGCCGGTAATAGCCAAACACATAAATGCACCAAAATACTTTTTATTTCTATTAGCAAACGTCTGCCTTTCGCCCGTAATCGCTTCCTCTTTATGACTAGGATTTATACCGGTGCGCCGGTATTCCTCTAAAAGTAGACGTGCTTCTTTTAAACCGAAAAAGGAAGCAATCGGTGTAGGTACAATTTATTTCCTTATGTAGTGCTATGCATAGTATATCTATAACTTATCTTCATTTGATTTGCATTGTGGAAAAAATAAAAAATGGATGACATTTCTTTCAATGCCATCCATTTTTCGATAAAAAGCTTTAATTCAACCTTTTATCTATAGTCAAATACTTGTTGAGTGTGAGTAATTGGAACAAGTATGACCAAACACTATTTATGCATTCTGAGCATTTTTTAAAGCATTAATTTCTTGCTGCTGCGCTTCAATTGTTTGCTGTTGGGCAGCCATCTGACGTTGCAATTCAGCTACAGCGGCATAAAGTTGTTGTGTAGAGAAGCTATTTACTTCTGTCTTAGCTGTTTCACTACCAAACTTGAAGCTAATACCCAAATTATAAGCTGCATCACTGCCAAGAGTACTACCTGCACTTACCATAACATTTTTATTCGGACGATAAAATGCACCAAGAGCTACGCTATTTTCACTCTTGTAACTACCCGTGGCAGCAGCAAAGCTAAACTTGGTTGTTTCATCAAAATCAAGCGGATGTAAACCTGCTAAAGCAGCAGCACGTGCCCCCACCTTCTTAACATCTTTAGATACACTATGGATGCGATTGCCAAGTTCAGTATCAGCAGCTTTACGTTCTTTAGTTTCATTGTCAAGGGCTGCATTACTCTGATCAATACGTTCACTCAAACGAGCATCAGCGGCAGAGCGTGCCCAACTTTCAGCAACAATCTTGCTATTTAATTGATTATCTGCTGCTTCACGAGCATCCGCCTCTTTCTTATCGGCAGCTACGCGTGCCCACTTTTCTGCTACATCGGCTGCTTTGCGATCAGATATTTCCTGACCGATTACCCCAGTCAATTTCAAATCCGCAGCATCCCTTTTAGC
>NZ_AUAN01000030.1 GCF_000428745.1 Veillonella magna DSM 19857
AAAGTTGGCAACGTTAAAGTAACCGGCGACGTTCGTTTGCGTTATCAGGGATATGATGAAGATGGCGGATTCCAGAGTTTCCAAGATTTAGGCTTGGATAAAGAAGATGTTGACGATGCCGTTGCTTTGGGCGTTGTAAGTGAAAAAGACGGTAAGGTCGCAAAAGATGCACTTGAAGATGGTGCACGAATCGTTAAAAAAGACGGTAAATTTGATAAACGCTCCAAATTTGATTATCGTGGACGTATTCAGTTCAATGCTACGGTAAATGAAAATACGAGCGCAGTTGTACGTGTAAGTACTGGTAATACCGAATTCGGTAATGGTTCTTCTAGCGATGTAGAATTCGATCGCATGTATGTAACTCACAACTTCGGTAAAGACTTCAATTTGACAGCTGGTCGTTTTGGCGCTTTCATCGGTAATGGCTTAATTTATGATGATGCATTTGATGGCGCTGCATTAACCTATGCTGGTGATAAAGTAAACGCTACTGTAGCTCATGGATACTTCGTAGCGGGTACTTTATTCGACACTTTGCAGAATAAAATTGGTAACACAGACTATTATGCAGATTATAGTAAGTCCTTTGATGGTTTGAGTGCTGATGATAACGCTACCGTAACTGTATTCCAGGCAAATGCAAAATTAGGTAATCATGCAACTGTAGGTGGTTTCTATGCTTGGGGTAACCAGAACCTCGATAATGATATCTACGGTGGTTCCTTAGACCTGAACTTCAACAAAGTATGGGTTGGTGGCGAATATGCTACTTGGAAAGATGACTTTGCTAATGATGGAGACAAAGACGCTTGGGTAGCAGGTATCGGTTATGGCGACTACAATATCGCTAAGGAAGGTACTTGGGGCGTTAAAGTTCAGTACTTTGACGAAGGAAAATACTCTCCGGTAATTAGTTCCACTTGGAACCAGCCGTTCAACAGCGACTACAAAGCATGGATGGCTACGGTAGACTATGCATTGGCTAAGAACGTAGGTCTTTCCGCTTATGCAACATTCAATGGTGAAGACCAGAATGGTGATGATGCACCGAACTACTACCGTGCAGAACTTAACTACAAATTCTAATCTTAGACTTGTAGCGTAAATAAAAACAGAGTCTCGAAAGAGGCTCTGTTTTTTTGTATGTGAAGAGTCATAAATCTTTTATTAATCTATCAGTCTTTCCAAAATAGCAATGTAGCTACAAACATTCCTCTGCTATAATAAATATGAGAAAAGACTACACTGGCGGTCACAACTTTCCCACTGTTCATTTTGCAATTCCCTTTAGCGATGCTACAATGAGGAAAAGGAAGTGTATTTAAATGAACACAGCAAAGCCTATTGCATCAATGCATGAAAATTGGGCGTATCAAACTTATGAAGTATCATCTCAAATTCTATTACACGAAGGTACTAAAAGTTACAGTACACATCAATACCGTATGCCATCATGGCAAGATGTGACGATTACAGAAAATTTTCTATTCGAAAAAGTAATGCATAATAAACGAATTTGCAAGCGGTTGATTGAAAAAATTTTAGGTATCACCATTCAGTCCATTGAATTCCCGGAAGCAGAAAAATCAATTGCCATTCGACGCGATAGTAAAAGCGTCCGTCTAGATGTGTATGTAACCGATAACACAGGACGTGTTTACGACATTGAAATGTAATGTACCAATCCACTGGATGATGAACTCATCCGCCGTACTCGTTACTATCAAAGCATGATTGATATGGATCTGATCAATAAAGGTCGCAACTATGCAGAACTCAATTCTACATATATCATCTTTATCTGTACCTTTGATCTATTTGGATTAGGTCGTCCGATGTATACATTTCGGAACCTTTGCCTTGAAGATACTAACCTGGAACTTAATGATGGAACGACGAAATTATTTCTTAATAGTACTGCCGTCATTCCCTACGAGTCACCTGATATATTTCCGTATTCGGACTTAGACGATGATGTTTTTTATTTCTTACAATACATTAACGGTCATGCCCCGCAAGGAACGTTTGTAAATGAAATCAACGAAGAAGTAACTAAGGTAAAAGAGAACAAAGAAATGGAGAAATCATATATGACATACGCAATGGAAATCGAAAGACGTGAACGAATCGCCCGTAATATAGGGATGAAAGAAGGAATACAAAAAGGTATGAAAAAGGGATTAGCTCAAACTGCCTTAGCTATGTTAGAAGAAAATATCCCTCTTGATGTAATTAGTAAGTGTACTTCATTGACGGTACAAGAAATAGAGGCTCTTGCTAAAGAACATCACGTATTGTAAATCTACCACTACTTAATAAGCCGTAGTAAGGGATCATGTCCTCTTACTACGGCTCGTATTATTTATAATATTTGATTAGAAGCACCTTCATACTAATAGAATTATTCAGTTACTGTTGGCTAACACTAAAAATAGTTAGTCTTTCACAAAGCCATCATACCACGTATTCCATTGTGGATTCGTATAATCCCAGTAATGAAATAACTCACGGGTTGCTTCATTTCTATTTGCCTCGGGCTTGTTGTACCAAACAGTAGGAATGTAATCTCCATACGTAGCATTGGGAAGTACAATCCATTCGGTTCCCCACTTCTTTTCATAGGTATCAGACAAAGCTAGTTTTGTACGATTGATAGGACCTAGTTCCTTTCTAAAAGCCGATGTAAAGTCACTGATATTATCGCCCAGATATAAAATTACATCATAGTTTTTAGCTACTTCAGCACGTCGCGCATCCTTATTAAATTCGCGAGCTTCATTCATTGGCATAACATGCAAATCATCCGCATCCGGGAATCCAAAATGTTGTAACTGTGCAACAGCTAACTCTTTTGTATCGTAAGCGCGATTGGTGATATAAAAACTTGTTACACCTTTTGATTTTGCATAGTTAAAAAATTCTACAGCCCCCGGAATTGGTTGGTCTGCTGTAGAAGCTACCGCATGATAATACCCTTTACGTGGTCCGTTATCCCACGTTCCGGGTTTATTCATCATGGTTGCTTGGTAGGTAGTATCCGACATAATCGTTTGATCCACATCTGTTACGATTGCCAGCGGTTTGTCATATCGTTCAGGATGCTTCAAGGCATTATCTAACTGCAATTTAGCAAGGACAAACGCTTGCTTTTGCAATCCCACAACCTCGGCGGATAACTGGTACACAATACCATTTACATACGTATCCTTACGTCCATCACCGGTTACTGAATCACTAGGTGAATTCGCGTACGTTGTTGTCGCACTCATCACAGTATATAGAATCATGCCTACTACACCTACACTGAGAAATTTTTTTGTACGGTAAAGTTTCATTATGAATACCCTCCTAATGTAAAAGCTCTCAATGCTTCTAATCCTTAGTAGAATATCATATTGAAATGTAATTTCGCAATACAGTAATAAGCATTCCTCTGTTATAATAAATACAAGGAAAGACTACACTAGCAGTCACAACTTTCCCACTGTTCATTTTGCAATTCCTTTTAGTGATGTTACAATGAGAAAAAGGAAGTGCATGATGATACTATTGAAAGTCCAACATATAGGTATCGTTCAGTTACGTCTGGCGAATGCCTTCACTCAACCTATATGCCAGACTTTCCTAATCTCGGACGGTGGGAATGATGGGTGCGCATATGTCGCAGGTGTGTCATTCGTAAGACCTGACCACCGAGATATATGTGCATCCATCAAGTTCTTACTTTTTGTTCGAAAAGGTAATGCATAACAAACGCATTTGCAAACGATTGATTGAAAAAATTTTAGGTATCACCATTCAGTCCATTGAATTCCCGGAAGCAGAAAAATCAATTGCTATTCGCCGAGACAGTAAAAGCGTCCGATTAGACGTATATGTAATATGAAAGAAAGTCCTGTATATAGGCGTCATAAGTCAGGTCTAGCGAATGATGTTGTTCAACTTATATACAGGACTCTCTTCTCCCCGGTGCTGGGAAAGAGGGATTCATAGATATCGAAGATGCGTCATTCGTAAGACCTGACCATCAAGATATCTATGAATCTCTCGTAATATTTTTTATTTCTTACAATACATTAACGGTCATGCCCCGCAAGGAACGTTTGTAAATGAAATCAACGAAGAAGTGACTAAGGTTAAAGAAAGCAAAGAAATGGAGAAATCATATATGACATACGCAATGGAAATCGAAAGACGTGAACGAATCGCCCGTAATATTGGACTTGAAGAAGGTATTCGGAAAGGTATAGAGGAAGGTGTACAAAAAGAGCAACTTCGTTTTATTTTAGCTCTTTTAGAGAAACACGTATCATTAGAAACGATTGTAGCTGCATCCAATCTTTCAGCCGAGACCATTAAGGCGATTGCCCATAAACATGGAATGGATATTTAAGAAAAGAATTAATATATCAAAAGCCGTGGTAAGGGACTGCATTCTCTTGCTACGGTTTATTTCATGTCTATAAAATAAAAGCACGCTTATTTCCTAATTCGCAATGCAATCATAATTATTCCTCTGTTATAATGAATACAAGTATAAAAAGAGTCCTGCATATAGGTATCGCAAGTCAGGTCTAGCGAATGACGTTGTTCAACCTGTATACAGTACTCTCTTCTCCCCGGTGCTGGGAAAGAGGGATTCATAGATGTCGAAGATGCGTCATTCGTAAGACCTGACCAGCGAGACATCTATGAATCCCTCGGAATATTTTTTATTTCTTACAATACATTAACGGTCATGCCCCGCAAGGAACGTTTGTAAATGAAATCAACGAAGAAGTAACTAAGGTAAAAGAGAACAAA
>NZ_AUAN01000031.1 GCF_000428745.1 Veillonella magna DSM 19857
GAACGGGTTAGCTGCGAATGCAGTTGTTACGCCTAATACAGCAGTTGCTGCAAATACGGCTGCAAAACGTTTTTTCATTGTAAATACCCCTTCGGATGGAATCTACCGAAAAAGGAGTATACATGTATTGAAAAATTATTGCACTATACAAAATCAATTTGATTATATGTACATAATATTGTACAATAAATTTACAAGAGGAGGGATGAACATGATTGCTGTAAATTATTCTACATTACGTAATAACTTAAAAAATTATTGTGACGAAGCAACGGATAATCAAAGTACAATTATTGTTACACGAAAGAATGAAAAGAATGTTGTCATCATGAGTTTGGAAAATTATAATCAGTTGATGAAAACAATGAGAAATACCGAATACTTAGCTAAATTAGATAGAAGTATGGACCAGATTAAAAAGGGGCAAGGAAAACGCAGAGAATTAATTGAGGATCCTGCCGATGAATAAAATTTGGTCTGATATTTCTTGGGATGAGTATTTGTATTGGCAACAGCAGGATAAAAAGACGCTGAAGAAAATAAATGCGTTGATAAAAGACATAGAACGTAATGGTAATTTGGAAGGAATTGGTAAACCTGAACCGTTAAGGTACAGACCTGGATACAGCCGACGTATAGATCAGTATAATCGACTTGTCTATGATACCGATGAAGAGAACCTTTTCATTTATTCCTGTCGTGGCCATTATGAGGAATAAGGCAGATCTATTCCGGCTAAGTCGGTCTATTTTAGATTTTTAAAAATTTTTCTTCGAGTATATATAAAGCAGGGCCTCTTTTGAGAGCTCTGTTTTTTATTGAAAATATAATTAAAAATTTTTTGCATCTACTGGATTTTGATTTCACCTAAAATATTGCTAAAGCTGATTTTACTAAAAAGAAAGGGGCCGTAATAAAATGAGTGAAACCGCTCATTTTGTTACAGCCCCATATGCTAAATATCCTAAGAGAAAATAGTAGGTCTACAGATAAGTATTCAGGACGTGTTTAAATTGAAGATTGAATTACTAATGAGATGCTTAATGTAATGAAGCTTTTATGATAAGCATCATCCTATAAGTTCATAGTGTATCATCTGCAGTATTAGTCTCTTAAAATATAATAGCCATAATATTATAAGTTGTCTTAGTGGGGCAACTTAACATTTGACAAAGAGTTTTGGCATGATTCTCGATAGAACTAGTCATTTGTATAGATTATTCACAAATCCTAGTAAGATTTAGCAAATGGAAATCAGCGAGTCTTATAACCAGTATGCTCTTTATCCTTTTTATTATCTTGAATAACGTCACTAATAGATTTTCCAAGGTTTAATTCATGTTCTACTTTTAATGCTTTAGGAGATAAGTATGCGGTGTCTTTTTTACCCAAGAGCAATGTTTGGTCAGAATCCCAATATGTTCCATTGTTTTCATTTCTTCCCTGAAGAAGGAATAAACTATCCCCATTTTTATTGGCAGCAGCTAAGTCAATATGATGTTTCTTTTGATATTCTGCAATGCCGGCAACAATAGCTGCATCATCTTTTCTCTGACGATTGAAAATCAGAACAATTTTAGTATCCTTGAATTCAGTAGCAAAGTTAAAGTCACCTTGAGAGTCCATAGCTGCTAGAGCAGGTCCGTGTCCTTGATAGAGTGGTGCAATTACTTTATTAATTGTTGTAGATTTACCTTTACCTTGGGTTTGATCGTGTAAATCATAATTATATTCATTGATATAACGTCCAGCTTTATCAAGCTTGTTCGTCATAGCAACAATACCATCAACTCCCGGAATATTGAAAGCATCTACAGCAGCTTTGACAACATCTAAGTGAGATGCCGAATTAACCCAAGTATCAATGCCGTTTGCATTGAGAGAACGATAGAGTTCAACCATTTGCGGAGTTACTGTAATCCCATTCTTATAAGAAACAGTAACGGGGCCCGCTTTTGTAGAAAGATTTTTAGGACTGCTATAACTGCCTTTAGTCCATGTCTGCCCCTTAGTTTGATCACCGTAGTATAAATGACTTTCCTTAGCAAGATTATAAACTTCTGAAGGAGTCATTCCCGTAAACCAGTAAGTTACCCACGGATAACTTACTGAAGAATCCATCGTATCTCCGATTGCGGTATAAAGCCAACGCATCTTGGCTTTAAAGTCTTGATACTCTGGGCTAGCTTTCATTTCAGCTGTAGGTTGCATGCCTTTTATAGTTACCCAGCCTTTTTTATAGAGAACCTTATAATCGTTGGCTGCATCTGTGATAGCATCAAGTATTTTTACTTCTTTACCAGATCCGTCATCAGCGCCATAAACTGCATTTAATTTATCTTTTGGAATCCCTGTTAATAAAACATTTTTCATATTATCAGGAGAAATAGCAAAAGCTAATCGGTCAAGCTGCCAAATGGCTAGCTGCTCTTCGATATCTAGAATTGCTGTGGTGTTATCGAAGTCGAATACAGCGTATGGCTTTACGGTATTAGCGTAGTTTGGTGACTTGTTGCCATACATAGCTATGAAATCATTGATACCTTTGTTAACATTACTTTCCCATGAGGGTTGATACTGCATGGATTGTGTAATAGTGGGGACTTGGGCATGTACATTTACAGCTGTAAATGCAGGAGCCCATGATAAAATGGATGCAGCACAAACAATGCCTACATACTTTTTCCAACCCTTTTTATTCATAATAAAAGCCTCCCTATAAACAGAATTCGTAAAAAGAACCCTTGCTTTTATACCCTTTGTCAAATGTTAAGATGTCCCAATATATATGACAAAAGGCCTAGCTTGTAAAAGCTAGGCCTCTCATCAACTCTATGACTCTCGAAATAAGCTAACAAATGTATTGTTTAACTATTTTCGTCATATTACAATAGAAAATTATAATATGGGTCAATATAAGCTTACAATAGAAGGGTTTAATGTAATCACATTCCCGCTATAGCCTTTACCCTTGTTAAGCTTAGAATTTGTAGTTAAGTTCTGCACGGTAGTATTCCGGAGCATCATTGCCTTTCTGGTC
Organism: Veillonella magna DSM 19857; assembly: GCF_000428745.1. GTDB lineage: Bacteria > Bacillota > Negativicutes > Veillonellales > Veillonellaceae > Veillonella_A > Veillonella_A magna. The sequence continues at coordinate 3,041 of NZ_AUAN01000031.1, forward strand.
TTCAGCACCAAAGGTTGCGTAAGCGGAAAGACCTACGTTCTTAGCCAATGCATAGTCTACGGTAGCCATCCATGCTTTGTAGTCAGCATTGTACGGCTGATTGTAGTTCGGGCTGGAGCTGATTACCGGAGAGTATACGCCTTCATCAAAGTATTTAACTTTAACGCCCCAAGTACCCTGTTTAGCGATATTGTAATCACCATAACCGATACCAGCTACCCAAGCATCGTTGTCGCTACCATTTTCGCCTGTGAAGTCATCGGAGAAGGTTGCATATTCGCCACCAACCCATACTTTACCAAAGTTGAGGTCTAAGGATGCGCCATAGATATCTTGGTCTTCGCCAAGTACATTTTTGACATTCTTGTTACCAAAGAGGTAGAAAGCACCTAATGTAGCATGCGGACCAAATTTCCCATTAGCTTGAAGGAGAGTAAAGCTCATATTATCATCTTCATTGCCATTAATCTTAACATCATAGTTGCCTTTCACCTTATCAATTGGTGTGTCAAACAAACCACCTTCCATAAGGTAGCCATAAGCAACAGCGGCATTGAAGTTATTACCAGTATAGGTCAACTGAGCACCATCAAAGGTATCATCATATACCAAACCGTTACCTACCGTACCCTGATAGCGACCTGCAGTCAAAGCTACTTTATCACCAAAGTTATGGGTAACGTATGCACGGTCGATGGAAGCAGTGCTACCAGCACTAGCATTACCAAATTCACGGTCAGTAGAAGCCACACGTACCATGAATTCCGTATTTTCATTTACTTGGCCGTTAAATTTAACACGTCCACGGAAATCGAATCTAGATTTGTCTTTGTTGTCGCCTTTTTTATTAAAGAACCCAGCTTCATCAGATCCCTGATAACGAATACGAGCGTCACCGGTTACTTTGATGTTGCCAACTCTGTTTTCAAGGTTAGCTACGCGAACACCGAGGTTGTTCAATTCGCTGGAGAATTCGTCAGCCAAACGGTTGATCATAGCCTGCTGTTCAGCATTAGC
>NZ_AUAN01000032.1 GCF_000428745.1 Veillonella magna DSM 19857
CAAAATAAATTGAAAAACAGCGTAGTAAATCCAAATGGCAATGAAGCTACTATACTGGATAATGTAAAATCTGGCATTGGTGGCAAAGTAGTTGATCCTGAACATGAAAATAAGAATACTTTCATGAAAAACGTCGACACCATCGGCAAGGCTAATGGCATTAGCGAAAACACCGTAGTTAATGCTGGCGATTTGAAGAACCTCGTAGACACAGGCTTCAAATTGAATACATCTGGTCACAGTGGGGACGCACAAACCGTTAAGATTGGTGAAACCATCAAAGTGGTAGACGGTGCGAATACGAAAGTATCCGATATTACGTCGAAAGATGGCGTTCACGAATTCCACATCGATGTAACTGGCTTGCCTGTAACCTATACGGCAACCAAGACGGATGCTAATGGTACACCAACGGGTGAACCTGTGGATGTATCCAAAGTGGGCGATGGTTACCAATTAGCGGATGGTACAAAACTTGTAAAAGTAGGCGATAAGTATTACACACCTGACCAATTAAAAAATGGTAAACCTAAACCTGATGAAGAAGGCTTAATCATTAAGGAAAGCGTATCCTTAACACAAGATAACAGCGCTCCAGCAACCTTAGAACGTGTAGGCAGTGGCCGTCGCAATGGCATGAAAGCTGATGCAGATCCAATGGCATGGGATGAGATCCTTAACCCATCCGCTGAAGATAAAGCAAAAGTAGATAATATGCTTACTAATGCAGCTAACATTGGTGATGTACGCGATGCCATTAAGAGCATTACTGACGGTACATCCGACAACGCTTCAGGTGGCTTTGGCTTAACTGGTAACAATGGTGACGTGAAACAAGACCTTGGTAAGACTATTACTGTTAAAGGTGGTATTGCGAACAAGGTTGATGAAGCAGGTCATCATGTGCCAGAAAAATCTACAACGGATCAAAACACGTATGTAAACGTGAAGGATGTGCTTAATGCTGACGGTCAAGGTGGCACGCATAAGGAAATGGTTGTAGAAATTGCTAAGGACCTTACTGATTTGGATAGTGTAACCGTAGGTAACGTTGATAAAAGTGGGAATGGTGGCACTGTTATTAACAAAGATGGCATGACTGTTAAGGATGCTACGGGTAATAATAGTACATCTATTGGCACAGGTACTATTGGTACTTCTAAAACGGATAAGGATGGTAATACATCTAGCACTAACATCGATGGTGGTACGATTACCTCTGAAAAGAAAGATAAAGATGGTAACAAGCAAAGCACGACTATTGATGGCAGCCATATGACTTTGGAAAACAAAGACAAAGATAATAAGTTAACAGGTCCTAAGACGGAAGTATCTAATAAAGGTATTACCATCACTCCTGTTGATAAAGATGGTAAGCCAATTGAAGGCAAAAAAGTCGAACTTTCTGACACAGGCCTTGATAACGGCGGCAACCAAATCATTAATGTAGACAGTGGCTTGAAAGATAAAAACGGATCTGTTAAGTTGAAAGATGCTACTGGTGATATGCTTAATCATGCCGTTAACGTTGGCGATTTGAAAGAAGCCATTAATAATGCACAAACTGCAGTGGATGGCGACGGTGCAGCTGAAATTTCTAAATCGGTTGATGACAATGGCAGACCAACCTACAAGGTACACGTAGATAAACTAGTAGAAGCTAAAGCCGATGATGGTAAAGCCATCGTTCGCGGCGAGGACAATAAGTTCTACTACAAGGACGAAAGCTTGAAGCAAGGTACGGATGGCAAGTGGTATCCGAAGGATAAACTGGATGACGACGGCAACCCGAAAGCCGGCGCGGTAGGTAAGAATATTCCGATATTAGGCACCAACCCGGTATCGGCGGACAGCCTCAAGACAAGCTTGGTTAACCCGAACAATCCGAATAGCAAGGTTAAGCTGGATAACATCAAGTCTGCTATCGGCGGCAAGGTCAATGGCGCGGACGGCACGAACAGCTTTATCGATAACTTGGATAAGGTAGGTAAGGAAGGCGGTATCGGTAACGATGCGGCAGTAACCACGGGCGACTTGAAGAATCTCGCCGATACTCCGTTGTTCTTCGGCGGCGACAGTGCTGACGGTGAATCTACGGATGGCAAAGAACACACAAATACCTTTGACCGTAAGCTGGGCAAACAGATAAACATTAAGGGTGAAGTAGACTTAGGCCTTGGTGACAATGCTACGGCAGAAGAACGGAAGACAGCCATTAAGGAAAAATTGTCCGACGGCAACATCGGTGTTATTTCCAATGGCAAAGATATGTTGACGGTGAAGTTGTCTAAGAACCTGAAGGATCTCAACACCATAGAGGTGAACGACTCCGTAAGCGTTGGCAAGGACGGTGACAGCACGGTGATTAAGGGAGCGGAAACGACATCTTCCTTCACCAAAGTAGTTACCGGCCCAGATGGCAAGCCGTTGTACAAGGTTGATAAAAACGGTAACCCGGTTCTTGACGAAAAGGGTCATAAGATACCGATTACGGAATCGTCTTCTACGACTACTAAGGGCGGTATTACTGAATCCGTAGTAGAAAAAGCCGAACTAGATGGCGAAGGAAAACCGTTAATCAATGAAAACGGCAACCCCATTACATCGAAGAGTACAACGACTACGGGTGGCGGCAAGATGGCTACCGATGTGGAAAACGTGAAGATGGTTGATGGCAAGCCGGTGACGAGCCACGAAACGACCACTATCGACGGCAGTCATTTCGAGTCCAAAGATAAAGACGGCAATTACACGACCATCAACGGCGGTGAAATCAAGAGCTATGATAAGGATACGAATGGCTCGGTAACGATTAAGGGTGATTCGTTGACGGCGTCGTCTAAGGATGAAAACGGTCATGACAAGGTGACGAATATCAGCTCTGACGGCTTTAACTCTACGGCTACCACCTTTGAAAGAGATGGCAATGGACAGATTGTACGGAATCCGGATACTGGTCTGCCGAAGGAAGTAACCAATAGTACTAACATCAATTCGGATGGCTTTACGGCGACGAGAACGGATAGCGAAGGCAATGAAGTCTTAAAGACTACTATGCAGAACGGTAACATTGCCATCGAAAAACCGCAGCCGATTATTGACCCTACGACGGGTGAGGCGTATAAGGTATTGGATAAGGACGGTAATTGGGTACCGGCTCACAGTTATACTAAGATAAGCGATAACGGTTTTGAAATCCAAGGTATCAATCAGTCGGGTACGGGCATTAGCAAGGTAAGACTTTCGTCGGAAGGTCTCGATAATGGCGGCAATCGCATTACCCACGTAGCGGAAGGTATCGCTCCGGATGATGCGGTTAACGTATCGCAGCTTCGCGGCTTGACGCAAAATATCAACAACGATATTGCCAATGTAGGGGCCAATGCGGCAGCCTTGGCAGGCTTGAAGGCTATCCAGTACGATCCATTGGAACCGACGCAGATTATGGCGGCTGTAGGTACATACCGCGGCAAACAGGCGGCGGCTCTCGGCATTGCTCATTATAAGAATGAGGACACTATGTTCCATATGGGCGTAAGTATCGGCTCTGATCATACGATGGCCAATGTTGGGGTAACTTACAAATTCGGTCGCACCGATGAGAAGAAAGCGGTACCGGATCGCTACAAAGCGGGCCCGATTAGCTCCACCTATGTATTGCAGGATGAAATGGTAGCACTGAAGGAAGAAAATGCACGTATGCGCGCTAATGATGAAAAGATGAACGCCGCTTACGATGAAATTCTTAATTTGGTGAAACAGTTGAAACAGGATAATGAAGAGATGAAGAAGAAGTTGGAAAAGCTGGAAAAGAAATAAGCGAGTCCCTTCGGCTCTACAGAGTCCGTTGACGCTGACGACCATAGGAATCGGCGCATAGAAGAAAAGAACCTCTCGTGAAATCACGGGAGGTTCTTTTGCATTTTCTTTTATAGAGGGAGGTAGGGTTGTAGAGTTATAGGACAAAAAGTGTGGGTGAAAACCGCTATAAAACCAGTTAAGTACTGGGGTTATAGCGGTTTTATCTTTTTTGGGAGAAGATAAAG
>NZ_AUAN01000033.1 GCF_000428745.1 Veillonella magna DSM 19857
CAGAGTGCCATTACAGTAACTAAGACGCAGACATCTGACGGAACAAATCCGGATATCTATACAGTAGGGTTTAATGGTGATCAGATTGCTACGGCAACAAACATTAGCTATAAAGCCGGGACTGATGCAGAGTCTAAAAAAGTTAGTCTTTCCAAAGGATTAAACTTCCAAGCAGGAGCAAACTTGACGGCTATGTCAGCCGATGATGGTCAGATCACCTATGGTTTGAACAGTGATCTTACGGGCATTACGTCTATTAGTGGTCCTGCAGGTAAAGACGGAACTAACGGTACAACAATTACCATTACCGAAAACGGCATCGACCTTGGCGGTAAAACCATCAGTAATATTGCCGATGGTGAAAAGGACACCGATGCAGCTACAGTAAAACAGGTAAATGAGGTAAAGACCGATGTAACGAAGTTAGTAGACAATACGATTACCCTTACCGGTGACAGCAGTAGTACAACTGATGCTCAGAAATTGAGTAAAGAAGGTGGCATTAGCTTTGGCATTAAAGGTAATGAAGATATTACCACTACTGCATCCGGCAGCGATGTAACCTTGAGCCTTAATAAGGCAACGTCTGTGACGAATACCGGTACGGACAAAGATAAGGTGGTAACCTCTAGTGCTGTATATGATGCCGTGAAGGGTGCTAAGACGAAGATAGCTGTAAATCCAGAAACGGATGGAATTTTAACAGTAAATAAAACGGAAAGTGATGACCTTACCGGCAATAGCTATACGTTGTCCATCGATACAACGAAGTTAGAAAACGAAATGAAAACATCGCTCAACGATGATTTTGCAAAGGTAGATGCGTCGAATCTCAGCGATGGTAATGTGACCAGCTGGCGCGATAAGCTTAATGTATACAGCAAGGAAGAAACGTATAGTAAGACAGAAATAGATAACAAAGCTAAGGCAAGCAAAACGGAAGTAAAAGCCGCTGATGGTCAGAATGCAATTACGGTAGATACATCTACGAATGATACAGATGGACATACCATCTATACAGTAGGCTTCAATGGCGATCAGATTGCTACGGCAACAAACATTAGCTATAAAGCCGGTACTGATGCAGAATCTAAAAAAGTTAGTCTTTCCAAGGGACTCAACTTCCAAGCAGGTGCAAATCTTACGGCTACATCCGGAGATAATGGTCAGATTACCTATGGTTTGAAGAGTGATCTTACGGGCATTACGTCTATTACCGGTCCTGCCGGAAAAGACGGGACTAACGGTACGAAAATTACCATTACCGAAAAAGGCATCGAACTTGGCGGTAAAACCATCAGTAATATTGCTGATGGTACGGATGCGAAAGATGCGGCTACAGTTGGTCAAGTAGACAGTAAGATAACTACGGCTAAGGATGGTATTACTAAGACCCTTACCGAAACGATTACATCGACGGTGAAGACATTAGGAGATAATACGATTACCTTAACCGGTGATGGTAGCAGTACTACTGCTGCTCAGAGTTTGAATCAAGAAGGCGGCATTAGCTTTGGTATTACCGGTAACGAGGATATTACTACTAACGCATCCGGTAGCAGCGTAGCATTGAGCCTTAATAAGGCAACGTCTGTTACTAACATCGGTGCCGATAAAGATAAGGTGGTTACCTCTGGTGCAGTATACACAGCAGTAAGTGGAGCTAAGACGAAGGTAGCTGTAGATCCGGAAGATGGTATTTTAACGATAAATAAAACGGAAAGCGACGACCTTACCGGCAACAGCTATACATTGTCCATCGATACAACGAAGTTAGAAAATGAAATGAAAACATCGCTCAACGATGACTTTGCAAAGGTGGATGCGTCGAATCTCAGCGATGGTAATGTAACCAGCTGGCGCGATAAGCTTAATGTATACAGCAAGGATGAAACGTATAGTAAAAATGAAACCTATAACAAGACCGAAGTAGATAACCTTGCTAAGGCAAGTAAAACGGAAGTGAAAGCAGATAGCGATCAGAAGGCTATCACTGTTACAGAAACGAAGGATACTACGGATAACCACGCAGTATATACTATTGGTTTCAAGGGGGAAGAGGTGGCTAAAGCTACTAATCTCACCTACAAAGCAAATGGTAAAAACGAACAGCAAGTGGCTTTGTCTAAGGGCTTGAACTTCGTAAACACAGATAATTTAACATCTTCTGTGAACGCTGATGGCGAAGTAAGCTATGCATTGAACTCTGAACTTCAAGGGATTATGTCTATTTCCGGTGGAGATAATAACGGGACTAAGGTAATCATTACAAATGATGGCCTTGATGTAGGTAATAAAAAAATCTCTAATCTAGCGAATGGCGAAGCAGATAATGATGCCGTTAATGTAGGTCAGATGAATAAGAAGATTGGTGATGAAATTGCTAAGATTTCTACTTCTACAAGCGGAGATATTACGAAGATTACCGAAAAGGTAACAAAACTTGAAAATAACACCATTAGTTTCACAGGTGATAGCGGATCTACCGAGAAAAAGAAGTTGAATAAAGATGGCGGCATTAGCTTTGCTATTACCGGCAATACTGACATTACTACAACAGCCTCTAAGGATGGTGTAGCTTTGAGCCTTAATAAGGCAGCGTCTGTTACCAATACCGGTGATGACGCAAATAAAGTTATTACCTCGAGTGCTGTATATAGTGCAGTAACAGGTGCCAAGACGAAGGTAGCTGTAGATCCGGCAACAAATGGTATCTTGACAGCAACCGCTACGGAAAGCGACGATCTTACAGGCAACAGCTATACGTTGTC
>NZ_AUAN01000034.1 GCF_000428745.1 Veillonella magna DSM 19857
GGTATCCAGAGTACCACGAGACACGAGAAACCTTGTGGGAAGCAGGGGGGACCACCCTCCAAGGCAAAATACCAGTATGGACCGATAGCGCATAGTACCGTGAGGGAAAGGTGAAAAGCACCCCGGGAGGGGAGTGAAAGAGAACCTGAAACCGTATGTCTACAAACAGTCGAAGCGCGTATAATTGCAGCGCGACGGCGTGCCTATTGAAGAATGAACCGGCGAGTTACTGTTACTAGCGAGGTTAAGTGGGAAACACGGAGCCGAAGCGAAAGCGAGTCTGAATAGGGCGAATAGTTAGTGATAGTAGACCCGAAACCGTAGTGATCTATCCATGGCCAGGTTGAAGCACAGGTAAAATTGTGTGGAGGACCGAACTCGTGAGCGTTGAAAAGCTTTGGGATGAGCTGTGGATAGGGGTGAAATGCCAATCGAACACGGAGATAGCTGGTTCTCCCCGAAATAGCTTTAGGGCTAGCCTCATGGAGAGAATATAGGCGGTAGAGCACTGATCGGGCTAGGGCCCATACCGGGTACCGAACCTAGTCAAACTACGAATGGCTATATTTATACATGGGAGTCAGACTATGAGTGATAAGGCCCATAGTCAAGAGGGAAACAGCCCAGACCACCGACTAAGGTCCCCAATGCTGTACTAAGTGGCGAAGGATGTGGAATTTCTAAAACAACCAGGATGTTGGCTTAGAAGCAGCCACCATTTAAAGAGTGCGTAATAGCTCACTGGTCGAGAGACTCTGCGCCGAAAATGTCCGGGGCTAAAGTACAGAACCGAAGTCGTGGCAATAGCAGCAATGCTATTGGGTAGGGGAGCGTTCCTATTGGATTGAAGCAGTACCGGAAGGAGCTGTGGACTGGTAGGAAGTGAGAATGCCGGTATGAGTAGCGAAAAGAAAGGTGAGAATCCTTTCCACCGAAAGCCTAAGGGTTCCTGAGCAACGATCGTCGACTCAGGGTAAGTCGGGACCTAAGCCGAGGCGGAAAAGCGTAGGCGATGGACAACAGGTTGAAATTCCTGTACTAGTATGAATCGTTTGATCGATGGAGTGACGCAGACAGATAGGTCAGCACGAGGATGGAAATTCGTGTTTAAGCGTGTAGGTGAAGTGGCAGGCAAATCCACCACTTCAAAAGCTGAGGCGTGATGAGGAGCGACCGGAGACGGTAGCGAACTGATTGATTCTACACTGCCGAGAAAAGCTTCTAGAGAGAGACATACTACCCGTACCGAAACCGACACAGGTGGGCGGGGAGAGAATCCTAAGGTGCGCGGGAAAACCCTCGTTAAGGAACTCGGCAAAATGCCTCCGTAACTTCGGGAAAAGGAGGACTCATGTAGTGTGAAGAGCAGTAGCGCTTGGAGCATGAATGAGTGGCACAAGAGAGGCGCAAGCGACTGTTTACCACAAACACAGGTGCCTGCTAAAGCGAAAGCTGATGTATAGGTGCTGACACCTGCCCGGTGCTGGAAGGTTAAGAGGAGGGGTTAGACTTCGGTCGAAGCTCTGAATTGAAGCCCCAGTAAACGGCGGCCGTAACTATAACGGTCCTAAGGTAGCGAAATTCCTTGTCGGGTAAGTTCCGACCCGCACGAAAGGTGTAACGACTTGCGCACTGTCTCAACGAGGGACCCGGTGAAATTGAAGTACCTGTGAAGATGCAGGTTACCCGCGACTGGACAGAAAGACCCCATGGAGCTTTACTGCAACCTAAGATTGAATTTAGTTAATGAATGTACAGGATAGGTGGGAGGCTT
>NZ_AUAN01000035.1 GCF_000428745.1 Veillonella magna DSM 19857
TGCTTTCGGCATCGAGAGTATATGAAAGGTGGCCTCTATATATAAGCTATCGCTGAAGGAGGGGATTGCGTCTGATTAGCTAGTTGGAGGGGTAACGGCCCACCAAGGCGATGATCAGTAGCCGGTCTGAGAGGATGAACGGCCACATTGGGACTGAGACACGGCCCAAACTCCTACGGGAGGCAGCAGTGGGGAATCTTCCGCAATGGACGAAAGTCTGACGGAGCAACGCCGCGTGAGTGATGACGGCCTTCGGGTTGTAAAGCTCTGTTAATCGGGACGAAAGAGCCTTGTGTGAATAATGCGAGGAAGTGACGGTACCGGAATAGAAAGCCACGGCTAACTACGTGCCAGCAGCCGCGGTAATACGTAGGTGGCAAGCGTTGTCCGGAATTATTGGGCGTAAAGCGCGCGCAGGCGGATGCGTAAGTCTATCTTAAAAGTGCGGGGCTTAACCCCGTGAGGGGATGGAAACTGGGCATCTAGAGTATCGGAGAGGAAAGCGGAATTCCTAGTGTAGCGGTGAAATGCGTAGATATTAGGAAGAACACCAGTGGCGAAGGCGGCTTTCTGGACGACAACTGACGCTGAGGCGCGAAAGCCAGGGGAGCGAACGGGATTAGATACCCCGGTAGTCCTGGCCGTAAACGATGGGTACTAGGTGTAGGAGGTATCGACCCCTTCTGTGCCGGAGTTAACGCAATAAGTACCCCGCCTGGGGAGTACGATCGCAAGGTTGAAACTCAAAGGAATTGACGGGGGCCCGCACAAGCGGTGGAGTATGTGGTTTAATTCGACGCAACGCGAAGAACCTTACCAGGTCTTGACATTGATGGACGAAACAAGAGATTGTTTTTCTCCTTCGGGAGCCAGAAAACAGGTGGTGCACGGCTGTCGTCAGCTCGTGTCGTGAGATGTTGGGTTAAGTCCCGCAACGAGCGCAACCCCTATCTTATGTTGCCAGCACTTCGGGTGGGGACTCATGAGAGACTGCCGCAGACAATGCGGAGGAAGGCGGGGATGACGTCAAGTCATCATGCCCCTTATGACCTGGGCTACACACGTACTACAATGGGCTTTAATAGAGGGAAGCGAAGCGGCGACGCGGAGCAAACCCCAGAAACAAGCTCTCAGTTCGGATCGTAGGCTGCAACTCGCCTACGTGAAGTCGGAATCGCTAGTAATCGCAGGTCAGCATACTGCGGTGAATACGTTCCCGGGCCTTGTACACACCGCCCGTCACACCACGAAAGTCGGAAGTACCCAAAGTCGGTGGGGTAACCTTCGGGAGCCAGCCGCCTAAGGTAAAGTCGATGATTGGGGTGAAGTCGTAACAAGGTAGCCGTATCGGAAGGTGCGGCTGGATCACCTCCTTTCTAGGGAGACATACACCGGTTC
>NZ_AUAN01000036.1 GCF_000428745.1 Veillonella magna DSM 19857
CACATACAAAAAAACAGAGCCTCTTTCGAGACTCTGTTTTTATTTACGCTACAAGTCTAAGATTAGAATTTGTAGTTAAGTTCTGCACGGTAGTAATCAGATACATCATTACCCTGCTGATCTTCACCGCTGAAGGTTGCGTAAGCGGAAAGACCCACATTCTTGGCTAATGCATAGTCTACAGTAGCCATCCATGCTTTGTAGTCAGCATTGTACGGCTGGTTCCAAGTGGAGCTGATTACCGGAGAGTATTTTCCTTCGTCGAAGTACTGAACTTTAACACCCCAAGTACCTTCTTTAGCGATATCATAGTCGCCATAACCGATACCTGCTACCCATGCATCCTTATCGCCTTCGCTAGCAAAGTCGTCTTTCCAAGTAGCATATTCGCCACCAATCCATACTTTGTTGAAGTTAAGATCTAAAGAACCGCCATAGATATCGTTGTCAATTAACTTGTTACCGATTGCATAGAAGCCACCTAAGGTTGCGTGCGTACCCAATTTAGCATTAGCTTGCATCAAAGTGAAGGAAAGATTGTCATCAGCATCTTTAGTACCAAAGCTGTAACCATCAGCGTAATCACGATCATTTGCTTCGGTATCAAACAAGCCACCAGCCATGAAATAGCCATGTGCTACAGTAGCAGTTACTTTATCACCAGCATAAGTTAATGCAGCACCATCGAAGGTATCATCGTATACCAATCCATTACCAACGAACGCGCCAAAACGACCAGCAGTTAAATTAAAGTCCTTACCAAATTTATGGTTTACGTACATGCGATCGAATTCCACGTCGCTGGAAGATGCATCACCAAATTCAGTGTTACCAGTGCTTACACGAACAACTGCGTTAGTGTTTTCGTTCACAGTAGCATTGAATTGTACACGTCCACGATAGTCGAATACTGACTTCTTATCCTGGTGTTCACCAGTTTTATTAATTTGGCCTTCTTTTTCAAAGCCCTGATAACGCAAACGAACGTCGCCGGTTACTTTAACGTTGCCAACTTTATTTTCAAGGTTAGCTACGCGAACACCGAGGTTGTTCAATTCGCT